>NZ_JBIUTB010000009.1:0-289693 GCF_044741685.1 Amycolatopsis sp. NPDC088138
GGGGGGGTGCTGGGCGACCTGGTGTCGCCCCCCGGGGTCTGACCCGGGCACCCCCGCACACCGCCGGGGGGCCCCCCGGTGGGGGGGGGGGTGCCCGCCGCCCCCGCGGGCGCCCCCGCCGGCGGCGCGCCCCCGGGGGCCCCCCGGGCCCCCCCCAGGGCGGGGCCCCCCGGGGGGGGCGCCCGTTGCTGCTGTGAAACCCCTGGCCGCGGGTTGCGGGGGGGGGGGGCCCCGCCAACCGCGTTTCGGGTCGATTTGGGTCACGCCGCGCCCCTAAAGGCCACCTTCACGGACTTCAGGTGCGTGCCTCCGCGGGCGGGTCAGATCAGCCCGGCGCGCACTCCGGCGGCGACCGCGTGTGCGCGGTTGCGGGCCTGGAGGCGGCTCATCAGGTCGTAGATCACGTTCTTCACCGTGTGCGCCGAGCACGACAGCGCCCGGGCGATGCCGATGTTGTCCAACCCCTCGGCCATCAGCCGCAGCATGACGAGCTGGCGGGCGGTCAGCCGCGGTGGGGCCGCCTGTTTCCGCCGGTCGGTGCCCAGCAGGCGGACCAATGCCTCGTGCGGGAGGCGGCCGTCGCCGTCGTGGGCCGAGCGCACCGCCGCGGCCAGTCGCGTCGGCGTGGCCCGGGCGGACTGGACGAGCACCGCAACCCCGGCCCGCACGGCCCGCCGCACCCCATCAGCCGCCAACCGATCCGCGACGACGACGATCCCGGCCTGGTCCCCGTTCGGACAGTCCGCAAGCGCTTCGTCCACAGTGGACGCCGCAGCCAGCAGAACCGTGTCGGACGACGGCTCCCGCGCCAGCGGCACCCCGGCCCGATCCAGCGCGGTGTGCATGCTCGCCCGCAGAGCCGCGTCGGGCGCGGCGACCCGGACCCGCACCTCCTCGGAGGGCGGTATCGCGTACCCCGGTCTGCGCGGGATCGCGGCAAGCTCGCCTGGCTGAGGAGCGCCGGGTTGGTGTTGTGTCGCGGGCAACTTGGTGCCTGGTCCGTCGACCGGCGGCGCCGGCTGTTCGCGGCGGACCTCGGCAAGTTCGCCTGGCCGGTGTGGTGTCGCGCTCTCGGTCGTCGCCGGTTCGCGCCGGATCTCGGCAAGCTCGCCCGGCTGGGCAGCGCCGTGCCGCTGGGCCGCGCTCGTCGGCCCCTCTCGGCCGGTCACAGCAGACCCGCCCGTAGTACGTACGCCACCGCATGAGCCCGGTTGCGCAGGCGGAACCGGTTGGTCACGTCGTGCACGACCCCCGCCACCGTGCGCTGGGAGTAGCTCAGCTCGCGGGCGATCTCCCCGGTCTCCCGGCCGTCGGCGACCAGGCGGAACACCGCGCGCTCGCGGTCGCTCAGCCCGAGGCCGGCCGGGCCCGGCGGCCGGTGGGCGGCGGTGTGGTCCAGCAGGTGGTCGAGCAGGTCCGGGGGCATCGCGGCGTCACCCGCCGCGGCGGCCAGCACCGTGCGGGCCAGTCTGTCCGGATCGGTCTCGCGGCGGCGCAGTAGACCCCGGGCGCCCGTGGCGATCGCGTGCAGCGCTTGGGTGGGGGTCAGCTCGGTGGCCACCAGCACCACCTCGGGCCGGTGGGCCGCCGTGCGGGTGGCCCGCACCAGGTCCAGTTCGTGCTCACCCAGCTCGTCGACGATGACGACGGTGACCGCGGGCGGCACCCCCGGCGGGGAGACGTCGACGTCGGGGCAGCCGTGCACCGCCACGGTCACCCCGGCTTCGAGCATCGGGTCCTGCGCGACGACGCTGACGGCGACGGGTTCGCCCATGAGTCCTCCTCGGGTCCGGCTCGTGCTTCCAGCCTCGGCCGGTGACGGAGCGTCCCGCTTCGGTCACGGACCCCCAGGTTCCCGCGGCGCCCCGCACGCACCGCGGCGATATCGCTGACCTGCGCGGATGCCGTGAGGGTCAACCCAAGCCTCGGCGCCGGGCAAGCGCGCGGCCGGCGGGTGACGCCAAAACATGCGGGCCGGGCCCGCATGACCACCCGCGCCCGTTCCGCTAGGGTCGCCGTCGGTTTTCCTCCGAACCGTCCGGAAATCCCATTGTGCGATCATGAAACTACCCCGATCGGCTGCGGTCAAAAATATCGACAGCGTTGAGCACAATTACGCACGGCGTGGTCCGTGAGAATCGATTAGCATTCTCCGGCATGGAATACCGCTCACTAATTGTGGTCGGTCGGAGCGAAGAGTTACGGGTGGTGGACGATGCGTTGTCAGCTGCCCGGGATGGGCGCGGCGGAGCCGTGTTCGTCGTGGGGGAAAGTGGAATCGGCAAGTCCCGGCTGATAACCGAGGGCATCGAACTGGCGAACGCGGCGGGGATGGCGCTGTTGCGCGGGCGGGCGAGCGCAATCGGACCATCGGTGTCGTTCCGCCCATTTACCGAAGCAATTCTGCACCTCCTCCGAACGGAACCGGTCGAGCCGTCCGCACTCGGCTCCTACGCGACGGTTCTGGGCCGGCTGGTGCCCGAGTGGTGCGATCCGCCCGCCGGGCCCGCCGTCGAGTCGCCGGTGACCCTCGGCGAGGCCGTGCTGCGGCTGACCGGGGTGGCCGGGGAGGGCCGGGGCTGCCTGCTCGCCCTGGACGACCTGCACGACGCGGACACCGCGTCGCTGGCCCTGCTCGAGTACCTGATCGACAACGTCGACCGGCAGCCGACGTTGCTGCTCTGCGGGCTGCGTGAGACGGACGGCGCCGCGCTCGCCCTGGTGCGCGACGCCGCGCAGCGCGGCCGCGGGCGGCTCCTCGAGCCGGCCCGGCTCACCCGGGCCGACCTGCGCGCGCTGGTGGGCGCCCGCCTCGGCACCGACCCGGAGACGGTGCCGGCCGGGGCGCTGGAGCTGGTGTGGGCGGGCAGCGCCGGCAACCCGTTCCTGGCCGAGGAGGTCGTCACCGCGCTGGTGCAGGAGCAGGTCGTCGTCCGCGAAGGCCCGCTCTGGGTGGTCGCGGACCGGGCCGACCCGGTGCCGCCGCCCGCGCTGGCGCGCCCCCTGTCCACGCGCATCGCCGCGCTGGACGAGCGCACCCGGGACGTGCTGTCCGCCGCGGTGCTGTTCGGGTCGCGGTTCCCGCTCGCCGTGCTCGCCCGCGCCATCAGCCTGACCGAGGACGACGTCGTGAGCCTGCTGCGCGACGACCTGGCCGGCCCGCTGGTCGAACCGGACCCGGAAGACGCCGGCTGGTACACCTTCCGGCACCCGCTCGGCCGGGCGGCGGTGCTGGCCCAGCTCGGTGACGAGGACCGGATCCGGCTGGCCACCCGCGCCGCCGACGCCGTGGACTCGGTGCACCCCGGCCTGCCGGGGGAGTGGTGCGAACTGGCCGCCACCCTGCGCCTGGCGGCCGACCAGCGGCCCGCCGCCGGACGGCTGTTCGCCGAGAGCGGCCGGCGCGCGCTGGACCGGGGTGCGAGCACCGCGGCCGTCGCGCTGCTGAGCCAGGCGTGGGAGCTGCTCGCCGGCGACCCGGCGTCCCGGGCGGACACCCTGGAACAGCTGCTGCTGGCGCTGGCCGAGGACGGCCTGGTGGACCGGGCCCTGTCCTCGGTCGCCGCGCTCGACCGGTTCGACGCGCTGACCCCGGCCCGGCGGGCCGTGCTGCACACCCGGCTGGCCTGGGCGCTGGAGGTGGCCGGCCGGGTGGACGAGGCGCTGGCCCAGGTGGACACGGCCCGGGCGCTGCTGGGGCCGGACGCCGCGGCGGCCGACGTCGCCGTGATCGACGTCGTCGCCGCGCACCTCGCCTACGACCAGCCGGGCCCGGACCGGCGCGCCGCCGCCGAGGCGCTGGCCCGGCGGGCGGCGACGGTCGCCGAGTCGGTGCCGCTGCCGGTGGTGGCCTGCCAGGCCTGGCTGCTGCTCGCCGCGATCGCCCGGCAGCGTGACGCGGCCGAGGCCACCGCCCACCTGGAGCACGCCCACTCCCTGGCCGTGCTGCACCGGTTGCCGCTCTGGGAGCTGCACGCGCTGGTCCGGCTGGGCAACGACGACGCGCTGCGCACCGGCGACCTCACCCGGCTGAACCGGGCCCGCGAGCAAGCGAGCGCGGCCGGCTCGGTCACCGCCCGCTACCAGGCCGAGGCCGGCCTGGCCCTGCACGCGATCCTGCGCGGCGAGCTGGCCGAGGCCACCGAGCTGCTCGACGACGCGCTGGACGCGACGATCCGGTTCCGCCAGGCCGAAACCACGCGTTACGTCCTGCTGCTGCGGGTCGTGCTCGCGGGACACCGGGGCGACCGCGCGGCGCTGACCGAGGCGCTGACCGAGTTCGGGCGCCGGCGCGGGGACGTCACGCTGCACGCGCCCCGCATCCACGGCCTGGCCGGCGCGTTCTGCGCCCTGCTGGAGGAGGACCACGCCCGCGCCCGGGAGGACCTCGCGCTGGCCGCGCACCACGAGGAGGCCGGCGGCGACATCGACCACCTCTCCGGCCGGTTCGGGCTGCACCTGCTGCTGCGGGTGCTGGACGGCACGGCGGGCCGTCCCGAGTGGCGGGCCGTGCACGCCGACCCGGCGGCCACCCTGCGCTGGGACCGGCAGTTCGCCGAGTTCGCCCGCGCCGTCCTGCTGGGCCGGGAAGGCAAGCGCCGCCAGGCCGAACGAGCGATGGTGGAGGCCCTGCGGATCGCCGAGCCGTACGCGACCAGCCGGCACCTGGCCCTGCGGCTGGTGGGCGAGGCCGCGCTGGACGACGGCTGGGGCGACCCGGTCGGCTGGCTGCGCGCCGCCGAGCGGTACTTCCACCGGGGCAAGGTCCCGGCGGTCGCCCGGGCGTGCCGGGCCCTGCTGCGCCGCACGGGCGCCCGGGTCCCGCAGCACCGCGCGGGCACCGACGACATCCCGGCGCGGCTGCGCTCGGCCGGCGTCACCGCCCGGGAGTACGAGGTGCTCGGGCTGCTGGCGGGCCGGCTGAACAACCAGGAGATCGCGGCCCGGCTGCACCTGTCACCCCGCACGGTCGAACGCCACGTCGGCAACTTGCTCACCAAGACCGGCCTGCCCAACCGGATCGCGCTGAGCGCGCTGGCCCTCGACGTCCTCGGCCCGTCGGAGCCGAGCCTGCACAGCACCATGCTGGATCTGGCCCAGGAGGCCACCACCGGTGAGGCCTTCGCGTGAGAATCTCGGCGACGTTACTTGGCCGGTTCCCGGGAACTCCTCGGCGATGGCTTCCGTCTCCACGTGGAGATACGCGACATGCGAAGCGGGTTCTGATAGATCTCCGGGTGATCTGCCGCGATGGCCGCGAACTCTCGCAGATACGGGCCGCGCGGAAGTCGTCCGCGGACAGGTCACCCGGGGTGACGGCGCTCTCCGACATCTCGAAGATCACGCGGCGGCCGTGCTGGTTATCTGCGAGAAGCTGCCGTTCGTTGGCATCGATCAGCAGGTCGCGCCGAGAGTCCCGGTTTTGGGCGAGAGGATCCGGTTGTGCACCATCATCGTGTCCTCGGCGATGGCTTCCGTCCTCCCCGGGGGCGAGCACGTGGCGGTGACGACGCGTCCTCCGATCGTCTGCCCCGAAGTCGCTGTGACCGAGGCCGGCGCCACACCTTCTCCCGCAGGACCGGCACTCCGGGTGATCGAGGACTACTCAAATGATCGATGACGGCAAAGTCGGCCTGACGTAGCGTGAAGCCGACCAGTCGTCGATGTCTTGGGAGGTCCGGATGGGGCAGGAACACACGGCAACTGAGAACCAGGCGCCGGTCAGCGGGTTGCTGCTGAGCGTGGAGGCGCTGCCCGCCGCCGTCGATCGCGGCAAGGCGAACGGCGCGGTGGCCGACAACGACGGTAACGACTAGCCCGGCGAAGGGCTGTCGTGACGGCAGTTCCGGGACTGGCCGACCTCGTGGCTCCGCTCGAGGCCGGCCAGTTCCACTCCGACGTGCTGGGGCGCGCGCCCCGGCGGTTCACCGGGCGGCCCGGGCGGTTCGCCTCCCTGCTCCGGTGGACGGACCTCGACCGGGTCCTGAGGCAGCACCGCCTGGACTTCCCGCGGCTGCGCCTCGCCCTCGACGGCGAGGTCGTGCCCGCGCACAGCTACACCGAGATGGTGCAGACCCGGCGCACCGGGCTGGTGCCCCGCGTGCTGTCCGCGCCGTTCGCCGAGCGGCTGCGCGCCGGGGCGACCCTCGTGCTCGACTCGGTCAACGAGCTCGTCGAGCCGGTCGGCGACCTGGCGGCGCGGCTCGAACACGACCTGCGGGAGCGCGTCCAGGTCAACCTGTACGCCGGGTGGGGGACCACGCACGGCTTCGACGTGCACTGGGACGACCACGACGCGTTCATCATCCAGATCGCCGGCCGCAAACGCTGGCGGCTGCACGGCATCACCCGGCCTTCCCCGCTGCAGCGGGACGTCGAGCTCCCGCCACGGCCGGAGGGCGAGCCCCTCGAGGACTTCCTGCTGGAGGACGGTGACGTCCTGTACGTGCCGCGCGGGCACTGGCACGACGTCTCCGCGGTCGGCGAGGAGTCCCTGCACCTGACCATCGGGTTCAACCCGGCGACCGGCGTCGACCTGGTGGCCTGGCTCGCCGACCAGGTGCGGGCCGACGAGCTGTTCCGCGAGGACCTGCCGCGGTTCGCGGGCCCGGGAGACCGGACGAAACGGGCGGCGCAGCTGCGGCAGCAGATCGCCGAGCTGATGACCGACGACCTCGTGGACCGGTTTCTCGCCGATCGAGACGCGCAAGCGCCCGCGCACCCGCACATCGGGCTGCCGTGGTCCGCGACGGCCGAGCTGCTCCCGCCCGGGGACGACTTCGCGGTCCGGCTGCTCGCCCCGCGGGCGGCGCTCGAAGACGGCGAGGGCACCGTTGCCCTGGTCGCGGCCGGGAAACGGCTGGTGTTCGCGGCGATCGCGCGCCCGGTGCTGGCCGCGTTGCTCGACGGTTCGCCACACGGCGTCCCGGCGCTCGCGGAGGCCGCACCATCCCTCGACGGGGTGACCCTGCGGGCGTTGCTGGGGGAGTTGGTCACACAGGGGCTGCTCTCTCCGGCGTAGTCCGATATGCTTAGGCATGCCTAAGTCGAGCTCCGGTGTTCCAGGGGGAGCTTGCGCCGGAAAACCGGACGCCGAGCCGGGGTGCGCCACGCTCGCCCGCGCGCTCGGGGGCGACCCCGCCGGAACAGCGGGGCGCATGACGTCGTGGCTGCTGATCGAGCAGCCCGGAGCGTGGGGCCCTGACGCCCTCGAAACCACCGTCGACCAGGTGTTTCCCGATCGGCAGCTCGACGCCGCCCGGCAGGCCGGCCTGCGTCCCCTGCTCATCCGCAAACCGGGCAGGCACGCGCGGGTGCCGGGCGCGCCGCGCACGGTGTTCCTGGCCAGCGGCCGCCCGGGTCGCCGGTGGCTCGAGCGGCTCGAGGTGAACGACCTCGGCGAGCTCGCGGACCTCGACTTCGCCGCGGTCGCGGCCGGCCGCGGTGGCCACGGCATCCCCGTGTCCGGGCCGCTGTTCCTGGTCTGCACCCACGGCAGCAAGGACATGTGCTGCGCGGTCTACGGCCGGCCGGTCGTCGCCGGTCTGGCCCAGAACCATCCGGGGCAGGTGTGGGAGGTCAGCCACGTCGGCGGTGACCGCTGGGCGGGCAACCTGCTGACGGTCCCGGACGGTTTCCTGCACGGCGGCCTCGGCGTGGCGGACGCCGAGCTGGTGGCCAAGGAGGCACTGCACGGCAACGTCCGCCTGGAGCACCTCCGCGGCCGCACCTCGGCGGACAGCCCCTCGGCGCAGTTCGCCGAGATCGCCGTCCGCGGCCGCGTCGGCGCGCGGGGCGTGGACGCCGTGCTGGCGGTCGAGGAACACACCCACGGCGACTCCCGGGTGGTGCTGGTGTCCGCGCCGCGGGGGATGTACGAGGTCGTGCTGCGCCGGGTGCCGTCGGCCGGTTCGGGCGTGAGCCGCTGCTCCGCTCGGGTCGTGCTGTCCGGTTTCGCGCTGGAGTCGGTGCGGCAGATTTCGCTGTCGGGACCCGAGGCCCGTTACGCCTTGTCCTGATCGGCGGCGAAGCTCAGCAACGTGAGCGAGGGACGCAGGTCGCGCAGGCCGGGCAGGGACACGAGCTTCCGGACGATCTTCGACCCCAGCACCCCGTGGCCCAGCGGTAGCTGCAGCTCCTCGGCGCCGGCCACGCCCGGGATCTGCCCGGGCAGGCGGGCGGCCTCGGTGACCGTCAGGCTGAACGGCATGGGCGGCGCGGTGTAGCGGTCCGACATCCGGTAGCCCTTCAGCGTCCGGTCGCGCAGCCACGCGGGGATCGAGTCGAAGAACAGCTGCCCGCCGGGGAACCGCGCGGCGCAGTCGGCGATCAGGGACAGCACCTGCTCGCGTTCGAAGTACATGAACAGGCCCTCGGCCGAGATGAACACGCCCCGCGCCGGATCGGGGACGTCCAGCCAGGAGCGGTCCAGCGCCGAGGCCGGGATCTCTTGCAGGCGCGGCTCTTCGGGAAGCAGGCGGCGGCGCAGCTCGATCACGGGCGGCAGATCCACCGACAGCCAGTCGACGCCGGGCCGCCCCAGCCGCCAGTAGGTGGTCTGCAGACCTTCGCCGAGGGCGACCACGGTGGCGGCGGGACGCCGGTCCAGGTAGGCGCGCAGGGCGCTGTCGAGCGCCTGGGCGCGCAGCGGGTGACCCTGGTTGGGCTTGCCGAACCGCTCGTAGTCGTAGCCGATCGTGCGGTGGAGCTGCTCGGCCAGCGGGTCTCGGAACGCCGATCTGGGGTTCCGCGACTCCTCGGCTCGGTTGCGCAGGGTCCACAGGCCGGTGGCCGCGACGCCGTCCAGCGTCGCTCCGTCGATCTTTTCGGTCATGACGACTCCCGGGTGGGTTGGCTTGCAGCGCCGCAGAGGCGCAAAGAGCTTTCGAGGCAAAGGGATGCCGCCTTGCGGGCGGTCCGGCGGCCGGCGGCGACCTCCGCCGCGGCGGTGTGCTGGAGCCCGATGACGGCGGCGGTGAGCCAGCCGGCGGGCAGCGCGCGGTCGAACTCGCCCGCGCGCTGGCCACGCCGGATGAGCCGTTCGAGCCGGGGCGGCACGACGTCGTGCGGGTCGTCCCGTTCGGGCCGGGCGGCCTGCGCGGTGGGGTCGAGCAGCAGGGGATAGCGGCGGAGGAACCGCCAGCCGGCGTCGAGGAAACCGGCCAGCGCGTCGACGGGCGGGGCGGTGTCGAGGCCGACGTCGTCCAGCAAACCGGTGTACTCGGCGGCCGCGGCCTGGATGAGCGCGGCGAAAAGCGCGTCACGGGAAGGAAAGTGCGCATAGACGGTCTGCCGGCTGACCTCGGCCGCGGCGGCGATCTCCTCCATGCCGGCGTCGGATCGCTCGCCGAGCACGACGCGGGCCGCGTCGAGGATGGCGTCGATGCTGCGCTGGGCATCGGACCGGCGGCGGCGGGTCGGCGCGGGATTGTCGGCCATGGGGCCGAGGTTAGCCGCATGGCCGTAACTCTGACAAGGTGTCAGAGGTAACGAACTCTGACGCCGTGTCAGAGAACGTCGGCCAGCCGGGAACGCCGCCTGGTCGCCGCGTCCCGGCTAAGGTCGCCGGTGAGTGGTGGTCCGACCCGGCCGGCTCCGTGACCGGGGCCGGTCTCGCGTCCGTCGTGGGGCAGTACCTGATCGGCGAGTGGTCCGGAGGAAGCCGACGAGCATCGCGTGGGACTCGTCAAGTCTTGACATCGTAAGTAATACTTATTTACTATCTGACGACGCGGCCGAAGGGCCGCGAGTTTTCCCCCAGACTGCCTGACAGCCGCCACTGTGGCAGCAGATGAGCCCCGATCATCCTGCGTGCAAAGGAGCGGCATGTCCTCGATGTCAGGTGTCCCCGTACGAAGGCGGTCCCGGCCGGTGGTGGTCGCCATCGCCGCCGCCGCGGCGGCGGCCGGTGTGCTCGCCCTGCCTGCCCAGCCCGCGTCGGCCGCGACGTCGGCGAACGTGTGGCTCACCACCGCCGACCGGGCGAACCTGCTGCGGCAGCAGGGAAGCGTGTCCTTCGGCAGCGGGGGCAGCGGGCCGGTGATCACCGTGAACCCGAACAGCACCTACCAGTCGATGGTCGGCTTCGGCGCGTCCTTCACCGACGCCGCCGCGTGGAACGTCTCCCAGTCGCCCCGGCGTGACGAGATCATGAACGCCCTGTTCAACCCGTCTACCGGCGTCGGCCTCAGTTTCCTGCGGCAGCCGATCGGCGCGACCGACTTCTCCCGCAGCTTCTACACCTACGACGACGGCGCGGCCGACCCCGGCCTGAGCCGGTTCTCCGTCGCCCACGACAACTCCTACATCTTGCCGCTGGTCAAGCAGGCCAAGGCGCTGAACCCGAAACTGTCCATCATGGCCACTCCGTGGAGTGCGCCGGCGTGGATGAAGTCCGGCAACAACCTGGTCGGCGGTTCGCTCAACGACAGCCAGGTCGGCACGTACGCCGACTACCTCACCAAGTTCACCCAGGCCTACCAGGCCGCGGGCGCGCCGATCGACTACCTGAGCGTGCAGAACGAGCCGAACTTCTCGCCGCCGGCCTACCCGGGCATGAAGATGACCTCCGGCCAGCAGGTGAACATCATCAACAACCTGGCGCCGAAACTCCGCAGCGCGGGCCAGAGCACGAAGATCCTCGGGTACGACCACAACTGGGACGACACCACGTTCCCGCAGCAGGTCAACAGCGGCGCGGGCGCCAACGTCGCCGGCTCCGCCTGGCACTGCTACGGCGGCAACCCGAGTGGACAGTCCACAGTGCACAATGCTCAGCCGAGTAAGGACATCTTCTTCACCGAGTGCTCCGGCACGGAGTCGGGCAACACCTTCGCCGACTCACTGCGCTGGCAGGGGATCAACCTCGCCGTCGGCGCCACCCGTAACTGGGCGAAGACCGTGACGACCTGGAACATGGCGCTGGACAACAACCACGGCCCGGTCATCGGCAGCTGCGGCAACTGCACCGGTGTCGTCACCACCAACGGCTCGAACGTCACCTACAACGCCGAGTACTACGTCCTGGGCCACCTCAGCAAGTTCGTCCAGCCGGGCGCGGTGCGGATCGACTCGACCGGCTACGGCGACGGCGGCATCCAGAACGTCGCGTTCCGCAACCCGGACGGCACGATCGTGCTCGTCGCGGTCAACAGCGGTGGCACGCAGAACTTCCAGGTCTCCTTCGGCGGCCAGTCGTTCGGCTACCAGCTGCCCGGCGGCGCGATGGCGACGTTCACCTGGCCGGGCACCGGTGGCGGTACCACCCCGCCGCCGACCGGCCGGACCGGCCCGATCACCGGGCTCGGCGGCAAGTGCCTCGACGTCACCGGCGGCTCGACCGTCAACGGGACCCTGCCGCAGCTGTGGACCTGCGCGTCCGGGCCGAACCAGCAGTGGACCCTGGCCTCCGACGGCACGGTCCGCGGTCTCGGCAAGTGCCTGGACGTCACCGGCAGCGGGACCGCCGACGGCACGGCCGTCCAGCTGTGGGACTGCTTCGGCGGCGCCAACCAGCGGTGGACGACCGGGGCGAACGGTGCCCTGGTCAACGCGGGCAGCGGGAAGTGCCTCGACGTCAAGGACGGCGGCACGGCGGACGGGACCAAACTGCAGATCTGGACCTGCAGCGGCGGGCCCAACCAGCGCTGGACGGTGCCGGCGTGACGCTCCGGCGAGGGCTCGCCGTGACGGCGGCCGTGCTGGCGGCGACCGGACTGACCGTCACCGGCGCCTCGGCGGCGGGGCAGGGCGCGATCACCGGCATCGGCGGGAAGTGCCTCGACGTCACCGGCGGGGCCGCCACCAACGGGACCCGGGTCCAGCTGTGGACCTGCACCGGCGGGACGTCCCAGCGGTGGACGGCCGGCGCGGACGGGACGATCACCGCACTGGGCAAGTGCCTCGACGTGGCGGGCGCGTCTGCCCAGAACGGCGCCGCGGTGCAGCTCTACGACTGCAACGGCACCGCCGCGCAGCGCTGGACCGCCGACGCCGGCCGCCTGGTCAACGCCGGTGCGGGGAAGTGCCTCGACGCCACCGGTGTGTCCAGTGTGGACGGTACGCCGCTGCAGACGTGGTCCTGCTCCACCGGCGCGAACCAGCAGTGGGTCCTGCCGGCCTCGGCACCGGCCGGCGGGCCGTGTCCCCAGGGCCCGTTCGGGAACCCGCTGCCCTCACCGGTGGTGGCCGCGACCGCGATCCGGGACGGCTTCAACTTCCTGGAGGGACCGACCTGGGACGCGGCGAGCCAGACCCTGCTGCTGACCAACATGCACGACGGCGCCGGCACGGAGAACGTGCAGCCGTCGGACATCCTGCGGTTCACCCCGTCGACGGGTGCGTTCACCACGTTCGTCGCGGGCGCCGGCAGCAACGGGCTGGCGCTGAGCCGGGACGGGAAGTCGGTGTACGCCGCGACGCACGACCAGCGCAGCGTCTCGGCGTACGACCTCGCGACCGGGCAGCGGCGGACGATCGCGGCCGACTACCAGGGACGCCTGTTCAATTCGCCGAACGACGTGACGGAGGGTGCGGACGGGACCGTCTACTTCACCGACCCGGACTTCCAGCGCGCGAACCGGCCCGACCGGATGTCGGGCAAGACCAGTGTGTTCCGGGTCCGCGGTGGTGTCGTCACGCTGATCGACGACACCATCCGCGAGCCGAACGGCATCGAGCTGTCACCGGACGGGAAAACCCTGTACGTGGGCGGGAACGCGACCGGGAAGATCTACCGGTACCCGGTCGCCGCGGACGGCAGCACGGGCGCCCGCGGCGACTTCGCCTCGCTGGCCGGGACCGACGGCGGCACGGTCGACTGCGCGGGCAACGTCTACCAGGTGACGTTCGGCGACGGGAAGGTCCACGTGTTCTCGCCGGCCGGACAGGCCCTCGGCACGATCACGGCCGGCCCGAACACCACCAACGTCGCGTTCGGCGGGCCGGACCGGAAGACGCTCTACCTCACCTCGGGCACCCCGTCCGGCGGCGGTGACAGCGGGAACTTCGCGCTGTACAGCGTGCGGCTGAACGTGCCCGGCTGGCCGTACTGACCGGCCGCACCGCACGCCGGCCGTTCTACCGGGCCGGCGTGCGGTGCGGTTAAAGTGAACCCTTCGCGGCCACGGAGGGTGAGTCAGGTGCGGGTGACGGCAGCTGCGCGCGCCGGCGACCTGGTCACGCTGGCGCGGTTGTCCACCGGCCCCGGTGCGGTCGGCGCGCTGCTCGAATGGCTCGCCGGGCGCACCGGAGGTGCGGTGGCGCTGCTCGATGCCGACGGCGGGACCCTCGTCGCGCGGTTCCGCCCGCGTCCCGAAACCCTGGCCGCGGCCGCCACGGCGGTGGCCGGCATGCGCCGCAACGGGACGCCGTCGGCCGTGCTCGGCGGCGAGGCGGGCACCATCGACCTCGTCAGCCTCGGTGCGGGGGCGGGACAGCCGCCGTACCTGGTGGTCACGGGCCGGGAGGGGCACCGGCACGGTGTCCTGCTCGCCGACACCGCCCGGTTCCTCGGCCTGTGCTGGCGGCTGGAGGAAGCCGAGCAGGCCCGCGAACAGGTCGCCCTGGCGATGGCGCACAGCCGCGAGGTCGTGCTGCACCTGCTCATGATCGGCAGCGTGGCCGCCGCGCGCCGGATCGCCGCGACGCTGGGGCCCCAGCTGCCGGAAGTGTCCCGGGTGTACATCGTCGAGTGCCCGGCCGGCCGCCGTCCCGAGGTCGCGGACCAGATCGAGCGTTTCGCGCGGGGACAGGCGTGGATCGTGCGCTGTCCCGTCCGCGCCCGGCACCTGATCGCGCTGGTGCCGTCCGGCCGCGACTCCGCCGTGAGCCGCGCGCACCTCGACCGGCTGATCGCCGAGCACGCCCCCGAATCCCGGGTCGGCGCGAGCGAGGAGGTGCCGCTGCGGGAGGCGGCGATCGGCTACGAGCAGGCGTTCCACGCCCTGGCCGTCGCCCGTGGCGTGCCCGGCGGGTACGCCCGGTTCGACCGGCACGCCGACCTCACGCCGTTCCTCGGCGGTGCCGGGCCCGCCTGGGCGGCCGGGTTCCTGACCCCCTGCCTGTCCTACTCCCCGGCGCGGCGGCCGGACCCGGGGGCCGAGGAGCTCCTCGCCACCCTGACGTCCTGGCTCACCTTCGACAGCGGCGCGAACCGGCACCTCAAGATCCACCGCAACACCCTCGCCGCCCGCCTGCGCCTGCTCGGCGACCTGCTCGGCCTGGACCTCACCCGGGTGGCCGACCAGTCGGCCGCCTGGCTCGCGCTGCGGCTGCACTCCGCCCACCGCACGACGCCGCACGAGACGGCCACGCTCGACGAGCTGCTCGCCACCCCGGCGGCGAAGGTCTGGGCCCGGTCCCAGCTCCGTCCCCTCGAACAGGAGGGCCTCCCGGTCGGCGCCGAGACGATCCGGGCCTGGCTGCACGCCGACACCCGCCTCCCGGCGACCGCCGAGGCCCTCGGCATCTCCCCGCCGGCCGCCCGCAAGCGCCTGGCGAGGATCGAGCAGGCGCTCGGACGGTCGTTGCTGCACACACCGAGCGCCAAACACGAACTGTGGCTGGCGATGCGGGCACTCGGCCTGCTCTGAACCCGGCAGGGAGTTTCGGCCCGGCACCAAGCCAGGTCCTCGGTGTAGCGTGTTCATTAGCCGATCGGCTAATGAACACCGGGGAAGGGTGTCCGATGTCGAGAAAACTGCTGAAGTGGGGCGGGGCCACGGTCGTGGGCCTGGTCGTGGCGCTGGTGGCGGTCTATGTCGTCGCAGGGGCGACGCGGGAGACGCTCGGCGAATCCGCCCGCGCCGCGTTGCTGCGCGACGGCAAGGCCGAGCGGTTCGTGCCGACGTCCCAGGGGGTCGTGCACGTGCGTGTCTCGGGGCCCGAGCAGGGGCCGGTCGTGCTGCTGCTGCACGGCGGTGTGGTCGGCGGCCAGGGCTTCGCGGCGTGGCGGAAACCCTTGGCGGACGCGGGTTTCCGGGTCGTGATGCCCGATCTGCTCGGTTACGGCTACTCCGAGCGGCCGGACGTGCCGTACACGCGGGAGTTCTCCACGCGCCAGCTGCGCGAGCTGCTGGACGGCCTCGGGGTTCGCGCGCCGGCGCACGTCGTCGGCGCTTCGCTCGGCGGGGCGATCGCGACGGCCTTCACCGCGGAGAACCCCGGCCGGGTCGCCTCGCTCGCGCTGATGGCGCCGAGTGGCGGTGGGCGCACGGACGTCGTCGCGCCGGTGCTGGGGTGGCCGGTGATCGGCGACTGGATCTTCCGCGTGGCCGGGCCGTCGCAGGTGCGGAGCATGATCGCGGACGCCTACCCGCCCGGGCCCGCGCGGGACGAAATGGTGGCCTGGATGGCCGAGCAGACCGGCTTCGGCGGCATCGCCGAAGGCATCCTCAACACCGTCCGCAACTACGACTCGACCTGGCAGCCGGACGTCTACCAGGCGGTCGGGCGCACCGGGATCCCGGTGTTCGCGGCCTGGGGCACCGACGACGCCGTCAACCCGTACGCGCAGTCGGCGCAGGTGCGGCGGTGGATCCCGCGGCTGGAGCTGTTCACCCTGCCGGGGCAGGGCCACGCCATCACCTACGGGCAGGCGGCCGCGGTGCTCGAGCGGGTCGTGCCGTTCCTGCGCGGGGCGGGGGTGCGCGCGTGACCCACGGTGCGGTGGTTGCAGGACGGTGCTAACCTGAATTCGTTAGCCGAACGGCTAACGAATCTCGAGGAGGCGTGATGGCGGGTTCGGTGCTGGTGACCGGCGGAACCGGCTACGTGGCGGGCTGGTGCATCGCGGAGCTGCTCGGCCGCGGGTACGACGTGCGGGCGACCGTGCGCGACGCGAGCCGCGGCGACCGGGTCCGGCGGGCCGTGGCGACGGTGTCGGACCGGGTGGACCACCTGGAGTTCGCCGTCGCGGACCTGACGGCCGACGACGGCTGGAAGGAGGCTGTGGACGGCTGCGACTACGTGCTCCACGTGGCGTCGCCGCTCGGCGCGGACGCCTCGGGGGCGAAGGACGAGGCGCAGGCGTTGCTCGTCCCGGCGCGCGACGGCACGGTGCGCGTGCTGCGGGCCGCGGCCGCGGCGGGGGTGCGGCGGGTGGTGATGACGTCGGCGGCGAACACCGCCAGTCCGTCGTCCTACGCCGACGACGGCGTCACCGACGAGACACTGTGGACGGACCTCGACGCGCCGAAGCTGTTGCCCTACCGGCGTTCCAAGACCGCCGCCGAACTCGTGGCGTGGGAGTTCATGGACTCTTGCAAGGGGCCGATGACGCTCGCCACGGTCCTGCCGGGCGCGGTGTTCGGGCCGGTGCTCTCGGCCGGCACCCTCGGTTCGGTGCAGATCATCGCGCGGCTGCTCTCCGGCGCGATGCCCGGCACCCCGCGCATCGGCCTGGAGGTCGTCGACGTGCGCGATCTGGCCGACGTCCACGTCCGGGCCATGACCGCGCCCGAGGCCGCCGGGCAGCGGTTCCTCGCGACGGGGGAGTTCCTGTGGATGCACGACATCGCGCGGATCCTGCGTGACGGCCTCGGCGAGGCGGGCAGCAAGGCCCCCACGCGCAAGCTGCCGGACATCGCCGTGCGGGCGGCGGCGGTGTTCGACCGCTCGCTGCGCGACGTCATGCCGGGCCTCGGCCGCCGCAACCGGCACAGCATCGCCAAGGCGAAGCGGCTGCTGGACTGGGCCCCGCGGCCGGCGGAGGTCAGCGTCCTCGACTGCGCGCGCAGTCTCATCGAGCACGAGGTGGCAGGGAAATGACCGTTTCCCGGGCCCAGCAACCCATCCTGGACACGCCGTTCGACGCCGCGTCGACGGCCGAGGAGGTCGCCGCCGGGATCGACCTCACCGGCAAGGTCGCGATCGTCACCGGCGGGCACTCGGGCATCGGCCGGGAGACCACCCGGGTGCTGCGCGCCCGCGGCGCCCACGTCGTCGTCCCGGTCCGGGACCCGGCGAAGGCCGCAGGCATGCTCGAGGGCGTCGAGGGTGTGGAGATCGACCGGCTCGACCTCGCGGACCCGGAGTCGGTGGACGCGTTCGCGGCCGGTTTCCTGGCCGGCGGACGGCAACTGGACATCCTGGTGAACAGCGCGGGCATCATGGGCGTGCCGCTGACCTGGGACGCGCGTGGCCACGAGTCGCACTTCGCGACCAACCACCTCGGGCACTTCCAGCTGACCGCACGGCTGTCTCCGGCGCTGGCGCGTGACGCCCGCGTGGTGTCGGTGTCCGCGGCGGCGCACCGGTTGTCGCCGGTCGTGTTCGACGACGTCGGCTTCGAGCACCGCGAGTACCAGCCGATGCTCGGTTACGGCCAGTCGAAGACCGCGAACATCCTGTTCGCGCTCGAACTCGACCGCCGTGGTGTCCGGGCGTTCTCCGTCCACCCGGGATCGATCGTCGAGACGAACCTGAGCGGGTGGGCGGCACCCGGGACGTTGCGGGCGATGAAGCTCGTCGACGAAGACGGCAAACCGGTTATCGATCCCTACTCGGGC
The DNA here is from genome assembly GCF_044741685.1 of Amycolatopsis sp. NPDC088138. NCBI lineage: Bacteria > Bacillati > Actinomycetota > Actinomycetes > Pseudonocardiales > Pseudonocardiaceae > Amycolatopsis > Amycolatopsis sp. NPDC088138. The sequence goes on from NZ_JBIUTB010000009.1 coordinate 17,508, forward strand.
AAGAAGAACGTGCCGCAGGGCGCGTCGACGAGTGTGTGGTGCGCGATCAGTCCCCAGCTCGACGGCGTCGGCGGGGTGTACTGCGTGGACAACAACATCGCGCCGGTGGCGGGGGAGAGCGGGCACGACGCGCGCAGCCACGGCACGGCCGAGATCCCGACGGCGGGGGTGTCCCCGCACGCGATCGATCCCGCCGCGGCCGCCCGGCTGTGGGAGCTGAGCGAGCGGCTGACCGGCGTCCCGTTCCCGACGCGTTAGGGGAAATTCCTGCCCTTTTGTACCTCCGGTCGGGGGATACGCGGGTGTCCGGCCGATGACCTGCGTAGGTACAAATGACGGCCAGCTAGCCTGAACGGGTGACCAACCCTCTCGTTGCGCAGGCGCAGGACTCCACCAAGCCCTACACGGGGATCTCGCTCATGGAGTCGGCGGCCGACCTGAAGTCGGCCATCGAGAGCGGGGACTGGGCGTCGGTCGCGATGGGCGCGGTGGGCACCGCGCTGGACGCGCTGTCCATGGCGATGGACCCGTTCGGCGCGATCCTGGCGGCCGGCGTGGCGTGGCTGATGGAGCACGTCGGGCCGTTGAAGCAGGCGCTCGACGGCCTCACCGGCAACGCGGACGAGATCGCGGCCCAGTCGGAGACCTGGAAGAACATCGCGGGTGAGCTGCAGGGTGTCGGCACCGACCTGGGCGACATGGTGAAGGCGGACCTGCAGTCCTGGACTGGCCCGGCGGCCGACGCCTACCGGCAGCGGACCGAGGACGCCGTCGCGTTGCTGGGCTCGGCCCAGAAGGGCTGCGAAGGCGCGTCGAGCGGTGTGAAGACCGCGGGCGAGGTCGTGGCCGCGGTGCGCGCCCTGGTCCGCGACATCATCGCCGAGCTGATCGGGCACCTGATCAGCTGGGCGCTGCAGGTCGTGTTCACCCTCGGCATCGGGCTCACGTGGGTGGTGCCGCAGGTGATCGGCGCGGTCGCGAAGACGGCGTCGAAGATCGCGGACCTGGTCAAGCGGCTGGTGACGGCGTTGAAGGCGCTGATCCCGCTGCTCAAGCGCGCCGGAGACCTGTTCTCGGACGCGGCGAAGGCGTTGAAGGGCCTCAAGAACGGCAGCAAGGTCGCCCCGCCGAAGAAGGTCGGCGGCATCGACGGCACGCCGAAGGCGCCGCCGGCCAAGGGCGGCGGCTCGACGACCCCGTCCGGTGACCACTCGCCGCCGCCGAAGGGCGGCGATTCCACGACGCCGTCGGGCGATCACTCGCCGCCGCCGCCGAAGGGCGGCGACTCGACGACGCCGTCCGGTGATCACACCCCGCCGCCGAAGAACGACACGCCGGACGGCGGCCCGAACGGCACGCCGCCGCCGGCCAAGGGGCCGGGCGGCGACTCCACGACCTCGTCGGGGGCGAAGGGCGACATCCGGGGCGGCAACGGCAACCCGCCGCACAACTCCACCCCCACCAAGGACCTGCCCGACTGCGGTGACCCGATCGACGTCGCGAGCGGGCGGATGTTCCTGCCGCAGACCGACGTCGAGCTGCGGGCCGCGCTCCCGCTGATCGTCTCGCGCACGCACCTGTCGGACTACCGCGTCGGCCGGTCGTTCGGCCGCACCTGGGCGTCCACCCTGGACCAGCGGCTGGAGATCGACGACGAGGGCGTCAGCTTCGCCGCCGAAGACGGCGCGCTGATGGTCTACCCGCTGCCGGGCGACAGCGGCTCGGTGCTGCCCGAGTTCGGCCCCCGCTGGCCGCTGGCCCGCACCGCCGACGGCGGCTTCACCGTCACCATGCCCGAGCTGTCGCAGACCCTGCTCTTCGCCCCGGCCGGCGGTGCGGAGCGACCGGTGACGGCCGTGTTGCGCGGCTCCGGCCCGCGCATCGACTTCGGCCGCGACGAGCACGGCGTCCTGACCACGATCAGCCACTCCGGCGGCTACCTGCTCAACGTCGAGACGACGGCCGGCCTGGTCACCGCGCTCGACCTGGTGGGCGGCGCCCGGCTGCCGGACGGCACCCCGGCCGACCTGCCGCTGGTCCGCTACCGCTACGACGACGCGCGCCGTCTCGTCGAGGTGGTCAACTCCTCCGGGCGTCCGCTGCGGTTCGGCTACGACGCCGACGGGCGGATCACGAGCTGGGAGGACCGCAACGGCTTCTCCTACCGCTACCGCTACGACGAGGCCGGCCGCTGCGTCCGCACCGAAGGGGACGGCGGGTACCTCGACTACACCTTCGACTACGACCCGGCCGCGCGCGTCACCCGCGCGACCAACTCGCTCGGCGCGGTCATCACCTACCACTTCACCGAGTGGGGCCAGGTCGCCCGCGAGATCGACCCGCTCGGCCACGAGGTCCGCTACGACTGGGACCGCCACCACCGGCTGCTCGTCCGCACCGACGAGCTCGGCGGCGCCACCACCTACACCTACGACGAGGCCGGCGACCTGGTCGGCGTCGGCTACCCCGACGGCACCGCCGACTCGGCGCGCTACGACGAGCGGCACCGGCCGGTGCTCACCGTGGACGTCGACGGCGCGCGCACGGAGCGGGAGTACGGCGAACGCGGCGAGCTCACCGCGGTGGTCGACGCCGCGGGCGCCCGCACCACCTACGGCTACGACGCGGCGGGGAACCTCGCCACGATCGTCGACCCGCTCGGCGGGCGGACCACGATCGTCTCCGACGTGCGCGGCCTGACCCAGTCGGTCACCGGGCCCACCGGCGCGGCCGGCACGTTCGAGTACGACGCCTTCGGCCGCCTGGCCGCGGAGACCAGCCCGGCCGGCGAGACCACCCGCTACGCCTGGACCATCGAGGGCCGCCCGCTGCGGATGACCGGCCCCGGCGGCGGCACCGAGCAGTGGACCTACGACGGCGAAGGCAACCTCCGCGAGCACCGTGACGCCACCGGCGCGCGGACGCTGACCGAGGTCGGCGGCTTCGACCTGCCGTCCGCGCGGATCGCGCCGGACGGCAGCCGGATGGAGTTCACCCACGACACGGAACTGCGGCTCGTCGCGGTCCGCAACGAGCAGGGGCGCCGCTGGGACTACCGCCACGACGCGGCGGGGAACCTGGTCGAGGAGTCGGACTTCGACGGCCGGGTGCTGCGCTACACCTACAACGCGGCGGGGGACCTGACCAGCCGCACGAACGGCGCCGGTGAGACGCTCGCGTTCACCCGCGACGCGCTGGGCCGGGTCGTCGAGCAGCGCGCCGGCGAAGAGGTCACCCGCTGGACCTACGACGCGGCGGGCCGGCTCCTGCGCACGGTCAACGCCGACGCCGACGTCACCTTCACCTACGACGCCATGGGCCGGACCCTGACGGAGACCTGCAACGGCCGCACCGTGCGCTCGGAGTACGACGCGCTCGGCCGGCGGACCCGGCGGACCCTGCCGTCCGGACTGGTCAGCCAGTGGGCCTACGACGGTGCCGGCGCGCCGGTCGGGCTGCAGGTCGGCGGGCACACGATGAGCCTGCGCCGCGACGCGGCGGGCCGCGTGGTCCAGCGCGGCTGGGGCGTCACCGACACGCGCCAGCACTGGGACGCGGCGGGCCGGCTGGCCGCGCAGACCGTGGCGTCGGCCGGTGGCGCCCTGGTGCACCGGCGCGCCTACGACTACCGCGAAGACGGCCTGCTCACCGCGATGCACGACGCCGCCGCCGGGACGCGGGCGTTCGAGCTCGACCCGGTGGGCCGGATCAGCGCGGTCACCGGCGCGCACGCCGAGCGCTACAGCTACGACAGCACCGGCAACGTGACCGGCGCGCAGGCGGGCACCGTGCCCGACCCGCTCGCCGGGCCCCGGACGTACGCGGGCACGCGGATCACCGGCGCCGGAGCCACCCGCTACGCCCACGACCAGCAGGGCCGGCTCGTCGAGCGCGTCGCCCCGGGACTCGACGGGCGGCCGCAGGTCTGGCGGTTCACCTGGAACGCCGAGGACCGGCTCACCGGCGTCACGACCCCCGACGGGCAGCGCTGGCGCTACCGCTACGACCCGCTGGGCAGGCGGGTCGCGAAGCAGCGGCTCGCGGCCGACGGCACGGTGGCCGAGCAGGTCGACTTCACCTGGGACGGCGCCGCGCTGGCCGAGGAGCACCAGCTGACCCCGGCCCGGCAGCGGCGGCTGCGCAGCTGGGACGTCGAGCCCGGCAGCGCCCTCCCGCTGCTGCAGAGCGAGCGGCTGCTCGGCCCGGACGGCGTCCAGCAGGTCGTCGACCAGCGGTTCTACGCGATCATGACCGACGTCGTCGGCACCCCGACCGAGCTGATCGGGCTGGACGGCGTGGTCGTCCGCCAGCAGTCGCAGACGATCTGGGGCCGGCCGCTGGACAACGCACCCGCCGTGACCCCGCTGCGGTTCCCCGGCCAGTACTTCGACGCCGAGACCGGCCTGCACTACAACTACCACCGCTACTTCGACCCGGGCACCGCGCGCTTCCTCAGCGCCGACCCGCTGGGCCTGGGCGGCGGGCCGAACCCGCAGGCGTACGTGGCCAACCCGCTGGCGTTCATCGACCCGTCCGGCCTCACCCCGTGCTCCGACGCCGCCGCGTCCGGCTCCGGGGGCGGCGGGTCCAGCCGTGGTGGCGGTGGCAACCCGGGCGGCCGTGGTGGCAACGGCCGTGGAGGCAACGGCAACGGCGGTGGTTCCGGTGGTCCGAGCCGGCCGCCCCGCAACGGGAACCGGCCGCCGCCGCCGTACTACGACAACCCGCTGCCGACGACGCCGCACGCGACGGTGCCGCACACCCCGGACAACCCGAACGGGAGCCTTTACCACTACACCAACGAAGCCGGCATGAACGGCATCATGGGCAGCGGTCACGTGCGGCCCTCGGCGTGGACGCACGGCACCCCCGACAACCCGCTGGTCGGCTCGCACGCCCGGTACGGCTCGGGTGGTTACTTCACCAACATCGCGCCGGGGCAGCTGTCGCAGGAAGGGCTGTCCCAGGCCCTGGTGCTCAACCCGGGTTCCGGGGCCAGCTTCACGCACCACATCGAGGTCAGCCCGTCCGCGCTGGAGAGCCAGGGCTACACGATCTCGCAGTCCGACCACCGGCCGGACGTCTACGTGGTGCACCACAACGACCAGCCGACGAACCACCCGAACCCGCGGCCGGTGGAGATCGGCGACTCGCACGTCAGCCACGGCCCGAACCCCCAGGGCCCGCACCTCGGCGACAGCATGGGGCAGGAAGACTGGGGCGACGCGGCCCGCCCGCGGCCGCCGCGGCAGCGCTGAACCGGAGACCCGACATGGACTACCTGCACGTGCACTGGCGCCACGACGCGGCCGACGCCCCAGCGGACATCTACAGCGAACTCGACGACGACCGCTGGGAGGTCCGCAAGGTCGAGGCCTTCCCCGACGGCACCCTGCACTACGCCGACGACTGGCACTCGACGGGCCGCACGGGGCTCAGTGAAGTGCCGCTGCCGTCGTTCGAGGACCTCGCGGGTCAGGATGTGCTGACACCGACGGTGATCGACGCCGCGGAGTTCGAGCGGCTGTGGGCTCGCGCGACGAAGGACTGACACCGGGGGCCGCCGCGGCCTGGGGAGTCTGCCGCGGCGAGTCGTGAGTGAGAAACAGTGTTCCAACCCTGTTTCTCACTCACGACGACAAGCACCGGCGGCCCCGGGACACGACCGCCGCTGCGTCGGCTCAGGGCCGAGCGCCTGCCGAGAGCTCCGCGGCCGTAGCCGTCACCGCTTCCACGATCCGCTCCAGCACCTCCGGCGTCAGCCGATACGTGGGCACAGAGACGTTCACCGCCGCCAGGGGCGCGCCGCGGAAGTCCAGTACCGGGGCCGCCACCGCGGTGAGGCCGATCTCGTGCTCCTCCGCCGCGACCACGTGGCCCGCCGCGCGTTCCTGGCGCAGCCGCTTCAGCACGGCGGCGATGGTCAGCGGGGCGTGGCGGGTGCCGGGCAGCCGGCCCGGCCGCAGCCTCAGCAGGGCGGCCACCTCGTCGTCGGCCAGGCCGAACAGCAGGGCCCGACCGCTGGACGTGCAGCTCAGCGGCGTGCCCCGGCCGACCCACTCGCGCGCCTGGACGCTGCGGCCGGCCTGTTCGCTCAGCACGGTCAGGGCCGCGTCGCCCTCCCGGACGGTCAGGTACGCCGCCTCGCCCAGCTCCTGGACCAGCGCGCGCAGCGCCCGGGGCGCGTCCTGGCGGAGCCGGCTGTCCCCGGCCGCGCCGGCCAGCGCGTACAGCCGCCAGCCGAGGCGGTACTCCAGGGACTTCGGGTCACGCTCGGCGAAACCCTCTTCGAGCAGCACCTTCAGCGTCCGCGAGATCTGCGTCTTCTCGGCGTCCAGCGCCTCGGCGACCGCCTGGACGCCCAACGGTCCGGAACCGAGTGCCCGCAGCACCTCCAGGGCCCGGTGCACGCTGGTCAGACTGTCGTTCGCCATCGGCCCAGTGTCCGGCCGCCGTGCGCGGAGCGCAACTGCGGTTGAGATCCTCGCACGGGCCGACCTAGCGTGAGGGCCATGTGCGGAATAGTCGCGTGCTACACCCCGTCCCCGGAAGCGATCACCTCCGACGTCGTGGCCGCCGGCCGGACCATGCTCACCCGGCTGGCCCACCGCGGTCCCGACGACACCGGCCAGGCGTGCGTGGGCGCGCAGGCGTGGCTCGGGCACAACCGGCTGTCGATCGTCGGCCCCGCCAACGGGCGGCAGCCCCTCGGCGACCCCGGGCCGTGGTCGCTGGTCTGCAACGGCGAGATCTACAACGACGCCGACCTGCGCGAAAGCCTGCCCGGCCACGACTTCACCACGGCCTCGGACAGCGAGTCGGCCCTCGCGCTGCTGACCGGACGCGGGCCCTGGGCGTTCGACCGGCTGGAGGGGATGTGGGCGCTCTGCGCGGCGACGCCGGACGGCCGGTTCGTCGCGGCCCGCGACCGCCTCGGCATCAAGCCGCTCTACTGGGCGGAGGTCGGCGGCCTGTACTATTTCGCGTCCGAGATGCGCGCCTTCCCGGTCGAGGTCCAGCACGCGGTGGAGATGTTCCCGCCGGGCTGCTGGTGGACGCCGTCCGACGGCCTGGTCCGCTTCGCGACGGCCGTCACCTCCGCGCCCGTCCAGGACGGCTTCACCACGGCGGAACTGGAAAAGCGGACGCGTGACGTGCTCGTCGACTCGGTCCAGCGGCACCTGATGGCCGACGTCGAGGTCGGCGTTTTCCTTTCCGGGGGACTGGATTCCAGCATCGTCGCCGCCGTCGCCGCGGCCGAGTACACCCGCGAAGGCCGCCGGTTGAAGACGTTCGCCGTCGGCGTGGACGGGTCCGCCGACCTGCTCGCGGCCCGCGAGGTCGCGGCATTCCTGGGGACCGACCACCACGAAACGGTTTTCGACGCGGGACAGGCCGTGGCCGCGCTCGACGACGTCGTCGCGTCCGTCGAGTCGTTCGACGCCGGCCTGATCCGCAGCGCGGTACCGAACTGGTTCCTCGCCGAGCTGGCCTCAGAGCACGTCAAGGCGGTGCTGACCGGCGAAGGCGCGGACGAGCTCTTCGCCGGCTACGGCTACTACCACGAACTCCACCGCGACCCGGCGGCCCTGCACCGCGAGCTGCGGCGCACCATCGAGCTGCTCCACGGCCTCAACCTCCAGCGCTGCGACCGCGTCACGATGGCCCACGGACTCGAGGCGCGCGTTCCGTTCCTGGACGCCCGGGTGGTCGACCACGCGATGTCCTTGCCGGACACCGTGAAGTCGCTCGAAGCCGACGGCCTCGAGAAGGGCCACCTTCGCCGCGCGTTCACCGGCTGGCTGCCGGATCACCTGCTGTGGCGGCCGAAGCTGGAGTTCGGCACCGGCAGCGGCGCCGCGGACCTGCTGACCCCGTACTGGAACCAGCGCATCGGCGACACGGAACTGACCGAGGGCAGCGATCCGGCCACCGGCCTGCGGTCCAAAGAGGAACTGGCGTACTACCGCGCGTTCCGACGAGCGCTGCCGGAGGTCCGCCCGGACGCGGTGCTGACCCGGTTCGCCATGGCCTGAGCCCCCGTCAGCCGAGCTGGCCGGAAACCTTGTCCAGCGCGGCTTTCTCGTCCACGGTGAGGTCCAGCGTCGCCGAGGCCAGCAAAGCGGGCAGCTGCTCCACCGTGCGGGCGCTGGCGAGCGGGGCGACCACACCCGGGCGGTCGCGCAGCCAGGCGATCGCCACCGTGGCCATCTCGACGCCGCGGGCGGCCGCGATCTCCTCGACCACGTCGACGACGGCCAAGCCGGCCGCGGTGAAGTAGCGGCTCGCGAGGATCCGGCGGGCCGCGCCGCCGAATTCCTGCTTGTCGCGACGGTGCTTGCCGGTCAGGAGACCGCCCACCACCGACAGGTAGGGCTGGATCTTGCGGAACCCGCCGATCCGGCGGTACTTGCCGGTGAGGAACCCGCTGGCCAGCGCGAAGTACGGCACGGCGACGACGCCCGACTCCTCGAGGACGGGCACGATCTCGCGCTCGTACGGCTGCCGCGTCACCAGGTTGTAGTGCGGCTGCAGCACGGTCGGCGGCTCGAAACCCTCGCGGCGCGCGATGTCCAGCCACTCGGTGATCCGGGCGCCGGTGTAGTTCGACAGCGCCACCGCGCGGATCTTGCCGGCCCGGTGCAGCGCGTCGAACGCCGCGGCGGTTTCGGCGAGCGGTGTCTTGGGGTCGTCGAAATGGGCGTAGTAGACGTCGATGCGGTCGGTCCCCAGCCGGGTCAGCGAGGCGTCCGCGGCCGCCGCGACGTTCGGCGCGGCCAGGCCCTTGAACCGGGGATGTGTGCTCACCTTGGTACCGATCACGACGGCGTCGCGGTTCTTGCGGGCGGCCAGCCACGAGCCGATGATCGTCTCCGACTCGCCACCGGAGTTGCCCGGCACTGACGCGGTATAGCCGTCCGCGGTGTCGACGAAGGTGCCACCGCCCGCGACGAAGGCGTCCAGCACCTGGTGCGAGGTCGCCTCGTCGCTGGTCCAGCCGAACGTGTTCCCGCCGAGGGCGAGCGGGAACACGTCGATACCGCTGCGGCCGAGCTGTGTCATCGGAAGTCCCCTCAGAACAGGGCGATGGGGTTGACCGGGACCCCGGTCATCCCGTGGATACGCGGCGGGGCGACGGTGAGCAGGAAGCTGTAACGCCCCAGCTCCGCGCACAACGCCGCGAGGTCGTCGAGCGCGACCGCGTCGATCAGCGGCATCGCCAGCCGGCCCAGGGCGACCCCGTGCAGCGGCGACGGCCCGCCCGGGTCCAGCGGCGGCTGCGCGTCGCCCCGGTCGGGAGCGCACAGGGCGACCCCGCGCCGGTGCATCCACCGCACCGCGTCGAGGCTGATCCCCGGTGACGCCGTGCCGGGCACCGGCGTGGCCGGCCAGCCGAGCCGGAGCACCAGCGCGTCACCGGAACGCACTTCGACGTCCTGGCGCTTCTCGGCTTCCTCGAAGTCCTGTGACGTCACCGCGTACGCCGGGGGCAGCGGCCCGTCGACGGCCAGGTCGAGCAGCACCCCGCGCGTCACGATCCCGGCGGCGAAGGCCGTGGTCGACGCGTGCGTGACACCGCCGGGAGTCACGGTTTGCGCCCTCGGGCGGCCCGGGTAGACCTCGTCGTCGGTCGACCAGTGCGCCAGCGCGTCGAGGTGCGTCGACTTCGCGTGGTGGTTCGTGACGAACATCAGGTCGGCGGCCACGCCCATCCCGGTGTGCGACATCATGTGCTGCACCGGGGAGACGTCCACCGTCGTCGGCGCGAACGGGCCGCTGACCATCGGGTTGGGCGTGATCGGCAGGGCCAGCGACACCCACTGGGCCGTCCGCACCTCTTCGGCGGCTTTCGCGCGCACCTCGCCGGTGATGAGGTTGAGGGTGCCGAGCTCGTCGTCGGCTCCCCACCGTCCCCAGTTGTCCGGCAGGTCGGCGTCGGTCGGCTCGGCCATGTGGTGGGCCCCTCTCGTCCGGGCCCACCGTACTCGGCGTCCCTTGTGGACGGTCAGGCGCGCGTCGGCGGGGCCTCCTCGGCGCGCCGGGTGAGCACCAGCGGGGCGTCCTCGGTGATGGCGACCGTGTGCTCGGAGTGGGCCGTGCGCGAGCCGTCGGCCGACCGGATGGTCCAGCCGTCCTCGTCGTAGACGATCTTGTCGGTCGTGCGGGCGAACCACGGTTCGAGCGCGAGGGTCAGGCCCGGCCGGAGCTTCATCCCGCGGCCCGCCTGGCCCTTGTTGGAGACGTGGATGTCCTCGTGCATGGTGCGGCCGATGCCGTGCCCGCCGAACTCGGTGTTGACGGGGTAGCCGTACTCGCAGGCCACCGCGTAGATCGCCGCCGAGATGTCGCCGAGGCGGTTGCCGGGGCGCGCCGCGTCGATCGCCGCCTCCAGCGCTTCCTCGGTGGCCCGGATGATCCGCAGGTCCTCTTCGGCGGCGGTGCCGACGATGACGGTGCGCGCCGAGTCGGCCACCCAGCCGTCGATGCCGACGGCGAGGTCCGCGGTGACCACGTCCCCGTCGCGCAGGACGTAGTCGTGGGGGAGGCCGTGCAGCACCGCGTCGTTGACCGAGAGGCAGATGACGTTGCGGAACGGGCCCTCGCCGAAGGACGGCGCGTAGTCCCAGTAGCACGACTCCGCCCCGCGCCGCTTGATCATGCCGCGCGCGTGGTGCTCCAGGTCCATCAGGTTGACGCCGACGTCGGCGAGCCGGCCGACCTCGGTGAGCACCTCGGCGACAAAACGGCCGGCCACGTGCATGCGCTCGATCTCCGCAGGCGTCTTCAGTTCGATCACGAATACCCTCACTACCTTGGTACCGGTATAGTTATACCGTCACCGTAACACGCTCTCGGTGACCGAAGCCCAGCCGATCTCCGTGAGGTACGCCGCCACGGCCGGGACGTCGCCGGCGTCGGAGACGAGTGCGACGTAGCCGTCGGGGCGGATCAGCACGAGGGTGCCCTCGGCCGCGCCGTACGCACGGGCGAGGTGGCCGCCGGTGTCGGCGACATCGCCGGGCCCGGCCGGTCGTTCGACGACGCGGAGCGTCCGGATGCCCGGCGGCGGGGCCGCGGTCCCGAAGTTCAGCAAGGTGAACTGCCCGCCGCGCGTCAGGTCGAACAGCCGTCGTTCACCGTCCGTCGTCGTCAGCCCGGTCGCGTCGGGCGCGCGGTCACCGGCGCGGAGCACGGCGGTGTCGTCACGGTCGTCGCGAGCCAAGGTGGAGCCGCGATAGCCCACGGCGAGCTGCGTCGTGCTCGCGTCGCGGCGGACCGGGATGCCCTTCTGCTCGATCGCCTGCGCGAGGCGCGCGTTCGAGAGTGCGAGCACGTCGGCGGCGACGGGCCGCCGCTCGGCCTCGTAGGTGTCGAGCAGCGCCGGCGACGCGCCGTTCGCGACGGCCGCGAGTTTCCAGCCCAGGTTGTGCGCGTCCTGGATGCCCGTGTTCATCCCCTGGCCGCCGGCGGGGGAGTGGATGTGCGCGGCGTCGCCGGCGAGGAAGACCCGGCCCGCGCGGTAGCGGCCGGCGAGGCGGATGTTGGCGCGCCACAACGACGACCACTCCGGCTCGTGGAGGCGGATGTCGGTACGGCCGCTGCGCCGCTCGAGGACCGCCTGCATGTTCGCGAGGCCGAGGCCGGGATCCTGGCCCGGCGCGATGCTCGCCTGGAACTGGAAGGCGCTGGTGGAGGGCAGCGGGCAGAGGTTGACCAGACCTTCGGGGTGCCGCCACATGTGCCAGGCGTCGCGATCGAGGCCGTCGACCTCGACGTCGGCGACGATCATCCGCACCGCGTCGCGGGTCTCGCCCTCGAACGCGATGCCGGCCTGCTTGCGGACGACGCTGTGGCCGCCGTCGCAGCCGACCAGCCAGCGCGCGGTGACCGTCTCGGTTTCGCCGTCCTTGACGAGCACCGCCGACACGCCGTCGTCCGACTGCTCGAAGCGCTCGAGCGTGGTGCCGAACTCGACCGCGCCGCCGAGTTCCGCCAGCCGCAGCCGCAGTGCTTCCTCGACCCGCCATTCGGGCGTGATCAGGCTGGCCGGATACGGGACGTCAGGGCGGCTTTCGGGCGTGTGGCCGCCGCCCAGAGTCACCTGGCCGCCGGGGGCGGTCGACCGCATCGGCATGGCCATCCGGCCGTGGGCGAGCACCCGGCTGACGACGCCGAGATCGTCGAACACCTCGAGGGTGCGCGGCTGGACGCCCTTGCCGCGCGAGCCGGGCTGCGGGCCGGGGGCGGCCTCGACCAGGCGGAAGGGGACGCCGGCACGGGCGAGTTCGCAGGCCAGCGTCAGCCCGGTCGGGCCGGCACCGGCGATCAGCACGGGTCTTGTCGTCTCGGTCATCGTCTCCACCCCGGCGCAAGATAGGAATCACTTCCTATCTCACGGTAGGCGCTCTTGCCAAGAAAGGAAAGGCTTTCTATCGTGAGCCGGGTGGGCACCGAGGAACCCGTCCGCCGGCGGCGGCACGGCAAGCAGCTGGAGTCCGAGCTGCTCGCGGCCGGCTGGGACGAGCTGGTCGAGGCCGGCTACGCCCGCCTGACGATGGAGTCGATCTCGGTACGCGCGCGCACCAGCGAGGCCGTGCTCTACCGGCGGTGGGCCAACAAGGACCAGCTGGTGTTCGCCGCGTTCGAGCACCACCGCGGCGCCCACCCGGTCACGTTTCCCGACACGGGCACGCTGCGCGGCGACCTGATCGCCCAGCTGACGGCGGTGAGCGAGGCACTGGCCGGGTTTTTCGCCATCGCGGCGGCCGCCGCCTTCTCGGGGCTGCTGGCCGGCACCGGCCTGACCCCGGCGCAGGTGCGTGACAAGGTCATGGGCGATCAGCCGCTCCCGCGGGCCCTCTACCAGCGCGCTCACGACCGAGGCGAGATCGATCTAGCGGACATCCCAGCGGTGGTCCTGGCCATGCCGTTCGACCTGGTGCGCCACGACTTGCTGATGGACCTGGAACCCCCGGAGCAAGCGCGCATCCAGGCGATCGTGGACGACCTCTTCCTGCCTCTGGTGCGGCACAACGAATCGGCCGCCACCGTCCACAGTGAACGGTAGGAGGTCAGCGGCGGCCGCGGCGCCCGGACGGGTCGTGGGCCTTGCGGGAGCGTTGCTGCGGAGCGGGCTCGAACTCTTCGTCGGCCATGGACTCCGGGGTGTAGAACGGCTGGAGGAACAGGCCGCCGTACCGGTTGTGCTGCGGGGTGGCGAGCGCCTCGGGGCCGGGCTGCTCGACGACGGGGTGGCTGAACAACGAGCTGTCCACCGTGGAATTGCTGATGGGAAGATCCTTTCGTGGGAAACCGCTGAGGGCGGCTGCACGCCGCCGAAGCTGGTTTCGGTGAGACCGCCAGCCGGGACCGGGTCCCTCGAGCTGGACGGAACGGCCACGGCTGTGAGCAGCGGGGCCGGTGAAGCAGAAGTACAGGTTTCCGGGGCTCGACCGCACGTCGGCGCTCCCGGCTACGGCCAGTGTACCGGCCGGACCGGCGTTCGCGCCGGGCGGCACGCGAAGTCACGCCGGAAATCGGCGGAAACCGCGGTGAAACCGTCGTGAATCCCGCGCCCCGCATCCTCCTCCTGTCGTGACCGGCCAGGTCACGCGGGCAAAAGGAGGCACATGGACAGCGTCGCACCCGCGATCGCGGTCACCGGGCTGCGGAAGTCGTTCGGGGACCACGTCGTGCTCGACGGCATCGATCTGGACGTGCCGGCCGGGTCGACGTTCGCCCTGCTGGGGCCGAACGGGGCCGGGAAGACCACCGCGGTCCGGATCCTCTCCACGCTGATCCACCCCGACGGCGGGCAGGCCCGGATCGCCGGGCACGACCTCGCCGCCGAGCCGGACGCCGTGCGGGCGGCGATCGGCGTCACCGGCCAGTTCTCGGCGGTGGACGACCTGCTGACCGGCGAGGAGAACCTGGTCCTGATGGCGGATCTGCACCACCTCGGCCGGGCCGAAGGACGGCAGCGCGTCGCCGGGCTGCTCGGCCGGTTCGACCTCACTGACGCGTCCGGGAGGCTCGCGTCGACCTACTCCGGGGGCATGCGGCGGCGGCTCGACCTGGCGATGACGCTGGTGGGCGACCCGCGGGTGATCTTCCTCGACGAGCCGACGACCGGGCTCGACCCGCGCAGCCGCCGCACGATGTGGCAGATCATCCGGGAGCTGGTGGCCGGCGGCGTCACGATCTTCCTGACCACGCAGTACCTGGACGAGGCCGACGAGCTGGCCGACCGGATCGCCGTCCTCGACCACGGCGAGATCGTCGCGGCCGGGACCGCGAAGGAGCTCAAGCGGAGTGTCCCCGGTGGTCACGTGCGCCTGCAGTTCCGTGACGCCGCCGACCTGGACGCGGCCGCGCGCGCGTTCGGCGAAGGGCGCCGCGACGACGAGACCGGCACCCTCCAGGTGCCGGGCGACGGCGGTGTCCGCGCGCTGCGGGCCGTGCTGGACCGCCTGGAAGAGGCCGGGATCGACCCCGAAGAGCTGTCCGTGCACACCCCCGACCTCGACGACGTCTTCTTCGCCCTCACCGGCCACACCACCACGAAGGAGACCGCCCGATGAGCGACGCGACGACCATGGTGCGGCGCAACTTCCGCCACACGCTGCGCAACCCGGGGGCGATGGTCATGACGATCGCCCTGCCGGTGGTGCTCCTGCTGCTGTTCGTCGGGGTGTTCGGCGGGGCGCTGACCGCCGGGCTCGGGCCGGCGGCGCAGGGCCGTGGGTACATCGACTACCTCGTCGCCGGGATCCTGCTGATGACCGTGGGGTACGGCGCCACGACGACGGCGATGGCGGTCAACCGGGACATGACCGCGGGGGTCATCGCCCGGTTCCGCACGATGGCGATCTCCCGCGCGTCGGTGCTGACCGGCCACGTCGTCGGCTCGACCGTCCGGACCCTGGTCAGCGCGGTGCTGGTGGTCGCGGTCGCGGTGCTGCTGGGCTTCCGGCCGGACGGCGACCCGCTGCGGTGGCTGGGCGCCTTCGGGATCCTCGCCCTGCTCACGCTCGCGCTCACCTGGCTCGGCGTCGCGGTCGGGCTGGCCGCCAAGACCGCCGAAGGCACCGCGCCGTTCACGTTCGCGGTGCAGCTGCTGCCGTTCCTCAGCAGCGCGTTCGTGTCCCCGGACGCGATGTCGGGCGCGGTCCGCTGGTTCGCCGCGCACGAGCCGTTCACCCCGGTGATCGACGCCCTGCGCGGCCTGCTGCTGGGCACGCCGGTCGCCGGGCACGGCCTGGTGGCGGTGGGCTGGTGTGTCGGGTTGGCGCTGGTGGGCTATTTCTGGGCGCGGGCGTTGTTCAAGCGGGATCCGCGTTGATCGCGGGAGTCCGGTTCAGACGCCCACGCTGATCCCGCGATTCCAGTTCGGCTGAAGCCGCGGCGCGCAGGCCGTTGTGGTCTGGGTTGGCGTTCGCCTCGGCGTACGCGGAGGGGCGGGCTTGCTCGGCGACGATCGGCAGTCGTGTGGTCGACATGCCGGTTGGTGCGTGGGTCCGGCGCTGGTGGGCTGCTTCTGGGCGCGTGCGTTGTTCAGGCGGGATCCGCGTTGATCGCGGGGGTCCGGTTCAGGCGCCCACGCTGATCCCGCGATTCCAGCTCGGCCGACGCCGCCGCGCGCAGGCCGTTGTGGTCCAAATCCGCGTACGCCGAGACAGCCTCGGCGTACGCGGTCGGATCGGCCTGCTCCGCGACCTCCCGCAGCCGCGTGATCGACATCGCCGGCTGGAACGAGCGCTGCAGGCCGAACCGCTCGGCGAGCGCGACCAGCCGGGCACCTGAGGCCGTGTCACCGCGGCCGAGGTCGGAAACGGCCAGTGCCACCAAAAGCGAGCCGCAGGCGGGGAACTCCACGACCGGCGCGGTCGTGACCATTGTGGACAGTGGACCGGTCAGGCCCGCGACGACGTCCGCGACGAGGTCTGCCCGGTCGTGCCGGGCGTGGGTGACCACCGCGACGGCCTGGACCTCCCACTTCCAGAGCCCCGCGCCGGGGATGGCCCGCAGGTGGTCGGCCGCCTGCCGCCACAGGCGGAGGCCCCCCTCGACGTCACCGCGGCTGAGCAGGATCTCGGCGCGGGAGCAGACGTCGAACATGGGCAGCCCGATCGGCTCGTCGTCCTCGGCGCCCGGCTGCAGGCCCTGCTCGGCTTCGTCGAACGCGCCGCGCTGCAGGTTGGCCAGCACCTTCGCCCAGCGGGCCCGGGTGGACGTCGACCGCGCGCCGAGCTGTTCGAGCAGGGACACCGCGACTTCGATGTGCCGCAGGGCCTCGTCGCCGGGATCGACCTGCAGGCACAGCTCCCCGACGCGGGCGTGCGCGAGCGCCACCGGCAGCGGCGTGCCGTCGTGCTCGAGCCGCGCGAGCATCCGCCGGGCCGCCCGCAGCGCGCCTTCGAGATCGTTGACGCTTTCCCTGGCGTAGCTGGCGATGTAGCACGCCATGCCCGCGAGGATCGGCCGGTCGCTGTCGCAGAGTCGTTGCAGCGCGGCATCATCCGGCACGCACAACGCCGCCTGGATGGCCCGGACCGGGTCGTCCGGCGGCGCGGACGGCAGCCGGCGCAGGGTGACCAGGGTGCGGCGGGCCGACGCGGTGCGCATGAGCAGGCTGATGAGCGCGCCCAGCACGGCCGCGGTGCGGGTCGCCTCGAGGAGGTCGGGTGCCGGGCGGTGGTGCGACAGCAGCCACGCGGTGTCCTCGGCGAGCGCGGTGAGCCGCGTGAAGTTCGACTCGGTGACCCACAGGCTGCCCAGGACCGCCGCGATCGCGGCGACGGCGGGCCCGTCTTCGCGCTCGAGCCCGTGGTGCAGGGCCAGCGCCAGGTTGTCCTCTTCGACCCGGATCCGCCCGACGGCCTGCACGAGGTCGGGACCGACGACCGAATCGTGGTGCGTTTTCCCGAAATCCCGCGCCCAGGACAGGAAAGACCCGATCACCCGGCCGGTTTCGCCGTCGATCTCGTCGCGGCGCGCCCCGCTGAACTCGCGCACGGTCTCCAGCATCCGGAACCGGGTGCCGGCACCGTCGTCGGCCGGTTTCAGCAGCGACTGGTCGACGAGCTGCTCGAGCACGCCGTCGTCACCGAGCAGGTGGCGGGCGGCGCCGGCCGTGAAGCCACCGGGGAACGCCGAAAGCGCGCGCATCGCGGCCTGGCCGGTGCCGTCGAGCAGGTGCCAGCTCCAGTCGATGACGGCGTGCAGCGTCCGGTGCCGGCCGGGGGCGTCCCGGGCGGCCCCGCGCAGCACAGTGAACCGGTCCGCCAGCCGCTCGCCGATCTCGGTGACGGACAGGGTCCGGATCCGGGCCGCGGCCAGCTCGACCGCGAGCGGCAGCCCGTCCAGGCGCTCGCAGAGGGTCCGGACGGCCTCCGCCGGCAGGTCGGCGCCGGGCCGGGCCGCGCGGGCGCGCTGGGTGAACAGCTCGGCGGCCGTCGGGAGATCCAGCTCCGGGAGCGGATAGACCGCTTCGGACGACAGGCCGAGCGGGGCCCGGCTGGTGGTCAGCACCCGCAGCTCGCCGCTCAGCGAAACCAGGCCGTGCGCGAGGTCCGCCGCACCCCGCACGACGTGCTCGCAGTTGTCCAGGATTAGCAGCACGGGGTTCGGGCCGAGGGCCTCGGCGACGTCGGCGAGCGCCGCGGCGCCGCTCACGCCGAACTCGGCCGCGACCGCCGCCGCGACGTCGCCGTCCGCGGTGAGCCCGGCCAGCTCGATGAAGTGCACGACCCGCTGGTCGGCCTGGCGGCCGACGGCGTGCGCGAGCCGGGTCTTCCCGAGACCGCCGGGGCCGGCGATCGACACGACCCGCGAGGTGCGCAGCAGCGCGGTCACCGCGGCGATGTCCCGGTCCCGGCCCAGCAGCGGGTTCGGCTCGTGGCGGACGCCGTGGCGCTGCGCGGGGGTGTCGGCGAGCAGCAGTTCGCGGTGCAACGCCCGCAGCGCGGGTCCGGGGTCGCTGCCGAGTTCGTCGCGCAGGGTTCGCCGGTAGTCCTCGTAGTGCTTCAGGGCCGCGGCCGGCCCGGCGGTGGTGGTCTCGCAGCGCAGCAGCTCCAGCAGGACTTCCTCGTCCGGCGGCCGGACTTTCGCGAGTGGGACGGCGGCGTCGGCGTACCGGCCGAGCCGGGCCAGCGCGAGCCCCTGGGAACGGGTCAGGCTCCGGTACGTCGTGGCGCGAGCGGCCCGCAGGGTGGACAGCGGGTCGTCGGCGGCGGTGTCCACGGGCCCGCCGTAGAGCGCGAGCCCGGCTTCGGCGTGGCCGAGGGCGCTCGCGTGGTCGCCGTCGCGGAGGGCTCGGTCGCTCGCTGCCGCGTGAAGCAGGACGGCGGAGGTGTCGACCTGTTCGTCGCGCAGCGCGAGGCGATAGCCGGTGGGGGTGTTCACGATGACGTCCGGGCCGAGCCGCGCCCGGGTCCGCGAGACGAGAACCTGCAACGCCTTGGCCGGGTGCTCGGGCCGCTCGTCCGGCCACAGCTCGGCGACCAGCCGGTCGGCGCCGCACCCCGCGCGCAGGTCGGCCGCGAGCAGGGCCAGCAGCGCGCCCGGCCGGGACCCGGTCAGCGCCCGGCCGCGGAAGGAGACCCCGGACAGCAGGGCCAGCTCGACGGTCACGGACATCAGGCTATCGGGGGCCGGGGCGGTGTACGGGTCTTCCGGGCCGAGCCGCGCCCGGGTCCGCGCGGCGAGGACCTGCGAGGCCTTGTCCGGGTCGTTCGCTCGGCCGCCGCTCGGCCACCCGCCGGTCCGCGCCGCAGGCCGCGGGGCTGGCAGTGCGCCCGGCCGGGATCCGGGTGAGCGCTCGGCCGTGGGCAGCCGGTCGGCGCGGCGAGGACCTACGAGGCCTTGTCCGGGTCGTTCGCGCGGCCGCCAGCCGGTCCGCGCCGCACGCCGCGGGGCTGGCAGTGCGCCCGGGCGGGACCCGGGTGCGCGCTCGGCCGTGGGCCGTCGGTCGGCGACCAGCCGGTCCGCACCGCACGCCGGCTCGGCGGTCACGGGCATCAGGCCATCCGTGTCCCGCGCCGGACCAGGACGGGTGCGGCCGGGCCCGGGTCGGGCGGTCCCGTGCCGGTCGGGCATCCTTGCGCCCGGGAGTGCAGCACGGGAGTCGATCGGGGAGTCGTAGCTTGAGCACCGCACCTGAATTCGTGGTTCCGGCTGTCGTGGACAGCCCAGTACAGGCGAAACCGCCGTCCGGCCGGGCCGTGCGGTGGCTGCTCGAGCACCGGGTGTCGCCCGCGGGACCGGAGGCGGCCGAGGACCACGCCACGCCGCAGGCCTGGTGGAAGGTCATGTGCCTGACCGGCGTCGACTACTTCTCCACCCTGTCCTACCTGCCGGGGATCGCCGCGCTGGCCGCGGGCGCGCTGTCGCCGCTGGCGACCTTGCTGATCGTCGCGCTGACGCTGCTCGGGATGCTGCCGATGTACCGGCGCGTCGCCCGGGAAAGCCCGCGCGGGCAGGGGTCGGTGGCGATGCTGGAGGACCTGCTGCCGTTCTGGCGCGGCAAGATCTTCGTGCTGGTGCTGCTGGGGTTCGTGGCGACGTCGTGGATCATCACGATCACCCTGTCCTCGGCGGACGCCTCCGTGCACCTGCTGGAAAACCCGTACCTGCCCGGCTTCCTGCACGGGCACGCCGTGCTGATCACGGTCGTGCTGCTGCTGATCCTCGGCGGCGTCTTCCTGATGGGCTTCAGCGAGGCCGTCGGCGTGGCCATCCCGCTGGTGGCCGTCTTCCTGCTGCTCAACGCCGTCGTCGTGGTCGTGGCCGGCGTCGACCTCTTCTCGGACGCCGCCGCGCTGTCCCGCTGGACGGACGCGCTCACCTCGGGCGGCGGCGGCTTCGGCGGCATCGTGGGGCCGGCCGTGGTCGCGTTCCCGCTGCTCGTGCTCGGCATGTCGGGCTTCGAGACCGGGGTCAGCATGATGCCGCTGGTCGCGGCCGACGGGAAGTCCGACGAGGAGCGGCTCGAGTCGCGCATCCGCAACACCCGCAAGCTGCTGACCGTCGCCGCGCTGATCATGTCGGTGTACCTGATCGCCACGAGCTTCATCACGACCGTCCTGATCCCCGCCGACCAGTTCAAGGAGGGCGGGGAAGCGAACGGGCGCGCCATGGCCTACCTCGCCCACCAGGAGCTCGGCGAGGCGTTCGGCACGGTCTACGACGTCTCCAGCGTGCTGATCCTGTGGTTCGCCGGCGCGTCGGCGATGGCCGGGCTGATCAACATCGTGCCGCGGTACCTGCCCTCCTACGGCATGGCGCCGGAGTGGGGCCGCGCCGTCCGGCCCGTCGTGCTGGTCTACACCGTGATCAGCGTGCTGATCACGGTCGCGTTCGGCGCCGACGTCAACGCCCAGGCCGGCGCGTACGCGACCGGGATCCTGGCGATGATGGTCTCCGGGGCCGTCGCGGTCACCATCTCGTCGCTGCGCCGCAAGCAGGTCGCCGGCACGATCGGTTTCGCCGTGCTGACGCTGGTGCTGCTCTACGCGCTGGTCGAGAACGTCCGCGAGAAGCCGGACGGCCTGGCCATCTCGGGCCTGTTCATCCTCGGCATCGTCGTGGTGTCGCTGGTTTCGCGGGTGTCCCGCACGACCGAGCTGCGCGCCGAGCGGATCGAGTTCGACGAGCAGGCCCGCCGGTTCGTCACCGACTCGCTGGCCTACGACGGCGCCCTGAACATCATCGCCAACCGGCGTCAGGGTGGTGACTTCGCGGAGTACTCGGCCAAGGAGGCCGAGCAGCGGCGGATGAACCCGGTGCCCGGCAACGCGGACACGCTCTTCCTCGAGATCGACGTCGTCGACCCGTCCGAGTTCAGCAACGTGCTGCAGGTGCGGGGCGTGGAGGTCGACGGCTACCGGATCCTGCGCGCGGACAGCCCGGCGGCGCCCAACGCGATCGCGGCCGTGCTGCTGGCGCTGCGGGACGCGACGGGCGTGCGGCCGCAGTGCCACTTCGAGTGGTCGGAGGGCAACCCGCTCGGGCACCTGTTCCGCTACCTGATCCTCGGCCGCGGCGACACCGCGCCGGTCGTCCGGGAGATCCTGCGCACCACCGAGGACGACCCGGCCCAGCGGCCCGGCATCCACGTGGGCGGCTGACCCGACGGGGCGGGCGCGTCGCGTGGCCTGAGCGCGGCACGCCGGGAAGGCTGGTCGGCATCCGGATTCGGGATGGGTTCGGGATGGGAGGACCGGCTGATGCGCGGGGTCGAAACCGTACTGTTCCTGGTCGTCGTCGCGACCGTGGTGGCGACGTTCGCCAAGCGCCTGCGGGTGCCCGCGCCCTCGTTGCTGGTCGTGGCCGGGGTCGCCCTCGGGCTGCTGCCCCGGGCGGCGGCCGTGCAGGTGACGCCGGAGATGATCAGCCTGGTCGTGCTGCCCCCGCTGCTGTTCGCCGCGGGGGAGGAGCTGCCGTGGCGGGACCTGCGCGCCGTCGGGCGGCCGGTGGCCGTGCTGTCGGTGGGGCTGGTGCTGCTCTCGGCCGCGGCGGTGATCGGCACGGCCGTCCTGGTGACGCCGTTGCCGGTCGGGATGGCGTTCGTGCTGGGCGCGGTGCTGGCCAGCACGGACCCGGTCGCGGTGACGGCGCTGGCCCGGCGGCTCGCCCTGCCGCCGCGGGTGCAGGCCCTGATCCAGGCCGAAAGCCTGTTCAACGACGCGACGAGCCTGCTGCTGTTCCGGGTCGCGCTGTTCCTGGCCGTCGCGGGCGGGGCCGCGTCGTTCGGCCGGACGGCGGGCGAGTTCGCGATCCTCGCCGGCGGCGGGGTGGCGGTCGGCGTGCTGACCGCGCTGGGGGCCTTCCTGATCCGGCGGCGCACCGAGGACCCGGTCCTGGAGACGGTGATCTCGCTGGTCACGCCGTACGCCGGGTACGTCGTGGCCGAGTCGGTCGGCGGCTCGGGCGTGACGGCGGTCGTCGTGGCGAGCGTCATCCTGGGGACGCAGGCCGAGCGCCTGACGACCGCGCGGATCCGGCTGCAGGTCGGCGCGGTCTACCAGACCGTCGTGTTCCTGCTGGAGAGCGTCGTGTTCGGCCTGATCGGGCTGCAGCTGCCCACCCTGGTGCGCCGCCTGACCGGCACCGGCGCGTGGTGGCTGCTGCAGGCGGTGGCCATCGCCGTGACGCTGGTGCTCGTGCGCCTGCTGCTGGTGTTCCTGCTTTCGGCGATCCGCCAGCGCCGCGGTGGTCAGCGCGTGTCCTGGCAGGTACCCGCTGTCGTCTCCTGGGCGGGGGCGCGTGGCGTGGTGCCGCTGGCCGCGGCGCTGTCGCTGCCGATGGCCACTTTGGACGGTTCGGCGCTCCCGGCGCGTGATCTGGTGCTGTTGCTGACGACGGCGGTGATCGTGCTGACGCTGGTGGTGCAGGGCTTCACCCTCGCGCCCCTGGTGCGGCGGTCCGGGATCGCGCTGGACCCGGCCGACCTGCGGACGGAGTTCAGCGCCGCGCGGCGGAAGCTCGCCGAAGCCGGCCTGGACCACCTGCGGCACCTGTCCGAAACCGAGTCGGCGCCGGAGTTCGTGGTCGACCAGCTGCGCACGGGCTGGCAGGCGCGGCTGGAACGCGTCGAGGACGACGCCGCCGACCTGGAGAGGAGAACCGACTACCGGCGGCTGCGTCGGGAGCTGATCGACGTCGAGGCCGCCGAGCTGACCCGGCTGTTCGAGAAGGGCGAGATCACCGACGGAACGCGCCGCCGCATCCAGCGGCTGCTGGACCTGGAACACGCCGGGCTGGAGTGACGATGACCGGAGACGGCCGCGACCGGGAACTACGGCGACGCACCCGTTCGCTGCTCGGCCTCGGCTACCTGACCGGGTTGTCGGCCCTGCTCGGACTGAAGACGGGCTGGGTGCCCGCGGCGGGCGTCCTGCTCGGGACGCTCGCGCTGGTCTATCTCGTGCTCACGATCGTCGTCCGGCGGGATCTCCGGCGGGAACGGCGGCGCCGCACCGCGGGCGCCCCGCCGTCGTGGCCGGCCCAGCTGCCGGTTTCGGCGGCCCACCTCCTGGGCGCCAAGGGACGGCACGCCCGGCGAACAGACGAGGTCGGCGAACTGCTGGGACGGCTGACCCTGTCAGGCGGCGAACTGCGGTGGGAACCCAGGGAAGGCGACCGCCGGCGCGGTGTCGGCCCGCTGGTGTTCGACCGGTCCTGGGCCGCGGAGGTGGTGCCGCTGTGGGGCCCGGGCCGCCAGGGCTGCCTGACGCTCACCCATCGCGACGGAACGGCGGTCGACGTCTGGATCCGCGATCCCGCCGACCTCGGGCGGGCGCTGGCCGGCGGGCCCGCCTCGTGACGGGCCCGCCGGCCGGAGCTCACACCAGCGACGCGGTCAGGCCGCCGTCGAGGACGTAGTGGCTGCCCGTCACCCAGCTCGCCCGGTCGGACGCCAGGAACGCCGCCACCTCGGCGATGTCCTGCGGGGTGCCGAGCCGGCCCTGCTTCGCGGCGACGAGGTCGCCGAAGGGGACCTGGGTCGCCGCTTCGAAGTCGGGGACGAGCCGCTCGACCATGGCCGTGTCGGCGAAGCCCGGGCAGACCGCGTTGACCCGGATCCCGGCCGGGCGCATCTCCACCGCGGCGACGCGGGTCAGCTGGATGACCGCGGCCTTGGTCGCGCAGTAGGAACCGAGCAGCGGGCTGCCGCCGACGCCGGCGACGGACGAGATGTTGACGATGTTGCCCTTGGACTCCACCAGGTGCGGGGTCGCCGCCTTCATCGTCACGAACGTGCCGCGCACGTTGACCGCGAAGATCCGGTCGAAGCTCTCCGTGGACTGCTGCAGCAGCGGCGAGGACACCTCGATCCCGGCGTTGTTGACCAGGACGTCGAGGCCGCCGAGGATCTCGACCGCCTGCTGGATCGCGGTCTGGACCTGGGTTTCGTCGGTGACGTCGCAGTTGGCGACGCCGGCCGCGCCGATCTCCTCGGCCGCCTGCTTGGCCGAGAGGGCGTTGAGGTCGCTGACCACGACCTGGGCGCCGCGTTCGATGAACAGCTTCGCGATGGCCTTGCCGATCCCGGCACCGGACCCGGTGACGAAGACACGCTTTCCTTCGAGTTCGGACATTCCTGTTCCTCTCACATCGCGTCGATCTTGGGCAGGATTTCTTCCTTGAGCCGCTTCAGGTCGTCGAGGGTCTTCGCCACCGGCACGTCCTGGAACGGCGGCCACAGGAAGGGCATCGTCAGCCCGGCTTCCTTGTAGCGCTTGAGCTGGTCGGTGATCTGCGCCGCGGACCCCACGAGCAGGTTGGTGCCCTTGCCACGGGGGGTCTGGTCCATGTCCTGGTCGGTGATGACGAACCAGATCATGCTGGAGATCTCGAGGTCGTCGACCGACCGCTGGGTGTCGAGCTCGTCGAGCTCACGCTGGATCTCGGTGCGCCACCGCTGGATGTCCTCGGGCGAGTCCTGGATCCCGATCCAGCCGGACAGGTTGTACTTGGCGATGCGGCTCGCCGAGCGCTTCGGGTCCTTGAGGCCGCTGAAGAAGATCGGCGGGTGCGGCTTCTGCACCGGCTTGGCCCCGAACCCGGCCGGCTCGAAGTCGGCGAACTCGCCGTGGTACTCGAAGACCTCGTTGGTCCAGATGCCCTGCATGATCTCCAGGGTTTCGCGGACGTGCTTGTGCCGCTTGGGAAAGATGTGCGCGGCGCTGGCGGCGGCGAACTCCTCCGGCATCCAGCCGGAGCCGACGGCGACGTTGAGCCGCCCGCCCGAGAGGTGGTCGATGGTGGCCAGCTCCGCGGCGAGCACGCCGGGGGAGCGGTACGGCGTGTCGATGATGCTCATGCCGATCCGGACCTTCGAGGTCTTCGCGGCGAGCCAGGGGAGCAGCGGCATGCCCTGCAGGAACTCGCCCCGCGAGCTCACCGGGAGCTGCTTGCCCATTTCGTCCAGCATCCCGAACGGGTACTGCATCTCCCCGCGGTCCGAGGCCTCCGGCACGATGATCCGGTCGAGCGTCCAGACGGAGTCGAAGTCGAGGTCCTCGGCGAGGGCGGTGAGGTCCTCGAGTTCCCGCACGGTCACTTTGTCCCGGAAGTTCGGCAGGTAGAGCGCGAGTTTCATGGTCGGACAGCCTCCTTGCTGCTTTGGGTGAAGGTGGAGCGGATGTCGGCCTTGAGGACCTTGCCGACGGTGGAGCGCGGCAGCTCCGGCCAGATCTCGATCTGCTTCGGCGCCTTGACGCTGCCGATGCGGGCCTTGACGAACGCGATCAGCTCGCCCGGGTCGAGCTCGGCGCCGGGCTGGAGCTGGACGACGGCGGTGACGCGTTCGCCCCACTTGTCGTCGGGCAGGCCGATCACGGCGCAGTCGCGGACGGCGTCGTGGGCCATCACGGCCTGTTCGACCTCGGCGGAGTAGACGTTGAACCCGCCGGTGATGACCATGTCCTTGGCGCGGTCGACGATGTGCAGGTACCCCTCGTCGTCGAGGAACCCGATGTCGCCGGTGTGGTGCCAGCCGTGGGCCGAGGACTCCGCCGTGGCCTCCGGGTTGCGGTAGTAGCCGGCCATCACGAGCGAGCCGCGCACGCAGATTTCGCCGCGTTCTCCTTGGGGCACGGGCTTTCCGCCGTCGTCGAGGATCGCCACGGTGACCAGCGGCGAGGGCCGGCCGGCCGAGGACAGCCGTCCCGTGTGGACGGTGCCGTCGGGGTGCCGGTGCTCGGCGGGCGCCATCGTCGAGATCATCATCGGCGCTTCGGACTGGCCGAAGAGCTGGGCCATCGGCCCGATGCGCTCGAGGGCTTCGGTCAGCCGGGCCGTCGACATCGGCGCCGCGCCGTACCAGAAGCACTGCAGGGACGACAGGTCCGTGCGGTCGAGGGCCTCGTGGCCGAGCACCATGTAGATCAGCGTCGGGGGCAGGAACGTGTGCGTGACCCGGTGGCGTTCGACCAGCTCCAGGAACCGGCCGACGTCGGGCTTGGCCATGATCACGACCTCGCCGCCGCGGGCGAGGATCGGGAAGCACAGGACGCCGGCCGCGTGCGTCAGCGGGGCCAGGGCCAGGTACACCGGCCGGCCGTCGAACGGGTAGCTCATCAGCGTGATCGCCGACATGACCTCGAGGTTGCGGTCGGTGAGCATGACGCCCTTGGGGCGGCCCGTGGTGCCGCCGGTGCCGACCAGCGCGACGACGTCGTCGGGTTGCGCGGCTTCGGCCGGCGGATCGTCGCGGGCGGCGTCGAGCCAGTCGCCGAAGCCCGGGGCGAAGTCGTCGCCGTCGCCGAGGCGGACCAGGGTGGTCAGCTTGGGGAGCTTCGGGACGATCTGGCGGACGAGGTCTTCGAAGCCCGGCTGGAAGATCAAGGTGGCGCAGTCGAACAGGTCGAGCAGCTCGGCGTTCTCGCCGGCGGCGTTGCGCGGGTTGATCGGGCACCAGACCGCACCGGCGCGGGCGATGCCGAAGACACACGTGAACGCGGTCGGGTCGTTGGCCGAGAGGATGCCGACCTTGTCTCCCGGCCGCACGCCGGAGTGCCGCAGCGCGCGGGCGACGGCCCCGGCCAGCTCGACCACTTGGCCGTAGGAGACGGAGTTCCCGTCGAGGGTCAGGCAGGGCGCGTCCGGGTTCAGGGAGGCGCCTTTTTCCAGGTAGAAGTACAGAGACATCGTCGTCCCTCCCGAGCTGCGTCGGTGGCTGGTCACGACCTTGACCGCCATTTGGACGAATGTCAAGATTTTCTTGGACGATTGGTCAGAGAGTCGCTCGATGGTATCTTCGGCCGGTGACCAGCGCAGCCGCCGTGAGGCGCCGGACCGGCGTCGACAAGTTCGAGGAGCGCCGTCGGGAGCTCGCCGACGCGGCTCTCCTCGCGCTGGCCGACCTCGGGTACGCCCGCACCAGCCTGCGGACGATCGCGGAGCACACCAAGTTCTCGCACGGGCTGCTGCACTACTACTTCGCCGACAAGGTCGAGCTGATCACCTACTGCGTGCGGCGCTACAAGGCCGCCTGCGTGCAGCGCTACGAAGGCGGCGTCGGCGAGGCGGCCACGGCCGGCGAGCTCGCCGCCGCGTGCGCCGACGGGCTGGCCGCCGCCCTCGGCGACGCCCCGCTGATGCACCGCCTCTGGTACGACCTGCGCACCCAGTCCCTGTTCGAGGCCGCGTTCCGCGACGACGTCGCCGAGATCGACGACAGCCTGCAGGACATGATCTGGCGCAACGTCCGCGGCTACGCCGATCTGGCCGGCGCCGAGCCGACGTGCTCGCCGTCCGAGGCGTACGCCTTGTTCGACGGCCTGTTCCAGCAAGCCCTGCTGCGCCACCTGGTCGGCGCGGAAGGCGCGCTGGACGACCTCCGGCGCGGCGTGCGCGAGCTGTTCCCGCGCCTCGTCGGCTGACGTTCACGGCTCAGGGCTCCTCCTGCGAGCGGCGGCGAGCCGTGCCAAGGGGAACCTGAGCATGCGGACGCCGAGGAGGCCGCGCCACCTCGACGGTGACCGGCGTGCCGCGGTGCGTCACGACCACTTTGGACATCGCGGCCTCGCCGCCGCCGACGACGCGGACCAAGCCGGCGATGCTCGCCGGGACCAGGACTCCCCGCAGGAAAGCGACCAGGCGCAGCGTCCGTCGATCCCGGGCAGGGCGACGGCGCCGATGCCGAACGCCGAGTCGGAATCACGTCCCCCTGGTGTTTCCGCCTGCACGCCGACGGGCCGCCGAGGTTGCCCGTGCCCGCCGTCACAGACGTCGAGGGACTAAATCGCTGCCCGTCCGCCTTGTAACTGTCACAAGGATGTGGCATTTACTGAGTAAGGAGCGGGCAGATGACGAAGACGTGGCTGATCACCGGGGCGTCCCGCGGATTCGGGCGCAGCCTGGCCGAGGCGGTCGCCGCGGCCGGTGACCAGGTCGTCGCGACGGCACGGCGGCCGGAGCAGCTCCAGGACCTCGTCGACCGGTTCGGTGACCGGGTGCGCGCGGTGGCCCTCGACGTCACCGACCCGGCCGCGGCACAAGCCGCCGTCGAGGCAGCCGTGACGGCTTTCGGGCGGCTGGACGTCGTGGTGAACAACGCCGGCTACGCGAACAGCGCGCCGATCGAGGAGATGGCCGAGGACGACTTCCGCGCCCAGATCGAGACGAACCTGTTCGGGGTGGTGAACGTGACCCGGGCGGCGCTGCCGGTGCTGCGCCGGCAGCGATCGGGTGTGTTCCTGCAGTTCTCCTCGATCGGCGGCCGCGTCGGCGGCACCCCGGGCATGGGCGCCTACCAGACCGCGAAGTTCGCCGTGGAGGGCTTCTCCGAGGTCCTGGCGAGTGAGGTCGCGCCGTTCGGGGTGCGGGTCGTCATCGTCGAACCCGGCGCGTTCCGCACCGACTGGCAGGGTTCGTCGATGACGCTGCACCCGGCCGGCCCGGACTACGAGGAGACCGTCGGCGCGCTCAACCGCTACCGCGCCGCGAACGACGGCGTTCAGCCCGGCGACCCGGTGCGCGCCGCGCAGGTGATCCTCGACGTGCTCGCCTCCGGCGACCTGCCGCGCCGGCTGGTGCTGGGTGCCGACGCCGTCCGGAGCGCGCTGGAGTCGGCCGCGCACCGCAGTGCCGAGACCGAGAAGTTCGCCGCGGTCAGCGCGTCCGCCGACTTCCCGCGCTAAACCGGACGGCCGGTCCGCGCGTGCTCCCTCGGCGGGTCTCCGGAAACGGACGTTCCGGCACGGGCCCGGCTGTTACATTTCGCGGACCGGGTGTCACTCGGCTCGTCGGTGCGGGAGGAAGCTCAGTGGGTTTCGAGGTCGATGTCGAGAACATCAGCAAGGCCGCGGCCAAGCTCGGCAACGGGACGCCGCCGTCGCTGTCGGCCGGCGGGCCGCCGAACGTCGGGGGCACGGACCGGGCGGCCGGCTACGCGGGTGACTACGAAGTCTGGCTCCTGACCCGCAAGGAAGACCTCGAAGCCGCGCAGCAGCAGGTCGAGGCCCTGGTCGAAAGCATCAAGCTCGCCGCGAAGAGCTACGACGCCACCGATGACGAGGCCCGCGACGCCTTCCTGAAATCGCTCGACAGCGGCTTCGCGAAGATCGATCGGTGACGGCGGTGTTCGACAGGATCTACGAGCTCGCCGACCAGCTCGACAAGGGCAGCCCCACCGACCTGGACGACCGGGCCCGGGCCTGCCGGGAAACCAAGGAAGCGGTCAAGGACGCCAAGTCCCTGCTGGAGAGCGTCCGCGTCGAGCTGAGCGAAGGCTGGCACGGCGGGGCCGGCGAACGGGCGCTGTCGTCGCTGGAGGACTTCAAGAAGAACCGCGACGAGCAGGCCGAAGACCTCGAAGAGTCGGCGCGGTCGTTCGAGGTGGTCCGTGACGCCCTGTCGCACGCCCAGCAGGAAGGCCGGAGCAAACGCGAAGAGGCCAAGGCCCTGCAGACGAAGCTCGACGGCGTGTGGAACGACCACGGGCACGGCATGGGCAACATCGTGCTGGCGTGGGCGGAGGACAAGCTCGTCAAGGCCAAGGCGCTGATCCTGCTGGCCGACCTGCAGCGGGTGGTCACCACCTACGACGCCGTCCTGCTCGCCGAGGGCCTGAAGCTGCGCACCAAGACCGGCGCGGTCTGGGAGCTCGCGGGGTCGGAGAAACGGAACCTCGCCGAGATCGGCGCGATCATCCTCAAGGAGATCCCCGGCCTCGCCGCGCTGATCGCGAAGCACCCCGAACTCGACTGGGCGCTGCTGCACGGCGACTGGGACAAGATCATGCAGAACCCCGAAGTCGCGCAGAAGATCTACGACTACTTCGGCTTCAAGTACGTCGAGGACGGCGGTTACTACACGACCGGCGAGCATTCGGTGCAGAGCTACCTCGGCTGGCACGACCTCTACGACAAGCTGGAGCCGGTGATCGGCGCGAAGCTCGACCACACCAGCGACGGCGGCGACAACATGGAGTTCACCGATCCCCAGACCGGCAAGCAGTACCGGCTGGAACTGTGGAAGGGCAGCTACGGGTTCGGCCAGGCGTACGGCGGCGAAGTCGGCTTCTACACCAGCGAAGCCGGGGACGACTCCGGCTACTTCTCCGCCGCCCAGGGGGACGACCAGATCAAGGTGACCCAGACGATCTACGACAAGGGAACCGGGGAGGTCTACTTCACCAACGACGGCCAGGGCGCCGACGGCACCGACAAGAAGCACTTCTGGAACCTGGCGATCCGCAACGACCCGAGCGTGGACTCCGGGAACCTGGGCCAGCGGGCCACGATCGAGGTGCGCGACGTGGGCATGCGCGACCGGATGTACGACGAGATGACCCGGTACGCCGCCGCGCACCCCGGCCAGAACCTCACCGTCACCAAGGGTTCCGACGACCCGCCGACCCTCAGCTACGACTGGAAGAAGTGAAGCCCTACGACGTGAGTGGCCGGTACTCCCACGGCTCGTCGTCGCGGTCGCCGTTCCCGCGCGCGGGAACCTCGCGGTCGGCGAGCCCGGCGTACACCCCGGCGACGTCGATCAGGGCGGCCACCTCGTCGGCGACCCGCGCGCCGTGCCGGGCGTCGATCTCTTCCAGCCCTTCGCGCAGTGCCGTGGTGGCGGCGTTCCTGGCCGTGGTCCGCAGCGCGCGGGCCAGCTCCTCCGACTCGGTCATGCCCCCACTCTAGGCCGCTTCACGAATAGGTCCAGTGGCCGAGCCAGGATTCGCGCCACGCCACCGTCAGTTCGCTCACTCCGTCCACACCGGACTGGTCCACGTGGGCCTTCCAGGCCTCCTCCAGGGAGGCGCACAGCTTGGCCGCGGGCGGTTCGACGCCGCCCGAGGAGAACTGGCGCAGCACCGTCTTCGGCACGGCTAGCTTCGCCTTGCCCCGGACCACCGACTGCTCGGTGGCGCGGCAGATGAGGTACTCGACGGTGGCCAGGTCGGCCGCCGAAGCCGGGTCGCCCGGCGAAACCCGGGGCGCGACCTGGGCCAGCGCGCGGTACAGGCAGTCGAGCGGGGCGGCGAGACCCTCGTGCTGGCGGGCGATCTCCCACGACACCCACACCGCCATGCAGTCGGGCATCTGGTACGGGCGGTAGGCGAACGCGGGACCGGCGAAGGTCTGGTAGTCGCTGGTCGGGTCCGGCGCGGACGAGGCGGGCCCGTCGGGGTCCGGTGGCAGGCCGAGCCGCTTGAACAGCTCGCGCAGCAGCTTGTACGGCCGGGCCGCGGTCGAGGACTCGCCGAGGAGCTTGCCCAGGATGCGGTTCAGCCGGTCGGCGGCCACCCCGTGGATCGACAGCTGCAGGTGGACGAACGCGACGTCCGACAGCGTCGTGCCCGCGCAGCCGACCACCCCCACCTGCGGGTAGCGCTGCAGGAAGGACGCGATCGCGTGCGTGGAGCCGATCCGCGCCGGCCCGACGAAGGTCACCGGCAGGCACGTGCCGATCCGCTGGCGGGACCGCAGATCTCCCTTGTACAGCGGGGAGAACTCGCCGTCGGCGTGGTAGACCTCGAACCAGTTGCCCTGCCGGTGGCCCGGGCGCGTGTCGGCGAGCCAGAAGCTGTACCGGTGCTTCTCGCACAGCTCCCGGAACCGGTCGGCCAGCTCGAACCGCACGGCCGCCGACACGTCCCGCACCGCGATCGAGAACCGGACCGCCAGCGACGCGCACGGGGGTGCGACCTCCTTGCGGGTGCGGAGATCGTGGTTGCGGGTCTTGACGATCGTCGGCAGCTGCGCCGGGCTCTGCAACGACAGCAGCGGCGCGTCGATGAGCGCCGACGCGGCGTCGGAGATCTCCTTCACCAGGTCGCGCAGGGCCAGTCCGTGCCACTCGCACACCTCGCGCGCGCCAGGGTCGATCGCGATCAGGCCCTCGAAGGTCTGCGCGGACTCGTAGATGAACGTCGGGTTGGGGGAGGTGGTCTGGTGGAACGTCCAGGCGCCCGCGTGCTGCTGCGGGCGTTCCGCCGGCTGCTGGCCCTCGACCCGCTCGACGACTTCCGTGCCGTCCAGCGGTTTCCGGGTGCGGGTGCCGATCACGACGCCGGCGCCGTTCGTGGCCGAGCACAGCGTCTCCAGGAAGACCGTGCTGTCGGGCTCCGCGGACACGAGGTCGCGCAGGTACCCGTGGCGGGCCATCGCGTGGTGCACCTCGAAGTCCACTTTGGTCACCGGCTGCCGCGCGATCTCGAAGCCGGCCCGGGCCAGGTCGGCGACGTTCCGCACGGAGATCCGCTGGCCGCGCATCCTCACCACCCCCCGGACGAGTCGAACCGGACGTCGGCGTCCAGCGGCTTGCGGCGGTCCCAGGCGCCGGTGCCCGCCCACCGCGGCGCCCCGATGCGGGACAACGGGATCGCCGACTCCCGCCACGACGCCTGGCTGAACAGCACGAGCGCGGCGATGACCGGCAACCCGACGGCGATCGTGAGCGTGACCTGCACGACCTCGCCCCGGCTCTGCGTCGCGACGGCGGCCGCGAACCCGGCGATGGCCGCGATGCTCAGCTGGACGAGCGCCTGCGGCAGCGTGCCGAGGTACCCGAGCACGGTACGGCGGGGCGGCAGTGACAGGCGGCTGTAGAGGAAACCCGGCAACAGCAAGAGCATCGTGATCACGGACTGGCCGTCGCCGATGTGGCCGAGCTCCTGGGTGGCGGTCCGGCCGTAGAACCACGGGCTGCCGACCAGCAGCCAGCCGAGCACGAACGAGACCGCCGCGACGGCCAGCGCGTAGAACGTCACGTTGAGCGGGCCGGACTTCGTGGAGTCCTTGAGCACGAGCGTCGCGCGCACGCGGACGTGGTCGCCCCGCGAGTCCCGGCCGCCGGAGCGGCGCCAGTACGCCCGCGCCTCGTTGTCGGCGATGCCGTTGACGAGCACCAGGTCCTGCCCGAACTCCCGCTCGGTCAGCTCCCGCGCGGCCTCGCGCAGGTTCGCGGCGGTGAACTCCGGGTGCCGCCGCAGCGAGTTGTCCAGCTCGCCCGAGTCCGTCCGCACCGCCTCGCCCGTGGTGGCCGCGGCGGCGAGCCGGTGGCAGGCCGGCAGGCTGCGCGGGGAAAGCTCCACGCCGGACTGGCCGGCCTCCCACTTGCGGCGGCGCACCAGGTCCGCCAGCCGCCGCAGCACACTCTGCGCCTGCAGCTCCAGGATCTTGTGCCGGGCGCCGTCGGCCTCCTGCAGCGGGGCGGCGTCCTGCCGTTCGGCCAGCGAGACGAGGTCCTCGGTCAGGCCGTCGACCTGGTGCTGGTCGGCGTCGGTGGACAGGTACATCCGGGAGATCTCGGCCTCGGGCGCGGTCCGGGCGACCAGGTGGTAGGACTTCAGCGTCGCCGGGATCATCGTCTCGTAGGTCACGACGTACCCGCGGCGGCTGGAGGCCAGCCGCCGCCACTGTTCCCTGGCCACCGGCTGCCGCGCGTCGACGTGCAGCGGGGTCTCGTAGCTGAGCCGGTGTTCCTCGACCGAGTCGTCCAGGGCCACCACGAGCATGTAGTCGCGGACCGCGACGTTCAGCAGGTAGGCGTATTCGACCAGCAGCTCGGAACAGCCGGCGAGGATGTCCAGCGCCAGGTCCCGGCACTGCCTGCCGTAGCCGGCGACCGTGCCGCCGGCCGGCGCCAGCGCGAACTCCTCCTCCGGGTGGTTCCGCTCGGTGAGCAGCGTCAGCAGCGCCTGCTGGATGAGCCAGCGCGGTTCGTGCACCTGGAACAGGAAGGTGTTCAGCTCGTGCTTGGCGGTCTGCGCGTTCTCGTCGCTGGCGAGGATCCCGCGCAGCAGCCGGTAGAGCCCGGAGGCGACCAGCCGGGACGCCTCGTGCTGGGTGAGCCGCGGCAGCTTCTGGCCGGAGCTGTCGAACACGTCGATGGGGGAGACGTCGCGGCGGGGGAGGCGAGCCAGCGGCACCCACAGCGAACGCTGGCGCGCCGGTCTCGACGCGGCCCGCTCGCCGTGTTCCTGGCCGATGAGGTCCTGCAGTTGCGCGGTGGCCTGGCGCTGACCCTCGTCGAGGAGCTTGAGGCTGACGTCGACCTCGGTGCTGCGCCGCGCGGTCCCGTGCTCGACGACGGTCAGCCGTTCGGTCAGCCGGCGCACGTGGTTGAGCCGCAGCGAGGTGTCCAGGAGGGCGAGCCCGACGGCCGCGCCCTGCCGGGACAGGCGGGGCGGGGCGCCGGGAATGGGGATCGTCTCGATCGCGTGCCGGAGACTGTCGATGCCGTCCACACCAGTGAGGGTAGGAGGTGCCGCCCGCCGAAAACGAGCAAACGCCGAATCCGCGCTCGAACGGCGGCGGTGCTCAGGCGGGCGGCCAGTTCCGCAGGGCGACGTCGGCGACCTGCTGCAGTTCGTCGCGACCGGCGCCACCGGCGGCCTGGACGGCGATGCCGTTCGCCACCGTCATGACGTAGCGGGCGAGCAGTGCCGGGTCGGCGTCGGCGGGCAGGTCGCCTTCGTCGACGGCCCGCCGGAACCGGTCGTGCAGGTGCGCGCGGCCTTCGTCGCGCCACGCGGTCAGGGTGTCCCGGGCGGTCCGCCCGGCCTCGCCCGCGGCCAGCGAACCCTGGACGCCCAGGCAGCCGGACGGGCAGCCGGGGCGGGTGCTCGCCGAGACCGAACCGGCGAGGAACGCCGTGGCCACCTCGCGGGCGGTCGGCTGCCGCAACGCACGGGCCACGTAGGCGGCCGGGCCTTCCTCGTAGCGTTCGAGGGCCTTGCGGAACAGGTCTTCCTTGTTGCCGAAGGCGGCGTACATGCTCGTCTTCGTGATGCCCATGGCGGCGGTCAGGTCGCTCAGGCTGGCGCCCTCGTAACCCTGTTCCCAGAAGACGAGCATGGCCCGCTCGAGGGCCGCGTCGGCGTCGAACCCCCGCGGCCGGCCGATCGGTGTCTTCCCGGCGACGTCCATGGCACCCATCCTACCCCTTCGGTACCGATCGGTCCGGAAGTGCTACGGTCGAATTCTGTACCGAACGGTGCCGAAGTCTCTGGAGGTCTGAGGAATGGGAAAGCTGGAAGGCAAGACCGCGGTCGTCACCGGCGGCGGCACGCGGGGGATCGGCCGGGCCACCGCCGCGAGGCTGGCCGCCGAAGGGGCGCACGTGTTCATCACCGGCCGGCGCAAGACCGAGCTCGACGAGGCCGTCGAGGTGATCGGCGCGGGCGTCACCGCGATCCCCGGTGACATCACCGACCCCGCGGACCTGGACCGGCTCTACGACGCGGTACGCGACCGCGGCCAGGGCCTCGACGTGGTGTTCGCCAACGCGGCCACCGCCCTGTTCTCGACGCTCGAAGAGGTCACCGCCGAGGAGTACAAGCGGATCTTCGACGTCAACGTCTGGGGCACGCTGCTCACCGTGCAGAAAGCGTTGCCCCTGCTCAACGACGGCGCCTCGGTGATCCTGAACGCCTCCACCGCCGCCGACAACGGCACCGCGGCCTTCGGGCTGTACGCGGCGTCGAAGGCGGCCGTCCGGTCGTTCGCGCGGACCTGGGCCCAGGAGCTCACCGGCCGGGGCATCCGCGTCAACGCGGTCTCGCCGGGGCCGATCGACACCAACGGGATCACCGAGCTCGTCGGCGCGGAGAACGCGGACGGCTTCATGGCGAAGCTGGCCGGCGACATCGCGATCGGCCGGATGGGCCGGCCGGACGAAGCCGCCGCCGCGGTGGCGTTCCTCGCCTCCCCGGACAGCAGCTTCGTCATCGGCAGCAACCTGTACGTCGACGGCGGTGAGAACCAGATCTGACCGCCGGCCCGCGGTGGCGCGACCGGTCACGCCACCGCGGCCTTGGTCCGCCAGCTCTCCCAGCCGCGGCAGAGCAGGTACGACACCACGAGGATCACGACGAGGCCGAAGTCGACGAACCCGGCTTCGCGGGCCTCGGGCACGTCGCCCAGCGCCACGGCGATCACGACGAGCACGGCCTTCTGGGCGAAGAGCAGCTCCCACACCCCGCGCTGGGCCCGCGGCGTCCAGGCGAGCAGCGCGAACAGGCCGGCGACGAGCATGAACGCGGTCATCCGCCAGCTCTCGATCCAGACCCGGTCGTCGGAAACCTGGGTCATGTAGACGATCCCGCGGATCCCCGCGCCGACGGTGGCGAGCGAGGCGAGCAGCAGCAGCCCGCGCCCCACCAGGTCTCGGCGTGACGTCGTGGTGCGGGTGGCGAGCGTGGCGTTTTCGGTGGTCATCGTTACCTCCGGTGTTTGCTGGTGTGCCCTCACGCTCGCACCGGCGGGCGCCCGTTCGCGTCGGTGGTTGTCACCTACCCGGCTGCCGACGGGGACCGTCTAGCATTCGGGCCATGCGGACGCTCTTCGGCAGGCGGGAAGAGATCCGGCGGATCGACGAGCTGACCGCCGCGGCCCGCAAGGGTGAAGGCGGGGTGCTCGTCCTGCGGGGCGAGGCGGGCATCGGCAAGAGCACGCTGCTGGAGCACGCCGCCCGGGCGCCGGGGTTCCGGGTCGTGCGGGCCTGCGGGGCCGAGTTCGAGTCGGAGCTGCCGTTCGCCGCCCTGCACCAGTTGTGCGTGCCCGTGCTGGCGCGCCTCGACGACCTGCCCGGCCGCCACCGTGACGCCCTCCGGATCGCGTTCGGCTTGGCCGAAGGCACCCCGGACCTGTTCCGCGTCGGCCTGGCGACCTTGGCGCTGCTGGCGTCGGCGGCCGAGGAACGCCCGCTGCTGTGCGTGGTCGACGACGCGCACTGGCTGGACGCGGCGTCGTCGAAGGCGCTGGCCTTCCTCGGCCGCCGGGTCGGCGCCGAGCCCGTCGCCGTGGTGTTCGCGGTCCGGCTGCCCGCCGCGGCGGGTGAGCTGGCCGAGCTGCCGGGGGTGACCGTCGGCGGGCTGGCCGACGCCGACGCGCGGGAGCTGCTGGCGGCGCAGAGCCGGGCACCGCTCGACGAGCAGGTGCGGGCCCGGCTGCTGGCCGAGGCGCGCGGGAACCCGTTGGCACTGCTCGAACTTCCGGGGCCCGGCGGGTTCGCCTCGCCGGCCGCGGTGCCGGTGGCGTCCCGGATCGAACACGGCTTCCAGGCCAGGCTGACGGAGCTGCCCGCCGGAGCGCGGCTGCTGCTCACCATCGCGAGTGCCGAGCCGACCGGCGATCCCGGCCTGGTGTGGCCGGCCGCGCGGCTCCTCGGCATCGACGTGCCGAGCGCCGGCGCGGCCGCGGCCGCCACCGGGCTGGTCGAGTTCGCCACCCGCGTCCGCTTCTGCCACCCGCTGGCCCGGTCGGCGGTCTACCAGGCCGCCGGCGCGAGCCTGCGCCAGGCGGCCCACCGGGTGCTGGCCGAGGTCACCGACCCGGCCGGGGACCCGGACCGGCGGGCCTGGCACCGGGCCCAGGCCTGCGCGGGCCCCGACGACGACGTCGCCGCCGAGCTGGAGCGGTGCGCGTCCCGGGCCCGGTCGCGAGGTGGGGTGGTGGCCGCGGCGGCGTTCCTGGAACGCGCGGCCGCGCTGTCACTGGACGCCGGCCGGCGGATCGAGCGGACGATCGTCGCGGCGCAGGCCGGCCTCGACGCCGGCGCCCCCGCCGCGGCGGCGGAGCTGCTCACGACCGTCGATCCCTTGGCCCTGAACGAACTCCAGCACGTGGACGTCGACCTGCTCCGCGGGCAGATCGCCTTCCAGCGGCACCACGACGGCGACGGGCCGGCGTACATGGTGCGGGCCGCGCAGCGGCTGTCCACAGTGGATCCTGACCGGTCACGCGAGGTCTACCTGGACGCGATCGAGATGGGCCTGCTCGTCGGCCGGCCCGGCGGTGTGCTGGACACAGTGTTGGCCGCGGCCCGGTCCGGTGCGCCCGCGCCGCGCTCTCCGGACGTCCTCGACGTCCTGGTCCTGCTGGCCGAGGAAGGGCATCGGGCCGCGGCTCCCTTGCTGCGCAAGGTGTTCGACGGCGGCGACACTCCGATGTGGACCCGGCGGCCGGCGCTCGGCATCATGCTCGCGTCGGAGATGTGGGACCCCCACGCGCAGGCGGCGATCACCGAGTGGCTGGTGAAGACCGGCCGCGAGTCGGGCTCCCCGCTGGTGCTGCGGCTCGGCCTGGCGCAGCTGGCCTCGCAGGGGGCGCTGAGCGGCGATTTCGGGCAGGCGATGGCGGCGATCGCGGAGGAGGAGGCGATCGCCGACGCGATCGGCGGCCCGCCGATGCTGTACCCCCGGCTGCACCTGGCGGCCATGCGCGGGCGCCGCGAGGAAGCGGAGAAGCTCTTCGAGACCGCCACGGCGACGGCGACCGCGAGCGGCGCCGGGCAGCTGATCGCCAACGTGCACTGGGCTTCCGCCGTGCTGCACAACGGATGCGCCGACTACCCGGCCGCCCTGGCCGCCGCCCGTCAGGCCACCGCGGGCGGCGACCTCTCCCTCGCCGGTGCCGCCCTGCCCGAGCTGGTGGAGGCAGCCGTCCGCTCCGGCCACCCCGATGAGGCGGCTGAGGCCATGGACTCGCTGACCGAACGCACGGAGGCCAGCGGAACCGCCACCGGCCTCGGCGTCGCGGCGTACGCGCGGGGCCTGGTGACCGGCGTCGAGGACCACTACCGCGAAGCCGTCGAACAGCTGCGGGAGAGCCCGCTGCTCCCGTACCGCGCCCGGGCCCACCTGCTGTACGGCGAATGGCTGCGCCGCGAAGGCCGCCGTCGCGACTGCCGCGAGCACCTGCGCACCGCCCACCGGCTGGCGTCGGACGCGGGTCTCGAGGCGTTCGCCCGGCGCGCGGCCACCGAGCTGCGCGCCACCGGCGAAACCGCGCAGGCCCGGACCAAGAGCACGACGGGCGAGCTCACCATGCAGGAGACGCACATCGCCCGGATGGTCGCCACCGGCGCGACGTCCAACGAGGTCGCCGCGCAGCTGTTCCTCAGTCCTCGTACCGTCGACGCCCACCTGCGCAACATCTTCCGCAAGCTGGGCATCACGTCACGGAGGCAGCTGCGGGACCGGCCCGGCCTCGGCGGCTGAGTTCAGGCGTGCGCGACGCCGGTGGTGCCCGCGAGCAGATCACCAAGACCGCCGCGCGCATCCTCCAGCACCAGCGCCTCGGCCGCCGCCGAATCGCCCGCCCGCAGCTGCGGGCCCGGCCCGACTTCGGCGGCTGATCGAGGGGGCGACGGACCACGCCCTCGAACCGGCGCCGGGGCGGGGGAGTCAGGCGTGCGCGACGCCGGTGGTGCCCGCGAGCAGGTCACCAAGACCGCCGCGGGCGTCCTCCAGCACCAGCGCCTCGGCCGCCGCTGAATCGCCCGACCGTAGCTGCGGGACCGGCCCGGCCTCGGCGGCTGATCGAGGGGCCGGCGCTCGGCCAGGGGACAACGAGGTCGAGGCGGCGCGCCGGTCCGGGAAGCCAGTGCGAGACAAGGGATCGCGAGTTTCGCCGAGCCGTTGAGCCCGGCGCCGGGCCGGGGGAGTCCGGTGCCCGCGAGCAGGTCGCCGGGTGTCTTCGAGCGGCAGGGCCTCGGCCGCGGCCGAGTCGCTGCGGCGCAGGCCCGGCCTCGGCGGCTGAGTCTCACGAGTGCGCGGCGCCCGTGGTGCCCGCGAGCAAATCACCAAGACCGCCGCGGGCGTCCTCCAGCACCAGCGCCTCGGCCGCCGCCGAATCGCCCGCCCGTAGCGCTCGGACCAGCGCGCGGTGGATCGCGTAGCGCTCCATGCCGAACCGGTCGTCCGAGCTGATCAGCTCGACCAGGCGGGAACGCCGCTCCGGTGCGGAAAACACCCGCGTCTGGTCCAGCAGGCGGACGAGTACCGGGTTGCCGGCGCAGGACTCGACGACGCCGTTGAAGCGCTGCATCGCGTCGAGCAGCCGGTCCAGGTGCCGTGAGACGTCCTGCCCGGCCTGGTGGCGCTGCTTGACGAGGATGAGCAGGTCGTCGGCTTCGTCGAGGACGGCGTCGAGCTGATCGAGCTGCGCGGGTGTTGCGTGCCGGGCGGCGAAGCGGGCCACCATCCCGCGCAGGGCCACCTCGACCTCGGCGAGGTCCTGGATCGCGACGTCGCCGAACTCCGCCACCTTGACCGTCCGCGGGCCGGTGCGTTCGAGGAGCCCGTCCTGTTCGAGACGCCGGATGGCCTCGCGCACCGGCGTCGGGCTGACCGACAGCCGTTCGGCCAGCCCGCGTTCGGTGACCTTCTGGCCCGGGCGGAGCTCGCCGGTGGTGATCGCGTCGCGGAGGGCGCGGTACACGCGGTCGGCCAGCGTGTCGGTGGTGACGCCCTTCAGCGCTTCGCCCGTCATGACCGCCAGCCTAGTAGGCACCGCAAAAGTCTTTTGCAACTATTGACCATCTTGCTATAGCAAAAGTACGGTAGCGGTCGCCACCAGGGCGGTGGCGGAGGGAAGGTGCCGACGATGACACTGACCACGCCCCGCGCGCGGACGGGCCGCATCACGTTCTTCGTGGCTCTCGCGGTCTTCGCGCAGGAGTCGACGTGGAACCTCTACGACTCGCAGGTCCCGCCGCTGCTGCGCGAGCACCTCGGCAGCGCCGCGCTCATCGGGGCGCTGATGGGGATGGACAACCTGCTCGGCATCTTCATCCAGCCGTGGATGGGCAACCGCTCGGACGGCACCCGCACGGCGTGGGGCCGGCGCATCCCGTACCTCGTGGTCGGCATGCCGGTGGCGGCGGTGCTGTTCGTCCTCATCCCGCACGCCGCGGCCTCGCTGCCCCTGCTGATCCTGACGATGTTCGGCTACGCGCTGGTCGCGAACTCGTTCAAGCCGATCGCCGAGTCGCTGCTGCCGGACTTCATCGCCCCCGAGCGGCGCAGCCGGGCCAACGCCGCGGTCAAGGTCGCCTCGAGCATCACGGTGATCGTCGCGGCGCTGATCAGCCTCTTCCTGATCGACGACTTCCCGAAGCTGTCGTTCGTCATCCCGGCGATCCTGATGCTGGTGTCGGTGGCCGTGCTCGCCTGGAAGGTGCGCGACAGCCGGTCGCCGGCCTACCTCGCCGCCCTCGAGGAGGACCGTCAGGGCTCCGGGGCCCAGGCACCTCGCGTGCCGATGCGCCAGGTGCTGCTGGACATCGTCCGGGACGCCGACCGCAGCCGGCTGCTGGTCATCCTGGCCGTCTTCGCCTTCGGGAGCGCGTGGTTCGCCTCGCGGTCGCTCGTCACCAACTACGGCATGGAGGCCCTGCACCTGTCCCGCGGCGACGCGGGCGGGGTGTCGCTGCCCAGCGGGGTGGCCTTCATCGTGGCCGCCTACCCGGCCGCGCTGCTCGCCGAACGCTTCGGCCGGCTGCGGGTGATCCTGGCCGGGATGGTCGTGTTCGCCGCCGCGATGGTGCTCGGGACCGTCGCGGCGACCCCGGCCGGCACCGTCGTCGCCTTCTGCGTCGCCGCCGCGGGCGCGGCGGCGTTCATGGTCAACATGGCGGTCGTCCTGTGGAACCTCGCGCCGTCGGCCCGCGTGCTCGGGACCTACACCGGCCTCTACACCGTCGGCTGGTCGACCGGCGGGTTCGTCGGGCCGGCGCTGGTCGGCGGCATGGTCGACGTGACGGGCTGGCCGTTCATGCTCCTCGACGTCGGGGCCGTCACACTGGTCGCCGTTCTGCTGGTCGCCCGGGTCGCCGTGCTGCGCCGACGCCGCGCCGACGGGCCCGAGCTGTGAACCGCGTCCTGGTCACGACCGACTACCTCCGCCCCGGGGACGAGGTCGACGAGTACCTGCGCTCCGCCGGGCTGGAAACGGTGCACGCGCCGTTGCTCGGCCGCCGTGATCCCGGGCAGCTCGTGGCGGCGCTCGACCGGATCGACGCGGCCTTGGTCGCCGCCACCGAGCCGCTGACGGCCGAGGTGCTGGCCCGCGCACCGCGGCTGCGGGTCGTCGTGCGGACGGGCGTGGGTTACGACTCGATCGACGTCGCCGCCGCGGCCCGGCTGGGGATCAGCGTGAGCAACCTGCCCGGCGTCAACGCCAACGCCGTGGCCGAGTACACCCTCGGCCTGCTGCTCGCCGGGGCTCGGCGGCTCGTGCAGTCCGCTTCCGGCGTGGCGCAGGGGAAGTGGCCGCGCGAGGACGGTCACGAGCTGCGTGGCTCGACGCTCGGTCTCATCGGCTACGGCGCGTCCGCGCGGGCGGTGGTGCCGCTGGCTCAAGCCTTCGGCATGACGGTGCTCTGCACCACCGGCGTCCCGTCCGGTGATCCGGGCGTCCGGTTCGTCGAGCTGCCCGAGCTACTGTCCACTTCGGACTATGTCTCGGTGCACACGTCGCTCACCGAACGGACTCGCGGCCTGCTGAACGCCCAGGCGTTCCAGCTGATGAAGCCGACGGCCCTGCTGGTCAACACCGCCCGGGGCGCGATCGTCGACGAGGACGCGCTCGCCGCGGCCGTACGGGACGGCGAGATTTCCGGTGCCGTGCTGGACGTCGTGGGCGAGGAGCCGCTGCCCGCGGACAGCCCGCTTCGCGGGATCGACGGAATCGTCGTGTTTTCGCACCTGGCCGGCCAGACCGCCGAAGCGCGCCGGGCCGCCGGCCTGCGCGGAGCCGAGGAACTCGTGGCGGCCCTCGCGGGCCGGGCACGGTTCGTGGTGAACGGAGAGAAATGAGGGACCCGAAAGACATGGACACAGTGCGCGTGCTGGCCCCGAGCGGCATGCTCGGCGCCGGCTGGGACCACGCGACGGTCGAGCGCGGCATCGCCCTGGGCGCCGACGTCATCAGCATCGACGGCGGCTCCACGGACTCCGGCCCGTACTACCTCGGTGCCGCGACGGCCAAGACGACGGCGAAGGCCGTCGCGCGCGACCTGCGCAGCCTGCTGACGGCCGCGGCCGGTGCGGGCATCCCGGTGGTCGTGGGCTCCTGCGGCACGAGCGGGACCGACACCGGCGTCGACTGGGTCGCCGGGATCGCCGCCGAGGTGATGGCGGAGGAGGGGCTCGACCTGAAGGTCGCG
Source organism: Amycolatopsis sp. NPDC088138 (assembly GCF_044741685.1). Classification (NCBI taxonomy): domain Bacteria; kingdom Bacillati; phylum Actinomycetota; class Actinomycetes; order Pseudonocardiales; family Pseudonocardiaceae; genus Amycolatopsis; species Amycolatopsis sp. NPDC088138. Next base: position 60,417 of record NZ_JBIUTB010000009.1, read on the forward strand.
AGGATCTACAGCGAGCAGGACGCGGCCGACCTCAAGGAGCACCTCGGCGCGGGCCGGGTGCATCCGCTGACCCCGTCGGGGGAGCTGGCGGCCGAGACCCTGGAGAGCTGCACCCACATCGTCGGCGCGATGGGGCACGAGCCGATCGTCGCGGCGTTGCGCGACGGGGCCCAGGTCGTGCTCGCCGGCCGCGCCACCGACACCGCGGTCGCGGCCGCCTACCCGCTGATGAAGGGCATGCCGCCCGGGCCGACGTGGCACGCCGCCAAGATCATCGAGTGCGGCGGGCAGTGCACCAGCAACCCGCGCGCGGGCGGCGTCCTCGCCACGATCGACGCCGGCGGCTTCACCATCGAGCCGCTCGACCCCGCGGTGGCGTGCACGCCGATCCTGGTCGCCGCCCACATGCTCTACGAGACGGCGAACCCGTTCGAGATGCGGGAGCCCGACGGCACCCTCGACGTCCGCGACGCGAAGTACGTCGCCCTCGACGACCGGATCGTGCGGGTCGAAGGCTCGCAGTTCCACGTCGCCGAGCAGCACACGATCAAGCTGGAGGGCGCGCGGATCACCGGGTACGAGACGATGTCGTTCACGGGCGTCCGGGACCCGCTGGTGCTGGCCGACATCGACGCGTGGGCGGACCTGCTGCGCGCGGTGCTCACGCAGCGGGTGACCCAGACCCTCGGCCTGGCGGCCGACGAATACGCGTTCGACCTGCGCCTCTACGGCCACAACGCGGTGCTGGGCGAGCTCGAACCCGAAAGCGGCCCGCCGCGCGAGGTCGGCGTGATGCTGCTCGTCAACGCACCCGACCAGGCGACCGCCACGGCCGTGGCCAAGATCGCCAACCCGCTGATGCTGCACCTGCCGACGATGGCGATGGACTACCTGCCGAGCTTCGCGTTCGCGTCCTCGCCGGCCGAGGTCGAGCGCGGCGCGGCCTACGAGTTCGTGCTCAACCACGTCGTCGACTGCGCGCCGCTGGACCTGTTCCGGATCGAGTTCGGGGAGAAGACCCATGCCTGAGACCACCTTGGCGGAGCTGGCCCACGAGGTCAGGTCCAAGAACGCGGGCCCGTTCTGGGTCACGATGGAGCTGTTCATGCGTGACGACCGGGGTTACCGGATCGCCGCGGACGAGTCGTTCCTCAACGAACGGGTGATCGCCCGGCTGTACCGGGTCGAGGAGAGCACGATCCAGATCTTCCGGATCCCGTCGCTCAACGTCGTCAAGATCTCGTTCCCCCGCCCGGTGAGCCAGGGATCCCTGCGGGACCGCGACATCCACGCCGGCCAGCACCACGTGCCGCTGGCCCGGCTGGTGGTCCCGCCGGTGTCCTGATCCGAGGGGTTCGTGGCCGGGTGGCAGCGGCGCCGCGCCGGTGCCGGCGGCACCATGGAAGCCGGACGGTCAGTCAGCCCGTCCGGCGGCCACGAGCGGAAAGAGCGGAAGTCATGGCAGAGGTCATCGCGGGTGTGGAGGTTCCCGAAACGGCGGCGGTCGCCGAAGCGACCCGGATCGTCCAGGAGACGACCAGCCCGCTGCTCTACCACCACTCCCGCCGCGTCTACTTCTTCAGCCGGATCCACGCCGCCCGGCTCGGGGTGACACCGGACGCCGAACTGCTCTACCTGGCCGCGATGTTCCACGACGCCGGTCTCGTGACGCCGTTTTCCGCGGCGGAGCAGCGGTTCGAGGTCGACGGCGCCGACCACGGGCGCAGGTTCCTGCTCGAGCGCGGCTTCTCCGCCGCGGCCGCCGACACCGTCTGGACGGCGATCGCCCTGCACACGACACCGGGCATCCCGGGCCGCATGGGCCCGGAGATCGCCGCCATCCACTTCGGCGTGCTGACCGACGTGCTCGGCTTCGGCCTGGGCGAGCTGGACACCGAGCAGGTGGGGGAGATCGTCGCGGTGCACCCGCGGGGCGAGTTCAAGAACGAGTTCCTGCACGCCTACTTCGACGGGCTCAAGCACCGCCCGGAGACCACGAACGGGACGGTGAACTCCGACGTCCTGGAGCACTTCCTCCCCGGTTTCCGCCGCACGACCACCGTCGAGCGCATCACCGGCTCGGCCTGGCCGAGCTGAGCCGTCCGGGCCAGGATGAACGACGTGACTCCCGAGCCGCGAAAGGAAGCGCGCTGTGCAAGCCATCACCGTACGGGACCGTGACGCCGGGGTCGGCGGGTTCACCCTGACCGACCTGCCCCACCCGCACGCCGCCGAGAACGACGTCGTCGTGCGGGTGCACGCCGCCGGGTTCACCCCCGGCGAGCTCACCTGGCCCGCCACCTGGACCGACCGGGCCGGGCGCGACCGCACGCCCAGCGTGCCCGGGCACGAGCTGTCCGGCGTGGTCGCCGAGCTCGGTTACGGCACCACCGGGCTCACCGTCGGCCAGCGGGTGTTCGGCCTCGCCGACTGGACCCGCGACGGCACCCTGGCCGAGTACACCGCCGTGGAGGCGCGCAACCTCGCGCCGCTCGCCGCCGACATCGACCACACCGTCGCCGCCGCGCTGCCGATCTCGGGACTCACGGCGTGGCAAGGGTTGTTCGACCACGGCGGGCTGGTCACCGGCCAGACCGTGCTGATCCACGGCGCGGCCGGCGGGGTCGGGTCGATCGCCGTCCAGCTCGCCCGGGAAGCCGGGGCCCGGGTGATCGGCACCGGCCGGGCCCGCGACCGCGACGTCGCGCTCGGCCTCGGCGCCGACACGTTCCTCGACCTCGACGCGGAACCGGTGGAGGACGCCGGCGAGGTCGACCTGGTGCTCGACGTCGTCGGCGGTGACGTCCTCGCGCGCTCGGCCGCGCTCGTGCGCCCCGGCGGCACCCTCGTGACCATCGCCATGCCGCCCGAGGTGCGGCCCCGGGACGGGCGCGCCGTCTTCTTCGTGGTGGAACCCGACCGGGCCCGGCTCGCCGACCTGGCTCAGCGGGTGCGCGACGGACGCCTGAAGCCCCTGGTCGGCGAAGTGCACCCGCTGACCGAGGCGGCCGAGGCGTTCAGCCGGCGCAAACGTCAGCCCGGCAAGACGATCATCCAGGTCACGAAGTAGCGCGGGCGCGCTTGCGAGGCGCCTTCCGCACACTGATCGCCGGCCACAGCACCGAAACGACCGCCTCGGGGATGTCGTCCCGGCTCTCGCCGCGGTAGAAGGCGGCGAAGTAGCTGCCGAAGCACATCGTCGCGATGGTGTGCTTGTCGATGCCGTCCTGGACGGCGCCGGCTTCCTGCAGCCGCGTCAGCACGTTCTCGACCAGGCCGACCCGGGGTTCGACGGCGTGCTCGCGGAGGATCCCGAGCAGCTCCGGCGTGCGGATCGCCTCGCCGGCGAAGTTGCCCATGAGCACCATCGCGTCCGGGTTGAAGTAGGCGGGGTCCAGGCGGCGGACGGCCTCGACGAGCGCCTCGCGCGGCTCCATGCTGCCCAGGTCCACGGTGTAGGCGTCCCGCTGCCGCCGGAAGCCGTAGTCCAGCGCGTCGACGACCAGATCGAACTTCGTGCTCCAGCGCCGGTAGAGGGTCGGGCGGCTGACCTTGGCGTCCGTGGCGATGTCGCCGATGGTCATGAGCGAGTAGCCGTCGCGGACGAGCCGCGCCCGCGTGGCCAGGATGATCGCTTCGTCGAGGGCGGAGTCGCGGGGACGTCCGCCCGGGCGGGCCTCGGCTTCTTCGCGTGCTGGCGCCATGGCTGGAGCCTAGCCGATGCGTTACAGCCGATGACTGTTAAGTTACGATACTTGACTGTAACGAAACCTCGCCTTACCGTCGGATGGACCACCTGCGGAAGGAGCCCGAGGATGACCACCACCCAGGAGCTGATCGACCGGAGCGTCCCGTTCCTCGACACCGTCAAGAACCGGACCGCCGGCGGGGAGCTGGAGACCTGGCTCAACGAGCACCACGGGCCCGGCAGCCCGCTGTACGACGACCTGGCGCGGATGATCACCGACGGCGTCCGGGAGGGCTGGGCGGCGAACATCGAGGTCGACGGCCCGAAGTACCGGCGCAGCCGGATCGCCGAACCCCGCGACGTCCTCAACTACTTCAGCGTCACCGCCGTCTACATGGACAGCGTCGAGCCCTACCGCGGGCAGTACCACCAGCACCCCTACGGCGAGCTCAACCTCGTGGTGCCGCTGGATCCCGGCGCGAAGCTGCGGGGCCCGCGCGGCTGGAGCGGGCCGGGCTGGACCGCGCCGGGGCCCGGCAGCCACCACTACCCGGAGGTCAAGGGCGGCGCCCTGATCGCGCTGTTCTTCCTGCCCGCCGGCCGGATCTCCTACGACATCACCCCGCCCGCCGAGTGAGCGCCACCGTCGAAGACGCCCTGCTCAGCCGCCGCAGCTGCCGGGCGTTCCGGCCGGACCCGGTGCCGCGGGCGGAAGTCGAGCGGCTGCTCGCGTTGGCGGCCCGGTCGGCAAGCAACTCCAACAGCCAGCCCTGGCAGGTGCACGTGCTGACCGGGGCGGCGAAGCGGGCGCTGACCGCGGACCTGCTGTGCGCGCACGACGAGGGCGCCCGGGCGGCGGGGGAGTTCGCCTACCAGCCCGGCGCGGACGAGTGGTGCGAGCCGTTCCGCTCGCGCCGCCGCCGGTTCGGCGAAGGGCTCTACGGGGACGCGCTGGGCATCGCGGCCGACGACGCCGACGGCCGCCGCGGCCACCACCGGCGCAACTACGACTTCTTCGGCGCGCCGGTCGGGATGATCCTGACGGTCAGCCGCCGGCCGCGGCAGGGCGCGCTGGTCGACGCGGGCCTGTTCCTGCAGGCCCTGATGCTGGCCGCGCGCGGCGCCGGGCTGCACACGTGCGCGCAGGCGGCGTTCCTCGACTTCCACCCGGTGCTGCGGCGGCACGTGCGGGTGCCCGGTGACCACGTTGTCGTCTGCGGGATCGCCCTCGGTCACGCCGACGACGAGCACCCGCTCGGCGCCCATCGCACCACCCGTGAGCCGGTTTCGACGTTCACGGCTTTCTACGACGGCACCGGAAATCGATCCGGCTGAGCCATTGAACAGCGCTCCCGGTCATTCGATCACGGGTGCCCGTGCTGTTTCCCTTTCCCGTGGTGTCACCCAGGTGGACGCCACCTGTTCGGGATCGCGGACGGTCACCGGTGCGGTCCCCGGACCGGGCGGTGCCGATCCCGGGGGTATTCGTGGGGGCACCGGCAAACGACCACGGATACGCGGTCGAAATCCTCGAATGGATCAGTGCACGGACGGGTGACGGGCGCGGCCGGGAATTGTATCGAAACGGCAACGGGATTCGGGTTGCCTGCCGGTCGCCACCCATTTCACCGGGTGGGACGGAGGTCCACCCCGCTTTCGTCCGGAGCGGCCGCCGCGCCGGGCGCGGACGTGGTGATCGCGTTGTCGGCGGCGAAGGCCGCGGGGTGCCCGGGAGGTGTTCTGCGAAAATGGTCAACATCGCCGCGGCGCCGACGGCGGGCGTCCGGTGCGGCGGCGTCGTTCCACCGGTGGTCAAACTCGTGCCACCGGCGGTCCGGGACCGGAGGAGCTTAGCAGAGCTGGAGCACGAGGCGGCCAACGGATGGTTAATGATCCACCAACGCCGGGCGGCGGAATCAAACGGGAACAGCATTTCCGAACAATTTTGGAAATGGATGTTTATCGCCCGGTAAGAGTGGGTAACGGGGCGGCGACTCCGGCGCTCTTCGAGCATACCCTCTTGTTTGAAAACTGTCCTGCTTCTATTATCGCCGTGTGCGACCGCTCACGGACGGTACCGAGCTGCTGGTCGGCCGGGACGGTGAGCTGTCCCGGCTGGCCGCCTGGGTGTGCGACGTGGCCGCGGGCCGGGGGCGCGCCGTGCTGGTGGACGGCGAGCCGGGCATCGGGAAGTCCGCGCTGGTCCGGGCCGGGTGCGCCGCCGCCGCCGGTGCCGGCTGCCAGGTGTACTGGGGCGCCGGTGACGAGCTGGGGCAGTCACTGCCGCTGCTGCCGCTGCTGGACGCGTTGCAGATCACGGCATCCACGCAGGATCCGCGCCGGGGCGCCATCGCCGAGCTGCTGCGGGGCCGGGCCACCGCGGGCAAGGGCACCGACCTCGCGACCGCCGCCGCCGAGCAGGTGATCGTGCTGGTGGAGGAGCTCTGCCTCGACGGGCCGGTCGTGCTGGTCGTCGACGAGCTGCAGTGGGCCGACCGCACCACGGTGGCGGTGTGGAGCCGGCTCGTCCGCTCCGTCCGGCAGCTCCCGCTGCTGCTGATCGGGGTGACCCGGCCGGTGCCGCGCCGCGACGACCTGCGCTCCCTGTTCCGGCTCGTCGGCCCGGAGGGGCGGCTGCGGCTGGGCCGGCTGGCCGAACCGGCGGTGCTCGAGCTGGTGGCCGCGCTGGCCGGCGGCAAACCGGGTGACGAGCTGGAGCAGCTGGCCGCCGACGCCGCCGGGAACCCGTTGTACCTCACCGAACTGCTCGACGCGCTGAGCCGGAGCTCGTGCCTGGACGTCGGCGACGCGGGCGTCGTGGAGCTGACCGGCGGAGCCACGCCGGACTCCCTGCCGGAGGCGATCGCGGACCGGCTGGGCTTCCTGTCCGAGGCGGCGCGGACCGTGCTGCGGGCGGCGGCGCTGCTCGGGGACGGCTTCTCGGTCGCGGACCTCGCGACGGTGACGAACTGCTCGCTCGCCGAGCTGCTGCCCGCCCTCGACGAGGCACGCGCCGCCGGCGTGCTGGTGGCGGCCGGCGACGACCTGGCGTTCCGGCACCCGTTGATCCGCAAGGCGTTGTACGACGAGATGCCGACGGCGGTCCGGATCGCCTGGCACCAGTCCGCGGCGTGGGCGCTGGCCGAGGCGAGCGCGCCGGTCGACCGGGTCGCGCGGCAGCTGCTGCCCATGGTGTCCACAACGGACAGCCGGTTGCCGGTGCCGCCCTGGGCCGTGCGGTGGCTGCTCGACGTGGCCACGTCGCTGATCGGCCAGGCACCGGCGGCCGCGGTCGCGCTGCTGCGGCGCGCGGTGCGCGACGCTCCGCTCGACGACGCCGTGACGGGCGCGCTGGCCTGCCGGCTGGCCGACGCGTACTTCGGGGTGGGCAACATCGCCCAGGCCGAGCGGATCGCCTGCCGCGCACTGGACCGCGTCCGCGACCCCGACGTGCTCATCGACCTGCACACGACGGTCCTCCAGTGCCGCGCGCTGACCGGCTGCCTCCCCGAGTCCCTCGTCGTGCTGGAAGACGCCGTGAAGCAGCCGGGGCTGCAGACCCGGCACCGGGTCCGGTTGCTGGTGCTCATCGCGCGTGCCCAGCGGGAGCTCGGCGAGGTGGACATCGCGGACCGCGTGGCCACCCAGGCGCTCGAAGAGCTCGGCGAGGTCGAAGACCGCTGGACGACCGGGTGGGCGCTGTACGTGCTGAGCATGGTCGCGATGACGCGGGGCGAGTGGACCGAGGCGCTGCCGCTGTTCGAGCGCGCCATCGTCATCGTGCGGGGCGACCCCGCGCTGATCGACCTCACCCTGCGGCTGCGCATCAACCAGTCGGTCACCTACGGCGCGCTCAACCGCTACACCGACGCGCTCGCCGCGGCCGGGCAGGCCCGTGACCTGGCCGACCGCACCGGCAGCGCCGTGCGGCTGACCCAGGTCCAGAGCGCGCTCGGGCAGCTGCTGCTCGGCGCCGGCCGGTGGGACGACGCGCTCGCCGAGGTGGACGTCATCCCGGACGACCGCAAGGACCCGAGCGTGGTGTGCTGCGACCACGGGGTCGCCGCGATCATCCACTTCCACCGCGGCGAGGCGGCCGCGGCCCAGTGGCACGTCGACGTCGCGGCGGCGTACTCGGAACGCATCGGCGACCAGGTCGTCGAACTGCTGGTGCGCGCCCGCAGCCTCGCCTTCGAGTACGCCGGCGCGCCGGACGAGGCGCTGGCCACGCTGCTCGAAGGGCTGAACGGCGAAGACGCGGGGGAGGACCTGCTCGGGGACGCCGCCCGGCTGGCCGTGGCGAACAACGACGAGCGGGCCGCCGAGGCGATCGGGGCCCGGGTCCGCGCGATCGCCGCCGAATCCACCGTCCCGCACCGGCTCGCGCTGGCGCAGTACTGCACCGGCCTGCTCGACCGGGACGCGACAGCGTTGCTGCGAGCCGCCGACGGCTACCGTGACGCGAGTCGTCCGCTCTCCCGGGCCAAGGCCCTGGAAGCCGCAGCGACCGCGTTCGCCGAGGGCCCGGCCGACGACCGCGGCTCGGCCCGGGCCGCCTTCACCCACGCTCTGGACCTCTACACGGAGCTGGGCGCGCAGTGGGACGTGGTCCGGCTGCGTGCGCGGTTCCGGGCGTTCGGCATCCGGCGTGGCCCGACGGTCAAGCACCGTCAGACCACCCACGGCTGGGACAGCCTGACCCCGACGGAGGGCAAGATAGCCGCCCTCGTCGTCGAAGGGCTGTCGAACCCGCAGATCGCGGCCCGGCTGTACCTGTCCCCGCGCACCGTCGGCACGCACGTTTCGCACATCCTGACCAAGCTCGGGGTGAGCTCGCGGATCGACATCGCCCGGGAAGCCGCCCGCCACCAGCCCGCCTCGGGCTGAGCGGCCGCACCGGCCGCCCAGCCCGAGTGTTCGAAGCAGGATGCGGGTCAAGCGCTGACCTCGGGTGCCTCCGGCTGGCGGAGCAGAGCGGTCCAGCGGGGGATCGCGGGTGCCGCCGGCCGCCGGTGCGACACGGTGACGTGGCCGCTGATCACCTGGCCGAGCAGGATCGCCAGGACCAGCAGCAGCGGCACCTCCCAGGACCCGGTGCGGGTGTGCAGCCAGCCACACGCCAGCACGCCGAACCCGGCGACCACGTAGCCCACGCCCTGGACCACGGCGGACAGCGAGAGCGAACTGTCCTTGCTGCGCAAGGAAATGGTGGTGAGGACGAAGGCGAGCGAGCCCATGCCCATGCCGGTGGCACCGGCCCAGACCCAGGGTGCGGCGGCCGGGGCGAGCAGCAGCCCGGCGACGCCGACGACGTTGGGGACGGCGAGGACGACGACGAGCAGCGTCTGGTTGTGCCACCGGCGCGTCCAGCCGGGGACCAGCCACATCATCGGCAGTCCCATCGCCATGGACAACGCGAGGCACGCGCCCGCGACCGTCGGGGAGACCCCCGCGCTGCGCAGGATTCCGGGCAGCCAGCCCATGACGAGGAACGTCACCGTCGAGATGAGTCCGAAGTGGATGGTCAGCGCGGTCGCCCGCACCGGCTTGCCCGCTATGCGCGGGGCGAGGAACTCGCCGGGCGTGCGCCGCCAGACCTGCTCGGCCAGCAGGGCCACGACGACCCAGACGCCCAAGCCGACCCGCCACGACGACGACATCACCGTCAGCGGCGTGATCAGCGCCCCGGCCGTGCTGCCCACGCCGAGCCCGAGGGGGTAGGCGGAGGAGCCGTGGGCCAGAAGGGGAAGCATGGTGCCGAGGACCGCGATGGACAGGCAGGCCAGCGTCGTCCCGGCCAGCAGCGGGATCGGCCCCCCGAGCACGCGCCCGAACAGCGACACCGCCAGCCCGGCGAGGGACACGGTGACGGTCCGGTGGGTCCCCACCCGCCCGCACAGCCACGGGGTCGCCCAGCCGCCGAGGCCGATCGCCCACAGGGGCAGGGCGACGAGGATCGCGGCGACCAGCGAACCGGCAACGGAGATATCGGGAAGAGCGGCGCCCAGGCTCGTGACGGCCGGCCGGAGATTGAGGGCCAAGATGAAGATCACTGCTGTCGAGACGGACGTAGCACGGTACATCGCTCCTCCTCGGCACCGAGGTCCGGAGCGGCAGAGCCCCGTGGAATCATGCTTCGCGATGGGGCCGTGCCAGACATCCGTCAGCTGACGGATGTACGAAGTTTTCTTGCAGCTCAAGGGATATGTTCGCCCTGGTACCCCGGCGAACGGGCATGCATCGGCACGGCCGGACGGGCCCGGCGGCGGCCTCGGGCGTGCCGGCGGACCGGCTCCTGGAGGGTCCGGCGATCGAGCGGTCCGAGGTCGAAGCCGGCGGCCGGGAGCGCCCGGTTCGGTGACAGGCGGCCGTGGGAGCGCAACGGCACCACCGTCGCCGGCAGGTCCCGCACCCGGGTGACCCACGGGCCGCGGACCTCGTGGGTGCCGAAGCCGTCGAAGGTGCTGGTGGCGATCAAGCAGCTCCCTCGGTGCGGCCGATCGGGCGGGCGGCCAGCTCGGCGAGGTGGCGCAGCGAGTTCTCGAGGTGGCCGGGGCCGAACGGCGGGAACCGGATGCCGCGCTCACGGACGAACTGCGGCACCTGCGACCAGTCGTAGGTGTGGGTGACCTCGGTCGCGGACGGGCCGAGCGGCCGGAGGTCGTAGCGCCAGATCCAGCCGCCGAACTCCGGCTCACCGCCACCCTGGGCGGACCCGGTGAGCCAGGCGATGGCCCGCGGCGCCTCGAACACGTGCACTTTGTTGACGACCTGGTAGTCGCCGTCGGGGTGGTCGGCGTGGTGCATGTCCATCCGGAAGAGCTGGCCCACCTCGGTCAGCGGCGCCCGGTCGGGGGCCTGCTGGACCCAGCCGGTGCCGTCGATCGCGCTGTGGGCCGCCGGGTCGGCCAGCACCTCGAACACCCTGGTGACGGGCACGGTGATGGTCAGGGTGGCGCTCACGGTCTCCGGGTTCACGGCCCGCTCCTCGTCGTCCCGGGGGCCCGCGTTCGGGCCCCTCGTACCAGGACTACGAACGCGCCCGGCCCGATTCGACACGGCGGCGGAAACGGTTATCCCGGTCCGCCGATCGGCAGCCGGAGACCGGTGGGGTCGGGGAGGCCGTAGCGGGTGTTGAGCACCTGCATGGCCGCGCCGGCCGCGACGACGTCCGTGCCCAGGGACGTCAGGGAAACCTCCACGGTGAGCCAGCCGGCGCCCGGGAGCTGGGTGCGCACCGCGTGTTCCACGGCTTCCCGGTAGACCTCGCCGTCGCGGAGCAGGTCGGCGCCGCCGAGGACGACGTGGCCGAGGTCGAGGGTCTGCAGCAGGTTCACCACGCCGGTCGCGAGCACGGCCGCCGCCGCGGCCGGGCCGGCCGCGCGTTCGTGGACGGCCTCCAGGCAGCCGTGCCGGCCGCACACGCACAGCGGACCGTCGAGCTGGACGACGGCGTGGCCGAACTCGCTGGCGTTGGTGTGCGCGCCGCGGTGCGCGGCCCCGCCCAGCCACAGCCCGGCCCCGACGCCGGCGTCGACCACGACCAGGGCCGCGTCCCGGAACGCGGGACCGCGGCGCCAGGCCTCGGCGGTGACCCCGGCGGTGACGTCCTTGTCCAGCACCACCGGCAGGCCCAGCCTCTTCTCGGCGAGTTCGGCGAGCGGGACGTCACGCCAATGCCGCAGCCGGTGCGCGCCGCGGACGGTGCCGGCCGCCTGGTCGAGCGGCCCGATCATGCCGATGCCGACGCCGGCCAGCACGCGTGACGGGTCCGCGCCCCCGGCCGGGACGGGCGTGGTCAGGCGGTGGTCGGCGATCAGCGTCGTGACGCCGTCGGTGAGGCGGGCCAGCAGCTGGTCCGGGGTGAAGTCGTCCGGCAGCGGGGTCACGGCGGACGCGCGGACGGCGCCGGCCAGGTCGGTCAGGACCAGGCGCAGCTCACGGCGGGTGACGTGCGCGCCGATCGCCCAGCGGCTCCCGGGGACGAGCCGGTAGACCGCGGCCGGCTTGCCGAGTGCGGGCCGGCGCACCCCGGCCGGTTCGAGCAGGCCCTCCTCGACCAGCCGGGCCAGCACCTTCGACACCGCCTGCGGGGTCAGCCCGGTGACCTCGGCGACCGTACCGCGCTCGAGGGTGGGCACGGTCCTGGCCAGCGCGATCACCAGCGCCTCGTGGTAGTCGCGCAGGAAGGCCAGGTGCACCGCGCCACCTTACCCACGGCTTCTGGTACTAACGCAACAGCGTTGCTAAAGTCGCCGGAATGGACGACCTCTCCCGACGGCGCCGCTGGGCCGCGCTGCTGTCGCTGGCCCTCGGCTCGGTCGCGATCGGCCTGACCGAGTTCGTGCCGGCAGGCCTGCTGCCGGAGATCGCGCGCAGCGTGCTCGGCGACGAGTACACCCGCAGCGAGCCCGACGCCGTCGCGCACGCCGGGTGGATGATCACCGCGTACGCGCTGGGCGTGGTCGTCGGCGCGCCGCTGATCGCCACGATCACCGCGCGGATGCGGCGCAAGCGCCTGGTGCTCGGCTTGCTGGTGCTGTTCGTGCTCGGCACCGTGGCGTCCGCGGTGGCCTCGACGTTCGGGCTGGTCCTGCTGGCCCGGTTCGCCGCCGGGCTGCCGCACGGCGCGTACTTCGGGGCGGCCGGGCTGCTGGCGGCGACCCTGATGGGGCCGGGCAGCGAGGGCCGGGGTTTCGCGGTGGTGCTGAGCGGGCTGACCGTCGCCAACGTCGGCGGGGTCCCGGTGATCACGCGGCTCGGGCAGGCCGCGGGCTGGCGGACGGCGTACCTGGTCATCGCCGGGGTGTTCCTGCTCGCGCTGCTGGCCGTGGCGGCCACGGTGCCGGACGCGCCGGCCTCGGGCGGCTCCCCGGCCGACGAGCTGCGCGCGCTGCGCCGGCCGCAGGTGTGGCTGGTCGTGGCGACCGCCTCGATCGGGATCGCCGGGTTCTTCGCGGTGGACAGCTACCTCGCGCCGATCACGACGTCGGTCACCGGGCTCTCGCCCGGCTCGGTCGCGTGGGTGCTCGTCGCCGTCGGGCTCGGCATGACCGCCGGCAACGTGCTGGGCGGCTGGTACGCCGACCGGGACCTGCGGCGGGCCATGGTGGCGGGCTTCGCCGCGGTGATCGCCGCGAACGTCTACTTCGGACTGACGGCGGGTTCGGCGTTCGGGCTGTTCACCGGCGCTTTCCTGATCGGCGCGACGATCCTGTTCCTCGGGCCGGTGCTGCAGGCGCGGCTGATCGCGGTGGCGCCCGGTGCCCAGCTGATGGGAGCGGCGCTCAACCAGTCGGCCTTCAACGCGGCCAACAGCCTCGGCGCGGCGCTGGGCAGTGTCGTCATCGCGGCCGGTCTCGGCTACCGCGCCACGGCGTGGGCCGGGGTCGTGGTGAGCGCGCTCGGGCTCCTGCTGGCGGTGGCCGGCCTGACGTTCGAGCGCCGCCGTTCCCGCAGGTCACCGGCGGCGCAGACCGCGGCGTGAGGCGGCGCGGATCCGGCGGGGCGGTGGACAGCGCCCTCCGGACGTGCTGGGCTGGGGGTCAGCCGGACTGGGGCGGTCGGGGATTTTCCGCCCCTCGACGTCGAGGAGCGCGGCCCTGAGCCTCATCGAGTACCTCCGCGAGAACTGGATCGACGTCGTGAACGACGCGATCCTGCACGTGGACCTCACCCTCGCGGCGATGGCGCTGGCCGTGCTGGTCGGGATGACGATCGGCCTGCTCACCTACCGCCGCCGGTGGCTCGGCTCGATCGCGACCACGACGACCGCGGCGTTCCTGACCATCCCGTCGATCGCGCTGCTGGGCATCCTGATCGGGCCGTTCGGGCTGGGACTGACGAACGTCCTGTTCGCACTGGTGCTCTACGCGCTCCTGCCGATCACCCGCAACACGATCGTCGGGCTGCGCGGCGTCGACCCGGCCGTGGTGGACGCGGCACGCGGGATGGGGCTCGGCCGCGTGCGGCTGCTGTGGCGCGTGCGGCTGCCGCTGGCCTGGCCGGTGATCCTCTCCGGCATCCGGGTCTCGACGCAGATCACCATCGGGATCGCGGCGATCGGCGCGTACGTCAAGGGGCCCGGGCTCGGCAACGAGATCTTCGACGGCCTCGGCCGGTTCGGCTCGGTCAACTCCCTGAACCAGGTGCTGACCGGGACGCTCGGGATCATGGTGCTGGCGCTCCTGTTCGACCTGGCGTTCGTGGCGCTCGGCAAGCTCACCACGTGGCGGCGTCCGCGTGCCCGCGAAGAGGCGGCCCCGGCGCAGGTCGTGGGCACCGCCGGCGAGACGATCGAGCTGCTGGACGTCGCCAAGCGCTACCCGGGGCAGGCGGTGCCCGCGGTCGAGGGCCTCACGATGCGCATCCCGGCCGGCGAGATCGTCGTGCTGACCGGGCCGTCAGGCTGCGGCAAGACGACGACCATGCGGATGATCAACCGGCTCGTCGAGCCGACGTCGGGGGCCGTCACGATCGGCGGCACCGACGTCGCCGCGCTCGACCTCGACGAACACCGCCGCCACACCGGCTACGTCATCCAGCAGGTCGGGCTCTTCCCGCACCTGCGGGTGGACGCCAACATCGGCGTGGTGCCGCGGGTGCTCGGCTGGAGCAGGCGGCGCGTCGCCGGGCGCGTGCGCGAGCTGCTCGACGTCGTCGGCCTGACCCGCGAGCACGGCACCCGCTACCCGCGGGAGCTCTCCGGCGGCCAGCAGCAGCGGGTCGGCGTGGCGCGGGCGATGGCCGCGGACCCGCCGGTGATGCTGATGGACGAGCCGTTCGGCTCTGCCGACCCGATCACCCGCGCCCGGCTGCAGGACGAGTTCCTGCGCCTGCAACGGGAAGTGCGCAAGACGATCGTGTTCGTCACGCACGACTTCGACGAGGCCCTCAAGCTCGGCGACCGGATCGCGGTGCTGCGGCCGCGTTCGGTGCTCGCGCAGTACGACACGCCGCAGGCGATCCTCGCCGCGCCGGCCGACGACTACGTCGCGTCGTTCGTCGGCTCGAAGCGGAATCTGAAACGGCTCGCGCTGATCCGGGTGGCGGACCTGGACCTCCGGCCCGCCGAGGCGGACGGGCTGCCCGCCGTCTCGCGCGAGGCCACCCTGCGGGACGCGCTGGACACGATGGTGCGCACCGGAAGCACCGCGGTACGGGTGAGCGAGGACGGCACCGTGTGTGACGTGCCCAGCCTCCTCACCGCGCTCCGGCCCGCCGAAGAGACGCCTCCGGTCCCGGACATCGTCGAGACGCCCCGCCCGGACGTCGTGACGCCCGCACGGCCGAGCCGGCGTCGCCTCGGGCTGCTGGTGCGCCCGGTGCTGCTCACCCTCGGCCTGCTGGCGCTGGTCCTGCTCGTGCGCGCGCACCCGGCCGACTCGATCGAACAGCGTTACCTCAACGCCGACGAGATCTTCACCGAGCTGGGCGCGCACCTGCGCCTCACGCTGATCTCGACGGTCTGCACGATCGCCATCGCGCTCCCGCTCGGCGTCCTGCTGACCCGCCCCGGCGCCCGGTGGGCCCGGCCGATCGGGCTGGGCCTGGGCAACCTCGGCCAGGCGATCCCGTCGATCGGGCTCGTCGTGCTGCTCGCGCTCTGGGTCGGCACCGGAACGGGCACGGCGGTGACCGCGCTGGTCGTCTACGCGACGTTGCCGGTGCTGCGCAACACGATCGTCGGGCTCGACGGCGTCGACCCGACGCTGGTCGACGCCGCGCGGGGGATGGGCATGACGCGGACGTCGATCCTGTGGCGGATCGAGCTGCCGCTGGCCGTCCCGGTGATCCTCGCCGGCATCCGCACGGCGCTGGTGCTCACGGTCGCGAGCGCGACGCTGGCGACCTTCATCGACGGCGGCGGTCTCGGCGGCGGTCTCGTCGCCGGGATCGGCCTCTACCGCCCGATCCTCAGCCTGACCTTCGGCATCGTCGTCGCCGCGCTGGCGCTCTTCGCCGACTGGCTGGGCCTGGTGGCCGAGGAGATCCTGCACCCGCGCGGTATGTAGCCCGACCCACTCAAGGAGGCTCCACCCATGCTCCAGCGCACGACAGCCGCCGTCCTCGCGCTCGTCGCGGTGTTCGCCGCGGGGTGCACGATCGGCAAGGACGACGCCGGCACCCAGGTGGGCGCCGGGTCCATCAAGAAGATCGACGCGCTGAGCGGGGCGCAGATCCGGGTCAGCTCCAAGGAGTTCGACGAGCAGCTGCTGCTCGGCCAGATCGCGCTCGTCGCGCTGCAGGCGGCCGGGGCGAGCCCTCAGGACAAGACCAACATCACCGGCTCGACCAACGTCCGGCAGGCGCTGACCAGCGGCGCGGTCGACCTGTACTGGGAGTACACCGGCACCGCGTGGGTCAGCTACCTCAAGCAGACCACGCCGATCGCCGACCCGCAGGGGCAGTACGACGCGGTCAAGAAGGCCGACGCCGCCAACGGCGTCACCTGGTGGGCACGCTCGCCGGCCAACGACACCTACGCACTGGCGGGCAACCCGGCCGCGGTCGCCAAGGCCGGCGTCAAGACGATCTCGGACTACGCGGCGCTCGCGAAGAAGGATCCGGCGGCGGCTTCGACGTGCATCGGCTCGGAGTTCAAGAGCCGGGACGACGGTTTCCCCGGCGTGGAGAAGACCTACGGGTTCACGCTGCCCGAAGCGCAGGTGCACGTGCTCAACGACGCCGTCGTCTACCCCAGCATCGGCAAGGGCGACCCCTGCGCCTTCGGCTCGGTCGCCTCGACCGACGGGCGCGTCGCCGGGCAGAAGCTGGTCGTCCTCGACGACGACAAGCACTTCTTCCCGACGTACAACCCGGCCATCTCGATCGCCTCCGCGGTCGCCCAGAAGTACCCGCAGCTGGAGCAGGTCTTCACGCCGATCGCCGCGAAGCTCGACACCGCGACGCTCACCGACCTGAACAAGAAGGTCAGCGTCGACGGGCAGAAGCCCGCCACGGTGGCCCACGACTGGCTCAAGACGGCGGGCTTCATCAGCTGACCGGCGGATGAGTGAACGGGCTGCCCGCGGGGAAACCGGGCCTGACGACGTCAGAACGGGAGCAGCCCATGAGTGCCGAGGACAACCAGATCGTCACCGACATCGCCAAGAAGGTCGGCACGGCGATGATCACCACCCGCCAGGCCGACGGCAAGCTGGTGAGCAGGCCGATGACCGGCCAGCGGGTGGAGTTCGACGGGACGGCGTGGTTCTTCGTCTCGAGAAGCGCCGACATGGTCGCCGAGATCGCCCGCGACAGCCAGGTCAACGTCGGCTACGCCGGCTCCGGATCCTGGCTTTCGCTCAGCGGGGCCGCGTCGGTGGTGGACGACGTCGCCCGGAAGAAGGCGCTGTGGAACGAGTTCGTCGAGGCCTGGTTCCCGGGCGGCCCGGAAGACGCGGAGGTCGTGCTGCTCAAGGTGGACACCGGCTCGGCCGAGTACTGGACCGCACCCGGCGGCAAACCGCGGGCGCTGTTCGAGATGGCCAAGGCGCGGGTCACCGGATCGGCACCCGAACCCGGCGGCAACAAGGCCGTCGACCTGTAGGACGGACGCATGAGGGTACTGGTCACCAACGACGACGGTATCGGCTCGCCGGGGCTGCACGCCCTGGCCCGCGGGGCGCGGGAGCACGGCTGGGACGTGGTCGTCGCCGCGCCGGCCGAGGAGGCGAGCGGGACGAGCGCGGGCCTGACGGCGGCGGGCGACGTGCGGCGGGTGGCCGTCGAGCGGCTCGAACTGCCTGGCCTGCCAGGGGTTCCCGGGTACGCCGTCGCCGCGCACCCGGGGCTGATCGCGCTGGTGGCGGCGCACGGGGCGTTCGGGGAGCCGCCGGCGGTGGTGCTGTCCGGGGTGAACCGCGGCGCGAACATCGGCCGGGCGATCCTGCACTCGGGCACCGTCGGGGCGGCGCTCACCGCGTCGATCAACGGCGCCCGCGCGCTGGCCGTCTCGCTCGACGTCGAACCGGACGACGAGCGGCCGTACTGGGACACGGCGGTCACGGTGGCCGCCGCGTGGTTCGACCGGCTCGCCGCCCTCCCGGCGGGGACGGTGCTGAACCTCAACGTGCCCAACACACCCGAGGCGGGGGAAGCGCAACGAGCCGGCCTGGCCGAGTTCGGTGCCGTGCAGAGCAGCGTCCGGGACGACGGTGCCGGCACGATCGCCTTGACCTCGGTCGTGGTGGAAGGTGAGCTGCCGCCGGGGAGCGACGCGGCCCTGCTGGCCGAGGGCCACCCGACGATCACGGCACTGCGGTCGGTCGCCGAAGACCCCGGTGTCAACCTGTGAAGCCCGGCCCGTTTCCCGCCGCCGCAACGGGGTAAACCCCCCGGCGACGAGGCAGGAGTGGTGCCGGTGCGCAGGCGAGGCGAAGAACCCGATGGCCCGACCGAGTTGTCCCGGCGGTCGTGGTGGGAAGTGCTCAAGCGCACCGTCCACCAGTTCGGCCGGGACAACCTCACCGACTGGGCCGCCGCGCTCACCTACTACGGGGTGCTGTCGATCTTCCCCGGCCTGGTGCTCTTGACGGCTCTGCTGGGCCTGCTCGGGCCCAGCGCGACGCAGACCTTGATCGACAACGTCAACCAGGTCGTGCCCGGTCAGGGCCGCGAGATCCTGGTCGGCGCGATCAAGGAGCTGTCCGGCTCCCGCGGCCTCGCCGGGCCGGTGGCGATCTTCGGCCTGCTCGGCGCGCTGTGGTCGGCGTCCGGGTACGTCGGCGCGTTCATGCGGGCCGGCAACGCGATCTACGGCATGCCGGAAGGCCGCCCGGTGTGGAAGGTCCTGCCCCTGCGGATCCTGCTGACGGTCGGGATCGTGGCGCTGCTGGGCGCGTGCGCGCTCGGCGTCGTGGCGACGGGCACGGTCGCGCGCCGGCTCGGCGACCTGGTGGGCATCGGGTCGACGGGCGTGCTGGTGTGGGAGATCGCGAAGTGGCCGGTGATCGCGATCCTGGTCAGCCTGGCGTTCGCGTTGCTGTACTGGGCCGGCCCCAACGTGCGGCAGCCGGGCTTCAAGTGGCTGACGCCGGGCGGGCTGCTGGCCGTCGTGCTGTGGGCGCTGGCGTCGGCCGGGTTCGCCGTGTACGTCGCGAACTTCGCTTCCTACAACAAGACCTACGGTTCGCTGGCCGGGGTGATCGTCTTCCTGGTGTGGCTGTGGATCTCGAACCTCGCGGTGCTGCTCGGCGCCGAGCTGGACGCCGAGCTCGCCCGCGGCCGCGGCATCGAAGGCGGCCAGGACAGCGAGGACGAGCCGTTCCTGCCCCCGCGTGACACGAAGGCGATGGACGCGGACGAGGTCGCGGAGGTGACCGAGGAGACCGAGCGAACCTGACGCGGGGAACCGGCTACGGCCCGACCGGCCGGTCCGCGGTGAACGCCGTCCACAGCTGCCGGGCCGCGTCGCGAGCCGGGTGGTCGGGGGTGATCGGGATCGTCCCGTCGGGTTGCCGGACGGGAACCTGGCCGAGGTGCTCGACGAGGGCGACGGCGAGGTCGCGGACCTTGACGTTGAACTCCTGGCTGGTGCGGCGCAGCGTGTTCCAGGCTTCCTCGGCGCCGCAGCGGCGCAGCGCGGTGATCGCGCCCTTGGCCTGCTCGATCGCGGCGCGGGAGGCGAGCATGGCCAGCACCTGGGCCGAGTCGCCGGCGGCCGCGGCTTCGGCGACGACCAGCAGGTCGGCGGTGAGCTTCTCGTAGCGGGCCAGCACCGCGCGCACCTCGGGGCCGACGGGCCCGTCGAGCACGGCGGAGAGCACGAGCGTGCCGCCGTCGTCCCAGGGGCCGGGGAACGCGACGACGCCACGCACCCGTCTCCACCGGTCGGCGAGCTCGGGGTGGCTCTTGGCGAGGGCCTCCCGGCGCAGGCCGGGCCAGCGCGGGTCCGAGAAGAGGTCGTCGGTGGTGACGACGTCGCCGGTGGCGGCCGCGTCGGCGATCGGGCCGCCGTGGCGCACCTCGGCGGGGGCCAGGCGTTCGGCGACGCCGTGGGTGGCCAGGACCGACAGCGGACCGCCGTCGTGCCCCGTGGTGAGGGCCGCGCCGACACAGCCGGGGATCTCCGCGGCGATGCGGTCCAGCAGCTCGGTCAGCAGCTGGTTGAGGGGCTTCCACCGATCGGATGCGTCGACCAGGGTGTGCGTCACGGGCTCCTACCTCCGGCTGGCAACGGTGTTTCGGACGCGTTCAATTCTGCCCGAAGCACGGCGGTTCTTCTCGCTGAGCGGACCCGGCGGGCGGGACACGGGGGCGCGCTCGAGGTGAGTGTTGAAACGTGACAATCCGGAGTGCTGGACGGCAAGATCGCGTCAATCCGGGTTTTAGCACGTCATTGACTTCGTGTTCCGTCGCATAGTAGCGTCACCGCGCCAGGTTTATGAAACCTTTCAATTCGGAGGTCGCGATGCTGCGGCAGGCGGCGGGGCTGTTCACGTGAACGTCGCGGTGCTGGTCACCTGCATCAACGACGCGCTGTTCCCCGACACCGGCAAGTCGGTGTTCCGGCTGCTGCGCCGCCTCGGCGTCGACGCGGACTTCCCGGCCGCGCAGACCTGCTGTGCGCAGCCGATGGTCAACACCGGCTACCTCGACGAAGCCGTGCCGGTGGTGCGGACGTTCGTGGACGCCTTCGAGGGCTACGACGCGATCGTCACGCCGTCCGGCTCCTGCGCGGGGTCGATCCGCCACCAGCATTCGATCGTCGCGCGGCGGGCGGGGGACGAGAGGCTCGCTTCGGCGGCGCCGAAGGTCTACGAGCTGAGCGAGTTCCTCGTCGACGTGCTCGGCGTGACCGACGTGCAGGCCTACTTCCCGCACCGCGTCACCTACCACCCGACCTGCCACTCGCTGCGCATGCTCGGCGTCGGCGTCGGCGACAAGCCGCTGCGCCTGCTGCGCGAGGTCCGCGGGCTGGACCTGGTCGACCTGCCCGCCGCCGACGAGTGCTGCGGCTTCGGCGGCACGTTCGCGGTGAAGAACGCCGAGACGTCGACGGCCATGGGCGCGGACAAGGCCCGCCACGTCCGCGGCACCGGCGCCGAGGTCCTGGTCGCGGGGGACAACTCGTGCCTGCTGCACATCGGCGGCCTGCTTTCCCGTGAGCGTGGCGGCGTGCGGGTGATGCACTTGGCCGACGTGCTGGCCTCGACCGAGGAGGACGCATGAGTGGCACGTTCGCCCGTGACCGCGGCGGTTTGGCCGACGTGCTCGCTTTCACCGAGGAGGACGCGTGAGCGCCACGTTCGTCGGCATGCCGGCCTTTCCCGAGGCGGCCCGGAAAGCGCTTGCCGACACCCAGCTGCGCCGCAACCTCGCGCACGCCACCGGCACCATCCGCGCCAAGCGCGCGGCCGTCGTCGGCGAGGTCGGGGAGTGGGAGGAGCTGCGGCTGGCCGGCGCGGCGATCAAGGACAACACCCTGCGCCGCCTCGACGAGTACCTGTTGCAGCTGGAGGCGTCCCTGCAGGCGCGCGGCGCGACCGTGCACTGGGCGCGCGACGCCGCCGAGGCGTGCGAGATCGTCGCGAAGGTCGCGCACACCCACGGGGTCGACGAGGTCGTCAAGGTCAAGTCCATGGTCACCCAGGAGATCGGGCTCAACGAGGCGCTGGCCGAGCACGGCGTCACCGCGTGGGAGACCGACCTCGCGGAGCTGATCGTGCAGCTCGGTGACGACCTGCCGAGCCACATCCTGGTGCCCGCGATCCACCGCAACCGCGCGGAGATCCGCGAGATCTTCCGCCGCGGCATGGACGACGCGCCCCCGGGGCTGTCCGACGAGCCGGCCGAGCTGGCCGCCGCCGCCCGGCTGCACCTGCGCGAGAAGTTCCTGCGGGCGCGGATGGCGGTGTCCGGCGCGAACTTCGCGGTCGCCGACAGCGGCACGCTGGTCGTCGTCGAATCCGAGGGCAACGGCCGGATGTGCCTGACCCTGCCCGAGGTGCTGGTCTCCGTGGTCGGCATCGAGAAGATCGTGCCGACGTGGTCCGACCTGGACGTCTTCCTGCAGCTGCTGCCGCGCTCCAGCACGGGGGAGCGGATGAACCCGTACACCTCGACGTGGTCGGGTGTCACGCCCGGCGACGGCCCGCAGGAGATGCACGTGGTCCTGCTGGACAACGGCCGCACGCGTGCGCTCGCCGACGAGGTCGGCCGCCAGGCGCTGCGCTGCATCCGCTGCTCGGCGTGCCTGAACGTCTGCCCGGTGTACGAGCGCACGGGCGGTCACGCGTACGGCTCGGTCTACCCGGGCCCGATCGGCGCGATCCTGAACCCGCTGCTGAAGGGCGTCGGCGTCGACGAGCAGACGGACTCGCTGCCGTACGCGTCCAGCCTGTGCGGTGCGTGCTTCGACGCCTGTCCCGTGCGCATCGACATCCCCGAGGTCCTGGTCCACCTGCGGTCGAAGGTCGTCGACGCCCACCGCGAGGGCACCCCGAAACCCGAGGCGCTGGCGATGAAGTCGGCGTCCTGGCTGCTGTCGGACGCCCGGCGCCTGAGCGCCGCCGAACGCGGTCTGGGCGTCGCCAACCGGGCCTTGACCCGCTTCGGCAAGCGCGTCCTCCCGGGCGGCCGCCGGGCCCTGGGCCGCCTGCCCTGGCCGGGTTCCCTGTGGACGAACGCCCGTGACTTACCGGCCCCGTCAAGGGAATCGTTCCGGACGTGGTGGCGCAGGGGAGGCAGGCCGTGAGCGCACGCGACGAGATCCTGGCGTCGGTCCGCGGCGCGCTGCGGAACGCGGACCGCACGGAAGCCCCCGTCCCACGCGGCTACCGCACGGTCGCGCCGCCGAACATCGTGGACCTGTTCGCCGAGCGCGTGGTCGACTACCGCGCGGCCTTGACCCGCTGCACGGCGGCCGAGCTGCCCGACGCCATCCGGAAGGCCTTGGGCCCGGCACGGAAAGTGCTGGTACCAGAGGGTTTCCCGGTCAAGCTCGACGGCGTACCCGACGCGGCGGACCTGGACATGTTCGACGCGGTCGTCACCACGGCGGCACTGGGCATCGCGACCACCGGAACCCTGGTCCTGGACCACGGACCCGGCCAGGGCCGCCGCGCGCTCAGCCTGGTCCCGGACGTCCACGTCTGCGTGCTGCGAGAGGACCGGATCGTCCCGGGAGTCCCGCAAGCGGTGGCGGCGCTGGACCCGGCCCGGCCGCAGACCTGGGTCAGCGGCCCGAGCGCGACGAGCGACATCGAGCTGACCCGGGTGGAGGGCGTGCACGGGCCGAGAACCCTGCACGTCATCGTCGTCGCGGACTGAGGAGGGGCCGTGTGCCTGGTGGACGCGGAGCTGAACCTGCTCGCCCTGCTGGCCGAAGGCCTGCCGGTGGAAACCATAGCGCGGCGCCTGGACCTGTCCGACCGCACGGTCCGCCGCCGGCTGAGGTCCATTTGCGACAGACTGGGCTGCACCACCCCCATCCAAGCAGTCGTGTGGGCCGCCCGAAGAGGCCTGGTGTGACCCGCGCGCCGCACCCCTGTCCGATCCCGGACAGAATCCTTGTCCCGCAAGCAAAGCCCACGTAGCGTCCCAGCAACGATTGAAACGATTCACCGCCGAATCCAGGCCGCACCCCACCGGCCACCCCAGGAGCTGCTGTGCGCCACAGACCCCTCCACCTCCTCGCCATCCTCGCCCTGGCCACGCTGGTGGTCCCGGCGACCGCCGAAGCCGGCGACCACGCCACCCCGAAGGACCTCCGCGCGAACCACCTGGAGAGTCCACTGGGGACGGACGACACCACACCCGAGCTGAGCTGGCAGAACACCCGAGACCAGACGGCGTACGAAGTTCAAGCGGCAACGTCGGAAGCCAGGCTGAACCACCCTGACCTCTGGGACACCGGCCGCACCAAGGGCACCACCACAGGACTCGACTACGCGGGACGAGCCCTGGGCAGCCGCCAGCGGGTCTACTGGCGCGTCCGCACCTGGTCCGGCACCACGACGTCGGACTGGAGCAGGCCGACCTGGTTCGAAACCGGCCTGACGAACCAGAAAGACTGGTCGGCGGGCTGGGTGACCAACAGCCAATGGCAGCTGAGCACCAAGCCGACGCAGCCCGTGGTGGTGACGCTCCCCGCCCAGAACGCCCAGTACGTCAAACTGGACGTGACCAAACTCGGACTCCCACTGGCCGAACAGCCTCTCGACGCCCAGAACCGCATGGTCACCACGGGCGACACCCGCCGCTTCCCCGACCTGACGTACCGCTTGCAGCTGGCCGAACTCCAGATCCGCGACTCGGCCAACCCTGCGGCGAACCTCGCCGACGGCCGCCAGAAGTACGTCACCGCATCGGAAACCCAGACCGTCCGCAAGGAGTGGGAGCCGGGCCTGATCGCCGACGGCCTCACGACGTCCAACCCCGAGGACGCCGGAAACGCGGGCTACCAGAGCGCCGCGCACACCGGCCCGGACGCCGACGTCTGGCTCACGATCGACCTCGGCGCCGCGCACACCTTCGACCAGATCGTGCTGTACCCCCGCACCGACACCCTCACCGCCGACGGCAGAACGCCGAACTTCCCGGTCGACTACACCGTCCAGACGGCTGCCGACGCGGCGGGGCCGTTCACGGTGGCCAAGACCGTCACGAACCAGCCGGCACCGGCGACCTGGCTGCCGCCCGCGCTGCCGGTGTTCGCCAAGGACTTCTCCGTGCACGGCCGCGTCACGAGCGCCCGCCTGTACGTCAGCGGCCTCGGCGTCTACGTGCCCAGCCTGAACGGCGCCCGCGTCGGTGACGCTGTCCTGGAACCCGGCGACAGCGACTACGCCGACCGCGTCACGTACGCCGCCTACGACGTCACCAACCAGGTCCGCGGCGGGGCGAACACGATCGGCATCGCGGTCGGCAACGGCACCGCGGACTCGCTGCACACCTCCGGCCGCTACCGGAAGTTCGCCCGCACGGCGAGCGACCCGCAGGTGATCGCGCAGCTCGAGGTCACCATGGCCGACGGCACCGTCCAGCGGATCGGCACCGACTCCAGCTGGCGCACCACGCTCGGCGCCACCACCGCGTCGTACTGGTACGGCGGCGAGGACTACGACGCCCGCCGCGAGATCCCCGGCTGGGACAAGCCCGGCGCCGACCGCCGGAACTGGGCCAAGGTGGTGCCGGCGACGAGCACCGCGAAGCTGACCGGCCGCCAGAGCGAGCCCGTCCGCGTCGTGGAACAGTTACCCGGCAAGGAGATCTCCCGTCCCGCGCCCGGCATCCGTGTCTACGACCTCGGACGCAACATCGCCGGCCTCCCGCAGGTGACGCTCACCGCGCCAACCGGCACGAATGTCCGGATCTACCCGGCCGAAGCGCTGCGTGACGGGCACGTCGACCAGTCCATCAGCAACGTCGGCGCGCCGATCTGGGACAGCTTCACGAGCAAGGGCGGCCGGCAGACCTGGCACCCCGACTTCAGCTACCACGGCTTCCGCTACCTCGAGGTCGTCGGCGTCCCGGACAACGCGCAGCTCTCGGTCGCCGGCCTGCGCACGATGGCGGACAACCGGTCCGCGGGCGACTTCGACTCCTCGGACACGACCCTCGACGGCATCCACCGGCTCACCCGCGCCGCCGTCGAGAACAACATGCAGAGCATCCTCACCGACTGCCCGAGCCGCGAGAAGCTCGGCTGGCTGGAGCAGGACCACCTCGCCTTCGACGCGATCGCCCGCAACTACGACGTCGAGGCCTACCTCGGCAAGATCGTCCAGGACATGGCCGACGGCCAGGAGGCGTCCGGCCTGGTGCCCAGCACCGTCCCGGACCACGTGACGCTCGCCGGTTCCTACCGCGACGACCCGAACTGGGGCGGCGCCCTGGTCCAGGTCCCGCTCAAGGCGTACCAGGCCTACGGCGACAAGGAACTGCTGAGCCGGTACTACCCGGCGATGCAGCGCTACCTCGCCTACCTGCAAGGACAGACCACGCGGTGGACCGACGGCGTCTACGACTACGGCCTCGGCGACTGGATCACCACCGAGTCCCCGGCGATGCCGCGGGCGATTCCCAGCAGCTTCGGCGTCTGGGCGGTCGCCGACGGCCTCGCCAAGGTGGCGACGGCCCTCGGCCAGGACGCCACGCCCTATCGCGCGCAGGCCGACGCGCTGGCCAGGGCCGTTTGGGCTAAGTACTACGTACCCGCGACTGGCCTGTTCGGCGGCGGTGGCCAGGGGGCGACGGCCCTCGCGCTCGACATGGGCGCGGTGCCCGCCGACCTGCGGGCCGGCCAGACCCAGCACCTGGTGGACGTCGTCGAGGCCGCCGGCTGGCACCTGGTGATGGGAGAGATCTCGTTCCCGTCGGTGCTGCGGGTGCTGTCGGCCGCGGGCCGCGACGACGTCGTCTACCGGATCGCCACGCAGACCACCAGCCCCAGCCTGGGCCACCAGGTCGCGGCCGGGCTGACCGCGCTCGGCGAGACCTGGGACGGCGGCAGCGGCCAGTCGCAGGACCACTTCATGCTCGGCGCGATGGACGGCTGGCTCACCACCCGCCTGACCGGCATCGGGCAGGCGGCCGGTTCGGCGGGCTTCAAGAACCTGGTGATCGACCCGGCGGTGGTCGGCGACCTGACGTCCGCGTCCGGGAGCTACGAGAGCCCGCAGGGCCGGATCTCCACGGCCTGGACGAAGTCCGACCGCGAATACCGCCTGACCGTCACGATCCCGCCCGGCAGCACGGCCGAAGTGCACCTGCCGCAGGGTGACGCCGTGTTCCACGTCGGCTCCGGCACCCACACCTTCCGGCAACCCATTCCGCGCGGCTGAAGGGGAATCCCATGCGCAGAACCCTGACCTCCCTGGTGCTCGCGGCGGCGACGGCGATCGCCGTCGCCACCCCGGCCACCGCCGACCACGACCGGGGCCCGGCCGAGACGACCACCCCGGCCCGGTTCGACCCGGCCGCCTTCGCGAACCCGCCGAAGGACAGCAGCCCGGCGATCTACTGGTACTGGAACAACACCATCACCAGTGACATCACCGACCAGCAGATGGCCGAGATGCGTGCCAAGGGCGTGTACGAGGCGGTGATCTTCCCGCTCGGCGGCGACTCGATGAAACCGGTCTTCCTCAGCGAAGACTGGTTCACGCTCGTCGGGCACGTGCTGCGCGAGGCGCAGCGCACCGGCATGAAGATGTGGCTGTTCAACGACAACAACTTCCCGAGCGGCCGCGGCGCGAACTACGTCGTCAACGGCGGCACCCTCGGCACCCGCACCATCCCGGCCCGCCCGGACCTGCGGCTGAAGGGCCTGCTGCGGTCGACGCGGATCGTCGACGGCCCGGTGACGCTGCCGCTCGCCGAGACGTCGGGGCTCAGCGTCGACACCGGCAAGCTGGTCGTCGACCCGGCCACGAAGCCGGGCATGGCCCCGCTCACCCCTGGTGCCGGCTGGACCGACTACACCGTGAGCGGCAAGGTCACGCTGACCGCGGGTGGCGTCCAGCTGGCCGTGCGCTCGGACGGCACCCACGGTTACCTCGTGGACGTCGACCCGAAGGGCGCGGCGAGTGTGTACAAAGTGGACGGTGCGACGCGGACGCGGCTGACCACCGGCGTCAACACCCCGGGCTTCACCCCGACCCACGTCCAGACGATCAACGTCACGGTCTCCGGGAACACGATCACGCCAAAGATCAACAACACCGTGCAGCCCGCTGCGACCGACGCGAGCTACCCGACCGGCGCCGCGGCGGTCTCGGCCGAGGGCACCCAACGCTCGCTGTGGGACGACCTGACCGTCACCGCCCCCGACAGCACGAAGCTGTGGACGTCGACCTTCGACAACGCCACCGCGCTCGCGGACTTCCCGCAGAACCGCGTGAACCTCGCCGGCGTCACGGCGGCGGCCGCGCGACCGGTCGGCACGAACGCCGCGGTGGAACTGAAGGGCTCCACCTGGCAGGTCCCCGCGGGCCGCTGGCAGGTCGACGTCTACTCGCAGGTCCTCCTGCAGGACGACTCGAGCGGCTACACCCGCGGGTACCTCGACCTGCTCGACCCGAAGGCGACGGACGCCTTCCTGAGCATCGCGCCCGAGGAGTACGCACGCCGCTTCCCGTGGGCGATGGGCACGGTCGTGCCCGGGTTCTGGGACGACGAGCCGTTCATCGCCTCCGCGCAGCCGCACCCGTTCAAGCGCCTGCCCTCCTCACCCGGGCTCGCCGACGCCGTCCGCGCGGCCGGCGGCACCCCCGGCGTCGCCTACACCGCGGCGGCCGACGGCCTGGACACCGTCGCCGACCAGGCCGCCGGGACGTACTGGCGGGCCGTCGACAACCTGTTCTCCACCAGCTACTACAGGCGCGAAGCCGACTGGATGGCCAAGCACCACCTCAAGCTGATCTCCAACCCGCTGCTCGACGAGCAGAGCCCGCAGCAGCGGATGAACTCGACGGGCGACCTGTCGAAGGACAACCAGTGGGCGCAGGTGCCCGGCAGTGACATGATCACCACCGACTACACCGCCGGCCAGCAGACCACCTTGGGGCGCAACGCTTCCTCGGCCGCGCACCAGAGCGGCGCGCCGCGGACACTGATGGAGACGTTCGGCAACGCGGGCTGGCAGGTGGCACCGGACTACATGCACGCCACCGTCGGCGCGCTGGCCACCCGCGGTGTCAACCTCACGTTCCTGCACGCGATGTACACCGACGAGACATCGGTGACGTTCGCACCGCCGTTCGGCCCGCGCAGCACGTTCTGGGAGGACATGCCGGACGTCGACGCGTGGATCGGCCGCGTGATGGAGCTGGGCCGGGGCGAGAGCCTCGCCCGGACCGCGCTCGTGCAGCCGCAGCGGGCCGCCGAGCAGACCCGGGTGGCCGACGCGTCGCACCAGCTGGACGCCGACTTCTCGGCGACGGCGTACGCGCTGGAACGCGGCCAGGTCGACTTCGACCTGCTGAGCGACTCGTCGCTGTCCGGGGACCCGGCCGCGCGGTTCCAGGCCGTCTCGCGCGGCGGAACCCTGCAGGTCGGCCAGGCGGACTACCAGCTCGCGGTGCTGCCGCGCACCCCGGTGCTCGACCTCGCGACCGCGCGTTCGCTGGCGAAGTTCGTCCAGACCGGCGGGCACGTCGTCGCGGTCGGACCGCTGCCGATACGCGAGGCCACCGGCCGCGACGCCGACCTGGCGCGTGAGCTGCGTTCACTCTTCGGTGGTGCGGGCGCTTCGTGGACCCGGCGTGGTGCCGGTGCGGTCGCGGTCGTCACCGACGTGAACACGATCGCGGGCCTGGCGCAGAACGCCGGGGACGGCGCGGCCCGGCTGCAGCCCGCGGCGGACGCCGTCCGGGTGTCGCGCACCGGCCGTGGCGCGGACACGGCGTTCCTGCTGAACAACGAGAGCGACGCGGTCGTCACCACCACGGCGACGTTCCCGGTCGACGGCACCCCCGAGATCTGGGACCCGCGCACCGGCACGGCGAAGGTCGCCACGGCGTACACGACCGGCCGGAGCACCACCGGCGTCCCGGTCACGCTCCAGCCGTACGAGACGCTGGGCGTGGTGTTCCGCAAGGGCGTCCACGACACCGCGCACCTCACCGACGGCACGCTGCCCGCGACTGCGGTCTCGCAGAACGGGCGCGACCTCCAGGCCGCGGTCACCGCGACGGCGTCCGGCAGCTACACCCTCACCGGGCAGGCGAACGGCCGCACCTACCGGGGCACCGTTCGCGTGACCGATCCCTTGGCGCCGATCGCGCTGAACGGGCCGTGGACCGTCAAGCTGGAGCAGGACGGCGCCGTCGCCACCGAACGCCCGCTCGGTTCCTGGACCACTTTCGCGCCGACGTTCTCCGGCAGCGCCGTTTACACGACAACGGTGACGCTCACGGCCGCTGACCTGGCGAAACGCAAGCTGGTGCTCGACCTCGGTGAGGTCCACGACCTCGCCACGGCGACGGTGAACGGCACGCAGCTGCCCGCCGCGCTCTGGCATCCGTACACAGTGGACGCCACCAAGGCGTTGCACCCGGGTGTCAACACGATCAGCGTGCGCGTCACCAACACCCTGGCCAACGAGCGCAACAAGATCCTCGTGTCGGGCCTCGTCGGCCCGGTCGCGCTGCGCCCGCAGGCCGCCGTCACCGCCCGGCTGGAGGCCACCCGATGACGATCAGCAGACGTACGGTGCTCACGGTCGGCGCCGCCCTGGGTGTGGGCGCCACCCTCTCGTGGGCTCCTCCCGCCCTCGCCTCAGGTGGGAAGCCGTTCCTGAAGCAGTTCGCCAAGCCCGATGCGAGTACCGCCGCCAAGTTCCGCTGGTGGTGGCCGCACGGGTTGGTCGACCTCGGCGAGATCGCCCGCGAGGTGGACCAGATCGCCGACGCCGGGTTCGGCGGGGTCGAGATCCAGGACGTCCACCACAGCGTCCAGACCGTGATGGACCCGGAGCACCACGGCTGGGGCACGCCCGCGTGGCTCGCCGCGGTGGAGACGGCGTTGCGCCGGGCCAAGGCCCGCGGCCTGACCGTCGACCTCGCGATGGGCCCGTGCTGGCCGACCGCGGTCCCGACGATCACGCCCGACGACGTCGCGGCCAGCAAGGAACTGGCCCACGGCGTCGTCACGGTCGAGGGCAGCTACTCGGGCCCGCCGCCGGCCGCGGTGGTGCCCGCCGAGGACGTCGTGGGCAAGCAGGACCTGGTCGCCGTCCAGGCCGCTCTGGTGGTCGGTTCACCCACCGCGGCGACGGTGACACTGGATCCGGCGTCGGTGCGGACTATCGAGGTCCACAATGGACAGATCGACTGGACCGCGCCGTCGGGGACCTGGCTGTTGTTCGCGTACTGGGCGCGCGGCTCGGCGCAGCAGCCGGAAGCGGGCCCGCACACCACACCGCTCGCGTACGTCGTCGACCACTTCAGCGCGGCGGGCACCCGCGTCGTCCTGGACGAGTGGAACTCGACGATCCTCACCCGCGCCATCCGCGGCCTGCTGCATGACGTCGGCGGCGACCTGTTCGAGGACTCCCTGGAGATCGAGACCGACGCGACGATCTGGACGCCGTCCTTCCTGGCCGAGTTCCGGCGGCGCGCCGGTTACGACCTGCTGCCGTACCTGCCGATCGTCGTCCAGAAGAAGGGCAAGTACCTGTACGCGTTCGACGCCGACACGTCGAACCACGTCCGTGACGACTACAACCAGGTGCTTTCGGACCTCTACCACGAGAACCACCTGATCCCGGTGCGCGACTTCGCGCACCGCCTCGGCATGACGCTGCGCGTCCAGCCGTACGGCCTGCAGACCGACGCCATCCGCAGCGCCGCGCTGCTGGACGTCCCGGAGAGCGAGTCGCTGGGGTTCAAGAACCTCGACGACTACCGGGTGCTCGCGTCCGGCCGGGACATGGGCGGGCGGAAGCTGCTGTCGTGCGAATCCGCGGCGTACGCGAATGGCGCGTACAACACCACCTGGGACAAGGTGCTGCAGACGATGGGCAGCGTGTTCGCGGGCGGCGTCAACCAGGCCGTGCTGCACGGGTTCGCGTACGCGACGGCGCCGGGTGCGCAGTGGCCCGGGTTCGCGGCGTTCTCGCCGTACAACGGCAACGGCATCGGGTACGCCGAGGCGTGGGGCCCGCGGCAGCCGACGTGGGGGCACGTGCCGGACATCGCCGGCTGGTTCGCCCGCACTCAACTGGTGCTGCGCACCGGGAAACCGCAGGTGGACATCGCGTTCTACCGGCAGAAGGGCTGGACCTCCACCGGCATCGGCGCGCCGTGGGCGACCAACGACGGCATCCCGGCCGGCTGGACCCACGGCTTCCTGAGCGAAGCGGTGCTGGAGCTGCCGAGCGCGGTCGTCCGGCACGGCCGCCTGGCCCCCGACGGCCCGGCGTACAAGGCGATGATCCTCGGCGGCGACCAGTTCCACGGCAGTGAGCACACGCTGTCCGTCCGTGCGGCCCAGCGTCTGCTGGACTTCGCGCGGGCGGGCCTGCCGACGATCGTCATCGGCACCTGGACGTCCGACGTCCACACCGAGGGCCTCGCGCTGGCGGGGGAGAACGACCGGCTTCGCGCGCTGGTCACAGCGTTGGTCGCGCTGCCTTCGGTCCGCGTGGTCGCGGACGCCACGGGCATCCCGGCCGCGCTCGCCGAGCTGGGCGTCACGCGCGACGTGGAGCACGACCCGTCCACGGTGATGAGCGTCCACCGCATCGACGGCGACACGGACTACTACTACCTCTGCAACGCGCGGCACGCCGAGAACCGCAAGATCACGGCCGTCACGCAGGACGTCTGGCTGACCGCGCAGGACCGTGACGCGCAGCCGGTGGTGTACAACGCCTGGACCGGCGAGACCGAACGGCTCGGCGTGTTCACCCGCTCCGGAAACAAGGTGCGGGTGTCGGTGTCGCTGAACCCGGGACAGTCGGTGATCGTCGCCCTGACGTCCGATCGGGGCCCGCACGCGGTCTCGTCGGACGCCTCCGAGGTGCGGTACCTGGACGGCAAGCTGCAGGTGCGTTCTTCGGTCGCAGGCACGTACTCGACAACGCTGTCGACCGGCCGGGTCGCGCGGACTTCGGTCGCCGCCCCGCCCGCGCCGCTGGCGTTGTCCACCTGGTCCCTCGAAGTCGAAGACTGGCAGCCCGGCGCGACGCCGACTTCGACGGTGAAGCCGAAGCGGCAGTTCTCGCTGACGGCGCTCGCGGCGTGGTCGTCCATCCCGGGCCTGGAGGACGTCTCGGGGGTCGGCCGCTACCGCACCACCGTGGACCTGGGCCGGTGGGACCACGGGCTGGGCGCGTACCTGGACCTGGGGGAGGTGTTCGACACCTACCGCGTGCGGGTCAACGGCACCGCCCTGCCGCCGCAGGACGTACTGGACACGGTGGTCGACGTCGGCCCGTGGCTGCGGTCCGGGCGCAACAGCATCGAGGTGGAGATCGCCACCACGCTCAACAACCGGCTCCGCGTGAGCCGCCCCGAGGTGTTCGCAATCGCGGCCCGCCAGGCGTACGGCCTGGTCGGGCCGGTGCGCTTGGTGCCGTACCGGCAGGAGGAGATCCGATGAACGTCACCCGGCGCACCGCGCTCAGTCTTGGTGCCGCTCTTGGTCTGGCCGCCGTGGTCCCGTGGAGTGCCGCTGCTGCTTCCGAGAAAGTGCGGCCCGTCGCGCTCGGCGGCGTCCGGCTGCTGGAGAGCCGGTACCTGGCGAACATGCGCCGGACCGTGGCGTACCTGAAGTTCGTCGACCTCGACCGGCTGCTGCACACCTTCCGGCTGAACGCGGGCCTGCCCACCTCGGCCGAGCCGTGCGGCGGCTGGGAGGCCCCCGACATCCAGCTGCGCGGGCACACCACCGGGCACCTGCTGTCCGGCCTCGCCCTGGCGGCCGCGAACACGGGGGACGCCGAGCTGGCCGCGAAGGGCGCCCGGCTGGTGGCGGAGCTGGCGAAGTGCCAGGCGCCGTCCGGCTACCTTTCGGCGTTCCCGGAGTCGGACTTCGTCAACCTCGAAGCCGGGAAGTCCGTGTGGGCGCCGTACTACACGATCCACAAGATCCTCGCCGGGCTCCTCGACCAGCACCGGCTGCTCGGCACCGCCGGCGCTCTCGACGTCGCCCGCGGTATCGCCCGTTGGATCGACGCCCGCACCGCGCCGCTGTCCCACGACGCCATGCAGAAGGTCCTCCACACCGAGTTCGGCGGGATGAACGAGGCCCTGGCCAACCTCTACGCCGTCACCAAGGACCCGCTGCACCTCACGCTCGCCCGCCGCTTCGACCACGACGAGATCTTCACCCCGCTCGCGGCGCGCACCGACACCCTCGCCGGGCGGCACGCCAACACCGACATCGCGAAGATCGTCGGCGCCGCGGCCGAATACGACGTCACCGGCGAGCAGCGCTACCGCACGATCGCGACGTACTTCTGGGACCAGGTCGTCCACCACCACAGCTACGTGATCGGCGGCAACGCCAACGCGGAGTTCTTCGGCCCGCCCGACCAGATCGTCAGCCAGCTCGGCGAGAACACCTGCGAGAACTGCAACAGCTACAACATGCTCAAGCTCGGCCGCCTGCTGTTCCGGCAGGACCCGAGCCGCACCGAGTACCTCGACCACTACGAGTGGACGCTGCTCAACCAGCTGCTCGGCGAGCAGGACCCGGACTCGCCGCACGGGTTCGTCACCTACTACACCGGCCTGACGCCGGGCACCGAGCGCAAGCCCAAGGAGGGCGTGACCTCCGACCCCGGCACCTACAGCAGCGACTACGGCAACTTCACCTGCGACCACGGCACCGGCCTGGAAACCCACGTCAAGTACGCCGAGAACATCTACTTCACGACGGGCGACACGCTGTACGTCAACCTGTTCATCCCGTCCACAGTGGACTTCCACGGCGCGCGCGTGAGCCTGGAGACCGAGTACCCGTACGACGAGACGGTCCGGCTGCGCGTCGACGGCTCCGGCGAGTTCGCGCTGCGCGTCCGGATCCCGTCGTGGGTCTCGAAGCCGCGGCTGACGGTCAACCGCGCCCCCGTGTCCGCCGAACCGGGGCGCTTCGCGACGATCCGGCGGCGGTGGCGTGCGGGTGACGTCGTCGAGCTGCACCTGCCGATGGCCCCGCGGTGGCTGCCCGCGCCGGACAACCCGGCCGTGCGCGCGCTCACCTACGGCCCGCTGGTGCTGGCCGCCCGGCACGGCGCGGAAGGGCCGCCGGTGATCCCGACCGTGGATCCGCGCACCCTGCGGCGTGAGCCCGGCCGCGCGGAGTTCAGCGTCCAGGCGGGGGAGCGGCGGCTGCGGCTGAGCCCGTTCCTCGACGTCCAGCACGAGCACTACAGCGTCTACTTCGCCTCACCGCCGGAGCGCCCGGCGCCGAAGACCGTCGCGCTGTACCCGCTCGGCGCGAGCCTGGCCGAGAGCACCCACCGCTGGCCGGATGCCATCCTCTCGGGCGGCGCGACCCATGGGGCGCGGGGCATCGAACTGGACGGCGTCGACGGGCACGTGCGGCTGGCTTCGGGCCTGCCGGCGAACCTGACCGAGCTGACGGTGTCGATGTGGGTCCGGGCGGACACGATCGTCAACTCGGCGCGGGTGTTCGACCTCGGGTTCAACGCGCAGTCCTACCTCTTCCTGACCCCGCGCACCGGGCTCGGCGTCGCGCGCTGCGCGATGAAGCTCGGCGGGATGGAGACGGAGGACTTCGTGGACGCCGCCGTCGCGCTCCCGGCGGGGGTGTGGACGCACGTGGTGGTGACCGCGGGCGCCGGGCTGCGCCTGTACTTCGGCGGTGAGCTGACCGGCGCGAACCCGGCGCCGCTGATGAGCCCGCTCCTGCTCGGCGCCACCCAGCTGAACTACCTCGGCCGCTCGCAGAACCCGAAACACCCGTACCTGAAGGGCGCCGTCGCCGATTTCCGGTTGTACGGCCGGGCACTCGGGGAGGACGAGGTGCGGGCGCTGGCCGGGCGCCGCTGAAACCACGCCTCAGCGCCGCAGAGCCTGACAAAGCGGGCCCGGGAAGCGCTCTCCCCGGAGGAAGGCGGGACTTGGCGCCGATGCCTTGCGCCGGGGCGCTCGGTGCACCACCATCTCGTGACGTTCTGCACGTGCAGGCGCACGGGCAAAGGGGGGTGCATGACCGAGGTGGTGCCGGCGGTGGCCGGGACGGCAGACGTTCCGAGCGACGCGGCCTTGATCGAGGCGGTGCGAGGCGGGGACACCTCGGCGTACGGCCAGCTCTACGACCGGCACCTGGTCGCCGCCCGGCGGGTGGCGGCCGCGATCGCGGCCGACGCCGCCGAGCGCGACGACCTGATCGCCGAAGGATTCACCCGTGTACTGCGGATTCTGAGCTCGGGCGCGGGTCCGGACGAGGATTTCCGCGCGTACCTGCTCACGACCATCCGGAACACGATGATCAACTGGCGCCGGCGCGATTCCGGCGTCTCCGTGGTCGCCGAGGTGCCGGACGTGCTGCCGGCGGTGGGCAGCGACGAGCCGGTGGGGAGCCGGCTGCACGCCACCGTCGCCGCGGACGCCTTCGCCGAACTGCCCGAACGGTGGCGGACCGTGCTGTGGCGCACCGAGATCGACGGCGATTCGCCGGCGCGGATCGCGGAGGACCTCGGGATGACGCCCAACAGCGTCGCCGCGCTGGCCTACCGCGCCCGGGAAGGGCTGCGGCAGGCCTACCTGGACCAGCACATCCCGGCCGCGCGGCGGCGGAACTGCCGCGTCGTCGGCGGCCAGCTCTCCCGGTGGGTGCGCGACGGGATCGGGGAGCACAAAGCGAACCGGATCACCACCCACCTCGACCGCTGCGCCGACTGCCGCGAGCTGGCCACCGGTCTCCGGCGGCTCAACGAGGAACTGCCCGCCGCGATCGCGCCGCTGCTGCTGGGCGTCCCGTTCGTCACGCAGTGGCTGTCCGGGTCCCTCGCCGGGACCGGCGCGGCCGCAGGCACGGGCGCGGCCGCCGGAACCGGAGCGTCCGCCCTGTCGTGGGCCACGGCGGCGAAGGTGGCCGCCGCGAGCGCGGCACTGGTCACGACGGTGACGATCGGCGCGAGCACCTCCGCCGGGCCGCCCGCGTCCGTGACCGACGGCGGGGTGGTGGCCCCGGCGCCGACGAAGGTGATGGCCCCGGCCAGACCCGCCGGGCAGGGTGAGAACCCGGGTTCGCCCCCGCAGCTCACCACCGCGCCGGAGGTTCCGGGAGTCGTGACGACGAGCGAGGAGCCCGACGTCACGGACAGCGCCGGCGAGGAGGCGTCGGGCGAGACGGCCGCTGAGACGGGGAAGCAGAAGAAGGCCGACAAGACCAAGGAAAAGACCAAGACCAAGGCGCCGAAGACGTCCAAGACCCCGAAGCCGGAGAAGACGAAGAAACCCAAGGAATGATCCGGCTCACCGAGGAGCGGCCAGCACGGCCGCGAGACCCTCGCGCAGATCGTCGACGAAGAACCCGGGAACCTCCAGCGACGGGAAGTGCCCGCCGGTTTCGGGCTCCGTCCACCGGACGATCCGGCGGTACCGCTCCTGCGACCAGGCACGCGGGTACTTCTCGATGTCGCGGGGGTACATGGTGATCGCCGAGGGGACGTCGACCCGGAGGCCGGGATCGAGCGAGTTGTGGCTTTCGTAGTAGATGCGGGCCGCCGACGCGCCGGATCGCGTCAGCCAGTACAGGGTGACGTCGTCGAGCACGCGGTCGCGGGAAATCGTCTCGAACGGGCTGTCCTCGGTGTCCGACCATTCGGCGAACTTGTCGAGGATCCAGGCGAGCAGCCCGATCGGTGAGTCGACGAGCGAGTAGCCGATGGTCTGCGGCCGGGTCGCCTGCTGCTTCGCGTACGCCGCGCGGTGGCGCCAGAAGTGGCGGGTTTCCTCGGTCCACCGGCGTTCGGCCGCCGTCAGGCCGTCCGTGGTCA
The DNA here is from genome assembly GCF_044741685.1 of Amycolatopsis sp. NPDC088138. Taxonomy (NCBI): domain Bacteria; kingdom Bacillati; phylum Actinomycetota; class Actinomycetes; order Pseudonocardiales; family Pseudonocardiaceae; genus Amycolatopsis; species Amycolatopsis sp. NPDC088138. The sequence continues at coordinate 97,529 of NZ_JBIUTB010000009.1, forward strand.
AGCCGGGCGGTCCCTCGGCGAAGGTCGTGTGGATGCCGAGAACGTGCTCCGGGAACCGGCCGCCGAGCACCGTGGTGATGTTGCCGCCCCAGTCGCCGCCGTGGGCCGCGAACTCGGGGTAACCGAGCCGTCCCATCAGGTCCACCCACGCGGCCGCGATCTTTTCGGTTCCCCAGCCGGTGGTGGCCGGCTTGTCGCTGTGACCGAAGCCCGGCAGCGAGGGCGCCACGACGTGGAACGCCGGCGCGTCCGCGTCTTCCGGATCCGCCAGCTCGTCGATCACGTCGACGAACTCGGCGACGCTGCCCGGCCAGCCGTGCGTCATGAGCAGCGGTGTGGCGTCCGCGCGCGCGGATCGGCGGTGCAGGAAGTGGATGCCCAGACCGTCGATGGTCGTGCGGAACTGGCCGATCCGGTCGAGGCGCTCTTCGAACGAGCGCCAGTCGTAGCCGGTGCGCCAGTAGTCCACGAGATCGACGAGGTCGGCGAGCGGAACGCCCTGGTCCCACCGTCGCGGGGTGCCACGGACCGTTTCGGGCTCCGGCAGCCGCGCGGCGGCCAGCCGTGCGCAGAGATCGTCGAGGTCGGCGTCGGGTGCTTGGGCTGCGAATACGTGCACGCCGGTGGTCATGAGCCCTCCTGTCGTCGTGAACCGTCTTAGATGGTTCTAACAGGCGTCCAAGGCTTCACGCAACCTGCTAAGCTGGTTCCATGCGTATCGAGTTCCCCGAATTCCGCCTCGGAAATGTGCTGGCGACCAGCTTCACGGGGACTCTGTCGGAGCGTCACGGCGATGCCGTGGAACGCATTCCCACCCCGCGCCGGCTCGTCGACTGGCTGGTGGTGAGCGGCCTCGCCGTGGACTCCTGCACGCCCGCTCAGCTCGAACTCGCCCGGGAACTGCGGGAATCGATTCACGCCGCCGCGACGGCGGCCGCGATCCGGGACGTGCTTCCCGCGTCCGCCGTCGAGGTCCTCAACCACCGCAGTGCTGACGGCAAGGCGGCGGCCATCCTGACGCCCGAGGGCACACGACGATGGCAGCTCGGTTCGGCGTCCCGAGTGGAGGACGCCCTCGGCGTGATCGCCGCCGACGCGATCAGCATCATCGCGGGCGAACGAGACGGAAAACTGGCGTTGTGCGCCTCGACGACGTGCCAAGCCGCCTTCTTCGACACCAGCCAAAGCCGCACCCGGAAATGGTGCGACATGAACACGTGCGGGAATCGCCAGAAGAAAGCGCGCTTCCTCGCCAACCAGCGCAAGAACCCCGGATCAGCGGAGTGACGGCCGCCGGCACAGTAGGCTCCACCGGATGAGCGGGGTATCCACGGCGTCGTCTCCGGAGCACTCGATGGTCGAAACCCGGCACCAGACCCGGTTGCTGACGCTGCTGCGGGACGAGGGCCCGATGTCGCGGGTCGAGCTGGGGGAGCGGCTGGAGCTGCCGCGCGCCCGGGTCGGGGCCGAGGTGGCGCGCCTCGACGAGGTCGGCCTGGTCGAGACCGCGGGGCCCTCGGCCAGCCGCGGCGGGCGCCGGTCGACGCTGGTCCGGCTCTCCGGTGAGCTGCGGGTGCTGGCGGTGGACGTCGGCGCGACGTCGGTCGGCGTGGCCGTGACCGACGCGTCCTGCGAGGTGCTCGCGCACACCGTCGAGGACTGCGACGTCCGGCAGGGGCCGCACCCGGTGCTGCGCCGGGTCGCCGAGCTGGCGGCGAAGGTCCGGGACGAGGCACCCGGCCGGCTGGTCGCCGCGGGCATCGGGCTGCCGGGGCCGGTCAGCTTCGCCGAGGGGATGGCCGTCGCCCCGCCGATCATGCCCGGCTGGGACCGGTTCAACGTGCGGGACCACCTCGGCGGGCTCTGGGGCTGCCCGGTGGCGGTGGACAACGACGTCAACGCGATGGCCCTCGGCGAACGGCACGCCGGGGTCGCGCGTTCGACCGACGACCTGATGTTCGTCAAGATCGGCACCGGGATCGGCTGTGGCATCGTGCTCGGCGGCAAGGTGTACCGCGGGGTCGCCGGCACGGCCGGGGACATCGGGCACATCCGGCTCGACGACTTCGGCCCGACCTGCGCCTGCGGGGAGGTCGGCTGCCTGGAGGCCTACTTCGGCGGCGCCGCGCTGGCCCGCGACGGGCTGGCCCTCGCGCGCAGCGGCCGGTCGGCCCACCTCGCCGACGCCGCCGCCGAACGCGGGGTGGTCACCGCCCGCGACGTCGGCCGAGCCGCCGCGGCGGGCGACTTCGGCGCGGTCAACCTGATCCGCGACGGCGGGCGCCGGCTCGGCCACGTCGTCGCGTCGCTGGTCAGCTTCATCAACCCGGGCATGGTGGTGATCGGCGGCGGCGTGGCGCAGCTCGGGCACCAGCTGCTCGCCGAGGTGCGCAGCGCGGTGTACCGCCGCTCCCTGCCCCTGGCGACCGGCAACCTCCCGATCGTGCTGTCCGAACTCGGCGAGACGGCGGGCGTGATCGGTGCGGCGTGGTCCGCGACCGACCGGGCCTTCACCCTCAGCAGCTGACCACGCTCGCCTGCGGTTGTGGGCGTTCAGAGCCGCGTCACGGCAGGGGCCTCAGCGCTCGTCGATGGAGCTTTCTGGACACTCAGCGTCCCAAATCCTCCATCGATACTTCGCGGCCGTGTCCCGGGGCCGAAGATTCCCGACCGGCTCACTCGTGGTTGACTCGGGTCGGCCGTCCGAACTCGGCGAGACGGCGGGCGTGATCGGTGCTGCGTGGTCCGCGACCGACCGGGCCTTCACCCTCAGCAGCTGACGCGCCCCCACGCAAGAGGTCTGCGGCGGGAGCTGGTCGGGCTCCAGGAGTCTCGGCGCTCGGCGATGGAGGAATCTGGCCGTCAGGCGTCCCAAATCCTCCATCGCCACCGCGCCACGCCCCGGTGGAGCAGACCGCCGCACTCACGACCCCCTGCGGCAGGAGCCGATCGGAACCTCACCCTCGGTCGCTGAACACACCCCCGCCGTAGCGCTCGAACCGTGCAGACTTTTGCACTAAACATTCGAAAGTATGTACGGTTTGGCGCGTCTATCCGGGTGAAAACCGGACTAAGCACGCCTTCATCACCTTGACGGGTGACACGGGTCACCCTACTTTCGCTGACTGAGTAACAAAGTGGCGCAGCAGCACAGGTGGGGGCATCGTGGCCGTGACCGGTACCAGGCGAGCCGACTCGGTGAGCCCGCGTACGGCGAACCTCGCCGCGGTCCTGCGGGCCCTGCGCACCGGCCCCCTGTCCCGCACCCAGCTGGCCACCCGCTGCGGGGTCGCGAAGTCGGCCGTTCCCGGCCTGCTCGCCGAACTCGCGCGGCGGGGCCTGGTCCGGCCCGCCGGTGTCCTCCCCGGCAACGGCCGGCCCAGCGTTCTGGTCGAGCTGGACGGCGAAGACGCCTACGCGCTGGCCTTGGGCATCGAGGCGGACCGGCTGTCGGCGGTGGTCACCGACCTGTCCGGCCGGGTGCTGGCCGAGCGGGCCGAGACCGTCGACGTCGCCGCGGCGGGGCTGCAGCGCGGCATGGACGAGCTCGCCCACCTCGCGCACCGGGTACTGCCCGGCCCGCCGGTCGGCGTCGCGATCTCGGTGCCCGGGCTGGTCGACTCGGCCGCCGCGGTGCTGCGGTTCGCCCCGGCCCTGCGCTGGCGTGACGCGGAGATCGCCGGCCTCATGGCCGCCCGGCTGAACCTCCCCGCCGACGCGGTCGCCGTGGACAACGAAGCCAACCTCGGCGCGCTCGCCGAGTCGCTCACCGGAATCGGCGAGCTGTTCTACCTCAGCGGCGGGACGGCGGTCGGCGGCGGGCTCGTGTCCGGCGGTGTGGTCCTGCGCGGCGCACGCGGCTTCGCGGGCGAGGTCGGGCACATCGCCGTCGACCCGTTCGGCGAGCGGTGTTCCTGCGGCCGCACCGGCTGCCTCGAGACGAAGGCGAACCTGGCCGCGGTCCTGCGCGCGGCCGCCGCGCCGGGTGACCCGCTGCTCGACCCCGCACTCGGTGTCGAAGGCCGGGTCGCGCTGCTGAAGGACCGCGTGCGGCGCGGCGACCAGCGCGCGGTCACCGCGGTGCACGAACTCGGCGTCGCGCTCGGTGTCGCACTGTCCACTGTGGTCGACGTGCTCGACCCGGACGTCGTCGTGCTCGGCGGCTACTTCGCGGAACTGGGGGAGTGGCTGGTGGAACCGGTCCGCGTCGAACTCGCCGCCCACGCCCAGCCGGAGCGGCACGCCCGGGTCGTGGCGTCCGCACTCGGCCTCGGCGCCCCGCTGCGCGGTGCCGCGCACCTGGCGGCCGAACGCCTGTTCACCGACCCCACCCTCGCCGCCGGCACCGAGGAGGCCTCGGTATGAGCCTGCTTTCCGTTCGCGGGATCGTGAAGTCCTTCCCGGGCGTCCGCGCGCTCGACGGCGTCGACCTCGACGTCGAACCCGGCGAGGTGCACTGCCTGCTCGGGCAGAACGGCGCCGGCAAGTCGACGCTGATCAAGGTCCTCTCCGGCGCGCACCGGCCGGACGCGGGCGAGATCACCTGGCAGGGACAACGGGTCGAACTCGGCTCGCCGGTCGACGCGCTGCGCCTGGGCATCGCCACCATGTACCAGGAGCTCGACCTCGTGCCCGGGCTTTCGGTGGCGGACAACATCTTCCTCGGTCACGAGCGCGCCCGGTTCGGGTTCACCCGGATCTCGCAGGCCCGGGACGAGGCCGCCCGGCTGATGGCCCGGCTGGGTCACGCGAACATCCGGCCGTGGCACGAGGTCGGCAAGCTGTCCGCGGCGGGCCAGCAGCTGGTGTCGATGGCCCGCGCGCTGGCCCACGACGCCCGGCTGCTCGTGATGGACGAGCCCACCGCGGCGCTGGCCGGTGAGGAGGTCGACAACCTCTTCCGCATCGTCGGCGAGCTGACCGCCGACGGCGTCTCGGTCGTCTACATCTCCCACCGGCTCGAGGAGCTGCGCCGGATCGGGCACCGGGTGACCGTGCTCAAGGACGGTCAGACGGTCGGTACCGGACTCGACGCCCGCACGACGCCGACGTCCGACCTGGTCGCGTTGATGGCCGGGCGCAAGGTCGAGACGGTGTTCGGGCCGCGCCACGACGGGCACGCCGACCGCACCACACCGCTGCTCGAAGTCGAAGGGCTGACCCGCGACGGCGAGTTCGAGGACGTGAGCTTCACCGTCCACGCCGGAGAGGTCGTCGGCATCGCCGGCCTGGTCGGCTCCGGCCGCAGCGAGCTGCTGGAGACGATCTTCGGCGCGCGCAAGGCCGACAGCGGAACCGTTGCGGTGCAGGGGAAAGCGCTGAGCCCCGGGAACATCGGCGCCGCCGTCAAGGCGGGAATCGGGCTGGCCCCGGAGGAACGCAAGAGCCAGGGGCTCCTGCTGGACCTGCCGGTGGTGCACAACGTGACGCTGGCCAGCCTCGGCCGCTACGCGAAGCTCGGGTTCACCGAACGCGGGAAGGAACTGGACGACGCCGGCGCGAGCCTGCGGCGCCTCGACCTGCGCCCCGCCGACCCGCGGCGGATCGTCCGCACGCTCTCGGGCGGCAACCAGCAGAAGGCGGTGCTGGCCAGGTGGCTGGTGCGCGGCTGCCGGGTGCTGCTGCTCGACGAGCCGACCCGCGGGGTCGACGTCGGCGCCCGCGCCGAGCTGTACCGGCTGATCGACGAGCTGGCCGCGAGCGGCGTGGCGATCGTGCTGGTGTCCAGCGAGATCCCCGAAGTGCTCGGGTTGTCCGACCGGGTGCTGGTGCTGCGCGAGGGCCGCGTCCTCGCCGACCGGCCCTCGTCCGGGCTCACCGAGGCCGGGGTGCTCGACGTGATTCTCGAGGGGAGCGCGGCATGACCGACACCGAAACGGCACCACCGAAAGCGCTGTCCGCACCGGCGAGGCGGTTCTCCTTCCGGGCCGACCCGCGGCTGCTGGGCCTGGCCGGCGTGCTCGTGGTGCTGTGCCTGGTCGGCCAGTTCACCCGGCCCGAGCTGTTCTTCACCGAAAGCAACATCTCGACGATCCTGCGGCTCGCCGCGGCGATCGGCGTGGTCAGCGTCGGGATGACGTTCGTGATCATCAGTGGCGGCATCGACCTGTCCGTCGGCTCGATCGTCGCGCTGTCGAGCGTCTGGCTGACGACACTGGCCACGCAGTCCTACGGCCCGTGGGTGATGGTCCTCTGCGGACTCGCAGTGGGTCTCGGCTGCGGGCTGGTCAACGGCGTGCTCGTCTCCTACGGCAAGGTCGTGCCGTTCATCGCGACGCTCGCGATGTACGTCTCGGCACGCGGGCTCGCCGAGCGGCTCAGCGGCCGCCGCACGCAGGTCGTCGCCGACCAGGACTTCCTCACCTTCTTCCGCGGCGCGCTGCTCGGCATCCCGGTGCTGATCTGGCTGTTCGCACTGGTGTTCGTGGTCGGCTGGGTCGTGCTCAACCGCACCACCTTCGGCCGCCGGACCTTCGCGGTCGGTGGCAACATCGAGGCGTCGCGGCTGGCCGGGATCAACGTCAAGCGGCACCTCGCGCTCGTCTACGGCGTCGCCGGGCTGTGCTGCGGGATCGCCGCGCTCATGGTCGTCGCGCGGACGACCGCGGGCGCGTCCACCAACGGCATGTTCTACGAGCTCGACGCGATCGCGGCGGTCGTCATCGGCGGCACCCTGCTCACCGGCGGCCGCGGCTCGCTGATCGGCACCCTGATCGGCGTGCTGATCTTCACGGTGCTGTCCAACCTCTTCACGCTCAACAACCTGGACACCGACATCCAGAACATCGCCAAGGGCGTGATCATCGTGCTCGCCGTGCTCCTGCAGTTCCGGGCCAGGAAGGCCAGGACTCCGTAGTAATCACCACTTCTGGAGGTCGTCATGACCGAACAACCCTTCCTCGCCCGCCGGGGGTTCCTCCTCGGCGGCGCCGCCCTCGGCGCCGGCGCGGTGCTGGCCGGCTGCACGTCGAACACGCCCGCGAACTCGGAGTCGAACGCGCCCGTCGCCAACGCGGGCAGCAACGCCGAGCCGGGAAAGCCGGTCACCATCGGCTTCTCCGCGCCCGCCGCCGACCACGGCTGGATCGCGGCGATCACCAAGAACGCCAAGGCCCAGGCGCAGAAGTTCAGCGAGGTGAAGTTCAGCGCCACCGAGGGCACCAACGACGTCAACCAGCAGATCTCCCAGGTCGAGACGCTGATCAACGCCAAGGTGAACGTGCTGGTGATCCTGCCCTTCGACGGCAAGGCCCTCACCTCGGTCGGGCAGCAGGCGATGGACGCCGGGATCCCGGTGATCAACCTGGACCGCGTCTTCGACACGCCGCTCGCGTACCGCACGTGGATCGGCGGCGACAACTACCGGATGGGCGTCAACGCCGGCGACTACATCGCGAAGCAGCTCAAGGCGAAGAACGTCGCCAACCCGGTCATCGGCGAGGTCGCCGGGATCGACTCGCTGCCGCTGACCCAGGAACGCAGTAAGGGCTTCTCGGACGCCCTCGCGCGCGCCGGGTACAAGGTCGGCCCGCGGGTCTCGGCGCAGTTCACGTCGGAGTCGGGTGAGCAGCAGACCGCGAACCTGCTCCAGAGCGCGCCCAAGCTGGACGCGCTGTGGAACCACGACGACGACCAGGGCATCGGCGTCAACGCCGCGATCGACACCGCGGGCCGCAAGGAGTTCATCATGGTCGGCGGCGCCGGCTCGAAGAACATGATGAACCTGATCAAGGCCGACGCGTCGCCGATCAAGGCGACCGTGCTCTACAGCCCGTCGATGGCCTCGACCGCGATCGCGCTGGCCCGCCTGCTCGGGCAGAGCAAGGGGGTCGCCGACCTCGCCGAGCACGACATCCCGGCCGAGATCACGACGTACTCCGCCGTCGTCACCAAGGAGAACGTCGACCAGTACCTCGACGTCGGCTTCGACTCCTGACCTGGCTTCACCAAACCGAAGGAGGGGCATTGAGCCCGGCACGGGAAACGATCGGGATCGGCATGGTGGGCCACGCGTTCATGGGTGCGGTGCATTCGCACGCCTGGCGCAGCGTGCACCGGTTCTTCGACCCACCGCTGGTGCCGAGACTCGCCGTCCTCGCCGGGCGGGACGAGACCCGGGCCAAGGCGGCGGCGCAGCGGTTCGGCTGGGCCGACGTCGAAACGGACTGGCGGAAGCTCATCGCGCGCGACGACGTCGACCTGGTCGACATCTGCACGCCGGGTGACAGCCACGCGGAGATCGCGATCGCCGCGCTGGAAGCCGGGAAACACGTGCTGTGCGAGAAACCGCTGGCGAATTCGGTGGCCGAGGCCGAAGCGATGGCCGAGGCGGCGCGACGGGCCCGTGAACTGGGGGTACGGGCCATGGTCGCGTTCAACTACCGCCGGGTGCCCGCGCTCGCCCACGCCAGGAACCTGGTGGCGGGCGGGGCACTCGGCGAGATCCGGCACGTGCGGTCGGTCTACCTGCAGGACTGGCTGTCCGACCCGCGGTTGCCGATGACCTGGCGGCTGCGCCGTGAATCCGCCGGGTCGGGCGCCCTGGGCGACCTCGGCGCGCACATCGTCGACGCCGCGCAGTTCGTCACCGGCGAGCATCTCACCGGGGTTTCGGCGCTGACCGACACCTTCGTGCACGAGCGGCCGTCCGAGAACGGCGGGACGGACGCGGTGACGGTCGACGACACCGCGTTGTTCCTGGCGCGGCTGTCCGGCGGAGCCGTGGCGAGCTTCGAAGCCACGCGGTTCGCGCTGGGCCGCAAGAACGCGATGCGGCTCGAGGTCAACGGGTCGAAAGCCAGCCTGGCCTTCGACTTCGAGTCGATGAACGAACTCCAGTGGTACGAGGGCGGCGGTACCGAGGCGGGGTTCCGGCGCATCCTCGTCACCGAACCGGAGCACCCGTACGTCGGCGTGTGGTGGCCACCGGGGCACCTCCTCGGGTACGAGCACACGTTCACCCACGAGGTCGCCGACCTGCTCGACGCCATCGGCGCGGGCACCGATCCCGAGCCGGGTTTCGACGCCGGCCTGCGTGTCCAGCGCGTGCTGCACGCCGTCGAGGAAAGCGCTTCCACGCAGTCGGCGTGGATCGCGATCGCGGACTAGTTCCCGTTTCCGCTTTTCAGCTCTTCAGCACGTCAGCGAACGAGATGAGGGAGTTCCATGTGCGGTCATGAAGCTGAGCAGTACTCCCGAAGGACGATCCTGAACGTCGCGACAGCGGCGCTCACGGTCGGGGCGGCGGCGCTCGCGCTGCCCGGCACCGCGAGCGCGTCACCAGGCAGGCAGCGCGTTCCGCTCGACAGGATCAGCATCCAGCTCTACTCCCTGCGTTCCCTGCTGCAGAACGACCCCGAGGGCACGCTGTCCGCGCTGGCCGACATCGGCTACCGGAAGGTCGAGCTGGCCGGGACGTACGGGCGCAGCGCCACCGAGTTCCGCGCGATCCTCGACAAGAACCACCTCAAGGCGTCCTCGACGCACGTCGGCATCGACGGCGACCTGAACCAGACCATCGCCGACGCGAAGATCCTCGGGAACTCCTTCGCCGTCGTGCCGTTCGCGCAGTTCGGCACCATCGCCGAGTGGGAGGCCTTCGCGGGCCGGATGAACACCGCGGCGGTGGCGTTCAAGAAGGCCGGGCTCAAGCTCGGCTACCACAACCACGACCACGAGTTCCACCCGATCGACGGCGTGCTCCCGTACGACGTGCTGACGTCGAAGACGAACAAGCGGGACGTCCACCTGGAGATCGACCTCTTCTGGGCCGTGAACGGCGGCGCGGACCCCGTCGAGCTGTTCCGGCGCAACTACCCGCGCGTGACGCAGTACCACGTGAAGGACCGGACCGCGGACGGGCAGATGACCGACCCCGGCACCGGGGTGATCAACTTCCCGCGCATCTTCGCCGCGTCCTGCCACAACATCGCCGAGTACATCGTCGAGCACGACGAGCCGACGGATCCGCTGAACACCGCCAAGGTCGGGTTCGAGTACCTGCGCACCGTGCGCTTCTGAGACGCGGGGGAGTCCACATGCGAGTGTCACGCCGGTCGATGCTGGCCGGAACCGCCGCGGGGGTGCTGATCCCGGCGGTCGGCGTCGCCGCCGACGCGGCGTCGGCGGCGGGCCTGACCCGCCGGATCACGATCTACGCCGAGGCGCTGCCCGGTGGCCTGTACGGCTACGGCCTCGAGCCGGGCAAGGCCACGATCCCGGGGCCGCTGCTGGAGGTCTACGAGGGCGACACCGTCGAGATCGAGCTCGTCAACCTGACCGACCAGCGGCTGTCGATCCACCCGCACGGGGTCACCTACGACACCGCGTCCGACGGCGCCCCGCTCAACGCGTCGTTCAACAACCCGCGCGAGACGCGGACCTACACCTGGAAGACGCGGACCCGCTACGAAGCGAGCGGCGGGTTCTGGATGCCGGGCAGCGCCGGGTACTGGCACTACCACGACCACGCGATGGGCACCGACCACGGCACCGGCGGTCTCGCCCGCGGGCTCTACGGCGGGCTGATCGTGCGCAAGCGCGGCGACCTGCTGCCGGCCAAGCAGTACACCGTCGTGTTCAACGAGATGATGATCAACCACGAGATGGCGCCCGACACGCCGATGTTCGAGGCCCGCCTCGGCGAGCGCGTCGAGTGGGTCTGCGTCGGCTACGGCAGCCTGCCGCACACGTTCCACCTGCACGGGCACCGCTGGGCCGACACCCGCACCGGGATGCTCGACGGCGCCGCCGACAACGCGCAGGTCGTCGACAACAAGAACCTCGACCCCGGCAGCTCGTTCGGTTTCCAGGTGATCGCCGGGGAAGGCGCCGGGCCGGGGGTGTGGATGTACCACTGCCACGTCCAGACCCACTCCGACGGCGGGATGGTGGGCCTGTTCCTGGTCCGCAACGCCGACGGCGGGATGCCCGACGGCGCCCAGGAAGCGATCGACCGGTTCAAGCAGCACGGCCACGCCGGGCACGACATGAGTCCCGACGGCCGGACGCACGCATGAGGAGGGGAGCCATGAAACGACGTTGGTTCGGCAGACGCGGAGCGCTGGTGCTCGCCATCGGGTCAGTCCTCGCGGCCGGCTCGCCGTTGATGGTGATGCCGGTGGCCCAGGCGGCGCCGGCCGTGGTGAACGTGCCGGTGAACGTCCTGGTCTTCCACGGCTCGGCGGACGGCCAGAAGGACCCGGTGCTGCGCGCGGCGGACGCGATCGCGCGGCTCGGCCAGGACAACGGCATCACGGTCACGGCCTCGTCCGACCCGGCCGTGTTCAGCACGGCCAACCTGGCCCGCTACCGCGGTGTGGTGTTCCTGTCCGCGCAGGGCGTGACGCTCGCGCGGGAGCAGGAAGCCGCGCTGCAGGCCTACATGAAGGCGGGCGGCGGGTTCCTCGGCGTCTCCGACGCGGCTCGCGCGCAGGACTCGTCGCCGTGGTTCACCGGCCTGATCGGCGCGCGCCCGGTCGGCGCCCGCCCGACGCCCGAGACGGTGGCGTCGGTGACCGCCAGCGCGGAGAACCCGCCGGACGAGACCAAGGAGAAACTGGCCGACAACAACGAGAACACCAAGTGGCTGGCGCGCGCGACGACCGGCTGGGCGGCCTACAAGCTGGCCACCCCGGTCGCGGTCAGCAGCTACTCGCTGGTCTCGGCGAACGACTTCCCCGGCCGCGACCCGAAGAGCTGGACCCTGCAGGGTTCCGCCGACGGGCAGGCCTGGACCGACCTGGACACCCGCACGAACGAGACGTTCACCGACCGGTTCCAGACGCGGACGTTCACCTTCGCCAACACCACGGTCTACCCGAACTACCGGCTGAACATCACCGCGAACGCGGGTGAGCCGCTCATCCAGCTCGCGGACCTCAAGCTGTTCAAGGACACCTCGACGACCCCGCCGCCGCCCGAGCCCGCACCGCAGCAGGCCGTCGTCGACGTCCTCGACGCCCAGCACCCGGCCACCGCCGGGCTGCCGCAGAACTGGACGCGCACCGACCGCTGGCTCAACTGGGAGTCCAACCCGGTCGGCACCGTCCACACGGTCGCCCAGGTCGAGGAGAAGGGCTACAACCCGGGGGTCGGCGCGAACGGTGCGTTCCACCCGGTCTCGTGGTGCCGTGACTACGACGGCGGCCGCTCCTTCTACACCGGCATGGGCCGCACCGAAGGGTCCTACGGCGAGGCGCAGTTCCGGCAGCACCTGCTCGGCGCCCTGCGCTGGACCACCGGGATGGTGCGCGGCGACTGCCAGGCCGGGATCGCCGCGAACTACAAGGTCGAGCGGCTGACCGGGAAGAACGCGGCCGGGCAGCTCGACCAGATCGGCGAGCCGCACGGGCTCACCATCGCGCCGGACGGCAAGGTGTTCTACATCGGCAAGGCGGCCTGCCCGACCGGGCCGATCGTCAGCTGGGACGACCCGAACGTCGGCCTCGGCTGCGGCACGGTCCACCAGTGGGACCCGGTCACCAAGAAGGTCAAGCTGCTCACGACCTTGCCGGTGATGGGCAACCGCGGCAGCGGCGACGAGCTCGTCAAGAACGAAGAGGGCCTGCTCGGGCTGACGCTGGACCCGAAGTTCACCGAGAACGGGTTCATGTACGCCTACTGGATGCCGCACGCGTCGATCGACCGCGACAAGCGGATCGGCAAGCGCACGGTCTCGCGCTTCACCTACAACGCCACCGCGCAGACGCTCGACCAGGCCACCCGCAAGGACCTGCTGTCCTGGGACGTCCAGATCCACAGCTGCTGCCACGCCGGCGGCGGCATGGCGTTCGACAAGGACGGGAACCTCTACGTCGGGTCCGGGGACAACAACTCCTCGGGCGGCTCGAACGGCTACTCGGGCAACAACTGGACGCTCGACTACAAGGGCATCTCGTTCCAGGACGCGCGCCGCACGGCAGGCAACACGAACGACCTCGACGGCAAGATCCTGCGCATCCACCCGGAGGCGAACGGGACGTACACCATCCCGCAGGGCAACCTCTTCCCGAACGGGCCGGCGGACAAGACGCGCCCGGAGATCTACGTGATGGGCGTCCGCAACATCTCGCGGCTGCAGATCGACCCGGTGCACAACTGGATGACCGCGGGCTGGGTCGGCCCCGACGCGTCCTCGCCGAGCCCGGAACTCGGGCCGGCGAAGTACGAAACGGCGACGATCATCACCGAGGCGGGCAACCACGGCTGGCCCTACTGCATGGGCAACCGGCAGCCCTACCGCGACCGCAGCAGCACGAACGCCGCGGAGCTGACCGGCTGGTACGACTGCAACAACCCGGTGAACACCTCGCCGCGCAACACCGGCCTGGTGAACCTGCCGCCGATCAAGGACAACATGATCTGGTACTCGCCCGACGGCGGCGGCCCGGTCTTCCCCAACCGCCCCAACAGCTCCATCCCGACGTACAACGCGGCGGACGCCACCTACACCCAGCCGTACCTGCGGGGTGGCGGCCAGGCCGTCATGTCCGGTCCGACGTACCACCGCTCCCTGGTCAACACGAACAGCGGTGTCGCGTGGCCGGCGTACTGGGACAACAAGTGGTTCATCGGCGACGAGTCCAACGCCCAGAACCGGGTCGCGGTGACCGTGGACCCGGCGGGCGTGCCGACGCACCAGCCGCCGGTGTTCGCCGAGACGTTCCGCCAGATCATCCCGGGCGGCGCGGGGGACAACCGGGTGCAGAGCTGGATGGACGCCAAGTTCGGGCCGGACGGCGCGCTGTACGTGCTCGACTACGGCAACGGCTTCTTCTCCCTGGACGCCAACCAGAAGCTGCTGAAGATCAGCTACACCGGTGGCGCGCCGACCCCGGCGCCGGCCGCGTCGTCGGTGCTGGTGCAGAACAAGGCGCTGACGGCGGCGTTCACCGGGTCGAAGTCCGGCGGTGTGTCCTACCGCTGGGAGTTCGGCGACGGCTCGGTGTCCACCCAGGCCGACCCGCGCCACACCTACCCGCGCACCGGGATCTTCACCGCCAAGCTGACCGTGACCTACGCGGACGGTGAGGCGGTGACCACCCGGACCGCGGTGAACGTCGGGTGCGCGGTGGCCGACCCGAGTCCGGTGGTGACCTTGGGCGACACCATCACCAAGGTGCCGAACCGCAACGCCGGCGGTGGCTGCACGGTCGACGACTTCATCGACGACGAAGGCACGTGGAGCACGCACGCCGCGTTCGTCAACCACGTCGAGCAGGCCACCGAGACGCTCGACGAGCTCGGGGTGCTCAGCACTCCCGAGGCGGCCGAGCTGAACGCGGCGGCGGAGGCGTCGCCGATCGGGAAGCCGGGCACCACTGGCTACGAGGCGCTCTTCGACGGCACGGCCGACTCGCTGCGGGCCTGGGAACAGGCGCCGTCCGGGCAGTTCACGCTGCAACCCGACGGGTCGATCCGCTCGGCCGGCGGGCTGGGCATGCTCTGGTACGCCCAGCGCCAGTTCGGGGACTTCTCGGTGAAACTGCAGTTCAAGGACATCGCCCCGGACCCGAACCGGGCCAACAGCGGGGTCTTCGTCCGGTTCCCGGATCCGCGGACACCGCTGGCCGAGCGGCCGGCGGGCAGCTGCGGGACGGTCGGCTCGGCGCGAACGTCGCAGGCGTGGGTCGCGATCTACTGCGGCCACGAGGTCCAGATCTACGACGGCGACAGTGGTGAGCCGCAGAAGACCGGGTCGATCTACAACTTCGACCCGCGCCCGCTGGACCAGGCGGGGGCGCGGCCGAAGGCGACCTGGAACGACTACGAGATCAAGGTCGTCGGGCAGCACTACACGATCGTCCGCAACGGCGTGGTGATCAACGAGTTCGACAACACGCCCGGCCAGCAGTCCTCGCGCGCCGGGGACCCGCCGACCGACCTGCGGCAGTTCGTCAGCGGGTTCATCGGGTTGCAGAACCACAGTGACAACGACCTGACCGAGTTCCGCAACATCCGGGTGCGGCAGCTGTAGCGCGACGGGGGCCGGGCACACGCCCGGCCCCCGTTCCTCCCAGGAAGGTTTCCGCGATGTCCCCACGCCTGATCGCCGTGCTGCTGGCCGCTTTCCTGGCCCTGCTCGGGCTCGCCACCCCCGCGGTGGCGGCGCCGGTCCAGACCCTGACCTGGACCGGGAGCAACAGCACCACCGAATACGCGTCCGCGCCGACGGGCGCGCTGCCCGGCGAGACCACGATCGTCTTCGAGAACAGCGAAGCCACCGGCAACACGACGGGGATGTCGCACACCCTGACGTTCGACACCTCGACGCCGGGGTACAACCACGACGTCACGCTGAACGTCCTGGCCAACCCGTTCGACCCGCAGAACGGCCGGCACGAGGCCGTCGTCACCCTCACCCCGGGCAAGTACCGGTACTTCTGCACCATCCCCGGTCACACGTCGATGGTGGGGGAGTTCGTGGTGTCCGACGGCACCGGCGACACCACCGCGCCGACAGTGACCGCCGCAGTGACGGGTGACCAGGACCCGTCCGGCAACTACCTCGGGTCGGCTTCCGTGGCGCTGACCGCGACCGACGCGGGCTCCGGCGTCGCGTCGGTCGAGTACCAGCTCGACGGCGGAACCTGGACGCCGTATTCGGCGCCGGTCGTCGTGTCGTCGCTGGGCATGCACATGCTGGCTTACCGCGCGACCGACGTCGCCGGGAACACGTCCGCCGAAGGCATGGCGCACTTCACGATCGTCGAACGGGAGGGGGACGGCACCGCGCCCACGGTGACCGCCTCGCTCGCCGGTACGCAGGATGCGTCGGGCAACTACGTCGACGTCGCGACGGCAACGATCACAGCGACGGACGCGGATTCCGGGGTCGCCGCCGTCGAGTACAAACTGGACGACGGCGCGTGGACCGCCTACACGGCACCGGTTCCGGTGACCGCGGCGGGCATGCACATGCTCTCCTACCGGGCTCGTGACGTCGCCGGGAACACGTCACCGGAGGGGATGACCCACTTCACGGTGGTGAAGAGCGACACGACGGCGCCGGTCGTCACGGCCTCCGTGGCCGGCACGCAGGACGGTGACGGCAACTACGTCGGCAAGGCGGTCGTCACGGTCACGGCGTCGGACGCGGGTTCCGGGGTCGGCGCCGTGGAGTACCGAGTGGACGGTGGTGCGTGGACCGCCTACTCCGCTCCGGTTCAGGTTTCTTCGGCCGGCGCGCACACGGTGGACTACCGGGCTCGTGACGTCGCGGGTAACACCTCTGCGGTGGGGAGTGTGTCCTTCTCCGTGGTCGCCGGTGGCGACACGACCGCGCCCACGGTGTCCCTGACGGTGAGCGGCAAGCAGAGCGGCGACTGGTCGTACGTCGGCCAGGCGACGGTGACGCTGACGGCGGCCGACGCGGAGTCCGGTGTGGACTTCGCCGAGTACAAAGTGGACAGCGGCGCGTGGACGCGGTACACCGCGCCGGTGGTGGTGTCCGCGCTCGGCGCGCACACGGTCCGGTTCCGGGCCGCCGACGTCGCCGGGAACGTCTCGGCGGAGCAGTCGGGGACGTTCAAGGTGGTCGCGACGCCGCCACCGCCGGACGCCTGCCCGAACTCCGACACCCGGGAGACCGTGGTGATCGGCGGGGTCGACAGCCAGGTCGAGAACACCGACATCGGCAACGGCTGCACGCTCAACGACGTCATCGACGAGAACGCGGAGTACGCGTCCCACGACCGGTTCGTGAAGCACGTGAAGGCGGTGACCCAGGAGCTGGTCAGCAACGGCGTGCTGTCCTCAGGCGACCGCAACCGCATCGTGACGGCGGCCATCGAGTCCGGCGTCGGCGGCGCTCCTGCCGCCGGTCACGAGGTAAAGCCCGATCCGAAGAAAGCTCAGCCCGCGAAGCTGCGCGGGCTGGACTAGGCCGACTGCCAGAGTTCGATGCGGTTGCCCTCGGGGTCGGTGACCCAGCCGAAGCGGCCGACGCCGTCCATGTCCTGGGTCTCCTCGGCGACGTCGGCGCCCCGGTCGCGGAGCTGGGCGAGCATGGCGTCCAGGTCGCGGACCCGGAAGTTGAGCATGGTCTGCTGGGTCGGGGACCCGAAGTAGTCGGTCCCGGCCTCGAACGGCGCGAAGACCGTGGGGCCCGCCTCCTGGCGCCACAGGCCGTGCTCGTCGGCGTCGAGGCCGAGGCTGTCCCGGTACCAGGCGCCCAGGCGCGCCGGGTCCGAAGCGCGGATGAAGTAACCACCGATGCCGAGCACGCGTTCCATGGCCCGATCGTGCCAGCCCGGCGCCCGGAGGCGGGCGGGCGACACGCGGTGTATTTCTCCGGCGGTTGCGGATCCGCCCCGGTACCACCGTCCACGGGGAAGGGAACCGCCTTCGCCGCGGACGTGCACCGGTGCGACCGCACCTTCGGCACCGAGCTGATGACCGGTTTCACCGCGGCCTACGAGCTGCCGCGAGCCTGAACCACGGTTCAGCAGCTCGAGTACATCTTCAGGTGGGCGATGTCGTCCCACAGATCCGGCTCGAAACTCGCCCAGGCGCGGAACCGGTAGGGTTCCGCGCCGCTCGGCATGGTCCGCACGAACTTGCGCCAGTCACCCCCGACGGGGTGTTCGGTGGCCAGCGAGCCCAGCACGGCCCACCCGGCGTCCAGCAGGTCGACGTGCCAGATCACCCACGCGGCGTCGTCGTCCACACTGGACACGGTGCCGTCGAAGGTGGCGGTCCCGTTGGGGAAGAGGGTCCACCTGGCCCCCGCGGCCATCGTGCAGTTCCCCTTCCTGATCGGCCCCCAGGTGAACTCCCACGGGGTCCAGCCGGTGAGACGCCGCGCGGCGGCGTTCGCCGCCACCATGATGGCCGACGGATCCATGACACGGCCTTTCTGCTCGTCCACCCCCGCAGCCGGACAGAGGAGCGGAACCCGGCCTTGATACGCGTCACCGGCCCCGCGTGGCGGGCAGCGCCAGTGACAGCGCCAGGTTCTCGTCGAGGAACATCAGCCCGCGCGCCGCGAACTCGCGGAAGACCTCCTCGACCTGGGCGACCGGTGCGGTGAGGCCGAGTTCGCGGTGCACGGCCGCGGCGGTGCGGGGCCGCTCGACACAGGCGAGGTAGATGCCGGCGAGCGCGTCGCGGAAGGTGTGGACGCCGGCGCGGTCCGGCTGCCGGCCGTCGTGGATCTGCAGGAAGCCGGGGGCGGACCGGTAGACGAGGAACGGCCGCGGGGCCTCCTGCCACGCCGACGTCCACGTGGACACGGCGTCGGCCAGCGGGGTGTAGACGTCCGGGTCGAGGGCGGCCTCCGTTTCGTAGTCGAAGAAGTAGGCGACCCGGTCGAGGTCCACTGTGGACGGGTAGACGTGCCGGTAGCTGGGTTCGGGTTCGCGCCGCCGCAGCGGGAACCGGGCCGGCTGGGTGAACAGCGGGCTGAACCGCTCCAGCCAGACCCGGTCCGCGCCGGCCGGCGGCTGGAGGTGGACCAGGTCCGGGACCACCGCCGCCTGCGCCGTGTAGGCATCAGCGGTCTCGCCCGGGAAACCCCAGAGGATGTTCCAGCCGACGGAGATCCCGTAGTACCCGGCCCAGCGCAGCAGGTTGACGTTCTGCGCGGCCCGGACCCCCTTGTCCATCAGCCGGAGCACCTCCGAGCTCAGCGACTCGAGGCCGGGCTGCAGCCGGTCGACACCCGCCCCGGCGAGCACCTTGAGCTGCGCCCGGGTCAGGTTCGCCTTGACCTCGTAGAAG
Source organism: Amycolatopsis sp. NPDC088138 (assembly GCF_044741685.1). Taxonomy (NCBI): domain Bacteria; kingdom Bacillati; phylum Actinomycetota; class Actinomycetes; order Pseudonocardiales; family Pseudonocardiaceae; genus Amycolatopsis; species Amycolatopsis sp. NPDC088138. The sequence goes on from NZ_JBIUTB010000009.1 coordinate 116,249, forward strand.
ATCCGGTAGTCCCGGGCCCCCTCGGTCATCGCCGGGAACAGCTCCTTCAGGTAGCTCGGCTCGAGGATGTTGTCCACGGCGTCGAACCGGAACGCGCCGTACCGCCGCGCCTGCCGGTCGAGCTCGTCGAGCACCTTGGCGGGCGACTTGGCGCGGAACTGCATGGTGGTCCCGTTGAGCCCGCAGAACGTGCAGTGGTGCTTGGCTCCCCACCAGCAGCCCCGGGCCGACTCGAACGGGATCGCGACGTCGTCGGCAGGCAGCCTGAGCCGCGCGGCACGGGCGAAGTACTCGCCGTAGTCCGGCACGGGCAGGTCGTCGAGCCGGCTGTGCGGCGCCTCCGGAGGTGCCGCCACGACGTCGTTTCCCACGCGCCGGGCGACACCGGGAATCCCGCCCGGGTCCGTATCGTTCGCGAGCGCGTCCAGCAGGCGCGGGAACGCGACGTCGCCCTCGCCGACGACGGCGAAGTCGATGCAGTCCACGGTCCGCACCAGCTCCAGGCCCATCTCGCCGTCGAAGTTGGCGCCGCCGAACACGGTGACGATGCCGGGGTGGCGCTCCTTCAGCAGCCGCGCGAGCGCGAACGACGCCGCGTTCTGCTGGAACGTCGAGCTGAAGCAGGCCACCCGGACCCCGGCGAACTCCCCGGCGACGGCGTCGAGGTACGCGGGAACGTCCCGCTCGCGCGTACCCCGTAGCCGCGCCGCCGCGGGCTCGGCCGGACCGTCCAGGTAGGACAGTCCGGCCCCGATCTCCTCGAGCAGCTTGCCGTCCGGATCCGGCGCGGCCTCGCCGAACGCTTCGACCGAGAACAGCCAGTCGCCGATCTGCCGTCCCCGGTGCTCGGCCAGCGACTGGTAGTAGTCCAAGCCGATCCGCACGGCGAAGTCGAGGTTCAGGTGCAGGGTCCGCGCCGGGAACCCGTGCTGCTCCGCGATCGCCTTGAGCAGCCCGAGCTGGATGGACGGCCGGTCGGCCTCCAGGAACGGCATGGACACGAGAACGACCGGCTCGGTCATGGTCTGGTCACCCCCTGCTCATGGCGGTGGTCAGTGGATGTGTGATCGGATGAAACCCTTGCAGATCCGGGGGATCATCTCCACCGGGCTGATGGCACCGGTGTGGTATCGCACCATCGCCAGGGCTTGGCTCGGCGCGAAGGACCCCTCGAAATCGTCGGTGAGCCGTCCCTCTTCCTCGGTCGCGGTCCAGGCGAGCCACAGGACCGCCTTCAAGAGGTCCCTCTGCGGGTCCGTCAGATCCTTTTTGAACTCGTCCAGCCTGGCGAAGAAGTTCTCGGCTTCCTCGTCGGTGATGTCGGGCATGGGTTCCTCCCTCTCGTGAATCACTCACTGTGTACTTCGGACAGTCGTGTCCGCACCTCGTCCGCGTCGGGATGGGCGAGGTGCGCGAGGATGTCGTGGGCCTGCTGCCAGCCGGACCGGGCCGACTCGATGTCGCCGAGTTCGTGGTGGAGGTTGGCGATTTCGATGTGCAGCCGGGCTTCCGTCATCAGGTTTCCGTTGCGGTGGGCCAGGTCCAGCGCCGTCCGGTAGCAGGTGAGGGCCCGAGCCGGGGCACCCAGCTGCTTGTGGGCGTAGCCGATGCTGTGCCAGCTCTGCGCCGCGCCCATCTGGTCGGCGAGCTGCGTCTGCAGGTCGAGCGCCTGCTGGCAGTAGCCGATGGCCACGGTGTGCTCGCCGAGCAGCGTGCGGAACCAGCCGACCGCGTTGAGGGCCGTCGCCTGCCCGGCCCGGTGCTCCGCCGCGCGGAACAGCTCCAGGGCCTGCTCGGCGTGGGTGAGGGCGTCCGTGACGGCTCCCTGCCGGTCGAGCAGCCAGGCGAACTGGCGGTGCGCGTAGGCCTGCCCGACGACGTCGCCGGCCGCGCGGGAAAGGGTCAGTGCCGTCCGGAGGTCGTCGTCGGCCTCGGTGTGCCGGCCGAACCGGACGTGCGTACCCGCGAGGTGCAGGTGGGCGAACGCCTGCTTGCGCTCGTCACCGAGGCGGCGCGCGGCGGCGGCCGCCACCGTCAGCACGTCGCTCTCGTCGTGCCAATGTCCCTGCATCGCCAGGAAACGCTGCATCGACCGGGCCAGGTCCCAGACGCGGGTGTCGAACGCGGCGCCGGCGTGGGCGGCCAGCAGCAGCACGCGGTGTTCGGCCTCGAACCAGGCGACGGCCTGCCGGCGGTCGGTGATCCGTTCGGACTCGGCGCCGGGCGGCAGCGGTGTCAGCTCGGGCGGGACCTCGAGCCGCGGGTCGAGGAACCCGTCGGCGTGGTAGGCGGTGTGGGCGTAGTGGCCCAGCACGCGGTGGGCGGCTTCTTCACGGTCGGCGGCGGACTCCGTCTCGTCGACGAGCTCGGTGGCGTAGGCGCGCAACAGGTCGTGCACGGTGTACCGGCCGGGGGCGTGCTCGGTGATCAGGTGCGCGTGGGCGAGCTCGGACAGGAGCCGACGCGCCTTGCCTTCCGGCACGCCGGCCAGGCTCGCCGCGGCCCGGGTGCCGACGTCCGGCCCGGAGTGCAGCCCGAAGAGCCGGAACAGCCGGGCCGCGGCGGGGTCCAGCCGCAGGTACGACCACGAGAACACGGCGCGGGCGTCGGTCGCCGGGTCGGTGCCGGAGAGTTCGTCGAGGACACCGCGCGCGTCCCGCAGCTGCCCGGCCAGCGCGGCCAGGCTGAAGGCCGGGTGGGTGGCGGCGCGGGCCGCGGCCACCGCCAGGGCCAGCGGGAGACGCGCGCACAGGCCGATGATCTCGTCGACCGCCTCGGGTTCGGCGGCGACCCGGCCCGCGCCGATCCGCCGGCGCAGCATCACCCGGGCCTCGGCGTCGTCGAGCAGGTCGACGGTGAGCGGGTGCGCGCCCGCGACGACCAGGCCGGCGAGGCGGTCCCGGCTGGTCACGACGACCACGCTGCCCGGCGCGCCCGGCAGCAGCAGCCGGACCTGCTCCGCGTCGCGGGCGTTGTCCAGCACGATCAGGACGCGCCGGTGCGCGAGCAGGCTCCGGTACCGGCCGGCCTGGGCCTCGAGCGTGGTGGGGAGCCGGCCGCCGGGCACGTCGAGCGCCTCGAGGAACCCGCGCAGCGCTTCGGCCGGGTCCACCGGTGACCCGGTCGGGTCGAACCCGCGCAGGTTCACGTACAGCTGGCCGTCGGGGAACCCGGCGGCGACGGTGTGGGCCCAGTGGACGGCCAGCGCGGTCTTGCCCACACCGGCGGTGCCCGACAGCACGACGATCCGGGTGGCCGGGAACTGCTCGTCGCTCACCCAGTCGAGGTGGCGGAGCGCGGTTTCCCGGCCCACGAAACCGGGGGTGCCGGGCGGCAGCTGGGCCGGGGTGGTCACCGGCGCGGCCCGCGGCGCGGTCGGCAGCTCGTCCCGCAGCATCGCGCGGTGCAGCGCGCGCAGCTCGGGGCCGGGATCGGTGCCGAGCGCCTCGGCGAGCCGCTTGCGGACGACGTCGTACCGGTCGAGGGCCTCCGCCGGGCGCCCCGCGGCGTACAGGGCGCGCATCAGCAGTACTTCCAGCGGTTCCGCGAGCGGGTACTCCCCGGCCAGGCCGGACAGCGCGTCGATCACCGCGGCCTGGTGGCCCAGGCGCAGCTCCAGCTCGCCCCAGTGCACCGCGGCGTCCAGCCGACGCCGGTGCCAGGTCGCGCGTACCTGATCGGCCCAGTCACCCGGAATACCGGCCAAGGGGGTGCCCGGCCGCCCGAAGACCGCTTCGGCCAGCGCCGCGGCCCGGTCGGTGTCGGTGGCCAGCTGGTCGTTCCCGCGCTCGACCAGGCGCTCGAAGCGGAGCAGATCGACGTCGCCCGGGTCGATTTCCAGCACGTAACCGGCGGTGCGGCGCGGGAGCTTCGCGGTCTCGCCGGAGGAATCGGCGATCTCCTTGAACAATCGACGTATTCGACTGATGTGGGAATACAACACGTTGCGCGCTTCGGCGGGCGGATCGTCACCCCAGAGCCGATTGATGATCGTTTCCAGCGAAACGGGACGCCCCGCGTCGGCCGCCAATACCGCGAGCACCGCCTGCTGCCGGGGCGTCCCGATGTCCAGGGGCTGCCCCGCCACCCGGAGCTGCACCTCCCCGAACAGCACGAACTCCATGCGGCGGCCTTCCCGTGTCCGACGCGTCGCGAATGGCGGAACCGATACTGCTCCGTCCGCAAGATTCCCGCAAGGTCGGCGACCAGGTCGTGGCGGAACCGTGAACCCGGGAACGAGACAGTTCGAGGAGGGGTCATGTACCACGATTCTCCGGCACCATTGCTGGAAAACGCCGCCCGAGGTGCGGAATGGGCGTGGCGGGATATCGTCGTCCGTTATTCCGCGCTGGTTTCGGCCGTCTGCCGCCAGTACCGGATCACCGGCGCGGACGCCGAGGACGTCGCCGGCGCGGTGTGGCTGAACCTGGTGACGCACCTGGCGCACATCCGCGACGCGGAGGCGCTGCCGGGCTGGCTGAGCACCACGACCCGGCACGAGTGCCTGCGGCTGCTGCGCCACCGGAACCGGCAGATCCCGACCGACGCCGCGCTGATCGGCGACCCGGCCGAGCCGGACTTCGACGCCGCGCTGATCGCCGGGGAGCGCCGCGCCGCGGCCCGCCGCGCGTTCACCCAGCTGCCGCCGCGGGACCAGCGGCTGCTCTCGATGCTGTTGTGCGATCCGCCGCGGTCCTACCGGGAGATCAGCGCGACGCTGGGCATCCCGGTCGGCTCGATCGGCCCGTCGCGGGCGCGCTGCCTCGCCCGCGCCCGCCGCGCACCGGCGGTGGCGGCGCTGCTCGGCGGCGATCCGCACGACGTCACTGGACACACCCCGCAGAGCGCGCGGGCCACGGCGTGATACCGCAATCCCGGCGTATCACCGGGCTCTAGCCCGACTCCGAAGGCCGAGGAGGAACCACGATGACCTTGTTCCGAACGAGCTTTCCCGTGCTGGCCGCGGTGCTCGCCTTCGGGGTGGCCGGCTGTTCGACGCCGTCCGGCGGCGGCACCGAGACGTCCACCCCCGAGGCGTCCACCACCGAAGCACCTCTGACCACCGGCACCCCGAGCGCCGAACCGACCGGCCCGGAGGCCCCGAGGACCGCCGATGACGCCGGGGTCGCGATCTCGATCGCCCAGCTGCCGATCGGCGGTGATGCCGACTCGAGCGACCGGGAGCAGTGCGTGACCGTCAGCTGGCTGCAGCCGGACCTGCTGCCGGACAACGGGGTCAAGGTCACCACCATCCGGGTCACGCCGCCGGGCGCCTTCAGCGTGGGCGGGAAGTGCGGGGATCCCGACGCGTGCGCCGGGTTCACCTTCGGCTCGGGCGCCGGCACCTGTTCCGTCGCGGTCACCGCGCGCGGCACCGGCGGCACCGCGTGGCTGACGGTCCAGGGCAAAGCGGTGTGCGCCCCCGGGAAGGAAAACTCGTGCCAGGACCTGCGAAGCCGGGTGAGTCCCGGATCGATCCGGATGACGCAGCCGGAATCGCCGACGACGGAGACCACGACCACGACGACCGGGTGACGCCGGGCCGGCTCGAGCGTTTCCTCGAAGCGGGCAAGACGGCGATCCCGCCGTTGACGTTGCTGAGCGCGGTGCTGTTCTACTTCGGTTACGTCTCCGCCCGCGCGCGGTTCGAGTACTTCGGCGTCGACGTCGACACGATCGGGCTCGGGACGCAGGAGTACATCATGCGCAGCCCGCAGCCGTTGCTCACTCCACTGCTGGTGTTCGCCGCGGCCGGTGCCGGCTCGGTCGCGGTGCACGCCGTCGTCCGGAAGCGGATCCGGACGACGGCGATGCGCCGGCTGGGCCGGGTCGCGCAGGGGATCGGCCTGGGCACGTTGACCGCCGGTCTGGTGCTGCTCTTCGGGTACGCCTTCCTGGGCGGCTGGCGGCTGTACGGGCTGGTGACCCCGCTGCTGATCGCGGCGGGCACCACCCTGTTCCGGTACGGCTCGGCGATCCGCCGCCTGCTGCGGCCGCCGGTCCACCGCGGCGCGGTCGTCCTCGGCTACCTGGTGATCGCCGTGAGCGTGTTCTGGATGACGGCCACGGTGGCGCAGTGGTCGGGCCGCGGCGCGGCGATGTCCGACGCGGCCCGCCTCGACAAGCTGCCCAGCGTCATCCTCGACACCAAGGAGAGCCTGTTCCTGCGCAGCCCGGGCCTCGAGGAGACGAAGCTGCCGCCGTCCGAGGGGCAGACGTTCCACTACCGGTACCGGCACCTGCGCCTGTTGATCCACGGAAAGGACCGGATGTTCCTGGTCCCGGACCGCTGGTCGGCCAGCGACTCGACGATCATCGTCCCGCTGGACGGCTCGGTGCGGGTCCAGTTCCAGTTCCAGAACGAGCGGCCCTGAGCCCCGTCACTTCTGCTGTTCGATCCGGTAGCTGCCGTTGTTGCCCAGGACGAACCGTTCGAGCGGGTAGTAGGTGCGGTAGCAGCCGATCTTGAACACGCACAGCGCGATCTTCGCCTGAGGCCTTGGTAGTCGGGGACGCCGCCGCCGTCCTCCTTGAGGTAGCAGTAGTGGCGGATGTTGCTGACGGTCTTGCCGTCGTAGCACCAGTCGACGCGCACGGACCACTTCACCGCGGTGCGCGGCCGCGGTCACCCGTCGTTGTCCAGTTGGTCGCGCAGCTCGTGTTTCTTGATCTTCCCGGACCCCGTCAACGGGAACTCCGTTACAAAGCGCCAGATCCGCGGTGTCTTGTGGGGCGCCAGCTTCTCCCGGACGTGGGCGAAGAGTGCCGTCTCGTCCGCGGTCTCGCCGGGTGTCAGCCGGACGAAGGCCGCCACCTGTTCGCCCCACTCCGGGTCCGGGACGCCGACCACCGCGACGTCGGCCACGGCCGGGTGAGCCAGCAGGGCGTACTCGATCTCGCGGGGGTAGATGTTCTCGCCGCCGCGGATGATCATCTCCTTCACGCGGCCCTCGATGCGGAGGTAACCCTCGTCGTCCATCGTGGCGAGGTCGCCCGTGTGCAGCCAGCCCGCCGGGTCGATGGCCTCGGCCGTCTGGTCGGGACGGTCGAAGTAACCGTGCATCACGTGGTAGCCGCGGGTGCACAGCTCGCCGACCTCGCCGCGGCCACGCACGTCGCCGGTGGCGGGATCGACGATCTTGACTTCGCAGGCGGGCAACGGCTTCCCGAGCGTTTCCGCCCGGTGCGACGGGCTGTCGTCGAGCCGGGTCATGGTGATCCCGGGCGAGGCCTCGGTCTGCGCGTAGACGATGCTCATCGGCACCCCCACCGCGGACTCGACGCGCCTGACCAGATCGGGCGGGACCGTCGCGCCGCCGGCGAGGGCGTAGCGGACGGACGAGAGGTCGGTCCCGGCGAACCGCGGGTGGCTCAGCAGCGCCAGCAGCATGGTGGGGACCCCGCCGAACGCCGCGCCGCGTTCGGCTTCGATCAGTTCCAGCTGCAGCCCGGGGTCGAACCACGGCAGCAGGACCTGGGTGCCCAGCGACGCGATCGGGGCCAGCGTGGCCAGCACGCAGCCGGCGGTGTGGAAGAGCGGCATCGGGTTGACGAAAGCCTCGCCGGGCCGCATGTCCAGGGTTCGCACGTAGGACAGCAACGCGTTGTTCGTGATGCCGCGGTGGTGCAGCACCGCACCCTTGGGTGTGCCGGTCGTGCCGGAGGTGTACTGGATCTGCGCCGGGTCGTCCGGGCGCACCGCGGGCAGCACCTCGGTGGGGGAGCCGGACGCGCGAAACGCCGGCCAGTCACCGAAAAGCACCGTCTCCCGCAGGTCCGGGAGGCCGGGACGCAGCCGGTCGAGCGTCTCCGCCATCGGGTTGCCGCGGTAGTCCGCCACCAGGAAGATCCCGGTCGCGCGCGACTGGCTCAGGACATGCCGGAGCTCGTCTTCCCGCAGCGCGGGGTTCACCGTGACGAGGGTCAGCCCGGCGAGCGCGGCCGCCAGCTCCAGCACCACCCACTCGGGGATGTTGTTGGCCCACACGGCCACCCGCTCGCCCGGCTGGAACCGGCCGAGCAGCGCCCGGGCCGCCTCTTCGGCTTCCGTCAGCAGGTCCGAGTACGACCACCGGCGCCGCGCCCGCGGGTCGGGAACCCCCTCGACCAGCGCGGGCGCGGCAGGAGCTCGCTCCACCGCCTTGCGGAGCAGGGAACCGACGGTCAGCTCGCGCACCGAGTCGGCGTCCACCGCGGGCGCGTGGGCCGGTTCCGCCATGGTGGCCTCCTCGGATCGGTTTCCGCCTGCCTTGGTGAGTCGTCGTCGATCCCACCACGGTTACCGATCACGCCCCAGACCTCCGGTCAGGCCGTGGCCACCAGCTCCCGGACCGCCGGTGCCACCTCGGCGGCGAAGCGGCGCAGGACGTCCGCCGAACCGGCCCGGTAGAGGAAGTACGTGTCGATCCGGTGGTTCAGCGTCACCTCCGCCAGCTGCTCGGCCCACACCGCGGGCGGCCCCTGCAGGAACCCGGTGCCGGTGCCGAAGGTGCCCTCGATGTTGTACCCGCGGCGGATGTCCGCCGGTGCCCTCCCGGCGGCAAGCGCGGCTTCGTCGATGATGCGGTTGGCGGCGGGCAGGGCGTCGGGCGGGAAGTACGGCGAGCTCGGGATCCAGCCGTCGCCCAGGGTTCCGGTCAGGCGCAGCAGCCGCGGCTGGTAGGCGCCGAACCAGATGCCCATCTCGTGCAGCGGCGCGGGGCCGGGCTTGGCCCCGCCGAGCTGGTAGTGCTCGCCCTGGAACTCGACGTCGGTCTTGGACGTCCACAGCGCGCGGATGACGTGGACGGCCTCCTCGAGCGCCTCGATCGACTGGCCGGCGGTGCGGCGCGGGCCGCCCTCCGCGACGACGGCGTCCCACATCTGCTGCGCGCCGGTGCCGAGGCCGAGCTCGAAGCGGCCGCCGCTGAGGATGTCGAGGGTCGCCGCCGTGCGGGCCATGACGGCCGGCGGGCGCAGCGGGAGGTTGAGCAGGTTGGGCAGCACCGTGATCCGCGTCGTCCGGGCCACGATCGCCGACAGCAGCGCGATGGTGTCCAGCCGCTCGGGCCAGTACGGGTGGTCGGACAGGGTGACGACGTCGTACCCGAGCTCCTCCATCAGCTCGGCCAGCCCGACGACGTCCTGCGGGCGCTCCGCCGACGGCTCCAGCAGGGCCCCGAACCGCACGGCGGTCATCGCGCCGCGCCGAAGCGCTCGGGCGTGGCGGTGCCGTGCACGCGCTCCGCGTGCGCCGCGAAGGCCTGCGCGGCCAGGTCGCCGATCACCGAGCTGACCTCGGGCGGCATCGACGCGACGACGTCCCGGACGGTGCCGGGGTCACCCTCGTAGGTCATCAGCCCGAAGATCAGCGGCATCTGCTCCGGCGCGACGTCCGCGGCACTGGCGGCGATCATCTGCCCCCATTCCGCGGCGGTGATGTGCTTCCCGATGAGCGGCAGGGCCTGCTCCTCCTCGACGGCGAGGTGCTCGACGAGCCGCTCGTGCAGCAGGGTCAGCGTCTCGGCGAGCGCCGCACCCCGCACCGGGTCGGCGGTTTCACGCCACGACGTCAGCTCGGCACGGACCTCGCCCAGCAGCTTGTCGATGGCCCCGTGCTGCTCCTCCATCAGCCGCACGACGGGTTCGGCGTCGGCCCCGGCCCGCTCGAGCAGGCGGTGCCACAGGTGCTCGTCCTCGGCTTCGTGGTGGTGGTGCAGGACGGTGTCGACGAGCCGGACGTGGTCGGCGACGACCGCGGCGCGTTCGGCGTCTCCCTCGGCGACGCCGCGGATCAGGGCCGGGGCGAGGCCGATCTCGCGGCGGAACATGACGTGCGCCAGGTACATGTCGCGCACGTCGGCGAGTGGTTCGTTGGTCATGATCGCTTTTCTAACAGGGGAAAAGCGATCGGTAACGGAATTGTCCAGGATGCGAATCCGGCTATCCGCGAAGCGTACTCAGCGGTTTCTGGCCGTATTTGGCCTCGTGCGCGGAGGCGAACCGGCCGAGGTGGGTGAAGCCCCAGCGGCGGGCGACGTCGGCGACCGAGGCGGCGGACGGGTCCGCGGCGCGCAGCTCCTCGTGCGCCCGCCGCAGCCGGACGTCGCGGACGTACTCCATCGGCGACATCCCGAGGTGCTGCTGGAACCCCTTCTGCAGGGTGCGCGGGCCGACCCCGCACCGCGCCGCCAGCAGCGTGAGGGTGAGCGGCGCCTGCGGGTCCGACTCGATGACGTCGATGGCGGCACGGACCGACGCCGGCCGCGCGGCGACGACCGGCCCGGCGAGCGCGTCGGCGTGGGAGTGCGACGCCGCGAGCACGAAACCGTTGAGCAGGCTCTCCGCCAGCGGCGCCGCGACCAGCGGCTGGGACAGCAGCCCGCCCGGGCGCGACAGCTGCCGGTTGACGGAGAACAGCAGGTCGGCCCAGCTGCGGCCGTGGCCGTCCCGGGTGTTCATCACCGGGTCGAAGGTGACCCGGCCCGAGGTGCGGTCGCCGACGAGACGGGCCAGCGCGGTCTCGACGGCCGGCAGGTCGATCCGCACGCACAGGGCGCGGTAGCCGGCCGGCCAGCGCCCGGTGAACGCCCCGCCGCCGGGCAGGTACACCGCCGACGACCGGCTGTGGACGATCATGTCGACCCCGCGGTGCCGGGACTCGAACCGGCCGGTGATCGGCAGGTGGACGTAGAACCCGGTGCCGACGTCGTCGGTTTCGAGCCGGAGCTCGTCCCGGAACGCGACCTCGCCGATGGTGATCGGCCCGAGCGTGGCGTCCCGGTAGGCGGAAACCGTCATTTCCGCTTGCGGCACGGTTTCGATCGTCGACGTGCGCACGAACATCCGATTCCTCCCCGGCGGTGCGTTCAGCGCATTCCGGGGACGGATTTTACCGGCGTGATCAGGAGAGTGCGTTTCCCGTCCGAGGTGTCTCACGCGGCGCGGTGGAGAGGACCTCGTTGAACGCTTCGGTCGACGACGGGTGCGTGTAGATCGCGTCGCGCAGCTCGCTCGCGGTCGTGCCCTGGCGCATCGCCAGCGTGACGAGGTTGATCAGCTCCTGGGAGTCGACGCTCAGCAGCGTCGCGCCGAGGATCAGGTCGGTCTCGCGGTCGATCACGAACTTCATCAGCCCGCGCGTCTCGCCGACGATCTTGGCGCGCGGCATCCCGGCGATGTCCGCGACCGCCTTCTCGACGACCTTCACCGGCAGCCCTCGCTCGACGGCTTCGTGCTCGGTGAGGCCGACGCGGGAGAGCGCCGGGCTCATGAACACCGTGTAGGGCACGAACTTCCGGTCCACTGTGGACCTCCGCCCACCGCCGGTGAGCTGGTCGGTGACGATGCGGCTGTCGTCGAGGGAGATGTAGGTGAACTGCGGGCCGCCGTTGACGTCGCCGACCGCGTAGACGTTCGGGCTGCTGGTGCGCAGGAACTCGTCCACCTCGACGGCGCCGGACGGCGTCGTGCGCACGCCGGCGCGGTCGAGGCCGAGCCCGTCGGTCGCGGGCTTGCGGCCGGTCGCCGCGAGCACCTCGTCGGCCGCCAGGGTGTGCGTCCGGCCGTCGGCTTCGTAGGTGATCTCGACGCCGTTCTCGATGTCGCGCACCGCCGTCACCCGGGCCCCGGGGACGAACTCGACCCCGGCCCCGCGCAGGATCGCGGTGGCCGCCTCGGCGACGTCCTCGTCCTCGCGCGGCATGATCCGCGGGCCCGCGTCGAGCACGGTGACGGCGCTGCCGAACTGGGCGTAGATCGACGCGAACTCCACGCCGACGTACCCGCCGCCGAGGATCGCCAGCCGCTTCGGCAGGTGGTCGATGTCGATCAGGTCGGTGCTGGTGAGCAGGTGCTCGCTTGCGCGCAGGCCCGGGATCGGCGGGACGGTCGGCACGGCGCCGGTGTTGATCACGATCGTTTCGGCGCCGAGTTCGAGCACGTCGTCCCCGGCGGTGACCCGCACGGTCTTGGCGTCCAGGAACGTCGCCCGGCCGGTGATCACCGTGACCGAGTCGATCGTGTCGAGGTTCGCGAAGTTCTTGCCGCGCAACGTGGTGGTGAGCGCGCGGGTGTCGTCGACGGCCTTGCGGTGGCGCTCGGCGGGGCTGCCGGCACCGGGGTGCTCGGCGTGGTGGACGAGCGCCTTCGTCGGGACGCAGCCGATGTTGATGCAGGTCCCGCCGTACATCTCGGCGGACTGCTCGACCATGGCCACCCGCTTGCCGAGCCGCCCCATCGTGGCGGCCAGCGTCTTGCCGCCCTTGCCGAACCCGATGACGATCAGATCGAAGTACTCCATAAGCTCAGGATCCACCGCGGCGGGAGAGACGACCACGCATGAACAGCTCGACTTTCGTCGGAATCGGCTCATGGACGGCGTGAGCCGGCTCGTCCGGCTGGCCCGCCTCGAGGGTGGCGTGGACGTGCGCTGCCTGCTGGCCGGACGCTTCGCGCTGGACCACCCGGCGGCCGCGCCGGGGGAGGTGCCGTTCCACCTGGTGCTCGACGGCCGGTGCACGGTGACGTCGGGCGCCACGAGCGTCGAGCTGGGGCCGGGGGACATGGTGCTGCTCCCGCACGGCGGCGCGCACACCGTGTCGGCGGCTTCGGGACGGCGGCGGCGGTTCGCGGAGGAGCCGGGGGCGGTGTTCCCGACCCGCCGGACGGTGGGCGCCGAGCCCGAGCTGGACCTGTTCTGCGGCCACTACCGCTTCGAGCCGGGCGCGGGCGCGCTGCTGTTCCGCCTGCTCCCGCCGCTGGTGCACGTCTCGCTGGACGCTCCCGCGTGCACGCTGGCCGGCGTCCTGCGCGGCGAGGCCGGCGTCGACGGCCCCGGCACCGGCGCCATCGTGGCCGCGCTGTGCGACGCGCTGCTCGCGATGACCCTGCGCAGCCGCCCCGAACAGCGCCTCGGCGAGCCCGCGCTGTGGACCGCCATGGGTGACGACGTCCTGGGCCGGGTGATCGCCGGCATCGTCGAGGACCCCGCCGAGGCCTGGACGATCGACCGCCTGGCCGCCGCCGCGTCGATGTCGCGGGCCACGTTCGTGCGCCGCTTCACCGCCCGCACGGGCACCACGGTGGCCACCCTCGTGACGGCGATCCGGATGATGGTGGCCGCCGACCTGCTGACCCGGTCGGACCACTCCGTCAGCCGGGTCGCGAGCGACGTCGGCTACCGCTCGGAGTCGGCTTTCGGGCAGGCGTTCCGCACGGCGCTGGGCACCTCGCCCGCCCGGTTCCGCAGAGAAGCCACGCTCAGGGTTGTATAACGCCCTACACGGCGCGGCTCACGGCGTGGTGATGCCGGTGAGGACGAGGTCGACGCCGCCGAGGAACTGCTCGCGGTCGTCGTGGACCCGCATCTGGGCCGCGACCGCCCTGGTGAACGGGTACTCCTCGGGATCGAGCTCCTCCCAGGCCGTCGCCGCGGCGTCGAGGAACCCGGCGCGGTCCACGCGGGGGTCGAGCTCGCGGGCGCTCACCGCGTTCGCGGCGTTCTGGGCGGCGGCGCCGAGGATGTAGTGCACCAGCGCGGACGTCGCGGTGAACCAGCTTTCCTGGGGTACGTCCAGCGCGCCCACCTGCCGTCCGATGCGTTCGAAGATCCGCGGGGTCACCGAGCCCCAGGGACTGCGGGAGAACTGCGCCGAGAGCTGGGTGGCGAGCCAGGGGTGGGCGTCGATCGCGTCGAACAGGCCGAGCGCGACGGCGCGGATCTCCTCCCGCGGGGAGCCCTGGGACCCGCCGGGCTCCAGCGCCGCCGCGACGACGGCGTCGGTCGCGGCGGCGAGCAGCTCGCCCTTGTTCGCCACGTGCCAGTAGATCGCCCCGGCGCCGGTGGCGAGGCGCTCGGTCAGCACCCGGAACGTCAGCCCGCTCTCGCCCGCCGTGTCGAGCAGCTCGACGGCGGCCTCGACGATGCGCTCGCGGGAGAGCGCGTCGGTGCGCCGCTGGGCCCGGTGTGTCGGAGATGGCATGCCTCCAGTTTGACACATCTGGAACGGTGTTCCAAGATGGAATGACGTTCCAGTGAGGCCGGACGGCCTCGAACCCCGGAGGAGTCACCATGAACACCCACGTCACGATCATCGGCGCCGGTCTCGGCGGCCTCACCCTGGCCCGCGTCCTGCACGTCCACGGCATCCCGGCCACGGTCTACGAAGCCGAGGCGTCCCCGGCCGCCCGCACGCAGGGCGGGATGCTGGACATCCACGAGCGCAACGGGCAGCTCGCCCTCGAGGCCGCGGGCCTGACCGCCGAGTTCCGCGGCCTGATCCTGGAGGGCCGCGAGGCGACCCGCGTCCTGACCCGGGACGGGACCGTCCTGCTCGACGAACCCGACGACGGCACCGGCAGCCGCCCCGAAGTGCAACGCGGCGAGCTGCGCCGCGTCCTGCTCGACGCACTCCCGGAAGGCACCGTCCGCTGGGGGCACAAGGTGAGCGGAGTCCGCACCCTCGACGGCGGCGGCCACGAGATCACCTTCGCCAACGGCGTCACGGTCGTCGCGAGCCTGCTGGTCGGCGCCGACGGCGCGTGGTCCCGGGTCCGCTCACTGCTGTCGGACGACGTGCCCGAGTACGTCGGCACGTCGTTCGTCGAGACCTACCTGTTCGACAGCGACACGCGGCACCCGGCCGCCGCGAAAGCCGTCGGCGGCGGGGCCTTGTTGTCAGCCGAGCCGGGCAAGGGGATCCAGGCCCATCGCGAGAGCGGCGGGAACTTGCACACCTACGTGGTGCTGTCGAAGCCGCTCGACTGGTTCGCCGGCATCGACTTCACCGATCAGGCCGTCGCCGCCGCACGGATCGCGGGGGAGTTCGAGGACTGGGCCCCGGAGCTGACGGCCCTGATCACCGACGGCGAGACCCCGCCGGTCCTGCGCCCGATCCACACGCTGCCGATCGGCCACCGCTGGGACCGGCTGCCGGGAGTGACCCTGCTCGGCGACGCCGCCCACCTCTCACCCCCGAACGGCGAGGGCGCCAACCTGGCCATGTACGACGGCGCCGAGCTAGGCAAGATCCTCGCCGCGCACCAGGGCGACGTCGAGGCGGCGCTTGCGGAGTACGAGGAGGCACTCTTCGCCCGCAGCGCTGAGGAAGGCGCGGAAGCGGCTCGCGATTTCGAGATTTGCTTCGGTGAGAAGACGCCCCAGAGTCTTCTCAACCTGCTGACCGGGCAGGAGCAGGTCTGACCGGTTCAAGCGCGCCCGGTGTTGGCGCAGCATCTCGCCGCCGAGCGAGTACGGCGGTGCTCCGGCGGCAGAGCAGCCTGGTGCGCCGCCCACAAGTCTCAACTTTCGCACCGGGCAAGAGCAGCGCTGACCGGTCAGGCGCCGCCCCGGCGTTGGCGCAGTAGTTCGGCGCCGAGCGAGTATGGCGGGGGCCGCGGCGGCAGAGCAGTCCGGTGCGCAACACCTCAGGCTCCTCGACCTGCGCACCGGATAGAGCAGGTCAAGCGCCGCCCCGGCGTTGGCGCAGCAGTTCGGCGCCGAGGGAGTACGGCGGGGCTGCGGCGGCGGACCGGGCGGCGTGCTCGACGATCGCGTCCTCTATCCAGCGCTCGCCGTCGGGCCGGGGGTAGCCGGCGTAGACCTGCTCCCGCAGTGCTGCGGCGAGCCCGGTGAAGCTGCCGGCGTCGATGAAGACTCCCTGGTGGGTCAAGGAAGTCAGCAAACCCCGGCGGTCGGCGATGCCGAGCGACGAGTGCAGGGCGATCGCCTCCCAGACGCGGTCGACGTCGGCGGCCGCGACACCGTGCTCGGTCAGCACCGCCGCGGCCAGGTCCGCGCCCTCCACCTCGAACCGGGACTCGCCCGCGGCGAGGGAGCCCAGGCCCAGGTCGTGCAGCACGCAGGCGGCGAAGAGCAGGTCCTCGTCGTAGGCCGCGTCGTGCACGCTGCCGTCCTGCTCGGCCAGCAGGCGGGCGAACAGGAAGCTGCGGACGCTGTGGTCGGCGATCGCGGCGCTCTCCGACTCCCGGGCCAGGCGGAGGCTCGCCTCGGCGAGCGGCCCGGTGGGCAGGGCGAGTGTGTCGGTCATGCGACGACCGTAGGAGCCGGCCGCGGCCGCCGGAAGTGGCCCGAGTGCCAACCGGCGCTATGATCGGGCCATGGCGACAGCCGGCCGGCACCAGGTGGCGGTCCTCGTCCTGCCCGGCGTGCCGGCGCTCGAATTCGGCATCGCGGCGCAGATCTTCGCGACGGATCCCTTCTACGAGATGACCGTGTGCACCGACGGCGGCCCCGGGCCGGTGCCGGGCGACGGGTTCACCGCCACCGCCACGGCCGGCCTCGAAGCGCTGGCCGGCGCCGGCACCGTGCTCGTCCCGGGGTTCGAGGGCGTCGAGATCCCACCACCGTCCGCTGTCCTGGACGCGCTGCGTGCGGCCCACGCCCGCGGCGCGCGGCTCGTGTCCATCTGCACGGGCGCGTTCGCCCTCGCCGCGGCCGGCCTGCTCGACGGGCGCCCGGCGACCACACACTGGCAGTACGCCGACCTGCTGCGCCGGCGGTACCCGCGCGTCGAGGTGCGGGCGGACCGCTTCTACATCGACGACGGCGACATCCTCACCTCCGCCGGCGTGACCGCGGGCGTCGACCTCGGCCTGCACCTGGTCCGCCTCGACCAGGGACCCGCGGCCGCCAACCGCCGCGCCCGGTTCCTGGTCGCCCCGCCGCGGCGCACCGGCGGGCAGGCGCAGTTCATCGAGCAGCACCGCGCCGAGGCGACCGGAGACCGGTTCGCGCCGCTGCGGAGCTGGATGCTGACCCACCTCGCGGAGGACCTCAGCATCGACGTCCTCGCCCGGCGCGCCCACGTGTCCCGGCGGACGCTCATCCGCCGGTTCCGCGACGAGACCGGCACGTCCCCGATGGCCTGGCTGGCCGACGCGCGCATCGACCGCGCGCGCGAACTGCTCGAGACGACCACGACGTCGGTCGAGCGCATCGGCCGGCTTTCCGGGCTGGGCGCGCCGTCTTCGGTCCGGGCCGCGTTCCACCGGCACCTCGGCACGTCACCGCAGGAATACCGGACGCTTTTCCGGCACGGCGGCCCGTCGGGGAATTCCTGACCGGGAAGCATTCGGCTCAATGGAGTAAAGCAATCACCCGTCGCGTTGCGTACCGGGAATGGAAAACATCGGAATCGTCGTCCGCGTGATTCCTCGACGACGATCGAAACCATCGATTTATCGTTGTTACGCCGCTCGGCGCTGTTCACTCGATCGTGTAAGCCTAAAAGTGCTTGCCTGGTGCGGATAGGCGAGAAGTAGTGGGAGCTGTAAGGTCTCCCGGCGAGAGAACAACCCGAATGGATGATCATTGTGTCGGCTGCCCATTTTCAGGCCATTTCGAGCTGGTCGCCGCACCCCGTCGCCGAGCCTTTCCGGAGCAGAAAGAAAGAACATTGGACTTCGACGCATTGGCCGGTGAACTGCGTTACCTCCGGGAAAGTGTCGCCGGGGTGACCGATACCGTCCTGGCCGCGGTCGACGGGATACCGATCATCGCCGACGCGGCCGACGGCATCGACCCGGCGAAGATCTCCGCGCTCGCCGCCGCCGATCTCGGGATAGCGCGCCAGGCCGCGCACGTGACCGGGCAGGGCACGCTCAGCCAGACCGTGGTGTTCAGCAGCGAGGGCTACATGGCGGTCTACGCCATCGGCCGGCTGGCGCTGATGGTCGTCCTGGGGGACAAGGGGCTCAACGTCGGGCGGCTGCTGTTCGAGTGCCGTCCCGTCATCGAGCGGATCAGCTCCATCCTGGCCGCCTGATGCCCGGCGCACATCGGGAACGCGAAGGCGCCGACCACCATTTCACAGAAGGAAGTGACGTCATGATGAACATCGACACCGCACTGAAGGAAGCCATGTCCATCGCCGGCGCGGTCGGCGTCGCGCTGGTCGACTACGAAAGCGGGATGTCGCTCGGCACCAGCGGCGGCGGCGAATGGCTGGACCTGGAGATCGCCGCGGCCGGCAACACCGAGGTCGTGCGGGCGAAACTGCGCGTCATGTCCTCGCTGGCGCTCAACGACAGCATCGAGGACATCCTCATCACGCTGCACCGCCAGTACCACCTGATCCGGCTGATGAACGCGGGGTCGTCCCGGAACCAGCTGTTCCTGTACCTGGTGCTGGACCGCGACCGGGCGAACCTGGCCCTGGCCCGGCACTACCTCAAGCGCATAGAAGCCGACCTGCAGGTGTGACGGCCGCCGCGGTACGGACGACCCGCCAGGGGAGGAGACGGCGTTGACCGGTGGCGGATCCGGCGCCGCACTCGTCATCGGCTCGGCGTTCATGGACGACATCGGGTCGCTGTTCCCGGTGCGGATGAGCCTCGCCGGCGAGGACCTCGAGTTCACGTTCGTGCTGGCCGAACACCCGCCCGGCGGGGTCGACCAGTGGGTGCGGCGGTGGTCGGGCACCGGGGTGGCCGGCCGGGTGCCCCGCTTCTTCGTCGACGCCGGTGGCCGCCGGATCCGCGTCGAGCTCGCGGGAACCGCGGTCCGGGCCGTGATCGTCGTGCCGGCCGAGCTGACGGCCGGTGCGGTGAACGCCCCGCACCTCGGGCGCTGGCAGGACCAGGTGCCCACGACGCTGAAGATCGCGCTCGACGAGGTCGGGCGGATGCTCTTCCGGTGCCACCACTACGGCGGTGGCACCGAGCCGCTGATCGACCTGGAGCTGGCCTACCGCCCGGTGGCCGACTACGAGACCCGGGTCGCCGAGGCCCACGAATCGGCGCGGGGCTGGGTCCCGCCGGTCCGCCCGGTACTCGGCATGCGCTGGCGCGCGGTGACTCAGGCGCAGCGCAAGGTCTTCGCCGACGACCTGCCCGACGTGACCTCGGCACGGCGGTGGATCCGCCGGCGCCGCACCGCGCGGATCATGGGCATCGAGGTGGAGCTGCCCCCGTGATCGCGCGTGGTGCCCCGCCCCGGAACCGTGTGCCGGTTCCGGGGCGGGGCACCGTTTCCGGCCGGGCAGCCGGTGCGGTGGCGGAGCCGCCTGCGCCGCACTCGGCGAAGACGACTGCATCGAACGCGCGCTCGGCCTCGGCACGGGCGGGTTCCTGCTCAAGTCGGGCGACCCGCGCGAGCTGTGCGGGTTCCGGGGACGGGGTCGCGGTTTTCCTGCAGCGCGATGGCCAACTGGGAGCGAGCATGTCGGCGGCGGTGGTGGATCCGCTTGTGCCGCACTACGTGGGGCCCGCGGCGCTGGTCGCGGTGTTCCCCGTCGTGCGGCGGCCAACCGGGGAGTGAGCATGTCGGGTGGCGGCGGATCCGCTTGCGCTGCACTGCGTGGGTTCCGGCGCGCTGGTCGCGGTGTTCCCGCAGTACGGCGGCCGGGCAGGATGCTGGCAGGTCGGCGCGGTGGCGGATCCGCCGGCCCCGCATTGGGGGGCGAGCCTGTCACGCCGGTCGCAGTTCCCCGGCAGTGCGATGCCGGTGCGGCGGCCCGGCAGGTCGGCGTGGTGGCGGATCTGCCGGGCCGCACTGTGCGGGTTCCGGGGCGGGCCGTCGTCAGGCCGGTCGCGGCCGCCTCCCCAGCAGCACGACCGCCACCAGCGCGGCCAGGCAAGGCGCCAACCCGGTCCAAGCCAGCGCCGGGGGCAAGCCGACATCCCCAGAGGTGTCCGTGACGAGCAGCCCGGTCAGCCCGATGCCCGTGCCCACCACGAACAGCACCGCCGTCGCGGCCCGGGCCCACCGCTTGCCCGCCCTGACGGCCCACGCCGTCCCGAGCCAGGCGACGACACCCAGCGCGCCGACCACCGACAGCAGGACCAGGTAGGTGGAGACGGCCGCGTCGACCTGCTCCGGGCTGTAAGCCGGATAACCGGCCCGGATGTGGTCGGCCAGCAGCCGGGTGGTGAACGGGACGATCGTCGCGACGACGGTGAGCGCGAGGCCCGCGTAGATCGCCGCGACGGCACGGGTCTTGGTCATCTCTCACGCTCCCAAAGTGGTACGGAGGAACGAGAGGATCTCCGCCCGCGCGGCCTCGGCCTGCGGAGCCACGCCCGGCATGCTGAGGAAGGCGTGCCCCGCCCCGGGGTACTCGGTCAGCTGCACAGGCGTCCCGGCCTCGCGAAGGCGGGAAGCGTACCGGCGGCCGTGATCGGCCACCGGGTCGTGGGTCGGCACCACCACCAGCGCCGGCGCGAGCCCGCTGAGATCGTCGGCGTACAGGGGGGAAACCGCGCGAGCATCGGCCCCTGCGGGAACCGCCAGCCGCTGGAACAGCTTCAGCTGCGGCACGGTGAGCGTCGGGCTGTCGCCGTACTCGGTGACCGAGTCGTGGTCGAGGAAGGTCTCAGTGACGTCGACCGCGGGATTGACCAGCACCTGCGCCCGCAGCCGCAGCTTGGCCGCGGAGGCCCGGATCGCCGTCAGGGCGCTGATCAACGCCCCGCAGCTCTCGCCGAACACGGCGGTCCGTGACGGGTCGACACCCCACTCGCCCGCGTTGCGCAGCACCTCCTGGAGCACGTCCCAGCCGTCGTCGGCGGCCGCCGAGAGCGGAGTGCTCGGGTCCAGGAGACGGTGCTCGACCGACACGACGACCGCGGGCAGCCGGGCGGCGAGGTGGCTGGTGACCCAGTCGCTCTGCACGGCCGTGCCCACAAAACCGCCGCCGTGCACGTGGACCACGAGGGGGAGCCCGGTGCCCGACGGCCGGTACACCCGGACTCGCAGCTCACGGCCGGGCAGCGCAAGCTCCCGCCACTGGATTTCGGCGCCGGGGTCGGGCTCCCCGGTGATCACCCGCGCCGCGGCGGAGGCCCGGGCGCGGTTCTCGGCCTCGCGGTAGGCGACGAGTTCCTCGGCGGTCATCGTCAGCCAGTCCGGCTCCGGTGGACGCGCCACGGCGGTGGTCTCGCTCATGTCCTTCTCCTTGCTCGGTGGTTTCGCTACCTCAGGTATCGATACCTATCGTAGCGAAACTCGCTATCGTGTGGCCATGACTTCCGAGACCACCTCCGGGCGGCCGCCCGGACGTCCGCGCATCGGCGTCAACGCCGTGGTCTTCGCGGCCACGCTGAGCACGGTCGACGAGCTCGGGTACGCCGCGGCCACCGTCGAGCGCATCGCCGCCGCGGCCGGCGTCGCCAAGACGACGATCTACCGGCGCTGGCCGTCGAAGGGCGAACTGATCGTCGACTGCCTGCTCGACGCGTTCGGCCCGCTGCCGCTGGCGGACGCCGGCCGCACCGAGCTCCTGGCGTCGGCCATCCGCTGGATCGCGGCGAAGATCGGGGAGCCCGGCGTGGGCGACGCGTTCGCGGGGGTGTTCAGCGACGCCGTCAGCGACCCGGCCCTGCGCGCGATCCTGGCCGCCCGGCTGCAGGACCCGTACCGGCTCGCGCTGCAGGACGCGCTCGGCGAGCCGGAGAGCCGCGTCCTGTTCTTCATCGACGTCGTCGTCGGGACCCTGCTCCACCGGATGGGCATGACCGGCGTCCCGATGGTCGACGCCGACGTCGCCGAACTGGCCGAGATGGTCCTGCGCCACTTCGCCGACAGGATTGTCCCGAATATCTAGAACGAAATTGTTAACGATCGTGTAGGCTCCCGTGCGTCAGCCGGACGGGAGAACTCATGGACCTCATCGACACGCACACCCACGTCATCTCGCCGGACATCGCGCGGTACCCGGTCGACCCGATCGGCGGACGCCAGTCCGACTGGTCCCGTGACCACCCCGTCGACATCGAGGGCCTGGTGGCCGCGCTCGACCAGGCCGGTATCGCGAAGGCCGTGGTCGTCCAGGCGTCCACTGTGTACGGACACGACAACCGCTACGTGGTCGAGGCGGTGCGGGCGCACCCGGACCGGTTCGCCGGGGTCTACTCGCTCGACGCGCTCGCGTCCGACGCCGTGGAGCGGATCCGGTACTGGCAGGGCCAGGGCCTGTCCGGTTTCCGCCTGTTCACCACCGGGACCACCATGCCCGGCCAGGGTGACTGGCTCGGCCACGAAGACTCGTTCCCGGCCTGGGCGTACGCCGAGGAGAACGACATCCCGGTCTGCCTGCAGATGACGATCCAGGGCCTGCCCGCGCTGCGGCGGCTGCTGCAGCGCTTCCCGAAGGCACGGGTGCTGCTGGACCACTGCGCGCGCCCCGACCTGTCCGACGGGCGGCCCTACCGCGCGGCGCGGGAGCTGTTCGAGATGGCGGAGTTCCCCGGGGTGCACCTCAAGCTGACCCACCGGGCGCTGGCCGCCTCGGCGAAGGGAGCGTCGACGACGGCCGACTTCCTCGCGGAGCTGGTCGGTGCGTACGGCGCCGGCCGCATCGTCTGGGGGTCCAACTTCCCCGCCGCGGAAGGAACTCCGGCGAGCATCCTGGCGGAGGCGCGCGAAGCGGTGGCCAGTCTGTCCGAAGTGGACCAAGAGGAGATCTTCGGCGGTACCGCCGCGAAGTTCTACCCGGCCGTCGCCGTCACGGGAGGCGCTCGTGCCTGACCAGCCCGTGCTTCGCACCGTGCTCGCCGACTACCCGCACACCCTGCCGCTGAAGAACGGCGAGGTCACCAGCCCGGCGGTGCGGCTCGACTTCCACGCCGTTTCACCGGTGCACAAGGCGTTCGCGCCGATGGTCCGCGACGAGGCGTACGACCTGTCCGAGCTCGCGATCGTCACCGCGCTGCAGGCGATCGCCTACGGCCGCCCGGTCGTCCTGCTGCCGGCCGTGGTGGCCTCGCGCTTCCAGCGCGGCTGCCTGATCGCGCACTCCGCCCGCCCGGTCACCCCGGCGGAGCTGCCCGGCAAGCGCGTCGGCGTGCGCGCTTTCACCCAGACCACGGGCATGTGGGTCCGCGCGCACCTGAGCGAGGACTACGGGCTGGCGCCGCAGGACCTGCGCTGGATCACCCGCGACGGCGCGCACGTGCGCGAGTACGAGGACCCGGCCTACGTCGAGCACGGGATCGGCGAGGCCACGCTGGCCGACCTGCTGCGCGAGGGCCGGCTCGACGCGGTCGTCCTGGGCAACGACCTGCCCGAAGGCGAGGAGTTCGTCCCGGTGATCCCGGACGCCGCCGCCCGCGACGCGGAATGGTGGCGGCACACCGGGTTCATGCCGGTCAACCACATGGTGGTCGCGGGGGAGTCGGCGGTCCGGCGTGCCCCCGGCGCGGTCCGCGAGGCCTACCACTTGCTTCGCCGAGCCGACGCCGCGGTGACCCGGCCCGACGGCGAACCGAGCCCGACGATGTTCGGGTTCGAACGGCTGCGCCGTCCCCTCGAGATCGTCGTCGACGCCTGCCTGGAGCAGGGGCTGCTGCCCCGCAAGCTCGACGTCGGCGAGGTGTTCGCCCCCGCCGCGGCCGTCCTGGGCCCCGACGCGGACTGAGTCCCCGCGCACCCGAACCGGAAATTCAACGGAGAAACCGGAAGACCATGAGCGAAACCACGACGGCCGACGCGCCCGCGCCCGCCCGCAAGCCCTTCTACAAGGACCTCACGGTCCAGGTCCTCGCCGGTGTCGTCGCGGGGGTGCTCGTCGGGGCGCTCGCGCCCTCGGTCGGCCACCACGTCCACTTCCTGGGCGACATCTTCATCCACCTGATCCAGATGGTGGTCGGCCTGATCATCTTCTGCACGGTCACCCACGGCATCACCAGCGTCCGCGACCTCGGCAAGGTCGGCCGCATCGCGGTCAAGTCGCTGATCTACTTCGAGGTGATTACCACCATCGCGCTGGTCATCGGCCTGGTCGTGGTGAACGTGCTGCGCCCGGGTGCCGGGATGCACATCGACCCCTCGTCGCTGCACGCCTCCGGCGCGGCGACCGCGCCGGCCAAGTCGGAGGGGTTCGACGCCTTCCTCGTCAGCCTGGTGCCGACGTCGGCCGTGCAGGCCTTCGCCGAGGGCGAGATCCTGCAGGTGCTGGTGTTCTCGGTGCTCTTCGCGTGCGGCGTGGCGTCGCTGGGGGAGAAGGCGCAGCCGGTGCTGGACATCGTCGGCAACGTCCAGCAGGCGCTGTTCTGGATCATCCGCAAGGTCATGCGGATCGCGCCGTTCGCCGCGTTCGGCGCGCTCGCGTTCACCGTCTCCAAGTACGGCCTGGGCACGCTGCTGCCGCTCGGCAAGCTGATCGGGGTGTTCTACCTGATCTGCGTGCTGTTCTTCGTCCTGGTGCTGTGGCCGGTCTCGCACTACGCGGGCTTCAGCCTGCTGAAGCTGCTTCGCTACTTCCGCGCGGAGCTGGTCCTGGTGCTGGGCACCAGCTCGTCGGAGAGTGTGTTCCCCCAGCTGACCGTGAAGCTGAAGAAGCTCGGCGTCGACGAGCCGGTGGTCGGCCTGGTGCTGCCCACCGCCTACAGCTTCAACCACGACGGCACCTGCCTCTACTTCGCCGCGGTCAGCGTCTTCCTGGCCCAGGCCACCGGGACCGACCTGGGCTGGCAGGCGCAGCTGGGCCTGCTGCTGGTGCTGCTGCTGACCTCGAAGGGCGGCGCCGGGGTCTCCGGCTCGGCGATCGCCGTGCTGGCGCTCACCCTCGCCGCGACCCACACGATCCCGGTCAGCAGCATCGCGCTGGTGCTCGGCGTGCACAGCGTCCTGTCGGCCGCGTTCGTCTTCACCAACATCGCCGGCAACTGCGTCGCGACCCTGGTCGTGGGCAAGTGGGAGAAGGCGATCGACCGGGAGACGCTGCACCGGGAGCTCGACGCCGGGTACGCGATGGCCTGATCACAGTGCACCTCGCCGGGGGAATCAATCCGGCGTCCGGACGTTGGACCGAGCGTGAAGAAGATTGGCTTCCTCTCGTTCGGCCACTGGTCGGCGAGCGCGCACTCCGAGACGCGGACCGCCGCGGACTTCCTGCACCAGTCGATCGACCTGGCGGTCGCGGCCGAGGAGCTCGGCGTGGACGGCGCCTACTTCCGCGTGCACCACTTCGCGCGGCAGGCGGGCAGCCCGTTCCCGCTGCTCTCGGCGATCGGCGCCCGGACGTCGAAGATTGAGATCGGCACCGGAGTGATCGACATGCGCTACGAGAACCCGCTGTACATGGTCGAGGACGCGGGCGCCGCCGACCTCATCTCGCGGGGCCGGCTCCAGCTCGGCGTCAGCCGGGGGTCCCCCGAGCAGGTGATCGAGGGCTGGCGCTACTTCGGCTACGCCCCCGCCGACGGCGAGACCGAAGCGGACATGGCCCGGGAGCGCGTCGAGGTCTTCCTCAAGCTCCTCGAAGGCGAGGGCTTCGCCCAGCCGAACCCGCGGCCGATGTTCGCCAACCCGCCGGGGCTGCTGCGCCTCGAGCCGCACTCCGAGGGCCTGCGCGACCGCATCTGGTGGGGTTCGAGCTCGAACGCGACGGCCGTCTGGGCCGCGAAGCTGGGCATGAACCTGCAGAGCTCCACGCTCAAGGACGACGAGACGGGCGAGCCGCTGCACGTCCAGCAGCGCAAGCAGATCGAGGCCTACCGCGAGGCGTGGAAGGAGGCCGGCCACGAGCGGGAGCCGCGCGTGTCGGTCAGCCGCAGCATCTTCGCGCTGACCAACGACCTGGACCGCGCCTACTTCGGCCGCGACCGCAACTCCCGCGACCAGGTCGGCATGATCGACGAGAACACCCGCGCGATCTTCGGCCGCTCGTACGCCGCCGAACCGGACGAACTGGTGCGGGAGCTCAAGGAGGACGAGGCGATCCAGGCCGCGGACACCCTGCTGCTGACCGTCCCGAACCAGCTGGGCGTCGACTACAACGCCCACGTGCTGGAGAGCATCCTCACCCACGTTGCCCCGGAGCTGGGCTGGCGCTGACTCTCAGGCGGGGCAGCCGAAGTCGCGCCGCGGAGCGGTGGCCGTCAGCAGGTAGGCGTCCACCGCCGAGCGGGTGCAGGCCGTGCGCTGGTAGACGCCGTGGCCCGAGCCCTCGTACGTCAGGAGCGTCGTGTTCGCCGGGGCTTGGTGG
The DNA here is from genome assembly GCF_044741685.1 of Amycolatopsis sp. NPDC088138. Lineage (NCBI taxonomy): Bacteria > Bacillati > Actinomycetota > Actinomycetes > Pseudonocardiales > Pseudonocardiaceae > Amycolatopsis > Amycolatopsis sp. NPDC088138. The sequence goes on from NZ_JBIUTB010000009.1 coordinate 142,174, forward strand.
TGGATGTCCTGCGCCCAGGCGTACGGGGTCGCCGGGTCGTAGCGGGCGTTCACCAGCAGGATCCGCGGCGCGGCCGAGATGTCCAGCCGGTGCGGTGGGTTCGCGGGCGGGCCGGGGATGCCCAGGCACGCGGTCGCTTCGCCGTGGCCGAGGGGGCTGCCTCGCATGATCGGTCCGCGGCGCAGCTCCTCGGCCCGCATCGCCGAATACTGCGCGAAACTCCGGAGCCGCAGGTCGAAGTCCTGGCAGACGACGGCGCGGCGGATCGAGTCGTAGTTCGCCTCGAACTGGGCCCGCATCGGGGACTGCCCGGCCGCGGTGTCGGCGATCACCTGCGCAGCGTCTTCCCAGGCCGGGCCGTACATGTCCGAGAACACCCAGTCACGCAACCAGTTGTGCGGCAACGGCATCCCGTCGGCGGCGGTGAGGGCCCGCTCCCAGGCCGCGCGGACGTCCTGGCCGTGCAGCGCGCACGACGCCGTCGCGTCGCACCACGCGGTGAACTGCCCGAACAGCTCGTCGGCCGCGGCCGCCCGATCGCCCACGAACCTTGTGATGCCGACGCTGTGGTCGATCGAGCTGTCCAGCACCATCGCGCGGACGTGGTCGCCGAACTTCTCGGCGTACTCCTGGCCGAGCAGGGTGCCGTAGGAGATGCCGTGGAAGCTGATCTTCCGCTCGCCGAGCGCGCGGCGGACCGCGTCCAGGTCCTGCGCGTTGACGCCGGTGTCGGCGTGGTCGAACACCGGCAGGTTGCGCGCGCGGCAGTCCGCGTTCGCCTGCTTGGTGTGCTGCAGGAGGGTGTCAAACTCCGCCTGGTCGGCGGGCTCGTCGCCCGGCGCACCGGGCGGGTCCTCACAGCGGATGAACGCGCTGCGGCCGGTGCCGCGCAGGTCGAGGCCCACGACGTCGAACCGGGCCCGGATCTCCGGGCTGAAGTAGCCGGTGGCCAGGGCGAACTCCGCGCCCGACGAGCCGGGACCACCGGCGTCGGCCAGCAGCACGCCGAGGCGGTGCGTCGGGTCGGTCGCCCGGTGCCGGGCCACCGCGAGGCCGATCGACGGCCCGTGCGGCCGGTCCCAGTCCAGCGGCACCCGCAGCGTGCCGCACTCGCCGTCCGGGGGAGCGGGGCTGTCCGGGTCGTCGGGGCAGGCTGCCCACGTGATCGGGGACGGCGCCCAGCCCGCGTCCGCGACGGCGGGTGTGGCGCCGGTCAGCAGGAGCCCGCTCACGACGACCGCTCCGAAGACCCGCAACGTCCCTCCCCGTATCGCCGGTGACTTTCCGACCGTAGGGGGGACGCGGTCCAGACCACAAGCGTCAGCGTCCGGTGGTGCCGTCGGTGAGCCGGGACGCGCGGCGCGGCCCCGGCGCGCCGAGGTCATCCCAGCCGTCGATCACCTCGTCCGCATGCTCATCCCGGGCCGCGCCGAACCGGCCGAGCCGACCCCGCAGACCCGCGGCGGCTACCTGGTCCTGCCCGCCGGCGAGGCGGCCGAGTTCGGCACGGGATTGAACGGGCGTACGTCCGGCGGTAGTCACTTCTCCCAGAGCGAGCGCAACGGATGGACCACCGCGGGGTGAACGTTGACCGCCCGGCCCGCCGCGGCGAGGGTGATGCCTCCGGCGTTCGGCAGGAAACACCGGGAGAACGAGAACGTCCCGTCGTTGGCGAAGATCTCGATCGAGGTGCGGTCGACGATGATCTCCAGGCTGCGCAACGGCTCCGTGAGCGGAAGAGGCCCGGTGCCGCCGTCGATGGTCTGCGCGGTGGCCGTGACGGGCACGCCGAAGAGCGAGACGGTCAGGGTGGCGCCGGCCGGGACGTCCAGGGTGAGCAGGAGGTGGAACGCGCCGCCGTCCCGCGCCAGGGTCAGGGGCGTGCCCGGCCGTACGGCACCGGACCACGTCGTGGTGCCCGCGTGCAACATCGAGATCTCGGCGACCGGACGGCGGGTCAGCCGCAGTGCGCTGAGCTTGAGTTCGCAGGGGAAGGTGACCTGCTGGTTGAACGGCATGGCGGGGTACGACCCGCCGCGCATCCACGCGGCCTGGACGCGCCGTCCGTCGCCGGTTTCGGTGTTGTTCCAGGTCTGGGTGGCGTAGAAGTGGGGGCCGAGGTCGGCGGGCAGCTGCGCGGTCTCCTCGGTGAACCGGACGCCGTCGAAGGTGCCGACGGAGTAGAAACCGTTGCCCCGAACCAGAACCCACTTGGTCGCCGGTCCGGCGTCGACGGGCAGCTCGAAGAAGTCAGGGCATTCGTAGCTGTCGGGCACGGGGTTGCCGGTGTCGGTCCAGTGCAGCAGGTCCGGTGACGTCAGGATGTGGTACTGGCCGCCGCCGTAGAGCATCATCACCCAGTGGCCGCCGGGCCGGTACCAGAACACCTTCGGGTCGCGCTCCGGCATGCTCAGCACCGGGTTTCCCGGGTGGTGGCGCCAGGTCCGGCCGTGGTCGAGGCTGTAGGACAGGCACTGGCTGCGGTTGTCATTGCGCGACCAGAACGCGACCATCGGCGGCGTGGCCGGGTCGGGGGAGAGCCCGGAGGTGTTGCCGTAGTCGACGACGACCGAGCCCGACTGGACGCCGGTGCCCAGCGACTCCTCGAAGAACGCCGGGCGCAGTTCGGTCCAGTGCACCAGATCCCGGCTCACGGCGTGGATCCAGCACTTGTTCCAGCGCTGGGCGAACAGGTGGTACTCGCCGTCGTAGAACACGAGCCCGTTGAGGTCGTTGAGCCAGCCTTCCTGCCGCTGACCGGGTCCGAGCCGGTTCATGGCCCACTGCCGCGCGGTGAAATGCGCGCGCGGGCGCCAGGTTTCGCCGTACCGCGGCTGAGTGTTCGCCGGCAGCACGTCGGGATGGTCGGTCTGGACCACGTGGTCGGCGTTGACGTGTCCCCAGTCGCCGGTGGCGGTGTCGACGAGCTGGATCCGCGCCCGGCGCCCGGCGAACTCCGCGACGTCCCAGCTGCCGGGCACGAGCGTGTCGCTGGTGCGGCCGGTGGCGCTGCGCACGACTTCGCCGTCCACCAGCAGGTTCAGGCAGGTGACGTACTCGTAGTCGCCGCCGCCGATCCCGTAGGCCAGGTAGCGGCGCCGGAGGGTGAACTCGAGTGAGGTGATCGTGCCGGTCGGGCCGTCGCCGCCGGATTCGCTGCTGGCCACGCCGTCGCCGTGGAACGCCGCGATGTCCATTGAGGCCAGTCGTGCGTAGCCCCGCACCGGCCCGGGGCCGAAGGCGTCGCCCTGCACGGTCCAGCCCGACCAGTCGGTGCCCTCGAAGTCGGCGACGACGATGTCTTCGGTGGCAACGGTTTCGGGCTGAGCGTCGGCGGGGGACGTCGTCGCCGAAGACAACGCGACACCCATTCCGGTGGCGACGCTGTGGCGGAGCAGATCACGGCGCTTCATCGAGCCTCCCGTCGCCGGGATCACCCCGCGGGATCCGGCCGGGGCCAGGATGCCCCCGCGTGCCGGGCGAAGACAACGATTTGCGCAAACGCCGGTGGTGGCCCCGGAAACGGCGACATCAGGAATCGAGAGGGATCAGCTCAGGGGTCTCGCCCGGCCCGGCGGGGAAGTGGGCGAGGAACGTGACGCCGTCGTCCTGCGCGTCGAACCGGGCGATGCGGGTCGCTTCCGGCTCGTAGAAGACGTCGCCGGGTGCGAGCACCGACGCCGGCTCGCCGTCGATCTGGTAGACGGCGGAGCCGGTCTCGATACTGCCGAAGACGGGTCCATTGTGGACGTGCAGGCCGGTGCTGAACCCGGGGGCGATGGTGATGCGGCGGATCTGGACGTGGTCGACCACGCGGGGCGCCGGAAGATCCTGCTCCAGCACGAGAGTCCGGGTGACGGGCGTGGCGGGGACCGCACCGGGTTCAAGCGCGCCCACCGGTTCGGCGAACTCGGACGGCGTCCCGTCGTCGGATCGCTCTTCGATGGCCAGGTGGGTCATGGAGGTGGTGTCGGTGGCGCCGTGCCAGTGCCACTCGCCGGCGGCGACGCGGACCGTGTCGCCGGTCCGGATCAGCTGGGCCGGCCCACCGCGGCGTTGCACGTAACCGGTGCCTTCGGTGACGACGAGGACCTGGCCGAGCGGGTGCCGGTGCCAGCGGGTGCGGGCGCCGGGGGCGAACTGCACGCGGTCGACCTGGGTGCGCGACGGCTCTTTGGGCACGGCGAGCGAGGTGACCCACGCGCTGCCGGTGATCACGTCGGCGGGCGCGGCGGTGCTGGCGGACGGGACGTGGTGGACGTGCACGGATTCTCCCGGGTTCAGTGGGTGTGGGCGGCGAGCATCGCGAGCACGCCGGAGACGGCCTGGTCGAAGGGTTCGGGCGCGTCGGCGGCGCGAGCCAGCACATAACCGCCCTGCAGGACTGCGACGACGGCGGCGGCGAGCGCGGCGGTGTCCAGCGCGGCGGGCAGTTCCCCCGCGGCCCGGCCTTCGTCGAGGACTTCGGTCAGGCGCGCCCGCAGCCGGGTGAGCGTCTCGTCGACCGGCGCGCGCAGCTGCGGGTCGGCGACGATGTCGGGGTCCTGGGTGAGCCGGCCGATGGGGCAGCCCTTGAGCACCTCGCGCTCGCGGCGCAGGTAGGCGGTGATCCGCTCGAGGGCGGTACCGGGGGTGCGCAGCTGGGCGTCGGCCGCGGCCAGCAGTTCGTCCGCGCTGCGCTCGATGGCGGCCAGCGCCAGCTCCCGCTTCCCGGCGAAGTGGTGGTACATGCTGCCCTGCCCGGCCCCCGCCCGCTGCTGGATGGCCTTGGGGCTCGTGCCGACGTACCCCCGCTCCCACAACAGCTCACGGGTGCTGTCGACGAGCTGCTCCCTGGTTCCCATGAACGGGACTGTACATACTAGTAGGTACAGTGAGCAAGAGGCTTCAGTGCGGGGCGGCGACGCGGAGGTCGAGCACCTTCAGGGCCTGCCGGCACCAGCGGACGTTCTCCCGCTCGAACGACAGGCCGCGCATCAGCGTCAGGTACGGCCCGACCCGCTCGGCTTCGGCCAGGTAGTCGTCTTCGAACCGGCCGTCCAGCAGGCGCGCTCGGAGCTTTTCGTAGCGGGCGACCTTCGCCTCGGCGGCGGTCGCCCGCTCCTCGAGCGCGGCCCGGACGGCGGCCTGGTCGCCCGCGTCCACGGCCTGGACCTGCACGAGGAGTTCGTCGCGGATCGTGCCGGGGCGGGGCGGTCCGGCCGTGAACGCGTGCAGCGCCTGGAGACCGGCGTCGGTGAGTGAGAAGAGCCGCTTGTCCGGCCGCCGTTCCTGGTGGACGAGCCGGGCGCGCACCAGGCCCTCGGCCGCCATCCGGTCCAGCTCCCGGTAGAGCTGCTGCGGGGTGGCCATCCAGAAGTTCGCGACGGACGCGTCGAACACCTTCGCGAGGTCGTAACCCGACGCTTCACCCTCGAGCAGCGCCGCCATCAGCGCGTTGCGCAGCGCCACGTTCGCTCCTTCCTATACTCAACAAGTTGAGTACTTTAGGCTTCCAGGGCCTCGCGCTGGATCTGCTCGAACTGCGCGGCCATCGCGGCGGACAGCGCCTGGGCGGCCGACAGCGGGCGGACCATCACCGTGAACTCGTCGATCAGGCCGTTGTCGTCCAGGTGCAGGAAGTCGCAGCCCTCGACGCTGGTGTCGCCGATCCGCGCCTCGAAGACGAGCGCGTGGTCCCGCCCGCCACCGCCGTCGAGTTCCCGGACGTACCGGAAGTCCTCGAACACCCGCAGCACGCCGCGCAGGATCGCGGACGTGATGGCCTTGCCGGGGTACGGCCGGAACGCCACCGGGCTCCGGAACACCACGTTCTCCGCCAGCGCGGCCGCCATGGCCTCGGGGTCGCGTGCCTCGACGGCCTTCCGGAAGTTGGTCATGTCCCACCTCGCATAGTCAACTAATTGAGTATTCGAAGCGTACCGGACGATCTCGCTAGGGTGGGACGATGGCCGCCTTCGAGATCGACGCCCTGGTGTTCGACGTGCTCGGCACCCTCGTCGACGAACCCGCCGGGATCCGGGCCGGTGTCGGTGACCTCGCGCCGTCGCTCGCCGACGACCTGGTCCGGCTCTGGCTGGACCACGTCGAGCACGAGCAACGCCGCATCGCCGACGGCGACCGGCCCTACGCCGACGGCGACGTGCTCGACCTCGAGGCCGCGCGGCGAGTCGCCGACGCCGCCGGAACCGGTGACCCCGCCGCGCTCGCGGTGGCGGGCCGCCGCCCGCCCGCGTGGCCCGACACCGTCGCCGGACTGGACCGGCTCGCCGGACGGTTCCCCTTGATCGGGCTTTCCAACGCGAGCCGGACCGGGTTGCTGCGGCTCAACGCCCACGCCGGACTGCGCTGGCACCAGGCACTTTCCGCGGCGGACGCGCGGGCCTACAAACCGGACCCGTCGGTGTACGGCCTCGCCGTCGCCGCGTCCGGCGGGCCGCCGGAGCGGTTGCTGATGGTCGCGGCACACGCGTGGGATCTGCGTGGTGCGCGGGAAGTCGGCCTGCGCACCGCCTACGTCGCCCGGCCGGAGGGGGACCCGCCTGTGCCGTCGGACGGGTTCGACCTGTACGCCGAAGGTCTCGACGATCTGGCCGACCAGCTTGGTGTGCCGAGTCGACTTGCCGACGGCTAGGTCCGGGCCGCCCGTTCGATCACCGTGACGAGGTCGGCGAGATCGGCGTCGAACTCGGCGTCCCAGTCGACCTGGGGGTCGAGCAGAGTGCCGAGGCGGTGGTGGGCGGGCAGCTCGTCCGGCCCGAGCAGCGCGCGGCGTGAGCGCATGTCCCGGTTGCCTTCGGAGAACCGGCCCTGGGTCTCGGAGATGACGAACCCGAGCACGAACGTGGTCAGCAGCCGCTCGAGGCGGCCGACCTGGGCGTCGGGCACGCCCGCGTCCAGCAGGGCCTGGTAGATCCGGTCGACGGCGACGACGGCGTCCTCGGTGACGGACGGCCGGGTGAACAGCAGCGTCACCACCGCGGGGTGCTCCTTGGCGAGGACGCGCACGCCGCCGGCGAGCACCCCGAGCCGTTCGAGCGGCGGTGCGGCCGGATCGGGTTCCGGGAGCAGCCCGAGCAGACGGCCGACGATGGCGTCGAGCAGGTCGTCCTTGCCGCGGAAGTACCCGTAGAGCGCCATCGGCGTGAGTTCGAGCCGAGCGGCGAGAGCGCGCATGGACACGGCGTCGAGCCCCTTCTCCCGGGCCAGGGCCATCGCCGCGTCCACGATCTCGTCGCGCCGGGCGGTCTTCATCTTGCGCACCGGGGCAGTCTACGGTGTAGATTGCCGGTCTACACCGTAGACTGGAGGCTGGGGATGCTGGAAGCGACCGATCTGGTGAAGCGCTACGGCGAGATCCGCGCACTGTCGGGGTTCACGCTGCGCGCCGAGCCCGGCGAGGTGGTCGGCCTGGTCGGCCACAACGGCGCCGGCAAGTCGACGTTCGCCCGGCTGGTGGCCGGCCTGGCCGCGCCGGACGCCGGCGAGGTGCGGATCGCCGGGCGCACCCCGAAAGCGGCCCGGGCCTTGCTCGGCTTCGCGCCGCAGGAACCGGCGCTGTACCCGAGCGCCACCGTCGCCGAGACGCTCCGGCTGTTCGGGGGCCTGGCCGGGCTGCGCCGCCGCGCCCTGGCCGAAGCGATCGACCGGATCGCCGGCGCGTTGCTGCTCACGACGTTCCTCGACCGGCGTGTCGGCGTGCTGTCCGGCGGTCAGCAACGGCGGACGCAGGCCGCGACGGCGATGCTGCACCGGCCGCGCCTGCTGCTGCTCGACGAACCCACCGCGGGGGTCGACCCGCAAACCCGGGTCGCGCTGCTGACCGCCGTCCGGGCCGCGGCCGACGATGGCGCGGCGGTCGTCTACACCACCCACTACCTGCCCGAGCTCACCGAGCTGGGCGCGACGCTCGCCGTCGCGAAGGGCGGCCGGGTGATCGCCCGCGGCACCGCGGCGGACCTGCTCGGCGGCCTGCCCGGCGAGATCCTGCTCAGCACCGACGACGGTGAGATCCGCATCCCCGCCGCCGATCCCGGTGCGGAGCTGGCGGGCGTGCTGGCGACGACGTCCGCGCACGTCCGCGACGTCGAGCTGCGCCGGCCGACCCTCGACGACCTCTACCGGGCGGTGGCGCATGACTAGGTTCGCGGTGCTGGTGCGCCACAACGCGGTGCTGCGGCTGCGCGATCCCGGCCACCTGATCAGCTACGCGGTCATGCCGATGGTGCTGATGCTGGTGTTCAAGCCGCTCTTCGCCGCGTCGGTCGCCGACGGTCCGACCCAGGCCGTGCTCGGCCTGCTCGTGATGTTCACCGTGCTCGCACTGTCCATTGTGGGCACTTCGATGCTGTCGGAACGGACCTGGAACACGTGGGACCGGCTGCGCGCCACCCCGGCGACGGCGGCGGAACTGCTGGCGGGCAAGGCGGTCCCGGTGTTCGCCGTGCTGGTGCTGCAGCAGGCCGTGCTGCTGGTGTTCGGGCACTACGTCGTGGGCATGCCCGCGCCGGTGTCCCCGGTGCTGCTCGGGTTCGCGGTGCTCGTCTGGAGCCTGACGCTGCTGGCCGTGGGCACCGCGGCGGCGACGCTCGTGCGCAGCCACGGTGAGCTGTCGGCGGTCTGCGACGTCGGCTCGCTGGTGGTCTCCTCACTCGGCGGCGCGCTGATCCCGGCTGAGATGCTGCCGGGCTGGGCCCATGCGATCGCCCCGGTTTCGCCGGGGTACTGGGCGATGACGATGTTGCGCGGCGCCGTCGAAGGGCAGTCCGGCGACGTCTTCCGCGGGGCGGCGGTGCTCGGCGGGCTCGCGGTGGTGGCGGGGGTGGTCGCCGTGGTGCGGTTGGATCGCGGCCTGAGCCGGCTGCGCGGGTGACTCGGCCTGTTCGGGCCTCGGTGGGGTTCGCGGCGCTCGTCGATGGAGGATTCTGGCCACCTAGCGTCCCGAATCCTCCATCGACACCTCGCGGGGAAACCCACCCGGGCGGGGGCGGCAGCGAAGTCCGCCTCAGGAAACGCGCGCGGCCTGAGCCGGCTGCGCGGGTGACTCGGCTTGTTCGGGCGTGCGAGCCCGGGTAGTCGCGTCGCGGCGGGGGTTCGCGGCGCTCGTCGATGGAGGATTCTGGCCACCCAGCGTCCCGAATCCTCCATCGATACCTCGCGGAAACCCACCCGGGCGGGGGCGGCGGCGAAGTCCGGCTCAGGAAACGCGCGCGGCCAGGTTTCCGGTCGGAAGTCGCTCACGGGGTTGGTGGCTGTGCGGCGGTGTCGGCCTCGGCAGTCGCGTCGCGGCGCTCGTCGATGGAGGATTCTGGCCATCCAGCGTCCCGAATCCTCCATCGACACCTCGCGGGGAAACCCACCCGAGGCCGCGAAGTCCGACTCAGGAAACGCGCGCGGCGACCGCCGCCAAGGTTGTGTACTGCATCGTGAACTCGCCGCCGATGCGGTCGATGGCCGCGCCGACGTCGGCCAGCAGCTCGGCCAGCTTGTCCGCGGGGAGCCGGGTCAGGCCGCCGGTGGTGGGGAGCAGGTCGAGCCAGGCGTCGCGCGTGAACGTGTGCTCCCAGTCGAACCGCCACTGCTCCGGCTCGCCGAGCCCGTCCGCCCGGCGCATGCCGTCGGCCGCCGCGGCGAACATCGTCCGGTAGATGTCCAGTGCGGTCCGCTCCGCGGTCGGGGGGCTCATCGGCGAGTCGGGCAGCACCCGCCGGAAGGCCGCCGCGTACGCCTCCGCGATGCCGGGCGGCGTGTCGTACACGTGCCCGAACACCGCCAGGAGGCCGCCAGGGCGCAGGACTTCCGCGGCCTTCGCGGGGCCTCGCGCGGGGTCGACCCAGTGCCACGCCTGGCCGGCGACGACCGCGTCGAACGTCCGCCCGGCGGGGTCCCAGTCCTCGAAGGTCGCGACCTCGACGTCGACGCCGGTCTCGCGGGCGAACCCGGCCATGCGCGCGTCGGGGTCGACGCCGAGCACCTCACAACCCGCCGCCTGGAACTGCCGGGCCTCGATGCCGGTGCCGCAGCCGACGTCCAGGACGTCACGGCCGGGGCTCGCGGCGAGGATCCGCTCGACCAGCGCGGCGGGGTAGGGGAGCCGGGCCCGGTCGTAGCGTCCGGGATCGACCCCGAACGACTCCGCGATCCGCCGGGCCTGATGCGGCGCGGTTCCGGCAGAATGGTGCTGTTCCGAAGGGGAAGTGGGCATGTGCCCACCATAGTGGGCAAGCGCCCACACGGGCAAGGAGGAAAGCCGCGTGCCGACCGGGGTGCACATCCGCGACGCGCGGCGGCAGCTGTTCGAGGCCGCCGAGCGCGTCCTGCTCCGGGACGGGCCGAGCGCGCTGACCAGCCGTTCGGTCACCACCGAGGCCGACTGCGCGAAAGGCGTGCTGCACCGGCACTTCGCCGACTTCGACGAGTTCCTCGCCGAGCTGGTGCAGGAACGCATCGCCGGGGTCGGCGACCTGGCCGCCACCCTGCGCGCCGCGGCCGGGACGGGCACGGTCCAGGCCAACCTCGCCTCCGCCCTGACCGACGTGCTCGACCCGACCGCGCTGGCGATGGTCAGCCTCGTCTTCTTCCGCGACGAGGTCCGCGCCCGGCTCCGGGGGACCGGCGTGCCGGTGCTCGCCGAGGCGCGGGAGATGCTCACCGCCTACCTCGCGGAGGAGCGCGCGCTCGGCCGGATCGCCGCCGACGCCGACGTCGACAACGTCGCCCTTTCGCTGATCGGGGCCGGGCACCTGCTGTTCGCGGGACGGCGCGGCGGCCCGCCGCCCGCCGAGGAGGTCGACCGGCTGGTGGCCACGGTCATCGCGGACGTCGTCCAGCGGCGCCTGTTGTAGGCAGCGGACTGGACATCCGGAGGAACTGCTGCCGCAGCGGGCCGGTGACGTACGGCCCGATCGCCCCGATGAACTCCTGGGTGTGCGGCTGCGCCAGGTGCTTCTCCAGATCGGCCTTCGAGCGGAACATCTCGTAGATCACGAAGGTGTCCCGGTCGGCCCGGTCCCGGTGGACGTGGAATTCGAGCGCGCCCTCCTCCGCCCGCAGCGGCTCGACCAGCGCGAGGATCAGCGCTTCGACCCGGTCCGCGCACCCCGGTTTGGCGGTGGCGAACCCCAGGTGGGTGTAGGGGCCGGTCTCGTCGGCGTCCGGCTCGGGCAGCACGGTCATCGGCTTTCTCCGTTCACGGGGAACCACTGGCCGAACCAGGAAACGAGGGACGCCGGATCGGTACCGGCGGCGGCGAGATAACCGTCCGGCCGGATCACCAGGACGCCGGGCTTGGCGGCGAGGTCCGCCGCGATCCGTGCGTCACCGCCGAGCAGGCCGGGTTGCGCCGTCGCGACCCGGCCGTGGTGCAAGGTGAAAACCCGTTGCCAGGTAGGGAGAACATCCGGCTGTGTCGTGAGCACGGTCAGCTTGGTCAGGTCGAGCAGGTCGTAGAGGCGCCGGGTCTCGCCGTCGATGACGACGTCGACGTCCGGCACCCGGTCGCCGGCGCGCAGTGCACCCAGCCGTCCGGCCCCCAAGGCGATCGGGCTCTTGCGGTAGTTCGCCGTGGTCTCCCCGAGGACGGCGGTTGCCTTGTCCTGCACGAAATCCCGGCCGAGCGCGAGCGGGGCCATCGTCGTGACCATCCGGTGCACCACGGGATTCGTGGAGTTCCACACCCTCGTGGCGGTCTCGGTCGCGCGGACCAGCTTGGTGATCACCGGGACGCGGTCGGCCTGGTAGGTGTCGAGCAGCGCCGGCGCGGCCAGGCCCCGCCGCACCAGGGCGAGCTTCCACGCCAGGTTGATCATGTCCTGGATGCCGGTGTTCATCCCCTGCCCGCCCGCGGGGCTGTGGACGTGCGCGGCGTCGCCGCCGAGGAACACCCGGCCCGCCCGCAGCGCCGGGACGTGCCGGCTGTTGATCCGGAACCGGGACCGCCAGTGCGGGTCGTGCAGCCGCGCGGGCAGGGGCGTGACGTGGTCCCAGATGTCCTGCAGCGCGGCCAGTTCCGGGACGTCGTCATCGGCGCCGGGACCGGGATCGGTGGCCATGAACCGGAACCGGCCCCCGGTCATCGGGAAGACGGCCACGAACCCGTCCCTGGCGAGGAAGATCGAGAGCTGGTCCTCCGGGACGTCGCCGTCGATGTGCAGGTCGGCGAGCAGGTACCGCTGCGCCAGCGCGCGGCCCATGAACGGCAGGTCGAGGCCGTGCCGGACGCCGCTGTGCGCGCCGTCGGCGCCGATCAGGTAGGCGGCGTGCACCGTCTCGTGGCCGCCGTCGCGGTCCTTCAGCACCGCGCGGACGCCGTGGGCGTCGTGGTCGAAGGACAGCAGTTCGACGCCCCGTTCGACGTCCACGCCGTACGCCTGGACCTGCCGCGCCAGCAGTTCTTCGGTCTCGGCCTGGGGGAGCAGCAGGATGTGGTTGAACCGGCCGGGGACGCGGTTCAGCTCGACGGTGGCCAGCTTCCGGCCGCGCCCGTAGATCGCGGTGCCGGTCGCCCGCTGCCCCCGGCGGAGCATCTCGTCGCCGACGCCGCGGGGGCGCAGCAGTTCGAGGGTCCGCGCCTGGATGGCCAGCGCCTTCGAGGTCGTCGACGGTGCCGGCGCCTTGTCGACGATCCGGACGGGCACGCCGTGGCGCGCGAGTTCCATCGCCGCCGTCAGGCCGGTCGGGCCGGCGCCGACGACGAGCACGGGACGTTCCTGGTCCATGGTGATCCCTCTCCTCAAGTCACCGAGCGTTGACTTATCGAGGGTAAGACCGCCCGGCGAGCAAGTCAACGGCGGGTGACTTATGCTCGGCTCATGGCACCAGGAAGAAGCCGCGACGCCGACGCGACGCGGGCCGCGATCCTGTCCGCGGCGCGGGACCGGTTCGCGGCGGACGGGTACGAGCGCACCACGCTGCGCATGGTCGCCGCGGACGTCGGCGTCGACCCGGCCATGGTGATCCGCTACTTCGGCAGCAAGCAGGGCCTGTTCACCGCCGCCGCCGACTTCTCGCTGGACCTGCCCGACCTCGACGGCGTCGCGCCGGACGACCTCGGCGCCGAGATCCTGCCGAAGTTCCTGGCGGTCTGGGACCACGACAGCACGTTCCTCGCCCTGCTGCGCGTGGCCATGACGAGTCCCGAGGCCGCGGACAAGCTGCGCGAACTGTTCGCCGCCCAGGTCGCGCCGGCGTTCGCCAAGGTCACCCCGGACCATGCGCACGAGCGCGCGGCCCTGCTGGGCTCGTTCCTGCTGGGCCTCGCGACGACGCGCTACGTGCTGGCGACCCCGGGCATCGCCACGATGCCACCCGAACGGCTCGCGGGCTGGGCGGCCCCGGTGATCCGCGAGATCCTCACCGGCCCGGCTCCCGGCTGACGGCGGGCTGGATCAGCTCGATCAGATTGCCCTCCGGGTCCTTGACGTAGCCGAACCGGGCACCCAGCTGGACGGCGTCGGCCGGCGGCCACACCGGCTGGGCGCCCGCGCCGGTCAGGCGGGCGAACGCGTCGTCGAGGTCGCCGACTTCGAGGGCCCAGTGGCCGTAACCCTGGGCGCGCAGGACGTCCATCGGGTCGGTGAACGTCTGCGTGCGCGCGGAACCCGCGCGTTCGATCAGTTCGACCCGGGTGCCGTCCGGTGTCTGCAGAACGGCCGTGCGGACACCGGCTTCGGGGACCTCGAACTCCTCGACGACCTCGGTGAACCCGAGCGCGCCGGCGTACCAGCGCCGCTGCGCGTCGAGGTCGGCGACCGACAGGCTGACGTGGTGGAAGCGGACGGGGAAGGACATGACGGGCTCCTGAGGGTCGTGGTTCTCCTCCAAAGTAGGCAGTGCCCACAATGTTGTCAACGACTACATTGTGGGCGGTGACTACACTCCGTTCCATGGCCGACACCCCGTACCACCACGGCAACCTGCGCTCCGAGCTGCTGGACCTGGCCGAACGCACCCTCGAGGAGTCCGGCGTGGCCGGGCTCTCGCTGCGGGGTCTCGCGCGGGAGCTGGGGGTCAGCCACAGCGCGCCGCGTCAGCACTTCGCCGACAAGCAGGCCCTGCTGGACGCCCTCGCGCTGCGCGGGCTGCGGCGTCTCGGTGACGAGCTCGACGCCGGGCTCGGCCAGGCCAGTGGCGGCTTCGAGGAGCGGCTGACCGCGTTCGCGGACGTCTACGTCGGCTTCGCCACCCGATGCCCGGCGCTGCTCGCCCTGGTGTTCGCGCACAAGGACAATCCGGCGCGACCCGAGCTGCTCGAGGCCAACGAGCGGACCTTCGCGGCGCCGGTTGCGCTGATCGACGGGGCCCGGGAACGCGGCGAGATCGTCGGTGACGACCCCGACCGGGTCGCCATGGCCGTGCTCGCCACCCTGCAGGGGCTCGCGTCGATCATCACCGGCGGCATGATCGCCGACCGGTCGCCGGACGAGGTCGTCGCGGGGACCGTGCGCAGCCTCGTGCGCGGCCTGCTGCCCCGCTGAGACGACGAGGTCGTTGCGGTCGGGAAGCGAACGCTATACGGTTGCCCGAGAACTAGAACAGGTTACAGTTTCTGGGTGGCGGGCCGGACCGAGGAGCGGAAATGGCGAACAAGGCGCCGCGCGGCGACGAAGCCGACTACGTGGTCGTCGGGTCGGGCAGTTCGGGGGCCGCGATCGCGGGCAGGCTGGCGGAATCGGGCGCCAGCGTGATCGTGCTCGAAGCGGGCAAGACCGACGAGAAGCTCATGATCAAGAAGCCGGGGCTGGTCGGGCCCATGCACGCGGTGCCCCAGCTCAAGAAGCCGTTTGACTGGGGCCTGTACTCGGTGCCGCAGAAACACGTTCTCGATCGCCGGATGCCGGTGCCGCGCGGCAAGGTCGTCGGCGGCTCCAGCTCGATCAACGGCATGGTCTACGTCCGCGGCAACCGCGCCAACTTCGACTCCTGGGCCGCCGAGGGCAACACGGGCTGGGACGCCGACAGCGTGAACACCGCGTACAAGCGGATGGAGGACTTCGAGGACGGCGAGAACGCGTTCCGGGGCGCGGGCGGGCCGATCCGGGTCACCCGCAACAAGATCCCGCAGGAAGGCGCGCTGCAGTTCCTCCAGGCCACCGCCGACACCATCGGCTGCAAGATCCTCGACGACTACAACGCCGAGTCGCAGGAGGGGGTCAGCCGGATGCAGCAGAACGCCGCCGACGGCCTCCGCTACAGCGCCTCGCGCGGCTACCTCCACCACCTCGCACCCCCGACGCTGCAGCTGCAGACCGGGGTGCTGGCCAAGAAGGTCGTCATCGAGAACGGCCGCGCGACCGGGGTCGAGGTCGTCGACGCCGACGGCACGCAGCGCACCGTCCGCGCGGGCAAGGAGGTCATCCTCTCCGCCGGGTTCGTCGGCTCCGCGCAGCTGCTCATGCTGTCCGGGGTCGGCCACGCCGAGCACCTGCGCGAGCACGGCATCGACGTCCTCGCGGACCTGCCGGTCGGCGACAACCTGCACGACCACATGTTCCACGCGCTGACCTTCCACGTGACGTCGAGCAAGAACACCGGCCGGCCGTCGTACTTCGCGCGCGGGCTCGTCAAGGAGCTGCTCCGCCCCGGCACCACCTTCCTGGCGAACTCGGTCTTCGAGGCGGTCGCGTTCCTCAAGACGTCCCAGGCCGGCCGGATCCCCGACCTGCAGCTGCACCTGCTGCCGTGGGCGTACGTCTCGCCCAACCAGGACGCGCCGATCCGCCACGACGTCGACACGCGCACCGCGCTCACCGTGCTGACGACGTTGATCTACCCCAAGAGCCGCGGCACGCTGCGGCTCGCCTCGGGGGACCCGAAGGCCGCTCCGCTCATCGACTTCCAGTACCTGGCCGACCCGGCCGATCTCGAAGTCCTCGGCGAGGGCTCGGAAATGGCGCGCGAGATCTTCGCCTCGGGAGCGTTCAACGGCGCGGTCAAGGAGGAGATCCACCCGGGCAAGGACCTGAAGGGCCAGCCGCTGCGCGACGCGATCCTCAACCGCGCGACGTCGGTCTACCACGGCGTCGGCACCTGCCGGATGGGTGTCGACGAGCTCTCGGTGGTGAGCCCCGACCTCAAGGTCCGCGGGGTCGAGGGCCTGCGGGTCTGCGACGCCTCGATCATGCCGTCGATCACCGGCGGCAACACCAACGCGCCCGCCATCATGATCGGCGAGATGGGCGCGCGACTCGTCCTTTCAGGCCACTGACCGGGAGCGGACCATGACCCTCACCCCGCTCGAGCTCACCCGCCCGGCGTCGGTCACCGACGCGTTCCTGCGGCGGCTCGTCGCCAGGGTGCCGGGCTCGTCCGGCACGACCTGGAAGCTCACCGAGGTCTACACCGGAGACACGCTCGCCGAGCTGCCGCAGTCGACGCCGGCCGACATCGAGCAGGCGTTCGCCGTCGCCCGTGAGGCGCAGCGCACGTGGGCCACGACCCCGCTCAAGCAGCGGCTGGCCGTGTTCAAGCGCGCGCACACGCTGTTCGTCGACCGCGCGCGGGCCGTCGCCGACCTCATCCAGGCCGAGAGCGGCAAGAACCGCCGGATGGCCATCGAGGAGACCTGCGACCCGGCGATGGTGATGAGCCACTACCTCCGGCGGGCCGCGAAGCTGCTGGCGCCCACCCGGCGCGGCGGGCCGGTGCCGCTGCTGACCACCTCGACCGAGATCCGGCAGCCCAAGGGCGTCGTCGGCATCATCGCGCCGTGGAACTTCCCGTTCGCCACCGGCATCTCCGACGCGATCCCGGCGCTGATGGCCGGCAACGCGGTGGTGCTGAAGCCGGACAACAAGACGGCGCTCTCGCCGCTCTATGGCATCGAACTGCTGGAGGAGGCCGGGCTGCCGAAGGGCCTGTTCCAGGTGGTGTGCGGCGAGGGCCCGGACGTCGGCCCCACGCTCATCGACCACGCCGACTACGTGATGTTCACCGGCTCCACGGCCACCGGCCGGGTGATCGGCGAACGGGCCGGGCGCAACCTCATCGGCTGCTGCCTCGAACTCGGCGGCAAGAACCCGATGATCGTGCTGCAGGACGCCGACCTCGCGGAAGCCGCGCAGGGCGCGGTGTTCGGCGCGTTCGGCAACACCGGCCAGATCTGCATGCACATCGAGCGGATCTACCTGCCCGAGTCCCGCTACGACGAGTTCGCGAAGGCGTTCGTGGCCAAGGCACTCGCCCTGGATGTGCGCGCGGCCTACGACTTCGGCCCCGACATGGGCTCCCTCGTCTCCGTCGACCACATGCACCGGGTCAAGGCGCACGTCGACGACGCCGTCGCGAAGGGCGCCACGGTGCTCTGCGGCGGCAAGCCGCGGCCCGACCTGGGCCCGGCGTTCTTCGAGCCGACCATCCTCGAAGGCGTCACGAAGGACATGCTCTGCGGCGTCACCGAAACCTTCGGACCGGTTGTCGCGCTGCACAAGTACGGCACCGTCGACGAGGCCGTGGCGCTGGCCAACGACACGGACTACGGCCTCAACGCCTCGGTCTGGGGCCGCGACCTCGACGCCGCGCGCGCCGTGGCCGCCCGCCTCGAATCCGGTAACGTCAACATCAACGACATCCTCGCGACCGCGTACGCGGCGAAGGGCACGCCCTCGGGCGGGGTCAAGAGCTCCGGGGTCGGCGCTCGCCACGGTGACCAGGGGCTGCTCAAGTACACCGACGTGCAGAACATGGCCCTGCTCAAGAAGCAGGTCATGGGCCCGCGGCCCGGCCAGACCTACGAAAAGTACGTCGAGGGCATGCTTTCCGGGCTCAAGATGATGCGCAGGTTCCGCATCCGTTAGGCCACATTGGGTGCATCGCACTTCGCCACAGCAACCTCAGGAGCCCCGCAGCCACACCGGTCCCGGTTCGCGGCCGGCGAATCCGGGTCTCCCGCACCCATGGCAGGGGCTCAGCGTTCGTCGATGGAGGATTCTGGCCGCCCAGCGTCCCAAATCCTCCATCGACACCTCGCGGCCGCGTCTCTACCGGATGATTCCCGCCTTGGGGCGCTCTGCCCACAACGAACGCGCGCCACTAGCCGGGCCCGTCACGCAGCACCCCGCGTACGTGGTCGACCGACAGCGATTCCGGCGCGAAGGCGGTCAGCAGCCAGGTCGCGCCCGCGCGCACGTAGGGGTCGCTGTCCGTGCCGGGTTCGACCTCGGCGACGTAGTCGAACGGCCCGCTCCCGGTGCGCAGCGCGCTGACCTGGGCGACGACGTCCGCGAACTGGCCGGGCGAGGTGAGGTTCACCGGGAAGTAGCCGTCGAGGCCCGCGGCCCGGCGCATCGGGCGCACGTTGGCCGGGAAACCCGCGGCCCACACCGGAATCCGCCGCGTCGGCGTCGGCAGGAACCGGATGCCGTCCACGGTGTAGTGCTCGCCGCGATGGTGGACGACTTCGCCGGACCATGCGGCGGACAGGACGTCCAGAGCCTCGTCGAGCATGCGGCCGCGCACCCGGTCGTCGCACTCCTCGCCGGTGCGGGAGAACTCCTCGCCGAACCGGTCGCTGCCGAGGCCGACACCGAGCACGAGCCGTCCGCCGCCGAGCCGGTCGAGGGTCGCGGTCTCGCGGGCGAGCTTGACCGGGCGGCGGCGCGTGATCGCGCTGACCATCGGGCCGAACCGCAGCTTCGAGGTGGCGGTGGCGACCGCCGCGAGGGTGATCCACGGGTCGGCCACGGCGGTCACCGGCTCGCGCCAGCGGACGTGGTCCCAGGCGAACAGCCCGTCCCAGCCCGCTTCCTCGGCTTCGGCGGCGAGGCGGGCGATCAGGGCCGGGTCGGCCAGGGCGTCGAACAACGGGAGCCAGAGTGCGTGCCGTGGGGTCATGGGACGAACGCTAGGTCGCCAGGGTGATCGGCAAAAGCGATGAAATCTGCCTCATTCGATAAGCTCGGCTGATGTTGGACCTGCGTCACCTGCTCACCCTCGACGCCGTGGCGTCCGAAGGCACGTTCGGCCGGGCGGCGGACCGCCTCGGCTACACGCAGTCCGCCGTCAGCCAGCAGATCGCCGCGCTGGAGAGGTCCGTGGGCGGCGCGGTGTTCGACCGGCCGGGCGGGCCGAAGGCGGTGCGCCTGACGCCGCTCGGCGAGGTGGTGCTGGCCCACGGGCGGGACCTGCTCGCGCGCGCCGCGGCCACCGAAGACGCGGTCGAGCGGTTCAAGGCCGGGGCGGGCCGGGTGGACATGGGCACGTTCCAGAGCGTCACCAACGTCCTGCTGCCCACGCTGGTGCGGCGCCTGCGCGACGAGCACCCGGCGGCCGACGTCCGGCTGTTCGAGGAGGAGACCGACCAGCCGCGGATCGGCGAGCTGGACCTGCTGTTCTTCGACGGCCGGGTCGGCGGCGCCGTCGAGCAGACCAGGGTGCTGGCCGATCCGTACGCCCTGGTTGCGCGGCGCGGGGAGTTCGCGCCGGGGCCCGTCCCGCTGACGGCGCTGCACGGCGCGGCGATGGTCGCCCAGCCGCCGATCTGCGACCAGGCCCGGGTCGAGCGGGTGTACGCCGAGGCCGGCGTCGCGCCGCTGATCGTCTTCCGCACGGCGGACAACCAGGGTGTGCTTTCGATGGTGCGTGCCGGGCTCGGCGTGGCCGTGCTCCCGCTACTGGCCTTGGACGCCCTGGACGACCAGCTGACCACCCACCCGCTCGAACCCGCGTTGGCCCCGCGCGAGATCTGGCTCGCGTGGCCGGCCGACCGCACGCTCTCGCCACTGGCCGAACGCGCGATCGAGCTGTGTGCCGAGGTCGCTCAGGAGCGGCAGAGCAGCGCGTCCGGGGTCCGGCTCGAGCCGATGCGGCCGGTGTAGGCGACGCCCGCGACGTACTCGCCCGGCGCACACTGGCCCTTGTAGTTGCCCGAAGCGAAGTCGCCACCGAGATCGCCGGACGGCCGGTTGTCCCCGCGGTCGAACCAGACCGTGCGGCCGGTGCGGCCGAGCGGGGTGGCGGACTTCCCGCACAACACGGCGGAGACCGCGGCGCCGCGCACGCTGTAGCCGACGACGGCGGAATCGGGCGGGCACTGCACTTTCGTGTACCCGGACGCCCAGTCGGTGTCCACATAGGACTCATCGCGGACGACGGTGTAGCCGGTGGGAGCGGGGAGCGCGCCGGTGCACAGGCCGCCGCCGCCGGTGTGCGCGAGCCCGGTGAGGCGCTGGCCGTCGGGGCAGGCCCCCTTGCGCGCGCCCGAGTCCCAGTCCGGCTTCGCCCGGACCGCGCGGGACTCCTGGAAGTCGCCGTAGTCGAGGTTCAGCATCGACCAGTGCTCGGACGCCGGGACCGGCCCGGTCTGCGACGGCGCGTTCACCAGCCGCTGCCACGCGGGACCACGCCAGTCCGTGCCGTCGAGGACGTCGATGCGGCGGCCCGCGCTGTCGTAGGCCAGCAGCGACCAGCCGTCCCCGACGCCGTTGGTTTGAAAGCCGACGGCGGGCCAGTAGGCGAAGTCGGTGTCGGTCTCGGCGAGGTAGTTCACGAAGTTCTCGAACCACGCCCGCGACGCCGGGTCGGTCGTGTTGCGGCCCTCACCGAACTCGCTGATCCACAGCGGCGCGGTGTAGTGCTTGCCGGTGTCCTGCTCGACGAAGAACGCCTGCCGGTACAGGGTGTCGCGCAGCTCCTGCGGCGAGAGGTCGCGGTACCGCGGGTCGTGGGTCTCGCCGACCCCGGTCGCGCCCGAATGATTCGGGCCGGTGTAACCGTAGAAGTGCGCGGCGTAGACCAGTTTCCCCGAGTCCACGAGCGTGTGCGACAGCGTGCGGGCGGGCTCCAGCGTGGGCCGGCCGTGCGCGAAGCCGTCGATGGGCAGGCCGGTCCAGTTGATGCCCTCGACGATGATCAGCAGATCCCGGTTGGCCTCGGTCAGGATGCGGTCGGCCACCTGCTGGCTCGCGCGCTGCCAGTCCTTGTCGTTGCCCCAGCCCCAGTTCGGGTCGTCGAAGGTGTTCCGGCGGACCTCGTTGTACAGGTCGGCGCCGACCACCCGCTTGTTCGCGGCGTACCGGCGGGCCATGAACAGCCAGTCGTCCTGCCACTGCTGCTCGGTCTGCGCGGTGTTCCAGCGCTCGTTGCCGTCGAGACCGCAGCACCAGCGCGACGTCGTGGTGTGGTTGTTGAGGATCACGGCGAACCCGCGCGCGGTCAGCCGTTCGACGACCCGGTCGTAGACCTGCAGCGGTGTCATCCCGTGCAGGTCCGGGTTGGCCGGCAGATCGGGCACCGGCGCCGGGTCGTGGATCATCGCGTTGGAGAACTGCAGCCGGACGCTGTTGAGGCCCAGCTGGGCGAGCCCGTCGATGATCGTGTCGATCGGCGCGCGGTCCAGGCCCAGCGGGGTCTGGTAGGCGATCTCGCCCGCGTGATGGTTCGCCGGGTCGGTGACGTCTCCCGATCCGGTCCACGTGCCGCTCGCGCCGTGCCAGTTGGCGGCCTTGAGCTTGAAGCGGTTGCCGGCCGCGTCGACGATGTAGCGCCCGCGGGTGCTGAGCGGGCCGGCCCACGGTGCCGGGTCCGCCCGGGCCGGATCCGGTGCCAGCAGGGAAACCGGGACGACCAGACCGGCGGTCAGCAGCACGGCGAGCAGCGCACCCATGATCCTCACGCGCGGAGGCTAACCGGCGTTCCGATCCGCTGTATACGGTCAGGCGGGTACAGAAGGCGCACTCCCGGGCAGACCTGCCGGGCGTGTCGCGGCGGTGTGCTCCAACCGGGCGAACGGCGCGTGTCAGACTGCCCAGCGATGTACACCCCAGCCGATCTCGCCGACCTGCTCGAGTGCGAGCACCGCAGCGTCCTGAACCAGGCACTGGCCGCGAACCTGCCGGGGGCACCACGGCCTGGAGCCGCGCCCGGGCAGCCGGACCGGCTCGCTCGCGCTGCCACCGCGGCGATGCTCGCCCGGTTCCGCGCAGAGGGCCGCGCGGTGGTCGAGATCGACGTCCGGGACCCGGCCGCCGCCGCGAGGGCGACGGAAGAGGCGTTGCGCTCGGGTGCCCCGGTGATCCACCGGGCCGTCCTCGACGACGGCGAGTTCTCGGGGCGCGCGGACTTCCTGGTGCGGGACGGCGAAGGCCGCTACGAGGTCTACGACGCGAAACCGGCCCGGCTCGCGAAGCCCGCGGCCGTGGTGCAGCTGACCGCGTACGCCGACGCCCTGCGCCGGGCCGGGTGGCCTGCCGGGCCGCACCTGCACCTGAGACTGGCCGACGGCGGCACCCGGACGTTGCGGGTCGCGGACTTCCTGCCGCTGGTCGACCGCCTGCGGGCCCGGTTGCGCGGACGGGCACCGGCCCTGCCCGTGCAGCTCTGGGCGGACGAACGCCCGGCCTGCGCCGGCTGCGGGTTCGCCCAGCACTGCACGACGGCCCGGGAGGCCGACCGCGACCTCTCGCTCGTCGCCGGGATGCGCGGCGACCAGCGCCGCAAGCTCACCGCCGCCGGGCTCGGCTCGATCGACGCGCTCGCCGCGGCCGGGCCGGCCGACCGGCCGCGGGACCTGTCCGTCACGGCGTTCGCGGCCCTGCGCGCCCAGGCCGCGCTCCAGGTCCGGCAGGACACCACCGGCGACATCTCCTACGAGATCGTCGACCCCGATGCGCTGGCCGACCTGCCGGCACCGGCGCCCGGCGACGTCTTCCTCGACCTCGCGGGCGATCCGCACGCGCTGTCGGGCGAGGGGCTGGAGTACCTCTTCGGCGCGGTCACCACCGACGGCGGCCAGGAGTTCACGCCGTTCTGGGCGCACAGCCGCGCCCAGGAGAAGCGGGCTTTCGAGGAGTTCGTCGACTTCGCCGCGGCCCGCGTCGCCGGGCACCCCGGTTCGCACGTCTACCACTACGCGCCGTACGAGGTCACCGCGATCAAACGCCTCGCGGCGGTGCACGGCACCCGCGAAGAGGCCGTCGACCAGCTGCTGCGCGGCGGGGCGGTCGTCGACCTGCACGCGGTGGTGCGCAAGGCGTTGCGCGTGTCGCAGCGGTCGTACTCGATCCGCTACCTCGAGGCGCTCTACATGCCCGGCGCGCGCGAGGGCGGGAAGACCGCCGTCTCGGACGTCGAGGCGTACGAGGAGTACCTGACGCTGGCCGGCGAGCCGGAACGCGCCGACGAGGTGCTGCGCGGGATCGCCGACACGACCGAGTACGACTGCGTCTCGACACTGCGGTTGTTCGAGTTCCTCCACCAGGTCCGCGGCGAGGCCGGGATCGACCTCCCGGAGCCGGCCGAGGAGTCCGCCGAGGACGCGCTGATCCGCCAGGCCGAGGAGGACGTCGCCGCCGAGCGGCGGGCCGAGCGCGCCGCGCAGCTGGCCGCCCTGGTCGACCCGCTGCTCGACGGGCTGCCGGACGACCCGGGCGACTTCACCCCCGACGAGCGGGCCCGCGCGCTGCTGGCGGCGTCGGTCGGCTACCACCGCCGTGAGACCAACCCCGCCTGGTGGGAGTACTTCCGCCAGCTGGCCGCCCCGCTCGGCGACCTCGAGGTCGACACCGCCTGCGCGGTGCCGGTTTCGCTGGAGGCGGGGGAGTGGGTGCCGCCCGCGGGGCGCGTCCGCAAGGCGAAGCGGACGCTGCAGCTCACGTGCGACCCGGACCGGCCGCACCCGTTCGCCCCGGGTGACGAGGTGCGGCTGCGCTACGGCGACATCGCCCGCGACGCCAAGGTCGTCGCCGCGTCGGCCGTGGAGCTGACCCTGGAGGAGAGCTGCGCGCCGGACGCCACCACCGGCGACCGCCCGGCCGCCGTGCTGCCCGGCAGCCCGGTGCGGCCGTCACCCAAGGACGAGGCCGTCGCCGATCTCGCCCGCCTGGTCGTCGACGCGCTCCCGGTGCTGCCGCGGCACCCCGGTGTCGACCTGCTGCGCCGGACGTCGCCGCGGCTGCTCGGCGGCGCCACGCTGCCGGAGCCCGGAGACGACCTGGTCCGCACCGTGATCGAGGCCGTCGACGAGCTCGACGGGTCCGCGCTCGCGGTGCAGGGGCCGCCGGGCGCGGGCAAGACCTACCTCGCCGGGAAGCTGATCGCCCACCTCGTGCGCGCCGGGCGGACCGTCGCGGTCACCTCGAACAGCCACAAGGCCGTGGAAAACGTGCTCGGCGCGGCGATGAAGAGCGCGCCGGAACTGCCGTGCGCCAAGCGCGCGAAGCGGACGCCGGACCCGGCCGCGCCGTGGGAGCAGCCGAAGAGCAACCCGGCACTGGTGAACTGGCGCCTGGAAAACGACCACGGGCACCTGGTCGGCGGGACGGCGTGGACGTTCGCCAACGCCGCGATCCGCGAGGAGCCCTTCGACCTGCTGATCATCGACGAGGCCGGCCAGTTCGCCCTCGCCGACGCGCTCGCGGTGTCGATGTGCGCCAAGAACGTCCTGCTGCTGGGTGATCCGCAGCAGCTGCCGCAGGTCGTGCAGGGCACGCACCCGGCGGGCGCGGAGGCGTCGGCGCTGGGGCACCTGATCGGCGAGGCCGACATCATGCCGCCGTCGCTGGGCTACTTCCTCGACGAGACCCGGCGGATGCACCCGGCCGTGTGCGAGCCGGTGTCGAACCTGTCCTACGCCGGCCGGCTGCACGCACACCCCTCGGCCGCGGAGCGCGCCATCGATGGTGTCGACGCGGGCCTGTACCTGGCCGAGGTCGACCACCACGGCAACACCACCCGCTCGGTCGAGGAAGCCGCGGCCGTCACGGCGATCGTGGCCGATTTGCACGGTCGTTTGTGGACGGACCGCGGCACGTCCCGGCCGCTCGGTGACGCCGACATCGTCGTGGTGGCGCCGTACAACCTGCAGGCGCGCACGGTGACACGAGCGCTGGAGGAGGCCGGGTTCCCCGGTGTCCGGGTCGGCACGGTCGACCGGTTCCAGGGCCAGGAAGCGCCGGTGGTGATCACGACGATGACGTCGTCGTCGGCGGTCGACCTGCCCCGCGGGCTCGACTTCCTGCTCTCCCGCAACCGGCTCAACGTCGCGCTTTCACGGGCCCAGGCGCTGGCGATCCTGGTGTGCTCACCGCGGCTCGTCGAGGCCGACATCCGGACGGTGGACCAGATGCGGCTCGTCGCGGGCATGATCGGCCTGATGACCGGCGCCGGTCCCTGGCCGGTCACGCCAGCAGGTGGAACGCCCCTCGGATGACCGACTGCGCTTCGGTCGTCAGCGGGAGGGTGTCCAGTGTGGACTCCGGGTCGGACACCATCAGGCTGACGGCTTTCGCGCGCCCGTCGGCGGTCCGCACGAGGTAGTGCAGCGTCACCACGCCGGGCTCGCTGCCGCCCTTGTACCAGACGGACGGGAACGCGGCGGCGTCCAGATCGAGCCCGTCGTCGTTGCGTGACAGGGCGTTCCCGATCTCGGGCTGGCCGAGCCGGAGCAGTCCCGCGTAAGCGCGGCAGATGTCCGACGGGGACGCGAACCACTCGATCTCGTCGATGTCGATCGGGGCCGGCCAGAGCTGTCCGGTCGGGGCCTTGATCCGGAAGAACTCCTTCGTGGTGCGGAACGGGATGTTCGCCTCGGGCTCCCGGTGGCCGAACAGCGACAGCTGGCGCTCCACCGCGTCCCGGCCGAGCCGCTGGATGAGATGGTCGGTCGCCGTGTTGTCGCTGATCGAAATCATCAGGTCGGCGAACTCGGACAGCGGGAACTCCGTGCCCGCCGGGTGGTTCTGCATGGTGCCGGACGGCAGGCTCTTCCACTCGTCGCGGATCGCGAGGGGTTCGTCCCACGACGCTCGTCCCTCGGCGACGGCTTGACCGAGCGCGCCCAGGACGTACAGCTTGAACGCCGAGCCGATCGGCCGTTGTGTGTCGGCGTCGAGGCCGTGCACGATCCGGCATTCGCCGTCGATTTCCGCCGCGGCGAAGGACACGCGCTTGCCCAGGGCCGTCAGCCGGGTGTCGATCTCGGCCCACGACATGGGCTTGGGTTCGTCCGGCGTCAGCTGCAGGTCGCGGACGAGTCCGGCGGCGTCCACCTGCACGGTCAGCCGGAAGTCGCCGGCCGGGCCGCGGACCGGCACCTGGTTCCCGTCCGTGCTTTGCGCGTGGATCGTGAGCGGTCCGACCGCGGCCAGTGCCGCGTTGATCCCGGCCGGGCCGCCGCTGCCGTCCACAAGGGACGGTGCGATGTGCGCCCGGATCTCGTCGTCCGGCAGTGGCGCGCGAACGGACGCGGCCACCAGCCACTCCAGTGGTGTCATGGCTTCCCCCAACGTTCTCATGTTTTGCGAACGGTAGCACGACATGAGAACGTTGGGGAGTGGACACCTTGGAACTGCTGGCCCATCCGGTGCGGCTGCGGATCGTGCACGCGGTGCGCGGGCGGGAACTCACCACCGCGCAGCTGTGCGCCCGGATCCCCGACGCGTCGAAGGCCATGGTCTACCGGCACGTCGAGCTGCTCGCGGCGCACGGCGTGCTGGAGGTCGCCGGTGAACGCCGGGTGCGCGGCGCGGTGGAGCGCCGCTACCGGCTGCACCAGGGCCGGGCGACCGTCGACGTCGAGGAGGTCGCTGCCCTCTCGCCGGAGGATCATCGCCGGGTGTTCGCCACGTCGATGGCCGTCCTGATCGCCGAGTTCGGCGCGTACCTCGACCGCGAAAACGCCGACCCGGTGGCGGATCTCGTCAGCTACCGCCAGCACGCCGTGTGGCTCAGCCGCGACGAGCTGGAGGAGCTGATCGGCGAGCTGCGGCGCGTGATCTACCCCAAGCTGACCAACGAACCGGCGCCCGGCCGGGCGCAGTACCTGCTGAGCCCGGTCCTCATCCCCGTGGAGGAGTGACGCGCTCAGCCGGCCCGCCAGATCGGCGCGGCCGGGGTGGTGCCGAGCTCGGCAAGGCGGCCCTGGTCCGCCCGGGCCCACGGGTCACGGGCGTCGCCGACGCGGCGTCCCTCACCCAGATCGAGGCGCCGGGTCGCCTCCAGCATCGACGCGCCGATCGACCGGTGCGCGTCCCACCAGTGGATGTGGCGCAGGTACCCGCGCGCCCGGTAGAGGCGCATGATCTCGCGGTGCGCCGGGGCGATCGTGAACTCCTTGAGCGCGTCCTCGCCGCGCCAGACCGACAGTGAGTACAGGATCCGGCGTCGAGGCCCGAAGGCGCTCATGATGCCGGCCGCGCCGGGGTTGGCGAGCACCTCGTCCCGGATGAGCGCTTCGGCCGCGCGGCCGATCCCCACGACGTCCTTGATGCTGTGCGGCCGGTACTCGTTGACGCTGATCAGCACGCGTCCGGTGCTCTCGGCGGGCCCGTCGTACCAGGGCTGGCAGACGCGGAAGTCGCCGCGGGCGAACGCGGCGTCGCGCCGGGCCTGACGGGTGATGGCCGGCGAGATGGCGAGGGCCGCGGCGAGCCTGGTGATCCCCATGGGGTGCCTCCAATACGTAAGTATCAAGAACAATACATATGTATCGGCAGTCAGGTGCAACGTATGGTTTACCGTACGAAGATGCCCGAGTTTGACGCGCGGATCCCGGCCAGGCAGTCCGACCTGAGCACGTACGCCCGAATCCGCAACGCCGCCCTGGAGGGCTTCGCGGCCCGAGGCGTCGCCTCGACGTCGATCCGCGACGTGGCCGCGGCCGCGGGCGTGTCCCCGGGTCTGGTGCAGCACCACTTCGGCACCAAGGCCCACCTGCGCGAGGCGGTCGACGAGTACATCCTCGACGTCATGGCGGAGTTCTCCCGCGAGCTGGCTTCGCGAAGCGAGGGCGACGAGGCCTGGCCAGGCCTGGGCGACGCCACCACGGCGTGGGTCCGCGACAACGCACTGGCCCTGCGCTACCTGGCCAGAGCCATGATCGACGGCGACCCCGCGGCGGCGAGGGCCTTCGACGCCCTGGTCGGCATCGCCCGCACGAGCTGGCTGGCCCCGCTGGACCGCGCGGGAGCGCTGCGGCCGGAGGCGGACCGGGACTGGGCGGCGATCCACGCGGCGGTGTTCAACCTGGCCAGCGTCCTCCTGGAACCGGCGATCAGCCGGCAGCTGCCGGAGCCGTTCTACGCGCCCGCGCAGCTGGACCGCTGGAACGTTGCCACGGTTGACCTGTATCGCAACGGCTTGGCTCGCAAGGAAGACGCGTAGCGCGGCAACTCCGAGCAGCTGTCAGCGCTCACTTTCCTGCGTTGCGGACCCCGGCCTCGGCAAAGGCGAGCACCTCGTTGACCAACCCGGAAAGCTCACTCGTCGCCGACTGCGCCTTCGCCTTGCCCTCCCGTGTCACGTAGATCTCGCGCAGACCCGCGACCACCGTGACCGCCGCGAGCCGGGGGACCAGCGCGTCCGCCGGCAACCCGATGTCCTCGCCGATCCCGGTCGCCACCAGAAGCTCGAGGTCGCGATACCCGGCCCGTGCCCGGCCGCGCAGGTCGTCATCCTCCATGAGGAGCTGGGCGCGCAGGGCTCGCCGTCGCCACAACTGGGCGGGGTCCGGCTCCTGCTCCAGGTCGCTCGCGTCGAGTTCGCGCATCGTCGTGTGCATCCAGTTCCGGAGCGCGTCGAACGTGCTTGCGGGCTTCCGGTCGCGCAGGTGCGGGCCGAGTGACTCCGGGGCGAACGGGTCGTCGGCGAAGAGGAGGTCCTCCTTCGCCGGGAAGTGGAGCGTGACCGTGCGGGTCGCCACGTCCGCGCGCGCCGCGATCTGCGCGATCGTCGTCTCCCGGTAGCCCTGGCTCACGAACAGCTCCAAGGCCGCTTCCTGGATGGCGGCGCGGGTCTGGGCCTTCTTGCGCTCACGGCGGCTGTCTCCGGCGATCATGACCGGAACACTACCACTCGCCATATTAATGCAGTCCATGCTACTGTTGCGTCATGATGCAGCGAAACGAGAGCAAGAGCTGGCTGATCACGGGAACGTCGAAGGGCTTCGGCCGCGAGTGGGCCGAAGCTGCCCTCGAGCGGGGCGATCGGGTCGCGGCCACCGCGCGGGACGTCGAAAGCCTGCGCCCGCTCGTCGAGCGTTACGGCGACGCCGTGCTGCCCCTGCAGTTGGACATCACCGACCGCGCCGCGGCGGCCGACGCCGTCGAAGCCACGGTGGCGAAGTTCGGGGGACTGGACGTCCTCGTCAACAACGCCGGTTACGGGCACTTCGGCATGGTCGAGGAGCTCACCGAGGCGGAGATCCGCGCGGAGCTCGACACGAACTTCTTCGGCACGCTCTGGCTGACCCAGGCCGCCCTGCCGGTCATGCGCCGGCAGGGCCACGGCCGGATCATCCAGGTCACCAGCGAGGGCGGCGTCCGTGCGTACCCCGGCATCGGCGCCTACCACGCGTCGAAGTGGGCGGTCGAAGGGCTTTCGGAGTCCCTGCGGCAGGAGGTCGCGGCGTTCGGGATCGACGTCATCTGCCTCGAGCCCGGGCCGTACCGGACGGACTTCGGCGCCGGCAGCAACCGGACCAGCGCCCCGAACCCGGACTACGACGACGTCCGCGAAGCAGGCCAGATCGAGTGGGACATGGGCGATCCCCGCGCGACCCGCGGGCCGCTGCTGGAGCTGGCCGACACCGACAGGCCGCCGAACCGGGTGTTCTTCGGCAAGTCGTTCGCCGCGGTCGAAGCCGAGTACCAGGAGCGGCTGGCGACCTGGCGCGAGTGGGAGCCGCTGGCCCAGGCCGCGTTCGGCTGACGGACCGGCCGCATCCGTGGTTGGCTGGGGGCATGGACGAGCCTGCGGCAATGGCGCTGATCGCGCAGGCCCGGGAGGAGACCGCGCGGCTGGCCGCGTCGCTGGCGCGGCAGCGCGACGGCATCGTCGAGGCGTCGGAGTTCACCAGCAACGACGACGAGCACGATCCGGAAGGCGTCACGATCGCGTTCGAGCGGGCGCAGGTCCAGGCCCTTCTCCGGCAGGCCCAGGACGACCTCGCGGATCTCGGCCGCGCCGCCGAGCGGGTGCGCGCCGGTACCTACGGAACCTGCGAACGCTGCGGCGGGCCGATCGCGGAAGAGCGGCTCGCCGCCCTCCCGGCGACGCGGATCTGCATCGGCTGCGCGAACAAGGCGCGCTGAGCTGATCGAGTGTCTTCTTCGCCGTGATCCGGACAGGAACGACGCCGTTTCTTGTTTCTCCGCCGGGATGGTTGTAGACAGTCCCTCGGCTGATTGAAACGTTTTTATGGCGTCAGGAGACGTTCATGCGCCGGCTGGGAACCTCAACGAAGAGACGGGCCGCGGTCGTCGCGCTCGCGCTCGCCGCGGCGGTCGTGCCCGCGACCGCGAGCGCCGATCCCGCGCACGGCGGCCCGCAGTCGCCGACGTCGCTGCGGGCCGACGGCCAGACGTCGAACGTCGTGGCCGCCGGTCCACAGCCGACGTTCGCGTGGACGGTGAACGACACCGGACGCGCGGAAACCCAGACGGCGTACGAAATCCGCGTCGACGGCCCCCGGTCCCACTGGGACTCCGGGCGGGTCGTGTCGGGCAATTCGGTCGACGTCGCCTATACCGGGCCCGCCCTGGACAGCGACCGCACCTACCAGTGGTCGGTGCGCACTTGGAACAGCGAGGGCCGGACGTCGTCGTGGTCGGCGCCGGCGAAGTTCGACACGGGCCTGCTCCGGCCCGCCGACTGGACCGCCTGGTGGCTGCAGGCCGACGACGGCGCGCTCGTCCGCGGCACCTTCGACGTCACCAAGCCCGTCGCCCGCGCCCGGCTGTACCTCGGCGCGCAGGGGGTCGCCGAGCCGCACCTCAACGGCGCCCGCGTCCAGCCCGACCGGGCGCTCGACTCCGCGGTGACCGACTACGCCGCCCGCGTGCTCTACCGCGACCTCGACGTCACGAACCTGGTCAAGCCCGGCCGCAACGCCCTTGCGTTCATGACCGGGAAGGGCCAGTACACCGGCCGCCCGTCCGTCGTCGCGCAGCTGAACGTCACCTACGCCGACGGCTCGACCGCGCGCTTCGGCACCGACCTCGGCTGGAAGACCCAGGCGGGTCCGGTCACCGGTGACGACTTCTACTACGGCGAGACCTACGACGCCCGCAAGGAGATCGCGGGCTGGGACACCGCCGGGTTCGACGCGAGCGCCTGGCCCGCCGCGCGCGCCATCGCCCCGGCGTCGCACCGCCAGAGCCTGGCGCAGGGCAAGCCGGTCACCGCACTCGACACGACCACCTGCTGCGGCTGGTCCCCGGCCGCAGCGACCGACGGGATCGACGGCTCGAGCGACGCGTCGGAGGGCTACCACTCCGCCGTCGAAACCACCGCCGACAGCACGAAGTGGGCGCAGGTCGACCTCGGCTCGGCGCAGAAGATCGGCTCGGTGGCGCTGTTCCCGGCGCGCCCGACCAACGACCCCGCCGGTGACTTCGTCGGGGCCGGCTTCCCGGTGCGCTACCGGGTCCAGGTCAGTGACGACCCGGCGTTCGCCACCGCGACCACCGTCGCCGACCGCACGGACGCCGACCAGCCCAACCCGGGCACCGCGGCCGTCACCCTGCCCGCCGACGTCACCGGCCGGTACGTCCGGGTGACCGCGACGAAGCTCGCCTGCGCCGGCACGAGCTGCACCTTCCGGCTGGCCGAGATCGGCGTTTACGGCCCGCATCCCGCGGTGGTCGACAGCGGCGTCACGCAGCTGCTGCCCGACACGACCCCGCCGTCCCGGATCGTCGCGAACCACCAGGCGGTCAAGGAAACCCGGCCCGCGCCGGGGGTGCGCGTCTACGACTTCGGCCAGAACCGCACCGGGCAGGCGACGCTGCGGGCCGCACAGCCGGCCGGCACGACGGCGTCGCTGAAGAAGGGCGAGATCCTCGACGCGAACGGCCGCGTCTCGACCGCGAACATCAGCTTCAACGGCTCCGAGCCGCCGCGGCAGACCGACCACTACACCTTCCGCGGCACCGGCACCGAGACGTACCTGCCGCACTTCAACTACGCCGGCTTCCGCTACGCCGAGCTGACCGGCGTCCCCGACGACGCCGCCGTCACCGTGACCGCGCAGGAGATCCACACCGATGTCGCCTCGACGGGCCGGTTCGGCACCTCGGACCCGGGCCTCGACAAGATCCAGGCCGCCGTCACGCAGACCCAGCTGAACAACCTCGAGTCGATCCAGATGGACTGCCCGACCCGGGAACGCCACGGCTGGCTCGGCGACGCCGCCGACTCCGACCAGGAGGCGATGGCCAACTTCGACATGCAGGCGTTCTACACGAAGTGGCTCGGTGACATGGTGACCAGCCGGAACGCCGACGGCAGCCTGCCCTCGGTCGCGCCGGTCAACGGCCGCACCGACTGGGCCACCGACCCCGCGTGGGGGACCGCGTACCCGCAGATCATCTGGGACTCCTACACGCAGTACGGGAATTCGCAGCTGCTCGCCACGCACTACGACGACGTCAAGGCGTGGGTCGGCTACCTCGGCACGATCAGCGACGCCGACCACGTCGTCGTCAACCCGCCGACGTCCTGGGGTGACGACTGGCTTTCGACGGTCAGCACCCCGCACGGCTACTTCCAGACTGGCTTCTCCTACCTCGACGCGCAGCTCCTCGCGAAGATGGCCGGAGCGCTGGGCAAGCAGGCCGACGCCACGAGGTACAACGCACTGGCCGGGCAGATCGCGACGGGCTTCCTCAAGCGGTTCTACTCCGCCGACACCGGCGTCTTCGGCACCGGGACGCAGCTGTCCTACGCCCTGCCGCTCGCGTTCGGCCTCGTCCCGGCGGGCCGTGAGCAGTCCACAGTGGACCACCTGGTCGCCGACATCGCGGCGCACCAGAACCACGTCACGACCGGCTTCGTCGGCACCACCCTGGTGTTCCAGGCGCTCGGCAAGTACCAGCGCAACGACGTCGCGCTCGCGATCGCGCAGCGCACCGACTACCCGAGCTTCGGGTACATGGTGAACCAGGGCCCGGGAACCATCTGGGAGAAATGGGACAACTCTTCGGCACCGGACGGCACGTCGTCGAAGGACCACATCGGACTCGGCGGCGCGATCGGCCAGTGGTTCCAGCAGCAGCTCGCCGGGATCCAGCCGGGCACCCCCGGCTGGCGCGAGTTCACCCTCGCGCCCGCCGTCGCCGGGAACCTCACCCACGTGACGGCGCAGCAGCAGACCGTGCGGGGGAACGTGGTGAGTTCGTGGCAGCGCGACGGCAGCACGATCACTTACCACGCAACGATTCCGGTCGGTGCGAAGGCGACGATCCGGCTGCCGCTGCTCGGCGGCAAGCAGTCGTCGGTGCGGGAGAACGGGCGGACGATCTTCGTCGACAGCCACGCCGCCCAGTCCGACCCCGGGCTGAGCGTCGGCCGGGCCGACGACGAGACGCTCACCCTGACCGCCGGTTCGGGCGACTACACGTTCACCGTGACGCCGCCGCGCACGCCGTTCACCCGGCTCGCGCTCACCACGGGCACCCCCGCCGCCATCACCGCGGGCGGCAGCGGTGACATCCCGGTGGTCGTCGAAGGACGGTCCACTGTGTCCGGTCAGGCGACGCTCGGCGCGCAGGTGCCGTCGGGCTGGACCGTGACGGCGACCCCGGCCGGGATCCCGTTGACCCCGGCCACCTCCGAGACGCCCGCCAGCGTGCGGATCACCGTGCCCGCCGGGGCCAAGAGCGGTGTGTACCCGGTGACGGTGACCGTGAAGGCACCTCGCGGGGGAGAGGCGAAGACGACCGTGAACGTGCCCGTGTTCGGCAGCTGGGCGAGCGGCACCACGGCGTCGGCGTCGAGCGAGCACGCGCCGAACGTCGTCAACGGCGCCACTCGCACATACCTCGCGTCGAACGCGATCGACCACGACCTCGCGACGTTCTGGAACGACGACACCGACAGCCAGTACCCGGACACCCTGACCGTCACGGCGCCCGCCGCGACCGCGCTGACCGGCGTCGGCTTCGCGTCCAACCCGGACGGTGTCCCGACCGACTTCACCGTGCAGACCTGGGACGGCGCCCAGTGGGCCGACCAGGTCCACGTCACCGGCAACACCGCCGTCTACCGGTGGATCCCGTTCCCGGCGCCGGTGACCACGACCCAGGTGCGGATCGCCGTCGCGGCCGCACAGAACAGTTTCTCGAGGATCGCGGAGGTGACGCCGTGATACGGCGTGGAGCAGCCCTGATCGCGGCCGTGCTGATCACCGGCACGACCGTCCCCGCGGCCGCGGAGGCCGCACCCGCACCACCGAACGCCGCGTGCCCGTGGGTGGGGTCCCACGCACCCGTGGACAAGCGGGTCGCGCAGGTCCTCGGGCAGATGACGCTCGACGAGAAGATCACGATGGTGCACGGCACCGCCGCCGGCGGCTACACCGGCCGCGTCGCGGGCGACGACCGGCTGTGCATCCCGTCGCTGAAGATGGAGGACGGCCCGCTGGGGGTGAACCTGGGCAACACCACCCAGCTGCCCGCCGCGTCCGCCGTCGCCGCGTCGTTCGACTCATCGCTCGCCAAGACCTACGGGTCGGTGATCGGCGCCGAGGACAAGACGAAGGGTGTCGACGTCGACCTCGGCCCGACGATCAACATCGTGCGTGACCCGCGCTGGGGCCGGGCGTTCGAGTCCTACAGCGAGGACCCGTACCTGGCCGGGCAGATGGGCGCGGCCGACATCAACGGCGTCCAGTCCCAGGGCGTGATGGCGCAGGTGAAGCACTGGGCCGTCTACAACCAGGAGGAAAACCGCAACACCACCGCCGACAACGCGGTGATCGACGACCGGACCGTGCACGAGATCTACACCAGCGCGTTCGGGAACGTCGTCGCGAAGGCCAAGCCGTCGTCGGCGATGTGCTCGTACTCCTCGATCAACGGCACCTACGCCTGCGAGAACCCGTACCTCAACGACATCCTGAAGCAGGACTTCGGGTTCGACGGCTTCATCACGTCGGACTGGGGTGCCACGCACAGCGCGGCGCCGTCGGCGAACGCCGGGATGGACATGGAGATGCCCGGCCAGGACTTCTTCGGCGCCACGCTGAAGGCAGCCGTCCAAAGTGGACAGGTGCCGCAGTCCCGGGTGGACGACATGGTCACCCGCATCCTGCGTGAGGAGTTCCGCTTCGGGCTGTTCGACCACCCGTCGGCCGACACCCCGGACGCCGCCGCGTCCACCGCGGGGCACCTGGCCGTGGCGAAGAAGGCCGCCGAGGACGGCACCGTCCTGTTGAAGAACAACGGCTTGCTGCCGCTGGACGCGCACAAGCTGCACTCGGTCGCGGTGATCGGGGACGGCGCGGGCAAGAACACGCTCAGCTCCGGCGGCGGCAGCGCGCACATCGCCGGCACCGGCACGGTCACGCCGTTCGACGGCATCAAGGCGCGCGCGGGCTCCGGCATCAACGTCGAGTACGCGCAGGGCAACCTCGGCACCGGCAGCGCGCTGCCCCCGATCGAGAGCAGTGCGCTCAAGCCGCCGTCGGGCACCGGCAGCGGGCTGCAGGGCGACTACTACGCGAACACCGACTCGTCCGGGACGCCGGTGGTGACCCGCACCGATCCGCAGGTCGCGTTCACCTTCAGCGGGGCGCCCGCGCCCGGCGTGCCCGCGACGAACTTCTCGGCCAAGTGGACCGGCACGCTCACCGCCCCCGCGACCGGCACCTACACCCTCGGCCTGACCAGCGACGACGGCAGCCGGCTGCTCGTCAACGGGCAGCAGGTGATCGACAACTGGGGTGACCACGGCGCGCAGACCAAGACCGCGCAGGTCCCGCTGACCGCGAGCCAGGCGGTCCAGGTCGAGGTCGACTACTACCAGGGTGGCGGCGACGCCTCGGTCAGCCTCGGCTGGCTGCCGCCGGGGGAGGACCTCGTCGGGCAGGCGGCCGCGCTCGCCGCGAAGTCCGACGTCGCGGTCGTCTACGCCAACGACTACGAGTCCGAGGGTGGCGACCTCGACAACATCGATCTGCCCGCGGACCAGAACAAGCTGATCGACGCGGTCGCGGCGGCCAACCCGAACACCGTCGTCGTGCTCAACACCGGCTCCGCCGTGACGATGCCGTGGCTGGCGAAGGTCAAGGGCGTCTTCGAGGCCTGGTACCCGGGCCAGGAGGCGGGCAACGCGATCGCGTCGCTGCTCTTCGGCGACGTCGCGCCGTCGGGCAAGCTGCCGGTGACGTTCCCGACGTCGCTGGACCAGGTTCCGGCGTCCACTCCGGAGCAGTGGCCCGGTGTCGACGGCAAGGTCCAGTACTCCGAGGGCCTCGACGTCGGCTACCGCTGGTACGACCGGAAGAACCTGACTCCGTTGTACCCCTTCGGGTTCGGGCTCTCGTACACGAACTTCCGGTTCTCGAACCTGAAGGTGGACGGTGACACCCTGCGTGAGAACGGCCGGATCTCGGTCAGCGCCGACGTCACGAACACGGGTTCGCGGCGCGGCGCCGAGGTCGCCCAGCTGTACCTGAGCGATCCCGCGTCCACCGGGGAGCCGGTCAACCAGCTCAAGGGCTTCCAGAAGGTTGATCTCCAGCCGCGCCAGACGCAGCGGGTCCGGTTCGAGCTGACCGCGCAGGACGCGTCGTACTGGAGCACCGACGCGCACGCGTGGGAACTCGGCGTCGGCAAGTACACCGTCCGGGTCGGCGACTCGTCCCGTAACCTCCCGCTGTCGGGCGGTTTCCGCGTCGACCACACCACCGGCCCGCGGTTCACCAAGGTGGCCGCGCCCGCGATCGCGGCGCCCGGCAAGACCCTGTCGGTGACGACCACCTTCACCAACGGCGCCACCGAAGCCGTGCACGACGCTTCGACCAGCCTGGCCGTCCCGGCGGGCTGGAAGGTGACCCCGCGGACCCCGGCCGTCGCCCGGACGGTCCGGCCGGGGGAGTCGGTGGCGACCACCTGGTCGGTGACGGTCGGCGCGTCGGCGGCGCCCGGCCCGGTGTCGTTGTCCGCCGTCACCCGGTACGCGGGTGGCTCGGTCCGGGGAACGGTGAGCACGCAGGTCGCCTACCCGAACCTGGCCGCGGCGTACACGGACGTCGGCGTCACCGACGACGCGAACCCGGCGCCGGGCAACCTCGACGGCGCGGGCTTCAGCTTCTCCGCCCAGGCCCTGGACTCGGTGGGTGTCCACCCCGGCGGCTCGGTGACGAGCGGCGCGGCGACGTTCACCTGGCCGGACGTCCCGGCCGGGCAGCCGGACACGGTGACCACGGCCGGCCAGAGCGTCACGCTGGCCGGCTCGGGGACGGCGCTGAACCTGCTGACCACCGGCACGAACGGCACCCAGAGCGGCCCGGTCACCGTGACGTACACCGACGGCACGACGTCGACCTCGACGCTCACCGTCGCGGACTGGTACGCCAACCAGGCCGTCCCGGGTTGTGTGCTCGTGGCGACGACGCCGTACTGGAACCGGCCCGCGGGGAGTACGTACCCGCACGACCAGAAGGTGAGTCTCTACGCGGCTTCCGTGCCGCTGACGGCGTCGAAACAGGTCGCGTACCTGACTCTGCCGGCGAACAAGCAGCTGCACGTCTTCGCGACGGCGTTCACCGCGTGAAGCCGTAGCGCAGGAACCGCATGGCGTCGCGGAACGGGGGCACGTGGGCGAAGGCCCGCGTCGCCGCCCGGGCCGCGGCGCCGGTCTGGTGCCCGCCGATGAGGTCGACGGCGGACCGTTCGTCGAGCAGCCGCAGCGGCGGGTGCTGGGCCGCGAAGGCTTCCGGCGCGGGCATCGCCCAGCGGAAGCCGGTGTCGGCCCGGCGCATCGACGGCT
Organism: Amycolatopsis sp. NPDC088138; assembly: GCF_044741685.1. Lineage (NCBI taxonomy): Bacteria > Bacillati > Actinomycetota > Actinomycetes > Pseudonocardiales > Pseudonocardiaceae > Amycolatopsis > Amycolatopsis sp. NPDC088138. The sequence continues at coordinate 179,875 of NZ_JBIUTB010000009.1, forward strand.
GCATCCCGGCGACCGTCTTGACCCACGGCGCCACGCCGTCGAAAACGAGACGGCCGGTGGGGAAGTGCTGAAGCGCCCGGTCGACCAGGTGGTCCACGTCGTCCGGGGCGAGGTACATCAGCAGGCCCTCGGCCAGCACCAGCGCGGGCCGGTCGGCCGGGATCTCGTCCCACCACGCGGCCTCGGTGACCGACGAGCCCACCGTGCGGACGCCCTCGATCGACCCGTAGAGGCGTTCGCGGAGTTCGATGACGTCGGGGTAGTCGACGTCGATCCACTGGGCCGTCGCCGGGCGGGTGATGCGCAGCGGGCGGCTGTCGAGGCCGCAGGCCAGGTGCAGCACGAGGCCGTCGGGGTGGCCGGTGAGGAAGTCGCGGGTCCAGGCGTCGAACTGCCGGGCGCGGGTCGCGATCAGCGGCGCGTTGCCCTTGAGGTTGCCGAGGCGGCCGAAGTCGTAGTCGATCCGGTCGACGACGTCCTGCGCGAACCGGTCGCCCAGGATCGGCGTCCGGCGGCGGTTGTCGAGGGCGCGCAGGTACAGCGCCATCAGCAAGGTTTCCTTCTCCTGGCTCAGGCGGACCTGTTCGGTCATCGGGGGTCTCCGTTCTCCGGTCGCAGGAGCGAGCCGACCCAGTGGTAGACGGACCGGGCGGCGCGCAGCCGGGACGCGCGTTCGGCGTCGGGGCCGACGAGGTCGAGGCCGCGTTCGAGGACGCCCTCGAACGCGCTCATGCCTTCGATGCGCCGGCGGACGGCGGTTTCCCAGCCCTGGTCGTCGAGGCGGTAGTAGGCGGTGCGGTCGCCGGCCCGGGTGTAGCGGCGGACCAGCCCGGTGGCGGTGAGGGAGCGGATGTTCGCCGTCATCGACGCGCGGCTCGCCTTGATCCCGGCGGCGATGTCGGCCGCGGACTGCTCCGGGGGCTCGCAGATCATCAGCCAGCCCAGGATGCGCCCGGTGATCGGCGGCAGCCCTTCTTGGCGCGCGAAGAAGGCCGAAACCTGCTCTATCCAGGCTTCCTCGTCGGTCATGTTCGTGTCTTCAGTCATTACAGTCATGACTGTAACACGGATCCGTTGTGACCCGGGTCACTCGCAGGCGCAGTTTCTGTGATCCAGGATGGGCGGGCCCGGTCTCCTGGACGTACGGGAAAGTCGTCGGCGGAGTGAGGGTGGGGACGTGATCGGTCAGAAGCGGCTGGCGCAGGCAGACGTGGCGCAGGTGACCGCCGCGCGGGCCGGCGATCGCACGGCGCTCGACGCCCTGGTCGCGGCCTACCTGCCGCTGGTCTACAGCATCGCCGGCCGCGCGCTCACCTCGGACGCCGACGTCGACGACGTGGTGCAGGAGACCATGCTGCGCGTCCTCCGGGGCATCGAGACCCTGCGCGAGCCCGCCCGGTTCCGGTCGTGGCTGGTCGCGGTGACGATCAACCAGATCCGCGAGCACCACCGCCGCCGGAGCGCGGCCCCGGCCCCGCTGGCGGAGTACGACGAGCGCCCGGACCCCGACGCCGAGTTCACCGACATCGCCCTGGCGAGGCTGCACATCGCCGAGCAGCGCCGAGAGGTCGACGAGGCCGCCCGCTGGCTCGACCCGGCGGACCGCGAGCTGCTGGCCCTGTGGACCCTCGAGCGCGCGGGTCACCTCACGCGCACGGAGGTGGCCGAGGCCCTGCGCCTGGACGCCCACCTGGTGACGGTCCGGGTGAGCAGGCTGAAGACCCGCCTGGAAGCGGTCCGGCCGTTGGTGCGGGCGCTGGCCGCGGAGCCGGGTTGTGTCGCGCTGGAGCAGGCCTCGGCGGGATGGTCGGGCCGCCCGGGTCCGTTGTGGCGCAAGCGGTTCCTCCGGCACGTGGAGGAGTGCGCGCGCTGCCGCCTCGAAGCCGATGACGCGGTGCCGGTGGAGCGGATTCTCACTGGTGCGGCGTTGCTGGTTATTCCGTTCGGGTACCTGCCGCAGCTGCTGACCAATCTGAGCGACATGCTTTCCGGCCCGGCGGCGAGTGGCGCCTTTGGTGCCGCTGGGACCGCCGCCGCCGGGAGCGGTGCGGCCGCTGGAGCAGGTATGGCTGCTGGTGCGGGTGGCGCCGGAAGTGCTGCCGCCGCAGGAGGAAGCATGGCTGCTGGCGCTGGAAGCGGTGCGGCCGCGAGTGCAGCCGCCACAGCAAGTCCAGCCGCCATCGCGGGTGCGGGTGCCCTTGCCGCCGGTGGTGCCGTAGCGACCGGTTTCCTCGCCCGGCTCCTCACCGCCAAGCCCTTCCTCGCGGCCGCCGGCGCGGCGATCGTCTGCGCCCTCGGCGTGGCCGGGATCGTGGGCCTTTCCCAACCCGACCAACCGATCCAGCCGCCCGCCGCGCTGGCCGGGGGTACCTCCCAGCCTGCACCGAAGCCGGTCACCGAGCCGGACACCGCCCCGACAGCTCCGCCGGTGGCGAGTACCGAAGCGGCAACATCCACCACACCGCAATCCACTGCGCCACAACCGAAACCCCCACAGACCAGCACGACGCCGCACGTCGCCACGCCCGCGGAACGCGTCCTCGCGATGATCAACGGCCAGCGTGCCGCGGCCGGACTTCCTGCCCTGCGGATGGATCCCGCGCTGGTCACCAGCGCCGCCGGACACAACCGGGCGATGGCCGGCGGGTGCGGGCTGTCGCACCAGTGCCCCGGCGAGGCGCCGTTCGGCGACCGGGAGCACGCCGCCGGTGCGCAGTGGACCTCGGCCGGTGAGAACGTCGGGACCGGTGGCCCGGTCGCCGACGCGGCCGATCCGATCGCGCGGATGGCTCTCGGGCTGACCCAGAGCATGCACGACGAGAAGCCGCCGGACGACGGCCACCGCCGCAACATCCTCAGCACGTCGTTCACCCGGGTCGGCATCTCCGTCACCCGCGACGCCCGCGGAACGGTGTGGCTGACCCAGGACTTCGCGGGCGGCTGACGCCGTCCGATCGCGCGACCAAGTGGCGTCCTCCTGACGGAGCAACGCCGCTTAGTCGTAAATTTACTCATCCATGTCAAGTTCTTGCAGATCGTCTCCCGGTTGTTGCATGCTCGTACGACTCTGGCTCCCCTCCTGCTGTTCTCGAAGAAGAGAAGACGCCATGACACGTATGCGCCTGTCCCGGCTCGTCGCAGGTCTCCTCGCTGCGGGGCTCACCCTCACCGGGCTCGCCTCCGCGGCCGGTGCGGCACCGCCGTCACCATCGTTGCCACTGTCACCACCGGAAACCGCCCAGTCCCGGCCCGCCGCGCTCGCGGACGTGCCCCTGACCCGCACCGTCTCGGCCAGCAGCTCGCTGCCTGGCTTCCCCGTCGCCAACGCCGTCGACGGGAACCAGGACACCTACTGGGAGTCCGCGAACAACGCGTTCCCGCAGTGGATCCAGGCCGACCTCGGCTCGGCGAAGACACTCTCGCGGATCGTGCTGAAACTGCCCGCGGCCTGGGAATCCCGCACCCAGACCCTCGCCGTGCGCGGCAGCACCGACGGCACCTCGTTCACCGACCTCATCGCATCGAGCGGGTACGCGTTCGCCCCCGGCGGCAACACCGTGACGATCCCGGTGACGGCTTCGACCCGGTACGTGCGGCTGAACGTCACCGCCAACACCCAGTGGCCGGCCGCGCAGCTGTCGGAGTTCGAGCTCTACGGCGCGGACACCGGGGACACGCAGGCGCCGTCCGCGCCCGCGAACCTCGCGCTGACCGAGCCCGGCTCCGGCCAGATCCGGCTGGGCTGGTCGGCTTCGACGGACAACGTCGGCGTCACCGGCTACACCGTCTACCGCGACAACGCGCTCGTCACGACGATCACCGGCACCACGTTCACCGAGACGCGGCCCGCGGGCACCCGCGTCGAGTACTTCGTGCGGGCCAAGGACGCCGCCGGCAACGAGTCCGCCGACAGCAACCACGTGGTGCGCCAAGGCACCCAGGTCGGCCAGAACCTGGCCGCGGGCAAGCCGATCGAGGCGTCCTCGACGGTCAACGACTTCGTCGCCGCCAACGCCAACGACGGCAACACCACCACCTACTGGGAGTCCGCCTCGGGCTACCCGAACACGCTGACGGTCAAGCTCGGCGCCAACGCCGACCTCGACTCGGTCGTCGTGAAGCTCAACCCGGACGCGGCCTGGGGCGCGCGGACGCAGAACTTCGAGGTCCTCGGCCGTGACCAGGGCTCGACCGCGTTCACCTCGCTGAAGGCCCGTGCCGACTACCGCTTCGACCCGGCGGCCAACCAGAACTCGGTGACGATCCCGGTCAGCGGGCGGGTCGCGGACGTGCGGCTGCAGTTCTCCGCCAACTCCGGCGCCCCCGGCGGCCAGGTCGCCGAGTTCCAGGTGCTCGGCGCCCCGGCGCCGAACCCGGACCTGGTCGTCACCGGCACGACCTGGACCCCGGCGAACCCGACCGAGACCAGCCAGCTCGCGGTCTCGGCGACCGTGAAGAACGCGGGTACCGCGAACGCGAGCGCCACGACGGTCAACGTCAGCCTCGGCGGCACCGTCGTCGGCAACGGGGCCGTCGCCGCGCTCGCCGCGGGCGCGTCCGCCACGGTCACGGTGAACGCCGGCACCCGGCCGCAGGGCACCTACAGCGTGTCCGCGACCGTCGACCCGGCCAACACCGTCGTGGAACAGAACGACAGCAACAACACCTTCACGTCCCCGACGCAGCTCGTCATCGCGCAGGCGCCGGGGCCCGACCTCGAGGTCACCGGGATCACGTCGAACCCGCCGAACCCGGCGGTCGGCGCGGCGGTGTCGTTCACCGTCGCGGTGCACAACCGCGGCACGAGCAGCTCGGGCAGCTCCGTCACCCGGCTGACCGTCGGCGGCACCACGCTGGACGCCACCACCGGCGCGATCGCGGCCGGCGCGACGGCGAACGTCGCGGTGCCGGGCACGTGGACCGCGACCAACGGCGGCGCGACGCTCACCGCGACGGCCGACGCGACGAACACCGTCGCGGAGACCAACGAGTCCAACAACGGGCTCTCACGGGCGATCGTCGTCGGCCGCGGCGCGGCGGTGCCGTACACCGAGTACGAGGCGGAAGCCGCGCAATACCAGGGCCAGCTGCTCACGGCCGACCCGCTGCGCACGTTCGGGCACACGAACTTCGCGACCGAGTCGTCGGGCCGACAGTCCGTGCGGCTGGCGAGCCAGGGCCAGTACGTGGAGGTCACGTCCACGAACCAGTCGAACTCGATCGTGGTGCGCAACTCGGTGCCCGACGCCGCGGCCGGCGGTGGGCAGGACTACACGCTCAGCCTGTACGTCAACGGCGCGTTCGCCCAGAAGCTGACGCTGTCCTCGACGCACAGCTGGCTCTACGGCACCACCGACGACCCCGAAGGCCTCACCAACCGGCCCGGGGGAGACGCGCGGCGGCTGTTCGACGAGTCGCACGCGCTGCTGGCGCAGTCGTACCCGCCGGGCACGAAGTTCAAGCTGCAGCGGGACAGTGGCGACAACGCGTCGTTCTACGTCATCGACCTGGTCGACCTGGAGCAGGTCGCGCCGGCGACGGCCAAGCCGGCCGAGTGCACGTCGATCACCGAGTACGGCGCGGTACCGAACGACGGCGTCGACGACTCGACGGCGATCCAGCGCGCGGTCACCGACGACCAGAACGGCGTCATCGCCTGCGTCTGGATCCCCGAAGGCCAGTGGCGGCAGGAGAAGAAGATCCTGACCGACGACCCGAACGTGCCCAACGGCGGCGGCCAGTACAACCAGATCGGCATCTCCAACGTGACGGTCAAGGGCGCCGGCATGTGGCGCTCGCAGCTGTACTCGCTGATCCAGCCGCAGGACGCGGGCACGATCAACCACCCGCACGAGGGCAACTTCGGGTTCGACATCGACAAGAACGTCCAGATCTCCGACATCGCCATCTTCGGCTCCGGCCGGATCCGCGGCGGCGACGGCAACGCGGAAGGCGGCGTGGGCCTCAACGGCCGGTTCGGCACCGGCACGAAGATCTCGAACGTCTGGATCGAGCACGCGAACGTGGCCGTGTGGGTCGGCCGGGACTACACCAACATCCCGGCGCTGTGGGGTCCGGGTGACGGCCTGGAGTTCAGCGGCATGCGGATCCGCGACACCTACGCCGACGGCATCAACTTCACCAACGGCACCAGGAACTCGCGGGTGTTCAACTCGTCGTTCCGCACCACCGGTGACGACTCGCTCGCGGTGTGGGCGAGCCAGTACGTGAAGGACACGTCGGTGGACATCGGGCACGACAACGCGTTCACCAACAACACGATCCAGCTTCCGTGGCGCGCCAACGGGATCGCGATCTACGGCGGGTACGGGAACAAGATCGAGAACAACCTCGTCTACGACACGATGAACTACCCGGGCATCATGCTGGCGACCGACCACGACCCGCTGCCCTTCTCCGGGCAGACGCTGATCGCCAACAACGCCCTGTACCGCTGCGGCGGCGTGTTCTGGGGCGAGCAGCAGAAGTTCGGCGCGATCACGTTCTTCGCGCAGAGCAAGGACATCCCGGGGGTGACGTTGCGGGACACCGAGATCCACGACTCGACCTACGACGGCATCCAGTTCAAGACGGGCGGCGGCGTGGTGACCGCGGCGGTCACGAACGTCAAGATCGACAAGTCGAACAACGGCGCGGGCATCCTCGCGATGAGCGGCGCCCGCGGCAGCGCGACCCTGACGAACGTGTCGATCACGAACTCGTCGACCGGCAACGTGGTCGTCGAGCCGGGTTCGCAGTTCGTGATCAACGGGGCGCCGATCCCGGCGGTGGTTTCTTCGGGCCGCCGCGAGACGAGGTAACGCTGGTGCCGGGGCGGGTGAGAGCCGCCCCGGCTTCACGCGTAAGTGGGGACCACCGAGAACACTTCGAGGTCGCTCGGCGCGCCCTTCGCGCGGAACTTGCGCCGCCGCCGGACGGTGAACCGGTCGCGGTCGAGGTTCGCCAGCACGTCCCCGGTGATGAGGACCTCGCCGCCGCCGGCGGCGTCCATGATCCGGGCCGCGATGTTGACGTCGACGCCGAAGTAGTCGCGGCCGACCCGGCGCGGGCGGCCGGTGTGCAGGCCCGCCCGCAGCTGGGGGCGATAGCCGCCGAGATCGATCGCGCTGACCGCGCCGCACGTCTCGTACGCCGCTTCGACCGCGGCCGCGGGATCGGCGAAGGCGGCCATCAAGCCGTCGCCCAGTCCCTTCACGACCCGGCCGCGGTGCCGGGCGATCGTCGCCTCGCTCGCGGTCGACACCGCGCGCAGGAGTTCGAGGGCCCGCGCGTCGCCGACGTCGAGGGCCCAGCTCGAGAAGCCGACCAGGTCGGTGAACACGATCGTCGTCTCGCCGGTGTCGCTTTCGCGGCCCTGGGCGACGGCCTGCCACACCTGCACCGCGGCCAGGCCCAGCTCGCGCATCGCGCTGGGCTGTTCGGCTTTCGCCTCGGCCAGCAGCCGCGCCACCCGGTCGGACGGGTGGCCCGCGGTGGTCGACAGCGCGTCGCCGAGGTCGCGGTCGCCGGGCACCAGCCGCCGCACCGCGCGGGCGGACCGGATCAGGCCCGGCCGCCGGTCGGCCGCCCGCAGCAGGTCGACGAACCGGGACGCTTTCCGCGTCCGGTCCGGCTGTCCGTCGTGGCTGTCCGTCACCGGCCGCATGCTACCGGGCGGTAGCCCGCCCGGCGCCCGGAACGTGACGGGCCCCGCTCGTCGCGGTCGTGCGCGGGGTCAGGCCCGGCCGTCGACGAGGGTGTCCTTGATCGAGCCGAGGTAGCTCGACAGCGCGACCGGCTGGCGTCCGGTCAGCTGGGTGTAGCGGCTCGAGTCCGGTGCCATGCTGGTCCCGCGCCGGAGTACCGCGGCCGCCACGTTGGGGATGTGCGACGCCATGTCCGCGTTCACGACGCCGGCCAGTTCGGCCTTCCACTCGTCCACGCCGATCGGCTCGAACCGCACGGGCTTGCCGAGGACGCCGGTCAGCACGTCGGCGACTTCCTGGTGGGTCAGCAGTTCGGTGCCGGGGATCTCGGCGAGGGGACCGTCGAACAGCTCGGGCCGGGTCAGGGCGCGGACGGCCAGCTCCGCGGCGTCCTTGCCGTTGATCCAGGACAGCGTCGAAGCGCCGAACGCGTTGCGGATGACGTCGTCGTCGGCGAGGGACCGGCCGTGCAGGAGGGGGAGGTTTTCGTGGAACAGCGCCATGACGCGCAGCACGAACACGTCGATCCCGGCCCAGCGCAGGACTTCCTCGGCCAGCCACTGCTCGCGGCCGAGGGCGCTCGGGTGCTCGGGGTGCGCGGGCGCCATGGACAGCACGACGGTCCGGATCGGGCGGCCGGCCCGCCGGACCGCCTCGGCCCAGTTCGCCGCGGCCGAGACGACCCCGCCGGCGACCGGATAGGCGAAGTAGGCCTGCTCGACGCCCTCCAGGGCCGGCTCGAGGGTCCGCCGATCGTGCAGATCCCCGACGGCGACCTCGGCACCGAGCGTCTGCAGCGCGCGGCTGGCGTCCGATTCGCGGCGGACGAGGATCCGCACGGGGACGCCGTCCTCCAGCAGCCGCTGGGCCAGATGGGTCCCGGTGCTCCCGTGCCGCCCGCCCGCACCGGTGACGAGGATCGTTCCGCTCATCGTGCTCCGTCCGTCGAAAGATGACTTCGACATGCTAAGTCCTGAAATAGGACTCAGTGGAGTGCGCTGCGCCACAGTGCGGATGCCCAGCCGGCTTCGGGAGAGGGGGTCCCGGCTCCGCCGCACCGAGGGAGGGGAGCGCGGCGGAACCGGGGATCCGGCCCGTCCGCGAGGGGGGAGTGCCGGGCGGGCCGTGGTTCAGGCATTCCCGCCGCGGGCAGGGGGCGAAACCTGGCAAACCGGTGAACGGTCGCTCGCCCGACGTGGAACCGGTGCCGGCGCCCGCACTGCTCGGGACGGTCGGGGGGAAGCCGTCCCGGGCCGCGGACACCGGCACCGGTGGTCGACGACGACCGCGCCTGGGGCCTCCGTCTGAAGGTAAGACGCGATTCGCTGCGCGACCGTTACAGCTGCCGGGTCAGGCCGGGCAGAAGCGCAAGAAATCGATGCACAACCGATGCGCGCGGTAAGAGTCCACTGTGGACGGCAAAGGTCACTGCTGCTTGCCGGTCGCCATGTCGGCCAGCCGGGCCAGCGACTCCTTGTTGCGGGGAACCAGCAGCAAGCTTTGCACGGCCTCCGGCAGCAGCCGGCCCGGGCCCCGGACGACGTGCTCGGTCATCGTGACCAGCGTCCGCGCGCCGCCGTCGCGCGGGTCGAGGGTGAGCCCGACCGCGGCGACGCCGGTCGGCCACGCCTTCGCCTCCAGCGACAGCGACCGGCGGGGTTCCACCGCGGTCACCTTGGTCTCGTCCTCGAGCTGCAGCGGCCAGGAGCCGACGCTGTGGTGGATCCGGCACCCGGGCGCGGGCCAGCCCTCGTCGACGGCGCGGATGTGCGAACTGCCCACCACCCACCCGCCGTAGGACCAGCCGTCGGCGAGGACCGCGAAGACGGCCTCCGGTGACGCGTCGACCACTCGGCTGACCTCGGCCATGGTGTGCTCCGTTCGTTGCGCAGGCTCGCCGGATACCCCGGCCCCGGCCGTTCCACGCGCCACCGGACGGCGTGATCGGGAGCGGGCGGCTACCGTGACGCTCATGGAGTCCTCGGAGCAGGACCCGACCCGGGCCTTGGAGCGTGGGCTCGGTGCATACGTGCGGGCCGTCGCCACCGCCGTCGGAGTTCCCGCGGAAGGCACGACGGTCGAGATCAGCGACACGGCCACGGCCTACCTCGCCCTGTCACGCCCGTGGCCGGGCCGGCCACGCCACGACGTGATGCTGTTGTGGAGTGAGAAGCGCGGCTGGACGGTCGCGGTGGAGACCGCGCCCGACGAGGACCCGGTCGTCATCGCGCGGTGGGCGGGCGACGAGCTCGTGCCCCCACCTCGGGAGGTGACGCGGTTCGTCGACGACGCCGCGTCCGGCAGGCACGCGGAGCCGAAGAGCCCGCCGCCGTCCGGCGTCACCCGTCAGGTGCTGGCCCGGCAGCTGGGTGAATACGTTCCCGGCCGGCCGTAGACCCTCCGATCCGCCGTTGTGGGCAGCACGGCGCCTGTGCCACGGTCGAGGCTGACAACGTTGTCTCCGGGAAGGGGACCGAGCCGTGGTCCGCATCGCCCGCGTGTCGCTCGTCGTTCTCCTCGCCGCCTTGGCCGTCTTCGTGCCGGTGTCGCCCGCGACCGCGGGCACCGTCTCGGGCTACCCGGAGTTCCCCTACCCGGCGACCACCTACCAGGAGCCGTTCCGGGGGCAGTTCCACTTCAGCTCGCAGGCCGGGTGGATGAACGATCCGAACGGGCTCGTCTACGCCAACGGCCTCTACCACTTCTTCTACCAGCACAACCCGCACGGGCTCGAGTGGGACACGATGCACTGGGGCCACGCCACCAGCCCGGACCTGGTGCACTGGACGCAGAAACCGATCGCGCTGGAGCCGGACGTGCACCCCGGCACCCTGTTCTCCGGGGGCGGGGTCGTCGACCGGGACAACACGTCGGGCCTGAAGACCGGCCCGCTCGACCCGATCATCGTGTTCACCAACACCGACGGCGTGAGCATCTACTACAGCAACGACAACGGCCGCAGCTTCCAGCCCTACGACAAGGGGCGCAAGCAGATCGAGATCCCGGAGGAGAGCCGGGACCCGAAGGTCGTCTGGGACGCCGCGCGGCACCAGTGGGTCATGGTCGTGTGGTCCGATCGCGGCGGCCGGGGCGTCGACCTCTACACCTCGCCCGACGTGCTGCACTGGACGTTCGCCAGCCGGTACGCGGCGGACTGGCTCTTCGAATGTCCCGACCTGTTCCCGATGACGCTGAACGGCACGCAGCAGTGGGTGCTGACGTCGGCGACGAGCGAGTACGTCGTCGGTTCGTTCGACGGCAAGACGTTCCGCACCGACCGGCCGCAGCCGAAGAAGATGAACCAGGGCACCACTTTCGCCGGCGGGACGTTCTACGCCGCCGAGACGTTCTCGAACGCGCCCAGCGGCCGCGTGGTGCAGATGGCCTGGCAGGGCGGCAATCGCGGCAGCAGCTGGACCGGCAACGCCACCTTCCCGGCGGAGCTGCGGCTCGCCGACTCGCCCGACGGGCCCCAGATCACGCGGACGCCGGTCGCCGAGCTGGACTCGCTGCGCGCCGACAGCCGGAGCTGGCAGAACCAGACGGTGAGCCCCGGGAGCAACCTCTTCGGCGGGATCCTCGCCGACACCTACGAAATCACCGCGACGTTCGACGTCGCGAGCGCGACCGCCACGCAGTTCGGTTTCGCGCTGCACAGCCGTTCCGACGGCAGCGCCGACCGGACCGTCGTCTACGACCGCGCGGCGGGCACGCTCTACGGGAAGCCGCTGGCGCCAACGAACGGCGAGATCACCCTGCGCCTGCTGGTCGACCGCGGCCAGCTCGAGGTCTTCGGCGGCGACGGGCGGTTCTCCGTCGCCGACAACGTGAACTTCGACTCCGCGGCGGTCAGCCAGGGCATCCGGCTCTTCGCGACCGGCGGCCAGGTGCGGCTGAAGAACGCGAAGTTCACCCGGCTCAGCACGAGCTGGGGCACGGCGCAGTCGACGCTGGAGAGCAACCTCGCCGGCCCGTGGCACGCGGCCGGCGGCTCGTGGACCGACACCAGCGGCGGCAAGCAGGCCCAATCGACCGGCGACGCCTTCTACCTCGGCGCGAGCACCGCGGGTGACGCCGTCTACCAGGGCGACGTCCGGCTGGACACCGCGCAGGCGGCCGGGCTGACCTTCCGGGCGACCGACGACGGTGCCGGTTACACCGCGAACATCGACACCAGCGGGGTGGTCAAGCTGTGGCGCCCCGGCCGCGACATCGCGACCTACGCCACGCCGATCGCCGCCGGCAGCACCCACCACCTGGAGGTGCGCACGACCGGCTCGCGCATCCAGGTCCTGCTCGACCACGGCACCACGCCGGTCATCGACGCGACCGACGACGTCTACCCGTCCGGCCGGTTCGGCGCGAACGCCTACCACGGGACCGCGACCGTGCAGTACCTGAACACCGGCCCCGGCGGCTGGGACGCGTTCACCTCCGGCGCCTGGACCGCCCGGGGCGGCACGTGGACCACCACCCCGGACGGCCTGCGCGGCCGCTCACCCGACAACGGCTTCTACCTCAGCGACCGCACCGGCACGGACTTCACCTACGACGGCGACGTCTCGGTCACCAACGGCACGGCGGCCGGCCTGACCTTCCGCGTGGCCGCCGACGGCACCGGCTACACCGCGAACGTCGACAGCAACGGGCTGGTCAAGCTCTGGCGGCCGGGTCGCGACATCGCGACGTACGCGACACCGATCGTCGAGGGCCGCACCTACCACCTGACCGTCCGGACGACGGGCACTCGCATCCAGGTCTGGCTCGACCACGGCGCCGCGCCGATCATCGACGCCACGGACAGCACCTACCCGTCGGGGCGGTTCGGGGTGAACGGTTACGCGGGGAACACGCTCACCCAGCACCTCGCGATCACCTGAGTCACCAGCCCAGCTCGGTGTCGTCCTCCTGGAAGGTGCCCGTCGGGCCGTCCTCGCCGATGACGGCCATCCGGACGATGGTCCGGGCGCTGACCTCGACCGGGCGGCCGTGGCTGTTCTCGATGCCGCCGAGCAGGGTCGCGGTGTAACCCGGCTCGACGGCGTTGAACTTCACCTCGGGCACCGCCCGCGCGTACTGGACGGTCAGCATCGAGACGGCCGCCTTGCTCGCGCCGTAGACGATCGCCGAGACCTGGGACGCGGGCCGCGAGGGGTCGTGGTTGGCCGCGAACGAGCCGAGCGCGCTGGAGATGTTGACGACGACCGGGTTGGCGGACTTCCGCAGCAGCGGCAGCGCCGCCTCGGTGACGCGGACGATCCCGACCGCGTTCGTGTCGAACACCGCCAGCGCCTCCGGGCCGTTGAGGGCGAGCAGGGCGATGCCCGCGTTGTTGACGAGCACGTCGAGCCCACCTTCGAGCTGGTCGAAGGCCGCGGCGACGGACGCGTCGTCGGTGACGTCCAGCTGGACGAACCGGGCGCCGACCTCGTCCGCGGCCGCGCGACCGCGGTCGGCGTCACGGGCGCCGAGGTAGACGGTGTGCCCGGCGGCGACGAGCTGGCGGGCGGCTTCCTTGCCGAGGCCTCGGTTGGCCCCGGTGATCAGTGTCGTGGTCATGCCCCGAGCGTCCGCCGCCACCCGAGGGATAGGCAGTCGTGCCGTTTTCGTAGGACCGCCAGGGCCAGGACAACGGACCAGCGGGCGCGCACACTGGAGACGTGGAGACCTGGGAGTTCGGCCGGATGGTGCGGCGGTGCCGCGACCGCGTCGCGCCCGGGACGGCCGGGGTGCCGGTGGGCCGTCGCCGCCGCGCGACCGGCCTGCGCCGCGAAGAGCTGGCCGGCCTCGCGGGGATCTCCGCCGACTACCTGACCCGGCTCGAGCAGGGGCGGGCGACCTCGCCGTCCGTGCAGGTCGTGGAGGCGCTGGCCCGCGCCCTGCGCCTGGCCGACGGGGAGCGTGACCTGCTGTTCCGCCTGGCCGGGCACGCCGCACCCGGGCTCGACCTCGTCCCGTCGCGGATCAGCCCGAGCGTCCAGCGCCTGCTCGACCGGCTGGCCAACACGCCGGTCGCGGTCTACGACGCCACCTGGACGCTCATCGTCGCCAACGCGCCCTACGACGCGCTGATGGGGGACACGACGACCTGGCACGGGATCGAGCGCAACGCCGTCTGGCGCCACCTCGCCGGCCCCGGCACACGCGCCGTCCACACCCCGGAGGAGCACGCCGACTTCGTCGCGCAACTGGTCGCCGACCTGCGGCTGAACGTGACCCGGTACCCCGCCGACCGGAGTGTCACCCGGCTCGTCGAGCAGCTGTCGCGGACCCCGCGGTTCGTGGAGCTCTGGGAGGCCGGCGCACCGGAGCCGGCGCAGGAGACGTCGAGGCACAAGATCGTCGACCACCCGCTGGTCGGCCGCATCACCCTCGACTGCGACACGCTCATCGTGGCCGCCGACGATCTGCGCATCATGGTCTATACCGCCGAACCGGGCACCGACGACGCCGAGCGCCTCGGCCTCGCGATCGTGCTCGGCACGCAGACGCTCGTCTGACGAGCCGTTGACCTGGGCTTCACCCGGAGTTCTCCCGCGGCGGTAGTGATTGCCCCGGCGGGCGGGCGATACTGGCGCGGTTGCCGACCACCACACCACCGGAGCTCACATGACGGACGTCAACCGCAGGCGGTTCTTGCAGCTGACCGGGGGCACCGCTGCCCTTTCGGTCCTTTCGGGCAGCATCGCCCGCGCGGCGGAGATCCCCGCGAACCACCGCACCAGCAGCCTGCGCGACGTCGAGCACATCGTGGTCCTGATGCAGGAGAACCGGTCGTTCGACCACTACTTCGGCACGATGCGCGGTGTCCGCGGCTTCGGTGACCCTAGGCCGGCGACGCTGCAATCCGGCAAGCCCGTCTGGGCGCAGCCGGACGGGACCCGCGACATCCTGCCCTTCCACCCGGATGCGGACAACCTGGGCCTGCAGTTCATCCAGGACCTCCCGCACAGCTGGAACGACACGCACAGCGCGTGGAACCAGGGCAAGTACGACAAGTGGGTGCCCGCCAAGGGCTCGACCACCATGGCGTACCTGACGCGTGACGACATCCCGTTCCACTACGCGCTGGCCGACGCGTTCACCATCTGCGACAGCTACCACTGCTCGTTCATGGGATCCACCGACCCGAACCGCTACTACATGTGGACGGGCTTCACCGGCAACGACGGCACCGGCGGCGGGCCCGTCCTGGGCAACGACGAAAAGGGCTACTCCTGGACGACCTACCCCGAGCGGCTGGAGAAGGCCGGGGTGTCGTGGAAGATCTACCAGGACGTCGGGGACGGCCTCGACGCCGCCGGCGGCTGGGGCTGGATCGACGACGCCTACCGCGGCAACTACGGTGACAACTCGTTGCTGTACTTCAACTCCTACCGCAACGCGAAGCCCGGCGACCCGCTGTACGACAAGGCCCGCACCGGCACGAACGCCAAGGCCGGCGACGGTTACTTCGACCTGCTGCGCGCCGACGTCAAGGCCGGGAAGCTGCCGCAGGTCTCGTGGATCACGGCCCCGGAAGCGTTCTGCGAACACCCGAACTGGCCGGTGAACTACGGCGCCTGGTACCTCGCGCAGGTGCTCGACGCGCTGACCGCGAACCCGGAGGTCTGGAGCAAGACCGCCCTGTTCGTCACCTACGACGAGAACGACGGCTTCTTCGACCACGTGCTCCCGCCGTACGCGACGGCCGGGCAGTCCACTGTGGACACGACGGGGGAGATCTTCGCGGGCTCGGCGTCGAACCCGGCCGGCCCGTACGGCCTCGGCCAGCGCGTGCCGATGACGGTGGTGTCGCCGTGGAGCAAGGGCGGCTGGGTGTGCTCGGAGACGTTCGACCACACGTCGATCATCCGGTTCATCGAACGGCGCTTCGGGGTCAAGGAACCGAACATCACGCCGTGGCGGCGGTCGGTCTGCGGTGACCTGACCTCGGCGTTCGACTTCTCGCGCACCGACGCCCACGTGCCGCGGCTGCCGGACACGGCCGCCTACCAGCCGCCGGACCGCGAGCGGCACCCGGACTACGTGCCCGCGGTGCCCGCGAAGGGCGTGCTGCCGAAGCAGGAACACGGGCTGCGCCCGGCGCGGGCCCTGCCGTACGACCTGGCCGCCGACGCGCGTCTGCACGGTGACCAGCTGACGCTGACCTTCGCCAACCACGGCCGGGCGGGCGCGGCGTTCGTCGTGACGTCGCCGTCGGCCGACCCGCGGACCTACACCGTCGGCGCGGGCCGTTCGCTGTCCGGCGCGGTGCCCGCGGCCGGCGGGTACGACCTCACCGCCCACGGGCCGAACAGCTTCCTGCGGCAGTTCCGGGGCACCACCGCCGGGCCCGAGGTGAGCCTGCGCGAGGACGGCGGGTGCGTCGAGCTGACCCTGACCAACACCGGGTCCGCCACCGTGCGGCTGACGGTCACCGACGCCTACGGGCGGCGGTCGGCGTCCCGGCAGCTGCGGCCGGGCGCGCGGACCGTCGAGAAGGTCGACACCGGGCGGAGCAACAACTGGTACGACGTCTCCGTGACGTCGGACAAGGACCCGAAGTTCCTGCGCCGCCTGGCCGGGCACGTCGAGAACGGCCGCCCCAGCACCAGCGACCCGGCGATCCTCACCAAGTGAGCCGATAGGGCTGTCCCGTCGGACAGGATGCCGGTCATGCCTTGACGGGTATGACCGGCGTCACGTAACTTCCGCCGTGTCTTGAATCGTTTCAATCCACGGTCGGGGGATCAACGGTGATCGAGAACGACCCGGTACCCACTGCAGCGATCAGCGGTGACTTCAGGCTTTCCCGGCGGCGGATGCTCGCGCTCGCTTCGGCGGCCGCCGTCGCCGGGACGGCCGGTGGATGGGAGTTCGCCTACGCCGGTCCGGAAACCAGTGCCGCGGCGGGCCGGTTCGCCGACCCACGCCCGGATTCGCGGCCCACGGTGCTGTGGTTCTGGAACGGCACCGTCACCACGGCGCTGGTCGCCGACGGGCTGGCCGACCTGCGGGACAAGGGCGTCCACGAAGTCCTCGTGTTCCCGTTCGACACGGCCGCGCTGAAACCGGCGTTCTTCACCGAAGACTGGTTCGCGATCATCGAGTTCACCCTGCGCGAGGCGCAGCGGCACGGGATGCACCTGTGGCTGTTCAACGACGACTACTTCCCGAGCGGCCGCGCCGGCGGCCTGGTCGTCGACGGCGGCAAGGTCGGCAACCGCGTCTACCAGCCGCGGCCCGACCTGCGGCTCAAGGGCGTGGGCCACCAGGTCCTGACCGTTCCCGGTGGGGTGCCGGTGCCGCTGCTCAGCCGGGGCCTGTCCGTGTCGGGCGGCCGGCTCCTGGTCGACGCCGCGGCCCGCGACGGCGTCACGTTGCTGCGCGACGGCGCCGGGTGGCAGGACTACGACGTCGTGGCGAAGGTCCGGGTCGAGAGTGCCACCGCCGGGCTCATGGTGCGCAGCGCCGACGAGGGCGACGGCGTCCTGGCCGACCTGCGCAGTGACGGCGCCGTCGACATTTGGCAGCAGACCGGCGGCGCGTTCACCCAGACCCGCGCCGGTACGCCGGTCCCGGGGTTCGACCCGGCCGCGGACCACGAGCTGGCGGTGCGGGTCCGCGGGACGAGCCTGACCGTGACGCTGGACGGCGTCACGCAGCCCGTGGTCGACGGCCTGAAGTACGCGACCGGGCGGGTCGGGGTGCGTGCGGTGGCGAGCCAGCGCTCGTCGTGGGACAGCCTGACCGTGACGGATCCGGCCGGTGCCGTGCTGTACGCGGAGACGTTCGACGGCGTCGCCGCGCTCGACGGCTTCGACCTGCCCGCGACCGGGGTGCCACTGGTCGCCGCGGCCGCGCGGCCGGCCTCCTCGGCGGACCCGGCCACGCTGGTGGACCTGACCGCGCAGGCCCGCGCGGGCGGCACGTGGACCCCGCCGGCCGGCAGCTGGCGGCTGGACCTGTTCACCGTCCGCGACCTGAGCACGCCCACCGGCACCGGCCGTGCCTACCTGGACCTGCTCGACGACGAGGCGGTGCGGCTGTTCGTCGACGCCGTGCCGGGGGAGTACGTGCGCCGGTTCCCGTGGGCGCCGGGCGCGGTCCTGCGCGGGTTCGCCGACGACGAGCCGTACCTCGCCTCGGCCGACGGGCCGTTCAACACGGTCCCGTGGTCGCCCACCCTGGACGCGGAGCTGCACACGCTCGGGACGTCGCCGGGCATCGCGCTGACGGCGGTGCACGACGACGGCCTCGGCAACGCCGGCCTGCGCCTGCGCGGGGTGTTCTGGCGCGCGGTGAGCAACCGGTTCGCCGCCGCGTACTACAAGACCCAGGGCAAGTGGCTGGCCGCGCGCGGCCTGAAGCTGATCTCCAACCCGCTGTGGGACGAGTACGGCCCGGGCGAGCAGCTGCGCAGCTCCGGCAACCTGAACACGAACAACCAGTGGGCGCAGGTGCCGGGCACCGACCTGATCTTCGACCACTACCAGCGCGGTTACCACCGCACGCTGTCGCGCTGGCCGGCCAGCACCGCGCACCAGCTCGGGCTGGAGCGCGTCTACCTGGAGGCGATGGGCGGCACCGGCTGGCAGGTCACGCCGTCGTTCGTCCGCGAGGTGGTGGGGGCGTTCGCCGTGCGCGGGGTGAACCACACGCTGCTGCACGCGCGGTTCAGCGACGAGAACCAAATCGTCTACCCGCCGCCGTTCCAGCCGGCCAACCCGTGGTGGGCGGTGTCCGCGCCGCTGAACGACTGGATCGGCCGGCTGATGGAGGCGTGCCGCGCGCCCGCCCGCGCCCGCACCGCGCTGCTCCAGCCGCAACGCGCGGCCGAGTCCACACAGGACACTCCGGCGATGGCCGAGCTCGACACGGCGTTCCTCACCACCGCCCACGCGCTGGAGGACGTCCAGGTCGACTTCGACTTCCTCGACGAAGGCGCGCTCGACGCCGACCCCGCGCTGGTGGCGCACGCTCGGCCGACCGGGCAGAAGCTGGTCGTGGGGCAGCAGGCGTACGGCATCGTCGTGGTGCCCCGGACGCCGGTGCTCGCGGTCGGGTCGGTGCGGACGCTCATCCGGTTCGTCCGCGGCGGGGGCACGGTGGTCGTCGTCGGCGAACCGCCGGCCCGCGAAGCCGGGGGAGACGACGCGAGCCTGCGGGCCGCGCTGAACGAGTTGTTCACCGCGCGCTCGGCGGTCCGGGCGGTCGACCCGGTGGCGGCCGCGGCCGCCGCGGTGACCGCCGGCGGCGCGGCGGCGTCGCTGGAACCAAGGCACGACGACGTCCGCGTGCTGCGCCTGGAACCCGACGGCCGTCCCGCGTTCGTGGTGGTGAACGAACGCGCCGAGGCCGTCGACCTCACCGCGACGTTCCCGGCGACCGGCGTGCCCGAGGTGTGGGACCCCGACACCGGCACCGCGACACCGGCGGGTGTGTGGCGGCGCGCGTCGTCCGGCACCACGGCGGTGGTGCTGCGGCTCGATCCGAAGGCGACGCTGCTGGTGGTGTTCGGCGCCGGACGGGAACCCGCGCATGCCGTGGCGGCGTCGGCGCCGGTGGAACGCGTCGACGGCCGGGCCGCGACCTTGCGCGTGATCGCGCCGGGCCCGGTCAGCGTTACTGTGAATTCCGGTGGCCGGACACTTTCCGGTGCGACAACGGTTTCCGATCCCTTGACGGCCATTCCGTCCGGTGCGGACTGGGCGTTTCACTTCGATCGTCCGGACGCGCCGGTGAGCACACGTCCGCTCGGCTCGTGGACCGGCCTGGAACCGGCCTTCTCGGGATCTGCCTGGTACGAAACGGATTTCGACGTGCCGGCGGCGTCCGGTCGCCGGTGGACCCTCGACCTCGGCGAGGTCCACGAGGCGGCCGAGGTCGAGGTCAACGGCCGCCGGATCGGGTCGCGGCTGTGGGCGCCGTACCGGGTTGACGTGACCGCGGCCCTGCGACCAGGGCGGAACCGGGTGCGGGTGCGCGTCACCAACACCGGCGCCAATGTGCGTGGTGACGTGCTCGCGTCGGGTCTGCTGGGCCCGGTGGCGCTGCGGCCGTACCGCCTCGTCGACGTGCCCCTGGACCCCCATCCGCGGTGACATGTCCACTTCGGACGTTACAGTGATACACGGCGCCCCGGAATGTCCCAGAAGGACGGGTGCGGCATCCGGTCGAGTGGAAAAGCCCGTTCGGTCGAGCGCGATTTCCGGGGGCACCGGGCGCGGCTCGTGTTACAGTGTCCTTTGGGGACGGTGGGCAGGCGCTCTGCCTCCGCAAACCCGCCGGGCAAGGGAAAAAACTGGTGTAGACGACCGGCCGCCGGATTGGTTACGGTCCGCGGCGGTGTCGATCAGTTGAGATTGCTCACTGCGGATAGTTCTCGATCGGCCGTTTTCCCCAGCCGCTTTCGGTGCATTCCTCGGAGGTCGAACAAACCCTTCCGAAAGGAGCACACAGTGAGAATCGGAAAGCTCGGCCGCTCCGCGGTCGTCGCCCTGCTCGTCACCGGTCTCGTAGCTTTCTTCGCCGGTGCCGGCACGGCTTCCGCGGCGCCGGCCGCTCCCGCCGTTCCCGCGTTGACCGCGCCGGTCGCCGGCACGTTCACCGACGCGTCGGGCGGAACCGGTACGGCCACCGGGACTTTCACCCCGAGCGACTTCACCACTGACGGCACCAGCACCTTCGCCAACGGTGTCGCGGACCTGACCATGGTCGACTCCGCCGGCCAGCAGGTCGGCACCGTCTCCCAGGCCGTCACCGTTCCGGTCGGCGTCGCCGCCGCGTCGTGCCAGATCCTCGACCTGGTGCTCGGGCCGCTCGATCTCGACCTGCTCGGCCTCGTGGTGCACCTGAACCAGGTCCACCTGAACATCACGGCCGACGCCGGTCCCGGCAACCTGCTGGGCAACCTCCTGTGCGCGATCGCGGGCCTGCTCGACCCGGGCCCCTTGAGCAACCTGCAGGCGCTGGTCAACCTGCTGAACCAGATCATCGCCATCCTCGGCGGCTGACCGTCCACAACGGACATTCCGGCTCGCCGGAATGACGGAACGGCCCACCCGGAAACCCCGGGTGGGCCGTCGTCATGTGCGCTGTCGTGTGCGTTACTCCGTCGAGAAGTCCGCCATCATCGCCATGTCCTCGTGCTCCAGGTTGTGGCAGTGCAGCATGTATCGGCCCGCGTAGTCGGTGAACTTCACCGCGACCTCCACCGCTTCCGACGGGCGGACGTCCACGGTGTCCTTCCAGCCCGCGTCGTACGGGCCCGGCGCGTGGCCGTTGCGGCTGAGCACCTGGAAGTGGTTCAGGTGCAGGTGCACCGGGTGGTGGACGTCGCTGGTGAAGCGCCACACCTCCGTCGTGCCCAGGCGGGCGCGGGCCAGATCCTGGCCCGGGGTGTAGGGCGCGCCGTTGATCGTCCAGGCGCCGGACGACTTCTGGAACAGGAAGTCCCGCGTCGTCGTCGCGCTCGACCGGGTCAGGGGCGCGATCTCCGACAGCTTCGCCGGGACGTGGCTGTCGTCCGCGACGCGGCCGTCGGTGCCGACGTCGAAGCACATCACTTCCGCCGTCCCGCCCGTACCGAGCTTGTTGACGAGGCGGACGCGCGTGCCCGGCGCGTAACGGGCGAAATCGATGACGACGTCGAAGCGCTCGGCGGGGGAGACGTCGATGCTGTCGTGGGTCAGCGGGCTCGCCAGCAGTCCGCCGTCGCTGCCGATCTGGACGAGGGCGCCCCCGCCCGGCGGCTGCGGGTCGAGCGCGAGTGAGTACTGCCGGGCGTTGGAGCCGTTGAGGATCCGGAAGCGGTAGCGGGCGCGGTCGGCGCGCAGCACCGGCCACGGCGCGCCGTTGACGAGGATGACGTCACCGAGCACGCCGTCCATGTAGGCCGCCGAGACGCCGGGCAGCTGCTGGCCGCCGGCGAGCGCGGGGTAGGTGAACGAGCCGTCCGCGCCGAACGACCGGTCGCAGATCATCAGCGGGATGTCCCGTTTTCCTTGCGGTAGCGGCAAAGCCGCCTCTTCGTCGTCCGTCACGAGGTGGAACCCGGCCAGGCCCTGCCAGACGTTGGCGGCGGTGAAACCCATCCGGTGGTCGTGGTACCAGAGCGTCGCGGCGCGCTGGTCCAGGGGATAGGTGTAGGACCGGCTGGTCTGCCCGCCGCCGGAGTCGAGCTTCGCCATGCCGGCCATCCCGGACATCGCCGCCATGCCCGTCAAAGAACTCTGCTGCTGCTCACCGCCGACGGGATGGATCAGGTCGGTGGGGTAGCCGTCGCTCTCGGCGGGGGTGTGCCCGCCGTGCAGGTGCACCACGGTCGGGTGCGGCAGCTGGTTGGTGTGCTTCACGACGGCCTTGCGCCCGGCGGGCGTTTTCAGGGTGGGCCCGGGAAAACTGCCGTGGTAGGTCCACGCCTCGGTGGTCAGCCCGGGCAGGATGCCCAGCTTCGCCGGCCGCTGGACGATCTCGTAGAAGTCCGTCGTCGCGTCGCTGCGCACGGGCGCGAGCACCGGCGGGATCGGGAGCTCGGCGCGGAACGCCGCCGGCACCGGTGCGCGGCTGGTCAGCAGCAGACCGGGCTGGCCGTCGGCGAACAGCTCACGCAGGAACGGCGTCCCGGCGACGGCGAGCGCACCGGCGCCGGCCAGGGCCACGGTGCCGACACCGAGGAACCGGCGGCGGCTCATCGCGGGGCTCACGCCGGGACCCCGGCGTAGCGCGCCACCGGCTGCTTCGCCCAGGAGAGCATGACGATCCGGACCACGAGGTAGAGCAGCACGGCACCGAGCGGCACGTGGACGGCCAGGTCGCGGGTGAAGCCCAGGACGATCTGCGCGGCGCAGAGCACGAGCGCGAGTGCGGCGAACAGCGCGGGCCGTCCGGGGCCACGGCCTCCGCGCCACAGGACCAGGGCCGCCAGCAGCGTCGGCAGCAGGGCCAGCGCGAAGAGCATGCCGGACATCCGGTGCGCGGCCAGCATCGAGTAGTGCCCCTGCAGGAAGGCGCCGGCCAGCACCGGCTGCAGGCAGGCGAGGGCGGCCGCCACGACGGCGCCTGCCCGGAGCAGCACGAGTGCGCCGCGGCTGATCGGGTTGCGGACAGGGTCCATCACAAGACTCGTTTCTCCGGGGGGACTTCGGGAGGAAGCAACCAGCCTTCGGTCACTGAAAAATTACTGTAGCAGAAAATATCAGGCCGGTGCACTAAGCTGGGGGCATGAGTCCGCGAACGGTGAACTGGGGGGCCTTGCGCGCCCGGCGCGACGGCGAGCCCGGCGAGGTCGAAGGGCTGCGCGAGCGCAAGAAACGGCTGATGCGCCAGCAGCTGTCGGACACCGCGACGGAGATGTTCGTCGAGCGGGGCTTCGACGCCGTGCGGGTGGCGGAGATCGCCGAGGCGTGCGGGGTGTCGGAGAAGACCGTCTTCAACTACTTCCCGACGAAGGAGTCGTTGATCCTCGACCACCCGGACACGGCGCTGGCCGCGCTGCGGGCCGACCTGGCCGAGCCCGGGGTGTCCCCGGTCGAGGCGGTGCTGCGGATCCTCGCGGAGGAGCGCGCCGCCGTCCTGTCCTGGCTCGCCGAGCAGGACGACCCGGCCGACGCGATCACGAAGTCCCGGCGGTTCGGCCTGCTGATCGCGACCACGCCGGCGCTGCGCGCGCACCGGCTGGAGATGACCGAACAGCTCGTCGTCGTCGCGGCCGAAGCCCTGGCCGAGCGGTCCGGAACCACGCCGGACGACCCGGAACCGCGGGTGCTGGCGACCGCGCTCGTCGCGCTCTGGCAGATCCAGTTCCGCTCGATGGCCAAGCACCTGGACGTCACCCGCACGCCGGAGGCGGTCGAAGAGGCGGTCGCGGCCGACGTCGGCCGCGCGGCGGGACTCGTCGAAGCCGGGCTCAAGGCCCTTCCGCGGTTCACGGCCTGAGCCCGGCTTCTGTCACTTGGCCGAGCGGCGGCGGGCGATGTGGTGGGCGACGGCGGCCGCGACGCCGACCGCGGTGAAGACGCCCGTGGCGACCGGGCTGAGAAACTTCGACAGGCTGGGCGCGTCACTTGGGCCGAGCAGCCAGAACGCGAGCGACCCGGCGTAGACCGCGGTGATCGCGGCGGTCCACCAGCGGACAGCGCGCAGGCGGGGTTCGCGCAGCGTGCCGACCAGCACGACGATGACGGGGATCCCCGAGAGCAGGGCGAACTGTCCGGCGACGAAGACCGGGACGGCCCAGGCCGCGATCAGGACGGCCAGCGAGGTCTTGCGGGCGGTGGCGGTGGTGGTCATCGGTTTCTCCTTGCGGTGGCAGGGTTTCAGCAGTTTTCGGCGGTGGCCTTGAGCGCGGCCAGCCAGGCGTCGAGGCCCGGGGCGAGGTACTTGATCGCGGTGGCCGGGTCGGTCTCGATCTGCTCGCCGGTCCAGCTCTCCTCGGTGCTGACGAGCACGCCGCCGCGGACCGGGGTGAAGTTCCAGACGTGGACGCCGCGGTCGATGCGCAGGCCGTCGCCGATCGCCGGCCCGGTCCAGCGGATGCACCGGCCCGGCGTGACCTGCTGGACGGTCGAGGTGATGACCAGGGTGGTCGCGGGGGTCGTCGGCGTCGGCGGCACCGGCGTGGTCCACCGGAACCGCGAGCCGGGCCGCAGCGGACCGGGGTCGAGCCGCTTCATCGTGGCGACCGCGCTCTGCCAGGACGGCCAGCCCTCGACGGCGGTGTGCAGCCGCCAGACGGTGCTCAGCGGGGCCTTGATCAGGGTTTCGGTCCGGTAGTGGAGCTGGGCGGCGGGGTCGATGCCCACGCCGTGGCAGGTCAGGCTCGTCGCGGCTTCGGCCGGGGTGGCGGCGGTGACGCCGAAGACACCGGCGGCGGCCAGCGGGATCGCGATCAGGGCGGAACGGAAGCTCATCGAATGCTCCTTGTTAGTGGTCGTTGCGTTGGTTAGAAGCTATAACTTCACTCGCGTGAGTGTCAATAGGAAAGGTGATAGCCTCTAACTCATGACGGAGTCAGCTGGTCAGAGCCCCCGCGAGCGCTACCGGGCGCAGGTGCGCGCGGAGATCAAGCAGCACGCGTGGGAGCAGATCGCCGAGGCGGGGGTGCCCGCGCTGTCGCTCAACGCGATCGCGAAGCAGGTCGGCATGAGCGGCCCGGCGCTGTACCGGTACTTCGCCAGCCGCGACGACCTGATCACGGCGTTGATCCGCGACGCCTACCGAAGCCTCGCCGACACGGTCCGCGCGGCTCGCTCGTCGGGCGCCGGGATGGCGGAACTGGCCCACGTGGTGCGGGACTGGGGTCGCAGTGACCCGCAGCGGTACTTCCTCATCTACGGCACCCCGGTCCCGGGCTACCACGCACCGGACGACATCACGGCGATCTCGTTCGAGGTGATGACGGTGCTGCTCGACGCGGCCGGAGCGCGACCGGCCGTTGGCCCGACCCCGTTCGACGAGCACCTGGAGGACCACCGCGAGTGGGCGTTCGACCACCCGGCCGACGCGGCGACGCTGCACCGGGCGCTGTCCTTCTGGACCCGCCTGCACGGCGTGCTGTCACTCGAGCTGGCGGGCCACTTCGCCGGCATGAAGTTCGACCCGGGCCTGCTGATCGACGAGGAACTCAAGGCCCTGCGGGAGGAGTGACCTTCCGGCTTGCGGTCGTGAGTGTTCAGAAGGGTCAGAACACTTCTGAACACTCACGACCAGCCGCGGCAGACCTCAATAGCCGGAAGGTCGGGACAGCCCCGCGGCCTGGGCGGCGAACATGCCTGCTGGGGGCGGCCAACATGCCTGCTGGGGGCGGCCAACAGGTTGCCGGGAGCGGGCAACACGCTGCTGGGGCCGGCCGACTTGCAGGCCGGAGCGGCAAAGCTTGCCATTGCACGGGGTGGCTGGCTGTGCAGGTCGAAGTCGTGAGGGGCACCCTCATGGTCTTTGTGTCCCTGAAGGTGCCCCTCACTGCAGGCCAGTCCGACTGCCCGCCGAAGGCCGCCGAGCGCTAGACGATGCCGGCCGCGATCAGCTGGGGCCAGATTTCGCCCTGGTCGACTACCTCGACTTCGAACTTCTCCGCCTTCGTGAGCTTGGCGGCTCCGACGTCGGCGCCCGTGATGAGCATGTCCGTCGACGCCGAGACCGATGACGCGATCGCCGCGCCGGCCTTCTCGCACAGGCGCTGGAACGTGGGGCGGGGGACCTTCTCGCCGGAGCGCGGGTCGCTGATCGAACCCGTGATCACCACCGTCTTGCCCGCCAGGGGCGCGCCCGCCGCGACGACCGGGGGGAGGTCCTCCTCGCGCACGTCCAGCGAGACACCGGCTTCGCGCAGCCGCTCGAGTTCCGGGCGCAGCCGGGTCAGGTGCTCGATCAGCGAAGTGGCGACCTTCGGGCCGATGTCCTCCACGGCGACGAGTCCGTCGACGCCCGCGTCCACGACGTCCTCCAGCGATCCGAAGCCCGCTCGGCAGAGCCGCGCGGCGGTGCCTTCCGACGCCATCGGGATCGCGAGGCCGATCAGCGCGCGGCGCAGGCCGACCTGGCGGCTCGCGTCGATCGACTCGATCATGCGCGCGGCCGAGACCTCGCCGATGCGGTCGTACTCCAGCAGGGTTTCCTTGGTCAGCCCGTAGAAGTCCGACGGGTGCTCCAGGATCCCCGTTTCGGCCAGCCGTTCGATCCAGACGCCGCCGATGGCGTCGATGTCCGCCGCCGCGCGGGAAGCCCAGTGGATCAGCCGCCGCACGGTCTGGGCCGGGCAGGAGACGTTGGTGCAGAACAGTTCCCGGCTGTTGCCCTGCTCGGTCAGCGGGTGCCCGCACGACGGGCACACCGTGGGCGGCACGATCTCCTGCTCCGCGCCGGTGCGCTTCGAGGCGTCCAGCACCCCGGCGACGAACGGGATGACGTCCCCGGCGCGGCGCACCAGCACGGTGTCGCCGATCTTGATGCCGCGGGCGCGGATCACCTCCTGGTTGGCCAGCGTCGCGCGGGTGACCGTGGTCCCGCCCACGAACACCGGCTCCAGCCAGGCGACCGGGGCGATCTTGCCCGTCTTGCCGACGTCCCAGACCACATCGGCCAGCACGGTGGTCTTTTCCTCGGCGGCGAACTTGAACGCCAGCGCGCCGCGCGGGGAGCTCGACCGGGTGCCGGCGGCGGCGTACGCGTCACGGTCGGCCAGCCGCAGCACCGCGCCGTCGAGGTCGTAGTCCAGTTCGTTGCGCTGCTGCTCGATCGTGGTGATCACGGCCTGCGCGGCCTCGGCGTCCGTGCAGCGCCGCATGTCGGCGGCGGTGAACCCGAGCGTCTGCAACGCGCTGCCGAGGTCGGTTTCCGCGCTGTCCGGTTCGGTGTAGAGGTCGAAGGCGAAGAACCGCAGGTTCCGCCCGGCGACGGTGGCCGGGTCCTTGGCCCGCAGCGTGCCCGCGGCGGCGTTGCGCGGGTTGATCAGCGGCTTGTCCGGGTGCGCGGTGTTGTACGCGGCGAAGGTCGACCGCAGCATCACGGCCTCGCCACGGACCTCGACGCGCCCCGGCGCCTCGACACGGCCCGGGATCCCGTCGGTCAGCGCCCGCACGAGCTTCGTGACGTCGTCACCCGTCGTCCCGTCGCCGCGGGTGACGGCCCGGGCCAGCCGCCCGTTCTCGTAGACCACGGCCAGCGACAGGCCGTCCAGCTTCGGCATGACGACCACCGGCTGGCCGGGGAACCGCTCGAAGAAGGCCGCGACCTGCTCGGGCTTGGTGGCCTTCTCCAGCGACAGCATCGGGCGCGAGTGGCGGATCGGCGCGTGGAGCACCGCGGGCGCGCCCACCTGCTCCAGCGGGTTCGGGTCCGGCGCCAGCTCCGGGTTCGCCTCGACCAGGCCGCGCAGCTCGTCCTCGACCGCGTCGTACTCCGCGTCCGCCACCGTGGGCGAGCCCCGGTAGTAGGCGTCGCGCAGCACGACGATCCGATCGGCGAGTTCCTGGATGCGTTCCCGAGCGTTCACGGCGAAGACGTTACCGGTGGCCACCGACAGAAACGCGCTCCCGGCCGCGACTAGTCGGCATGATCGGAGAAAGTCACCCGCCGGTGCCGTCGATCCTTGCCAGAATCCGGTTATGCAGACCACGACCAGCAACGCGTCATACGTACTGATCGACGGTGCCCGCGTCCGGGAGGCGGCGTGAACACGACGGCCGCCACGCCCTACCGCGACGCGAAAGCCCACTACACCTCGCCCAAGCGCCGGGACCCGGTCAAGACCATGCTCGAAGAGGTGGTCTCCCACCGCGTCCTGCGCGACGCCGTCGACCGGATCCCGGACCGGCCCCTGCGCGTGCTCGACGTCGGCGCCGGGACGGGGGACGGGCTCGCGCTCCTCACCGAGCGGCACGGCGACCTCGCCCCGGTGGTCGACGACGGCCGCCTCGACTACCTCGGCGTCGACCTCGACCCCGGCATGGTCGACACCGCGCGCTCGCTGCACGCGGGGCGGTCCGCGCGGTTCGAGGTCGCCGACATGCGCGACGGGCTCCCGCCGGGTGACTTCGACCTCTACCTCTCCTGCGGGGTGCCGTACTCCCACCTGCCGCACGACGACACGGCCGAGGTGCTCACCGGCCTGATGCGGCGGATCGTCGAGACCCGCGACCGCGCGGTCCTGGTCGTCGACGTGCTCGGGCGTTATTCGGTCGAGTGGACACCACGCTGGGGGGAGACGCGCTGGGCGTACAACATGAGCTTCTTCGAGGGGGCGAGCGAGACCGTCGAGGACCGGATGAGCTTCTACGACCGACGCTCGCTCGACGACACCCTCGTCGAGGCCGCGACGGCCGCCGGCGCCCGCCTGAGCGGGGTGACGTTCACCGACCGCTCGGTGCTCGTCGGGCGCCACACCGCCACCCGCGCGTTCAACCAGGGGATCCCGCCGTACCGCACGCTGCTCAACGACCTCGCGCGCGGGGACACCGGCGTCAGCGCGGCGCAGCTGCGGTTCGAGCCGCCCACAGCCGAGGCGCCGGCGCGGGTCGAGGCGTTCTTCGCAACGTTCGCCGAACGCTGGAACGGCGTCCTCGCGTCGGCGGGGGAGCCGCGCTCACCGGAGCAGGCGAAACGGCTCGCGCAGGCGCTGTTCGCGTGTGAACAGCAGTCCCAGCAGGGCCTGGGGGTCGGTCACTCCCTGATGGCCACGGTGGTCGTCGAACGTCCTGCGGCCTGACCGGGTGCGCGGGCCGCTCACCGGAGTGGGCGGCCCGCGCACCAGCTGCTCACTGGCAGGCTTCGCAGTCCGGGTCGTCGATGCGGCAGGCCGCACCGTCGGTCAGCGGGAAGTCGAAGTCGTCGAGCACGGGCACGACCGGCGCGGTGGACGCCTCCTGCGGCGTGGTGGTGGCGGACATGTCTCTCCCTCGGATCGGAATGCTCTCTCCTCCTGTTCAGCGCCGAAGATCGACAGGCATTCCGTGACGCGCGCCACACGGTCCCGCTCAGCGAAACACGTGATCGCGGCGGTCACCGGTCTTTGCTAACTTCCCCGGAATGCGTACCCGGGTCCCGTTCGCCGCTCTTGTCCTGGTGCTGGTGATGTCGCTGGTCGGCGCGGGAACGGCGAGTGCGTCCCCGGCCCCTTCCTGCGAGTGCGCGACCCCGTCGATCGACCGCTACCAGCAGTGGCTCGCCAGCGGCGAGGGCACGACGGTGCCGGCGACCGGCAGCCTGCTCGTGCGCGAAGGCCGGCAGTACGCGGCCAAGGTGACGTTCCTCAACGCCGAGTGGCACGTGGCCGTCCTCTGGCTCGGCAACCAGTTCGAGGCGCAGGCCGACCTCTCGAAGTCGGCGGGCTTCCGGCTGACCTACAGCGCGACCGACGACCTCTACGTCCAGTTGCGCCCGGCCTCGCACTGGAGCGGCGGCGACAAGTGGCTGACGCTCGTGCCCTCGACGCACGGGAAGCTCGTGACGCGCTGGTTCAGCTTCGCGCCCCGCGCCTGGACGTCGCTGCCCGAGCTGGGCACGCCGACGTACTCCTTCGCCTCGGCGCTGACCGAGGCGCGCGGCCTGGTGTTCGTCGGCAAGACCCCGAACCGGCTCGACTTCCGCGGCCTGCGTGTGGACGGGTACCAGCCGCCCTGCCTCTGAGCGTCGAGCCCCGGCTATAGCCTGGCCGTATGGCCATCAAGGACGACCAGGGGCCGCCGTCGTTGTACCGGCGGATCGCCGACGACCTCAAGACGGCGATCGGCGAGGGGACCTACTCGGCGGGGGACCCGCTGCCCTCGGAAAGCGAGCTCGCGCAGCGCTACGACGCGTCGCGCGGCACGATCCGGCAGGCGTTCGCCGCGTTGCGGACCGACGGGATCATCTCCTCGCGGCGCGGTGCGCGCCGCCTCGTCCAGGGCGGGCCGCGGTTGCAGGACTTCGCCACGTTGCTGAGCTTCTCCCGCTGGGGACGCGCGATCGGCGAGGAACCGAGCGGCCGCGTGGTCCGGCTGGACCGCCGTGAGGCCACCGACGCCGAGCGCGCGCACCTGGACCTGCCCGACGGGGCCGGCGTCTACCACCTGACCCGGGTCCGGCTGCTCGACGACGTCCCCGTCATGATCGAACGCACCGCCTACCCGGACCGGATCGGTGCGCTGGTCGCCGGGATGGACCTCGACCGCGAGTCGGTCACCGAGCGGCTCGCGGAACTCGGCACGGCCTTCGCCGACGCGGAGCACACCATCGACGCCGTGCGCGCCACGGCCGACGACGCCCGGCTGCTCGGCGTCCGGGCCGGGGTGCCGCTGCTGCGGGAGCGCCGCCGGGCCACCGATCCGTCCGGTGTCCCGCTCGAGTGGTCCGAAGACCGCTACCTGGGTGACCAGGTGGCGTTCACCGTGCGCAACTCGGCCGACCGCAACACGTTGTCACGCTGGCACTCCGCGCCCTAAGGCGACCTCGTCACACGGGGGAGACAGCTTCGTGCTGCCCGCGCTAGTCTCAACATGTACAGCCAAGTTGCCACTTGGAAGGACACATGACGTGACTACCGCGACCGCGTTCCCGCCGGTCTGGCTCCGGGACAACTGCCCCTGCGAGCGGTGCCGCGACCCGCGCAACGGCCAGAAACTCTTCGGCATCACCGATCTCCCGGCGGATCTCACCGTCCGCGACACGAGCACCGTGGCCGACGCGGTCACCGTCACCTTCGGCCCGGACGGTCACCAGGGCGTCTTCTCTCGCGCCTGGCTGGACGCGCAGACGTCCCGCTCGGCCGGGGACGGCCGGACCGAAACGGCCAAGCAGCTGTGGCGGGCCGCCGACTTCGACGGCGGGCTGCCCGTCGCCGAGTGGGACGCCTACCTGGCCGACGACGGTGAGCGCTCCCGTGTCCTGCGGGCCGTGCGCGACCTCGGGTTCGCCGTCCTGCACGGCACGCCGACCGAAGAGGAGACCGTGCTGGCCATCGCCCGGACCTTCGGGTTCCCGCGCGAGACGAACTACGGCACGCTCTTCGACGTCCGGGTCGAGCCGAACCCCAGCAACCTCGCCTTCACCGGGATGCGCATCGCGCCGCACACCGACAACCCCTACCGCGATCCGGTGCCGACGCTGCAGCTGCTGCACTGCCTGACCAACGCGGCCGAGGGCGGCGATTCGGGCCTGCTCGACGGGTTCGCCGCCGCGGCCCTGCTGCGCGAGGAGGACGAAGCGGCGTTCCGGATCCTCACCACGACCCTGGTGCCGTTCGCCTGGTCCGACGCGACCACCAGCCTGCGGGCCGACCGTCCGCTGATCGACGTCGACGCCGAAGGCCACGTCCGCGAGGTCCGGTTCAACAACCGGTCGATGCAGGCCCTGCGGCTGCCGCCGGACGCCACCACGGCGTTCTACACCGCCTACCGGCGCTTCGCGGAGATCATCGCCCGGCCCGAGCTGCTGCTGACCTTCCGCCTCGACCCCGGCGACTGCGTCGTGTTCGACAACACCCGGCTGCTGCACGCCCGCACCGCGTTCGCCGAGTCCGGTGCCCGCCACCTGCAGGGTTGTTACGCCGACCTCGACGCCCTGACGAGCACCCTGCGCATCCTGGAGGAGTCCGCGTGAACCCGATCGACCAGCTGGCCGCGCTCTTCGACGGCCCCGGCACCGAGGACTACCTCGGCGAAGCCGTCACCCAGGCCGAGCACATGCGCCAGGCCGGCGCCCTCGCCGAGGCCGCCGGCGCGCCCGACGAGCTCGTCGCCGCCGCGCTGCTGCACGACGTCGGCCACTTCCACGGCGCCCTGAGCGGCCACGACCTCATGGCGGGTAACGACAACCGCCACGGCGACAGCGGTTCCGCCTGGCTCGGCCAGTGGTTCGGCCCGGCGGTCACCGAGCCCGTCCGCCTGCACGTCGCCGCGAAGCGCTACCTGTGCGCGGTCGATCCTGGTTACCACGCCCGCCTGTCCCCAGCGTCGGTCCACACCTTGGGTGTCCAAGGTGGACCGATGACGGAGCCCGAGGCCCGCGAGTTCGAGGGGAACCCGCACCACGCGGAGGCGGTGGCGCTGCGCCGCTGGGACGACGAAGCCAAGGACCCCGAGGCCAGGACGCCCGGGTTCGACCACTTCCGCCCGCTCCTGACCCGGCTGCTCGAGAGCCGCTGACGCGCTCACGCGGGTGATCCTGCGTGAGCGCGGTCCGGGTCCGCGGCCCGCGGCATCCACCGTGGATTCGTGGCTCCGGGCCTGGTGCTCGCGTGGCACTCGGCGGCTGCGGGGCGCCGACCGTGTGCGCGGCGGCGTCCACTGTGGATTCTCCGACTCGGCCTGACGCTGACCATTGTTCGCCTGGCGAGACATCGCCGCCCGACAGCGCTCACGCGGGTGATCCCCGCGTGAGCGCGGCCCGGTCCTCGGCTCGGAGCGGCGGCATCCACTTCGCCGGTCCGGGCCTGCCCCTGGCGTGGCGGACGCCTGGCGAGACGTTGCCGGCTGATGCGCCTACGCGGGTGCTCTCGCATGAGCGTTGCCGGGCTCGGTCAGTGGTGCGCCAGTCGTGTTCGCCGCTCGGGGCGGCGTCCACTGCGGTTTCGCCGACCCGGCCTGACGCTGACCCATTGTTTCACCTGGCGAGATGTCGCCCGACGCGCTCCCGCGGGTGATCCCCGCGTGAGCGCGGCTCGGCTCAGTGGCTCAGAGCGGCGATCAGCCCAGCGGACCCCGGCGCCCCGAGGCGGACGAACATCGGCGTGGTGTCGAGCGGTGCCGCATAGCCGTGCAGGGTCCGGCCGCCGACCTCGACGCGGCGCGTGTGCGGGTCGAACCACAACCCTGCCGGTAGAACCACGTCTCGTGAGGTGCCGGAAGTGATCACCGGTGCGGCCAGGAGGGCCGGGCCGAGCAGCCACTCGTCGTCGATCGTGTCGAAGCGGTGGTCGGCGGGGAAGTCGAAGAACACCGGCCGCATGATCGGCGAACCGTCCGCGACCGCCTGCTTCACCTGGGTCTGGATGTACCCCGCCAGCTTCGAGTGCGTGCGCACGGCGTCGGCGTAGAGCCGCGCGGTGTCGGCCGGGTAGGTCACCGGCTGGCCCGTGGTGGTGTCGATCGTCGACACCGGCGACGTCGAGGCGTACATCAGCGGCATCAGCGACGCCGCCTGCGCCCAGCGCACGAGGATCTCACGCGACGGCGGCGGCATGCTCTCGGAGCCGCCGATCATGTCGGTCTCGACGAACGGGTAGCCGTCGGTGGAGATCGCCGACGCCCGGCGCAGGGACGTGCGCAGGCCGTCCCACGTGGTGTCCGCGTCTACCGCGCGGATCACGAAGCCGTAGCGCTGGTTGCCCCAGTGCGTGCGGATGCCGGCGCCCTGCTGGTCGAACTGGTCGGTCATGTCCGCGCCGAGCTTCTGGTAGTCCTGCGGGGTCAGGCCGTTCGACGTGGCGCAGCTGTCGTCGAAGAACCGGGTGTCGAACTTGAAACCGTCGACGCCGTAGTCGGCCATCAGCTTGCGCAGGTTCCCGGTGTACCAGTCGCGCGCCTGCGGGTTGCCGAGGTCGATGATCCCCGCCGTGCCGTTCCACCACGTCACCGTGCACGGCTGCGCGGGGTCCGCCTTCGCGTGCAGCAGGTAACCGTGGTCGCGGGCGTAACCGTAGTTCGCCGAGTCGAGGTTGATCCAGAACGTCGTCCACAGCCCGAACTTCTGGCCCATGCCGTGGATGTCGGCGACCAGCTTCTTCGGGTCCGGGAACGTCTTCGCGTCGAAGGTCAGGTTGCCGTAGTTCGACTCCCACTTGTCGTCGAGCTGCACGGTGTGCCCGGCGACGTTCGCGGCCTTGAGGTCGCGCGCCCAGGCGACGACCTTGTCCTGGTCGATGTTCCGGTAGTACTGCGCCCACGAGTTCCACAGTGGACTGGCGTACTCGGCGTCGGTCGCGTCGCTCTTCTCCGGCTTGCCGACCTCGCCGATGTAGTCGTCGTACACCGCGCGGCGGCTCGACTCGACGAACACCGTGCCGGAGTACTCGGCCGCCCCGGTGACCGTGAGGTCGGCGCGGCCGTTCGCCAGCGCGACCTTCATCGGCTGCGCGGTGCGGACGTACACCCCGACCGACTTCGACGTCGTGAAGTACGGCTCCTGCATCATGTAGCTGGCGGGGGAGAACTCCGGTTCGTCCACCACGCCCGCCGACAGCGGGTAGGGCTGGGGCTTCCCCTCGCTCGTCTCACCGCCGCCGTACCAGTGCCCGGACGTGGCCAGGTCGAAGTGCGTCGCCCGGTCGCCGGCCGGTTCGCCGGCCACCGACCAGCGCAGGTCGAAGCGGTCCGCGTGCGGGGTCAGCCGCAGGGTCACGCCCTTGCCTGAGCTGCTGTCGGCCTCGGCGACCACGGTGTCACCCTGCTTCGAGACGGACCGCACGCGGGTCGCCACCGAAGTGCCGAAGGTGAACGCGTCCGGCGCGGTGCGCAGCAGGGTTTCGCCACCCCGCGACACGGTGACGCCGAGGCGGGCCGTGTCGACGCGCACCTGGTAACCCGGGGCGGCACCACTGCGCGGGACCGAGAAGGCCGCCGCCGAGAGCGGGTCCGCCGCCGCGGGCGCCGCGAGGACGCCGGTGAGTACCAGCCCGACGGCCGCGCAGGCCGCCGTCCGGGAAGTCCGTAACTGCACCCGAGCCTCCAGAAGTGCGAGAAACTGCTCGATACTGCGTTCATTCGCGCACTAGTAAGCAGACAGGGTGACGGGGTTGCTTGTCAAGAGTTCACCTCGCCGCCCCGGGGGTGTCGGATGTCCGATTGCGGGGTCCGCGGCGCGCGGTGATGATCGGGATCCGAGGCCGTGAACCGTCACGGGCTCCCGGGCCGAGCGGAGCCGCATGTCGTCGCAGCAGACCGGAACCGGGAGCCGTGTGCTGCCCGTGTGGGCGTTCCTCGTGCTGGTCGTCGGGTACGTGGTGGTGACCGGCCTGATCGGCTGGGCGGCGACCATCGGGATCGACGTCGCCTACGCCAGCCCGACTTCGCTCGACGAGGTCTGGCGCAGTCTCACGCTCCCGGTCGGCATCGGCCTGGTGCTGGTCGCCGTGACGATCTCCGCGCTGCGGTGGTGGCGCCCGGTGCTGACCGACGACCGGCCGGTCCGGCGGTGGGTGATCGCCGTCCCGGTGATCATGGTGGTGGCGATCCTGCTGGCCACCGACTACGCCGGTCTCGCCGACCGCGGCCTCGGCTTCACGCTGCTGCTCCTGCTGAGTGCGCTGTTCGTCGGTTACGCCGAGGAGGCGCTCTTCCGCGGGATCGGCGTGACGGTCTTCCGCAACCGCGGCTTCTCCGAGGGCAAGGTCGCGCTGTGGTCGTCGATCGTCTTCGGGGTCGCGCACGCCGCGAACCTGTTCTCCACCGGCCCGAAGGCGCTGATCCAGGTGCTGGTGGTCGCGGTGGCGGGTTACTTCTTCTACCTCGTCCGGCGCCGCACCGGCGGGTTGCTCGTGCCCGGCCTGCTGCACGGGCTCTGGGACTTCTCGCTCATCTCGTCCGCGGTCGTCCCCGGGCGGGCGTACGCCGGCCCGATCGCGAGTGTGGTCGCGCTGATCGCGCTCGCGGTGCTCGTGCTGGTCCGGCGGCGCCACATCGAGGGGTGACCCCTCAGTCGTCGAGGGTGTGGTCGAGCAGGGCGAAGAGCTGGTCGAGTTGCTTGCGGCCGAGCTTGCGCAGCGGGCACGCGGCGTCCAGCGCCGCGAGGGCCGCTTCGCGCGCCTTGCGGCCCTCCGAGGTGAGGGCGAGCACCCGGAACCGGCGGTTCGACGGGTCTTCCGTGCGCGTCAGGTAACCCAGCTCCACCAGGCGTTCGGTGGTGAACGTGAGGTTGGACTTCGTGCTGTCGATCCGCTCCGAGATCGCCTTCATGGTCGGCGGCGGCTCGTCCGGGTCGATGGCCCACAGGACGTAGACCGTCGGCATCGTCAGGCCCAGCTCCTCCAGTGCCGGCTCCGCGCCCCGGGTCGTCGTCGTGACGATCTCGTACAGGGCTTCGAGGGGTGACCGGTGGGGGAGCCGCATGGCGTGGATCATACAACGCTGGCACGGTACAGCGCTTGAACTCAACGGTTGAGCGCTGGTACGGTTCAAGTCATGAACAGTCAAATCACGGTCGAACGCGTGGTGTTCGCGTCGGCCGGCGTGGACCTGGCCGGCGACCTCTACCGCCCGGCCTCCGATGTGGACGGTCCGCGGACCGCCGTGGTCGTGGCCGGCGCGTGGCGCACGGTCAAAGAACAGATGCCCGCGGCCTACGCCCGGGAGCTGGCCGCCCGCGGGTTTTCCGCGCTGGCGTTCGACTTCCGCTCCTGGGGAGCGAGTGGTGGCCGCCCGCGGTCCATGGAGGACCCGCTCGCCAAGGCCGACGACCTCGTCGCGGCCGCGGAGTACCTGTCCTCGCGGCCG
Organism: Amycolatopsis sp. NPDC088138; assembly: GCF_044741685.1. Lineage (NCBI taxonomy): Bacteria > Bacillati > Actinomycetota > Actinomycetes > Pseudonocardiales > Pseudonocardiaceae > Amycolatopsis > Amycolatopsis sp. NPDC088138. The sequence continues at coordinate 216,470 of NZ_JBIUTB010000009.1, forward strand.
GACGTCGACCGCGTCGCGGGCCTGGGCATCTGCGCGAGCGGCGCGTACCTCGCGACGGCGGCGACCAGGACGTCGCTCTTCTCGTCGGTCGCGCTCGTCGCTCCCGCGCTGCCCAGCCGCGACACGGTGGTGGCCACCCTCGGTGGCCCGCAAGGGGTCGCGGCCCTCCGCGACGCGGGCCGGGAGGCGAGGGAGTGGTATGAGCGGACGGGCGAGGAGAGGCTCGAACCGGCCGTGCCGAGCACGGACGAGTACTTCGCCGACCCCGCGCGCGGCGCGATTCCCCAGTGGGACAACACGTTCAACCCCGCGTCGTGGGACCAGTGGCTCGACTTCGACGCGCAGGCTTCGGCTTCCCGGCTGACCGCGCCGCTGCTCGTGGTCCACAGCGACGCGGCGGCGAGCCCGGAGAGCGTCCGCGAGTTCGTCGCCCTGGTGCCCGGACCGGTCGAGCAGATCTGGCTGGACGATGTGGCGCAGTACGACTTCTACGACCAGCCCGGCCCGGTCAAGACCGCCGCCGACGCGGTGGCGCGGCACTTCGCCGCCGAGCCCTCAGTGCAGCGGCTGCAGTAGCGGCCGGGCCCGGGCCAGCGCCGTCGTGATCGCGCTGTCCCGCGGTGACGGCGGGGGCAGGCCCGGGCCTGGTGTCATCACCGTGTCGGCGACCGGCACGCGCTCGCCGCAGCCGGCGCACTCGCCGGCCGGCGACACCTCGCCGCCGCAGGAGTCGTGCACGAAGACGCGGCGGCGGCCTTCGGGTGCGTAGTACTCGTCGCCCCACGCCGACAGCGAGCGGACGACCGGCCACAGCGCGAGGCCTTTCGCCGTCAGCTCGTACTCGCTTCGCTTGCCCGGCCCGGGAACCCGGGCCAGCACGTCCTCGCCGACCAGGAACTCCAGCCGTTCGGTCAGCACCGCGCGGGGGATGCCGAGGTGGTCCAGGAAGTCGCTGAACCGCCGGACGCCGAAGACCGCGTCGCGCACGATCAGCAGCGTCCAGCGCTCGCCGACGATCTCCAGGGCGCGGACGATCGAGCAGGCCTGGCCGGTGTACTCGCGGGGGAGTGCCATGGGCCCAGTGTGTCACAGAAGAGTTCGGTGAACGAACAAACCGTGCTAGCCTCCGGCGAAGAGTTCGGTCACCGAATCACCTGGAGTCCGCATGGACCGCCGCCCGGCCGCTGTGCTCGTCGCTTCGGGCGGCGGCACGCTGCTCGCCATGTTCGTGTTCACCGCGCCGCTGTCGATCGTCCCGTCGGTGGCGCGCGGGCTCGGCGCCGGCGCGATCGCGACGTCGTGGATCCTCAGCTCGATGAGCCTCGGCCTGGCGGTCGCACTGCTGCCGGCCGGCGCGATCGGCGACGACTTCGGACGGCGGCGCGTGTTCGCCGCCGGCGGGGGAGTGCTCGCCGCCGGATCGCTGCTGGGCGCGGTCGCGCCAGGCCCGCTGACCTTCATCGCCGGCCGGGTCGTCGAAGGGCTCGGGGCGGCCGCGCTGATCGCCTGCGGGCTCGGCGTGCTCGGGCACGCCTTCCCCGACCCCGCCGGCCGCGCCCGCGCCACCGGCGTGTGGGGCGCCTGCCTCGGTGCCGGCATCGCCATCGGCCCGGTGGCGGGCGCCGTCCTCGACACCGCCGCCGGCTGGCGCACGCTCTACGTCGTCGCCACCGTGCTGTCCCTCGGCGTCGCCGTGCTCGGCCGGGTGCTGCTCGAGGAGTCCGTCTCGGGCCGGGCGCGGAAGGTCGACGTCACCGGCTCGCTGCTGCTCGGCGGCGGGCTCGCGGCGCTGCTCGCCGCGCTCACCGAAGGCCGCCAGAGCTGGACGAGCCCGCTGGAGCTGGGCCTGATCGCCGCCGCGGCCGTCCTGCTCGCCGCGTTCTTCGCGCACCAGGGGCGGACCGAGGGCGGGATGCTCGACCTGACGCTGTTCCGCCGTCCGGCGCTGGTCGCGGCGACGACCGGCGCGTTCACGGCCGGCGCCGGGGTCACGGCGCTGATGTCGTTCCTCTGCACCATGCTCGAGAACGGCCTGGCGTTCACCCCGGTCACGGCGTCCCTGGTGGTGCTGGCCTGGTCGGCGGCCAGCGTGGCCTCGGCCCTGCTGACCCGGCGCCTGCCCGCCGCGTTCTCCGGCGGCGCGCGGATGAGCGCGGGCCTGCTGGTGGTGGCCGCCGGGCTGGTGCCGCTCGCGTTCGTGACCCCGGGCTCCGGCGCGGGCCCGCTGGTCGGCGGCCTGCTGCTGGCCGGGATCGGCACCGGGGTGGTGAACGCGTCGCTGGGCCGCGAGGCGGTGGCGAGCGTGCCGCCGAACCGGGCCGGGATGGGCAGCGGGATCAACAACACGAGCCGCTACGTCGGGGCCGCGCTGGGCGTCACGGTCGTGACGGTGCTCGCCGTGCACCCTTCGGCCACCCCGGCGGCGAGCCTGGTCGACGGCTGGAACGTCGCCGTGCTGGTGGGGATCGGATTGTCGGTCGCCGGGGCGGCCGTGATCGCCGCTTTGAGCGCCGCGGCGAGGCGAGACGTGGTTCACACGATCGGGTCGTGACGATCTTCCCACCGCGTTGTCTGTCCAGTGTGGAAGAACAATCAAGGGGCTTCCACCGACAAGACAACGCATTCCGATGTGCGAAGGAGACGTCATGACGAACGCCACCGCCACCAAGGTGCCCGCCCAGCAGGCGCCCGCCGACCCCGCCAAGAAGGGCGGCGACGGCGCGCTGGTGACGACCGAGGGCGCCACGTCGATCGCCGACGTCGTCGTCCAGAAGATCGCCGGCCTGGCCACCCGGGAGATCCCCGGCGTGCACGCCCTCGGCGGCGGCGCGGCGCGGGCGTTCTCCGCGATCCGCGAGCGCATCCCGGGCGCGACCGCTTCGGCCGGGCAGGGTGTCTCGGTCGAGGTCGGCGAGAAGCAGGCGGCCGTCGACCTGCAGATCGTCGTCGAGTACGGCGTGTCCATCGCGGACCTGTCGCGCTCGGTGCGCCGCAACGTGATCACCGCCGTCGAGCAGATGACCGGGCTCGAGGTGGTCGAGGTCAACATCAACGTCGGCGACCTGCACCTGCCGTCCGAGGACGAGGACGAGGGCGAGACCACCGAAACCGGCCGGGTGCAGTGAATCCCGAGCCCGACGCGGCCCGGATCGCCGCCGCGGTCCGGATCGCGCCCGGCGTGACCGGGCTGTACGGCGGGCGGTTCGGCGAGATCGCCACGCTCGACCCGCCGCGGCGGATCGCGGGTGTCCGCGTCCGCGACGAGGACGTCACGATCGCGGTCACCACGGGCTACCCGCTGGTGGCCGCGGACGTCGCCGCCGCCGTGCGCACCGCCGCCGCGGTCGCCGGGCGGCCGGTGCACGTCGTGATCGCGGACCTGGCCGAGCCGGCCACCGAAGCGCACCAAGTGAAGGAGAGGGTCTCGTGAAAGCCACGCAGCTCGGCCTGATCACCGGCCTCGTCCTGGGGCTGGCCGTCGCGATCGGCGGCTTCGGCGCGTTCGCCGCGGTCGCCGTGCTGGGGGCGATCGGCCTCCTGGTCGGCCGCTACCTCGACGGCAAGCTCGACCTGTCGCAGCTCACCGGCCGCGATCGGGGCTGAGCCGTGACCGCCACCCTGCCCGCGCCGGTCGCCGAGCGCGGGGTTCTGACCATCTCGGAGCAGGCGGTCGAACGCCTGGCCGCCTGCGCCGTGCTGGAGGTCGACGACGTCGGCGGCGCGGCCGGCCGCGTCCTCGGCGTCAGCCTGAGCGGTGAGGACCTCGAGCACTCCGCGAAGGTGAGTGCCCGCGTCGGCGACGAGACCGTGACGCTCGACGTGCGGATCTCGATCGTCTACCCGGCGTCGGTCGCGCGCACCACCGAGAAGGCCCGCGAGCACCTGGTGGAGCGGGTGGAGGCGCTGACCGGGTTGACGGTGACCCGCGTCGACCTCACCGTCACCGCGCTGCACACCACCGCGGGCCAAGTACGGAGGGTCGAATGAAACGCCGTCCTCGCCGGAGCGTCCCGGCCGTCCTGACCGCGGTGGTGGTGCTGGCCGCGTGCGTGCTCGTCGCCGTGGTGGCGATCCAGATGATCCTCGGCGAACGCCCGTGGATCAGCTTCGACTCGGTGGCGTCCGCCCTGCACGACCTGCGGTGGACGGACGTCGTGCCGGCCGTCGCCGGGGGTGTCGTCGCGCTGCTCGGCCTGGTCCTGGTGCTCGCGGCGATCCTGCCGGGGGCCACGACCGTGCTGCCGCTGGGCGGTTCCTTCGACGCGGGAGCCGCCCGCGGCGGGTACCGCTCGACGCTGCGCGCGGCGGCCGCGGACGTCGACGGCGTGTCCGGCGCCGCGGTCAAGCTCGGCGCGCGGCGGGTGAAGGTCCGGGTCGAGACGGCCCGGACCCGGCCGGACGGCCTCGCCGACGCCGTCCGCGAGGCGGTCGGCCACCGGCTCGACCAGGTCGGCCCGGCCACCCGCCCGGCCGTGTCGGTGCGGGTCCGCGCTCCCCGGAGGAAGTCATGACGAACCTGAACCGCCCGGCCCGCCTCAACCGCGTCCTGCTCGGGCTCTTGGGCCTGGTGCTGCTGGCCGCGGGCGGCTTCGCGGTCGCCACCCACTTCCGTCGCCTGACGGTCGTCGATCCGGGATCTCCGCTGGTCCCGGGCACGACCACCCCGCCGACGTGGGTGCTGTACGTCGCCGCGGCGGCGGCCGTGGTGCTCGGGCTGCTGGCGCTGCGCTGGCTGCTGGCCCAGCTGGCGCGGCGGCCGCGGACGCAGACGTGGCGGTTCGAGGCCGACCCGGACCGCGGCCGGACCGAGCTGGCGGCCGACGCCGCGGTCGCACCCTTCACCGAGGAGCTCCGGACGTACCCGGGGGTGCACCAGGCGCGGGCGACCCTGGCGGGGACGCGCGAGGACCCGACGCTGGCGCTGGTCGTCTCGGTGGAGCAGGACGGTGACCCCACGGAGATCCGCGAGCGACTGGAGACCGAGGGCCTGCCGCGGCTGCGCCAGGCGCTGGACCTCGACGACGTGCCGGTGGCCGTCGAGTTCCGGTTCACCACGGCCGCGGGCCCGCGTATCCGCTGACGCGGCTTGCCGAGGCGGAAAGTTCCGTATTTGCGGCCGTACCGTGCCTGTACGCCGCGGCGGCGGTGACTTAGCGTGGAGGGATGGAACCGTCGGTAGGCGGGCTCCTGGTCACCGGGACCGGGTGCGCGTCGCGGGTGATCGGGATCGGCGAGCTGCGGGAGCGCTCGCGGATCCGGCTCGACGTGGAGTACGTGACACGCCGCAGGCACGAGCGGCACGAGGTGCACGGCGTGCACCTCTACGACGTGCTCCGGGAGGGCCCGCTGCCGGTGGACACCCGGCACAAGATGGCGAGCCTGACGGTGGTCGTACTGGCGGTGGCCGAGGACGGCTTCCAGGTCGCGCTGTCGCTGGCCGAGCTGGACCCGGAGTTCGGCGCCTGCGCGGCATTGCTGGCGACCCGCTACAACGGCGAGTTGCTGGCCCGCCCGACGCTGGTGATGCCGAGCGACCAGCGGGCAAGCCGGTACGTGCGCGGCCTGGCGCGGCTGCGGTTGCTGACGGTCGGCGACGAGCAGTCGTCTGGAGTGATCGCGGGGAGTTGATTGCTCGGGGCCGGGTGTTGTTGCTGGGCCCGGAGTTCGGTGCTGTCGCGGGTACAACGGCGAACTGCTGGCCGATGCCGAGTGATCAGCGGGCGAGCCGGTAAGTCCTCGGTTTAGCCTGGTTGCGGTTGCTGACGGTCGGCGATGAGCAGTCGTCCGGAGTGATCGTGGGGGGTTGATTGCTCGGGGCCGGGTGTCGTTGCTGGGCCCGGAGTTCGGTGCTGCCGCAGGGACAACGGTGAGCTGCTGACCGTCGGCGACGAACCGGTCCGGGAGCGCGGTGGCGATCCCGGACCGGAGCGCGTCAGCGGCGGCCGCTGATGGTGGACGCGCCGGCGTAGCGGGCCTCGGCGCCGAGCTCCTCTTCGATGCGGATGAGCTGGTTGTACTTGGCGGTGCGGTCCGACCGCGACAGCGAGCCGGTCTTGATCTGGCCGCAGTTGGTGGCCACGGCGAGGTCGGCGATCGTGGTGTCCTCGGTTTCGCCGGAGCGGTGCGACATGACGGCCGAGTAGCCCGCCTTGTGCGCGGTCTCGACGGCGTCGAGCGTCTCGGTGAGCGTGCCGATCTGGTTGACCTTGATCAGGATCGAGTTGCCGATGCCGCGCTCGATGCCGTCGTTGAGCAGGTTCACGTTGGTGCAGAACAGGTCGTCGCCGACGAGCTGGACGCGCTCGCCGATCTGGTCGGTCAGCTGCTTCCAGCCGGCGAAGTCGTCCTGGGCCAGGCCGTCCTCGATCGAGACGATCGGGTAGCGGGCAGTCAGGTCCGCGAGGTAGGCGACGTGCTCCTCGACGCTGCGCTTGCGGCCTTCGCCGGTGTAGTCGTAGACCTCGCCGGTGTAGAACTCGGACGCGGCCGGGTCGAGCAGCAGCGCGATGTCCTCGCCGGGCTGGTAGCCGGACTGCTCGATGGCGCGGAGGACGAACTCGAGCGCTTCGTCGGCGGAGCTGAGGTTCGGCGCGAAGCCGCCTTCGTCGCCGACGTTGGTGCCGTGCCCGGCTTCGTGGAGCGACTTGCGCAGCGTGTGGAAGACCTCGGAGCCCATCCGGACGGCGTCGGCGAAGGTCTCCGCGCCGATCGGGCCGATCATGAACTCCTGGAAGTCGATCGGGTTGTCCGCGTGCGCGCCGCCGTTGATGATGTTCATCATCGGCATCGGCAGCAGATGCGCGAACACGCCGCCGACGTAGCGGTAGAGCGGCAGCCTGCTGGCGGCCGCGGCGGCCTTGACCACCGCGAGCGAGACGCCGAGCGTGGCGTTCGCGCCGAGCCGGGCCTTGTTCGGGGTGCCGTCGAGGGTGATCAGCGTGCGGTCGACCTCGGCCTGCGCCTCGGCGTCGAGCCCGATGATCGCCTCGGCGATCTCGGAGTTGACCGCGTCGACGGCCTTGCGCACGCCCTTGCCGTGGAACCGCGCCTTGTCGCCGTCGCGCAGCTCCACCGCTTCCTTCGTGCCGGTGGAGGCGCCCGAAGGCACGGCGGCCCGGCCGAGCGAGCCGTCCGCCAGCTCGACGTCGACCTCGACGGTCGGGTTGCCCCGGCTGTCGAGCACCTGGCGGCCGTGGACCCGGACGATGGCTGTCATTTCGCTCCTCGATGAGTTCTGGTGCCGCGACACCGGTTACGGCGCAACGGTTGCGGGCGCGGCGCCACGGTGAGCCGCGAAACATCGGGAGACTAGCAGAAGTTACTGAATCGATCCTGAACTTTCCCGGTCCGGAAGCCCTGGCCAAGAGGGAACTGTCGTCGGACAAAAACCAACTATATTCGCAAACTTTCAGATTGCTACTTTCGTAGCTAACCGAGACCCGAGCCGGTCTGGTCTGCTCGTGATCACCACCTTCCCGGTCCCCGAAGGAGATGTTCATGCAGGTAGACGGACGTTCGACGGTCCGGCGGGCCGCGGTGGCCCTCGTTGCGGCCGGGGCTTTCGCCGTCGCCGCCGCCCAGGGTGCTTCCGGTGCCGATCCGCGGATCGTCGGCGGGTCGCCGACCACCATCGACGAGTTCCCGGCCACCGTCATCTTCAACGTCAACGGTGCGCAGCACTGCGCGGGCACCCTGGTCGCGCCGGACAAGGTGCTGACCGCCGCGCACTGCACCGACGGCGTCGAGGCGTCGCAGATGGAGATCATCGGCGGCCAGACCAAGTTCAGCGACACCTCCGGGGAGAAGGCCGGCGTGAGCGACGTCTGGCAGAACCCGGGCTTCGACATGTCCGGCATGCAGCACGACAACTCCGTGCTGACGCTGGACAAGGAGCTGCCCTACACGCCGGCGACGCTGGTGCAGTCGGCGGACGACGCGGCCTACCAGGCGGGCGCCGACGTCACCGTCGTCGGCTGGGGCACGACGTCCGAAGGGGGCGACGTCTCCGACACCCTGCTGAAGGTGAACGTTCCGGTGGTGGACAACGACTCCTGCGCCACGGCCTACAGCACGGGCGGCAACAGCTACGACAAGGCGTCCATGTTCTGCGCGGGCGTGCCCGAGGGCGGCAAGGACTCCTGCCAGGGCGACTCAGGCGGCCCGGCCTACGTCGACGGCAAGCTCGCCGGCATCGTGTCGTGGGGCCAGGGCTGTGCGCGCAAGGACTTCCCGGGCGTGTACACCAACGTGGGCAACGACTACGCGGACATCAGCTCGCACATCGGCTGACCCGATGGGGAACGGCGGCGGCGCCAAGCCGCCGCCGTTTCCTCATGCCCCAGGGACGAACGGGCGGTCGTCGGGAGCGGCGTGACGGGCCGCGAGGACCGCGGCGGCCGGCGCGCCGATCGGGATCCGCAGTGGCAGCGCCGAAATCTCGGCGGCGTCGGCCACACCCGCGGCGACCTCTTCCGGCGTGATCCACTGCCGCTGTGCGGGATCGCCGCCGAGCAAGGCGGCGTAGGGGTCGTCCGGCAGCCGGTACGTCGTGACGTCGTCGAGCGCGCCCGAGCTGACCGCGCCGGGCTCCAGCAGCGCCGTTTCGAGGCCGAGCGGGGCGATCTCGATCGCCAGGGACTCGACCAGCGCCTCCAGTGCCCACTTCGTGGCGTCGTACCCGGCGCCCGGCGGGTTCACGATCCGCCCGACGACGCTGGAGACGAACAGCAGCCGCCCGCGGCCGCGCGCCCGCATTCCCGGCAGCACCGCCTGCGCGACGCGCAGCGCGCCGACCGTGTTGAGGTCGAACAGCCGCATGAGCTCGGCGGGCGGAGTCGCTTCGACGGCGGCGTAGAAGATCTCGCCGGCGTTCGAGACCAGGACGTCGATCTCCCCGGCCTGCTCCACCGCGGCTTCGATGCTCGCGGGATCCGTGACGTCGAGCGCGAGCCGCTGGTCGGCGTCCAGGTCGGCGAGCGTCTCCGGCTTGCGGGCGGTGGCGACCACGCGGTGCCCGCGGCGCGCGAACTCGCTCGCGATCGCCCGGCCGATGCCCTTCGACGCTCCGGTGATCAGCACGGATGCCATGACTCATCTCCTAGGTTCAAAAGTTGAACTCACTCCCGTGCGCTACGCTAGCACAGTGAGTTCAGAAATCGAACCAACTGGGGTCCGGGTGTGCGGGATCGCCGACGCGCTGGAGCTGGTGGGGGACCGGTGGGCGCTGCTCGCCCTGCGTGAGCTCGGCTTCGGCGTCAACCGCTTCGGTGAGATCCGGGCGCGCACCGGCGCGCCGAAGGCGAGCCTGACCACGCGGCTGCGCGACCTGGAGCGCAGTGGCCTGATCGAGCGCCGCCGCTACCGCGAGCACCCGCCGCGCGACGAGTACGTGCTGACCGAGGCCGGTGAGGGGCTGCTGCCGATCCTGGGTCACCTGCGCACCTGGGGGGAGAAGTACGCGACGCCGCTGGTGCGCCCGTCACACTCGGACAACTGAATCATCCTTGACAAATTTTCTTGTCGGTGTGACGCTCTGCTCGTCAGCAAGGACGAGCAGGCGGAGGTCGACATGGGCAAGCGCATCGCGGCACTGGTGATCGCGGCGGCCGCAGTACTGGGCACCGGGGGCGTGGTGGACACCGCCACTGCCCAAGGTCAGGACGCCGGGGTGGTGCGGACCGACGCCGGTCCGGTGCGGGGCACGGTCACGGCGGACAGCAAGACGTTCCAGGGGGTGCCGTATGCGGCGCCGCCCGTCGGTGAGCTGCGCTGGAGAGCACCGCAGCCACCGCGACGCTGGACCGTGCCGAGGGACGCCACCACCCCGGCGTCGCGGTGCGCCCAGCCGCAGAACATCGGGCCGGCGAGCGAGTCGGAGGACTGCCTCTACCTGAACGTCACGACCCCGCGCACCGGCGGCCTCAAGCCGGTGATGGTCTGGCTGCACGGCGGTGGCAACGCCTTCGGTGCGGGCAGCGACTACGACGCGCGGCGCCTGGCCGTCGGCGGTGACGTCGTGGTCGTCACGGTCAACTACCGCCTCGGCGTGTTCGGGTTCCTCGGCCTGCCCCGGCTCGACGGCGCCGGCACGTTCGGGATGCAGGACCAGCAGGCGGCGCTGCGCTGGGTGCAGCGCAACGCGGCCGCGTTCGGCGGGAACCCGGGCAACGTCACGCTCTTCGGCCAGTCGGCCGGTTCGTACGACATCTGCGCGCAGCTCACCTCGCCGTCGGCCCGGGGACTGTTCCAGCGGGCGATCATGGAGAGCGGTTCGTGCTCGATGACCTGGCCGCGCAACGGCGTCAACCCCGGCATCCCGGCCGGCTCACCGTGGCAGGAACAGTCCTCAGTGGACGCCCAGGGCGCCACGCTCGCCGCGTCGCTCGGCTGCCCGGCCGGACCGTCGCAAGTGGACTGCCTGCGCCGGATCCCGGTGCCCCAGCTGCTGTCCGCATCGCAGAGTGCCGCGCTGCCGGCGGTGGCGTACGGCAACCGGGTGCTCCCGTCGCGTCCCGACCGGGCGCTGGCCGAAGGCCGCTACGCGAAGATCCCGGTGATCTCCGGGACCAACCTCGACGAACAGCGCCTCGCGACGGCGTTCCTGCCCCAGGCCTTCACCGAGGACGGTTACCAGCAGCTGCTCGTCGACGCGTTCGGCACCAAGGCACCCGCCGTCGCCGCGAAGTACCCGTCGAGCGCGTACGGGTCCCCGGCCGTCGCCTGGGCCACGGTGGCGACCGACCGCGTCTGGTCCTGCACGCAGGTGATCGACCAGCGCACGTTCGCCCGCTCCGCGCCGGCGTACGCCTACGAGTTCGCGGACCGGACCGCGCCCGCGCAGTTCCCGTTTCCCGAAGGCCTGCCGTCGGGCGCTTACCACGGCGCCGAGATGGCGTACCTGTTCGATCTCAACGGCGTTCCCACCCCGCTGAACGCCGGGCAGCAGGCGCTGGCCGACCGGATGATCCGCTACTGGACGACCTTCGCCCGCACCGGCAACCCCAACGCGCCGGGTGCGCCGACCTGGCCGCGCTTCGGCGGCGGCGCGAGCACGTTGTCGCTGGTCCCGGGCGCCCCGCGGACGGTGGACCTGGCCGCCGAGCACAACTGCGCCTTCTGGGCAGGTCTCTGATTCCCGGACGGGGGCGGGGTTCGCGAGAACCCCGCCCCCCGTTCAGGCGTCCAGGCCGAGGTGCTCCCGCAGCGTCGTCCCCGTGTACTCGGTGCGGAACGAGCCGCGTTCCTGCAGCAGCGGCACCACCTTGTCGGCGAACTCGTCGAGCCCGCCCGGCGTGACGTGCGGGACGAGGATGAACCCGTCGCTCGCGTCGGCCTGGACCAGCTCGTCGATCGTGGCGGCGACGGTCGCGGGGGAGCCGATGAACGTCTGCCGTCCGGTGACCTCGATGATCAGCTCCCGGGTGGACAGGTTCTTCGCCTCGGCGAGCTGCCGCCACTCGTTCGCCGTGGCCAGCGGGTCGCGGTACATCCGGACGCTGGCGCGGCCGCGGGAGATCGTGTTCTCCCCGAGCACCGGGTCGGTCCGGGGCAGCGGGCCGTCCGGGTCGTGACCGGACAGGTCGGTGTTCCACAGCTGTTCCAGGAAGTTGATCGCGGTCTGCCCGCTGACCTGCTGCAACCGGACGGCGTGGGCCCGCTCGTGGGCGTCGGCGTCGGTGTCGCCGAGCACGAACGTCGCCGCGGGCAGGATCACCAGCTGCTCGGACGTCCGGCCGTACTTCGCCAGCCGGCCCTTGACGTCGGTGTAGAACGCCTGCCCGGCTTCGAGCGTGCCGTAGCGGCTGAAGATCGCGTCGGCGGTGGACGCGGCGAACTCGCGGCCCTCGTCGGAGTCGCCGGCCTGGATGATCACCGGACGGCCCTGCGGGCTGTGCGGCACCGGGAAGCGGCCCTCGATGTCGAAGTGCTCGTCGTGGTGGGCGAAGGCACCCGCGTTCGCGTCCCGGAGGAAGACGCCGCTGCCGGCGTCGGCGGCGATCTCGTCACCGCGCCAGGAGTCGAACAGCTCCCAGGCGGTGCGCAGGAACGTCTCGGCGCGGGAGTAGCGCTGGTCCTGCGGGAGGAAGCCGGCACGGCGGAAGTTTTCGCCGGTGAAGGCGTCCCACGACGTGACGACGTTCCAGGCGGCGCGCCCGGCGGAGAGGTGGTCGAGCGAGGCGAACTGGCGGGCCACCTCGAACGGCTCGTTGAACGTCGAGTTGATGGTGCCGGCCAGGCCGAGCCGCTCGGTGACCGCCGCCAGCGCGGACAGCACGGTGAAGGTGTCGGGGCGGCCGACGACGTCGAGGTCGTAGATCACCCCGTTCTGCTCGCGCAGGCGGAGGCCCTCGGCGAGGAAGAAGAAGTCGAACTTCGCGCGTTCGGCCGTCTGCGCGAGCTTGACGAAGGAGCTGAACTCGATGTGGCTGCCGGCTTCGGGGTCGCTCCACACGGTCGTGTTGTTCACGCCGGGGAAGTGCGCCGCGAGGTGGATCTGCTTGCGGGGCTGGGACATCGCGGGCCTCCTCAGGCGGTCGCGTACCGGTTGGCGGGCTTCGCGAGGCCGAGCAGCCCGCGCAGGGTGCCCGCCTCGTACTCGGTGCGGAACGCGCCGCGGGCCTGCAGTTCGGGGACCAGGCCGCGGGTGATCGCGGTCAGGTCGTGCGGCACCGCGCCCGGGCGCAGCCGGAACCCCGACAGCCCGGCCGCCTGCCAGTCCAGCAGCAGGTCGGCGAGGCCGGCGGGGGTGCCGGTGAAGACCTGGGCGTCCGAGGTGTATTCGGCGCCGGACAGCTCGTCGAGCCGCGCCTTGCGGTCGGCCGCGGCCTGCTCGGTCTCGTCGAGGAACACGACGACGTCACCGAACACGTGCAGCGTCTCGCCGGCGCGCCCGGCCCGGTCCTGCTCGTCGCGGACGGCGGTGACGATCTCTCCGGCCTGGGTGCGGTCGAAGGGCGTCACGTAGACGACGTCGGCCGAGCGGGCGGCGAGCCGGTAGGGGACCGCGGCGTGCGCCAGCGCGGTGACCAGCGGCTGGCCCTGCGGCGGGCGCGGGGTGATCGACGGGCCCTTGACCTTGAACCAGCGGCCCTCGAAGTCGATGTAGTGCAGCTTCTCCCGGTCGACGAACCGGCCGGTCGCGACGTCGCGGATCTCGGCGTCGTCCTCCCAGCTGTCCCAGAGGCGGCGCAGCACCTCGACGTAGTCGGCGGCCTCGTCGAACAGGTCGGACAGCGGGCTCGGCACGTCCGGGGTGGCCGAGTCCTCGAGCCGGAACTCGCCGAACTCGCGCCGGCCGAAGTGCCGGTTGTCGGCGGGCCGCCCGGCCACCTGGACGCGGACGCCGGCGCGGCCGGTGCTGACGTAGTCGAGCGTGGCGATCGCCTTGGAGAGGTGGAACGGCTCGGTGTGGGTGACGACGGCGGTCGGCACGAGCCCGATGCGCGAGGTCAGCGGCGCGACGCGGGCGGCGATCAGCACGGCGTCGAGGCGGCCCTGGACGATGTCGGTGCGCTCGCCGGGCCGGTCGAGGTACTGCTCGGTCTGCAGGGCGAGCGAGTCCTCGAAGGTGACGAAGTCCAGCTTGCCCGTCTCGGCCTCGCGGACCAGATCGGCCCAGTACCCGGCGGTGAGCAGCTCGCCCGGCCGCGCGTCCGGCTCCCGCCACGCGGCGGGGTGCCACCCGGCACCGTCCAGCGCGACGGCGATCCGTGGTCCGTTTCCTGCTGCCATCCCGGCTTTCCTTCCCTTGGCCCGTGACCCCCAGTGTGCGCCGGTTCCCGGTGGCCGGGCCGGAGTGGCCAGGGGGTGGGAAAGTGGGAAGTTTCCGTGCTCGCCGGGAATAACCCGGACGTGAAACGGCCGCCGCACTCCGGAGTGCGGCGGCCGTCGCGGGCCTCGGCCCGGTGAAATCAGTCCTTGTGACCCGTCACGGCGTCCTTGACCTTGTCGGCGGCCTGCTTGAGGGCACCCTTGCCCTGCTCGGCCTTGCCCTCGGCCTGCCACTGCTCGTTCCCGGTGGCGTCGCCGACCGTTTCCTTGGCCCGGCCCTTGAGCTCTTCGGCCTTGTGTTCCGCCTTGTCGTTCATCGTCCACCTTTCCTGGGGTGCTCTACGGCTACCCGGTGCTGAGGCGGCTACACATCGCAGCGGAAATCAGGGTCGCGGCGGCAGGACGCAGAACTCGTTGCCCTCCGGATCGGCCAGGACCACGAAGCGTTCCGCCGGGTCGTCCGTCAGCACTCGCGCGCCGAGTTCCACCAACCGTTCGATCTCGGCCTTCTGGTCCCGGACCGTGGGCGCGATGTCCAGGTGCACCCGGTTCTTCACCTGCTTGCCCTCGCCGACGGGCTGGAACAGCACCGGGACCTCGTCTCCGCGGCGGAGTTCGACGTACACGCGGCCGTGGCCGTCGTGCCAGTGCTCGGTCTCCGGGTAGCCGAGCGCGTGGCGCCAGAAGGCGGCCAGCGCTTCGGTGTCGTGGCAGTCGATGGTGACCGCGATGATGCGGGTGGACATCGGCTCGGTACCTCCTCGTCGGAACGGTCCGCAGCCGGCGGATACCCGGGCGCGATCTTCCGAAAACCGCTCAGAACGGACGCGGATCTGACATCATGCGTCCGGATGTCACCAGACCGCGCAAGGGAGACACGATGTCCGCGCACATGGACGAGCTGATCGCCCAGTTCCAGAACTTCCAGGCGAAGGTCCGCCAGGCCGAGACCCGGTTCGCCGGGGTCGGCGACATGCAGGAGCGGATCGCCCAGCTCGAGACCACCGTGACCTCGCCGGACGGCAACGTCACCGTCGTGGCCGGGGCCGGCGGGGCGATCACCGACCTGCGGCTGGCCGCCGGCGCCATGCACATCGAAGCGGGCCGCCTGTCCACGATCATCATGACCACGCTGCGCCAGGCCGTGGCCGGGGCCGTCCAGCAGCAGGCCGGGATCGTGGACGACGCCTTCGGCGACACGCTGGGCGTCAACACGCAGGAGCAGGTGCGCGAGGCCCAGGCCGAAGCGTTCGGAACCGTCGCCGAGCCCCCTGCGTCGGAGCCGCAAGCGCCGCCGGCGAGCCAGCCCGCACCCCGGCGCCGGCCCGCACCGCGCGACGACGACTACTTCGAAGAGAACACGATCCTCCGCCGCGACTGACCCCGACCGAGAGAGCTCCCGCGATGCCAGAAGGAATCCAGACGAACATCGGCGCGATCTCCGCGTACGCCAAGCAACTGCCGTTCTACGAGCAGGAAGCGGACAAGTTCGGTGCCAAGATCGACGCCGCCGACGTGACCGACGAGGCCTGGGGGCTCATCGGCCTGTTCGCGAAGCAGGGCTACACCGACCGCCTCGGCGAACTGCGCTCGCTGCTGACCGACCTGAAGGACGGCGTGGACGGGTTCACCACCAAGCTGACCAAGGCCGCGGAGATGTACCAGGGCATGGAAGACGCCGGTGTGATCACGTTCGGCCGGTACGAGGCGGAGATCGACGCGGTCGGGGAGCAGGGCAAATGACCGAGCACAAGAGCATCGCCGACGCGCTGGACGTCCAGGCCTACGACGAAAGCACGGGCGCGAACCTCGACCGCGCGGCCGGGTACGTGCCGGTGGCGGGCACGGCCTACAAGGCGGGCAAGTCCATCGGCGAGCACGCCCAGCAGGCGGCCCAGGCCGACAACGTCGGTGAGCTGGCCGCCGCGGGCGGCGCGCTGGTCGGCGACGGCGCGAAGTTCGTCGGGGCCGCCGCCGGCGACATGGTCACCTTCGCCATGGACCCGATCGGCTGGCTCGTCAGCCACGGCCTCAACATGCTGCTCGAGCTGGTCCAGCCGCTGCAGGACGCGCTGCACCAGGTCACCGGCGACGGCCCGGCCATCGGGCACGCGTCGGAGAACTTCGTCACCATCGCGCAGGGCTTCGTCGCGCTCGCCGAGGACTTCGAGAAGACCGGCGACACGGCGCTGGCCGAGTGGGTGGACGACGCCGGCAACGCCGCCAAGGAAGCGCTCGGCGACTTCTCCTCGGGCATCCGCGGTGTCGGCTCGGCCGCCGGTTCGGTGGCCGAGGTGCTGCAGATGTGGTCGATGGTCATGGTCGTCATCGAAGAGGTGATCAAGGGGATCATCACCGAGCTGGTGTCCTGGCTGATCACGCTCTGGCTGCCCGCGCTGGCCGCGTCGGTGATCAGCTTCGGCAGCTCGGTCGCCGCCGCGATGACCGCGTCGATCGCCAAGGCCGCCAGCGTCCTGAAGAAGGTCACCGGTTACCTGGGCAAGTTCGGCAAGCTGCTCGACACCTTCATCGAGTTCATGGCGAAGTACTCGACGAAGCTCGTGGACTTCACCACCAAGCTGCGGATCGGCGTGATGCCCGGTCAGACCAAGTTCGGGTTCGGCGCGGTCGCCCAGGGCTTCCAGCCCAGCAACCGGGTGCTCACGACGATGTTCGGCGGCGCGGCCGGCGCCGGCCCGCTGCTCGCCGGAGCGGGCGTCAAGGCGGGCATCGGCGCGGCGAAGGGTGCCTTCGCCGAAGGCAAGGAAGCTGTCACGCCCGAGGGGGACGAACCGTGGTTCGACAAGAGCGAGATCGGCGGGGACCGGAGTCCGGAGGACACCCGCAAGGACCTCGACATCTAGACGAGCGGGCGGCCGCGTTCGGCGACCGCGTCGAGCGCTGGTCGGCCGACGCCCAGGTGCGTCCCGGGTTCCGGGAACGGGTCGAGGCGCTGATGCGCGACCAGTGGCGTGAGCCGGTGATCGTGCTGCGGCTCGGGGACACCGACCTCGGTTACGACGTGCCGGGGCGGCGCGAGGACGGCACGGTCGAGGGAACGCGGCGCGTCCGCCGGTTCTTCTGGACGATCCTGCGCGGCATCGGCCGCGCGGTGATGTACGTCTTCCTCCTGGCCAACGGCGGCGCCGCCGGGCGGCCGTTCCAGCGGGAGGTCACCGTGTCGGGCCCGGCGAACGCGCTGGCCCTCGAACCGGCCGACAGCCTGCGGTCGCTGAGGGGCCCGTGGATCGTGTTCTCACCGGGGGGTGTCGCGGTGGTGGACACGGGCTCGACGTTCGTCGACCCGGCCGACGCGCCCCCGCCGCGGATCGTCTGGCAGGCCAGGCAACCGCAGGCGCCGGAGGTGAGGTTCGCGAAGCGGACGCTGACCTGGCCGGACGGTTCGGTGTTCCGGTTCACGCTGCACGGGCGCGGCGAGGATCAGCACCTGCGGAAGTTCGTCGAGCCGGTGGGTGTCGTGCACTGGAACGGGCGCCCGGGGTAGCTGTTCAGCGGGGCGTGGAAGCGGCTTCGCCGAACTGGACGGCGCCGCGGCGTTGCGGAAGTTCGTCGAGCCGGTGTGCGTCGTGCACCGGAACGGGCGTCCAGGGTAGGCGGGGACCGCGAGTCTCAGCGGGGCTCGGGAGCGAGTTCGCCGAACGACACCGCGCCGCGGCGGTGCCGGGGTCCCAGCTCTTCGGTGAGGATCGCGTCCAGGTCGCGGGCCGCCCGGCGCAACGGCAGCCGCAGCGTCCACAGCACGCCCAGCGTCGCGAACGCGAGGATCACCACGGTGACGCCGAGGGCGGTGTCGGCGAGCAGCAGCACCGTCGCGGCGACGACCAGGACCGGCGAGATGCCGAACGTCGAGCGGCGGGCGTGCCGCGGGCGGTGGGTCCATGTCCGCAAGCCCGTTTGCCGGTGGTGCGTGGTCATCCGTCCTCCACCCTGCGCCTCCGGCGGTCGCTACGCTGCGTCCCCGCCATTAGCTCCAAAGTGTCGCAGACGAGGGCGTTCGGATGATCAGTCCGCGGCGTGGTGTACCCGAAAGACTGTCGCCGTCGCCCAGTAGGCGGTACAGGTCCTGGCTCATTGCGCAATCAGACGAGGTGCGTGTTGGGATTTTTCACCGTAACGGGTGATGGTCTACGGATTTCGCGCCGGAAGGCCGTCACTCTGAACAGGACTGTTTAAAAGCCGCCGTCACGGGCAACCACCCGGTGTGGCCCCCGAACGGAGCAGCGAGTCGGCCGTTCACACCGCGCGCCGGGCGCAGCTGGTGGACGCGGCGATCGACGTGCTCGCCCGTGACGGGTACGCCGCCGCGTCCACCGTCCGGATCGCGCGGGCGGCCGGCGTCAGCCGCGGGGTGCTCACCTACCACTTCCGGGACCGGGCGGACCTGATCGCCGAGGTCGTCCGGACGGTCTGCACGCTCGCCGGGGCCGAGCTGGGGCCGCGGGTCGTCGAAGCCGGGTCGCCGAGGGCGAGCCTGCTCGCCTTCATCGGCGGCAGCGTCGAGTTCTACGCCGCCTACCCGCGGCACTTCGCCGCGCTGAGCTCCGTCTTCTCCGCGCAGGCGCGCGACGGCACACCGCACCACCGCACCGAGATGGACGACGTCGGTGCGCTGCTGCGCGCCGGCGTCGAAGCCGGCGAGTTCCGGGACCTCGACGTCGAAATCATGGCCGGCACCATCCGCGCCGCGCTCGACGCCGCCCTGGTCCGCGTCACCGCCGACCGCACGCCCGCAACCGCCGCGCGGGTACGGGACGAACTGGTCCGCACGTTCGACGCGGCGACCCGAAAGGAGACCGGATGACCGCCCTGACCCGGATCGCCGGCGGCCTGGCCGCGCTGCTGGTGCTGGCCGCTTGTTCGAGCCCGGCACCCGAAGAGCCGGCGCTGACCGTCGGCACGACCAGCGGCCAGGTGCACGGCCTGGCCACCGCCTCGGCGCGGGAGTTCCTCGGCGTCCGGTACGCGCTCGCGCCGACGGGGGAGCGGCGCTGGAGTGCCCCGCAGCCCGCGCCGGCCCAGGACGGCGTCGCCGACGCGACCCACCCGGGCGCCCGGTGCTCCCAGGGCACGCAGACCGCCGGGACCTCCGAGGACTGCCTGTTCCTCAACGTGACGACCCCGCGCGACCAGCGGCCGGGCGAGCGGCTGCCGGTCATGGTGTGGTGGCACGGCGGCGGCTACACCAGCGGATCCGGCGCCGACTACGACGCCCAGCGCCTGGCCTCCCGCGGGCGCGTCGTCGTGGTGACCGTCAACTACCGCCTCGGCGTCTTCGGTTACCTCGGGCTGCCCGGCCTCGCCGGCTCGGGGAACTTCGGCTTCGCCGACCAGCTCGCCGCCACGAAGTGGGCGAAGGACAACGCCGCGGCCTTCGGCGGCGACCCGGGCAACCTCACCGTTTTCGGCGAGTCCGCGGGCGGCATGTCGGCGTGCGCGCTGCTGACGTCGCCGCGCGCCGCCGGGCTCGTCGAGCGTGTCGCGATCTCGTCCGGATCCTGCTTCCTGAACTGGCCGGCGGGCGGGCTGTTCCCCGGCACGTCGGCGCAGACGCCCTACACGTCGCTCGCCACCGACCAGGCCGACGGCGTCGCCGCCGCGAACCAGCTCGGGTGCACCGGCGCGGATGTCTTGTCCTGCCTGCGAAAGCTGCCCGCCGACAAGCTGCTGCCGGTGAACGCGGCGTTCTCCGACCACCTGGCCTACGGCACCGATCTGCTGCCGGAAAACCCGCCGGACGCGGTCCGCGCCGGCCGGATCGCCCGCGTCCCGGTGCTTTCGGGCGGCAACCACGACGAGGCCCGGTCGTTCCTGGGCGGCGCGGCGATGGCCGACCCGTCCGCGATCACCGAGGCGACCTACACCGGCCTCCTGCGGACGGCCTACGGCGACCCGGCCGCCGTGAACGTCCTCCAGGAGTACCCGGTCCAGCGCTACCCGACGGCCGTCGAGGCGTGGTCGACCGTGGTCACCGACTCGGCGTGGAGCTGTCCCACCCTGGCGGGCAACCAGGCTCTCGCCCGCTCGACGAAGGTGTTCCCGTACGAGTTCGCCGAGACCCACCCGCCCAACGTCAGCCAGGTCACCGTGCCCGGCATGGCCCAGGGCGCCGCGCACGCCACCGACACGCCCTACCTGTTCGACCTGGGCGGCAAGAACCTGCTCGGCGACGCCGCGCAGGCCGGGCTCGGCGACCGGATGATCGGCTATTGGAGCGGCTTCGCCCGGACCGGGACCCCGCCGGGTGGCGTCCCCGGGACCGCCACGTCGACGACGGTCCTGAGCCTGACCGCCGCGGGCAGCACGCCCGTCGACACCGGATCCGACCACCGCTGCGGGTTCTGGCTGCGGAACCCGTAGCGTTGCGCCGAACGTGCGACCTGCGTAACGACCCGGTCGCTCTGCGGGACTGACTTCTCAGTGCTTCGAGGAGCCGACCCGACGGAGGCCGTGGATGCAGATCGACCTGTTCAACGAGATCCAGAACCCCCGGCCGTGGCCCGAAGGCCACGAGCAGCTCAGGTTCCGCCAGGCGATCGACCAGGCCGTCCTCGCCGACGAACTGGGCTACGGGTGCTGGTGGCAGGTCGAGCACCACGGCGCGGGCGAGTTCAGCCTGTCGTCCGCGCCGGAGCTGATGCTGGCGGCGCTTTCCCAGCGCACCAGCCGGATCCGGCTCGGGCACGCCGCGGTGCTCGCGCCGGGCCGGTTCAACCACCCGATCCGCGTCGCCGAGCGCGCCGCGACGCTCGACCACCTCAGCGGCGGCCGCGTCGAGCTCGGGCTGACCCGCTCGACGATCCCGGAATGGCGATTGTTCGGCATCGAGCCGGACGAGGCCCGCGCCCAGACGCAGGAGGCGTTCGAGATGGTGCCGCGGATGTGGACCTCCGACCGGTTCTCCCACGAGGGTGCTGCCTACCGCGTCGACGACGTCGCGATCGGGCCGAAACCCCTGCAGCGGCCCCATCCGCCGCTGTGGCAGGCCGCCGCGAGCCCGGCGTCGTTCGAGGAGGCCGGGCGCCGCGGCGTCGGGGTGCTGGGCACGACGATGTGGCAGTCGCTGGAGCGCGCCGGCCGGCTGATCGAGCTCTACCGGGCGGCGGCCGCGCGGTGCACCGACCCGGCCGGCGCGTTCGTCAACGACCAGGTCGGGTTCTTCACCTTCGTTCACTGCGCGGACACCGACGAGGAGGCGATGCGCAACGGCGCCGCCGCGGCCGCGGCCTGGTACACCGTGACGGCGTTGACGTTCTTCGAGGCGGCGAGCGAGTTCGTCCGCCTGAACGCCCGTCAGGAGGAGCTCGTCGCGGCCCCGGACGGCGGCGGTCTCACGGGTGACTTCCTGCGCGGCGAGGCGCAGGACGGCCCGACCGAGGCGAACCTGCTGATCGCCCGGATCCTGCAGGGGGAGTCCGTGCCGGACGACGAGATCTTCACGGTGCTGAGCGCGCAGGACTCGCTGATCGTCGGCAGCCCGGAGACCTGCCGCAAGAAGCTGCGCGCCTACGCCGACCTGGGCATCGACCGGATGATGTGCCTGCAGCAGATCGGCGGCATCCCGCACGACAAGGTGCTGAAGAGCATCCGGCTGGTCGGCGACCTGATCCCGGACCTGGCGTGAGCCTCAGGCGGCGGCGCCGAGGTCGTCGAGCACCGGCGGCAGGCCGTCGGCCAGCATCCGGCGGCGGACGCGCTGCAGCAGGCGGGACATGACCAGCCCGCCGACCCCGCGGAAACCGGTGTGCGAGTAGGTGAAGCGGGTGCCCGCGGCGGTGTCCTCGAGGCGGTAGGTGACGAAGCTCGGTTCGTCGGTTTCCTTGTTGCGCCAGGTGAAGCGCAGCAGGGAGGGCGCGTCGGCGGCGAGGACCTCGCAGCGGACGACGCCGTCCCAGCCCGGGACGGGCTTGCCGACGAACCGGAACCGCGTGCCGGCCTCGGGGACGAACCCTTCGGGGCGGCCGCCCTGCCCGGTGGAGGTCCACCGGGGGACCAGCGCCGGGTCGGTCAGCGCCCGCCACACGCGGTCGCGGGGGTGCGGGTACTCCTGGACGATCTCGAACTCGCTCACGGCAGCGTCCTCTCGTTGTTTACAGTCACCGTATCACTTCAGTGACTGTAAACAACGAGAGATTGTGTGTGGCGCCGGCGTCAGTTCAGCTTGCGGGTGTCGGCGGGCAGGCCGCCGCCGGCGTAGACGTCCTCGGCCAGCTTGGCCAGCGCGGTCAGGGCGACGTTCTGGCTCCACGGGCCGTACGAAACCCGGGAGACGCCGAGCTTCTGGGCGGCGGCCAGCGGGATCGAGCCGGGGATGCCGATGATGTTGACCTTGCGCTCGCCGAGCGCCTCGACCAGGCGGCCGACCTGGGTCTCGTCGAGCTTGCCCGGGGCGAAGAAGTTGGACGCGCCCGCCTCGAGGTAGGCGCGGCCGCGGGTGATCGCCTCGTTCAGGGCCTCCTCCTGGTCGGCGATCTTGATGAAGGCGTCGGTGCGGGCGTTGAGCACGAAGTCGACGCCCACCGACTGCGCGGCCGCGACGGCGGCTTCGACCGCCTTGACCGAGTCGGCGAGCGGCTTCATCTGGTCTTCGAGGTTGCAGCCGACGGCGCCGGCCTCGATGGCGCGGGCGACGGTGCCGCCCGGGTCGCCGTAACCGGCCTCGAGGTCGGCGGTGACCGGCAGGTCGCCCGCGTTCCGCACGATCAGGGCGACCTCGGCGATCATCTCGTCGCGCGGGATCTTTTCGCCGTCCGGGTAGCCGCGGGAGGCGGCGATGCCGTGGCTGGGGGTGGCGAGGGCCTGGGTGCCCGCCGTCTCGGCGACGACCTTCGCGGTGATCGCGTCCCAGACGTTGACGACGAGCAGCAGTTCCGGAGCGGCGTGCAGCTCCTGCAGGCGCTTGGCCTTGTCGGCGGTGGAAGTCATGTCCCCAATCTAGGGAACGGGCGCCTGCCGGGCGAATGCTATCGTCGCGAATGCCTTCGAAAGCCGCCTCGCCGGGTGACCCCGACGAGATCGCCGGACCGCTCACCCGCGCCGCGACCTTCCTGCTCGTGCGGATCGACGGCGGCGCCGAGGGCGTCGTCGCGGACTTCCTGCCGGACCTGCCCGGACTGCGGCGTTCCGTCGGGTTCCGGTCGCTCACCGGCGGCCTTTCGTGTCTCGTCGGCATCGGCTCGGCCGCGTGGGACCGGATCTACGGCGGCCCGCGCCCGGCCGAGCTGCACGAGCTGCCGGTGTTCAAGGGCGACCGCCACGAAAGCGTGACGACCGAGGCCGACCTGCTGTTCCACATCCGCGCCGACCGGATGGACCTGTGCTTCGAGCTGGAGACGCTGATCATGGCGCGGCTCGCCGGCGCGGTCACCGTCGTCGACGAGGTGCAGGGCTTCCGTTACTTCGACGCGCGTGACGTGCTGGGCTTCGTCGACGGCACCGAGAACCCGACCGGCAACGCCGCGCGTGAAGCCGTGTACGTCGACGACGACGGTGCCTTCGACGGCGGCAGCTACGTCGTCGTCCAGAAGTACCTGCACGACATGACGGCGTGGAACGCGCTGTCCACCGAGGAGCAGGAGCTGGTGATCGGGCGGCGCAAACTGTCCGATGTGGAGCTTCCGGACGCGGAAAAGCCCGCCGACTCCCACATCGCGCTCAACGTCATCACCGACGACGAGGGCAACGAGCTCGACATCGTGCGGGACAACATGCCCTTCGGCCGCCCGGCGTACGGCGAGTTCGGCACGTACTTCATCGGCTACGCGAAGTCGCCCGTGGTGATCGAGCGGATGCTGGAGAACATGTTCGTCGGGTCGCCGCCCGGGAACCACGACCGCATCCTGGACTTCTCGACGCCCCACACCGGCGCGCTGTTCTACGTGCCGACGGCGGACTTCCTGGAGGACCCGCCCGAGGAGGTCCCGGCGACCGAGGAAGAGCCGGCCCCGGCGGAGGAAGTGCCGGAGCCGGCGGCCGAGCCCGACGACTCGCTCGGCATCGGCGGCCTGCGGGAGACCACCGAGGCCTTTGAGACCACCGAGACCACCGAAGCCGTCGAGCCGGCGGCGGGCGTCAGTTGGTTTCGAGGGTGAGGCCGTAGCGGTCCAGCACCTCCTGCACGGGCTGGAAGAAGGTGTCGCCGCCGTCCTCGCAGTCGCCGGACCCACCGGACGTCATTCCCTGTGCCTGCACCAGTTTGGTGCCCGAGCCGGCGGTGGGACGGCTGACGAAGGAGCCGCCCGAGTCACCGGGTTCGGCGCAGGCGTCGGTCTGGGTGAGCCCGTACACGAGGTTGCCGTTGCCGTAGTTCACGGCCTGGTCCAAGGCGATCACGCGGCCGCACTGCCAGTGGGTGGTGATGCCGGACCGGCAGATCCGGCCGCCGACCGGGACTACGTCCGTGCCGTCGATCCGCACGTCCGTTCCGGCCTCGTAGCGGTCCACCCGCGGCGGGGTCGAGACGGCGTCGCTGGTCACCTTGACGGTGCCGTAGTCGTTGTCGGGGAACGACGACTTCGCGACCTTGCCGATCGGGCCGCCGACGCCGCTCACCGCGCCGCCGATGTTCGTGCAGTGGCCCGCGGTGATGACGAAGTGGACGTCGTCGTCGTTGAAGGCGGTGAACCCGACGGAACACGCGCCGCCGCTGAAGTAGAGCCCCTGCCCGCCGACGGCGTCCCACAACGGCCGCGGCGCGTGGGCGACGCGCTCGACCCGGACCGGCGCACCGCCCGCGGTGGCCCACGCGACGCCGGCGGGATCGCCGCCCACGACGCTCACGACGACCTCGTTGGCCGGCGCGTCGACGTACCAGCCGGCGACCGAGGCAGGCACGCCGGCTGCTCTGCGATCCAGCGTGGACTGGACGTTCTTCAGCTCGGACGCGCTGTGGCGCACCACTTTCGGCGTCGCCCCGGCGGCGCGGATCTGCGCCGAACGGGCCGCGTCGGTGGTGCCGACGACCAGTCCGCCCGTGGTGGTGTCCAGCCAGGACAGCCCGAAGGTGCTGCCCAGGGCGCTGCCGAGCGTGTGCTGCGCGGCGGCCAGCGCGGCCGGGCCGGCGGCTTCGGTCAACGGTGCGGCGGCCGCCGAGGCCGGAGTCGCGAACGTGGTGGCGGCGGCCGCGGCACCGACGATCGCGGCCACGGTGCGCAGGGGTCGACAAAACACGAGAACCTCCCGGAGTTCCTGGTGCGAGAGCCGCATCCGTGAATCGACGCTACGGCAGGGATCCGAAGATCCGATAGCTGCCATTTGAGTAGGGCTGGTTATTCCCCTTTCCGGCTCAACGGAACCCGTTGCCGTGCCGCGGATCCTCACTCCTGTGAGTGATCAACGCCCGTGGCGACGCCCCGCCTGGTCGCTCGGTGCACGACAATCCGCGACGGTTTTCGCGGCATCCGTGATTGGTTTCTTTTCGGTCAACCGGCGGGTTCTCACCTGATCGGGGCCGAAACCTGGGTTCGGTAGCAGCCGGCCCGGGGTTGGCTGGGCACGTCCCCGGTGAGCGGAGGTGGTGTGGTGAACACGAAGGATCAGGCGCAGTCCCGGCACGAACGTCTCGAGTGGTGGTGCGGGCACCCGGGAGTGCTCGGTGCCGCGGTCGTCGCTTCGGCCGCCACCGTGTTCCTGGGCGGATTGGCCGGGCTCGGGCTCGCCGGTGTCCGCCGCCGGGTGACCCGCAGCAACCGGGAAACCGACGTGTGCGGCGCGGACGTACCGTTCGACCCGGAGCCGCCCGGGGACGAGAAGCCGATCTTCGTCGCCCTGCGGCGCCACCCCGCGCCCGCCGGCTGGCTGCCGGCCGCATGCGTCCCTTCGAGCACCCGGAGTACGTCATGACCAGGCTCGTCCGCGGGTTCCTGACCGGCGCCGTCATCGGGGTGACGCTGGGCGCCTTCGTCGTCGGCATCGTCCTCGAGAACGTCCCGCTGATCCTGACGGCGGTGGGACTTCCGCCCGCCTACGGCCTTCTCCTGTTCGTCGCCGGGATGCCGCGGCGGGTGCGGGAAGCGGCGGTCGTGCCGCGCATGGCGCTCGCCAAGATCGAGAGCCTGCGCGCCAGCGGCACGGAAACGGGTGACGTGCCGGTCCGGTTCGTCCTCACCGTCGCCCCGCACGGCGAGCCGTCCTTTCGCGCCAAGGTCCGCCTCGACGTCAACCTGGTCGACCTGCCGAGCTACCGCCCGGGTGACGTCCTGGTCGTCGCGTACCCGCCGGACCGGCCGTGGAAGGCCCGGATCGTGACGCCGGACGCGGAGTGGGCGCGGCGGGCGGCCGGGGCGACCCTCGTGTCGGCGCCCGAGTCCACTGTGGTCCGGGCACCGTCGGCGGGCTCCGGGCACGGCTTTCTCGTGCTCCTCGCGATCCTGCTCGGCGCGGCCGCGGTCGTCCTGCAGTTCCGCGCCGAGCTGTTCAGCCCCTCCGAGACGGCCGAGCCCTTCGAGGAAGCCGCCGAACCCACGTCGGTCACGTCCTCCTCGGGCTCGGCCACGGTCACCGTCGGCCCGGGACAGTCCCTGGCGGACGCCGGGGAGCTGCGCCGGGCCATCGACGGACTGGCGCCGCGCGCGGACGTCTCGAAGGTGCTCACCGTGGTCGTCGAGGAACACCGCCTCTCGGTGGTGTTCGCGCCGACCGGCGTCACGGCGCCGGCGTTCGACCTGCGCGCTCTGCCCGTCGACCGGGTCACGGGCCTGGTGGCGAAGGCCCGGAGCGCCGCGGACGTCGGCACCCCGCAGACGTGGCAGGTCACCGCGGTCCCGATCGCGGGCACGGTGACCCTCCGCGTCGTGGTGACCGGCCCGGACGGCAGCACGTCGCTCGGCGGCTAGAAGCCGATGGCCTCGCGCAGCAGCAGGACGGTGACCCGGCCGGGTGCCTCCGCGTTCAGCACGAGCAGGCGGTTGATCGCGCTCGGCTGGCCGTAGACCGCCTGGGCGCGGGCGCTTTCCAGCGGCAGGGCGTGCTCTTCGAGGCGGCGCAACGCCGTGGCCGTGTCCGGCACCACCTTCTGCGCCCCGACGACCCAGATCGCGCGGCCCGCGCCGCCGCCGTAGGCGGGAATCTGGCTGCCGCTGCCCGAGGCGACCACCAGGGAGCCGGTCTCGGTGACCGCCGCGACGCTGCCCACCACGAAGTCGGGGGTGGTGACCAGCCGCCGGATGTCGTCGGCCTGCGTGGCGCGGTCCATCGCCAGGACGCGCGGTTTGACGGCCTCGTACCGCCCGCCGTTGAGGTCCTCCTCGATGCCGGAGAGCCGGGTCGTCTCGCTGGCCGAGGTGAACACGCTCGCGCCGTCCGGGATCAGCTCGCCGACCCGGTCGCGCGCGGCCGCGACGTCGTCGAGGATCTCGACGCCGAAGCCGTGCTCCTTCAGCGCGGTGGCCGCCCGCTCCAGGTTTTCCGCCGGAGCCGCGTCGGTGAACTCGGTCATGGTTCCTCCTGTCCGTCACACCGGGGCCGGTGCGTTCGTCAGAGGTTCGACCGAACGGCACCGTGGAATGTGAGGCGGCAGCGTGACCCGATCCGACCCGAGCCTGAGCGCGATCATGAGCGAACGGCGTCAGCTGACCAACCTCGCCTACCGGCTGCTGGGCTCGCTGACCGACGCCGAGGACGTCGTTCAAGAGACCTACGCCCGCTGGTACGCCCTGTCCGCGGCGGGCCGGGACGCGATCGAGTCACCCGGGGCCTGGCTGACGACGGTCGCCAGCCGGATCTGCCTCACCCAGCTCGGCTCGGCGCGGGTGCGGCGGGAGTCGTACGTGGGGGAGTGGATCCCGGAGCCGCTGCCCGGGACGACCGAGGGCGCCGATCCGGCCGACCGGGTCACCCTCGACGAGTCGGTCGACATGGCCTTCCTCGTGGTGCTCGAGGCGATGACCCCGGCCGAGCGGGTGGCGTTCGTCCTGCACGACGTCTACCGCTACCCGTTCGCCGAAGTGGCCGGGATCGTCGGCCGCACGACGGCGGCCTGCCGTCAGCTGGCCACCTCGGCGCGCCGCCGGATCCAGGCGTCGCGGGCGCCCGTCGTGACGCCGACGGCCCGGCAGGCGGGCATCGTCCGGGACTTCAAGGCGGCGTGGGAGGCCCAGGACATCGCCGCCCTCGTCGGCCTGCTCGACCCCGATGTCACCGCGACCGCCGACGGCGGTGGCCTGGTGAACGCCCGTCTCGAGCCGATGCGCGGCGGGGAGGCCGTGGCGCTGGCCTGCGTCCGGATCCTGGGCGTGCTGTCCGGTGCGACCTTCCGGGAGACCACGGTCAACGGACGGCCCGGCCTGCTGACGCAACGCGACGGCGTCATCGAGACGGTGATCGCGTTCCACGTCGAGGGTGACCGCATCAAGCACCTCTGGGCGGTGCGCAACCCCGAGAAGCTCCGCTCCTGGACGGCGGACTGAGTCACCGAGCCGGGGGAGCGACCGCCGCGTCCGGCTGGTCCGCCCGGCGCAGCGAATCGGCGACGAAACCGCTCGCTTTCAGCTCCTCGACGAGGTCGTGCAGGAACGCGACGGTCTCGGGACGGCGGTCCTTCGCCGTGCCGACGGCCTGCTGGATCTCCATGAAGCGTTCGGGGATCACGCGGACGCCCGTGTGCGCGGCGGCGTAGGCGGCCATCGGCTGCCGGATGCCGGCCGCCGCCTCGAGGCCCTGGGTCTCGAACGTCGTGACGCCGTCGTCCCCGCGCACGACGGTGGCGTGCCGCAAGGTGCGCGAGAGGAACAGGTCGTAGGCGGAGCCCTGCTTGACGCCGATCCGGACGTCCGGCCGGTCGACGTCGGCCGGGGTGGTGAACGACGCGTCGCGCGGCACCACGTACACGCCTTCGATGACGACATACGGTGCGGTGAAAGCGACTTCGGCCGCACGGGCCGGGTCGATCGCGAGGAAGCAGAGGTCGGCGGCGCCGGACGTCAGGGCCTCGAACGACTTCCGCGCGGCGTCGAAGCAGGCGAACTCCACCGGGACGCCCAGCCGGGCGGCGACCTCCCGCGAAATGTCCACGGTGACGCCGGTGGGCGCGTCCGGGGTGCCCTGCGCGAGCACGGCGTTGCCGAGGTTGATCGAGGCGCGCAGGACGCCGGCCGGGGCGAGGTCTTCGGTGATCGGCGTACCCATGATCACGACCCTAGCGGCGGGCCGGATGAGATCCAGGTCACGTCGACCTCGCTCGGCGCGCCACCCCGGCGCCCGGCTGCCATCCTGTCCCGGCTGGGTGAAGCGTCGAGGAAAGGCGGAGGCCGTGGGCATCATCGGCTGGATCGTGCTGGGGCTCATCGCCGGCGTGATCGCGAAGATCCTCATGCCGGGCAAGGACCCCGGCGGCTGCATCATCACGATCCTGCTCGGCGTCGCCGGCGCGTTCGTCGGCGGCTGGGTCGGCAAGACCCTCTTCCACACCGAGCTGGGCACGTTCTTCGACCTGCGGACGTGGGGCCTGGCCATTCTCGGCTCGCTGATCCTCCTGGTCGGCTACCGCCTGATCACCGGCGGCCGCCGAGACTGAGGTGCTTGACGCGCGAAGGTAACTCACTTACCTTTTCTGCATGACCACTCTCCCGTTCGGTGCGCGCCTCGGCGCCCGGCTGCTGCAGGCCTCGTTCCCGTTGATCGGCTCGGTGCCGAAGGAGCTGCGGAACCTCGGCCCCGGGATCGCGGACCCGGCCGAGATCCGGGTGCCGACCCGGCACGGCGCCGTCCGCTGCCTCGTCTACCGGCCGGAGCCCGGCCCGGGGACGCCGCCGGTGTACCTGGAGTTCCACGGCGGGGCCTTCATCGTCCGCGCGCCGGAACAGGACGACCACCTCTGCCGCCACGTCGCCGCCCGGACCGGCGCGGTGGTGGTGAGCGTCGACTACGACACGGCGCCGCGGGTGCGGTACCCGGTGGCCGAGGAGCAGGCCTACGACGTCGCCGAGTGGGTCGCCGCCCACGGCGCCGAGCACGGCTGGGACGGCGGGCGGCTCGCCGTCGGCGGGATGAGCGCGGGTGCCAAGCTCGCGGTCAACGTCTGCCAGCAGGCGCGCGACAGCGAGGCCTTCCGGCCGGTCGCGCTGGTGAGCGGCTACGGGGCGACGGACCTGACCCTGGCACCGGGCGACCGGACGTCGCCCGCGAAGCACCCGGCGGTCGCGCCCTGGTTGCTTAACCTGATGTACCGGACGTACTTCGCCGACGCCGGACGCCGGAGTGAGCCGCTCGCGTCACCGGCGCTCGACGACGATCTGGCCGGGTTCCCGCCGTCCCTCGTGATGACCGCGGAGCTGGACACGATGGCCGCCGAGAGCGAGCGGTTCGCCGCCCGGCTGGCGCGGGCGGGCGTCCCCGTGACGCACGAACGCTTCGACGGCGTCGACCACGGTTTCACCCACGGCAAGCCGATCGAAGTCGCGATCGCCGCGCTCGACGCGGTGGCCGTGCACCTGCGGAAGGCGTTCGCGGCCGGAAACCGGGGCGTGGTGTGCGAGAGTGACCAGTGTGGACGAACGAACCGCGGAACGGCGTGAACCGGCCTCGGTGGCCGAGCTCGCGACGATGCGGGCCTGGACGGTCACCGTGGTGCGGAAGCGGTGGACCACCGCCGAGCGCACGGTCGAGGCGCACGGACGGCGCTGGGTGATCGGGCTGACGCCGACCGCGGGCGGCGCGACCGCGCTGATGCTCTGGCACGACGACGTCGTGGTGGCCCATCGGCGTGGTCCGGAAGCCGCGCTCTGCCGTCTAGCGGTGCGCTGGGTGACGAACCTGCTCGCGGGACGGCCCTGGGACGGCTAGAACGCCTCTTTGGCGAGCAGGCGGAACATCAGCCCGGCGACGAGGAGCACGAGGCCGAGCAGGAAGAGCACGCCGACCCCGAGGACCAGTCCGCCCGCGCCGAGGGTGATGCCGAGAACGACCACGAACCGCTCCTTCACCGGGGGACGCGTTCCGCGTCCGGCCGAGGCGTGGCTACCCGGCCCGTGGCCTGGCAAAACGCAGGTCCCCCGACCGGGTGAAGACCATCAGCGAGAGACGCCTCTTTCCCGGCGAAAGTGACGCTCTCGGCCGCCCGAGGCGGAGCTTTCGCTAGGAAAGATGCGTCCTGGGGGCCGGTCGGTCACTCGGTCGGGGGATCGGGGCGCATTCGATGAGGACCTGTCCCAGCGGGGTCGTGTGGACGGCGGCCACGGTCAGCCCGGCTTCGGCCGCGAGCGTCGTGTAGTCGTCGAGGCCGCGCTCGCGGCCGCCGCACAGCACGAGCATCCGCAGGTCCATCTCCGCCCGGTCGGCGCCTTCGGTGCCGTGCTCCTGGGTGAGCAGCACCCGGCCGTCGTGCCCGGCCGCTTCGGCGCACCGGCGCAGGATCTTGGTCGCGTCCTGGTCGGCCCAGTCGTGCAGCACGCTGCTGAGCACGTAGACGTCTCCGCCGGCCGGCAGCGGGTCGAAGAAGCTCTGGCCCGCGACGTCGCAGCGGTCGCCGAGGCCCCGGGCGGCCAGGTGGTCCCGGCCGCGCCGCACGGTTTCGGGGAGGTCGACCAGCGTGCCGCGCAGCCCGGGGTGCGCCGCCAGCACGGCGGCCAGCAGCTCGCCGGTGCCGCCGCCGACGTCGACGACGTGCCGGGCGCCGGACCAGTCGTACCCCGCGGCCAGGTCGGCCGCGTAGTCCGTGCCCGCGGCCATGGTCGCGTCGAACGAGGCACCCATCGCCGGGTTCGCGGCCAGGTACTCCCAGAACGGGGTGCCGAAGACCGTCTCCCAGGCGGGCCCGCCGGTGCGCAGCGTGTGCAGCAGGCCGGTGAACGCCAGGTCCATCTGCCCGCCGAAGCCCGCCAGGTCCAGGCCGACGCGCATCCCGGACGGGTGGTCGGACCGCAGCAGCGACGCGAGCTCGTTCGTGCCGAAGGTGCCGGGCGACGGCTCGGTGAACACGCCGTGGCAGACGAGGTGCCGCAGCAGCCGGTCGAGGGCGTCGGGATCGGCTTCGCAGCGGCGGGCCAGCTCGCCGACGGGGACCGGGCCGTCCGCCAGGTGGTCGGCCACGCCGAGACTCGCCGCCGCCCGGACGGCCAGCGGGGTGACCAGGTCGATCACCGGCGCCAGGAGCTGCCAGGCGGACGGGGTGCCGGTCATGCGCCCTCCCTCTGTCGTCGTCGGTGCCCACCTTTCCGGCCGGGGCCGCCGAAGGAAAGCCGGGCCTCGCTAGGCTCCCCGCCATGCCGAAGCTGGGGCGTCTCCGGGACCTGTGGGCGGGTGTCACCCTGCAGGTCCGGGACGGCGGGCTCGCTCTGGCCGTCACGGCCGCCGCGTTCGTGCCGGGGCTCGGGATGCTGGGTGCCCAGTTCGGCGACCTGCCGAGGCACGACGGCGGTGTCGCCGCGGTCCTGCTGGTGCTCGGGCAGACGCTCCCGCTGGCGGTGCGCAGCCGGTGGCCCGCGGCGGCGCTTGCGGTCAGCGGGATCTGTTTCGCGGCCCACGAAGTACTCGCGTATCCGCCGTCGATCGGCAGTCTCGCCGTGTATTTCGCGCTCTATTCGGCCGGAGCACACGAAGAACGGTGGCGCCGGGCGCTGCCCGCGACGGCGTCGATCGGGTACGTCGTTTTCGCGGTTCTGCTGGCCTTGCGCGGATCGCCGTCGGAGTTGCCGGTCTACCTCGTCTACTACGTGGTGCTGGTCCTGTTCTGGCTGCTGGGCTCGATGGTGCGGCAACGGCGGCGCCAGGAGGCCGAGCGACGGCGGCTCACCGCCCGGGCCGCGGCGGCGGACGAGCGGGCGCGGCTGGCCCGCGAGCTGCACGACGTCGTGACCCACCACGTGACGGCCATGGTCGTGCAGGCCGACGCCGCCCGGTACCTGCCGGCCGAGCGCGTGCCCGAAGTGCTCACCACCATCACCGGCTCGGGCCGTGACGCCCTCACCGAACTGCGGTTCCTGCTCGGGGTCCTCGAAGCGACCGGCGCGCGCACGCCGGGCCTGGCCGCGCTGCGGAACCTCGTCGAGCAGCCGGGCCGGGTGATCGAGCTGGTCGAGGAGGGCGAACGCCCGGCGCTGCCGGCGGAAACCGAGCTCACCGCGTATCGGATCGTCCAGGAGGCGCTGACCAACGCGGCCAAGTACGCCGCCGGGCGGCCCGCGGCGGTGCGGGTCGGCTACCGCGGCGACCTCCTCGAAATCGAGGTGGCCACCGAGGGCCCGGCGACCGAGGCCGGCGCGCTCGGCTCCGGGGGACGCGGGCTGGGCGGGCTGCGCGACCGGGTCGACGCGCTCGGCGGCCGGTTCACCGCGGGCCCGTCGGGGGACCGTTTCCTTGTCAGCGCAGAGATTCCCCTGAGGAGCGACGGATGACCGACGGCCCGATCCGGGTCCTGATCTGCGAGGACCAGGAGCTGATCCGCGCGGGGTACGTGACGGTGCTCGGCGCCCAGCCGGACCTCGAGGTGGTGGGCCAGGCCGCGAACGGCCACGAGGCCCTCGCCGAGGTCGGGCGGCTGCGCCCGGACGTCGTCGTGATGGACATCCAGATGCCGCTGCTGGACGGGATCGAGGTGACCCGCCGCGTCGCCGGCCCCGGCGCCGAGAACCCGGCGAAGGTCCTGGTGGTCACCACGTTCAACGTCGACCAGTACGTCTACGACGCGCTGCGGGCCGGGGCGAGCGGGTTCCTGCTCAAGGACGCGCCCCTGGACGAGCTGGTCGAAGGCGTCCGCACGATCGCGCGCGGCGAGTCGCTGCTCGCGCCGGCGGTGACCCGGACGCTGATCGGCCGGTACGCCGACCGGATCAAACCGGCAGCTCCCGCCGACGGCCCCTTGGAAGGGCTCGCGCGACGGGAGCTGGAGGTGCTGAAGCTGATCGCCGGCGGGCTGTCGAACGCCGAGATCGCGGCCGAGCTGGTGCTCAGCGTGGAGACGGTGAAGACGTACGTCTCGCGGATCCTGACCAAGCTCGACCTGCGGGACCGGGTGCAGGCCGTGGTGCTGGCCTACCGGAGCGGGCTGGTCAGCGCCGGGGGATGAGCTTGGCGCGGCGGAGCAGCAGGGCCGTCACCGCCAGGCAGCACACCAGCGCGAACAGGCCGGCTTCCGGGCCGAACGAACCGCCGGTGAGCGCGTCCGGTCCGGAAAGGACGGTGCGCAGCAGGCCGGGTTCGCTCTCGGCGCCGGAGACCGCGGTGCCGAACACGCCGCCCTGCAGCCAGTTCCAGGCGAAGTGCAGGCCGATCGGCACCCACAGCGACCGCGTGGCGGTGTAGGCGACGGCCAGCATCGTGCCGCCCTCGACGGCGATGGCCAGGGTGCCCCAGAGCGTGGCGTTGCCGTTGATCAGGTGCGTCAGGCCGAAGAGCAGCGACGACACGACGATCGCGATGACGCTGCCCGCGCGCTGTTCGAGGATGCGGTGGAGCACCCCGCGGAACAGCAGTTCTTCGGTCACCGCGACGGAAGCCATCGAGCCGGCGACACCCAGGCAGGCCCAGAACGAGCCGCCGCCGATGTCGGCGTGGGTGAAGACGATCGAGAGCAGCATGGTCGCGACGAACGCGGCGCCGCCGATGAGCGCGCCACGGCCGAGCCCGGCCCAGCGCCCGGTGGTGGCCAGTTCCGTGATCTCGTCCCGGTTCTCGACCCGCCGGGTCACCCACTTGTAGGCGACGACGGCCCCGGCGGCCGCGCCGATCCCGACCAGCAGGCGCAGGATCGGCACGCCCGACACGAGCGCGTCCAGCCCGCGGGCCGCGATCAGCAGCACGGCGGTGGCGACGAGCAGGACGGGGAACCGGAAGCGCTGCAGCCGGGGCTTCCGCTCGGTGGGGGTGGTCATCGGGGGTTCCTCTCGCCGGACTTCGTTGGGGAGTACGGCGAGATTACGAGCGCGGCGGGCGGTGCCACATCACTCCGTGACGGACATCCGCGGTAGCTCCTCAGAGGGACAAGAGGGCCTTGACCGGCGATTTCACGCCGCGTTCCGGTCGCCGAGGGCGCCGGCGTGCGCGCGCCGGAGGATGTCGAGCAGCAGCTCCCGCGTCGGCTCGACCGGGGCGATCGCCAGCAGCCGCGCCGACTTCAGGGCCAGCTCGGCGATCTGCGGCAGCTGGTCGCGGCCGATGCCGATCTCGGCGAGCGTCGCGGGCACGCCGATCGCCCGGTTGATCGCGGCGACGCGGGCGATCGTCCGCTCGGCCGAGGCGTCCCGCTCCGGGATCCCTTCCAGCGCGGCGCCGAGCCGCGCGATGCGTTCGGCCACTTCGGTGCGGAGGACGTCGAGCGCGTACGGGAGCAGCAAGCCGGTGCCCAGGCCGTGCGGGGTCTTGGTCAGCGCGCCGATCGGGTACTGGATCGCGTGGCACAGGTGCGTCCCCGTCGAGCCGAACGCGATCCCGGCCAGCAGCGCGCCCAGCGCGACCTCGCGCCGGGCGTCTCGATCGCCGGGTGATCGGACGGCGGTCGGCAGCCACGGGCCCAGCTTTTCCGCCGCCTGCAAGGCGATCGGCTCGGTGAGGGCGTTGCGCCCGGTGAACACCGGGAGCGGCGCGGACCAGTCGAGGGGCAGCGGCCGGGCGGTGTACGACTCGGCCGCGTGCACGAGCGCGTCGATGCCGGAGAACGCCGTGACGCTCGCCGGCGCGCCCAGCGTCAGCTCCGGGTCGACGACCGCGGCGGCCGGCACCAGGAACGGGCTGGAGATGCCGACCTTCAGCTCGCGGTCCGGGTCGGACACCACGGCCACCGGCGTCACCTCCGACCCGGTGCCCGCCGTCGTCGGCACCGCGACGACCGGGACGACCGGGCCGGGCACGAGGTTCTCGCCGTAGAACCGGGCGAGCGGGCCGTCGTGCACCGCGAGCATCGCGATCAGCTTGGCCGCGTCGAGCGCGCTGCCGCCGCCGATCGCGAGGACGACCTCCGCCCCGTGGTCCCGCGCGACCTCGGCGCCCGAGGTCAGCGTGCCGACGGGCAGCTCCGGGGTGATGGCGGAGTACGTCCGCACGTCGAGCCCGGCGGTGGCCAGGGCGCCGAGGACGGCGGCGAAGTGCGGGGTGGTTTCGAGGAACGGGTCGACGACGGCGAGCACCCGCGTGCCGTGCCCGGCCACGACCTCGGGCAGCTGGGCGCGGGCGCCGTACCCGAAGTGCACCCGCGCGGGCAGCCGCAGGGTGCCAGGCAGCTCAGGCAAGGAACCCCCCGTCCACCGGGAGGACGACGCCGCTGAGGTGGCTCGCCCGGTCGCTGAGCAGGAACGCCGCCGTGGCACCGGCCTCCGCACCGGTACCCGCCTTGCGCAACGGCGTCGCGGCGATCCGGGCCTCCACCCCGCCCGGGATGGTGCGGCGCAGCTCGTCCAGCATCGGCGACTCGGTCGGGCCGGGGGCGATGACGTTCACGCGGATCCCGAGTGGGCCGAAGTCGTGCGCCGCGGTGCGGGTCAGGCCGATGACCGCGTGCTTGCTGGCCTGGTAGGCGCCCATGCCGGAGCTGCCGCGCAGGCCGCCGATGCTGCTCACGTTGACGATCGCGCCGAAGCCCTGCGCCTCCATCACGCGGATCTCTTCGCGCAGGCACAGCCAGGTGCCCTTGACGTTCACCGCCATGACCCGGTCGAAGTCCGCCTCGGACACGGCGTCGAGCCGGCCGCCCTGGCCCATCGCGGCGTTGTTGTACGCCCCGTCGAGGCGGCCGAACTGGGCGACTGTCGCGTCGACGAAGGCGGCGACGCTCGCCGCGTCCGCGACGTCGCCGGTCGTGTACGCGACGTCGTGCCCGGCCGCGTCGAGGGTTTTCGCCAGCGCCGCAAGCGGTTCCTCGGTGCGGGCGACGAGCATCACCGACGCGCCGTCCTCCGCGAAGACGCGCGCGGCCTCCGCGCCGATGCCCGAGCTGGCGCCGACGACGAGGACGACCTTGCCCGCGAGCAGGGGGGTGCTCATGAGTTCTCCTTGGTGGCACCGCGAAGCGCGAGCATCGCCCGCGCCTCGTCCGGGGTGGCGATCTGCTTGCCCATGTCCTCGACGACGGCCCGGATCTTCCGCACCTGCTGGGCGTTGCTCTCCGCGAGCCGGCCCTTGCCGATCCACAGGCTGTCCTCGAGACCGACGCGCACGTGCCCGCCGAGCCACGCGCTGTGCGTGCCGAACGCCAGCTGGTCACGTCCGGCCGCGAACGCCGAGAACTGGTAGTCGTCGCCGAAGAGCTTGTCGGCGATCCGCACCATGTGCTCCAGGTTCGCGTGGTCGGCGCCGATGCCGCCGAGGACGCCGAACACACCCTGGATCAGCAACGGCGGCTTCGCCAGGCCCTTCTCGACGAAGTGGGCGAGCGAGTACAGGTGCCCGATGTCGTAACACTCGTACTCGAACCGGGTGCCGGCCGCGCCGAGCGTGCGCAGGGTGTGCTCGATCTTGTCAAAGGTGTTCACGAACGGGTGGGAGTAGGTGTTGAGCACGTAGGGCTTCTCCCAGTCGTGCTTCCACTCGGTGACCTTGTCGGCGATGCCCGAGTAGACGAAGTTCATCGACCCCATGTTCATCGACGCGAGCTCGGGCCGCACGTGGTGGGCCGCCGCGAGCCGCTGGTCCATGTTCATCGACGAAGCGCCGCCGGTGGTGATGTTGATGACGGCGTCGGTCTCCGCGGTGATCGGCTCGAGGATCTCGTCGAAGACTTC
Source organism: Amycolatopsis sp. NPDC088138 (assembly GCF_044741685.1). Lineage (NCBI taxonomy): Bacteria > Bacillati > Actinomycetota > Actinomycetes > Pseudonocardiales > Pseudonocardiaceae > Amycolatopsis > Amycolatopsis sp. NPDC088138. Next base: position 253,903 of record NZ_JBIUTB010000009.1, read on the forward strand.
GGGCTCGAACGCGGGCCGTCCGTCGGGGTGCCGGGCGTGCAGGTGCACGACGGCCGACCCGGCGGTGATCGCCTCGAGCGCCGCCTTGCTCACCTCGGCGGCCGACAGCGGCAGGTAGGGACTCTGGGACGGGATGTTGACCGATCCCGTGATCGCGGTGGTGATGATGACTTTTTCCGCTGCCCGCATCAGTTCTCCTGTTCGGCGAGGGCTCGGTAAGCGTCGAGTTTCGTGTCGTCCAGCGGGCCGACCAGGCTGATCGCGACCTGCGTCGCGCCCGCGTCGTACTGCTGCCGCAGGGACTCGCGCACCTGGTCCGGCGTGCCGTACGCGACGAGCGCGTCGAGCAGCCGGTCGGACCCCGGTGGCGTGAGGTCGGCGTCGGTGAACCCGAGCCGCGTCAGCTTGGCGAGCTGGTGCGGCAGGGTCAGGTAGTAGGCGAGACGCTCGCGGGCGACGTCCCGGGCCGCCGCCCGGGAACGACCCACCACCGCCCACTGGACGACCGACAGGAACAGGTCCGGCCCGATCGTCTCGCGCGCCCAGCGGGTGTGCTCGGGCGTGACGAGGAACGTGAGCAGGCCGTCGGCGCGTTCGGCGGCCAGGCGGGTGATCCCTTCCGAGTACGCGCCGAGCACCCGCGGCACAGCCCGGGGCAGGATCGCCTCGACCCCGTCGAGGTAGTCGCGGAGGAACGGCAGCGGTCCGACCCCGCGTTCGCGGACCGCGCCGCTCACCCCGAGCCCCAGCACGTACCGGCCGGGATAACCGCCGGCGAGGTCCCGCGCCGCGGACGCCGCCGACTTCGGCACGCGTTCGAGAGCCCGCGCGACGCCGTTGCCGACGATCAGCTCCGTGGTGGACTGCAGCACCAGGGCCGCGGTCGTGAACGCCTCACGCCCAGCGACCTCGGGGATCCAGACCATCCGGTGCCCGGCTTCTTCGAGGCCGCGCACGAACCGGACCACGCCGTCGTGGCCGAGATCGTCCAGCTCCGCGATCGACAATGCGTTGCGTGGCAAGGAAAGGGTCATCCGTCGGCTTCCCGGAACGCCTTCACCAGGTTCCGCGCGGCCTCGGCGAGCATCGTCGTGTCGTTGCTGAGCAGCACGAAGTCGCAGCCGTCACGCACCGCCTGCGCCGCCCGCTCGGGCACCCCGCCGAACGCGAGCCCGCAGCGTTTGCCCGCCGCGTGCGCGGCCTCGATCGCCGAGCGGATCAGGTCGAGCACGTCGGGGGAGACCGGGGTCGACCCCATCGACATCGACAGGTCCGCGGCGCCGACGAACACCGCGTCCACGGTGTCCAGGGCCAGGATCTCCGGCGCGGCCTTGATCGCCTCGACGCTTTCCAGCTGCGGGATGCAGAGGACGTCGTCGTTGCCGGTGGCGAGGTACTCGGCGTTCGGGCGCAGGCCCCACGCCCCGGCGCGGCTGGTGCCGCCGGCGCCGCGGACGCCGTGCGGCGGGAACCGGCACGCGCGCCCGACGGCGGCCGCCTGCTCCACCGTGTCGACGTGCGGCACGAGGATGCCCATGGCGCCCGCGTCGAGGATCTTCTGGATGGTCGACGCCGTCGTGTCCGGCACCCGCACGATCGGCACCACGCCGAGCGCGGCGGCCGAGCTGATCAGCCGGTACGCGGTCTGCAGGTCGAGCGGCGCGTGCTCCAGGTCGATCACGACGAAGTCGAACCCGGCGTACGCCATGATCTCGACCGGCTCGCCCGACGCGATCTTCAGCCAGGTGCCCAGGGGAGTGGCCGGGCGGTCGAACAGCCCGGCACCGGTGCGCCCGCTCACGGCATCGGGTAGTCGTCGGCGTTCAGGACCCACCCCGGTTTCTCGGAGAAGTCCACCCGCGGCGGGCTGAAGATGTCGATCAGCTGGTTGACCCCCGGGTCGCTCGCCTCGGAGGTGTGCACAGTGGGCGGCGGGATGACCGTGACGGACGGGCTGCCGATCCGGACGTGCTCGTCCTCGCGCCAGGTGGTGCGGTCGTTGAGCCAGGGCGTGCGGATGTGGTGGACGTACTCTCCTTGCACCGCAAGGGAAAGTTGCTCGAAGTCGTCGTGGTGGTGCGGCGAGAGCTTGTGCGGGTCGCGCGGGCCGTCCTGCTCGGGCAGGAAGTTCACCATGAACGCCCGGGTGCGGAAGATGCGCCCGAACCGCTTCGGGTCCTGCGGGATCTCCGACAGCGGGTAGAAGCGGACGCGGTGGCCGCCGGCCGGCTCCGGCCACCGCTGCAGCAGCGCGACACGCGGGTGGTTTTCGGCGTAGGCGGCGGCGTTGGCCGGGCGGTCACGCCAGTCGCGTTCGGTCGCCTCGACCAGGCGGACGAGCGGGCCGTCCCCCTCGACGCTGATCCGGGACGCGCCGGGCGGGGCGACGACGAGCCCGGGTTCGGCGATCCGGGTGGCGCCGTCGTCGGTGAAGAGGGTGAACGCGGGGGAGGCACCGGTCACGACGATCGCGAGCTCGCCTTCCAGGTAGCCGTTGTCGAGGTCGTCGCCGGAGTGGGCCTCGGTGTGGATCAGGATGACGTTCTGCGCGCGCACGACCTCGTTTTCGTGCAGGTCGAGGTACTGCGCGGCGGTGATCGCGGCGCCGTTGTCCGGTCGCGCCGCGGTCGCCAGTGCGGACCGGGGATCGTCCTTTTCGTACACGGGGAGTCCTTTCGCTCAGGCGTCGAGGTCGAGCAGGTAGGCCGGGTTGTCGCGGACCATGCGCCGCAGGTCCTTCTCGGGCAGGCCGAGGTCGAGCAGCGCCTCGCCGACGCGCATCCAGGCGTCCACCGGCTTGGGGTTGGCCTTCTGGCCGAAGTCCGAGGCCAGCACGATGTGCTCCGGGCCGAGGGTCTCGACCCAGGTCAGCAGCTGCTTCGGGTCCCACTTCTGGGTGCCCTCGGGGTCGTACATGCCGACCTCGTGCTCGACGAACGCGCCGAGCTCGATCAGCTCGCGGCACAGCTCCGGGTCGGCGCCGATCACGAAGTCGGGGTGGCTGACCACCATCCGCTTCATCCCGCGTTCCTTCGCCGCGGTGAAGAGCGTCTTGATGTACTCGGGGTACATGTGCCCGCCGTTGAGGACGGCGCCCTGGTCCTTGATCTCGTCGAGGATCTCGACCGTGGCGGGCTTCAGCTCGCCGCTCTCGTCGACGATGTCGATGCGCTCCAGCGTCAGCGGCACGGTGGTGGTCGGGAAGGCGCCGTCCTCGGGGTGGCAGTCGATGTGCCGGCCCGACGAGATCGTCGGGAACCAGACGACCTTGCCGCCCATGCGCAGGCACATGCGCACGGCGTGCACGTTGAGCCCGCCGACGGTGCTGTTGAGCGCGATCCCGCCGTAGACCTGCGCGGCGACGCCTTCGAGGCGGCCCTTCATCGCGAGGACGTCCATCTGGGTGTTGTGGTGGTGGGACTTCGCGACCATCGCGCGCATCCCGATCCGGGCCCCGTCCTGCGCGGCCTCGACGTGGTCGAACCGCCGGGGGAACGGGCTGGGCCCGGAGTGGACGTGCATGTCGACCAGGCCGTCCAGGACGGAGGTGATGGCGGGACGCTGGCTCATGAGGCCGCCCTTCGTTCGCATTGTGAATTCAAAGTTCACTATAAGACCATCTGTCAACCCTAGGGGCGTGGGCGGATCCGGGCGACCCGCTGATCAGGTGCCGCCGGTCCTGTCGGACGCCCTGCCTCGACCGACCAAGCTTTCGACCTGCCTGAAAGGCAACGGCTTGCGGACGGTCGCAAGGTCGCTCTTGTGCATCGCAGGACACATGCTTACGGTGTCATACGTTCACTTCGTGAACACGCAGTTCGGATTGCACAGATGGTCGCGATGCGTGAGCTGCGGGTAGCCAGAGCCCTCAGAACCATCGGAGGACGACGATGTCCACACCGCCCCCCACCGTGGAGCCGCAGACGCCGGCTCGTCCCCGCGTCCCGCACGGCCCGGACAGCGCCAAGGTGCGCGCCGCCGTCCGCGGCGGGACCCTCGCCTACTTCGTCGACCAGTTCGACATCTACCTGCCGATCGTGGTGCTCGCGCCGGCGACGGCGTACTTCCAGGCGGCCAACCTCAGCGCGAGCACCACGGCGCTGCTGGCGTCGCTCGTGTTCGCGTCCACGCTCATCGGCCGCCCGCTCGGCGCGATCATCTTCGGGCACTTCGCCGACACCGTCGGGCGCAAGCGCACGACCCTGGTCGCCGTCGGCGGCTTCGGCGTCATCACACTGCTGACTGCGTGCCTGCCCGGCCACGAGACGATCGGGGTGTGGTCGGTCGGCCTGCTCATCGGCCTGCGGTTCGTCGACGGGATCTTCCTCGGCGGCGAGTACACGACCGCGGTGCCGCTCGCGATGGAGTGGAGCCCGAAGCACAAACGCGGCCTCTACGCCTCGATCATCACCTCGACCTCGCCCGCCGCGTACGCCGTGATCGCCGCGATCACGCTGCTGATGCTGCAGCTGCTGCCGTCCGTCGGCCTGCACAGCGCCTACGTGCAGTGGGGCTGGCGGATCCCGTTCTTCGTCGGCGCGGCGCTGGCGGCCGTGCTGTTCCGCTACTACCTCAAGAACGTGCACGAGACGCCGCCGGAGCTGACCGGCGAGAAGCACAAGATGCCGTTCGTCCGGCTGCTCGTGAAGTACCCGCGGGCGCTGGCGCAGGTGTTCGTGCTGATGACCGGCACGTGGCTGGCGACCAACATGGAAGCCGCCGTCACGCCGGCGCAGCTCAAGTCGCACCTCCTGCTCTCCAGCAAGGAGGTCACGATGACGATGCTCGTGATCAACGCCGCCGCCGCGCTGTCCTACCCGCTGTTCGGGATCCTGTCCCAGCGCATCGGGCGAAGGCGGTTCTACATCTGGTACGGCCTGTCGGTGCTGGTGATCGGCGCCGGGTCGTACACGCTGCTGATGGCGTCGAACGGCGGCTTCGGCGCGGCGCTCGGCTGGGGCATCCTGATCGGGATCTTCACCGTCGGCACGTTCGGCCCGATCGCGGCCTACCTGACCGAGCGGTTCCCGGCGAGCATCCGCTCCACCGGCTACGGCGTCGGCTACAGCCTCGCGCTCATCGCCCCGGCGTTCTACCAGTTCTACCTGCAGCGGTTCGACGGCGTCATGCCTGCGCACCTCGCCCCGGCCGTGCTGCTCGCCCTCGCCGGCGTGCTGATCAGCCTCGGCGGCTTCCTCGGCCCGGAGACCAAGGACGTCGACATGGGCGACGACAGCACGATCCCGGCACTGTCCTGATCGGACAGGTCGGCGGCCTCGCCACCGCCAACCCGGTCTGGGTCGGCTCGTCCGAGCTGACCATGACCCGCGACGGGCTGTTCGCCTGCATCGACGCGGGGGCCGGGGCGGTGGTGGCGAAGTCGGTCAACGAGAGCGCCGCCGCCCGGCGGCAGCTGGACATCGCGGACTACGCGTTCGTCGCGCGCGACGGATCCGTCCGGCCGCCGGGGACGGCCCGGCTCGGCGACGGCCTGCTGAACCGCTCCGGCCTGGCCCAGGTGGAGCTGGACGAGTGGCTCGCTGTGTTGGCGGACGCCGTTGCGTACGGCGCGAAGCGTGGCTGCCCGGTGCTCGGCAGCATCACCCTCGGGGAGCCGTCGGCGGCCGCGCGGATCGGCCGGGCGATGGCGTCCGTGGTGCCCGCGGTGGAGCTGAACATCGGTGCCCCGCACGGCCGCGAGGCCCACGCGGTGCGTCAGCTGACCGAAGCGGACGCGGTGGGAGAAGCCGTGCGAACCGTGCGGGACGCTGTCGAGGTGCCGCTGTTCGTCAAGCTGCCCGGCCAGGCGTCGGACGTCGTCGCGCTCGCCCGCGCGGCCCGGTCGGCGGGCGCGGACGCCGTCGGGCTGGTCGGCCGCTACCCGGGTTTCCTGCCCGATCTGGACGGCGGCGCGGTCCTCGGCTCGTGGGGCGCGTGGAGTGCGCCGGGATGCCTGCCGATGAGCCTGTACTGGGTGAGCAAGACGCGACTGGCGCTGGGCGCGGACGTGCCCCTGATCGGCACCAACGGCGCCCGCAGTCCGGCCGACGTACGGCGGTTCCTCGCCTCGGGTGCGTCGGCCGTCGAGGTCGTCACGGCGTTGTGGATCGAGGGGCCGGGGGTGATCGCGGAGCTGGTCGCCGGGCTCGACGGGCTGGACCTGGCGGAGTTCGTGGGCAGCGCGCTGGCCGGGGCGCGGGAGTACGGGGACATCCCGCCGGTGTCCCCGCCCGCCTGGTTGCCCTACACCGCGCGGGCGCCGAGGTCGTCCGGCCGGTAGTCCCCGCCCAGCTCGTGGGTCAGCTCGCGGGCCGTGTCGGCCACCACGCGTAGCTCGGGGGCGTCGTCCGACATGGACAGCGTGTTGTCCGGGCCGACGATGGCGATCGTGGCGCAGATGCCGTACTCGTCGAACACCGGCGCGGCCACCGCGACCACGCCGGGGGTGCTCATCGCGGAACAGTGGCCCACTTCGCGCACGCGCTCGACGTCTTCGCGCAGCTCGTCGCGCGCCGAGCCGGACAGGTTCGCCATCAGGCGTTCCATCGACAGCTGGTCGGCGTGGTAAGCCAGGAAGACCTTGCTCTGCGCGGTGTCCAGCGGCAGGTGGCTGCCGACCCGCACGGACACGACGACGATCGTCGAGACGTTCTCCTCCACCCGGGACACCACCGGCCCGGTGAGGCCCCACAGGCTGAGCACGACGCTGGTCTGCGTCGCGCGCGAAAGGGCCTGCATGTGCCGCGGGGCGAGGTTGACGACCCGGCGGTGGCCGATGGCGAACGCGCCCAGCTGCAGCAGCAGGCCACCGGGCACGTACCCGCCCTCGGCGCTGCGTTCGAGCAGGCCGGCCGCGACCAGGGACGTGCAGTACCGGTACGCGGTGGTGCGGTTGAGCCCGAGCCGCTCGGCGATCTGGCCGGCCGTCACCTCCGGGGTGGCCGGGTCGAACAGGGCCAGGATCTGGCTGACGCGGCTCACCGCCTGGATGTCCGCCTGATCGGCGCGCGAGGCCTCCGGCGACCGGGTCGGTTTGGTCACGGGGAGCCTCCGGCGAGCGGTGATCGAGAGCGTGAAATCGCTGTTCACTTCGTGAACACGTCCGTCAGGCTACCCGACGCGGCGCCGGTTCACGGGCACCCACACAAGGGTGAAAACCCGCGCCCGGCGCGGCGGGCGGCGCGGCCGCGCCCGAGACTGGCGGTCCGGTGTTTTCCGGTGCCGGGGACGGGGTAGAGACGGACATGGCTACTTCCACCACGCTGCGGGTCAGGGGCTGACCGCATGGCCGACATCACCAGCCTCATCCTCGACGACCACGACTGGTTCCGGCGGCAGTTCGCGCGCATGGACGACATCACCGACCCCGCCGAGCTGGGCGCGGTCTGGCAGCCGCTGGCCGACCTCCTCGACGTCCACGCGCGGGCCGAGGAGGAGATCTTCTACCCGCACCTGCTGCGCCGCGGCGACGACGCGAAAGAGGAGACCCTCGACGCGATCGGCGACCACAACGACATCCGCGACGGCGTCCACGAGGCCGCGCTGCACCCCGTCGGCAGCACGGCCTGGCTCGACGCGGTGCGGAAGGCCAGGATGGCCAACAGCGAGCACATGGCCGAGGAGGAGGACGAGGGACTGGCCGACTTCCGGCGCCACGCCGACGCCGGCCTGCGCGAAGAGCTCGGCCGCAAGTTCACCGAGTTCAAGCGGCAGCACGAAGGCGCGCGCGACCTGGACGTCAGCGACATCGATCCGGAAGGGTACGTCGAAGCGGAACTCGGTACCGGGCCGGGCGACGGCTCACTCGGTATCGGCAGCCTCAAGGAACGGGATTGAACATGAACCACCTGATGCGCGGTCTGGCCCCGATCTCCGACGCGGGGTGGAAGGAGGTCGACGCCGAGGCGCGCGAACGGCTGCACACGCACCTCGCCGCCCGGCGCCTGGTCGACGTCGCCGGCCCGCACGGCTGGCAGTACTCGGCCACCGACCTGGGCCGCACGACCTCGCTCAAGGAGTCCTCCCTGCCCGACGGTGACGAGGGCGTCGTCGTCCGGCAGCGCCGGGTCCTGCCGCTGGCCGAGGTCCGCGTCCCGTTCACGGTGTCCCGCCAGGAGCTCGACGACGCCGAGCGCGGCGCCGACGACCTGGAGTTCGACGACCTGGACCGGGCCGCGAAGCAGATCGCGATGATCGAGAACCGCGCGGTGTTCCACGGCTGGGCCGCGGCCGGGATGACCGGCATCGCCGACACGTGCCCGTACGACAAGCCGTCGCTGGGGGAGAACGCCGAGGCGTACCCCGGCGTGATCGCCCGCGCGGTGGACACGCTGCGCCGCGCCGGCATCGACGGCCCGTACGGTCTCGCGATCGGCCCGGCCGGCTACACCCGGATCGTGGAGAGCACCGAGCACGGCGGCCAGCTGGTCTTCGACCACGTCCGCCGCGTCCTCGGCGGCGGCAAGATCGTCCGCGCCCCCGGCCTGGACGGCGCGATGGTCCTGAGCCTGGCCGGCGGCGACTTCTTCCTCGAGCTGGGCCAGGACCTGGCCGTCGGCTACAGCCACCACGACGCCGAGAGCGTGACGCTGTACCTGGAGGAAAGCTTCAGCTTCCGGGTCTCCGAGCCGGACGCCGCGATCACCCTCACGGTCTGACCGGGGTAGCCGGTCCGTCCTCCATGGACGGACCGGCTAAACCGCCACCGCGAGTGTGGCCGGGTTCGTCATGTCGGCCGTGGTGCGCGGGCCCGTTGCTCGCAGTCTTCACGAGTGGCCGACACGGCAGCTACACCGCCGCCGCGAGCTTGGCCGGGTTCATCATCCAGAAGACCTGGTCGATGCCCTCGGCCGACGCCGCGACGGTCAGCACCGCGAACGCAACTCCGTCGCGCCGCAGCACCATCGCGTCCAAGCCGTTGACGACCGCCGGCGCGACTTGCACGCCCTCCCAGAAGCGGTCGGCGAACGCCCGGACGTACTTCGCCACCGTTTCCGCGCCGCGGACCGGGATGCGCGAAGCGCGGGCCACGCCGCCGCCGTCGGAGTAGCTCACCACGTCCGCCGCGAAGAGTCCCTCCAGCGCGGGCAGGTCGCCGGCCTGGGCGGCCGCGACGAACGCCGTCAGCAGCCGCCGCTGCTCGGGGGCGCTCGCCGGGGCGCGACGGCCGGCCGCCAGGTGCTTGCGGGCGCGGCTGACGAGCTGGCGCGCCGCGGCCTCCGTCGTCTGGACGACCTCGGCGATCTGCCGGTACGGGTAGTCGAACGCCTCGCGCAGCACGTACGCCGCGCGCTCGGTCGGGGTCAGGCTCTCCAGCAGCACCAGCACCGCGAGCTCCAGCGCCGCGGCGCGCTCGGCACCGAGCTGAGGGTCGGCCGTGGTGTCCACCGGCTCCGGCAGCCACGGCCCGACGTAGGTCTCGTGCCGCGCGCGGGCCGTCTTGCCCGCGTTGATGGCCAGCCGCGTGGTCGTCGTCGCGAGGTAGGCGCCCGGGTGGGTGACGGCCGACCGGTCGCAGGCCTGCCACCGCAGCCACACCTCCTGCAGCAGGTCCTCGGCGTCGGCCACGCTGCCCAGCATCCGGTAGGCGATGCCGAACAGCCGTGGCCGGACCTCGGCGAAGACCGCGGCCGCCGCATCGAGGTCGCCGGTCTCGTCCATGGATCCCCCTCCGCCCAACGGCTCGAGCCTAGCGGGGCGCGCGCCGGTCGCGACGCTCCTCGAGCTCCGCCGCGCTCACCGGCACCAGCATCGGCTGCCCGGGCACGCAGAACATCGTCACGACGAACTGCGACTCGGCGCCGGCCAGGTGGTTGCCGTCCTGGTAGTGGATGACGTCGCCGCCCGGCTCCCAGAACGCCTCGCCCGCCTTGACCACCCGCGCGGGCTCGCCTTCCAGCTCGAAGACGATCTCGCCCTTCACCACGTAGCCGTACGCCGGCCCGGAGTGCCGGTGCGGCGGCGCGCCCGGGCTGCCCGGCGGCAGCGTGACGAGGATCGTCATCGCCTCCGCGTGCTCGTGGATCTGCGGTGCACCCGGCACCGTCGCGACGACGTCCAGGATCGGCGGCGGCTCGGAAAGGTTTTCCACGTCCATGTTTCCTCCTCGAGGTCTTCCCGCAGCCAGGACAAGACGGGACGGTGATTCGTGACGGCCCCGCGCTGTGAGGCAGGTCGCTGTCACGTTTCGCCGGGCTGTCTTGTCCGGATGGGTGAACCGAGAAGAACGGGGTGCGACGTGCAACGGATTCTGATCGTCGGCGGCGGGTACGCGGGCTTCTACACCGCCTGGGGGCTGGAGAAGCGGCTGCGCCGCGACGAGGCCGAGCTGACCGTGGTCGATCCCCGCCCATACATGACCTACCAGCCGTTCCTGCCCGAAGTGCTGGCCGGCTCGATCGAGGCCCGGCACGCCGCCGTCTCGCTGCGGCGGCACCTGCGCCGGACGCGGGTCGTCGCCGGCTGGGTGACGTCCGTCGACCACGCGCACCGCTCCGTCACCGTGCGGCCCGCCGACGGCCCGGAGTTCGCGCTCGGCTACGACACGATCGTCGTCACGGCCGGGGCGGTGACCCGCAAGTTCCCGGTGCCGGGCATCGCCGACGAGGCCATCGGGATGAAGCACGTCGAGGAGGCGGTGGCCATCCGCGACCGGCTGCTGACGGCGTTCGACCGCGCCGCCGTCCTGCCGCCGGGGCCGCAGCGCCGGAAGCTGCTCACCGTCACGTTCGTGGGCGGCGGCTTCTCCGGCGTCGAAGGGTTCGGCGAACTGCTGTCCCTGGCGCACTCGCTGCTCGCGGTGTACCCGGGGATCGAGGCGGACGACGTGCGGTTCCACCTGGTCGAGGCGACCGGCCGCATCCTGCCCGAGGTCACCGCGAGACCCGGCCGGTGGGTGGTGCGCTCGCTGGAGGACCGCGGCGCCCGGGTGCACCTGAACACCGTCGTGACGTCGGCCGTCGACGGCCACGTGGTGCTCTCGAGCGGCGAGGAGTTCGACTCGGGCCTCATCGTCTGGACGGCGGGCAACGCGGCGAACCCGGTGGTGGACCACCACACCGACCTGCCTGACGACGAGCGCGGCCTGGTCGTGGTGCGGGCCGACCTGCGCGTCGGCACCGACGCCGAGCCCGTGCCCGGCGCCTGGGCCGCCGGGGACGACGCCGCCGTGCCGGACCTCGTCGCCGGGGCGGGCGCCTACACCGTGCCGAACGCGCAGCACGCCGTCCGGCAGGGCAAGCTGCTGGCCCGCAACATCGCCGCCTCCCTGCACGGCGGGGTCGTGCGGCCGTACCGGCACCACAGCCTCGGCTCGGTGGCGACCCTGGGCCTCGGGCGCGGCATCTTCCAGTACCGGTGGCTCACCATCAAGGGCCTGCCCGCGTGGCTGATGCACCGCGGGTACCACGTGCTGGCCGTGCCGAGCTGGGAACGCAAGGTCCGCGTCCTGGCCGGGTGGCTGACGGCCACGGTCTTCGGCCGCGACATCGTCTCGCTGGCTTCGGTCGAGCACCCCCGCGACGCGTTCGTCTCGGGCGGCGACCCGAGGTGAGAGATCCGGACGGGGAGGCGCTGGCCGACCTGCTGGCCGAACGCCGGCACCTCCTCGACGTCGCGGGCCGGTTGCTCGGCCCCGGTCCCGCGGCGGAAGAGGCCGTCGACTCGGCTTATCGCGCGTGGTACGAGCTCTCCGCGCCGGACCGCGCCGGCGTGGCTTCGCCGCGCGCCTGGCTGACCCGGGCGGTGCGCACCCACGGCCTCGTCCGCCGGTTCCGGCTGGCCTGCGAGGCGCAGTCGCCCGGCGCGCTCGCCGCGGTGCTCGCCCCGGAGGTGACGGCGTGGTTCGACGGCGGCGGAAAGGTGCGCACGGCGGACCGGCCGGTGCGGGGCCGGACGGCGGTTATCGGCGCGGTGCTGCCGTTGCTGGCGTCCCGGCCGGGCACCGAGGTCACGGAGGAGCGGGTCAACGGCGGCCTCGCGCTGGTCGTCCGCGTCGCCGGGAGCGTCGCGGCCGTCGTGGTCTGCGACACGCTCGGCACGGTGATCACCGACCTGTGGCTGGTGCTCAATCCCGCGAAGCTGCAAGGACTCCGGCGTCCGTGACCGGCGACACCCCGGTGGCTGTCACAGAGTTCCCCGCCGTCTTGTCCTAGCTGACGAGAGCGGCCCCGGCAGGGGCGCGAACCGGAAGGAACGACCATGAAGATCGTCGTCATCGGCGGAACCGGCCTCATCGGCAAGACCCTTGTCGCCCGGCTGACCGAGCACGGGCACGAAGCCGTGCCCGCCGCGCCGAGCACCGGCGTGAACACCCTGACCGGCGAAGGACTGAAGGAAGTCCTGCAGGGCGCGGACGTCCTGGTGGACGTGTCGAACTCGCCGTCGTTCGCCGACGACGACGTCCTCGCGTTCTTCCGCACCTCCACCGGAAACCTCGTCGAGGCCGCGAAGGAAGCCGGTGTCGGGCACTACGTCGCGCTGTCGGTGGTGGGCTCGGAGCGGCTGCCGGAATCCGGTTATCTGCGCGCGAAGGTGGCGCAGGAAGCCCTGATCAAGGACGCCGGCCTGCCCTACACGATCGTGCGCGCGACCCAGTTCTTCGAGTTCGCGGGCGGCATCGCGGACACCGCGACGGCGGACGGCGTCGTGCGCCTGCCCAGCGGCGGGGTCCAGCCGATCGCGGCCGCCGAGGTGGCCGCGGCGGTCGGCCGGGCGGCGGCCGGCGAGCCTGCCGGCGGCACGATCGAGGTCGGCGGCCCGGAGGTGTTCGGCCTCGACGAGTGGATCCGCACGGTGCTGGCCGCGCGATCCGATACCCGCGAGGTCGTCAGCGACCCGCAGGCGCGGTACTTCGGGACGCTGCTGGCGAAGGACAGCCTCCTGCCGGGACCGGGCGCGCGGCTCGCCGAGACCCGGCTGGCGGACTGGCTCGCCCGATGACCCACCTGCAAGAGCGGCGGCTCGCGACGTCGGTGCTGGTGATCGGCTCCGGCGGCGCGGGCCTGCGCGCGGCGATCGAGCTGGCCGAGCGCGGTGCCGACGTGCTCGTCGTCGGCAAGCGCGCCAAGGCCGACGCGCACACCACGCTCGCCGCGGGCGGGATCAACGCGGCACTGTCCACGATGGACGTCGAGGACTCGTGGCAGCAGCACGCGGCCGACACGATCAAGGAAAGCTACCTGCTCGCCCGCCCGGACACGGTGCGGACCGTCGCCGAGAACGCGGCGCGCGGGATCGAGGACCTCGAACGGTGGGGCATGCCGTTCGCCCGGGAGGCCGACGGCCGGATCTCCCAGCGGTTCTTCGGCGCGCACACCTACCGGCGGACCGCCTTCGCGGGCGACTACACCGGCCTGGAGATCCAGCGGACGCTGGTGAACCGGGCGGTGCAGCTGGGCGTCCGGATCCTCGACACCTGTTACGTCACCAGGATCCTGGTGCGCGACAACGTGGTGTTCGGCGCCTACGGATTCGACCTCGGCGACGGCAGCCGGTACGTCGTGCACGCCGACGCGGTGATCCTCGCCGCCGGCGGGCACACGCGGATCTGGCGCCGCACGTCGTCGCGCCGCGACGAGAACACCGGCGACGCGTTCCGGCTGGCCGTGCTCGCGGGCGGCCGGATCCGGGACCCGGAGCTGGTGCAGTTCCACCCGTCCGGGCTGCTGGAGCCGGAGAACGCGGCCGGGACGCTGGTGTCGGAGGCCGCCCGCGGCGAGGGCGGGATCCTGCGCAACGCCGCGGGGGAGCGGTTCATGGAGCGCTACGACCCGCGGCGCCGTGAACTGTCCACTCGGGACCGGGTCGCGCTCGCCGCGTACACGGAGATCAAAGAGGGCCGGGGAACTCCGCGTGGCGGCGTCTGGCTGGACGTCTCGCACCTACCCCGCGAAACGATCATGCGCCGCCTGCCGCGGGTCTACCAGACGCTGCTGGAGCTGCAGATGCTCGACATCACGCGGTCCCCGATCGAGATCGCGCCGACCGCGCACTACTCGATGGGCGGCGTCTGGGTCCGCAGCGCCGACCACGGGACCGGCGTCGAGGGCCTCTACGCGATCGGCGAGGCGTCCAGCGGCCTGCACGGCGCCAACCGGCTCGGCGGCAACTCGCTGATCGAGCTGCTGGTGTACGGCCGGATCGCCGGCGAGGCCGCGGCCCGCTACTCCGCGGACCTGCCGGCCCAGCGCCGGTCGGCGGAAGCTCTGGCCGAAGCGCGGGGCGAGGTGGACGACCTGCTGGCCGCCGACGGCCCGGAGAACGTGCGGGCCCTGCAGCGCACGATCCGCGACACGATGACCGAGCACGCGGGGGTCGTCCGCGACGAGGCCGGCCTCCGCGCGGGACTGTCCGAACTGGACGAAGCCGACGAGCGGACGACGAAGATCGGCGTGCACCCGGACCTGGCCGGTTTCCAGGACGTGGCGCACGCGTTCGACCTGAAGGCGTCGGCGCTCGCGGCTCGCGCCACGCTCGAGGCGGCGCTCGAACGCCGTGAGACCCGCGGGTGCCACAACCGCGCCGACTTCCCGGACCTCGACCCGGGCCTGCGCGTGAACCTGGTGTGGTCCGGGCCCGGCCGGATCGAGCGGGAGGAGATCCCGCCGGTGCCCGAGGACATCGCCGCGCTCATGCGCGAGGTCTCCACGGCCGGGAAGCTGGTCGAATGACGGCGTCCCGGGTGGACACCCGCGTCCACCCGGGGACCCCGGCTACTTCTGGTAGGTCAGGCAGTTCGCCGTGCCGCCGCCGGCACCGATCCGGACGCTCGACGCCGTGCACTCCAGCGACGCGTTGTGCCGGCAGTCCGCCCGGGAGCACGCGCCGACCTGCGCGGTGACGCGGTCGAGGCCGCCCTTGGTGTTCAGCGGCACGAAGGTGCCGCAGTCGGCGGAACCGTTGTCGCCGCCGACGGTGATGGCGAAGGCGTGGCAGCCGTCGTCGTTGTAGGAACAGCCGCTGACCGTGCACTCGTGGACGGCGGGCATTTCGGTCGTCGTCATACCGGGCTCCCGGGTTTCGTGGTGGTGGTGTGCGTTCGGGCGCGTCCGACGCTGCCACCGGCTCCGGAACCCGGCAATCCGGGCCGTGATCTTTCACCCGGCCTTCGACCTCGGTCGGGTGAAAGATGGCGGTATCGACAAAGCGCTTTCGCCGGGTCAGTGCACGCGGTCGTAGATCAGGGCGGTCTCGCCCAGCGACCCGGTCTCCTGGCGGGTGAGCGTCCACTTGGTCGCGGGCAGGCCGTCGTCGAACAGGCGGCGGCCGCCACCGGTGATCTCGGGGCAGATCAGCAGGTAGAGCCGGTCGATCAAGTCGGCCGCGAGCAGCGGCTTGATGACGCTCGCGCTGCTGTTGACGAGGATCTCGCCTTCGCCGGTGGCCTTCAGATCGGTGACGACGTCGGCCGCGGGGGCGTTCACGACGCGGGCGCGTTCCCATGGCGCCTCGGTCAACGTGGTCGACAGGACCACCTTCTCGGTGTCGACGAGCCATTTCGCGTAGCCGCGGTCGCGCGGGTCGGCGTCCTCGTTCCCGGCGACCGACGGCCAGAAGCCGAGGAAGCCTTCGGCGTTGTTGCGGCCGAGCACCGCGGTCGTCGCGTTCTCCCAGATGCGGCTCATGTGGTCCCGGGCGACGTCGGTGGTCACGTACGGCGCGATGGCGCCGAAGTCGGCGGGCCCGGCGGGGCCGTTGTAGTGCCCGTCGAGGGTGAGGGCGATGTTGGCAGTGACCTTGCGGCCGGTCGAGCTGGTCATGACGGGGTTCCTCTTCCTGGGGTGAGTGTTGCGATGAGCTGGTCGAGCACCTGGTCCCAGCCGGTTTCGATGCCGGCGACGAACGGGGCGGACTCGACGGTCGTGTCGGTGATGCGCAGGTCCAGCCGCAGGCGGGTGCCGCCGGGGGCCGGGGTCAGGGTCAGGTCGTAGTGGCCGGTGAAGGAGACGGCTCCGGCCGCGTCGAGCACCGAGAGCGCGAAGGCGAGGTGCCCGGGCTCTTCGGCGGTGCGGACCCGTCCTTCGGCGCGGTAAAGCCCTTCGGCGTCGCGGTATTCGAGCACGACGCGCCCGCCGGCTTCCGGCTCGAGGACGCACTCGGAGATCCGCATCGACGGCGGGGCCCACCACGACGCGAGCAGGTCCGGGTCGACCCAGTGCCGCCAGGCGACGTCCGGGGGCACCGGCAGGAGGCGCTCGAAGGTGAACGTGCGCCCGTCCGCCCACTGCCGCCGGTTCGCGGCGGCGGTCTCCGCCTCGATCGCGGCCTGGTAGCGCGTCAGGACGTCCCGTTCGCCGGCGTGCGCCTCGATGGCGCCGACCAGTTCCCCCAGTCGTTCTCGGAACGCGGCGAGCGGGCCCGCTTCGATCGCGTAGACCCGGCGCTGCCCCAGCGGGGAAACGGTGACGAGGCCGGCGCGGGCGAGGGTCTGCAGGTGCTTGGTGGTCTGCGGCTGCCGCAGGCCGGTGAGTTCGGCCAGTTCGCCGACCGACCGCGGCCGCTCCGCGAGGAGCTCCACGATGCGCCACCGCTTCGCGTCTCCCAGTGCTGCTGCGATCTCGTCCATGAGCAGAAGTATTCACCACTGAGAATATTCGTGTCAAGGAATATCTTGGCGGGAATGTCGGTGGCCGGCCGTAGGGTGCGGGCATGCCTGAGCCGTTCCACCCGAAGACCGACCCCGCCGTGCTGGAAGACCTGCGTGCGCGGCTGCGCGCGACGCGCTGGCCGGACGCGCCCGAGGACGCCGGCTGGTCGCTCGGCACCGACGTCGGTTACCTGCGCGAGCTCGTCGCCTACTGGGCGGACGGGTTCGACTGGCCGGCGCGGGAAGCGGAACTGGGGGAGCTGCTTCGCTTCCGGGTCTCGCTCGGCGGGCTCGGGATCCACTACGTGCACGCGAAAGCGGCGGCCGGGAGCGCGTTGCCCCTGGTCCTGAGCCACGGCTGGCCGGACTCGTTCTGGCGCTACACCAAGGTGATCCCGCTGCTGACCGATCCCGGCGCGCACGGCGCCGACCCCGCCGACGCCTTCGACGTGGTCGTGCCGGACATGCCGGGCTACGGCTACTCGGATCGCCCGTCCGGTCCGCCGCTGAACTCGATCGCCGTCGCCGGCCTGTGGGCCGAGCTGATGAACGTCCTGGGGTATCCGCGGTTCGGCGCCGCGGGCGGCGACATCGGCAGCCACGTGAGCCGGTACCTCGGGCTCGACCACGCTGACCGGGTGGTGGCGGTCCACCGCACCGACGCGGGCATCCCGGTCCTGCCCGGCGACCGGGAACTGGCGCCGGAGGAACGCGAGTGGTTCGACTCCGTCGCGACGTGGGGCGCGGCGGAAGGGGCCTACGCCGCGATGCACCGCACGAAACCGCAGACGGCCGCGGTCGGCCTGACCGACTCACCGGCCGGGCTGGCCGCGTGGATCGTCGAGAAGATGCGGGCCTGGAGCGATTGTGACGGCGACATCGAGCGCAGTTACACGAAGGACGAGATCCTCACGAACGTCATGATCTACTGGCTGACCGGGACGATCGGCTCGTCGATGCGGATGTACCGCGCGAACTCGGCGATCCCGGTCGAGCAGCTCCAGCGCCGGGTCGAGGTGCCGTCGGGGTTTTCCCTGTTCCCGGGCGACATCCTGCGCCCGCCGCGGGCGTGGCTGGACCGCACGGCGAACGTCGCCCGGGTCACCGAACACCTCCGCGGCGGCCACTTCGCGGCGTTCGAAGAGCCGGAGGCCTACGCGGCCGAGCTGCGCGAGTTCTTCCGCCCCTACCGCTGAACCACCTGCTGGCCCCCGTCGACGTCATAGGTCGCGCCGGTCAGCGCCGTGTTCGTCATCAGGTGGACGGCCAGCGACGCCACGTCGCCGGCCTCCACCACACGCCCGATCGGGAGCGTCTCGCGCAGCTGCGCCCGGCGGTTTTCGAGGTCGTCACCCAGCAGCGACGCCGAAAGCGGGGTGTCGACGAAGCCCGCCGCGAGCAGGTTCACCCGGATCGGGGCGATCTCCAGCGCGAGGTTGGCGACGAGCGCGGGCAGGGCGGCGGTCATCGCCGCGGTGATCGAGAGACCGACGGCCGGGCGGCGGGCGCCGGTGCCGCCGACGAACAGCAGCGTTCCGCCGGGGCGGACCTTGCCCACCGCGAGCTGCGCGACGCGCAAAGCCAGCCACAGGTGCCCGTCGAGGTGCGAGCGGGCCCGCTCGAAGTCGATTTCGGCGAGCGGCGCGTAGTACGGGCCGCCCGCGGTGACCAGCACGTGGTCGACCGCGGTCGGCAGCTCCGCGAAGAACCCTTCGAGCCGGCCGAAGTCGGTGGCGTCGAACGCCGCGGTGCGGAGTGCGCCGACTTCCCGCGCGGCTTCTTCGAGACGCGCGGGGTCGCGTCCGGTCAGGATCACGTCGGCCCCGGCGGCGCGGGCGTGGTGGGCCGTCGCGAGGCCGATGCCCGCGCTGCCGCCGAGCACGACGACGGTCTGTCCGCTCAGCTCCACGGTGTCACGCACCCGAACGGCCGTGCTGCACCATGTACTCGGCGTACCAGGCCGGCCAGTCGGCGTCCTCGTGCCCGAGCTCCTTCTCGTGCTCCCCGTGCGCGGCCGCGGCCTGGCGCAGCGCGTCGGCCAGTTCGGGGGCGGAGGAGAACGTCACGTCCGTCACCCGGCCGGGCAGCCGGGTGGTGATCTCCTGCAGCACCCAGCCGTTGCCGTCCGGGTCGCTGAACGAGGCGAACGACGCGTAGCTGGTGTGGTCCGGGTCCGGGCCGCTGACCCGCCCTTCGGTGCCGGCGTGGTGGAACACGCCCCCGGCGTCGTGGAACACCTCGCTGATCTCGACACCCTGCGCGGCGATCTCGGCTCTGGCCGCCTCGATGTCGGTGACGACGAGATGCAGGCCCTGGGCGGAACCTGGTACGGCGTCGGTGATCCGGCTGCCGAAGATCACCGAAGTGGGTGAGCCCGGCGGCGTCAGCTGGATCACCCGGAACCCGCCTTCGCCCGGGAAGTCGGCGTCTTCGCGCCAGCCGAGCGCCTTGTAGAAGTTCTTCGCCCGGTCGACGTCGGAGACGGGGAGCACGGCGATCTCGAGTTTCATGTCCGTCATCGGGACTCCTTCGGTTCTCGCGGCTCCATCCGGCGTCGCACCTTCAACATGGCCTCATCGCCGCCGATTTGCTACCGCTTGTGCGGTGCCTCATACTGGTGCGGTAATGCAACCGGTTTCGAGGTGAGAGCAGTGCGCAAGGACACGAGGTCGGGCTGTCCGATCAACCTGTCGCTGGAGATCTTCGGTGACCGCTGGACGCTGCTCGTCCTGCGTGACGTCGTCTTCGGCGGCTCGCGGCACTTCCGCGAGCTGCTGGGCGGCCCCGAGCGGATCTCGTCGAACGTCCTCGCCGACCGGCTGGCCGTGCTCGTCGAGCACGGGCTGCTCACCAGGGCCGGCGATCCTTCGCACAAGCAGAAGGTCACCTACAGCCTCACCGAGCAGGCGATCGAGCTGGTGCCCGTGCTGGTCCAGCTCAGCGCCTGGGGGGTGCGGCACCTGCCGGTGGGCGACGCGTACGCCGCCCGCGCCGAGGTGCTGACGGCCGGGGGGCCGCCGCTGTGGGAGGCCTTCATGGACGAACTGCGGGAATCCCACCTCGGACCGGGCGCGCGGCGCGGCCCGGTGCCCGGCGGTCCCACCGTCGCGGCGCAGCTGGAGGCCGCGTACCGCGCTTCCGTAACCCACTGATGATCTACCGCTGATGATCGGAGTTCACCGATGAACGACCCGACGATCCACCTCGACGACCGGTTCAGCGATCCCGGCACGCGGCCCACCGACTGGGCCACGACCCGGGAAGTGCTGGAGTCCGCCCAGATCAGCTGGCTCACGACCGTGCGCGCGGACGGCCGGCCGCACGTCACGCCGCTGGTCGCGATCTGGCTGGACGGCAAGCTGCACTTCGGGACCGGTGCCACGGAACAGAAGTACCTCAACCTCACCGCGAACCCGAACGTCGTGCTGACCACCGGCCGCAACACCTGGGACGACGGCCTCGACGTGATGGTCGAGGGGGAGGCGCGGCGCGTCACCGACCGGCCGACGCTCGAACGCCTCGCCGCCGCGTACCTGGAGAAGTGGGACGGCAGCTGGAAGTACGAGGTGGGCGAGGAAGGTCTGCGGCAGGGCGGCAACGACGCGCTGATCTTCGCGGTGGAGCCCGCGAAGGTGCTGACGTTCGGCCGGCAGCGCACGGCCGCCTCGGACACGTCGATGCTGTCGACGGTCGAGTTCACCCACACCAGCGCGCGGCCGGCGGTGTAGTTAGCTTGGCCGCATGAGAGCCGACGCGCTGCGCAACCTCGAAACCGTCCTGACGACGGGGGCGCGCATGCTGGCCGCCGACCCGGCGGCCAGCATCGGCGCGATCGCCGCCGAAGCCGGGGTCGACCGCCGCACGGTCTACCGGCACTTCGCCTCGCGTGACGAGTTGCTGGCCGCGGTCTACGACGCCCGGCTGTCGGCGGTCGAGGAGGCCGTCGACCGCGCGCGGCTGCGGGAAGCGCCGGTGCCGGTGGCCCTGCACCGCTACGCCGAGGGCATCATCGAGGTCAACCGCAAGTGGCCGGTGGAGCTGACCCGGATGATCGCCGAACCGTCCATTCAGGACCGCCGGGGCCGGATGATCGCCGAGGTGGACGCCTTCATCGCGCGCGCCACCGAGGAGGGCGTGTTCCGGGCGGACGTCCCGGAGGGCTGGGTGTACCACCTCCTGATCCAGCTGCAGCACCTGGCGTCGCGGCAGCCGTCGAGCGCCTCGGAGGCGGCGGACCTGTTGGTCGGCACGCTGCTGCACGGAGTCGGCACGGCCTGAAGGCATGCTCGAACGGCGACATCGCTGTGTCGATGGAGGATTCGGGCCGCTGAGTGTCCGGATTCCTCCATCGACGAACTTTGGGGGACTCCCTGGACCGTACAGCCAACGCAGCTGACCGGGGCCTGAAGCAATGCTCGAAACTGTCCATTAACGACGAAGAAACCCCAGTATCGAGCACTTGACATGCCCGGTCTTGCTCGCTTTACTTCTGGGCACGTCGGAACGGACGCCCCGACGTGAGAGGTACGCCCAGCCGGTATGTCGGCCTCCGCCGCGAGCCCGGACTGAGTCGCCAGGACGCGCACGTGGTCCGAGGCGGGGTCGTGCCCACCATCATCCGGAGTTCGATGATGCCCTTCTCCCGCGTTCGGTTCCTCGCCAGTGCCGCGCTCGCGGCCGCCGTCCTCGGCGGCTCCGCGTGCACGGCTTCGGCGGCCCCGGCCGCCGTCACCCCGCCGCCGGTCAAGGCGGGCTTCGACTACCAGATCGGCGGCGCCTACACCCCGCCCGCGGGCGTCCAGGTCGTCAGCCGCGACCACGGCGACGCCCCGGCCGCCGGGCTCTACAACATCTGCTACGTCAACGCTTTCCAGGCCCAGCCCGGCTCCGAGGGGGAGTGGGGCGACCTGCTGCTGCGTGACGCGAACGGCAACGCCGTCGTCGACGAGGACTGGGACGAGGCCCTGCTCGACCTGCACACCGCGGACAAGCGCACGCGCGTCGCGGCCAAGGTGAACGCCTGGATCGACGACTGCGCGGCCAAGGGCTACCAGGCGATCGAGCCGGACAACTACGACAGCTTCACGCGCTCCCGCGGTCTCCTCTCCGACAGCGACGCGCAGGCCTACATCCGCCTGCTTTCCGCCCACGCCCACGCGAAGGGCCTGGCGATCGCGCAGAAGAACACCTCCGAGCTGGCCGGCCAGCGCCAGGCCAACGGGCTGGACTTCGCCATCGCCGAAGAGTGCGGGCAGCAGAAGAACTGCGACGAGTTCACCCCCGCGTTCGGCGACCACGTGATCGTCATCGAGTACACCGACGGTGGCCTCAAGACCGCCTGCAGCCGGTGGAGCTCGCTGAGCATCGTCCGCCGTGACCTCGACGTCGTCCCCAAGGGCGAGTCCGGCTACGTCCGCAAAACCTGCTGATGGACCGGCGGGGTTTCCTGCGCGGTGTCGGCGGTCTCACCGTCGGCACCGCGCTGGCCGGCTGCGGCGCGGCCACGAACAGCGGCGGCGGGCCGGTGACGGTCGAGGTCTGGCACGGCCAGACCGACACGGGCAAGAAGGTCCTCGACACCCTCGTCGAAGACTTCCAGCGGACCCACCCCGGCATCCGGATCGACCTCGGCGGCGGTGTGCTCGCCGACGCGATGCTGCAGAAGATCACCGCGGCGCTCGCGTCGGGGTCCTTCCCCGACATCGCCTACGTCTTCGGCTCGGACCTCGCCAGCGTCGCGCGCAGCCCGAGCGTCGTCGACGTCACCGACCTCGTCGACGCGGGCCCCGGCTTCTGGGCCCCGGCCCGGGAGGCGGTCACCGTGAACGGCCGCGTCCGCGCGGTCCCGGCGCTGCTCGACTCGCTGGCCGTCGTCTACAACAAGGCGTTGTTCGAGAAGACCGGCACCCCGCCGCCCGTCGCGGGCTGGACGTGGGCCGACTTCGTCGCCACCGCAAGGAAACTCACCGATCCGGGCGGCGGGGTCTTCGGCACCGCCTGGCCGGCCACCGGCGACGAGGACACCGTCTGGCGGCTCTGGCCGATGCTGTGGGACCTCGGCGGTGACGTGATCGGGCCGGGCGGCCGCGGCATCGGGTTCGCCGACCAGGGCGTGCGCGCGCTCGAAGTCGTGCGCGACCTCGCCGCGGCGAAGGCCGTCTACCTCGACCCGAAAACCGGCAGCGAGCAGATGTACCAGGCGTTCGAGAGCGGCAACATCGGCATGGTCGTCACCGGGCCGTGGCAGCTGCCCGACATCGCCGACGCCGGGGTCGACTACGCCGTGGTGCCGCTGCCCAGCTTCAGCGGCCGTCCGCTGACGATCTCCGGGCCGGACACCTGGACGCTCTTCGACAACGGCGAGGAGCGGGTCCGGGCGGCGCGCACGTTCCTGGCCTGGCTGGCGGCCCCGGCCCAGGACGTCCGCTGGGACGACGGCGCGGGCAGCCTCCCGCTGAGCCGGGGGACGCAGCAACTGCCCGCGTGGCAGGAGAAGACCGCCGAAACGCCGGGCCTGCCGGTGTTCGTCGACGCGCTTGAGAACGCCAGGGTCCGGCCGGTGCACCCGGCCTACCCGCAGGTGTCGGCGGCGCTGGGCACCGCGATCGTCGCCGTGCTGCTCGGCCAGGCGTCCCCGGCCGACGCGCTGCGCGACTGCGCCGCGGCCGCGAACGCCGCCCTGATCATTCCGCGATAGGGAGCCGCCATGCCCGGACTGCCGAGGCCCATCACCGTCCCGCCCGCCCACCAGCACGCCAAGAGCCGCCGTCGCCGTGAGAGCGCGGCCGCGTGGGCCTACGTCTCACCCGCCGTGCTCATCATCCTCGGGCTCGGCGTGGTGCCCGTGGCCTGGTCGCTGCTGCTGTCGTTCCAGGTCGACGACCTGGTGACGCCCAGCCGGTGGGTCGGCGGGGACAACTACGCGGCGCTCGCCCAGGACCCGCACTTCGCCCAGGCGGTCGGGAACACCGTGCTGTACACGGTGCTCTACGTCCCGCTGAGCATCCTGTTCGGCTTCCTGCTGGCGCAGGCGCTGAACCGGCGCATCCGGCTGATCGGCGTCTACCGGACGCTGGTCTTCGTGCCGTTCGTGCTCTCGGCGACCGCGCAGGGTGTGCTGTTCTCCTTCATCCTCGACCCGCAGTTCGGCGCGGCCAACTCGCTGCTGCACCACCTCGGTGTGTCCCCGCAGGGGTTCCTGACCGATCCCGGGCAGGCGTTGCTGGTGCTCGTGGGTATCACGTTGTGGAGCGGCACCGGGTTCTGCGTCGTGGTGTACCTCGCCGCGCTGCAGGACGTCCCGCCGTCGCTGGTCGAGGCCGCGCGGCTGGACGGCGCGGGCGCTTGGCGGGTGCTGCGGCACGTGACGCTGCCGGCGATCATGCCGGTGACGGCGTTCCTGGTGGTGTGGCAGCTGATCACGTCGCTGCAGGTGTTCGACCTGGTGTACGTGACGACCAAGGGTGGCCCGCTCGGCTCCACCACGGTGATCGTCTACTTCGTCTGGGAGCAGGCGTTCAAGAACTTCACCGCCGGCTACGGCGCGGCGTCGGCGTACGTGCTCGCGCTGGCCCTGCTCGTCCTCGTGATCGCCGTCCGCCTGCTCCGCCGTCCCCGGAAGGTGCTGCGATGACGGCCCGGCTCGACGGCGTGCCCGCGCCGCGCGTCCTGCCCGTGCTGCGCCGCCCGCGGCTGCCGTTCAGCCCGTGGCACCTGCTGCTCGTGCCGCTGGCGCTCGTGTTCGCCGCGCCGCTGGTGTGGCTGCTGCTCAGCTCGGTGATGAGCAACGCCGAGATCAACCGGTTCCCGCCCGCGCTGTGGCCGTCCCATGTGGACTTCTCGGGCTACCGCTACGTGCTCGACAACGCGCTCTTCGTGCGCTGGTTCTCGAACTCGCTGATCGTGTCGGCGGTGACCGTGGTGTCGAACCTGCTGTTCGGCACGCTGGGCGGGTACGCGTTCGCGCGGATGCGGTTCACCGGCTCGCGGGCGCTGCTCGGGCTGATGATCGCGACGATGGCGATCCCGTTCCAGCTGACCATGATCCCGACGTTCCTGGTGATGAAGAAGCTCGGCCTGATCGACACCCTGGGCGCGCTCATCGTGCCGTCGCTGGTGACGCCGTTCGCGGTGTTCCTGCTGCGCCAGTTCTTCCTTTCCCTGCCCCGGGAACTCGAAGAAGCGGCGTGGATCGACGGCTGCTCGCGGCTGCGTGTGCTGTTCACGATCGTGCTGCCGCTGTCGCGGCCCGCGCTGAGCACGGTGGCCGTGCTGACGTTCCTGAGCACGTGGAACGACCTGACGTGGCCGCTGATCGCGGTCAACCACGACACCGTCTACACGCTGCAGCTGGGCCTGACGACGTTCCAGGGCCAGCACCACACGAACTGGGCCGCGGTGATGGCGGGCAACGTGATCACCGTGCTGCCGGTGCTGCTCGCCTTCCTCGGCGCGCAGAAGACGTTCATCCAGTCCATCACCTCCAGCGGCCTCAAGGGCTAGGCCGCCATGCCCCACTTCGACCTGCTCGTGGTCGGTGACGCCAACCCCGACGTCATCGTCGGTCCACTTCGGACGGATCTCGCGTTCGGCCAGCGGGAGCAGCTCGCCGACTCCGGCGTGCTCACCCTCGGCGGCTCCGGCGCCATCACCGCCGCCGGCGCGGCCCGGCTGGGGCTGAAGGTCGCCTTCGCCGGGCGCGTCGGCGACGACGCCGGCGGCCGGTTCGTCCGTGACGCGCTGGAAGAACGCGGCGTCGACACCACGGCGTTGCGGACCGACCCGTCGTTGCCGACGCCGTTGACCACCGTCCTGACCCGCGACGGCGACCGCGCGATCGTCACCGCACCGGGCACCCTGGCGGCCATCGGCGCCGACGACGTCCCGCCGGAGCTGCTCGCGGTGAGCCGGCACGTCCACTCGTCGTCGTACTTCCTGCTCCCGAAGCTCGCGCCCGCGCTGGCGGGTCTGCTGCGCGCCGCCCGCGGGCACGGCGCGACGACGTCCGTCGACACCAACGACGACCCGGCCGGGCGCTGGGACGTCGGGGACCTGTTGGGGGAGACGGACTTCCTGCTGCCCAACGCCGCGGAGGCGGTCCGGCTGACCGGCGCGGACGACCCGTGGGAGGCCGCCACGACGCTGGCCGCCCGCGGCCCGGCCGTCGTGGTCAAGGACGGCGCCGACGGCGCTTTCGCCTGCCGCGACGGCGAGCTCACGACCACACCAGGGATCCCGGTGACCGCCGTCGACACCGTGGGCGCCGGGGACAGCTTCAACGCCGGGTTCCTCGCCGGCGTCCTGGCCGGGCTGCCGCTCGGGACGGCGCTGCGCTGCGGCGTCGTCTGCGGTGGCTTCTCGGTCCGCGCCCGCGGCGGCACCGCCGGCCAGGCCACGTGGGACGACGTCCTCGTCCACCTCGAACGCACCGAATCGGATCACGCATGACCACCCCCAAGATCACCTTCGTCGGCGCGGGAAGCGTCGTGTTCACCCAGGGCCTGCTCGCCGACCTGTTCACCTACCCCGAGCTGGACGGCGTGCACGTCGCCCTGCACGACATCGACCCGGAACGGCTGGCGACCGCGCTGGCCGCGGCCCGGCAGATCGCCGCCGTCCGGGGCGTGAAGCCGGTGCTCACCGCGCACGCCGACCGCCGGGAAGCCCTGGCCGGCGCGGACTTCGTCGTCGACATGGTCCAGATCGGGATGGGGGAGTCGACCCGCACCGACTTCGCCGTCCCCGAGCGGTACGGCTTGCACCAGACCATCGGCGACACGCTCGGCATCGGCGGGATCTTCCGCGCGCTGCGGACGTTCCCGTTCCTGAAGGGACTCGGCGCGGACATCGCCGAGGTCTGCCCGGACGCGTGGCTGCTGAACTACACGAACCCGATGGCGATGAACGTCCAGTACCTGAGCGAGGCCACCGGGCTGACGCGGGTCGTCGGGTTGTGCCACTCGGTCTACTGGACCGTGCACGGGCTCGCCGAGCTGGTCGGGGTGCCGTTCGACGAGGTCACCTACGTCGCGGCCGGCGTCAACCACCAGGCCTGGGTGCTGCGGTTCGAGCACGGTGGCACCGACCTCTACCCGCGGCTGGCGTCACTCGCCGAGGGCGACGAGCAGTTGCGGCGGCGCGTCCGGTTCGACATGTTCCGGCGGCTCGGTTACTACCCGACGGAGACGAGCGAGCACTCCGCCGAGTACGTGCCCTGGTACCTGCACCACGACAGCGAGATCGAGCGGCTGCGGCTGCCGGTCGGGGCCTACCTGGAGATCGTCGCGGAGAACGAGGCCGAGTACGAGCGGACGCGCCACGCGGTCGCCGCCGGTGAGCCGCTGCCCGTCGAAGGCACGAACGAGTACGCACCGCAGATCATCCACAGCATCGTCACCGGGACGCCGCGCACGGTCTACGGCAACGTCGTCAACCGCGGCCTGATCGAGAACCTGCCCGCCGGCGGGGTGGTCGAGGTGCCGTGCCTGGTCGACGGCACCGGCGTCCGGCCGACGCGGATCGGCGCCCTGCCGCCGCAGCTGGCCGCGCTCAACCGGACCTACCTGAGCATGAACGACCTGGTCGTGCGCGCGGCGATCGAGGACGACCCGCGCCACGTCCGGCACGCCGCGATGACCGACCCCGCCACCGCGGCCACGCTGCCGGTCGAGCGGATCTGGGAGCTGTGCGACGACCTCGTCCGCGCGCACGGCGACCGCCTCCAGCCCGCACTGCGCACCCTTCTCGGCCACTGAATTCAGGAGAACGATGTCCCACACCTTCGACGAGATCACCAGCCAGCCGGAATGCTGGGCGCGCGTCCTGCAGGAACTGCCGCAGCACGCACCGGCGTTGCCCGCGATGGGGGAGCGCGTCGCCGTCATCGGCTGCGGCACCTCGTGGTTCATGGCGCAGAGTTACGCGCAGCTGCGCGAGGACGCCGGCCACGGCCTGACCGACGTCTTCGCGGCGTCGGAGGCGAAGCTCGACCGGCCGTACGACCGCGTGCTGGCGCTGACCCGCTCCGGCACGACCACGGAGATCCTGACGGCGCTGGAGCGGACGAAGCCGGGCACCCGCGTCACGACGATCACGGCGGTGGCCGACTCCCCGGCGGCGGGCTTGTCCGACGACGTCGTCTGCCTGCCGTATGCCGACGAGCGTTCGGTGGTCCAGACCCGGTTCCCGACGACGCAGCTGCTGCTCCTGCGTGCCCACCTGGGCCTGCCGACAGACCAGGCGCTGGCGGACGTCGTGGCGGCCTTGGACCGCCCACTCGACCCGGAACTGCTCACGGCGTCCCAGATCTCGTTCCTCGGTGCGGGCTGGCACGTGGGCGTGGCGAACGAGGCGGCGCTGAAGGTCCGCGAGGCGGCGGCCTGGTGGACGGAGTCGTACTCGGCGATGGAGTACCGCCACGGCCCGATCGCGGTGGCGGCCCCGGGCCGGGCGGTGTGGAGCCTGGCGCCACTGGACCCGGGCCTGGTCCGCCAGATCGAGGCGACCGGCGCGCACCTGCACCAGGGCGAGCTGGACCCGCTGGCCGAGCTGGTGGCGATCCAGCGCCTGGCGGTGGCCCTCGCGGAGGCCGCGGGCCGCGACCCGGACCGCCCGGCCCACTTGACCCGCTCGGTCGTCCTGGCGAGCTGACCCGACCCCGGGCTGAAGTGCCGTGAAGGCCACCTTGAGGGACTCAGAGTCCCTCAAGGTGGCCTTCACGGCGTTCCGGGTCCTGCGGCCTAGCTAGGTAGCTGGCTAGCGTGCTAGCATTCTGTCATGAGCGACAAGGACGTCAAGCAGTTCAACGTGTACCTGCCGACGGACTTGATCCGTGAGGTCAAGCACCACGCCGTGGACACCGGGAAGTCGCTGTCGGCCCTCGTGGCCGACGCGCTGCGCCAGTACCTGGCCGCCACGGTCGACTCCGAAGGAGAACAGCGATGAAGAGTGACGGCGTCGAAGCCCTGTACCTCGAGACCCACAACTGGGGGAAGGCCGCCCAGTTCTTCCGGGCCCTCGGGTTCGAACTCGACTTCGAGACCGACCACAACTCGGGGCTGCTGCGCAACGGCGACGGCGCGTACCTGTTCGTCGCCGAGGTGCCCGAGGACCGGCCGACCGGGATGCAGGTCGTCATCAAGGTCCCCGCCGAAGACGGCTTCGAAGCCGGTGCGCCGGTCGAGGTCGTCAGCCCGTTCGAGGACACCCACTTCGGGACGCGCGAGATGAGCGTCCGCGATCCCGACGGGCGCACGTGGATCCTCCAGGCACCGTCCGGGAAATGACCGAGCGGCGCACACTCGGGATGCTCGTCGTCATGATCGGCGTGCTCGTCGCGGCGGTCGACGGCACGATCGTCGTGCTGGCGCTGCCCGCGATCGAAGCCGACCTGGGCATCTCGCTCTCGGCCGTCACCTGGGTGGTGATCAGCTACCTGCTGGTCGTCACGGTGCTCGCCACGCAGCTCGGCCGGCTCGGTGACGTGTTCGGCCGGGTGCGGATGTACCAGGCCGGCTTCGCGGTCTTCGTGCTCGGCTCGGTGCTGTGCGCGCTGTCCTGGGACGCGGCGAGCCTCATCGGTTTCCGTGTCCTGCAAGGTGTTGGCGCCGCTTTGATCGCCGCCAACAGCGGGGCGATCATCGCCGAGCTGTACCCGCCCGCCGAACGCGGCCGCGCCTACGGGTTCAACGCCTTCGGCTTCTCCCTGGGCTCGGTCGTCGGCGTGCTGCTCGGCGGGGTCATCGTCACCTACGTCTCGTGGCGCTGGATCTTCTGGATCAACCTGCCGATCGGGGTGGTCGCGCTGGTGCTCGCCCTGCGGGTGCTGCGCGACCGCGGCGAGCGGACCCGCCGCCGGCTGGACCTGGCCGGCATGGTGACGCTGGGGGCGGGCCTGTTCTTCGTGCTGTGGGCGATGACGGAGCTGGCCGCCGAACCGGTGAACGGCCGGCAGCTCGCCTTCCTGGCGATCGGCGTGGCGCTGCTGGTGGCGTTCGTGGTCGTGGAGCGGCGGCACCCGGACCCGACCGTGGACCTGTCCCTGTTCCGCATCCCCGCGGTGACGCCGTCCCTGCTGGCGTCGCTGCTGCAGGGGCTCGGCAGCTTCGCCGTGCTCTTCCTGGTGATCATGTACCTGCAGGGGCCGCGCGGCCTGAGCCCGATCGACGCGTCGCTGCTGCTGCTTCCGGGTTACGTGCTCGGAGCGGCGGCAGGCCCGTACGCCGGCCGGCTCGCCGACCGCCTGGGGCCGGTGCTCCCGGCGACCGCCGGGCTGGGGTTGTCGGTCGTCGCGCTGGTGATCTTCGCCCGGATGACGGCCACCGGCAGCCTGTGGCCCGCCGTGGCCGGCAACGTCGTGCTCATGATCGGCGGCAGCTTCTTCTACCCGGCCAACAGCTCGGCCGTCATGAAGGCCGCGCCGCCCGGCCGGCTGGGGATCGCCTCCGGTGTGCTCCGGACGTTCGCCAGTGTCGGCATGGTGTTCTCGTTCACCACGGCCATGCTGGTCGCCGCGCACTCGATCCCGCGCGGCACGGCGTTCGCCGTCTTCGTCGGCACCACGAGCCTGCACGGCCCGCTCGCCACGGCCTTCACCGAAGGCCTGAGCGCGGCGTTCTACGCGATGACCGGGATCATGGCGCTGGCCGCGGTCTTCTCCGCCCTCCGCGGCCGCCGGCTCGCCCGGGCGTGACCGGGCCGTGCCGCCCCCTCGGCGGCACGGCCCGCGGGCTCCAGTTTGCCCGCCGCCCGGGTACAAAACGTTGCAGAGACCTTGAATCCGCAGGTCAGGGCCCATGCCGCACCGAGCGGACACGAACGAGTGAATCGATCTCCGCGGCCTCAACGCTGTTCACCGGCGTCGCGTCGGCGAAGACGGAGAAGGTCTGCTACTCCCTGCGCGTCGGCGAGGATGCTGTCGCGCCGGCGGGGATGCCGCGGCCGCCCGGGGCGGCTAGCGTCGGAGGCGGCCGACGGCGGAGGGAGCCGGGATGCGGGACCGGGCGATCCGGATCGCGAACTTCTCCGGATACCTCGGCGACCGCTACACCGCGCTCGCCGAGGCCCTGGACGGCGATCCCGTCGACGTCCTGGCCGGGGACTACCTCGCCGAGGTCACCCTGGCCATTCTCGCCGCGCGGTACCGGCGTGATCCCGCCCGCGGGTACGTCGAGTACTTCCTCGACCAGCTGCGGCCCCACCTCGCGACGCTCGCCGAGCGCGGCGTCAAGGTCGTCACCAACGCCGGGGGCTTCCACCCCGCCGCGCTCGCCGACGCCGTCCGCGCGGCCGCCGCCGAGGCCGGGGTCACGCTGTCGGTCGCGCACGTCGAAGGCGACAACCTCCTGGCGGACCTCGGTGAGCTGGCCGCGGCGCACCCGCTGACCCACCTCGACACCGGGCGTCCCCTGTCGAGCTGGGACACCACGCCCATCGCGGCCAACGCCTACCTCGGCGGCTGGGGCATCGCCGCCGCCCTGGACGGGGGCGCGGACGTCGTCGTCTGCGGGCGGGTCACCGACGCGTCCCTGGCCGCCGGGCCGGCCGCGTGGTGGCACGGCTGGCGCCCGGGGGACTGGGACCGGCTCGCCGGCGCCGTCGTCGCCGGGCACGTCGTCGAATGCGGGCCGCAGGCCGTCGGCGGCAACTTCTCCGGCTTCACCGGCGTTCCCGGCATGGCCCGGCCCGGGTTCCCGATCGCCGAGATCGACGCGGACGGCGGCTGCGTGATCACCAAGCACACCCGCGACGGCGGCACGGTGAACGTCGACACCGTCACCGCCCAGCTCGTCTACGAGATCCAGGGCCCGCGTTACCTCAACCCCGACGTCACCGTCCACCTCGACGACGTCCGCCTGAGCCCGGCCGGCCCCGACCGGGTCGCGATCACCGGCGCGACCGGCGCTCCGCCGCCCCCGACGACGAAGGTCGCGGTGTTCGGGCAGATCGGGTACAGCGTCGTCAACACCGTCTACGTCACCGGCCTCGACGTCGACGCCAAGGTCGCGCTGCTGCGCGATCAACTCGGCCGCGACCGCCCGGACGGCGTCGAGCTGGACGTCACGCGGATCGGCGTCCCGGCCGGGGACCCCGGCAGCCAGTGGGACGCGACCGCCGCGGTGCGGATCATGGCGACCTCCCGCGACCGGGAACCGTTGGAGCGCTTCGGGCTCTCGACCCGGATCGGCGGCCTGTACCTGCAGAGCTTCCCCGGGTTCTTCCACGACGGCGGTGGTGAGCTGGCCGTCCGGGTGCGGCCCCGGATCGACTACTGGCCCGCCGTGCTGGCCGCGGACGTCGTGCCGCACCGCGTGGTTTTCGGGGACGGGCAAGCACAAGACGTCCCGTCACCGCCGGAGACGTCCATTGTGGACCAGCCGGCACACCCGGAACCCGACGGGGAACCGGCCGGGACCCGGCTCGTGCCGCTCGGCACCGTCGCGCACGCCCGCAGCGGGGACAAGGGCGGCAACTGCAACGTCGGCGTCTGGGCGTCCGATCCGGAGGCCTGGCCTTGGCTGAGGGGCACGTTGAGCACCGCCGGGCTCCGCAAGCTGCTGCCGGAGACCGCGGACCTCGAGATCGTCCGGCACGAGTTCCCGCACCTGCGGGCCGTGCACTTCGTCCTGCGCGGGCTGCTCGGCACCGGCGGCTCGTCGAACCTGCGCGTCGACCAGGTCGGCAAGGCGGTCGGGGAGTACCTGCGCGCCCGGCTCGTCGCCGTACCCGACGAACTCCTGAAAGGGGAGGACCACCGATGACGCTCACCGAACGGGTCGAGCACGCGATCGCCCACCCGGCGGCCGGCGACGCCTTCGACCCGCACGCCGAGCTCGCCGATCTCCTGTCCGGCATCGGGATGAGTCCCGCCGACACCGGCGGCACGATCACCTTCGACGGCGCCGACCCGGTCGTCCCGAGCACGCTGCGCCTCGGCGGCGCGTCGGCGATCGCGCTGGCCGCGAAGTCGGCGGCGGTGGCGAAGCTCTGGCGGTTGCGCGGCGGCGAGGGGCAGGACATCGGCGTCGACCTGCGCGTCGCGCCGCACCGGCTGTGCCCGTTCTACGACCGGAAGTGGGAGCTGGTCAACGGTTTCCCGCAGAGCGCGGCGGCCAACCCGAGCCAGGCGCTGGGGTTCCGCTTCTACCGCACCGCCGACGACCGCTGGGTGATGCCGCTCAACCCGTACCCGAAGATCAAGATCGCCGCGCAGCGCCTGCTCGACGTGCCGGAGGACCCGGACCGGGTGGCCGCCGCCGTCGCCGGCTGGAAGGGCATCGAGCTCGAAGAAGCCGCCGTGGCGGCCGGGACCGTGCTGCCGATGCTGCGCACCACCACCGAGCTGCTCGCCGAGCCGCACTACCGCGAGACTCTGGCCGATCTGCCGCTGATCGAGATCACCAAGATCGCCGACAGCGACCCGGTGCCGCTGCCCCCGGGCGCCGCCGACCCGCTGTCCGGCGTCCGCGCGCTGGGCATGGGCCACGTGATCGCCGGCGCGGGCGTCGGGCGCGCGCTCGCCCTGCACGGTGCCGACGTCCTCAACCTGTGGCGCCCGGGCGAGCTCGAGCACGACGTCACCTACGTGACGGCGAACGTCGGCACCCGGTCGGCCGTCGTGAACCCGTACAACGAAGAAGGTGCACAGAAGATCCGCGAGCTGCTGAGCACCGCGGATGTCTTCTACGCCAACCGAAGGCCCGGTTACCTCGCCCGCATCGGGCTGTCCGCGGAACAGGCCGCGGCGACCCGGCCGGGGATCGTGTACGCGACCGCGTCGCTCAACGGCGAGCACGGGCCGTGGGCCGGCCGGATCGGGTTCGACCAGACCGCCGGCAGCCTCACCGGCATGATGCACCTGGAGGGTGACGGCGAAACCCCGGCGCTGCCGCCGATCCTCGTTGTCAACGACTACATCGTCTCGTGGCTGATGGCCGCGGGGATCGTCGAAGCGCTGACGCGGCGGGCGACCGAAGGTGGCAGCTACCGCGTGCACGTCTCGCTCACCCGCGCCGCGCTGTGGATCCTGAGCATGGGCGTGTTCGACAAGGCCTACGCGCTCGAGACCGCCGGCCGCGGGGAGGCGCACGCCTACCTCGACCCGGAGACCTTCACCGCGGACACGCCGCTCGGCCACTACCAGGGGGTCACCGACCAGGTCCGGATGTCCGCCACACCGGGCCATTACCGCACGGTCCTGGTGCCGCGCGGCTCCTCCCGTCCCGAGTGGTCGTGAGTGGTTAGGGCGGTTCTAACCGCCCTAACCACTCACGACCTGGCTACTGCACCAGTTTCGCGTAGACGATCACGTTGTCGAGGTAGTTGCGGCTCGCCGCGTCGTACTTGCCACCACAGGTGATCAGCCGCAGTTCCGGCTCGTTCGTGTTCCCGTACACGGCTTCGGTCGGGAACTCCTTCTTCGCGATCTGGGCGACCTTCGTGACGGTGAACGTCAGCTTGCCGCCGTCGGCGCGGTCGACGTGCACCTGGTCGCCCGCCTTCATCTCGTGCAGCCGCCAGAAGATGCCCTTCTGGTGGTCGCCGTCGATGTGGCCGAGGATCACCGCCGGGCCGACCTCGCCGGGGGTCGGGCCGTACTCGTACCACCCGGCCTGCAGCGGCTGGTCGACCGGCGGGACCTCGACGGTCTTGTCGGCGTTGAGCCCGAGCGACACCAGCGACGACTGCGCCGCGATGGCGGGGACGTCGATCGCGGTGGGCAGGGACCGGGTCAGGCCGGCGGGGGCGGCGGCCGCGGCGGCGGCGGGTGCGGGCGCCGGGTTCGCGGCGGGCGGGGTGGTCCCGCCGCATCCGGCGAGCAGCAGCGCGGTGAGGACGAAGAGAAACGCGCGGCGCATCGGCTCAGCCCTCGGCGGCGAGGCTGCCGTCACCGGTCTGCGGGGCACCGGCGGGGACGACGGTCACCTGGCCGGGGGCCTGCGGACGCGGCGGGGCCTGCGGCGCGTGCTCCTTGGCGGGGCCGCAGGTCACCGAGGAGAGCTTGATGTCCCCGCTGCCGAGCGCGCCCGTGACGTCGCCGCCGAGCAGCTTGACGTGCAGCGCGGTCACGTCGAGGCCGCCGTCGAAGCGCTGGTTCTGCTCGTTGACGGTCACCTCGACCACGCCGGGGATGCCGAGCCGCGTGTTGGGCGCGGCCGCCGCGGGGATCGTGCCGAGCCGGCCGAGGTTGACCCCGGCCAGGTCGCTGCTGCCGACGACCTTGCCGTCGGCGGAGCCGCAGCGGGCGCTGATCAGGCGCGCCGTCGGCGTCCGGCCGGCGACCGCGGCCAGCACCGGGAGCGTCGTTTCGACGATGCTCGCCTTGCTCGCGACGGAAGTGCTGTCGGAGACGACGGAGCTGGAGATCGCCTTGGCGGTGACGAGCCCCTTCAGCGGGACGTCGGCCACGTTCGCCGACGTCGGGCCGGCGCTGCTCGAGGGAGCCAGCTTGCCGGTCTCGACGGTGATCCCCTTGCCACCGGCCAGGTCCTTCAGCACACCGGGGAGCAGGGAAACCTCGGCGGACGCCCCGAAAGCGGAGCCGGTGACGGCGTCGTCGGCCGCGGCGACACCGGTGGTGCTCGCAGCCAGGACGACGGCGGTCAGGCCGGCCAGGCTCCCGGCTCGGAGCATGGTTGTGCGCATGAACGAGGTCCTTTCAAAGAAATGGGCCGCGAAAACGTGCGGCGACGGCGGGCCGAGCGTGACTCGGTCCGCGGAGGAAAGCTCGGCCACGCTATCAAAATCGCGCTTGCTGCCAAGGAAGCCGAGTTCCGCGGTGGTTACCCACGTTCGCAAAACGTGATCTTCGGGAAATCAAACAACTCGAAGTGGCCACTTCGGCACCGCACATTTCCCCGATGATCGACGGCGAGTAGTGGCCATTGCGGCATTCGGGGCGGTTCACCAGGCACCGTGACACGTCCGAGTGATTACTCGGCTGGGGCGCGGCGAACACGCGCAGTGATGTGACCGCCACGGCATTCGACGCGTTCGATTTCCTCGTGCTGCGGATCGGCGGGAGCTGTGCGTGGCCGGTCGGAAGGCCTGTGGCCGTCGCTTCGCGGGTCGTTCGCGGGTCGTTCGCCGGTCGTGGGGGGGGCCCCCCCCGGGGGGGGGGCCCACAGGGGGGGCCCCCCCCCCCCGGGGGGCCCCCCGGGGGGGCCCGGGGCCCCGGCCCCCGGGGGCCCCGAAAAGTGGGATTGACCC
>NZ_JBIUTB010000009.1:289701-432632 GCF_044741685.1 Amycolatopsis sp. NPDC088138
CGGGGGGGGGGGGTGGCGGGGGGGCCGGGGGGGGGGGGGGGGGGGGGGGGGGGGGGGCGGGGGGGTGGGCCCCCCCCCCTGGGCGGGCCCCCCCCGGGGGGGCCCCCCCACGACGGGGCAGGCCGCTGCGGCGGCGCGGCGGCAGCGGGCACGGGGTCGCCGAAAAGGTGAGATGTCCCGCCAGGTTCAGGCCGAGGCGAGACGCTCCCGCCAGGTCTTGCGCGGACGGAGCCGCGGTCGCCGCTTCGCGGCTGGCGGAGGGGTCGATGAGGCGGATGGCCGCGGTGGTGGCGGTGTCACGAGGGGGTGGGCTGTCCGGTCCGGTCGGGGCAGACCTAGGCAGGTGGTTTCCGTCAGCCCTCGCTCAGAAGGAGCCGTGGTCGTCGCTTCGTGGGTGGTGGAGGCGGGCCGGCGAGGGTGGATCGCCGCGGTGGTGGCGGTGTCGCGAGGGGTGGGCTGTCCGGTCCGGCCGGGCGCACTTAGGCAGGTGGTTCCCGTCAGGCCCCACTCAGAAGGAGCCGCGGTCGCTGTTTGCGGGTGGTGGAGGCGGGTCGATGAGGTGGATCGCCGCGGTGGTGGTGATGTCACGAGGGGAGTCCGGTCCGGCCGGGGCGGGCGGTTTCCTGTCAGGTCTTGCGCGGAAGGAGCCGCGGTCGTCGCTTCGCGGGTGGTGGAGGCGGGCCGATGAGGCGGAGCCGTGGTGGCGGCGATGTCACCATGGGTGTCCGGTCCGGCCGGAGCACACCCAGGCAGGTGGTTCCGCCAGGCCCGACTCAGAACGAGCCGCGATCTTCGCTTCGCGGGTCACCGACAACAACGTGGTCGTCGTAAAGCCCAGCCTGCGCAGTACGGCGCCAAGGCCGCGCCAGCCGCACCGCCGTGGCGACCTCCCCGTCCGTCACCTCCAAGTCCGCGATGGCCAGCGCCGGCTCCGCGCGCGAAGGCGCCCGCGCGATCCACCGGCCCCCGGGCGCGACGATCCCCGACGGCACCGTCGCCGCGAACTGGGCGGGTACCGCGTAGCCGAGCCAGTAGCTGAACAGCGTCCCGTACGCCTGCGCGACCGTGGCCCGCGGCGCGTCGTCCACCATCACCGATACCAGCACGCAGTCGACGTCGAGGCGCTCGTACTCGGCGAACAGCTCGGGGAAGTTGACCTCGATGCACAGCGCGCAACCGAACCGCAGCCCGTCGATCTCGAAGACCAGCGGCTCGGTCCCGGGCGTGTACAGGTACCGCAGCTCGGTGTTCGACAGGAACCGCTTGTCGTACCGGCCGACCAGCTTTCCGGTGTCCGACACGACGTACAGGCTGTTGTGCGGGCGGTTCGCGCCGCTGAGCGGGTGGATCGAGCCGAACACGACCCAGATGCCCAGGCGGCCGGCCAGGTCGGCGGTCGCCTCGGCCTCCGCGCGCAGCACCGGCCACGCCGCGCGGGTCCAGTCGGCCGGGCCGACCCGCTGCGGGCCGTGCACCGACATCACACGCTTGTGCGGGTAGGTGATCGCGCCCTCGGGGAACTGCACCAGCCGGGCGCCCGCGTCCCGCGCCTCGACCATGAGTTCGCGCAGCCGGATGCCTGACGCGCGCAGGGCGGCCACGTCAGCTGGATCTTCGACTATTTCGCTCTGGGCCACCGCCAAGCGGAACGTCCGCGCCACGACCCGAGCCTAGCCCGGCGACGGCGCGCGGTAGGTTTCCGGCATGCGTCCCGTCCACCCGCGCCGCCGGTGAACGTGCCCGAAGAGGTGCTGCGCACCTCGATCGTCGAGTGCCTCTTCGCCCGCGCGGCCGAAGACCGCCCGCTGTTCACGCACCAGGACCACACCGCCGGTGCGGAGCACACGCTGACGTGGGCCGAGTTCGCCGCCCGGGTACGCGTGGTGACCGGCGAGCTGCGCCGGGTCGCCGAGCCGGGGGAGCGCGTCGCCGTGCTCGTCGGGCAGGACCTGAACTACCCGCTCGCGTTCTTCGCCGCGCTCGCCGCGGGCCTGGTCGCGGTGCCGCTGATGGCGCCGACGAGCCGTGGCCAGCGGGAGCGGCTCACCGGCGTGCTGGCCGACTGCGGGGCCCGCGTGTGGCTGACGTCCTCGGCCGCGGCCGGGCGGGTGCGCGAAGCCGGGGTTCACGACCACCTCGTCGTGGTCGACGAGGTGGCCGGGCCGGGTGCCGACCCGGTGCCGGTCGGCCCGGAAACCCCCGCCTACCTCCAGTACACGTCCGGCTCGACGCGCGAGCCCGCCGGTGCGGTGATCCCGCACCGGGCGATCGTCGCGGCCTGCTGGCAGGGCAGCCGGGCCTACGCCGTCGACGAGGGCACGACCTGCGCCGGCTGGATCCCGTTCTTCCACGACATGGGCCTGATCCAGCTGCTGTGCCTGCCGGTCTTCGCGGGCGGCCGGTCGGTGTTCATGGCCCCCGCCGAGTTCGTGCACCGGCCGCAGCGGTGGCTGCGCCAGCTGCACGACTACCCCGCGGTGTTCACCGCCGCCCCGAACTTCGCCTTCGACCTCGCCGCCGACGCGGCCGCCGAGGCGGGTGACGACCTCGACCTGTCCGGCGTCCGGGTCGCCCTGAACGGCAGCGAGCCGATCCGGCCCCGCACGGTCGAGCGGTTCCAGGAGGTCTTCGGCCCGCGCGGGTTCCGCCGCGAGGCCCACTGCCCGTCCTACGGCCTGGCCGAAGCCACCGTCTACGTCGCGAGCGCGGGCCCCGAAGGGCCGCGGGGCGCGGTGTTCGACCGGGACGCGCTCGCGCAGGGCCGGGCCGTGGAAGTGACAGGCGGGCAGGAACTCGTCTCGGTCGGGCGTCCCGTCGGGCAGCGGGTGCGGATCGTCCGCGACGGGCTCGAGCGGCCCGACGGCGAGGTCGGCGAGATCTGGCTGCACGGCCCGAACGTCGCGACCGGGTACTGGGGCCGAGGTGACGGCGCCGCGTTCGGTGCCACGCTCGACGGCCTCCGCGGCTGGCTGCGCACCGGCGACCTCGGTGTCGTGCACCGCGGTGAGCTCTACATCACCGGCCGGATCAAGGATCTCATCGTCGTCGACGGCCGCAACTTCCACCCGCAGGACATCGAAGCGGCGGCGGGTGAGGCGCACCCCGCGGTCCGCCGGGACCGGGTCGCCGCGTTCGGCGTGACCGGCACCGGCGGCGAGGGCGCCGTCGTGGTCGCCGAATGGGCGCGCGACGCCGACATCGACGGTATCGACGTCAAGGAGGTCACCAGGGCCGTGCTCCGCGCCGTCTCGCGCGAACACGACCTCACGCTGCGTTCGGTACGTCTGGTCCCTTCCGGCGGACTTCCGCGCACATCCAGTGGCAAGGTCGCCCGTTCGGCCGCCAAGGCACGTTATGGTGATTCTCGTGGGTGATCACCGCGCCGAGGTCACGAAGGTCGTCAGCGAGACCTTCATGCTCGACCCCGCCGGCGTCGAGCCCGACGCTCCCCTCGAGGAGCTGGGTATCGACTCCAAGGGCCGGATCAAGCTGCTGGCGGCGCTGGAGGTCTACTTCCGGGTGACGATCGACCTGGACGAGCTCGACCGGTTCACCGACGTGGGTTCGGTGGCCGAAGTGCTAGAGGAAGCGCTCGCGGGCGTGACCGGCGGATCTGACGAGAGGCTCTGAAATGAGCGGGGGGTACACGGCGACAACCGAAGCGTTGTCGTCGGCGTCCAAGAACATCGGCCAGCTTTCGGAACAGCTGCTGGACGACAACCCGGACCTGTCGAGCACACCCGTCGACGCGGCGGGCTTCGGGCAGGCCCACGGCGCGCACGCGACGAAGTACACCGCCGGCGTGCAGGCGCTCTGGGCCGCGGTCAGCGGCTACAGCAGCACGCTGGGCTCGTTCGGCACGAACCTCGGCACCGCGGGCAGCACCTACAGCGCGAACGAGGACAACCAGGCGGGCGCGATCGACACCGCGGGGGCTGATCTGTAATGGCCAAGACCTGGACCGAGGTCAAGGCGGTGCTCGACGACCCGAGCGTGCCCGCCCAGACGAAGACCGTGCTGATCAGCAGCTGGATGCGGGACAACCCGCCGCCCCCGCCGTTCCTGGCCGACCAGGAACCGGACGACATCAAGGCGAAGCGGCAGGAAGCCGAGAAGCTCGCCACCGCCTACAACGCGAACCCGCTCTTCTCCGGCGTCCCGCTCGACGAGGCCTACGACACCGCCAAGAAGGCGGGCGACCAGGCCAGCTACAACGAGGACCAGGAGAAGAAGGCCGTCGACGACGGCAAGAAGAAGCTCGACGACACCAAGCCCCCGGCCGCGGACGACTCGGGCAGCGCCGGCAGCACCGGCACGAAGACGTCCGACGAGATCTTCGACGCCGCCGCCCCCGCGCTCAAGCTGTTCGAGACGTTCGGGTCGCTGCTGGCGAAGGTCCCGGACGACTGCCGCGGCAACACCCGCGCGCTCGATCTGGACAAGGACATCCGCAAGCCGTTCGACGAGCAGCGCGGCATCAGCTTCCAGAACTTCGTCGAGGACGCCGCCCACTTCAAGACCGGCTCGACCACAGTGGACAAGACGGTGGAGAACACCGGCACCGAGCTGTCCAGCCTGTACAAGAGCTGGACCGGCGCCGGCGCCGACGCGTCGTCGGACAACTACAACGACAAGATCCTGCCCAAGGCGAACAAGCTGTCCCAGACCCTCGGCAACGCGGGCGAGGCGACGCTCAGCACCGCCACCACGGTCTTCCAGCTGTGCAAGGGCAAGGCCGACGCGGTCATCGGGATGTACACCGACCTGGTCGGCAAGGCCGACTACACGATGGCGCAGAAGGTCATCGCGGTCGCCAGCGGCGAGCACGGCAACGAGAAGGACCTGGCCCAGATCGCGGGCTGGATGGACGCCAACTTCGGCACCAACCTGGTCAAGACGCTCAACGACCAGGGCTGCTGCGACGGCGACGAGATCAAGAAGCACGGCCAGGACCTGGCCAAGCAGTGGATCCAGAACCAGTTCAACCCCGACATGTGGGACCGGCTCTACCAGGGCTTCGCCAAGACCTGCAAGGACACCAAGGACCTCGTCGACCAGGCCTACGACGAGCTCGACAAGGTCATGGGCAAGGTCAAGAACGAGTTCGAGGGCGCCGGCACCGGCGGCTCCGGTGGCGGTTCGGGCTCCGGCTCCGGTGGCTCCGGCGGCGGTTCGGGCTCGGGTTCGGGCTCCGGTTCGGGTTCGGGCAACGGCGGTTACGGCGGCGGTTCGGGCTCGGGCAGCGGCGGCTCGGGTGGCGGTGACGGCTCGGGTGCCGGCGGTTCCGGTTCCGGCGGGTCCGGCTCGGGCTCCGGCGGCTCCGGCAGTGGCTCGGGGTCCGGTTCGGGTTCCGGTGGCTCGGGTTCGGGTGGCGGTGGCGGCAACGTGCCGCCGATCCCGGACTTCGACACGCCGTCCGGTGCTTCCGGCGGCGGCTCGGGCGGCGGTGACGGTTCGGGCTCCGGTTCCGGTGGCGGCGGCAACGTGCCGCCGATCCCGGACATCCCCGGTGGTTCCGGTTCGGGCTCGGGCGGTGGTTCCGGGTCCGGCTCGGGCGCCGGTGGTGGCGGGCCGATGCCGTCCATTCCGGACACGTCCGGTGGCGGGGGCTCGGGCGGTGGCGACGACACGACGCCGTCTTCGGACGGTCAGGCTGCCGCGGCCGCAGCAGCGGAGGAGGCCAAGAAGAAGGCCGCCGACGCGCTGAGCCAGTTCAGCGGCGAGGGCATCAAGACCGACGACGGCTCCGGTGCGGGCGGCCTCGGCGGCGGTGGTGACACCGGCGGCGGAAGCGGCAGCGGGGGCAGCGGCCTCGGTGGCGACGACACCTCGCCGTCGGGAACCGGGTCCGGCTCGGGAGCCGGCGGTGGCCAGGACGCGGCCGCCGCGGCGGCGGAAGCGGCCAAGAAGAAGGCGGCCGACGCGCTGAGCGAGTTCAGCGGTGAGGGCATCAAGACCGACGACGGTTCGGGCCTCGGCGGCAGCGGCAGTGGCGGCGGTAGTGGCCTCGGCGACGACGCGGGATCGGGCTCCGGCTCGGATTCCGGCTCCGACCCGGCCGCGGACGGCAAGGACGCCGCCGAAAAGGCCGCGGAGGACGCCAAGAAGCAGGCGTCCGACGCCCTGGACAAGCTCGACGGCGACGGCATCAAGACCGACCAGGACGGCGACGGCCTGCTCGACGACGGCAAGTCCGACCTGGACGGTGACGGCAAGCCCGACACCGACACCGACAAGGACGGCGACGGCAAGCCCGACGGTGACGAGAAGCTCGACCACCTGAAGGTCAAGCAGGGTGACAAGACCTTCGAGATGACCGAGCCGGACGCCGACGGCAAGATGGACATCAAGGTCGGCGAAGGCGACGGCCCGGCGAAGGACTTCAAGCTCGACTGGCCCGACGGTGACGCCGCCAAGACCGACCTCGGCGTCGCCGGCTCGGACGACCCGGGGAAGCCGGACGCCGACGGCGTCTACCACCCGGGCGCGGACGGCAAGATCCACATCCAGGACGGCGACGTCAAGATCACCGCCGAGCGGCCCGACGGTCCGGACG
This sequence comes from Amycolatopsis sp. NPDC088138, assembly GCF_044741685.1. Lineage (NCBI taxonomy): Bacteria > Bacillati > Actinomycetota > Actinomycetes > Pseudonocardiales > Pseudonocardiaceae > Amycolatopsis > Amycolatopsis sp. NPDC088138. Next base: position 296,258 of record NZ_JBIUTB010000009.1, read on the forward strand.
GGCCGACGGTCGTGACCGTCGACGACGGCACCGGCAAGCCGACGACCTACACCCTCGGCGAGGACGACACCTCGTCCGGCGGCTTGGACGACGACGCCCGGAAGCACCTCGACGACGCGCTCAGCGGCGAGACCAAGAGCGACCCGGCGCACGCCCTCGGCGACACGCCGGACGCGAAGGTCGACGACCTGCCCAAGCACAGCGGCACCCTCGACGGGGCCGGCGCGTCGGGCGGCGGCGGGGGCGGTGCCCACGCGCTGTCCACGGCCGGTCTCGGCGGCGGTGGCGTCGGCGCGGTGTCGGGCTCGCTCGGTGAGACGCCGTCGCTGTCGGAGGGCGTCCACAGTGGCGCCGGCGCCGGGATGCCGCAGACGGCGGCGCCGGCGTTCGCACCAGCCGGCGCGGCGATGGGCGCGAACGGCCAGCCCGGTCAGTCGATGGGCGGCGGCATGCCGATGGGCGGCATGGGCGGCGGCGGCCAGGGCGGCGGGGACCAGGAGCGGTCGAACCGCGCGTACCGGATCGAGGGCGCGGTCTTCGAGCCGATGGCCGAACCCACCGGCCGGATCGTCGGCACGCTGGACGACGAGGAGCCACCGGCCCCCCGCCGGTGGTGAGCGCGGGCTGAGGAGGACGCATGAGCGACGAGATGGCGGGCATGAAGGCCGGCCTCGACGGCCTCGTCCGCGAGCAGGCCGAACGCCGGGCCCTGCGCGAGCAGCAGGGTGAGGAGATCAAGGCCAAGTCCCAGGAGTACATGACCAAGCAGGTCCAGGCGGCCGAGCGGTACGTCCAGCACGTGCGGGAGATGGCGAACCGCAAGACCAAGTCCGGCTGGGGCGTCCGCGACGCCGGTGGCCCGCAGAGCTTCGAGCCGGAGGGCTTCGCGGGGGAGCCGGGCGCGGGGGCGGCGTCCCCGTTCGCCCCGACGCCGGGGACCGGGCCTGGGGCGTCGACGCCGTCGGAGCCGCGCCGCGGCCGCCGTCACCGGGCAGCGGACCCCGACGACGACGGCGACGGTTTCAACAACCCCTGGTAGCCGGGGTCAGTCGAGGCAGAACTCGTTGCCCTCGATGTCCTGCATCGGGATGCACGACTCGTTGTGTTCGTCGGCGTAGAGGACCTGCACGCAGACCGCGCCGAGGGCGATCAGGCGGTCGCGCTCGGCCATCAGGGCGGCCAGGCGCTCTTCGCCCACGAGCCCGGTGCCGGCGCGCACGTCGAGGTGCACCCGGTTCTTGACGACCCGGCCCTCGGGAACCCGCTGGAAGAACAGCCGCGGGCCGGCACCCGTGGGATCGACGCAGGCGAACGCGGAACCCTGGTGCTCGAGGGGCAGCGAGTGGTCGTAGTCCTCCCAGGAAGCGAACCCCGGCGGTGGCGGCGGGACGACGTAGCCCAGCACCTCGCACCAGAATCGGGCGACCCGCTCGGGATCCGCGCAGTCGAAGGTGACCTGGACCTGTTTCACCGAAACCATCGGCCCACTGTAGTGGCCGGGCCGCCTCCGGTCGCCCCGATTTCACCGGCAGGGGCTCCTGAGGCTGCTTGTTCCGAAGTGTGGTGCACCCAATGTGGCGTTGGGTGCGTTGGATGCACCCAACGCCACATTGGGTGCATCGCCTGCCGGACGAATCCCGCGCGAGCTGGCACGCACCGAAGGTGGACTTCGGTACGTGAGACGCACCCAAGGCCGCCTTGGGGCGCGCTGCCGGGCCCTGGTGACGAACCTCGGATGCACGGCACTAGCTGTCCAGGGCGCGGTCCAGGTTCAGCGCCGCGCTGATCAGCGACAGGTGGGTGAACGCCTGCGGGAAGTTGCCCAGCTGCTCCCCGGTGAGCCCGATCTGCTCGGCGTAGAGCCCGACGTGGTTGGCGTAGGTGAACATCTTCTCCAGCGCCAGCCGCGCGTCGTCGGTGCGGCCGGCGCGCGTGAGCGCCTCCACCCACCAGAACGAGCAGAGCGAGAACGTGCCCTCCGAGCCGTCGAGGCCGTCGGGTGCCTCCTCCGGGTCGTAGCGGAACACCAGCGTGTCCAGCACCAGCTCTTCGCCGATGCGTTCCACAGTGGACAGGAACCGCGGGTCGGTGGGGGAGCAGAACTTCACCATCGGCATCAGCAGCAGCGACGCGTCGAGCGCGGTGCCGGGCTCGGGTTCGCAGTGCTGGACGAACGCGCCGATCTCCTCGTTCCAGCCGTGCTCCTGGATCCGCGTGTAGATCTCGTCGCGGACCGACGTCCAGCGCGTCAGGTCGGCGGGCAGGCCACGGCGGCGCGCCACCCGGACCATCCGCTCCACCGCGACCCAGCTCATCAGCCGGGAGAACGTGTGGTTCCGCTGCCCCGACCGGGTTTCCCAGATCCCGTGGTCGGGGCGGTCCCAGTTCTCCAGCAGCCAGTCCAGCATCGTGCACAGGCTTGCCCAGCTGGCGTGCGAAATACCCTTGCCGTACTTGTCGAACAGGTAGATCGAGTCGATGACCTCGCCGTAGACGTCCAGCTGCAGCTGCTCGGCCGCGCCGTTGCCCACGCGCACCGGGCGGGAGCCGCGGTAGCCCTCGAGGTGGTCCAGCTCCTGTTCGGTGAGATCGGCGTCGCCGTCGATGGAGTACAGGACGCGCAGCGGGCCGAGGTCGCCGTCGCGGTCGTCGGAGACGCGGTCGGTCAGCCAGCCGACGAACGCCTCGGCTTCGTCGGTGAACCCCAGGCGCAGCAACGCGTACAGCGAGAACCCGGCGTCGCGCAGCCAGACGTGCCGGTAGTCCCAGTTGCGTTCGCCGCCGATCCGCTCGGGCAGGCCGAGGGTGGGCGCGGCGACGATCGCGCCGCTCGGCTCGTGGGTGAGCAGCTTCAGCGTCAGCGCCGAGCGGTGCACCATTTCCCGCCACCGGCCGGTGTAGGACGAGCGGGACAGCCAGTCGCGCCAGAACCCGACGGTCGCGTCGAACAGGTCCTGCGCGTCGGCCGGCGGGCGGCTGGTGTCGTCTTCGAGCACTTCGAGGACGAACAGCTCGGTGTCGCCCGCGGTGACGTCGAACTCGGCCGAGGCGTCCTCGCCGCCGGTGTCCAAAGTGACCGACGAGTCGAGGCAGAGCCGGAGTTCCTTGCCCCGGAACGAGATCCTTCCGTCCTTTTGGGACACCTCGGGAGCTTCGCGGCCGTAGTCGAAGCGCGGGCGCACCCGGGTGCGCATCCGGACGTGCCCGCGGATGTTGACCACCCGCCGCACCAGCCGTTGCCGGTGCTCGCCGTCGTGCGGGCGCAGGATCGGCATGAAGTCCTGCAGCTCGACGATGCCGTCCTCGGTGAGGAACCGGGTGATGAGGATGTTCGTGTCCGGGAAGTAGAACTGGTGGCGCGCGGTGACCTCGCACACCGGCGCCAGCTCCCAGTCGCCGCCGGCCTCGGCGTCCACCAGCGCCCCGAAGACGCTCGGCGAGTCGAACCGCGGCGCGCAGAACCAGCTGACCCGGCCGTCGGTGCCGACGAGCGCCGCGGTGCGCAGGTCGCCGACCAGGCCGTGCTCGGCGATCGGCAGGTAGGTCACTCGGGGACCCGCCAGCCGCGTTCGCCGGGCAGGCGCAGCGCCGCCTCGGGACCCCACGACCCCTTCGCGTAGGGCAGGACCTTCGGCGGCGCCTCCAGGACGGGCTCGCAGACCTGCCAGAGCCGTTCGATCTCCGCGGCGCTGCTGAACAGCGTGTGGTCGCCGCGCATGACGTCCAGCAGCAGCTTCTGGTAGGCCTCCAGCGGCTCGACGCCGTCGAAGATGCCGGCGACGTCGAGGGTCAGCGCGGCCTTGCCGACCGACAGGTCCGCGCCGGGCCGCTTCGCCCGCAGCTCCAGCGTGAGCTGCGGCTGCTCGGTGAGCTCGAAGACGAGCTCGTTGCCGCCGCCGAGGTCGTCTTCGCCGGTGAACATGGCCAGCGGCGGCTCCTGCAGCCCGATGGTCACGGTGCGGCGGGTCTGGGCCAGCGCCTTGCCGGTGCGCAGGTAGAACGGCACGCCCTGCCAGCGCCAGTTGTCGATCCGGGCCTCCAGCGCGACGAACGTCTCGACGTCCGAAGCGTCGTCGACGCCCTCTTCGTCGCGGTAGCCCTCGTACTGGCCGAACACGACCTTGTCCGGGTCGAGCGGCCGGAGGCTGCGGTAGAGCTTGTGCTTCTCGGCGCGCAGCCACTCGGCGCTGATCTCCGGCGGCGGCTCCATCGCGAGGAAGCCGAGGACCTGCAGCAGGTGGGTGGAGACCATGTCGCGGAAGGTGCCGGTCGACTCCATGAAGGCGGCGCGGCCTTCGATGCCGATCTCCTCGGGGATGTCGATCTGGACGTAGGCGATGTGGTCGTGGTTCCAGAGCGACTCGACCAGGCCGTTGGCGAAGCGGAACACGAGGATGTTCTGCACCGCCTCCTTGCCGAGGAAGTGGTCGATCCGGAAGATCTGGTCCTCGGCGAACACCTCGTGCAGCGCGGCGTTGAGCTCGCGCGACGACTCGAGGTCGCTGCCGAACGGCTTCTCGAGCACCAGGCGGGCGCCGTCGGCCAGGCCGGTCCCGCCGAGCATGGCGACCATCCCGGTCATCGCGCCGGGCGGCACCGAGAGGTAGAGCAGGGTCCTGGCGTCGTCGCCGAGGCGTTCGCGCTGGTCACGGACGTGCCGGGCGAGCTCGTCGCCGTCGTCGGCGGACGAGGTGCGGAAGGAGAGCCGTCCGGCGAACTCGCGCCAGGCGGTTTCGTCGAAGTCGTCGCCGAGGGTGTCGCGCAGGGCGTCGCCGATGCGGTCGCGGAACTCGTCGTCGGTGCCCGGCGAGTGCCGCCCGGACCCGACGATCGCGAACCCTTCGGGCAGCATCTTCGCCGTGTAGAGGCGGAAGAGCCCGGGGAACAGCTTCCGGCGCGCGAGGTCACCGGTGGCTCCGAACAGGACGAGCACGTGGGGCTGCGGTGTCTTCACCTCTCGATCGTTGATCACGCACGCCGGTCGCGCACGTTGAACGCGCCGAGCGGCCCCCGGACCAGGTCCGGGGGCCGCTCGGTGGTGCCGGGGGCCGGTCAGAAGGTCAGGACCGTGCCGTCCTCGTAGATGCGCTGCTCCGGCGCGTTGTTGTTCGCGGCGAAACCGTTGGCCCACAGGGAGTTCACCCGGGAGCGCTCGGCCGAGTTCGGGACCGCGACGCGGCAGGACGTGCCGGGGCCGCCACCGGACATCAGCTCGGAGCACGGGCCCGAGTAGTGGTCCGGCAGGCCGAGGGCGTGGCCGGTCTCGTGCGCGGTGATCCGGACCGGGTAGTACTGCTGGGCCTGGGCGTAGTCGATGAAGATGGTGCCGCTGCCGTGGCCGTTGGTCTGGGCGTACGAGCCGCGGGGGTCGTTGCCCTCGACGTAGCGCAGGCTGGCGCCGGAGGACCGCTCGACCAGCTTGACGTTGGTCACACTGCTGTTCCAGTTCGCGGCACCCTGGTTGATCTGCGAACGGAACGACGGGGCGCCCGACGTGCTGTAGTAGACCGTGGTGACGGCGGCTTCCTGCTGGGTGGAGGCCGGTGCGGCGGTCGCGGTGCCCGCGGCGAGCGGGGTGAGCGCGATCGCGAGCGCGACAGCGCCGGTCAGGGCGAACTTCCTGGACATCGGAAGACTCCTCGTGGGGGACGGGGATTTGCCGGATTTGCGCGCGCTTGGGGAAATTTACCCTTCGGACACACGTCGCCGGAGCCGACTTCCGTAGGGCTCGTGATTGGTGAATTCCCAACACTATCTACGGGTTGACAAGTCGAAGGTGGGCGACACCTTCAGGTGAACGGCCCGTGGACCACGCCGTCGGCCCGGTAGTGATCTAGGGGCCGGGTGCGACCGCGCCGGCGCCGAAAGGGGTGCGGATGGACGGCCCGGCCGACCTGATCGTCGTGGGCGGGGGAGCCGTCGGGCTCGCCACCGCCCACGCCGCGGCCAAGCGCGGGAACACCGCGCTGGTGCTGGAGAAACGTGACTTCCTCCACGACGAGACGGCGTCCGGAGGCACGTCCAGGCAGTTCCGGCTCCAGTACGACGACCCCGCCGTCTCGCGGCTGGTGCTGGCGTCCCGGCCGCTGTGGGCGGAGCTGCAGGAGCGCACCACCGAGGACCTGGCCACTCAGACCGGCTGCCTGTGGTTCGGCGACCCGCGCGCGGCCGGTGCGGAAGGGCAGATCGACGCCGTCCTCGCCGTGATGACCGAGCTGGACCTGCCGTTCGACCGGCTGACCGCGGCCGACGTGACGCGCCGCTTCGGCTTCACCGGGATCCCGGACCGGTGGACCGGGTTCTTCCAGCCGGACGGCGCCGCGACCAACGTCAAGGCGACGCTGCGGGCGTTCCACCGCGCGGCCGCGGCGTCCGGGCGGGTGGCGTTGCGGCGGGGACAGGACGTCGTCGCGATCCACACCGGGGACGGCGGGGTGCGGGTCGAGACCGCGGCCGGCGACGTCTTCCACGGCGCGAAGCTGGTGGTCGCCGCCGGGCCGGAGACGAACGCCGTCCTGCGGCTGCTCGGGTTCGAGCTGGCCACCACGACCTGGACCATGGTCTCGGCCTACTTCCGCACCCGCGAACCCGCGGGCGCGCTGCCCACCTGGATCACGTTCCAGGCCCCGCGAGCCGGTGATCCCGGGCTGTACTACGGGTTCCCGGAGCTGGCCTGGGACCGCCCGGGTTTCGTGCGCATCGGCGTCAACCACCCGGCCGCCGTCTCGGCCGAGCCGCCGTCCCGGCGTGAAGTGGACGCGCAGGTCGTGGCGCGGATGGGGCGCTGGGTGGGAGAGCACCTGCCGTGGCTGGACCCGGCGCCGGTCGACCCGTCGGCGTGCCTGTGCGGCCTGCTCACCCGGCCCGGCGAGCCCGGCACGCTGGCCCGGGAGCTCGTCCTCGACTTCGCGCCCGGCCTGCCTGACGTCGTCGTCTGCGCGACCGGCTGGGTCTTCAAGATCGCCCCGCTGCTGGGGGAGGTCTGCGCCGACCTCGCTCTCGACGGCCGGACCGCCCACGACGTCACCCCGGGTGCGCTGCGCCCGGACCTGTGGCGCGCGGGGGCGCTGAGATGAGACCGGCGGTCGAGCGGATCCGCACCGGTGCCGGCGTGACGGTGTTCGTGGTGCGCGAGGACGATCCGGCGGCCGGGCCGGCCAACGGCGGCCTGCGGGTGCTGCCCTACGGCACCGAACGCCACGCACTGGCGGACGGGCTCCGGCTCGCCCGCCGCATGACCGTCAAGCACGCGCTGTACCGCACCGGGTTCTCCGGGGCGAAGCTCACCGCCGTCGCCGACCCGTCCACAGTGGACCGGCTCGCGCTGATGCGGGCCGTCGGCGAGGTGCTCGACCGCCACGCCGGGCGGCTCTACACCGGCTGCGACATGAACACCACCGCCGAGGACATGCGAGTCCTCAGTGGACTGTCGCCGTACGTGCTCGCCGGGGTCGGCAGCGCGGTCGACGCGAGCCTCGCCACCGCGCACGGTGTCGTCGCGGCCGTCCGCCAGGCCGCGGGCGGCGACGTCGGCGGGCGGGGCGTGCTGGTGCACGGCGTCGGGAAGACCGGGGCCGCGGTGGCCGCGTTGCTGGCGGCCGGCGGCGCCCGCGTCACGACGTACGACCACGACCCGGCCGCGCCGCTGCTGCCGGGCTGCACCCCGCTGCACCCGCTCTCGGCGTGGTGGGCGCGGCCGGAAGAGCTGCTTGTCCTGTGCTCGGCATCAGGTGTCGTGGACGAGCGCGTCGCGGAGCGGCTGCGGTGCCGGGTCGTCGTCAGCGGCGCGAACTGCCCGTACACGAACCGCGAGGTGGAGCGGATCCTGGCCCGGCGCGGTGTGCTGTGCGTCCCGGACGTCGTCGCCAACGCGGGCGCGGTGATCGGCGACTCGATCGAGCACCACCAGCCGGAGCGGTTCCGGACCGGCCCGCCGGAGGAGGTGTACCGGTTCGTGGCGGAGACCGTCGCCGAACGGACGTCCGACCTGCTGCGGCGCAGCTCGGGCGCCCCCGATCGGGTGGGCGCGGCGCTGGCCGAGCTGCTCGAGGACGTCCCGGGAACGGTGTGCGGCCTGCGGTTCGCCCCGGCGCGGGTCTAGTACTTTCCGCTTATCCCGGCAGAGCCGAAGATCCGATGTGCGGGCGTGCCCCGGCGGCGATCGTGGACTGGACAGTCACCGATCCCGTGAGGAGAACCCCGATGAGTCCGCTCGCCGCCGTTCAGGACCACGCGACGACGTGGTCGTGGCTCGCGCTCGGCCTGACCGGCGCGGTCCTGCTGGCCTTCGTCGTGCTGTTCGTGTCCGCGTTGTTCAGCATCCTCGGCTCGCGCCTGACCGGGGGCATGAAGCTGGTGTGGGTCGTCTTCGCGTTCTGCGCGCCGTTCCTGGGCTGCCTGCTGTGGTTCGCCTTCGGCCGCCGCGACGCGGGTGAGCCGGTGCGGCGATGATCGTCGCGGAGGGGCTGACGCGGCGTTACCGCGGCGGCGCCGGCGTCGAGGACCTGTCGTTCACCGTGCGCCCGGGCGTCGTGACGGGGTTCCTGGGCCCGAACGGCGCCGGGAAGTCGACGACCATCCGGCTCATGCTCGGCCTGGAGCGCGGCGCGGGGCGTACGACGTTCGGCGGCCGCACGTACGCGCAGGTCGCGGACCCGCTGCGCGCGGTGGGCGTGCTCACCGACGCGGGCGCGATCCACCCGGCCCGCACGGCCGCCGCGCACCTGCGGATGGTCGCCGCGGGTGGCGGGCTCCCGGCCCGGCGGGTGCGTGAGGTGCTGGCCACGGTCGGGCTGGAGTCCGTCGCGGGCCGCCCTGCCGGACGGTTCAGCCTGGGCATGAAACAGCGCCTGGGCCTGGCGACGGCGTTGCTCGGCGACCCGGAGTACCTCATCCTCGACGAGCCGGCCAACGGCCTGGACCCCGAGGGCGTGCGCTGGATCCGCGACCTGCTGCGCCGCCTGGCGGGCGAGGGCCGCACGGTCTTCGCGTCGTCACACCTGCTGGCCGAGATGTCGCAGCTGGCCGACGACCTGATCGTCATCGGCGACGGCCGCCTGGTCTCGGCGGGCCCACTGGACGCCTTCGTCGCCCGTCACGCACACGCCGACGTGGTGGTGCGCACGGCCGGCGCGCCCGCGTTGATGGTCGCGCTGACCCGGGACGGCTTGCGGGTGCGGCAGGAGACCGAGGGGGAGCTGGCGGTGGACACCGCCGATACCGAGCGGGTGGCCGCGGTGGCCGCCCGGGCCGGGGTGGGGGTGCGGGAGCTGTTCGTCCGCCGCAGCGGCCTGGAGGACGCCTTCCTCGCCGCGACCGCCGCCGCGGTCCGGCATCGGGGGGAGCCGTCGTGAGCCCCGCGGAAGCGGCACTTTCACGTGAAAGTGCCGCGTGGCGTTGCGAACCGGCAGCGTGCCGCGTGGTTCGTGACCGTGGCCGCGGTGTGCCACCGAGGGGCGTTGTCGTGAGTCGGGCGGGGGTGGCGCTTTCGCGTGAGAGTGCCGCGTGGCGTTGCGATCCGGCAGCGTGCCGCGTGGTTCGTGACCGTGGCCGCGGTGTTCCACCGAGGGGAGCCGTCATGAGTCGCGCGGGAGCGGCACTTTTACGTGAAAGTGCCGCGCGGCGTTGCGAACCGGCAGCGTGCGCTTGCCGTGCGGTTCGTGACCGTGGCCGCGGTGCGCCACCGAGGGGAGTCGTCGTGAACCCCGCGAAAGCGGCACTTTCACGTGAAAGTGCTGCCTGGCGCTGCAAACCGGCAGCGGGAGATGCTGCGGTGAGCTGCGCTCGGGCCCGCCGCGTGGTTCGCGACCGCAGCCGCCGCTTCGGTGCGGCAATGCGAGCTTGCCGCGCGGTTCGCGACCGTGGCCGCCGCGGTGCGCCACCGAGGGGAGCCGTCGTGAACCCCGCGAAGGCGGCACTTTCACGTGAAAGTGCCGCTTGGCGCGCGAACCTGCAGCGTGAGGAGCTGTCGTGAAGAACGCCTTGGCCTACGAATGGATCCGCGCCCGGTCGCTGCGGTCGACCTGGCTGCTGCTGCTCGCCGCCGGGGTGCTGCAGTTCGCGTCCGGGCTGTACTGGGGGCTCAAACGCGACCTCGGTGACCTCGACGCGTTCACCTCGTCGTTCGGCCTGGTCGCGCGGCTCGGGGCGCTGCTCGTCGCGGCGGTCGGGGTCGCCGCGTTCGGGCTCGACCACCAGCACGGGACGCTCGCCACCACGCGGCTCGTGCTGCGCTCGCCCGCGCGGATCGTCGCCGCGCGGGCCCTGGTCTCCGGCGGGCTCGGGCTGCTCGGCGGGCTGCTGATGGTGGCACTCGCCGCGGCCGGGGTGCTGGCCGGGGGAGGGGTCCTGCCCGCCGACGCGGGGGCGGCGGGCAGGGCCGTCTCGGAGGTGCTGCTGCTGACCGTCCTTTCCGGACTCGCCGGGGTCGCGCTCGGCGGGCTGCTGCGGCACACCGCGGCCGCCATCGGGGTCTTCGCCGTGTGGACGCTGGTCGCGGAGACCGCGCTGGCCGCGCTCGTGAAGGTGCCGATGACCGCGCTGCCGTTCAGTGGGACGGCCCTGCTGAGCATGCCGGGGCCGGTGGTCTTCGCGGCGCTGACCGCCGTCGCGCTGACGGCGACCGGATTCACCCTGGCCCGCCGTGCCGGGTGAGGCGCGTCGGCATAGCCTGAGCGCGATGCGATGGCTCACGTGGTGGGACGGCCGGGTCGCGCTGCTCGCGCTCGACGTCGCCGTGGCGGTGACCATCATCGTCGTCACCCTGGCCGGCGGTGATCCGCGCGACCCGCACCCGGCGCTCTACGTGCCTGCGGTGGTCGTCTCCGCCCTCGCGCTGCTCGCCCGGCGCCGGTGGCCGTTCCTGGTGCTGCTCGTCGCGGTGGGTTGCCTCCTCTTCGCCGGGGTGACGCTCCTGCCGCTGACGGTGGCGCTGTACTCGGTCGCGGCCCGCAACGGCGTCAGCGTCGTGACCGGGGTCGCGGCCGTCGTCGCCGTGCTCGGCGGGAACGTCCTGCACGTGCTGCGCGAACCGCCGAGCCTCACCACCGTCGTGCTCGTGCTGGTGGTGTTCGCCGTCGGCCCGGTGCTCGCCGGGCTGTGGATGCACCAGCGCGCCGAACTGCTGGGCGTGCTGCGGGAACGCGCCGACGAGGCCGAGCGCACCCGGACGCTGCTGGCCGACCAGGCCGTGTTCGCCGAGCGGCGGCGGATCGCGCGCGAGATGCACGACGTCGTCGCCCACCGGGTCACGGCCGTCGCGCTGCAGGCGGGCGCCTTGTCGCTGCGGGCGCCGGACGAGCAGACCGAGCAGGCCGCCGAGACGATCCGTGCCGTCAGCGCCACCGCCCTGGAGGAGCTGCGGGGCATCCTGCAGGTGCTGCGCGACGACGCCCCGGACGCGGCCAGCCCCGGCGCCGGGCTGCTCGCGTCGCTCGAGGACCTGGTCGAAGAGGTCACCGCGACCGGCGCCCGGGTCGAGCTGAAGCTGCCGGACCCGCTGCCCGCCGTGCCGGACCAGGTCGGGCGCGCCGCCTACCGCGTCGTGCAGGAATCCCTGACCAACGCGGGAAAACACGCGCCGCACGCCGCCGTCGACGTCCGGCTGGCCACCGACGGCGGCCGGCTCGCGGTCGAGGTGACCAACCGGCTCACCCCGCGCCACACCGGCGTCCCGGGATCGGGGTACGGCCTGGTGGGCATGCGCGAGCGCGTCGAGCTGGCCGGCGGCGCACTGCAGACCGGCCCGACCGGTGACGGCCGGTTCCGGGTGCTGGCCGAATTCCCCGTGGTCTCGGTACAGGAGGCGAAGTGACGGTCAAGGTCGTGCTGCTGGAGGACGAGGAGCTGGTCCGCAGCGGCATCCGGATGATCCTCGAGTCGGCGGGGGACGTCGAGGTCGTCGCGGAGGACACCAACGGTGTGCGGGCGGTCGAGCTGACCGACCGGTTCCGCCCGGACGTCGTGCTCACCGACGTCCAGATGCCGAAGGTCGACGGCATCGAGGTGGTCCGCCGGCTGGCCGGGCACCCGGCGGCGCCGGCGGTGGTCGTGCTGACGACGTTCGACGTCGACGAGTACGTCTACGCGGCGCTGCGCCACGGCGCGGCCGGGTTCCTGCTCAAGGACACCCCGCCGCGCGAGCTGGTCACGGCGGTGCGGGTGGCGGCGCGCGGCGAGGCGATGCTGTCGCCGAAGATCACCAAGCGCCTGCTGGCGGACTTCGCGACCGGCGGCGCGGGGGAGCAGGCGCGGGGCCGGCTGGCCGCGCTGACCCCGCGCGAGCACGACGTCGCGGTGCAGATCGGCCGCGGCCTGAGCAACGGCGAGATCGCGAAGGCGCTGGTGGTCAGCGAGTCGACCGTGAAAGTCCACATCGGACACATCATGGCGAAGCTGGAGGCGGCGAACCGCACCCAGGTGGCGATCCTCGTGCACGACGCCGGCCTGGGCTGAGCCACCCGTCGCCGGGCGGGCCGGCTCCGAACACCGGGTATGAGGCTCCGGGACCGGCTCGCGGCGATGGTCATGCACGCCACCGCGCGGTGGACCGTGCACTACGGCGACAACCTGCGGTTCGCCGGGACCGACCTGCCGGCGCCCGAGGTGGTGCGGGTCCCGACCCGGCACGGACCGGTGCGGGTGCACGTCTACCGGCCCGATCTCCGTTCCGGTGGTGCGTACGTCCACTTCCACGGCGGCGCCTGGCTGATGCGGTACCCGGAGATGGACGACTGGTGGTGCCGGTACGTCGCGGCCACGGCCGGGGTGCCGGTGTATAACGTCGATTACCGCTGCGGTCCCTACGTCGCGTTCCCGGTGGCGCAGCACCAGTGTTTCGACGTCGCTTCGTGGGTCGAGGCGGACCGCGTCGCCGTCGGCGGGTTCTCGTCCGGTGGCGGTCTCGCGGCGGCCGTCTGCCTGCAAGCGCGCGACGCGGGCGGGTGGCGGCCGCGGCTGCAGGTACTGGGCGTGCCCGCGCTGGACCTCGCCACCGACCCGGACCCGGCGGCGGGCGGGATGATCTCGCCCGGGCTGCGCGACCTCGTCCGCCGGGTGTACTTCCCGGATCCCGCGACGCGGCGGCACCCGTACGCGTCCCCGCTGCTGGCCGACGACCTCGCCGGGCTGCCGCGCGCGGTGGTCCTGACCGCCGAACGTGACGCCCTGCGCGCCGACGGGGAGCGGTACGCCGAGCGGCTCCGGGAAGCCGGGGTCGAGGTGCTGCACGACCGGACGCCGGGGGTGGACCACTACTTCCTGACCGAGAACCCGGAGCGCGCCCGCACCACGATGGCGCTGGTGGCCGCGGAAATCGCCCGCGCGGTCACGGTGGGCTCGACACCGGGCTGACTCGCGCCACCCGGCGCCGGAACGGCCAACTCGCCAACCGGAACGGCCGACACGCCGGGGTGTGGCCAAGGCGGCGCCGGGAGTGGCTGACGTGGCGCCGGGAGTGGCTGACGTGGCGCCGGGAGTGGCTGACGTGGCGTGGGGAGTGGCCAACGCGGCGTAGGGAGTGGCCAACTCGCCGCCGGGAGTGGTCGACATGCGTGGGGTGTGGCCGACGTGGCACCGGGAGTGGTCGACATGGCGTGGGGTGCGGCCAACGTGGCGCCGGGAGTGGTCGACATGGCGTGGGGAGTGGCCAACTTCCCGCCGGGAGTGGCCGACGCGGCGTGGGGAGTGGCCAACTTCCCGCCGGGAGTGGCCGACGTGGCGTCGGGAGTGGCCGACGTGGCGTGGGGTGTGGCCGACATGGCGTGGGGAGTGGTCGACATGGCGTGGGGAGTGGCCAACTTCCCGCCGGGAACGGCCGACGTGGCGTGGGGAGTGGCCGACATGGCGCCGGGAGTGTCCAACTCGCCGCCGGGAGTGGTCGACATGGCACCGGGAGTGGCCACCACGGCGGTCAGCGCGCCGTGGTGGTTGCGTCGTCGGCGTGTAGGCCGCTCCCGGGCAGCGAATTGACCGCTCCGGTGGCGAGTCGGCGCGGCAGGGAACGGCTTCGCCTGCTCAGTCCCGCGCCCGACGGGCCAAGCAAGCGCGGACCGGCCCCTCGAAGATCCCCGCGATCCGCTCGTACCCCACGTCGTTGGGGTGGAACCAGTCGCTGGCGAGGCTGCCGCGCAGCGGGCCCAACGCCGGGCCGCGCATGTCGGCCACCTCGATGCGGCCGAGCGCGCCCGCCTCGTCGAGCAACGCGTTCACCGCGCGGGCCTCGGCGTTCCCCTGCGGCAGCGTCGCGACCACCGAACGTCCCTGCGGAAGGCGGTCCAGCAGCGTCGCGAACCGGGCGGGGACGTCGCGGCGGCGGGACGGGGTGAGCATGTCGTTCGCGCCGGCCAGGATGGTGACCAGGGCGGGCGCCTCCGGCAGGTACGGCAGCTGGGCGTCGAGCACGTCCTCGACCCGGGCCCCCGACGCCGACAGGTTGAGGACCGCGAACGGACGGCCGAGGCGGGCGTTCAGGCGCGGGACCCAGCCGCCGTCGACGTCGTTCGCGCCGATGCCCTGGGTCATCGAGTCGCCCAGGGCGACCCACAGCGGCCGGCCCGACGCGAGCGCCAGGCGGTTGGCCGAAGCCCACGCCCGGGCGAACGGTTCCTTCTGCGCGCGGACCCGGCCGATGCCGGGCACCAGCACTGCGGAGACGTCGAGCAGGCGGCTCGACCACGTCCGTCGCGGCACGGGCAGGTCCCTTCGTGAAGCGGTTTCCCGGGATTCGGCGCCGGGCTCGCCACGGATGGGGTGACCGGAGCCACCCCATCCGGTCTACGCGAGTTCGAGGACGACCGCCGTCCACGTCATGCCCACGCCGATGCCCAGCAGCAGCACCGTGTCGCCCGGACCGGCCTCGCCGCTGGCCAGCAGGTGCTCGAGCGCCACGACCTGGTCGCTCGCGCCCAGGTGCCCGACCCGCAGCCCGAACTCCGTCATCGTGCGGTCCTCGGTGATCCCGAGTGGACGCAGGATCTGCGTCTCCACCAGCCGCCTGCCGTAGTGCGGCGCGCAGATCTTCGTGATCTCCGGCAGGTCGACCCCGGCGTCGGAAAGCGCTGTCTTGACGACCGTGGTGACGGCGTCGCCGTTGCGGGTGGCGACGTGCGCCGGCCCGCCCTGGCGGCTGAGCCACTGGCGCTTGCGGCGCCGGATGTCGATGCCGCGGTGGGCGGCGACGCTCGCCTGCCGGAACGGTTCGTCCCCGCGCTGCAGGCCTTCCAGCGACGGGTCGGTGTACGACGCGATCGCCCGGATCCGGGCCAGGCCCGGCCGCCGGGTCAGCACCACGGCGCTGCCCGCGTCGCCGTAGACGATCCCGATGTCCGTGCTCCAGTGCGGGAACCCGGGCGCGCCGAACCGGTCACCCGCGGTGATGAGCGCGGCGTCGTGGTCCGGGCGGCCGCGCAGCACGCTGGCCGCGAGGTCGATCCCGGCGACCAGGCTGTTGCTCATCGCGCCCAGCTCCAGCGTCAGGCCCGGTCCGGCGCCGACCCCCAGCTGGTCGCGCACGTACGACGCGGCGTGCCAGAAGTCGATGCCGGAGTGGTAGATCCCGGCGTGCAGGCACAGCGACGGCCACACCGGTTCGCCCGTGGTGGCCCGTGCCTGCTGGAGTGCCTGCCGCCCGGCCCGCACGGCCAGCTCCGGGCCCGGCCGTTCGGCGACCGCCGTGGACAGCTGCCCGGTGCGGGCGGCGTCGTCGTGGGTGAACTCGCCGGCCGCGATCGGCGCCGAGACCGGGATCAGCGCGCCGACGTCACAGCCGATCCCGTTGAGGTACAGGTCATCGAGCCGCATCGGGGGTCACCTCCCGGTGGGCGAGCACGGCTTCGATCTCGGACAGCGTGTCGTCCACGTGCAGTGGCGGAGCGGAAACGCACCCGGCCGCGGCCAGCTCGGCGGCGACGGCTTCGGCGGTACCGCGGGTGAACCGGTGGAACCCGGCGAAGCGGGCCTGCTCGGTGCCCGGAACGGCGATGGCCAGGTGCGCCCAGCCCGTTTCGCGGTCCCAGCGCACGATCAGCCGGGTGGTCCCGGTGGCCGGGCGGGTGTCACGAAGCACCTGCGTCAACGTCGTGGCGGTCAAGGAACTTCCTTTCGGCACGGCGAAGCAGCGCGCGCGGAAAGAACGCGTGCTGCCTGAGGGGTTGCGCGGACCGCGTCGTCGGGGTCCGCAGGAACGCCGCGAAACGTACCGCGATGATCTTCGCGCGCCACGCACCCCCGGATACAGACAGTGATCACGGCGACTGATAAGGAAGATCAACCATGCGTTTTTTCGAATATAGCTCGGTTTCCCACTCAGTGGATCATGAGGTTCTTTCGCGTGGTTGTCACCCAGGGTGACCGGCGTTCAAGTTGCACCGGCCCGCGCGGCCGGTGATGATCACGTCTGTGGTGCGCCTTCCGGCCGTCACCACGTCGGCCGGGCCGAGACACCGCCGTCGACGACGAGGTCGTGGCCGGTGATCCAGGAAGCCAAGGGGGAAGCGAGGAAGACGCACGCGTTCGCGACATCTTCGGGGGTGCCCAGTCGCCCCAGCGGCGCGGCGCGGCGCCAGCGCTCGACGCCTTCGGGCCAGTCCATGCCGGGGCGGTCGATCAGGCCGGGCGACACGGTGTTGACGCGGATCCCGCGCGGCCCGTACTCCAGCGCCGCGCCCCGCGCGTGCATCACCAGCGCCGCCTTGGCCGCGCTGTAGTGGACGTGCCCGGGCGCGGGATGCTTCGCTTCGATCGACGCGATGTGCGTGACGCTCCCGCCGCCGGCCATCAGCCGGGCCGCCGCCTGCGTGCAGGAGAACGCGCTCGTGAGGTTGGCGTCCAGCATCGCCCGCCACCGTTCGACGGGCAGGCCGTCGAGATCCTCCACGGGTTGCACGCCGGCGTTGTTGACGAGCGCGTCGAGCCGGCCGCCCCACTTCGCGACGGCGTCGAGCATCGCGTGGCAGGCGTCGTCGTCGGTCAGGTCGGCGGTGAACGCGCGGGCCCGGTCGCCGAGCGCGGCCACGAGGTCGTCGGCCGCGCCGGGACGCCGGTGGTGCACGGCCACGGCACCGCCCGCCTCGGCGAACCGCAGCGCGATCCCGCGGCCGATGGTGCCGGACGCGCCGGTGACGCAGGTGACCGTGCCGGACAGGTCGGGCAGGCCGCGGGCCGCGTGGTCGCTCGTCACACTTCGATCGTAGGGGACGGTCGAATGAGCAAACATGCTCACAACGGCTCTTGACAGATCAGAAAACGACACAGAAGCTGTTCGATATTGTTCGATCGCTCGCTCAGGTCCCCGAGGAGACGACCGTGGTCATGTCATCACTCAGTGCTTCGCTCGCTGCCGCGGTGCTCGTCGCGGCCGCGGGTGCCGCCGCCCCGCCGGCCGGCGCGGCCGCCGCCTACACCGTCACCGTCGGGTCCACCGGCACCTACGCGTACCCGACCGACACCCCGGCCGGCGCCTTCCTCGACAAGGACGGCACGTTCTACTTCCAGCAGTCCGCCGCTCTCTACGGCGCGGACGGCCCGCGCGAGTGGGAGTTCTACACCGGCGCCGACTTCGACTCGGCCACCAAGTCGAGCGCGCTGAGCAACGCCGTGAACCCGGCCGAGTCCCGGGACAAGAACAACGACACGACCTGGCGCTGCAACACCAGCCCGACCGGCGAGGAGGCGACCGACCCGCCGGCCGGGTCGAGCTACGTGGAGAAGAACTTCTGCGACCTCGTCGGCACCTGGGTCGACCCGGACACTGGCGCCTGGTACGGCCTGGTGCACAACGAGTTCACGCCCGAGCCGTTCGGCGCGTACTCGTTCTCGCACTACGACGCGATCGACTGGGCCGTCTCGGCCGACCAAGGCCACACCTGGAGCATCAAGGGCCACGCGATCACGTCGCCGTACAGCAC
The DNA here is from genome assembly GCF_044741685.1 of Amycolatopsis sp. NPDC088138. Lineage (NCBI taxonomy): Bacteria > Bacillati > Actinomycetota > Actinomycetes > Pseudonocardiales > Pseudonocardiaceae > Amycolatopsis > Amycolatopsis sp. NPDC088138. Next base: position 314,161 of record NZ_JBIUTB010000009.1, read on the forward strand.
CAAGCGCGGCGACACGGCGGCGTTCCCGAACCAGACCTTCGACTACGGCGACGGCGACCCGCGGCTGTTCGCCGACCCGGTGTCGGGCTACTTCTACGTCTACTACGGCTCGCGGATCGTCCCGAAGGCCGGCGCGGGCGGCGGCATGGTCGGACTAGCGCACGTCGCCCGTTCGCCGATGTCGGCCAAGATGGCGACCGGCTCGTGGCAGAAGTGGTACGACGGCCAGTGGACGCAGCCCGGTGTCGGCGGCAAGGAAAGCAACATGGTGCCGACCGGCACTGCTCCGAAGGGCTACACCCCGCCGGCCGACGACTACGACCCCGCGAACACCGGCAACGTCGACCAGCAGGTCGCGGCCGGGCAGCTGCCGCCGAAGTCCGACCTGTTCGTCATGAACATCGCCTACGACGCGCACCTCGGCCTGTACATCGGGGAGCCCGAGGTGGTCACCGGCACCGAGCCGCAGAAGTTCTACGTCACCGACGACCTGGCCACCCAGAAGTGGCGGCTGATCGGCGACAGCGGCGCGTACAAGTCCGGCTCCTGGTACCGCTGGTTCGCCGACAACGCGAACAAGACGAGCTCCACGATCGTCGGCAAGACGTTCCGCTCGTACTGCTCGATCGCGTGTGCGTCCTCCGACGGCGAGTACGCGAACATCACGGTCACCGGCACACCCGCCGCGCCGCCGGTCGACCCGGCGAAGACCTACCGCATCGGCAGCGGCGCCGGCCGCGTCCTCGCTCAGGTTTCGGGCAGCTCCGCGACGACGTCGACGACGGGTACCTCGGACCTGGCCGCGTGGACGTTCACCGCGACCGGCGACGGCGCCTACCGGATCACCAACGCGGCCACCGGCCAGGCCCTCGGGGTGCCGACGTCACCCGCGAACCGCGCCTGGGGCACCAAACCGGTCGTGACAGCGGGGTCGTCCGTCGGGCAGCAGTGGTTCGCCATCCCGGCCCAGGGTGGCGGGTTCCGGCTGGTCAACCGGTACAGCGGACTGTCGCTCAGCCTGTCCGGCGCGGCCGACACCACGCCGCTGCGCGCCTGGACCGGCGGCAACCGGACCGCGGCCGAGCAGACGCTGACGTTCACGACGTCCACTGTGGACGGGACGCACACGCTGATCGCGTCCGGCAAGGCCCTCGACGTCCCGGCGCACTCGACGACCGCGGGCACAGCACTGGTCACGTGGACGCCGAACGGCGGTACCAACCAGAAGTGGGTCTTCACGCACCAGGCCGACGGCAGCTACCGCATCGCGAACGCGGAGTCGGGCCTGTGCCTGGACGTCGCCGATGGCTCCAAGACCGCGGGGGCGAAGGTGATCCAGTGGACGTGCACGGGTGGCGCCAACCAGCGCTGGCTGGTCGGCCCGGGCTCCACGCTCAAGGCGCAGCACAGCGGCCTGGTGCTGACCACGGCGTCCACAGTGGACGGCGCCGCGGTCACCCAGCAGGCCGACACGGGGACGGCACTGCAGCGCTGGGCGCTCGGCTGACCCACGTCGCGTCGTAGTGAGGTCGTCTCGCTGAGGGGGAGGGTCGTTCATGGCGTGTCGTATCGGTGAACTCGTGCTCGAGCGCGTGCCCGACGGCTCGGTGGAGATCGGGCCGCGCGCCGGGTTCGGCGGGCCGCAGCCGGTGATCTTCTTCTGCCGCAAGGACGAGCCGGAGACGGGGAAGTCCCGGCTGCACATCGACCTCAACCCCACCGACCGCGACCAGGACGCCGAGCTCGAACGCCTTCTCGGGCTCGGCGCCCGTCCGGCCGACCCCGAGGGCAACGAGTTCTGCCTGCTCAAGGGGCGTCTCGAGCCTCTCGGGAGTTAGCCGTACAGCTCCGCGTGCTGGGTGCGGAGCTTGTACTTGAGGATCTTGCCGCCCACGGTCTCCGGGAGGGTCTCGGCGAAGACGATGCGCTTCGGGCTTTCGTAGCCGGCCAGGCGCTCGCGGCAGAACCCGATCAGCTCGGCTTCGGACGCCGGGGTCCGGGTGACGACCACCGCCGTCACCGCCTCGCCCCAGTGCTCGTGCGGCAGCCCGATCACCGCGGACCGCAGGACCGCCGGGTGCTGCCCCAGCACCGCCTCCACGCGCATGCTCGAGACGTTCTCGCCGCCCGTCTTCACGATGTCCTTGTAGCGGTCGACCATCACGCGCAGGCCGTCTTCGTCCACGACGGCCGAGTCGCCGGAGTGGAACCAGCCGCCGCGGAAGGCCTCACGGGTCGCCTCCGCGTCGCGGTAGTAGCCCGCCGTCATCACCGGGGAGCGGTAGACGGCCTCGCCCGGGACGCCGCGGACCGGCTCGCCCAGCTCGTCGACGACGTCGGAGGCGAGCAGCCCGCTCGGGACGCCGACGTAGTTCATCGCGGGCGCGGTGCGCGCGTGCACCTCCGGCCAGGCCGACGGCCAGAACCGGTGGCACGCGATGGCTTCCGTCTGCCCGAAGATGCCGACCGTGACGAACCCGGGCGCGGTCCGGGCTTCCAGGCGGCGCAGCACTTCGGGGGAGAGGGCGCCCCAGCCGTAGACGAGCGTGGTCAAGGAAGTCAGGTCGAGGTCGTCACGAGCGTCGATCTCGTCGGCGAGCGCGGTGACGAACTGGGGTGAACCGGCCCAGACCGCGGTGGCGCGAGTCAGCGCGAGCGTCGTCGCGACCGGGCCGGGCACCGGACGGCGGCCGAGGATCAGCGTGCCGCCGGCGAAGAACGTCGAGTACGTGAACAGCGCGTCACCGACGTGGTAGATCATCGGCAGGAACGTGCAGACCCGCAGGTCGGTCTCGTGCCGCAGGCCACGGGTCAGCGACAGTGCGAAGTTCAGCCCGGCCAGGTGCGCGTAGCTGTGCGAGAGCATCACGCCCTTCGGCATCGCGGTGGTGCCGGAGGTGAACAGCAGCTGGAAGATGTCGTCGCCGTGGATCTCGACGTCCGGCTCGGTGTCCGGCTGCCCGTCGAGGAACCCGCCGAACGACGGCGATCCCGCGACCGGCCCGCCGCCGATCGTGATGGTGGCGCCGACCCGCACACCCGGGACGCCCTCCAGCCGTGGCCAGAGTTCGGCGTCGACGATCGCCAGCCGCGGTTCGGTCTGCCGCACGAGGTGCTCGAGGACGTCCGGGGCGAGGCCCGGGTTCAGCGGGACGGCGACCATGCCCGCCTTCGCGATCCCGATCTTGGCCAGGAACGCCTCGACGGTGTTCTCGCAGAACAGCAGCACCCGGTCGCCGGGTGCGAGCCCCGCGGCGGCGAGCGCGTGGGCGAGCCGGTTCGCGGCCTGGTCGGCTTCCCGGTACGTCACGGAGGCGAACTGCTCTTCCCCGCACGCGCCCTCGGCCGCGCTCAGCGCGACCTGGTCCGGGCGGCTCCAGGTGAGCCGTTCGAAGACGTCGCCGATCGACGTGCGCTCCCAGCGGTTGACCGCGCGACGGCCCCGCAGGGTTTCGACGTCGATCGCCGCTGGGGTGGTGGCGCTCTCGCTGGTCGTGGTCATACCGGGCTCCTTCGCCGTCGCTGACGACGATCAGCATGCCGTGAGCCAGCTCACCAAATCAAGAGAAAGTTATTCGCCATTCACTGAGGCGGGTGGTGTCGGCGTGACCCCGAGGCAGGCGTGGGCCATTTCGTCGAGCAGGACCGCGAGCCGGTCCGGGGCGAGGCCGCTGCGGAAGAACAACGTCGACTGCACCGCGCCGATCGCCGCGTGCACGGCCAGGCGCAGCTCGCCGTCGGCCAGGTCGGGGCGCAGCGGGGCCAGCACGTGCACCCAGTCCTCGAGGTAGTGCCGCTGCGCCCGGCGCAGCCGCCGCCGGTCCTCCTCGGGCAGGTTGTGGATTTCGCGGTGGTAGACCGCCAGCACGGTGCGGTCCTCGATGGCGACCCGGACGTGATCCCTGATCAGGCCGGACAACGCGGCCCGGTCGCCGGGCGCGTCGGCGAGCAGCGCCGCGGCGCCGTCCTGCAGCCGGGCCATCACGCGGTCGAGCAGCGCGACCAGGATCGCGTCCTTGTTTTCGAAGTGCCGGTAGACGCCGGATCCGACGATGCCGGCCTCCGCGCCGATGTCGGCCATGCCGATCGCGTGGAACCCGCGCCGCGAGGTGAGCTCGGCGGCGGCGGTGAGGATCCGCTCGCGCCGCTCGGGGTCGCGCCGCCGCCGGGTGGCCGGGGATGCCGAGGGAACTGCCGTCATCTTGTCATCCTCGCAGACGGGCGCTACGGTGCGCTATAAGTGAATATGAAATCACTAAGGAGCGTCGGCGTGGACGTGTTCGAGAGCGACGAGGACCGCGACCTCCGGGCCGCGGTCGGCGCGATCGCGGCCCCGTTCGGGGGCAAGTACTACGTCGAACACGCGCGTGAAGGCCGTGAGTGCACCGAGCTGTGGCACGCGCTCGGCGACGCCGGGTTCATTGGTGTCAACATCCCCGAGGAGTACGGCGGGGGCGGCCGCGGCCTGGCCGAGCTGACCATCGTCATCGAGGAGAGCGCCGCGAAGGGCGCGCCGATCCTGCTGCTGCTCGTCACCGAAGCCATCTCCGCCGAGGTGATCACCGAGTTCGGCACGCCGGAGCAGCGCAAGGAATGGCTGCCCGGCCTGGCGAGCGGCCGCGCGAAGGTCGTCTTCGCCATCACCGAGCCCGACGCCGGCTCCAACACCCACAAGCTGACGACGACCGCCCGCCGCGACGGCGACGACTGGGTGGTCGACGGCGAGAAGTACTACATCTCCGGCGTCGACACCGCCGACGCGCTGCTGCTCGTCGCCCGCACCGGCCGCGACCCCGGCGGCACCGCGCAGCTCTCGCTGTTCCTGGTCCCGGTGGACGCCCCCGGCCTCACGGTGATCCCGCTCCCGGTGGACGTCATGCTCCCGGAGAAGCAGTTCACGCTGCACTTCGACGGTGTCCGCCTGCCCGCGTCGGCGCTCGTCGGCGAGGAGGGCGCGGGCTTCCGGCAGGTCTTCCACGGCCTCAACCCCGAACGCATCACCGGCGCCGCGCTCTGCGTCGGCATCGCGCGCTACGCGCTCGACGTCGCCGCCCAGTACGCCCGCGAGCGGACCGTGTGGGACCAGCCGATCGGCGTCCACCAGGGCGTCTCGCATCCGCTGGCCAAGGCCAAGATCGAGACCGAGCTGGCCGCCCTGATGACGCACCGGGCCGCCGCGCTGCACGACGCCGGCCAGCCGGCGGGGGAGGCGTCGAACATGGCCAAGTACGCCGCCGCGGAGGCCGCGCTGGCCGCCGTCGACGCCGCGATCCAGACCCACGGCGGCAACGGCGTCTCGGCCGACTTCGGGCTGCTGCCGTACTGGGGGCTGGCCCGGCTGCTGCGGATCGCCCCGGTGAACCGCGAAATGATCCTCAACTTCGTCGCGCAGCACAGCCTCGGGCTGCCCCGGTCCTATTAGGAGGACTGATGACGGACCACAACCTCGTCCACCGGGTCAACGTCGGGGACGCGCTGACCCGGGTCGCGTTCGGGCGTCCGGAGGCCCTCGCCGTGGTCGACGGCGACCGCCGCTGGACCTACGGCGAGTTCGACACGTGGGTCAACCGGCTCGCGCACGGCCTCACGGCGCGCGGTTACACGACCGGCGACGTCCTCGCGCTGGCCTCGGCCAACAGCGCCGAGTTCCTCGCCGTCTACTACGCCTGCGCGAAGCTCGGGCTCGTCTGCGTGCCGATCAACCTCGGCTGGCGCGGTGACGAAGTCGCTTACGTGCTTGGGCATTCGCAGGCGCGCGGCATCGTCGTGGAACGCCAGCTCGCCGGCGTCATCGCACCCGCCGTGGCTCAGGTGCCCGGGGTCACCGACGTGTTCCTCGCGCCCGGCACCGGCGGCGAAGCCACCGGGCTGGACCTCGACGACGTGCTCTCGGACGACACGACGTCACCCGAGGTGGTCGTCGAGGACCGCGCCCCACTGTCCTATCTGTACACGTCCGGGACCACGGCGTCGCCGAAGGGCGTGGTCGGCACGCACCTGGGGATCCACCTGGAGTCGATGTCGGCCGCGCTGGACTCCGGCTGGCGCGCCGACGACCGGTTCGTCGCCATGATGCCGATGTTCCACACCGCGCAGCTCAACGCCTTCTGCACCCCCGCGATCGTCGTCGGCGCGACGATCTTCGTGCACCGCGGCTTCGACCCGGAACGGTTCCTCGACACGATCGAACGCGAGCGGATCACGCAGGTCTTCGGACTGCCGATGATGTACCGCGCGGCGCTGGAGCACCCGTCGTTCGGCGCGCGCGACCTGTCGTCGCTGCGCCGTGCGGTCTACGCGATGGCGCCGATGCCGGAGGCGCAGATCAAGGCGTGCCTCGACGGCTTCCGCTGCGACTTCGCGCTGCTGTTCGGGCAGACCGAGATGAGCCCGATCACGACGTTGTTCCGGCCCGAGCACCAGCTTTCGCACGTCGGCGCGGTCGGCACCCCGCTCACCGGTGTCCAGGTCGGCATCATGGACCCGGACGGGAACCTGCTGCCGCGCGGCGAGCAGGGCGAGATCGTCTACCGGGCGCCGTCGGCCATGCAGGAGTACCTGCAGAACCCCGAGGCGACCGAGGAGGCGTTCCGGTACGGCTGGTTCCACTCCGGTGACGTCGGCCGGTTCGGGCCGGACGGCGTGCTGTGGTTCGCCGACCGCTACAAGGACGTCATCAAGACCGGCGGGGAGAACGTTGCCTCCATCGAGGTCGAGCGGGCCGTCTACGACACCGAGCCGGACGTCGCCGAGGTCGTGGTCGTCGGGCTGCCGCACGAGCGGTGGACCGAGGCCATCACGGCGGTGGTCGTGCCCAAGCCAGGAGCGCGGATCGACGCCGAGGAGCTGCGGCTGCGGCTGAAGGACCGCCTGGACGGTTACAAGGTCCCGAAGGCCGTGATCGTCACCGACGAGCTGCCGCGCACGTCCACCGGGAAGATCCAGAAGAACCTGGTCCGGGACAAGCACTCCGGGCACTACGGGGGCACCGAATGACGGTCCTGAAGACCCTGCTCGACGTCTCCGCCGAGAGCTACGCGGCCAACCGGAAGGCCCAGCTCGAAGCCCTGGCGCGGCTGGAGGAGCAGCTGGAGCTGGCCATCGCCGGCGGTGGTGAGCGGTACGTCCAGCGCCACCGCGACCGCGGCAAGCTCCCGGTGCGTGAACGCCTGGAGCTGCTGCTCGACCCGGACAGCCCGTTCCTGGAGCTGTCCGCGCTCGCCGCGTGGGGCACCGACTTCACCGTCGGCGCCTCGGTGCTCACCGGAATCGGCGTGGTGTCCGATGTGGAGTGTGTGGTCATCGGGCACGACCCGACCGTCCGCGGCGGGGCGATGAACCCGTACTCGCTGCGCAAGACGTTGCGGGCGCTGGAGATCGCCCGTGTCAACCGGCTGCCGGTGGTCAACCTCGTCGAGTCCGGCGGCGCCGACCTGCCGACGCAGGCCGACCTGTTCGTGCCGGCCGGGCGGATCTTCCACGAGCTGACCGAGCTGTCTTCGCTGGGCATCCCGACCCTGGCGATCGTGTTCGGCAACTCGACCGCGGGCGGCGCGTACGTGCCCGGCATGTGCGACTACGCCGTGCTCGTCGACCAGCAGGCCAAAGTGTTCCTCGGCGGGCCGCCGCTGGTCAAGATGGCCACCGGCGAGGAGGCCGACGACGAATCGCTCGGCGGCGCCGACATGCACTCCCGCGTCTCCGGCCTCTCCGACTACTTCGCGGTCGACGAGCGGGACGCGATCCGCCTCGGCCGGCGCGTGCTGTCCCGGATCAACTGGCGCAAGCTCGGCCCCGCGCCCAGCCGGACGCCGGAGCCGCCGAAGTACGACCCCGAGGAGATCCTGGGGATCGTCCCACCGGACCCGAAGGTGCCGTTCGACCCGCGCGAAATCCTCGCCCGGACCGTCGACGGCTCGGACTTCGACGAGTACAAACCGCTCTACGGCACCTCGCTGGTGACGGGCTGGGCGAGCATCCACGGTTATCCGGTCGGCGTGCTCGCCAACCACCGCGGCGTGCTGTTCAGCGAGGAGGCCAAGAAGGCCAGCGAGTTCATCCTGCTCGCCAACCAGACCGACGTCCCGCTGGTGTTCCTGCAGAACACGACCGGCTACATGGTCGGCACCCGCTACGAGCAGGGCGGCATCATCAAGGACGGCGCCAAGATGATCAACGCCGTCACCAACAGCACGGTGCCGCACCTGACGGTCAACATGGCGTCCTCGTTCGGCGCCGGCAACTACGGCATGTCCGGACGCGCGTACGACCCGCGGCTGATGTTCGCCTGGCCGGGCGCGAAACTCGCGGTGATGGGCGCGGCCCAGCTCGCGGGCGTGATGTCGATCGTCGGCCGCAATTCGGCCGCGTCGCAGGGGAAGCCGTTCGACGACGACGCCGACCGGGCGCGCACCGCCGCGATCGAGGCGCAGATCGAGACCGAGTCGCACGCCTTCGCCGTCACCGCAAGGCTTTACGACGATGGCATCGTCGACCCGCGCGACACCCGGGACGTCCTGGGCATGTCGCTGTCCGCCGTCCACTCCAACCGCGTCGAGGGCCGTCGCGGCTTCGGCGTCTTCCGGATGTGAGCCGATGATCGCGAAACTGCTCGTCGCCAACCGCGGGGAGATCGCCGCCCGGGTCATGCGCACCGCGCACGACCTCGGCATCTCGACCGTCGCGGTCTACTCCGACCCGGACGCGGGTGCGCCCTTCGTCCGGCTCGCCGACGAGGCCGTCCGGCTGCCCGGATCCGCCCCTGGCGACACCTATCTGCGTGCTGACCTGGTGATCGCCGCCGCGCGCGCCACCGGGGCGGACGCCGTCCACCCGGGGTACGGGTTCCTGTCGGAGAACGCCGGGTTCGCGCGCGCCTGCGCCGAAGCCGGGCTGACGTTCGTCGGGCCGTCACCCGAGGCCATCGCGTCGATGGGCTCGAAGATCGAGGCCAAGGCGCTGATGGACGCGGCCGGGGTGCCGGTGCTGCCGGGGGCGACCGTCACGGACGAGACCGACCTCGCCGCCGTGGCCGCGTCGATCGGTTTCCCGGTGCTGGTGAAGGCCGCGTTCGGTGGTGGTGGCCGCGGGATGCGCGTGGTGCACGACTCCGCCGGGCTGTCCGAGGCCGTCGAGGGTGCTCGGCGGGAAGCCGCGTCGGCGTTCGGGGACGGCTCGGTGTTCCTGGAACGGTTCGTCGTCGACCCGCGGCACATCGAGGTCCAGATCCTCGGGGACACCCACGGCGAGGTGGTGCACCTGTTCGAGCGGGAGTGCTCGATCCAGCGGCGGTACCAGAAGATCGTCGAGGAGTGCCCGTCGCCGGCGGTCGACGACGCGCTGCGCGCCGAGCTGGGTGCCGCGGCCGTCGCCGCCGGGAAGGCCATCGGCTACACCGGCGCGGGCACCGTCGAGTTCGTCCTCGACCGCGACGGCCGGTTCTTCTTCCTCGAGGTCAACACGCGGCTGCAGGTCGAGCACCCGGTCACCGAGCTGGTCACCGGCCTGGACCTGGTGGAGCTGCAGCTACGCGTGGCCGAGGGTGAGCCGTTGCCACCTTCGGTGCTGGGTGCCCGGATCGACGGGCACGCGATCGAGGTCCGGCTCTACGCCGAGGACGTCCCGGCCGGGTTCCTGCCCGCCACCGGCACGCTGCACCGGTTCCGCGTCCCGCCGCTGCGCGGGGTGCGGGTCGACTCCGGCGTCGAGGACGGGTCCGTCGTGGGCCCGCACTACGACCCGATGCTGGCCAAGGTGATCGCCCACGGCCGGACCCGGCGTGAGGCCGCGCGGACGCTGGCGCGGGCGTTACGGCAGGCCGAGCTGCACGGCGTCACGACCAACCGGAACCTGCTCGCCGGGATCCTGGCCGAGCCGGAGTTCCTGGCCGGGCACACCGATACCGGCTACCTGACCCGGCACGACCCGGCCGCGCTCGGCGCGTTTTCCGGCGGTGCCCGGCAGGCGGTGGCCGCAGCTCTGGCCGCCCAGGCCCGCCACCGGCTTGCCGCGCGGGTGGTGCCCGAGATGCCGTCCGGGTGGCGCAACGTCGGTGGCGCGCCCCAGCGCGTTGCCTACACGGTTGGTTCGGAAACCCTGGAGGTCGCGTACTCGCTGCGCCGGTCCGGCCTGCGCGTCACCGTGAACGGCGAGCCGCTCGGCGGCCTGGTGCGGCTGCTGTCCGCGTCACCTTCGCTGGTGGAGCTGGAGATCGACGGGGTCCACCGCACCTACGCCGTGCAGACGGTGGCCGGTGTGTCCTATGTGGATGGCGCGGACGGGTCGGCCGCGCTGACCGAGGTGCCGCGGTTCGCCGATCCGGACGCTGCGACGGCCGCGGGGTCGTTGCTCGCCGCCATGCCCGGTGCGGTGGTGCGGGTGCTCGCCGCGTCCGGCGATGCCGTCACCGCGGGGCAGCCGCTGGTCGTGCTGGAGGCGATGAAGATGGAGCACACGGTCGCGGCCCCGGCCGACGGCGTTCTCTCGGACCTGCGGGTGAGCCAGGGTGACCAGGTCGACACCGGCCAGGTGCTGGCGGTCGTCTCGTGAGCGTCACCTACGAGGTCGACTCCGGCGTCGCCTGGCTGACGATCGATCGGCCCGAAGCCCGTAACGCGCTGTCCAAAGAGGTCCGTGACGGCCTGTGGGAGGGGACCCGGCGGTTCGTTGACGACGACTCGGCGGCCGTGCTCGTGCTGACCGGCGCGGGGGACAAGGCGTTCTGCGCGGGCGGTGACCTCAAGGAGATGGCCGAGACGGCCCTGGAGATCCCGCCGCCGGACTTCCTGCCCGTGTTCGGCCGGAACGTCGACGTCCCCAAGCCGACGATCGCGGCGGTCAACGGCGTCGCGTACGCCGGTGGGTTCCTGCTGGCCCAGCAGTGCGACCTGGTCGTGGCCGCTTCGCATGCGCGGTTCGCCGTGACCGAAGTGAAGGTGGGCCGCGGGGCGCCGTGGGCCGCGCCGCTGTCGTGGCTGGTGCCGCCGCGGATCGCGATGGAGATCCTGCTGACCGGCGATCCCTTCGACGCGCAGCGAGCCCGGGAGGTCGGGCTCGTGAACGACGTCGTACCCCTGGGCGACCTGCGGTCCCGGGCGCAGGCGCTGGCCGAGCGGATCGCGGCCAACGCGCCACTGTCGGTGCGGGCGGCGAAGCGGACGGCGTACCTCCAACGTCAGGACGTCTACGACCGCGCCGACGAGATCTGGGCCCCGGTGTACCGCTCGCGGGACGCGCAGGAAGGTCCTGCGGCGTTCCGCGAGAAGCGCACGCCCGTGTGGGAAGGACGCTGACATGCCCGTATCCCAGGACGCCCTGCTCGACGACCTCCTCGCCGAGAGCGCCGACGTCGAGGCCATGCTCGCCCCGCTCGACGACGACGGCATCGCGCGGCCGACCCCCGCGGTCGGCTGGGACATCCGGGACCAGGTCACGCACCTGGCCTTCTTCGACGAAACCGCGACCCAGGCAGTCGTCGACCCCGAAGGCTTCCGGGTCGCGGCCGCCGCGCTCATGGCCGACGGTATGGACTTCCCCGACCGCGTCGCCGCGCAGCACAAGGGACTGGGCGCGGCCGAGGTCCGCGAGTGGTTCCGGCGCGCGCGAGCGGAGTTCGTCACGGCGTTCCGAGGCCGCGATCCCCGCGCGCGGCTGCCCTGGTACGGGCCGGACATGAGCGTCGCGTCGTCGGTCACCGCGCGGATCATGGAGACCTGGGCGCACGGGCAGGACATCGCCGACACGCTCGGCGTGACGCGTGTGCCGACCGACCGGCTGCGGCACATCGCCCACCTGGGCGTCTCGACGACGGCGTTCAGCTTCGGGCTCCACGATCGTCCGGCGCCGGTGGTCCCGATCCGGGTCGTCCTGCACGCGCCTTCGGGCGACCGGTGGACGTGGGGTGACGGCGCCGCCGCCGACCGCGTCGAAGGCACCGCGCTCGACTTCTGCCTGACGGTCACCCAGCGCCGGCTCGCCTCGGACACCGGCCTGGCGGTGCGCGGGCCGGTGGCCGAGGAGTGGATCGGCATCGCCCAGGCCTTCGCGGGCGCGCCGGGGCGGGGACGCGGGTGAAGCGCCCGGTCCGGATCGCGAACTGCTCCGGCTTCTACGGCGATCGCCTCGAAGCGGCGCGGGAGATGGTCGAGGGCGGCCCGATCGACGTCCTCACCGGCGACTACCTCGCCGAGCTGACCATGCTGATCCTCTGGAAGGCCCGCCAGAAGGACCCGTCCGCCGGGTACGCGAAGACGTTCCTCACGCAGCTCGAGCACGTCCTCGGCACTTGCCTCGAACGCGGCATCCGGATCGTGGCGAACGCCGGCGGCCTGAACCCGGCCGGGCTGGCCGCGCAGATCGAGGCGCTGGGCCTGCGGCCGAAGATCGCCTATGTGGACGGTGACGACCTCGTCGATCGCCTGCCGGATCTGGCGCACCTCGACACCGGCCGCAAGCTCTCCGAGGCCGGCGTGAAACCGTTGACCGCCAACGCTTATCTCGGCGGCTGGGGCATCGCGGCGGCGCTGGAGGCGGGCGCGGACGTCGTCGTGACCGGGCGGGTCACCGACGCTTCGCTGGTCGTCGGCCCGGCCGCGTGGTGGCACGGCTGGACTCCGGGGGACGTCGACGAGATCGCCGGGGCGATGGCCGCGGGGCACGTGATCGAGTGCGGCCCGCAGGCGACCGGCGGCAACTACGCGTTCTTCGACGAGGTCACCGACCGGCGGTACCCGGGCTTCCCGATCGCCGAGGTCGAGGCCGACGGCTCGAGCGTCATCACCAAGCACGCCGACACCGGGGGACTGGTCTCGGCCGGGACGGTCACCGCGCAGCTGCTGTACGAGATCGCCGAACCCGCGTACGCCGGGCCGGACGCCGTCGCGCACTTCGACAGCCTGTGCCTTTCCGAGGAGGAGCCGGACCGCGTCCGGATCAGTGGGACCCGCGGCAGCCCGCCTGGTGAACAGCTCAAGGTCGCGCTGAACTACGACGGCGGTTACCGCAACACGATGACCCTGGTGCTCACCGGCGACCGCATCGAGGAGAAGGCCGCGTGGGCCGAGCAGCAGCTGTTCGACCTGCTGGGCGGCAAGGAGCAGTTCGCCGAGGTCGACGTCACCCTGCTGCGGTTCGACCACCCGGGTTCGCCGGTCAACGCCGAGGCGACCGCGCACCTGCGGATCACGGTGAAGGACCCGGACGCCCGCAAGGTCGGCCGCCGCTTCTCCAATACCACGATGGAACTCGCCCTCGGCGGTTACCCGGGCTTCCACACGACGACCCCGCCGACCGCGGAGAGCGCTTTCGGCGTCTACTGGCCGGCTTTGGTGCCCGCTGACTCGGTGGAGCACCGGGTGACCCTGCCCGACGGTTCGCGGCTCGTGATCCCGCATCCGCCGACCGGGCCTTCGGTCTCCTTGCCTCCGGTTTCTTTTGAGGCGCGGGACTTCGGGCCGACGCGGCGGGTGTCGCTGGGCACGATCGCGGGTGCTCGCTCGGGTGACAAGGGTGGCAACGCCAACGTCGGCTTCTGGACGCGTACCGACGACGAGTACGCGTGGCTGCGCGGATACCTGGACGTCTCACGCTTCCGCGAGTTGCTGCCGGAGGCTCGTGAACTGGAGATCCGCCGGTTCGAGCTGCCGAACCTGCTGGCGTTGAACTTCGTGGTGGTGGGAATTCTCGGGGACGGCGTGGCGTCGGCGACGCGGCCGGACCCGCAGGCGAAGGGGCTCGGCGAGTACCTGCGGAGCCGGCCCGCGGACGTGCCGGTGTCGTTGCTGGAGGCGTGACTCAGGTTTGCCGCGGGTCGGGCTTGGCGGCCTGCCGGTGTTGGCGCGCCGGCCGGTGTCGCGCGCCTGAGGTTCGTTGACGGCGGTCCTGCCATGCGTCCCAAGGCGGCCTTGGTTGCGTCTCGCGCACCGAAGGCCGCCTTCGGTGCGCGAGGACCCGGGACCCGTGGTGATCGGTGTGGCGGCAGGGGCTTCTGAGGTTGCTGTGCCGCGGCCGCCTGGGCGCTTGTCGGAGCGCAGGCGGGCAACGCTGTTCCAGCGCGGGCCGGTGTGGCTCAGGCGTTCATCCAGTCCGTGCAGGTCCAGGTGGGTGTCTTCCAGCAGCCGCGGAAGATGGTGATCGGGTTCGCGGCGGTGCCCGGCGTCTTCGAACTGCAGCCGGAGCTGCTGCCGTTGGCGTCGTCGACGCCGCTTCCGCCGCCGCTGCGGGTGCGCCACTCCGTGCGGAAGCCGTAGCTGTCACTCCAGGTGTCGCAGGAGTACACCCGGGTGTGGCTGTTGGTGATCCCGCCGTAGCCGCAGCGGAACTGTTGCTGGTACCCGCAGCGGACGACCTCGGCGAGGGCGTCGTGCGCCGATGCGGCGGGCGCGATGGCGATGGTTCCGGCGGCGGCCAGCAGGGTCGCGGCGACGAGGGTCGGGAGTTTCGGCACGTGTCCTCCTAGGGGGATGTCCGTGCCGTCCACTCCGGAGGGCCGGTGACGGTTGAGCCCGGGTCCGGGCGTCACCCGTTCGGCGCAGTGTCCACTTCGGACGGTCCGGCGTCACGCAGCCGCCGCAGCATCAGGGCCAGGTGCAGGCGGAAGCGGCCGGCGGGGGAGTCGACGTCGAAGCCGAGCACCGAGCCGGCTCGGGCCAGCCGCGTGGGCATCGTGCTGTGGTGGCGGTGCAGGACGGCCGCCGCCTTGCGGGCCGAGCCCGTCGCGCAGAGGGCGGTGAGGGCGGCCAGGATGTCGTCGCCGTGGGGGTCGGCGGCCAGGCGGTCGAGGGCCTGGACGTCCGGAAAGGAGCCGAGATCCGCCGGGCCGAGTACCCCGGCCAGCTCGGCCAGGCTGCCGAGCCGGTCCCACCACACCACGGGCTCGGCGTCGGCGGTGAACCGCAGGGCCGTGCGCGCGGACTGCCAGGAGCGGGCCAGGTCGAGGGCCGGCACCGCCGGGCCGACGCCGATCCGGGCACCCGGCGGCGCCGTCTCGGGTCCGTCGGCGGTGAGCACGGCCCGCACGTCGCCGAAGGTGGCGGACCGGCCGGGGAGATCGGCACCGGTGGCCGCCAGCACGCGCAGCCGGGCCGTCGTGCCGAGGCCGAGCAGGTGCAGCGCCCGCGACCGCTCGGCCGTCCCGATCCCGTCGGACAGCACCAGCTCGACCAGCGCGGGGTCGCCGAGCGCGGGCAGCGGCACGCTGGTGTGCTCCAACAGGACGGCGGTGGCGATCGCGAAGCGCTCCAGCAGGATGTCGTCGAGCGGGGTCGGCGCGCCTTCGCGGCAGACCCAGACCACCACGCCACCCTCCAGGGGGCGCACGGCGGCCCCGGCGGGCACCCGGCCCGAGGCGGTGACTTCGGCGTCCGGCTCCGCCCGCAGCGCCAGGCCCTGCCCGGGGGCGTGCACCCCGGCCGGGCAGCCGGCGAGGCGGGCCGTGCTGCGCACGAGGACGTCGAGACTCGCCCGATCGGTGATCAGGCGGTCGAAGAACCCGATCACCCGCACCGCGTTCTCGGCGTCGGCGTCGAGTCCGGACAGCCTCAGCAGCAGGCCCTTCATGAGGCCACGATAGGCGCGTCCGCCGCCGGATGGCGAGGCCCGGGCCGCCAACCCCCGCCGCGTGGCGGTGGCGACGGCGCCGGCGCGAGCCGAAGATCGGAGCATGACCTACGCGATCGATCCCGAGCTGCTGCCCTGGCTGGACATGCTCCCCGCGGTGACCCTGCCCGATTACGACGCCCTCCTGGCCGCGCGCGCTTCGATGTCGCAGCTGCAGGAGGTCATCCCGGCCTACGAGCCGGTGCACCCGGTCGACGTCCGCGACACGACCGTGCCCGGGCCCTCCGGCGCCCCCGACGTCCCGGTGCGCGTGTACGGCCCGGCCGACCGGGAAGGCGCGGTGCCCGCCCTGGTCTACATCCACGGCGGCGGGTTCATCCTCGGCGACCTGGACATGTTCCACGCCTCGCTGCTGCACCTGGTCGACGAACTGGGCATCGTGATCGTGTCGGTGGACTACCGGCTCGCGCCCGAGCACCCGTTCCCCGCGCCGGTCGAAGACTGCTACGCGGCCCTGACCTGGACCGCGGCGAAGGCGGCCGAACTGGGCATCGACCCGGAACGGATCGGCGTCGGCGGCGAGAGCGCGGGCGGCGGGCTCGCCGCCGCGACGGCCCTGCTGGCCCGCGACCGCGGCGGCCCGGTGCTGCGCTTCCAGTACCTCGGCATCCCGGAGCTGGACGACCGCCTGGAGACTCCGTCGATGACCGCGTACGTCGACACTCCGATGTGGAACCGGCCGAACGCCGTCTACAGCTGGACGAGCTACCTGGGTACCGAGCCGGGCGGCGCCGACGTCTCGCCGTACGCCGCGCCCGCCCGCGCCACGGACCTCGCCGGGCTGCCGCCTGCGTTCGTGAGCACCTGCCAGTTCGACCCGCTGCGCGACGAGGGAATCCAGTACGCGCAACGCCTTCTGCAAGCCGGGGTGACCACGGAGCTGCACCACTACCCGGGCACCTTCCACGGGTCCTCGATCATCCAGGACGCGGCGATTTCGCGCCGGATGCTGGTCGACGAGGTGGCCGCGCTGCGCCGCGGGCTCGGGGTGACGGCGAAGGACTGAAGCTCAGGTGAGGCGCTCGCGCAGGAAGCCGACGCCGGATTCGGTGGCCTGCTGCAGTTTCTGCCTGCTGTAGAAGTGGCCGGCGCCGTCCAGCCGGATGAGGTCGGCGTCGGCCCCGGCACGCCAGTACGCCGCGACGAGCGCCTCGCTGTGCGCGATCGGGATGCCGAAGTCGTCGGTGCCGTGCACCAGCTGCAACGGTGCGGCGGTGGCCGAGACGTGCAGCAGCGGGCTCGCCGTCGCGTCCGGCAGCCAGTCGTGCGGGTCGTGGCCGGTGCGGTGCAACGACGTCCCTTCCGGGGGCGGCGGGATGTGCGTGAAGTCCGTCGGGGGACTCCACGCGACCGCCGCGGCGAGCCCGCTCGACTCGCCGGTGACGCCGAGATCGCCCTCCAGCTCGGTGTGGTCGGCCGTCACCGCGAGCATCGCGGCGAGGTACCCGCCCGCGGAGTGCCCCCAGGCCGCGACGCGCCCGACGTCCACCCCGAGTTCGGTGCCGTGCCGCCGGATCCAGCGGACCGCGGCCTTGACGTCGTGCAGCTGGGCCGGGAAAGCGGCTTCCCGGCCCAGCCGGTACTGGGCTCGCGCGACCGCGAAACCGTGCGCCACCAACGTTTCCGTGACGTGGTCGCCGATCCGGCCGTGCTTGTGCGAGCCGGCCGCGAGCGCGCCGCCGTCCAGGAACACCACCACCGCGGGCGGCGCCCCGGCCGGGACGATGAGGTCCAGCAGCAGGGGCCGGTAGCCGGGCAACGGCGCGACGAGCGCGTCGCGGTAGGTCACCCGCGCTCCGGCGCGCTCGGCTCGGGGGAGGGCGAACGCGGCGAGGGGAGCACGGGGCGTGAGCACGGGACCACTATCGGGACCCGGCCGGGGGTGTGGCGAGCAGTACCACGATGCGGGAGGAATGCCGCGTTTCGCCGGGGCTGGTCCCGGGGTCCGGCCGGTTGGTTCGGGCCGCGTTGACCGGCTGACTCGGCGCAACGGCCGATCAGCCGACCGCGGCGGCCGGCAAGCCGACCTCCGGGGTGGCGAACACGCGGCAACCAGGGCTGCGAAAGCTCGGACATCGGTGTGGTGGCGAACGGACCACGTGCTGAAAGGGGCATCACACGTGACTGGAGGGGCATCACCCGTGATTGGAGGGGCATCACACGTGATTGGAGGGGCATCACCCGTGATTGGAGGGGCATCACCCGTGATTGGAGGGGCATCACCCGTGATTGGAGGGACATCACACGTGATTGGGGCGGCATCACGTGTGATTGGAAGGGCATCACTTGTGATCGGGGGACGACACGCGGCGGCGGCCCGTCCGGCTCGGCGCCGGATAGGTCAACGCGGCGCCCGAGGTGACTAACCCGCCGCTCGGGGCGGCCAACGCGGCGCCCGCGGCGGCCAATTCGCCGACCACAGTGCCCGACTCGCCCGCGGAGGCTCGGTCACCGATGCCTTGGCCGACTCCAGGCCGGTCCGAGAGCCTGGCTGCGCAACCCCTTACCCGGCGTGTTCCGGTGGTTGACACAACCGCCGGTCGAGTGTCAGGATCGGCGTCAATCCAGTTGGAAACGTTTCCATCTTCCGCTTCCGCAGGTTGGAAACGTTTCCAGGCTCTCGATCCGAGGTAACAGCGACGATGACGTCAACACGCGCCACGCTCATCCAGGTGGCCGAGCGCGCGGGGGTCTCCCTGGCCTCGACCTCCCGTGCCCTGCACGGCACCGGGGCGAGCCCGGCGATGGTCGAGCGCGTCCGGGCCGCGGCCGCCGAGCTCGGGTACAGCGCGGACGCCATCGGCCGCTCGCTGCGGATGAAGAAGACCTTCCAGGTCGCCTTCGCGGTCGCGGACATCGGCAACCCCGTCTACGTCGAGATGATGCGGGCCATCCACGCGGTCCTCGAACCGCACGGCTACCGGGTCGTCGTGATGAGCACCGGCGACACCGCGACGTCGACCACCGAGCTCGTCCGGAGCCTGAACAGCGGCTTCGTCGACGGCATGATCGTCACGCCGCTGCGCACCGACGACCGGCTGATCGCGGAGATCCAGCAGGCGCCGGTGCCGGTCGTGGTGATCGGCCGGGCGCTCGACGACCGTGGCATCAGCTCCGTTTCGACGGACTCCGCGGGCGGGATCGGCCAGGCCGTCCGCCACCTGCACACCATCGGCCGCCGCCGGCTCGGTTTCCTCAACGGCCCGCTCGACACCACCCCCGGTGCCGCGCGCCAGCGGGGGTTCGACGCCGTCACCCGGGAGATCACCTTCGACCGGGCGGACCAGGAGATCGCCGCCGACTTCACCGTCACCGCCGGGCTCGACGCGGCCCGCCTGCTGCTCGCCCGCGGCCCGGTCGACGCGCTCGTGGCGGCCAACGACCTGCTCGCCATCGGCGCTATCCGCGCCGTGCGCGAGCTCGGACTGTCCGTGCCGGAGGACGTCGCGGTCACCGGGATGGACGACACCGAGATCGGCCGGGTCTTCCAGCCGAGCCTGACCAGCGTCTCCCTCGGCTCGACCGAACGCGGCCGCGCGGCCGCCGGGATCATGCTCCAGCTCGCCGACGACCCGGACCGCGCGGCCCAGCAGATCGCCGTCGGCCCGGAGCTCGTGGTGCGCGAGTCCTCGACACCGGGGAGTGCGTGGTGACGGCACCGGCCCTGAAGGAACGTCCCGTGCGGACCAAGGCGAAGCCGGCGCGGCAGCGCAGCCGGCGGCGTGAGGCGATCGGGCTCGTGCTGCCGTCGCTGATCCCGATCCTCGTGCTCAGCGTCGCGCCGATCGTCGTCGGGATCTTCCTCGCGTTCACCGACGCGCGCCTGGTGCGCCACCCGGACTACGCCTTCGCCGGCATCGACAACTTCACCAAGCTCGTCGACAACTCGCTGTTCTGGGACTCGCTGCGGATCGGCATGATCTGGACCGTCGGGGTCACCGTGCTCCAGCTCGCCGCCGCGATGGGCCTGGCGCTGCTGCTCAACTCCGGCCTGCGGCTGCAGGGCCTGACGCGGGTGCTCGCGCTCGTGCCGTGGGCGATGCCGCCGGTCGTCGTGGCGATCATGTGGCAGATGATCTACTCGGCCAACGGCGGCCCGCTCAACGCCTTCCTCGGCAGCGTCGGCCTGCCCAGCGACATCAACTGGCTCGGCGACTTCTCGTTCGCACTGCCCGCGGTGATCGTCGTCGGTGTCTGGGTCGGCATGCCGCAGACGACCGTGACGCTGCTGGCCGGCCTGCAGCAGATCCCGGCCGAGCTGCACGAAGCCGCGGCGATGGACGGCGCCGGCGCGTGGCGGCGGTTCACGGCGGTGACGTGGCCGAGCCTGCGCCCGATCGTCACGTCGATCACCTCGCTCAACTTCATCTGGAACTTCAACTCGTTCTCGCTGGTCTACGTGCTGACGGCGGGCGGGCCGGGCGGCAAGACCATGGTCCCGGTGCTGTTCGTCTACCTGGAGGCCTTCAAGAACCGCGAGATCGGCTACGCCGCGGCGATGGGCCTCGTGCTCGTCCTCGTGGTGGTGCTGATCCTCGCCGTCTACCTGCGGTCGCAGTTCCGCGACGACCGCGCCGGAAAGGGGCGCTGAGCGATGCGCGGACTCGTGCGCCCGGCCCAGTACGTGGCCCTCGCGCTCTACATCCTGTTCCTCGGGTTTCCCCTGCTGTGGCTGATGTCCGCGTCGGTGAAGTCGTCCGGCGAGCTGAACTCGCTGTCGGTGAGCCTGCTGCCGAGCGAGTGGCACTGGGAGAACTACAGCGAAGCTCTCGAGAAGCAGGGCTTGATCCGGTCGGCGGCCAACAGTCTCGTCGTCGCGCTCGCGTCGACCGCGCTGGCCGTGCTCATCGCCGTGCCCGCCGCGTACGTGCTGGCCCGCCTGCGGGGCAAGCTGCGCGTCGCCGGGGTCGCCTGGATCCTGGTCAGCCAGGTGTTCCCGGTCGTGCTGATCATCCTGCCGCTGTTCCTGATCCTGCGGACGCTCGGGCTGGCCGACAACCTCGTCGGCCTGACCCTGGTGCACACGACGTACATGCTGCCGTTCGCGCTGTGGATGCTGCAGGGGTACGTCGCGGCGATCCCGGTGGAACTCGAAGAAGCCGGGGCGATGGACGGCGCGAGCCGGCTGACCGTGCTGCGCACCATCGTGTTCCCGCTGCTGGCGCCCGGCGTCGTCGCGACGGCGATGTTCAGCTTCGTCTCGTCGTGGAACGAGTTCTTCTTCGCCCTGGTCCTGCTGCAGACGCCGGAGAACTACACCCTGCCCATCACGCTCAACATGTTCGTCGGCGGCGAGGGCAAGGTCGCCCTCGGCCCGCTCGCGGCGGGCGCCGTGCTCGCCGCCATCCCCAGCATCGTCTTCTTCAGCATCCTGCGCCGGAAGCTCACCAGCGGCCTGATGGCCGGGGCGGTGAAGGGATGACGCACTCCACCAGAGAATCCTCGAAAGGTCGGTCGATGAAGACACGACGCGCGGTGGTCGCCGCCTGCCTGATGGTCACCAGCCTGCTGCTCGCCGCGTGCGGCAGCGGCAGCGGCAGCGGGGACAGCGGCGACGGGCCGGTCACCCTCACCTTCCAGTCCCTTTCGGACCAGCCGGCCGCGATCGCGCAGACGCAGAAGATCGTCGGTGACTGGAACAAGGCGCACCCGGACGTCCAGGTCAAGATCGTCCAGGCGGGCTGGGACGGCGTCTACGACAAGCTGATCACCCAGTTCAACGCGGGCACCGCGCCGGACGTCGTGCACTACGAGGCGGCGAGCATCGCGCCCTTCGCCACCGACGGCTACCTCGCGGACCTGACCCAGTACCTGCCGGCGGAGAAGAAGGCGGACATCCCGAAGGGCGTCCTCGACTCGGTGACGGTCGACGGCAAGGTGGTCGCCTTCCCGACCGAGCTGCAGTCCTATGTGGTCTTCGCGAACAAGACCCAGCTGCAGCAGGCCGGCGTGACGATCCCGACCGGCGCCACGATGAGCTGGGACCAGCTGCGCCAGATCGCGAAGGCGACGACCAAGGACGGCAGGTTCGGCCTCGGCTGGGGCCTGTCCAGCCCGACGGCGGCGTTCGTCGCGCTGGCCCCCGGCTTCGGCGGGAAGTACTTCGAGGGCACCGGAAACGACGCGAAGCTGTCCGTCGGACAGGGTGAGCAGGCGCTGCCACAGCTCGTCGACGCGATGGCCCACCAGGACCACTCGATCATGCCGGTCACGCTGACGCAGTCCGGGACGAAGGCTCTCGCGCCGTTCTACGCCGGCCAGATCGCGATGACCGTCCAGGGTTCCTACCAGGCGGCCAACATAGAGAAGGACGCGCCGAAGGGATTCGACTGGGTCGTGCTGCCGCCGCTGGCCGGCTCGGCCGGGCCCGCGCAGGCCGCCAACCCGCAGACGCTGTCGGTGAACAAGGACTCCGGCCACGTCAAGGAAGCCGCCGAGTTCGTCGACTTCTTCACCAGCACCGACAACCTCGCCGCGATGAACGAGGCCGACGCCCTGATCCCGCCGACGACCTCGGCGCGCCAGGCGCTGACCACGAAGCTCGGCACGAAGAACGGCTGGGGCCCGATCCTCGCGTCCGGTCAGTACCTGACCTCGGCGCCGTACCTGTTCGCCGGCAAGTACGCGCAGTGGAAGGACACCGTCGCGACCCCGGCGTACCAGCAGTTCCTCGGACAGAAGATCGACGCGGCCGGCTTGGCCAAGCAGCTGGAAGACGGCTGGAAGAGCGTCAGCAAGTGACAGGAGCGGATTCTTGACCTGGCTGGAAGACCGGGCCGTCGCGGTGATCACCGGAGCGGCCGTCGGGGACGCGCTCGGCGGCGCCACCGAAGGGTGGACGCCCGAGCAGATCGAAGAACGGCACGGCGGACGGGTGACCGGCGTTGTCGGCCCGTGGTACCCGGACTGGCGGGACGCCCGCCCGATCGCGCCGTACCACAAGGGCGACGGGCACGTCACCGACGACACCCTCATGACGCGGGCGCTCGTCGAGGTGTACGCGAAGCGCCGCGAACACCTCGACGCGTACGCCATGGCCGAGGACCTGGTGCCGCTCATGATCGGCGAGCCGCGCTGGGTGCCGGAGCTGGAGTCGACGGCGCTGCTGCTGCAGCGGGTGTTCCTCGCGGAGAAGTGGATCGTCGCGAGACTCCACTATGGACACGTCGACCCGCGGGAAGCCGGTGTCGGCAACGTCGTCAACTGCGGCGCGGCGATGTACGTCGCGCCCGTGGGGGTCGTCAACGCGGGTGACCCGCGGGCCGCGTACGCCGAGGCGATCGACCTGACGGCGGCACACCAGTCGAGCTACGGCCGGGAAGCGGCGGGTGTGCTGGCCGCGATGGTCGCGGCCGCGGTCGCCCCGGGCGCGTCGCTCGACGACGTCGTCGCGGCCGGGCTCGACGTGGCCCACGACGGGACCGCGGCGGCGCTGCGGGCCGTCGTCGACGAGTTCGGCGGCTGGACCACCGCCCCGGCCACCGACGACGAAGAGCGGGCGCTAGCCGCGCGTGTGCGGGAGACGGTGGCGCCGTTCGACTCGGTCGGTCCGCACTACCGGCAGATGTCGATGGACGCGCGGCGCCCGTCGCGGACCAAGGCGATCGAGGAGCTGCCGGCCGCGCTGGCGTTCGTCCTCGCGCACCGCGGCGACTTCCGCGGCGCGGTGCTCGCCTCGGTGAACTACGGCCGGGACGCCGACTCGATCGCGGTGATGGCGGCGGCGCTCTGCGCGGGCCTCGGCGGCACGGCCGTCGTGCCGAAGGAGTGGGTCGACACGATCGGCGACGCCAGCCGGATGGACCTGCGCGAGACCGGGCACCTGCTGGCCTCGGCGGCCGCGGACATCCTGCGCGCCGACCGGGAGCGCGCGCTCGCCCGGGTTGCGTCCCTCGACGTGCTCGGCGGCGCCGCGTGAGGCTGACCTGGGCACAACCGGAGGACCTCCTGGCCCACGAGCTGGTCCAGTCGGCCGCGGAGGGCAAGGACGTCTCGGCCGTCCGGGACCGCTGGGTCGCGGCGGGCGGTGATCCCGTCCCGGTGGTGAGCGGCGCGGGTCCCGGGGCGGCCGAGCTGCGAGCGCTCGCTCGGGAACTGCTGGACGAACTGGACGCGCTGCCGGGTATCGCGGAGCCGTCGTGGGATTCGCTCGGCCTGTCGGCGCCGGTTCTGCCGCGTGGCGGGACGGACCGGCTGCTCGGCGCCTGGACCGGCCGGGCCGCGGGGTGCCTGCTGGGCAAGCCGGTGGAGAAGATCCCGCGCGAGGGCATCGAGGAGATCCTCCGCGCGACCGGCCGCTGGCCGCTGTCGGGCTGGTTCACCGCGGCAGGCCTGCCGGCCGAGGTGGCCGCGCGGTGGCCGTGGAACCGGCGTTCGGCGCCGACCTCCCTCGAGGAGAACATCGACGGGATGCCCGAGGACGACGACCTCAACTACCCGATCCTCGCGCTCACCCTCCTGGAGACGCACGGACGCGACTTCGGCACGGACGACGTCGCGCAGCTGTGGCTGGACAACCTGCCCGCGGGCCGGGTGTTCACGGCGGAGCGGGCGGCGTACCGCAACATCCTCGACGCGCGGCCTTCGCCGGCCACGTACCGGAACCCGTTCCGCGAGTGGATCGGGGCTTTGATCCGCGCGGACGTCTTCGGCTGGGTTTCGCCGGGTGACGTCCTTTCCGCGGCCCGGCTCGCCTGGACGGACGCCCGGCTGAGCCACACCCGCAACGGCGTCTACGGCGCGATGTGGGCGGCGGCCCTGGCGTCGGCGGCGATGGTGTGCTCGACACCGGACGAGGTCCTCGACGCGGCCGACGCGGTGATCCCCGCCGGGAGTTCCCTTGCTGCGGCAGTCGCGTTGGGCCGCTCCGCGGCTCTCTCGGGTGATGTCCGCACGGGCCTCGACCAGCTGCACGCGGCGTATGGCGACCTGCACTGGGTGCACGTGCTCAACAACGCCGCGGTGATCGCCTACGCGCTGGCCAAGGGTGGCGGCGAGTTCGGCCCGAGCGTCTCGATCGCGGTGACGGCGGGCTGGGACACCGACTCGGCCGCGGCGACGGTCGGGGGAGTGGTGGGCGCGCTGCGCGGTGTCGAGGGCATCGGCGAGTACTGGACGAAACCCCTGGACGGCCGCATCGCGACCTCGTTGCCTGGTGGGGAACGGCAGATCGCGGACTTGGCGGCCCGCACGGCGGCGCTGGTGGGGCAGTCATGACCGAGTGCGTGGTAGCGGTCGTGAGTGGTAAGGAGGGTTCTAACCCTCCTTACCACTCACGACCCTCGCGGGCGGCGCAGATCGGCACGGCGTTCGTGGGTGGTGTGGCGTGAGCGGGCGTGTGGTGGTCGTCGGGTCGGCGAATGTGGACCTTGTTGTTGATGTGCCTCGGCATCCGCATGGGGGCGAGACCGTTCTCGGGGACCGGCTGCGTCGCAGTCCTGGAGGCAAGGGTGCGAACCAAGCCGTCGCCGCCGCGTGGGCCGGGGGTGTCGATACCTCCTTTGTCGGGGCGCTCGGAGACGACGAGGCTGCCGATCTGCTGCTCGTCTCGCTCGGCGGCGCCGGTGTCCGCACCGATCTCGTCGCGCGCGTGGATGCGCCCACCGGGACCGCGTTCGTGACCGTCGATCAGGATGGGGAGAACGCCATCGTCGTCGCCTCCGGGGCAAATGACCTCCTGCAGCTCAATGACAAGCAAGCCGAGCGCATTGCCGAAGCCGATGTCGTGCTGGCCCAGCTGGAGATTCCCCTCGACGTCGTGACCGAAGCCGCCGCGGCACGCAAAGCCGGGGCTCTTTTCGTGCTCAATGCCGCGCCGTCGCGTGAGTTGCCGCCGGAGCTGTGGGCCGCGGTCGACATCCTCGTCGTCAACGAGCACGAGGCCGCCGATCTCGCGGGTACTCCCGAAGCCCTGCTGGACCGTGTACCGGTGGTTGTGGTGACACTGGGCGGCGAGGGCTGTGTCGTTCTCCGGCGCGAGCAGGAACCGAAGCACGTCAACGGGATTCCGGTTCAGGTCATCGACACGACCGGCGCCGGGGACACCTTCTGCGGTGTGCTCGCGGCCGGGCTCGCCCGTGGTCTCGACGTCGAAGCGGCCGCGCGGCTCGCGACCGCGGCCGGCGCCCTCGCCGTGACGCGGCCCGGGGCGCAGACCGCCGTGCCGTCCGCCGAAGAGGTCGCGCTGCTCGGAGGAAAGGTGTCATGACCGTCCCGTTCGACCCGCTCGTCCCGCGGCCGATCGACCGGCCGACGCCGGTGCGCGGCCTGCTGTCCGAATTGGACGAAGCCAAGATCCTCGCCGCGCCCGACGACCCGGCCGACCGGCCCGCGTGGCGCGCGAAGCTCCACGCCTGGCGCGAAGACGCGCGAGCCCGCCACGGCTACACCGGCGAGGCCTACGCGCGTCCCGGCGCGGCCTGGGCGGCGACCTGTTACAGCGTCGCCCAGGTGTGGCTGTGGGACGAGCTGCTCTACTCGTTCGACGACCACCGCTTCACCCCCGAGCGGTTCCTCGAAGACGCCCGCGAGCGCTTCGGCGGCCTCGACGCCGTCGTCCTCTGGCACGCCTACCCGGTGATCGGCCTCGACGACCGCAACCAGTGGGACTTCTACCGCGACGTCCCCGGCCTGAAGGCCCTCGTTGACGACCTGCATCGAGCCGGGCTGCGCGTGTTCGTCGACTACAACCCGTGGGACGTCGGCACCCGCCGCGGCGAGGACGACCTCATCGAACTGGCCGCGCTCGTCGCCGACCTCGACGCCGACGGCGTTTTCCTCGACACCCTCAAGAAGGCCGAGCCCGAGTTCGTCGAACGGCTCGAAGCGGCCAAGCCGGGGCTCGTCCTGGAGGGCGAGTCGAAGCTCGCGGTCGAGCGGATCGAGGACCACGCCGCGTCGTGGGCGCAGTTCTTCGCCGACTCGCCCGTGCCCGGTGTCCTGCGCGCGCACTGGTACGAGCGGCGGCACATGCAGCACCACGTCCGCCGCTGGCACCGCGACCACACCGAGGAACTGCAGTCGGCGTGGCTCAACGGCGTCGGCGTGATGGTCTGGGAAGTCGTCTTCGGCGTGTGGGTCGGCTGGTCCCGCCGCGACGCCGCGACCGTGCGGCGGATGGTGACCGTCCAGCGCGCGGCGAGCGACCTCCTGCTGAACGGCGACTGGACACCCCTCGCCGACCTGGCACCCGGGCTCCACGCGTCGAGCTGGGAGCAGGACGGCGTGACATTGTGGACGATCGTCAACCGCGGCGACACCGACTACGAGGGCTCGCTGCCGGGCATCGACCTCCTGGGCGGGGTTCCGGCCCGGGGGATCGGGGCGGCGCTGGAGGTCGCCGAAGGCGCCACCAAACCCGCGTGGCTGCACGACCTGGCGACCCCCGAGCACGACCCCGACGCCCGCTTCCCGCACCGGCTCGCGACGCGCGTCAGTCCACAAAGGACCACTGGTGAACCCGAGCCGGACGCCGTGGTCGTCCCTCAAGGACCGTACGTCCTGACCGTCCGCTACCGCGCCCGCGAAACCGGGATGTACCAGGGCGCGCCCTACGTGGACGAATGGAAACCGCTCCCGCCCCGCCTGCACGACGCCCGGACGCTGCAACGCGAGGGTGAGCTGCCGACGCCGGTCGCCGTCGCGGTCACCGAGGTGACGAGCGCCCAGTTCGCCGAGTTCGTCGAGACCACCGGCTACCAGCCGGCGGACCCGCACCGATTCCTGGCGCACCGCGGCGGGAGGGACGAGCCGGTGACCTACGTCGACCTCGGCGACGCCCGCGCGTACTGCGCCTGGCGCGGCGGAAGGCTGCCCACCGAGGACGAATGGCAGCTGGCGGGGGAGACCGGCGGCCTCGAACGCGGCACGCCGGCGGTGTGGAACTGGACGGAAAGCGAACACTCGGACGGACGGACGCGTTTCGTGATGCTCAAGGGCGGCAGCGACTACCGGGCCGAAGGCTCCGAGTGGTACGTCGAGGGCGGCCGCCGCGAACCGGCGTACAGCGTCAAGCTCCTGCTGCCCGGACTCGGCCTCGCCCGCGCGGCGACGGTCGGTTTCCGGTGCGCCTGGGACGTGACGGCATGACCGTCACCCGCGACCCGGAAAACGGCGCCCTCGCCGGGCTGCGTGTCGTCGACGCCTCGACGTTGTTCGCCGGCCCGATGGCCGCGATGCACCTGGGCGACATGGGTGCCGAGGTGATCAAGGTCGAGCACCCGCGCAAACCCGACCCGTCGCGCAGCCACGGCGCCGCCAAGGACGGCGTCAACCTGTGGTGGAAGACCCTGGGCCGCAACAAGCGCACGATCACCGCCGACCTCGGCAGCGAAGGCGGCCGCGAGGTGTTCCTCGCGCTCGTCACCAGCGCGGACGTCGTCATCGAGAACTTCCGCCCCGGCACGCTCGAACGCTGGGGCCTCGGTTATGACGTCCTCGCCGACTGGAACCCGCGGCTTGTGCTCGCCCGCGTCACCGGCTTCGGCCAGCTGGGCCCCTATCGCTCACGTCCGGGATTCGGCACGCTGGCCGAGGCGATGAGCGGGTTCGCGGCGACCACCGGCGAGCCGGACGGCCCGCCGACGCTGCCGCCGTTCGGGCTCGCCGACGGCGTCGCGTCGCTGGCCACGGCGTACGCGATCATGGTCGCGCTGGCGTCGCGTGAACGCAGCGGGCGCGGGCAGGTCGTCGACACGGCCATCATCGAGCCGATGCTGGCCATGCTCGGGCCGCAGATCACACGCTGGGACCAGCTGCGGACCGTCCAGCCGCGCACCGGCAACCGGTCCACCAACAATGCGCCGCGCAACACCTATCGCACCGTCGACGGCCAGTGGGTCGCGGTCTCCACCTCGGCCCAGTCGATCGCCGAGCGCGTCGTCCGGCTGGTCGGGCGGCCCGACCTGGCCGACGAGCCGTGGTTCGCGACCGGTGCCGAACGCGCACAGCACGCCGACGAACTCGACGAGGCCGTCGGCACGTGGATCGGGCAGCGCACGCGCGACGACGTCGTCGCCGCGTTCGAGCAGGCCCAGGCCGCGGTTGCGCCGATTTACGACGCCGCCGACATCGTCGAAGACCCGCAGTTCCGGGCCCTCGGCACGATCCACGAGATCGACGACCCCGAGCTGGGGCCGATGCTCATGCAGGGCCCGCTGTTCCGGCTTTCGGACCACGACGGCGTCATCGGCTTCACCGGCCGGCCGCACGGCGCGGACACCGACGCGGTGCTGGCGGAGCTGGGCTTCGCGCCGGACCGGGTGGCCGAGCTGCGGGACCGGGGTGCGGTGTGAGCCCGCCGCTGACGTTCCTCTACGCGCCCGCCGACCGGCCGGACCGGGTGCGCAAGGCCCTGGCCTCCGCGGCCGACGTCGTGCTCGCCGACCTCGAGGACGCGGTCGCGCCCGGGCGCAAGGACGAAGCGCGGGAGAACACGATCCTGCTGCTCGGTGAGGTGGCGCGGCCGGTCCAGGTGCGCGTCAACCACCCGACCACGCCGTGGCACGCCGCCGACCTCGCGGCGGTCGCGACCCTGCCGCCGGAAGTGGGGGTGCGACTGCCGAA
The DNA here is from genome assembly GCF_044741685.1 of Amycolatopsis sp. NPDC088138. Lineage (NCBI taxonomy): Bacteria > Bacillati > Actinomycetota > Actinomycetes > Pseudonocardiales > Pseudonocardiaceae > Amycolatopsis > Amycolatopsis sp. NPDC088138. Next base: position 343,339 of record NZ_JBIUTB010000009.1, read on the forward strand.
GGTCGAGTCGCCGGAGGAGATCCGGGCCGTCGCGGCCGCCGTGCCGGACCGCGCGCTGCACCCGCTCATCGAGTCCGCACTGGGCATCGAACGCGCACTGGAGATCGCGACGGCGTCCCCGCGGATCGCGTCGATCGGCCTCGGTGAGGCCGACCTGCGCTCGGACCTGGGTGTGGCCGACGACGCCGGGCTGACGTGGGCCCGCAGCCGCGTGATCGTCGCGGCCCGGGCCGCGCGGCTGCCGCCGCCCGCGATGTCCGCCTACGTCAACGTCCGGGATCTCGACGGCCTGGCCGAGTCCTGCCGAGCGGGCAGGGCGCTCGGCTTCCGCGGCCGCACGGCGATCCACCCGGTGCAGCTGGAGACGATCCGCGCCGCGTTCCTGCCGACGCGTGAGGAGGTCTCCCGGGCGCGGGAGGTCATCGAGCGGGTCACGGGCGCGACGGCAGCGGGTGTCGGCGCGATCGCCCTCGCCGACGGCACCTTCCTCGACGTCGCGATGGTCGAACAGGCGCGGACGGTGCTTTCGCTCGCGGAGTAGTGGCGCCCGCCCGGGGTTCGTCGACAGCGTCGGGCACGCCCGCGAGTGTCGATGGAGGATTTGGGACGCCGAGTGTCCAGAATCCTCCATCGACGAACGCTGAGGGCCCTGCCTTGGCGCGACCCTGGGCGGAGCCGTCGCCGGAGCTTCAGCGGGTACAACGAGTAGTACAAGTGCCGTTGTACGAAATTTGGATCACCGGGTGCGGCAATGGCGCCATGCGAACTCCGAAAGTGCTCCTTCTCGCGCTGGCCGTGGTGGCCGGCGCACTGGCGCTGCCCGGTACGGCGAGCGCCGCCTACAGCGACCCGCTGACGACCACGACCAAGCAGAACCTGGTCTGGCACGCGACCCCGGCCGCCGCGTTGACCGCGCTGGACAACGCGCTGCCGAACGTCAGCCTCAACACCGTCGTCAACGACCCCAGCTACGCGATGACCGGCTGCACCGGCGCGGAGAAGGCCGCGCTGCCCAAGGCGCCGGCCGCCACGAAGTCGCTGTGCTGGGACGCTGAACGTGCGGGCAGCACGACCTGGGTCCCGCAGGGCATCACGACCTCCGGTGACGCCGACGACGACGGTATGTGGGGCGCGGACAAGATCATCCTGTCCGGCTGGCACAGCACCGACGCGCTCGGCCGCTACGACGACGCGCGGATCCAGGCGGTCGACTACGACAACCCCGCCTCCGCCGCGCACCGGATGATGTACCTGGCCGTGCCGAACAGCACCGGCAGCAGCTTCACGGCGGCGAAGGCCCACATGGGCGGGATGGCCTGGTACGGCGACAAGATCTACGTCACCGCCGTCGGGAACACCTCGACCGCGATCCGGGTGTTCAGCACCCAGCACATCCTGCAGCTGACCGACACGACGTCGAACGCGATCGGCAAGACGTCCGGCGGATATGCGGCGTACACGTACAAGTACGCGATGATGCAGGTCGGCTACTACACCTACGCGGGCGGCACGTGCAGCATGGCCTCCGATACCGGGGTGCCGTGCTTCTCGTCGATCTCCCTGGACCGCAGCACGAGCCCGGCCAGCGTCGTGACGACGGAGTACTTCTCCGACCAGAGCCTCCACGGCCGGCTCTACCGCTTCCCGATGGGCACGGACTACCTGCTGACCGGGACCGCGGCGGAGGCGTTCCGCAGCTCGGTGGGCAACATGCAGGGCGTGCTGTCCCACGGCGGCAAGTGGTACGTCGCCCACAGCTCGGCCACGATCAACGGCCAGCTCTGGACCCAGACGACGGCGCAGAGCACGTCGGCCACGTGCGGCTCCACCGCCGCGTGCTGGGCCGTCCACCCGGAGGCCTTGACGTACGACTGGTCGACGGGCCTGGTCTGGTCCCAGTCGGAGTGGTCGACGGCGGACTGCAAGGCGCAGAGCCAGACCTGCGGCCGGTCGGTGTTCGCGGTGCCGTTGTCGTCGCTGGCGGCCTGAGTCAGCGGTCGAGCAGGGCCGTTCCGAGCGCCGTGACCAGGTAGAGGACCTGGCGCCCGGAACGTTCCCGCTCGACCAGCCCGCTCTCGCGCAGGACACCGAGGTGCTGGGACACGGCGCTGGGCGTGACGCCGAGTGCTCGCGCGAGGTCGGTCGTCGTCGCCGGGGACCGCAGCGCCTCGAGCAGCTCGGCGCGTGCCCGGCCGAGCAGCCGGACCGTGCTGCCCGGCGGCGGCCGCGTGCCCGCCGTCCAGAGCGTCCCGCGCCCGCGCGCCGGGTAGCGCACGGTGGTCTGCGTCGAGGTGTTCCCCTTGATCACCGCGTACGGCGAGCCGAGCACGACCGGGATGAGGACCAGCCCGCCGGGTCCCCGGTTCACGAAGCGGTCCGCCCGCCAGCGCTTTCCGGTCTGCAGCAGCTTTCCCGCCTCCCAGCGCAGGTCCGGGTGCAGGCCGGTGAACAGCTTCGCGCTGCCGCCCGCGGCGAGCTGCCGGGCGCGGTGCCCGACGTCGGCGTCGAGCACCGCCCGGATCCGCGGCCAGTGCGGCGCGACGAGCCGGTCGTGCGCCGCGCGCAGCTCCGCGGCGATCGTGGCCAGGCCGGCCTTCGGGTGCGCGGCGAGCGCCGCGACGGGACCGGGGAGCGTGTCCCCGAAGACCCGGCCGAGGCTGGCCCGGACCTGACGCGTGGTGGTCCGCCGCAGCGCGGCCAGGTCGTCGTCGATCGACGGGCCGGAGCCGCGCGGGGCGGGGACGAGGAATTCGGGCCAGTTGGGCCGGTCGCTGATGAGCAACGGCCAGGTCAGCGCGAGATCCAGCGGCGCGCTCGCGAGTTCGTCCTCGGCCCACCGCAGCCACGGAAGATTGGCGGCCTCCCGGTCGCGCCCGGCCAGCTGCTGCAGGCAGGCCACGGTTTCCGACAGCGGCGAGATCGCGAAGCGGGTCGTCGCCAGCTCGGCCACCCCGAGTTCGATCGTCAGCGCCATGGTCCGAGTATGTAGCCACGGGCTAAATGCTGTCCCGTTTTCCCGCGGCGCCGAAGGATTTCCGGTATGACGCGGATCGAGACACCCTTGCCGAGGACGTACTGGCGGCTGTGGTGGGCGACCGGGATCGACAACCTGGGCAACGGTGCGTTCGCGGCCGCGGTACCGCTGCTCGCCGTGACGGTCACGCGGGATCCCCGGCTCGTCTCGCTCGTCTCCGCCGCCGCGTACCTGCCGTGGCTGCTGTTGTCCCTGCCCGCCGGATCGCTGGCCGACCGGCACGACCGGGCCGGGCTGATGTGGCGCGCGCAGGCCTTCCAGGCGATCGTGGCCGGGGCCACCGCCGTCCTGGTCGCGACGGGTGCGGCCGGGATCGGAGTCCTCGTGGTGGCCGCGTTCGCGCTCGGCGCGGGTGACGTCGTGTTCGGGAACGCGGCGCAGGCGATCCTGCCCGACGTCGTCGCGAAACCGCTGCTGCACCGGGCCAACGGCCGGCAGCAGGCGATCACCACCGTCACCCAGCAGTTCGCCGGGCCACCGCTCGGTGGCCTGCTCTTCGCGGTGTCCGCGGCGCTGCCGCTGGGGGTGGACGCCGTTTCGTTCGCCCTGTCGGCGGCGCTGGTGGCAAAGCTGCCCCGGCGTACCGCCCGGCCGGCCGGACGCGCGGCGATCGGGGAGGGCGTCCGCTGGCTCCGCCGGCAGCCGTTGCTGCGCACGCTCGCGGCGCTGCTCGGCGTCAACACCTTCTGCGGGCAGCTCGCCTACGTGACCCTGGTGCTGCTCGCCACCCAGACCCTGCACGCCGACGCGCGCGGCTACGGGCTGCTGCTGGCGGGAGCGGCGGCCGGGAGCGTGCTCGGCGGCCTGGTCAACGCGCGGGTCGTCGCCCGGATCGGCGCGCTCCCGGCGCTGCTCACCGCGCTGAGCGTCAACGTCGTCGCGTTCGCGGGGGTCGGTTTCAGCCCCGGCCTGGTGGTGCTCGGCGCGTTCCTCGCGGTGAACGGGTTCGCCACGACGCTGTGGAACATCGTGACCGTCGGCCTCCGCCAGCAGCTGGTCCCGCCGGGGCTGCTGGGGCGGGTCACCAGCGTCTACCGGCTGCTCGGCTGGGGCCTGATCCCGCTCGGCACCCTCGCCGGCGGCCTGGTCGCCCACGGGTTCGGCCTGCGCGTGCCGTACCTGGTCGCGGCCGTGGTGCGGGGGCTCGCGCTGGTGGCGGCGGTGCCGGTCCTGGTGCGGCACCGGCCGTCCTGAGGCCTCAGCCGGAGTGGCCGCAGGCGAGGGTCGGCGCGCCGGCCAGCGCGGCGCACGCCGGGCACCGGGTCACCGGGCGGTCGCGGCGGCCCCAGTACGGGTGGGTGGCACCGCACAGGGCCGTGACGCGCTCACCCGGCTGGGGGTCCGGGTGGCACCTGGGGCAGTAGGCGTGCGCGGCGCGTTCGACGGCGGAGCTGCTCATAGGGCACCGGATACCCGGGACACCCGGGCCGCAACCCCGTTACCGGGTGATGCGCGCACGCAGGGGTGTCAGCACCGAACGCCCGCCCGTGAAGCACCAGATCGCGATGACCGGGTCGCAGAGCGCGCAGCCGAACGACGAGTCGTGGGCGAAGGGGAGGATCGGCTGGCCCTTCAGGTGGTGGACGACGTCCCAGCCGGTGTGCAGGAGCCAGCCGATCCCGATGAACGTCCACGAATCGAGCCCGCGGAAGGCGACGTAGGTCATCACCGAGCAGAACACCAGCTCCCACGGCCCGAGCGCGCCGCCGGAGAGGTAGGCCGCGCCGGCGCCGGCGATCATCACCGCGTTGAACCGCCGCCGGTGCGGCTCGGGGATCAGCGAACCGAGCAGGACGTAGACGACGCCGATGAGGATCGGCAGCAGCACAGCGGTCATGGCCGACAACGTTAGGAACCGGGACTGGCCTCGGCCAGTGGCTGTTCTGCCATCCTCCGCCGGATTCTCGCCAACGGGTCTACATGACCTCGCTCATCCCGCCGTTCTCCCGCCACGCGGCCAGGAGCGCGTGGAAGGCGACCGGCCCGTCGCCGAACGACTGGCTGCGTTCCCGCGGCTTGCCTTCGTTGTTGTAGTAACCCGGCGTGCACTCGAGCTGGAACTGGTAGCGGTCCGGGGCTTTCTCGCTGATCGTCGCCACCCACGCGGCTTCGGCCGCCGCGGTCGGCTCCACAGTGGACGCTCCGCGCTTGCGGGCCTCGGCGACGACCGCCCCGATGTGGCTCGCCTGCTCGTCCAGGACGTGGACGAAGTTCACCGAGCTGGCGTTCTGCAGCGGGCCGAGGTGGAACAGGTTCGGGAAGCCGTGGCTGGCGAAGCCGTGCAGCGTCCGCGGCCCGTTTCGCCAGTGCTCCAGCAGGGAGACGCCGTCGCGGCCGACGATCGGCAGGCGTCCGGCCAGGACGTCCGAACCGCCGACCGAGAAGCCGGTCGCGAAGATGATGCAGTCGGCCTCGTACTCGCGGCCGCCGGCCACCACGGCCCGTTCGGTGACGGCCTCCACGCCACCGCTGTCGGCCGTGTCCACCAGGGTCACGTTGGGGCGGTTGAACGTCTGGAGGTAGTGGTCGCTGAACGTCGGGCGCTTGCACATGTAGCGGTACCAGGGCTTGAGCGCCTCGGCGGTGGCCGGGTCGGTGACGAGCTCGTCGACCCGGCCGCGCAGCTCGTTCATCTTCCGGAAGTCGGCGAGTTCGTGCGCTTCGGCCGGGACGTCCGCGTAGGCGTCGGTCGCGACCAGGTCCTTCAGCAGGCGGGCGCTGCCGGTCCAGCCGTCGGCCACCAGGTCCTCCTCGGCCCGGCCGCCGGTGACGACGGTGAGGAAGTTGTCCCGCCGCCGCCGTTGCCAGCCGGGCGCCAGCGACGCGGCCCACGCCGGATCGGTGCGCCGGTTGCCGCGAACGTCCACAGTGGACGGCGTCCGCTGGAAGACGACCAGCTCCTTCGCGTCCCGGCCGAGGTGGGGGACGACCTGGATGGCCGTCGCGCCGGTGCCGATGAGGGCGACCCGCTTGTCGGCCAGCCCGGTCAGGCCGCCGTCGGCGGTGCCGCCGGTGTAGCCGTAGTCCCACCGGCTGGTGTGGAACGTGTGCCCGGTGAACGTCTCGATGCCCGGGATGCCCGGCAGCTTCGGGTGGTCGAGCGTCCCGCTGGAGACGACGACGTAACGCGCGCGGATCTCGTCGTCGCGGTCGGTGCGGACGAGCCATTCGCCGTCGTCCCAGCGCAGTTCGCGCACGGCGGTCCGGAAGCACGCGTCGTCGTAGAGGTCGAACGTCCGCCCGATCGCCTGGGCGTGCTCCAGGATTTCCGCGCCCGGCGAGTACTTCCAGCCGGGGACGTGGCCGACCTCCTCCAGCAGCGGGAGGTACACGTAGGACTCGATGTCGCAGTGGATGCCGGGGTAGCGGTTCCAGTACCACGTGCCGCCGAAGTCGCCGCCCTTTTCGATCACGCGGATGCTCCCGACGCCGGCCTGGCGCAGGCGTGCGGCGGCGAGCAGGCCGCCGAACCCGCCGCCGATCACCACCGCCTCGACGCGGTCGCGCAGCGGTTCGCGCACCAAGTCGCCTTCGACGTACGGGTCTTCGGCGTAGTACCCGAACCGGCCGGCAGGCCGCTGGTACTGCGCGCTGCCGTCGGGCCGCAGGCGCCGGTCGCGCTCGGCGCGGTACTTCGCACGCAGGGCGTCCGGGTCGAAACCCGGGTCGGCGGGCAGGGACGGGGTGGGGGACATGGGTGCCCTTCCGGGTTCGGTGATCGGCTCACCTCCAGGTAACCCAGTTTGACAACTTTGGTCAAGCAGGTGCTTTAAAAGTGCGGTACGCTGTCGCGGTGATCACTGCGGACACGCCGATCGGCGAGTGGGTTGCGCACCCCGAAGGCGGCCCGCTCATCCGGGCCCTGCTCGCCGATGCGGGCTTCGACGAGACCGTGCTCGCGCCGATCAGCCAGGTGCCGCTGGGTCAGCTTGTCGCGCTCAGCCAGGGAAAACTCGGCCAGGACGTCGTCGACGACCTCGTCTCACGCGTCAACGGCGGGGTCGTCCCGGCCGCGATCGGGACGCGGGAGCGGACCGTTCCGGGGCGGTTCGAGGGCCGGACGGTGGTCGTGACCGGTGCGGCGTCCGGCATCGGCCGGGCCACCGCGTCCCGCATCGCGCGTGAGGGCGGCCGGGTCGTCGCGGTGGACGTCTCGGCGGATCGTCTTGACGAGTTCGCCGCGGAGACGCCCGACCTGGTCCCGGTGAGCGCGGACATCACCGACACCGCCGGGATCGAGCGGATCCTGGCCGCTGCCGGGTCCCGGATCGACGGGCTGGCCAATGTCGCGGGGATCGCCGACGACTTCTCACCCGCCCACGAGGTGAGCGACGAGCTGTGGCGGCGGGTCTTCTCGGTCAACGTCGACGGCACGTTCGGGCTCATCCGCGCGGTGCTCCCGGCGATGCTGGCGGCCGGCTCCGGCTCGATCGTGAACATCGCCTCCGAAGCCGCGTTGCGCGGTTCGGCCGCCGGGATCGCTTACACCGCCTCGAAACACGCGGTCGTCGGGATCACCCGGAACTGCGCGGTCATGTACGGGCCGCACGGCATCCGCGTCAACGCCGTCGCGCCGGGCGGGGTGGCGACCGGCATCGGGCAGAGCGCGTCACCCTCGGCGTTCGGGCAGGACCGGCTCGGCGCGTTCTTCGGGCTGATGCCGCCGATCGCCACGGCCGAGCAGCTGGCCGCGTCGATCACGTTCCTGCTGAGCGACGACGGCGCGAACGTCAACGGCGTCGTGCTGCCCTCCGACGGCGGGTGGTCGGCCCAGTGAAGCTCGCCGAAATCACGCCCGAGCTGCGCGGAAAGGCGCGGTGGCTACCCCGGTTGCCGCTGGAGCGGTCCTGGGGCCTGTGGCTGGTGCGCCGGGCCATCGCCCGGGTACGGCCCGTGGCGGTCCCGGACGTCGACGTCGAAGTCATGCCCGGGTGGCGGGTCTACCGGCCCCGCGAACCGCGGTCCGACCTGACGCTGCTGTGGATCCACGGCGGCGGCCTGGTCATCGGCAGCGCCGTCGAGGGTGACGCGTTCTGCGGGGAGACGGCGCGGGAACTGGGGATCACCGTGGTGTCGGCCGAGTACCGCCTCGCCCCGGAGAGCCCGTATCCGGCCGCGCTCGACGACTGCCACGCCGCCTGGACGTGGATCCGCGGGAACGTCGCCGAGCCGGGCCGGGTCGTCGTCGGCGGGCAGAGCGCCGGGGGCGGGCTCGCCGCCGCGCTCGTCCAGCGCCTCCGTGACGAAGGGGAGCGGCCGCTGGGGCAGTGGCTGTTCTGCCCGATGCTCGACGACCGCACCGCCGCCCGGCGCGAGCTCGACGCGCGGCGGCACCGCGGCTGGGACAACCGCCTCAACCGCTTCGGCTGGCGCGCTTACCTCGGCGTCGAACCGGGGGCGGACGTCGTCCCGCACTACGCCGTGCCCGCCCGCCGCGAGAACCTGGCCGGGCTGCCGCCGACCTGGATCGGCGTCGGCGACATCGACCTGTTCCACGACGAAGACGCCGAGTACGCTCGCCGGCTGCGCGCGGCGGGCGTCGACACCACCGTCCACGTCGTGCCGGGCGCGCCGCACGGGTTCGAGTCCTGGGCCCCCGGCACCGGCTTCGCCCGCGAGTACCTGGGTACCGCGCGGAAGTGGCTGGCCAGCTTCGCCTGACGCATGAGGAGTGCGCATGTCGGTTCTCGCGGTACCGCTGGTCGCGGACACGCTCGCGCGGCTCTTCGGCGCGATCCCGGCCGCCGGGGTCCGGCCGCACCTGCGGTTCCCCGAGATCCCGGGCCGCACGCGCGAGGTGCGGGTGCCGACCCGCCACGGCGAGGTCGAGGCCACCGTCTACGCACCGCCGTCGACTCCGGGCGGGGTGTACGTCAACGCCCACGGCGGCGGGTTCGTCGCCGGCCGCCGGACGGGCGACGACCCGTGGTGCCGCTTCCTGGCCGAGCACGCCGGGGTCACGGTGGTGAACGTCGAGTACGCGCTGGCCCCGCGGCATCGGTTCCCGGTGCCGTGCGAGCAGCTCCACGACGTGCTGCGCTGGGCCGCCGCCGAATGGCCCGCCGCGCCGCTGTGCGTCGGCGGGCAGAGCGCGGGCGGCTCGCTGGCCGCGGCGGCCGCCCGGCTGTCCCTGCGCGACGGCGGCCCGGACCTGGCGCTGCAGGTGCTGCACTACCCGCCGCTGGACCTCGTCACCGCCGCCCGCGACAAGCCGGCGGGACGCTCGGCGGTGATCAAGCCGTGGATGGGCGAGATCTTCGACACCGCCTACGTCCCCGACGTCCGGCGCCGCACGGATCCGCTGGTGTCCCCGGCCTGGGGGACCAACGGCGACGGCCTCGAGGGCATCGCACCGGCCGTCGTCGTCACCGCGGAGCTGGACCGGCTGCGCGCGGAAGCCGTGACCTACGCGGGAAAGCTCGCCGCGGCGGGTGCCCTGGTCGAGCACCGCGACGTCGCGGGCGTCGACCACGGGTACAACCTGCTCGGCGCGTCGGCCGAGCTGACGCGGGAGCTGTACGGGTTCCTGGCCGGGCACGTCCGGCGGGCCGTGACGGGGGCTCCGTAAGGTGAGGGCAGTGATCGGGGTGATGGGATGAACGTGAAGGCCGTCCGGGCGGAGCGCGCGAGCGCCACCCGGGAGAGCATCCTGACCACGGCCGAGCGGCTGTTCGCCGAGCACGGGGTGCAGGTGGTGTCCAACCGGCACATCAGCGAGGCCGCCGGCCAGGGCAACAACGCCGCCGTCAACTACCACTTCGGCACCAAGACCGACCTGGTCCGCGCGATCGCCCGCAAGCACGCCGAGCGGGTCGAGCGGCTGCGCGCGGAGCTCGTCGAGGCCATCGACGGGCCGGGCGAGCTGCGCGACTGGGTGGCCTGCCTGATCCGCCCGACCACGACGTACCTGCGGGAGCTGGGCTCCCCGACGTGGTTCGCCCGGTTCACCGCCCAGGTGCTGACCGACCCGGCGCTGCGCGCGATCATCGCCGAGGAGTCGTTGGCGTCCCCGGCGCTGGCGAAGGTCGTCGCGGGCCTGAACCGCAGCCTGTCGGTCCTCCCGCCGGACGTCCGCGCCGAGCGCGGCGACATGGCCCGCCAGCTGATGATCCACATGACGGCCGAACGCGAGCGAGCCCTGGCGGAGAACACCCCAACCCCCCGCGCCACCTGGGACGACGCGGGAACAGGCCTGATCGACGCGGTCACCGGCCTCCTCCTGGCCCCGATCACCACTTCCTGACCCGGGAGCTCCTGAGCAGCCCCCGTTTTCCACGCTACCGGCGGCCACCGACAGTTCCGCTGGCTCGGCCCAAGCGCCCCAAAGCGGCCTTGGTTGCGTCACACGCACCCAAGGGTCAGACGCACCGAAGGCCACATTGGGGCGTTCGGGACCCGGGGAGCCGCGGGTTCGTCCGCGCGGATGGACCGGGCCCCGCCGGTTCGTCGCCGCGGACCAACGGCACCGCCCGAAACCCTCCTATCGTCGCCACGACCCCAGTACGTGACGACGAGGAGGCGCAGCGGTGCGGACACTCTTGCGGGGCGGCCGGGTCGTCGACCCCGGGACCGGGTTCGACGGGGTCACCGACGTGCTCCTGGACGGCGGCAAGGTCGCCGCCGTCGGCAGCGGGCTCGAGGCGGAGACCGTCGTGGACGTCGTCGGGCTGGTCGTCGGGCCCGGGTTCGTCGACCTGCACAGCCACGTCCATTCGATCGCCGGGCAGCGGCTGCAGGCGATGGACGGCGTCACCACCGCCCTCGACCTCGAAGCCGGGCTGATGCCCATCGAGCGGGCCTACACCGAGGCCGCGGCGGCCGGGCGTCCGCTGCACTACGGCTTCTCGGCGTCCTGGAGCGGGGCCCGCGCGCAGGTGCTGGCCGGGATCGATCCGGACGCGCAGATCGAGAGCGGTCTCGCCGTGCTCGGGAACCCGGTGTGGCAACGGTCTTCGTCGGCGAAGGAGCTGGCCGCCTGGCTGTCCCTTTTGGAGGGTGAGCTGGCGGCGGGCGCGCTCGGCATCGGCATCCTGATGGGGTACGCGCCGGCCACCGAGCCGGGCGAGTTCCTCGCCGTCGCCCACCTCGCCGCCCGGGCCGGCGTGCCGACCTACACCCACGTCCGCGAGCTGATCGAGGTCGACCCGGCCATCCCGGTCGACGGCTCGGAGGAGCTCGTCGTCGCCGCGGCCGAGACCGGCGCCGCGATGCACCACTGCCACGTCAACAGCACCTCCGGCCACCACATCGACCGCGTCCTGGCCACGCTCGAGAAATCCCGCGGCGCGGGCTCCCGCGTCACGGTCGAGGCGTACCCGTACGGCGCGGGCAGCACGGCCGTCGGCGCCGCGTTCATCGACCCGGATCGCTTGCGGCTCAAGGGACTCAGCCCGTCGAGCGTGGTGATCCTGGAGACCGGCGAGCGCGTCGCGGACGCGGCCCGCCTGCGTCAGCTCCGCGAAGCCGACCCCGGCGCGCCCTGCCTTCTCGAGTTCCTCGACGAGGACAACCCCCGCGACCGCGCGCTGTTGCACCAGGCGCTCGCCTTCCCCGACTCGATCGTCGCGAGCGACGCGATGCCCGTGTACTGGCGGGACGGCCGCACCGAGACCACCGAGTGGCCACTCCCGCCGGGCGGCACGACGCACCCGCGCGCCGCCGGGACCTTCGCCAAGACCCTGCGCCTGATGGTGCGGGAGGCGGGGGAGTGGAGCTGGCTCGAAGCGTTCCGCCGCTGCTCCCACCTGCCGTCGCGGCTGCTCGACGACGTCGCGCCCGCCGCCCGCGGCAAGGGCCACCTCGGGGTCGGCGCCGACGCCGACGTCGTGGTCCTCGACCCGGCGACGCTCACCGACACCGCGACCTACGCCGACCCCACCCGGCCGTCCCGGGGCGTCCGGCACCTGTACGTCGGCGGGACTCCCGTGGTCAGCGACGGCGAGCTGCTTACCGACGCGCTCCCCGGGAAGCCGTTGCGGGGTGAGCCGCGGTGAACGACCTCCTCGCCGACATCAAGACCCTCGTCGAATGCGAGTCGCCCTCGCAGGACCACGACGCCGTCGCCCGAAGCGCCGAAGTCGTGGCGGAGATCGGCCGCCGCCTGCTGGGCGCCGAGCCCGAGCGCATCGTCGTCGACGGCTGCACGCACCTGCGCTGGCGGTTCGGCGACGGCCCGCCGCGGGTCCTGCTGCTCGGGCACCACGACACCGTGTGGCCGCTCGGTTCCCTGCGGACCCACCCGTTCTCGGTCGAGGACGGCGTCCTGCGCGGACCCGGCTGCTTCGACATGAAGGCCGGCGTCGTGATGGCCCTGCACGCGGCGGCGGCCCTGGCCGACCGCACCGGCCTGGCGATCCTGATCACCGGCGACGAAGAGATCGGCGCGCCGCGGTCCCGCTCGCTGATCGAAGAAGAGGCCAAGAGCTGCGGGGCGGTGCTGGTCCTGGAGGCCTCCGCCGACGGCGGCGCGCTGAAGACCCGGCGCAAAGGCGTCTCCCAGTACCGGATCGAGGTCGAAGGCCGGGCCGCGCACGCCGGGCTCGAACCGGAGAAGGGCGTCAACGCCGGGATCGAGATCGCCCACCAGATCCTCGCGGTGGCCGACCTCGCCGACCCGGACCGGGGCACGTCGGTCGTCCCGACCGTGCTCACGGCCGGGACGACCGGCAACACCGTGCCCGCCGCCGCGAGTGTCGCGGTCGACGTTAGGGCTTGGGACGCCGCCGAGCAGGACCGCGTCGACCGGGCGGTGCGGAACCTGAGCCCCGCGCTGGCGGGCGCGCGGATCCGGATCGCCGGCGCGGTCAACCGCGCGCCGCTGGACGCCGAGGCGTCGGCGGACCTGTTCGAACTGGCGAACTCCCTGGCGGGCGGCACGCTCACGGGCGCGTCGGTCGGCGGCGCGTCCGACGGCAACATCACCGCGGGACTGGGGATTCCGACCCTCGACGGTCTCGGCGCGGTCGGCGGCGGCGCCCACGCCGACAACGAACACGTCCTCGTCGCCGAACTGCTCCCGCGCACCGCGCTGCTCGTCACCCTGACCAAGACGTTGCTGGCCAAGGGATCTTCGTCCGCCGCGACCAACACCGGGGGCGAATCCGGTGCGGGACAACGGTGACGCGCCGGCGTTGTCCGGAAAGGATGGTCCCGTGACTGACGTTGTGACGAACACGGCCCCGTCCGTGCGGGACGAGGTGGCCGAAGCGAACACCGCGGCCGCCACCGCCGCCGCCGCATCCGGCACCGAAGTCCGCGAGCTCGTCGAGGTCGCGGAGCTGACCGCCGCGGCCCTGCTCTTCGAGTCCATCTGGCAACCCGGGCCGGGCAGCCAGCCGGTGAACTCCGAGCTGCTCCGCGCGATGGTCACGGCGGGCAACTACGTGGCCGGGGCCTTCGACGGCCCCCGGCTGCTCGGTGCCTGCTTCGGCTTCTTCGGCCGGCCGGCGAAAAGCGGGCTGCACAGCCACATCGCGGGGGTGCTGCCCGCCGGGCTCGGCCGGGGCCTCGGCTTCGCGCTCAAGCTGCACCAGCGGGCCTGGGCGCTGGCGCAGGGCGTCCCGGAGATCTCCTGGACCTTCGACCCGCTCGTGCGGCGCAACGCCCACTTCAACCTGACCAAGCTCGGCGCCCGCCCCGAGTACTACCTGCCTAACTTCTACGGCCCGATGCACGACACCATCAACGGCGGCGGCGACACCGACCGGATCATGGCCGCCTGGGACCTGGCGAGCCCGGCGGTGCGAGCCGCCGCGCTCGGCGAGCCGGCCCGGTTCGACGCCGGGGCGCTGCGGGCGCGTGGCGCGTCGACCGCACTGGCCGTGGGACCCGGCGGCGGGCCGGTGACCGGGAGCGCGGACGCGCCGGTGGTGCTCGTCGCCGTCCCGCCGGACATCGAAGCGCTCCGCCGCGCCGACCCCGACCTGGGCCGGTCGTGGCGCGTCGCGCTGCGTGAGGCGCTCGGCGGCCTGATGGCCGAAGGCGCCGAGGTCATCGGGTTCGATCGTGCCGGTTTCTACGTCGTGGCAAGGGAGCAGTCGTCGTGAAACTCACTGGTGTGGAGCTCCTCCGGGTCCGGATGCCGCTGGTGTCACCGTTCCGGACCTCGTTCGGCACGCAGGCCGAGCGCGAACTGCTGCTCCTGCGCGCGGTCACCTCCGACGGCGACGGCTGGGGCGAGTGCGGTGCGATGGTCGACCCCCTGTACTCCTCGGAGTACGTCGACGGCGTCGAGCACGTGCTGCGGACCTTCCTCGTCCCGGCGCTCCTCGCGGCCGGGGACCTGACGGCGAACAAGGTCGCCCCGCTGCTGGCGAAGTTCAAGGGTCACCGGATGGCCAAGGCCGCGCTGGAGATGGCCGTGCTCGACGCGGAACTACGCGCGCACGGCGTGTCCTTCGCGACCGCCCTGGGGTCTACAAAGGACTCGGTGCCGTGCGGGGTCTCCGTCGGGATCATGGAAACGGTCCCGCACCTGCTCGACGTCGTCGGCGGCTACCTCGACGCGGGGTACGTCCGGATCAAGCTCAAGATCGAGCCCGGTTGGGACGTCGAGCCGGTGCGCGCGGTCCGGGAACGCTTCGGCGACGACGTCCTGCTCCAGGTCGACGCCAACACCGCGTACACGCTGTCCGACATCCCGCAGCTCGCCCGGCTCGACCCGTTCGAGCTGCTGCTGATCGAGCAGCCCCTCGAAGAGGAGGACGTGCTCGGCCACGCCGAGCTGGCCAAGCACATCCGGACGCCGATCTGCCTGGACGAGTCGGTCGTGTCCGCCCGCTCGGCCGCCGACGCGATCCGGCTCGGCGCCTGCCGGATCGTCAACATCAAGCCGAGCCGGGTCGGCGGGTACCTCGAGGCGCGGCGGGTGCACGACGTCTGCGCCGCGCACGGGATCCCGGTCTGGTGCGGCGGGATGATCGAGACCGGGCTGGGCCGGGCGGCGAACGTCGCGCTGGCGTCGCTGCCCGGGTTCACCCTGCCCGGCGACACCTCGGCGTCGGACCGGTTCTACACCGAGGACATCACCGAGCCGTTCGTGCTGACCGGCGGGCACCTGCCGGTGCCGTCGGGTCCCGGCCTCGGCGTCACGCCGATCGCGGGCCGCCTCGCCGAGGTGACCACCGCGAAGAGCTGGCTCGCCTGAGCGGTTCGTCCGCCGCGACGGAAGTTTCCCCCGGACTCGTCGGATTCGACGAACCGGCGGGGTAAGCGCAGGTCATAGCATCGCCGGCAACGCCGGTTCACCATCGGACGAGAGGCAACCATGTCGAAACTCACCGAGCTCGGGGCCTGGCTCGAGCGCCGGCTTCCCGTACTGCTGGCCGAAAACCACGTGCCCGCCGCCTCGGTCGCGGTGTTCGCCGACGGGGAGATCCTCGACCGCGCGGCCGGGGTGCTCAACAAGGGGACCGGCGTCGAGGCGGACGCCGACTCGCTGTTCCAGATCGGTTCGGTCACCAAGGTCTGGACGGTGACGCTGGCGATGCAGCTCGTCGACGAGGGGAAGCTGGAGCTCGACGAGCCCGTCCGCAAGTACCTGCCCGAGTTCGTGCTCGCCGACGACGAGGCCGCCGCGCGGATCACCGTCCGGCAGCTGATGTGCCACACCTCCGGCTTCGAAGGCGACATCTTCACCGACACCGGCCGGGGCGCCGACTGCGTCGAGAAGTACGTCGCCACGCTGCATGACGTGCCCCAGCTCTTCCCGCCCGGCGAGATGTTCTCCTACAACAACGCCGCGCTCTGCGTGCTCGGCCGCGTCGTGGAAGTGCTGCGGGACAAGGACTACAACCAGTGCCTCGCCGATCACCTGTTCGTCCCCTTGGGACTGACGCACGCGGCGCAGAGCCCGTACGAGGCGATCCGGTTCCGCGCCGCGCTGGGCCACCTGTCGCCGGAGCCGGACGCCGAGCCGGAGCCCGCGGGGATCTGGGCGCTGGCGCCGTCGAACGCGCCGGCCGGCTCGATGCTCGCGATGCGGGCGCGGGACCTCGCGACGTTCGCCGGCATGCACCTGCGTGACGGCGAAGCCCCGGACGGCACCCGCGTGCTGAGCGCGGCGAGCGCCCGCGCCATGCGGGAACGCCTGGTGGAGCTGCCCGACCTCGGCCTGATGGGCGACGCGTGGGGCCTCGGCTGGTCGCTGTTCGACTCGGCCGGCGGGGCCCTGGTCGGCCACGACGGCAACACGATCGGCCAGGCGTCGTTCCTGCGGGTCGCTCCGGAGCACGGCGTCGCCGTCGCGCTGCTGACCAACGGCGGCGACCCGATCCCGCTCTACACCGAGATCATCGGGCACGTCCTGCGTGAGCTGACCGGGATCGAGCTGGCCCCGCCGCCGGTGCCCGACCCGGCCGCGCCGCGGGTCGACGCCTCCCGGTACGTCGGCGAGTACTCCTCGACGGTCGCGGACATCCTGGTCAGCCAGGACGACGACGGGCGCGTCTGGGTCGAGCGCGTCCCGAAGGGGATCTTCGCGGAGCTGAGCGGCCCGGTGAAGAGCGAGCTGGTCGCGATGAACGGCGACACGCTGATCCTCGCCGAGCCGATGCAGGGCATGTACATCCCGCACGCCTTCGTCGGCGACGACGGCACCGGGCACGCGCTGTACCTGCACACCGGGCGCGCCGACCGGCGGGTGCGCGCATGACCGGTGTCGAAGACGAGATCGCCGCGGTCTTCACCGCGGCGGGCGCGCGCGGCTTCGTCCACGCGCGGGAGATCGGCGGCGGGCCGGGCGAAGTGGCGCTCGGCGCGGACGAGCCGGTGGTGCTGGCGTCGGTGTTCAAGATCCCGGTCGCCGTCGCCTACGCCCGGGAGGTCGTCGCGGGACGCCTCGACGAAACCGAGCGGACGAAGGTCGGGAAGCGCTATCGCATCGGCGGGATCGGCACCGCCGGCTGCGAGGACGACGTCGAAATGAGCTGGCGCGACCTGGCGCTGTTCATGCTGACCATGAGCGACAACGCCGCCACCGACGTGGTCTACCACCGGGTCGGCCAGGCCGCCGTCGACCGCGTCCTCGCCGACCTGGACCTCAATCGGACGCGGCTGATCGGCTGCTGCGAGGACCTCTTCGCCTCGGTCATGGCCGACCTGGGCGCCGAAGGTGACCTCGACGCGGCGTTCGCCGGGGCCACCCCGGAGCAGACGTGGAAGCTCTCGGTGCTCGACCCGGACCGCACGTCGTCGTCTACACCCCGGGAGGTCACCACCCTGCTCGACGCCGTCTGGACCGACCGCGCCGCCGAACCCGCGGCGTGCGAGAAGGTCCGTTCGATGATGGCGCGCCAGATCTGGCCGCACCGGATCTCGTCCGGCTTCGGTTCGGACGTCACGATCGCGGCCAAGACCGGCACCCTGCCGGCCGTCCGCAACGAAGCCGGCGTCGTGTCCTTTCCGGACGGACGCCGGTTCGCCGTCGCGGTCTTCACCCGCGCGGACTCGCTCGACGAACGGCAGCCCGCCGTCGACGCCGGGATCGGCGCGGCCGCCCGCCTCGCCGTGGACCACCTGCGGAAGGAAACCCCATGACCCCCACACGGACCGCGGTGGTCCTGCTCGGCGGGCTCGCCCTCGTGGCGACCGCCTGCGCGGGACCGGGAGACGCCGGATCGGGCCAGACGCCCGTCGACGGCCAGACCTTCACCCTCGCCCTCGGCTCCGACCCGGGCAACCTCGACCCGCACATGTCGGTGCTGTCGGTGACCGGCCAGGTCGACAAGTTCCTCTACGACTCCCTGCTCGAGCTCAGCGCGGACGGCAAGCCCCTGCCCGAGCTGGCCGAGAAGTGGACGGCGACGTCGACCACCGCCGCCAGCTTCACCCTGCGCCCGGGCCTCACCTGCGCGGACGGCGCCCCGCTGACCGCCGCCGACGTCGCGGCGAACATCGTGTTCGTCGGCGACCCGGCGAACAAGTCGCCCTACGCCGGCCTGACGATCGCACCCGGCACGAAGGCCACCGCCGACGAGGCCACCCGCACGATCACCGTCACCAGCGGCGCGCCGGACGCGTTCCTGCTCCGCAACGTCGGCGGGCTGCCGATCGTCTGCGGCAAGGGCCTGGCCGACCGCAAGCTGCTGGCGAAGGGCGAGAGCGGCACCGGCCTGTTCGCCGTCTCCGAAACCGTGCCGAACGACCACTACACGCTCACCCGCCGCAAGGACTACACCTGGGGCCCCGGCGACTGGAAGGCCGAGCCGGGCCTGCCCGACAAGGTCGTCCTGCGGATCATCTCCAACACCTCGACCGCGGCGAACCTGCTGCTCTCGGGCGAGCTCAACGCCGGGGTGATCATCGGCCCGGACCGCCAGCGCCTCGACGCGCGCAAGCTGTTCCACGGGGACTACAACGCGCCGCTGGGCGAGATCTACTACAACCAGGCCGCGGGCCGTCCCGGCGAGGACGAAGCCGTGCGGCGCGCGCTGACGCAGTCGCTCGACCTCGCCCAGCTGGGCAAGGTGCTGACCAGCGGCACGGGCAAGCCGTCGCAGGGCCTGGTCACCGCCGACCCCAAGGCGTGCTCGGGGGACACCGTCACCGGCAACCTGCCGGCCCACGACCCGGCCGCGGCCGCGTCCGGGCTGGACGCCGCGGGGTGGAAGGCCGGCCCGGACGGCGTCCGGGTGAAGAACGGCAAGCGCCTGACGCTGAACGTCATCTACGGCACGCAGCTCGGCCCGACGATGGCCCCGACGGCGGAGCTGTTCCAGCAGAACTGGAAGGCGCTCGGCGCCGAGGTCACGCTGAAGGCCGTCGACAGCCCGGGACTGTCCCAGGTGCTGTTCGGCACCGGTGAGTGGGAGGTCTCGCTCGGCCCGCTCGGGCTCACGCTGCCCAGCCAGCTGGTGCCGTTCGTGTCCGGCCCGGCCGCGCCGGACGGGACGAACTTCGGCCACATCGCCAACCCCGCCTACGACCAGGCCGTGAAGCAGGCGGCCGCGATGAGCGGCGAAGCCAGCTGCCCGACCTGGAACGCCGCGGAGACGGCCCTGATCAAGCAGGTCGACGTGGTGCCCTACATCGACTCCGTGACCGCGGTCTACGGCAGCGGCGCGAAGTTCACGATCAGCCAGGGCGCCGTCACGCCGTCCTCGATCCGGATGTACGCGAAATGACCACGGCGACGGCGCCCGCCGGCCTGCGGGGCAGCCCGTGGCCGGCGTTCGCCGGGCGCCGGCTGGCCCGGTTCGCCGTGTCCCTCTGGGCACTGGTCACCGCGGCGTTCCTGATGATCCACCTCGTGCCCGGCGACCCGGTGCGGGCCGCGCTCGGGATGACCGCGCCCGCCGAGCTGGTGCGGGCGCGGCGCGCCGAGCTCGGCCTCGACGATCCACTGTGGACGCAGTACCTGCACTACCTGCACGGTCTGGTCACCGGGAACTTCGGCACGTCGATGGCGAGCGGGCAGCCGGTGACCCAGGTGATCGGCGACCGGCTGCCGGCGACGCTGCAGCTGGCCGCGCTGGCGTTCGTCGTGGTCATCGTCGTCGCCGTCCCGGTCGGGGTGTGCTTCGCGGTGCTGACCCGCGGCGGCCGCCGCCGCGGGACCGAGCTGGGCTTCACGTCCGGGAGCGTGCTGCTCGCCGCCATCCCGGACTTCCTGGTGGCGGTCGGGCTGGTGGCGCTGCTCGCCGTCGGCCTCGGCTGGTTCCCGGTCGCCGGCGGCGACGGCCCGAGCGCGTACGTGCTGCCCGTGGCGGCCCTCACGATCGGGCCGGCGGCGGTGCTCGCCCGCATCGTCCGGGTTGAGCTGCTTTCCGTGCTGGGCGCCGACTTCGTCCGCACCGCGCGGGCGAAGCGGCTGCCCGCGCGGCTGGTGTACGTCCGGCACGCGCTGCCGAACGCGCTGACCGCGACGCTGACCCTGGGCGGGCTGATGCTGACCGGCCTGGTGGCGGGCACGGTGCTGGTGGAGAACGTGTTCGCCTGGCCGGGCCTCGGCTCGACGATCGTGCAGTCGATCCTGCAGAAGGACTACCCGCTGGTGCAGGGGATCGTGCTCGTCTACGGCGTCGGCGTGCTGCTGGTGAACCTGCTGGTCGACGTCGTGCTCGGGCTGCTCGACCCGCGCTCGACGATCCGGGAGAGCTGAGGTGACGGCGATGCGAGCGAAGCGTGGGTCGGTGTGGACAACGGCCGTGCGCACGCCGGTGGGCGCGTGCTCGGCGGTGCTGCTGGTTCTGGTGATCGCGCTGTCGGTGCTGGCGCCGCTGTTCTGGGGCGACGGCGCCGCGGTGGTCGACACCGACGCGATCGGCCAGGGCGCGTCCGCGGCACACCCGTTCGGCACCGACTCCCTCGGCCGCGACATCTTCCTGCGCACGCTCGTCGCGACCCGGCTGTCGGTCGGCCTCGCGGTGCTCGCGACCGTGATCGGCGTCGGCGCGGGTGTCGTCCTCGGGGCGTTGCCGTCGGTGCTGCCCCGCTGGGCGGCCCGGCTGCTCACCTCGGCGATCGACATCGCCGTCGCGTTCCCCGGGCTGCTGCTGGCCCTGTTCTTCGCGGTGATCTTCGGCGTGGGCACCCAGGGCGCGGTGCTGGCGATCGCGTTCGCGATGGCGCCGGCGTTCGCCCGGCTGGTCCAGACGCTCTCGGCGTCGGTGGCCGGGCGCGACTTCATCGCCGCGGCCCGGGTCTCCGGCGTCGGCCGGATCCGGCTGCTGGCCCGGCACGTGCTGCCGAACATCGGCGAACCGCTGGTGGTGAACGCGACCATCGGCGCCGGGTCGGCGTTGCTCGCCTTCGCCGGCCTGTCGTTCCTCGGCATCGGCGTGCAGGCCCCGGCCTACGACTGGGGCCGGCTGCTGCGCGAAGGCCTCGACGGGATCTATGTGACGCCGGTGGCCGCGCTCGCGCCCGCCGTCGCCGTGGTGCTCGCCGGGCTGGCGTTCAACCTGGTGGGGGAGACGGTGGCCGCCGTGGTCGGCGTCCGCTCCCGCGCCGCCCGGCGCGCGTCCGGCCCGCTGCCCACGCCGCGTCCCGCCGTCGTCGAGGAGCCGGCGGACGACGCGGTGCTCGTCGTCGAGAACCTCCAGGTGGCCTTTCCCCGAGCGGGTGGCTGGACGGTCCCGGTGCGCGGCGTGAGCTTCACGGTGCGCGCGGGGGAGGCGATCGGCGTCGTCGGCGAGTCCGGCTCCGGCAAGAGCCTGACGGCGCTGGCCGTCTCACGCCTGATCGAGCTGCCCGGCGTGGTGACGGCGGACCGGCTGGAGTTCGCCGGGACGCCGCTGCTGACGGCGTCCGACCGCGAGCTCGGGACGTCGCTCGCCATGGTGTTCCAGGACCCGATGACGTCGTTCAACCCGGCCCGCCGGGTCGGCAGGCAGCTCGCCGAGGTGTCCGAACAGCACCACGGCCTGTCGCGGCGAGCGGCGTTCGCGCGTGCGGTCGACCGGCTGACCGCGGTGCGCATCCCGGCCGCCGCCCGCCGGGCCCGGCAGTACCCGCACGAGTTCTCCGGTGGCATGCGGCAACGGGCGATGATCGGCATGGGCCTGATGGGCTCGCCGAAGCTCGTCATCGCCGACGAGCCGACGACCGCGCTCGACGTCACCGTGCAACGCCAGGTCCTGCGACTGCTCGCCCGCACGCGCGAAGCGGAAGGGGCGGCGATCCTGCTCATCAGCCACGACATCGCCGTGGTCTCCCAGACGTGCGAGCGGATGCTGGTGATGTACGCCGGCCGGGTCGTGGAGGACCTGCCGGCCGGGCGCCCGGCCCAGCACCCGTACACGCGCGCGCTGCTGGCGACGACGGTGGACCTCGACACCGACCGTGACGAACCCCTGGCCGTGATCCCCGGTCGCCCGCCGGAGCCGGACCAGGTGCCGGGCGGCTGCGCGTTCGCCCCCCGGTGCCCCCTGGCGTCGGAACGCTGCCGGGCCGAGGACCCGGTGCTGGAGCCGGCCACCGACGCGCACCGGGTCGCGTGCTGGCACCCGCAGGTGAGTGTCCTTTCCGGACAGTCACGGAAGGAAGGTGCCGCATGAGCGAACTGCGGTTCGACACGGTGAGCGTCCGTTATGGACGGTTGACGGCGGTCGACGGCGTCAGCCTGACCGTCCCTTCCGGACAGGTCGTCGGCCTGGTCGGCGAGTCCGGCTCCGGCAAGTCGACGCTGGCGCGGGCCGCGGTCGGTCTGTCGCCGGTCAGCGGCGGCCGGGTGCTGCTCGACGGCGTCGACGTCCGGCGGCTGCCCCGGCGCAAGCCGCTGCAGATGGTGTTCCAGGACCCGTATTCCTCGTTGGACCCCCGGATGGCCGTCGGCGAGTCGATCACCGAGGCGATGCCGCGCGGTGCGCACCGCGGCGCGGCCGGGCGCCGGGCCGAGGTGGCGCGGCTGCTCGAACTGGTCAACCTGGATCCCGAACGCGCCGCGACCCTGCCCGGCCAGCTCTCGGGCGGGCAGCGGCAGCGCGTCGCCCTCGCCCGGGCGCTCGCCGGGCAGCCGAAGGTGCTGATCGCCGACGAGATCACCTCGGCGCTGGATGTTTCGGTGCAGGGCGCCGTGCTCAACCTGGTCCGCGACGTCCAGCGCCGGCTCGCGCTGTCGATGCTGTTCATCTCGCACAACCTCGCCGTGGTCCGGTACGTGAGCGACTTCGTCGCGGTGATGTACCTCGGCCGGATCGTCGAAGCCGGGCCGGCCGAGCAGGTGCTCACCGAGCCACAGCACCCGTACACGCGGGACCTGCTGGCCGCCGCGCCGTCGCCGCACCGCGGCCTGCTCGACGACGCGGGGGACGACGCGCTGGCCGACACCGAACCCGCCGACCCGCACCACCCGCCGCCCGGCTGCCACTACCACCCGCGGTGCCCGATCGGCCCGCTCGTGCACACCGACCGCACCGTCTGCCTCGACACCGACCCGGCCGCCGAGGCCGCCGAGCGTCCCCACACCGCGGCCTGCCACTTCGCCGCGACCCTTCCCACAAGGAGATCCGCATGACCCGACGCTTGAGCGCCGACGACCTGTACGCCTTCGAGTTCCCCGAGCACCCCGCGCTTTCGCCGGACGGCACGCGGATCGTGTACGTCGTGCGCACCGCCGACCGCGACGCGGACCGCGACACGCGCTCGCTCTGGCAGGTCGGCACGGACGGCGGCCCGGCGCGCCGGCTCACCCGCGGGGACGCCGACCTCGCCCCGGTGTGGTCGCCCGACGGCACGCGGATCGCCTTCCTGCGCGCGGCAGACGGCCCGGCGCAGCTGTGGCTGCTGCCCGCCGACGGCGGCGAGCCCGAGCAGGTCACCACGCTCCCGCTCGGCGCGGGCAGCCCGGTCTGGCGGCCGGACGGCGCCGAGATCGCCTTCTCCGCCCCGGTCGACCTGTCCGCCGACGAGGGTGACGACGACGCGGCCCGGGCCCGCCGCGCGGGCGCCCCGGTGGTCGCCGACCGGCTCGACTTCAAGGCCGACGGCGCCGGGCTGCTGCGGACCCTGCGCAAGCACGTCCACGTCCTCGACGTCGCCTCGGGCGAGGTCCGGCAGGTGACGTCGGGCGACTGGCACGCGGGCGATCCCGCCTGGTCGCCCGATGGCGGCCTGCTGGCGTTCCCCGCCGGTCCGGACGCCGACGCGGACCTGACGTTCCGCTCCGGCGCCTACGTCATCGAATCCGGCGACCGCCTCGCCGAGCCGCGGCTGGCCGGCTCCGGTGACGGCATGTCCGGCACGGTCACCTGGACCGCCGACGGCGCCGCGCTGCTCGTCGTCGGCCGCCGCGACACCGCGCCCGGTCACCTCGGCCTGCTGCGGATTCCCTTGGACGGCGGGGAAACCGTCGACCTGGCCGCCCCGCTGGACCGGAACGTGATGCCGGGCGGGCCGGGTTATCCCGGCGCGGTCCCGGTGCTGAGCGGGGACGGCACGACCGTCGTGTTCTGCGTCCGCGACCGTGGCTACACGCACGTCTACGCGGTCGGCGTCGACGGCGGCGAACCGCGGCTGGTGGCCGGGGGCACCGGGAACACGCTGTCGGACGTTTCCGTCGCCGGAGACACCGTGGCGGTCGTCCTGGCGACGCCGACGTCGTACGGCGAGATCGCCACGGTCGGGGTCGCCGGGGGAACACCTGACGTGCACACTTCGCACGGCACCAACGACGTCGAACTGTTCACGCACGAGGAACGCGAGTTCACCGTCTCCGACGGCACAGTCGTGCACGGCTGGCTGCTGCGCGACCCCGAGCGCACCGGCCCGCTGCCGCTGCTGCTGGACATCCACGGCGGCCCGCACAACGCGTGGAACGGCACCGCCGACCCGGTGCACTCGTATCACCAGCAGCTGGCCGCGCGCGGCTGGGCCGTGCTGCTGCTCAACCCGCGCGGCAGCGACGGGTACGGCGAAGCGTTCTACACCGCGGCCGTCGGCGCCTGGGGTGTCGCCGACGCCAAGGACTTCCTCGAGCCGCTGGACGCGCTCGTCGCCGAAGGGGCCGCGGACGCGAAGCGGCTCGCGGTCTCCGGCTACAGCTACGGCGGCTTCATGACGTGCTACCTGACCAGCCACGACGACCGCTTCGCCGCGGCCGTCGCGGGCGGGGTCGTCAGCGACGCGGTCAGCATGTCCGGCACGTCCGACAGCGGGCACTACCTCGGCGTCGCCGAGCTGGGCGGAGCGTCCTCTGTGGACCAAGCGCACTTCGCCGAGTCATCACCGCTGGCGCGGGTCGGGCACGTCCGCACGCCGACGCTCGTGGTGCACGGCGCCGACGACGACCGCTGCCCGGTCGGGCAGGCCGAGCAGTGGTTCACGGCGCTGCGCGAGCAGGGGGTGCCGGCCCGGATGGTGCTCTACCCCGGCGCGTCCCACCTGTTCATCCTCGAGGGCAAACCCTCGCACCGCGCGGACTTCAACCGCCGCGTCTTCGACTGGGTCGAGCAGCACGCGGGCACGCCGGGCCGGGTGCCGCTCGACGCCGCGCACTGGCGGCGGCGCCTCGCCGCGCTCGCGCGCAAGCACCGCGTACCCGGCGCGTCCCTGGGCATCCTGCGCCTCGACGGCGACGAGCGGATCTTCGCGACCACCGGGGTGCTCAACAAGGCGACCAGGGTCGAGGTCACCGAGGACTCGGTGTTCCAGATCGGCTCGATCACCAAGGTGTGGACGGCGACCGTCGCGATGCAACTGGTCGACGAGGGCTTGCTGGAGCTGGACGCGCCGATCGCCGACGTGCTGCCGGAGCTGCGGCTGGCCGACCCCGACGTCACCAAGCAGGTGACGCTGCGGCACCTGCTCACCCACACCAGCGGCATCGACGGTGACGTCTTCACCGACACCGGCCGCGGCGACGACTGCGTGGAGAAGTACGTCGAGGTGCTGGACCAGGCCGCGCAGACCCACCCGCTCGGCGCGACCCTGTCGTACAGCAACTCGGGCTTCATCCTCGCGGGCCGCGTCATCGAGAAGCTGACCGGCAAGACGTGGGACGCGGCGCTGCGGGAGCGGCTGTTCACCCCGCTCGGCCTGACGCACACGGGCACCCTGCCCGAAGAGGCCCTGATGTTCCGCGCGGCGATGGGCCACGTCGCGGCCGGCGACGCCGAGCCGCAGCCGGCGCCGGTGTGGGGCCTGCCGCGCTCGGCGGGCCCGGCCGGCCTGATCACGGCGACCACCGCGGACGTCCTGACGTTCGCCCGCCTGCACCTGACCGGCGGCCTCGGCCCGGACGGCACGCGCGTGCTGAGCGCGGCGTCCGCCACCGCGATGACCGAACGCCAGGCGGACATGCCCGACAAGTACACCCTCGGCGACTCGTGGGGCCTCGGCTGGATCCGCTTCGACTGGGACGGCCACCGCGTCTACGGCCACGACGGCAACACGATCGGGCAGTCGGCGTTCCTGCGGATCCTGCCGGAACCCGGCCTGGCCGTCACGCTGCTCGCCAACGGCGGCAACACGCACGACCTGTACGAGGAGCTGTACCGCGAGATCTTCGCGGAGCTGGCGGGTGTCGCGATGCCGCAGCCGCTGACCCCGGCGGCCACACCGCCCTCGGTCGACGTCGCGGAGTTCCTCGGGGTGTACGAGCGGGAGTCGGTGCGCACGGAGGTCTTCGAAGGCGAGTCGGGCCTGCGCATCCGCCAGACGGTCACCGGCCCGCTCGCCGAGCTGGTCCCGGAACCGAGCACCGAGGACGCCCTGGTCCCGATCGGCCCGGCCCACTTCGCCCTGCGCCCGGCGGGCACGAAGTCCTGGCAGTCGGTGACGTTCTACCAGCTGCCGACGGGGGAGCGATACCTGCACACCGGAGTGCGAGCCACCCCGAAATCAAGCTGACCCCCTGGTCTGAAGGTCCGTGAAGGCCACATTGAGGGACTCTGAGTCCCTCAATGTGGCCTTCACGGACTACGGGACGATCACCACCCGCTGGTTGTCGCCCGGGTCTTTCCACGCCGCTTCGACGTCCTCCAGCGGCACGGTGCGCGCGTCGATCCGGAACGTGCCCCGGCCGATCTCCTCGGCCAGGGCGGGCAGCTCGGCGACGATGTCCCGCGCGGGGACCGAGCCCTGGCCGCTGCCCACCAGCTGCAGCCGCGCCGCCCGCAACGCGGCCGACGGCAGCGACGTCGTCCGGCCCGCCACCGAGCCGATCTCGATCCAGGTCAGCGGCCGGGCCCGGTCCGCGCGGTGGGTGACGATCTCGCGCAGCGCCTCGGCGGTCGGCTCGCCCCAGACGTAGTCGAGGACCACGTCGACGTCCGCGGCCTCCGTGGCGACGTCGGCCAGGGACACCGCGACGTCGGCGCCCAGGCCCGGCAGGGTCGCGAGACGGCCGGGGTCGCGGCCCGCGGCGACGACCCTCCCGGCCCCGAGGTGCCGCGCCACCTGGACGGCCAGCCGTCCCGCGTTGCCCGTCGCGCCCAGGACGAGGACGTCCTGCCCGGCGGTGAACTCGATCCGCCGCCGCAGCGCGATCCACGCCGACATCGCCGGGTTCATGCCCGCGGCCACGAGCACCGGGTCGCTGTCGCCGGGCAGCACGACGCTGCGGCGCAGGTCCACGACCGTCCGCTCGGCCAGCGCGCCCATCGCCGTGTCCGGCAGGACGAAGTACCGCAGGCTGCCGTCGGGAGCGCGGCCCACGCCGTCGATCCCGGGCACGAACGGCAGCTCGGCGGACTCGGTGTAGTGCGAGCCGTCGGCCTGCGACCGCACCCGCGGGTGCAGGCCGGCGGCGAGGACGTCGACGAGCACCTCGTCCGGCGTTTCCGGTGCGGGCACGGGAAAGTCCTGGCAGGACGGCGGTGTGCCGAACGACGTGACGACCGCTGCGCGCATGGCGACCCCCTACGGAGTTGATTGGTAGTGCCAACTAGATTAGCTGGCACTACCAACTAGTTCAAGGTAGTGTCGCGGCATGACCGAACCCGGCCCCGACGAAGTGATGGACCGTCTGGTCCAGGTGTCCTTCACGGTGATGGCGCTGCTCAGCCGCGCGGCGGCCGCCCACGACCTGTCACTGACGCAGCTGCGCGCGCTGGCGATCCTGCGCGACCGCACGCCGAAGATGGCGGAACTGGCCGACTACCTCGGCCTGGACCGCTCGTCGGTGACCGGGCTGATCGACCGGGCCGTCAAGCGCGGCCTGGTGCGGCGGGAGGCCAGCGACGACGACGGGCGCGCGGTGCGCGTCGGCCTGACCGAGCAGGCCCACCGGCTCGCCGGCGAGCTCGGCGCGGAGATCGCGGCGCTGCTCGCGCCGCTGACCCACGACCTCACCCCGGCGGAACGGAACCGGCTGGGTGCCCTGCTGGGCCGGATGCTGCCCCCGGAGAGGTGACCCAGCTGCCCCGCCGGAGGTGGTGGCCGGGTGGTCGTGAGTGTTTAGGAGTGCTCTAACCCTTCTAAACACTCACGACCACCGCGGCGCAGGGTCTAGCTGCCGGAACTCGCGGACGAGCGGCGGATCAGCCAGCTGAGCCCGAATGCCAGCAGCCCGATGCACCCGGCGACCACGAACGCCGTCCGCAGTCCCGCCGCGTCCGGGCTGCCCGCGGTGGCATCCGCGGTGCCGAGGGTGGCCACGCTGACGAACAACGCCGTCCCCATCGCCCCCGCCACCTGCTGCAGCGTCGACAGGATCGCGCTGCCGTGCGAGTACAGGTGCTCGGGCAGCACACCGAGCGACTCGGTCATCAGCGGCGTCATCATCAGGCCCAGCCCG
The DNA here is from genome assembly GCF_044741685.1 of Amycolatopsis sp. NPDC088138. Classification (NCBI taxonomy): domain Bacteria; kingdom Bacillati; phylum Actinomycetota; class Actinomycetes; order Pseudonocardiales; family Pseudonocardiaceae; genus Amycolatopsis; species Amycolatopsis sp. NPDC088138. The sequence continues at coordinate 371,547 of NZ_JBIUTB010000009.1, forward strand.
GCCATCAGCAGCACGTGGATCCCGATCACCGCGATCAGCGGCGACGTCGGCCCCAGCAGCGTGAACAGCCACAGCGACAGCGCCATGGCCGCCGCACCCGGGATGACGAGCGGGCGTGCACCCACACGGTCGAACAGCGCCCCCACTGGCCGGCCCAGCAGCCCGAGCACCAGCCCGCCCGGCAGCACCGCCAGCCCGCTCACGAACGTGCTGGTGTGCAGCACCGTCTGCAGGTAGAGCGGCAGCAGGATCGCGGCCGCGCCGATCAGGCACACGAACAGCAGCGCCGTCAGCACCAGCGCCACCACGAACGGGCGATGGGTGAACGGCCGCAGGTCCAGCAGCGCGCGGTCCCGGCGCTGCAGGCGCAGCTGACGCCACGTGAACACCACGAGCGCAAGTGCCCCGACGACGATCGGCAGCCACGCCGGCACCGGCGGCTCCGCACCGCCCGCCTCACCGGTCGACGACAGCCCGTACAGCAGCCCGCCGAACCCGATCGCCGACAGCAGCACCGAAGGCACGTCCAGCGGAACCCGGCGCGTCTCGCTCTCCAGCCGCAGCCGCAGCAGCCCGATCACCAGCGCGGCCAGCGACAACGGCAGCACGATCCAGAACATCCACCGCCAGCCCAGCGACAGCACGGCCCCGCCGATCGTCGGCCCGATGGCCGGCGCCACGGCGATGACGATCGTGATCGTGCCCATCGTCGCGCCCCGCCGCTGCGGCGGCACCAGCCGCATCACGGTGGTCATCAGCAGCGGCAGCATCACGGCCGTGCCGCACGCCTGCACCACCCGCCCGGCCAGCAGCACCTCGAACCCGGGAGCCAGCGCGCTGATCAGCGTGCCGAGGCTGAACGCCGTCAGCGACACGACGAAGACCTGCCGCGGGGTGAACCGCTCCAGCAGGAACCCGGTCGTCGGGATGACGACCGCCATCGTCAGCAGGAACCCGCTGGTGAGCCACTGCACCGTCGTCGTCGGCACGTTCAGGTCGACCGTCAGATCGCGCAACGCGACGCTCAGGATCGTCTCGTTCAGGATCATCACGAACGCCGACAGCACGAGGACCCCGATGAGGAGCCCCGAGCCCGCCGGGGCGGCCGTCCGGGAGGCGGGTGCGGTGTGCACGGTGTCGGTCATCGGGGTGGAAGCTCCTGTCGGCCGCCGGCGGCGACGGTCGGAAGTGTGCGCTGGTCTCCGTCCCAGTCTGCCTGGGCCGCGGGGCCCGTGTCACGGCGGTTTACCGCGTGGACCCGGTCACACCGGCCGAAACCGAACCCCCTGCAACCCCCTCGACACCGTCCGATATGCTTCTGCGAGTACGGACTTCCGGAGCGCGCGATTAGCTCAGCGGGAGAGCGCTTCCCTGACACGGAAGAGGTCACTGGTTCAATCCCAGTATCGCGCACCAGGGTTCCCCAACCCTTCAGCGGAGTTCGTACCGCGGGCGATTAGCTCAGGGGGAGAGCGCTTCGTTCACACCGAAGAGGTCACTGGTTCGATCCCAGTATCGCCCACGAGATTTAGCTGGTGAGCCCCTGTTCGCGGAAAGCGCGAACGGGGGCTCATCTCGTTGTGTCCTGTGGGGGGCGAGCCCCCACACCCCCGCCGGGGGCACGCCCCCGGACCCCCAACCGTGGTTGCGTTGGTCTGGTGGGTGGTCGTTGTCGTTGTTGTTCGTCCTGGTTCGCGTCGACGTGGTTAAGAAGTTCCGCTTGGTGTCGGATCGCGGTTGGACGGTGACTGTCCGTTGGGTTTTCTGTCCTTTGTGGACGTTTGGGGTTTGTTGTGGGGTAGGGGTTTCCGCCAGCAGGGTGCTTTTCGGTGGACCGACCGGGTGCCGGTAATCCTGAATGCCCTGAACGGGTGTGTATCCGGGGGGCGGGGCGTGTTCTCCTTTGGGAGATGGAAAACGCTGGGGAGCAGGACGATGGACCGCCGCGGGTTCGCGTTCTCGGCCCGTTCGAGGTGTGCGCGCAGGAGCGTGCCCTGGTTCTTGGCGGCACCCGGATTCGGACCCTTCTTGCCCTTCTGACCGTCAACGCCGGCCGCGTTACCGGCGTCGGTGCGCTGGTGGAAGCCTTGTGGGGTGGTGATGCGCCTCCGGATGCGCGGCGGACCGTGCGGACCTATGTGTCCCGTGCGCGTCGCAGCCTGGTGCCGTTGGCCGCTGCCCTCGGTATCGGCGAACTCATCACTACGCACCCGGCTGGTTACACGCTGCTGGTATCGCCTGGCCTTGTTGATGCCGCCCGGTTCGAGCGGCAGGTCGCCGCGGGTCGCGAGGCCCTCGCGGCGAGCCGGTACGTCGAAGCGCGCGAGATCCTTTCCTCGGCTTTGGCGCTGTGGCGTGGTGATGCTTATGGGGAGTTCGCCGGCGTGGCGTCTCTGCGGTCCGAGGCCGCCCGGCTGGAGAGCCTGCGCCTGACCGCCACCGAGGACCGCGTCGAAGCCGAGCTCGCCACCGGCGCGAGCGCCACCCTGGTCGAGGAGCTCACCGGCCTGACCGAACGCGAGCCCGGCCGCGACCGGCTGTGGGGCCAGCTGATGATCGCGCTGTACCGCGCGAACCGCCAGGCGGACGCCCTGGACGTCTTCTCCCGCGCCCGCACCCAGCTCGTCGAGCGGTTCGGCCTGGACCCCTCGGCCCGGCTGGCCGAGATCCACCGCCAGGTGCTCGACGGCGACCCGCGGCTGCTCGGGCAGCGCCCGGCGCAGAGCGTCGTCACCCGGCTGCCCGCGCCCGCGCGCAACGACCTGCCCGGCGACATCCCCGACTTCGCCGGCCGCGAACCCGAGCTCGCCCGGCTGCTGTCCGCCCGGGAGAAGGCCCCCGACGTCACCGTCGTCACCGCGATCGACGGGATGGCCGGAGTCGGGAAGACGACCCTGGCCGTGCACGCCGCGCACCGCCTCGCCGGGCACTACCGCGACGCGCAGCTGTTCGTCGACCTGAACGGGCACACCCCCGGCCAGGAGCCGACGTCCCCCGCGGCGGCCCTCGACGCGCTCCTGCGCGCCCTCGACGTGCCCGCCGACCGCATCCCCGCCGACCAGCACGCCCGGGCGGCGCTGTGGCGGGCGGAGCTGGCCACCCGGTCCGTGCTGGTGGTGCTGGACAACGCCGCCGACGCCGCGCAGGTCCGGCCGCTGCTGCCCGGCAGCCCGCGCAGCCTCGCGCTGGTGACCAGCCGTCGCCGTCTCGTCGACCTCGAAGCCGCCGACGTCGTCTCCCTGGACGTGCTGCCCGAGGCGGACGCGGTGGTGCTGTTCACCGGGGTCGTCGGCCAGGCCCGGGGGGACGCCGAAGCCGCGTCCGTCCTGGACGTCGTCCACCACTGCGGCCAGCTCCCGCTGGCCATCCGCCTCGCCGCGGCCCGGCTGCGCACCCGCCAGGCGTGGACGGTCCGGTACCTGGCGCGCCGGCTGCAGCACGCCCGCTGGCCGCTGGCCGAGCTGTCGGCGGGGGACCGCGGGGTGGCCGCGGCGTTCGCGTTGTCCTACGAACAGCTCGACGACCCGCGGCAGCGCATGTTCCGGCTGCTCGGGGTGCACCCGGGCCCGGACTTCGACGCCCCGGCCGCCGCCGCGCTCGCCGCGCTGGACCTCGCCGACGCCGAGCAGCTGCTGGAAAGCCTGGTCGACGACCACCTGCTGCAGCAGCACGCGCCGGGCCGCTACCGCTTCCACGACCTGCTCCGCCGGCACGCGCACACCACCGCGCTCGACGGCGAACCCGAGCCGGACCGGCGCGCGGCGCTGCGCCGGGTCGTCGACTTCCACCTGCACACGGCCTACCACGGCAGCCGCCTGCTCGACGACCAGCACCCGCCGATCGACCTCGACCCGCCCGGGTGCGAGCCATGGCCGCTCGAAGACGCCGAGGAGGCGATGGGCTGGTTCGACGCCAACCACCGCTGCGTCGTCGCCGCGCGCGCCGCCGCCGAGGAACAGGGGTGGGACACCGCGGTGTGGCAGCTCGCCTGGACCCTCGACAACTTCCACTACCGCCGCGGCGACCTGCACGCCAACATCGAATGCTGGCGAGCGGGCCTGGCCGCGGCCGAACGACTGGGCGACCAGGCCGCCCAAGCCCGCGCCCACCGGCGGCTCGGGCTCGTCTACGCGCCACTGGGGCGGTTTTCCGAGGCGCTGGACCACCTGGGTGAGTCGCTGCGGCTGGCCGAGGAGATCGGCGACCTGCTCGGCCAGGCGGGTGTGCACTACGTGCTTGCGCTGGCCTGGCACGAGCAGGAAGACCACGTCCGCGCGCTCACCCGCGCCTTCAGCTCCCACGACCTGTACCGCACGCTCGGCAACACCAAGTGGGAAACGCGCGCGCTGAGCCTGATCGGGACCTGTTACAGCCACCTCGGCCACCACGGCGAGGCCCGCCGCTACTGCCGGACGGCGCTCGCGCTTTCCTTGCGCCGCAAGGACGTCTACGGCGAGGCGGACAGCCTGGAAAGCCTCGGCCGGATCGCGAACGACCTCGGCGAACACCCGAGGGCACTGGAGCACTACGAGCGGGCCCTGGAACTCTGGCGCGCGCTGGACAACACCTACCGGCAGGCGGGCGTCCTGTCGGCACTGGGCGACACCCACCGGCAGCTGGCGGACTCCGCGAGGGCCCGCGCGGCCTGGCGGGCGGCGGAGGAGCTGTACCGGGCGCGGGAGCTGCACGTGGCCGCCGACCGGGTCGGCCGCAGCCGCACCGGCTGACCCCGCGGCCTGACAGGGAAAGTCCGTGAAGGCCACCTTGAGGGACTCTACGTCCCTCAAGGTGGCCTTCACGGACTTGGGACGCCCCGCCGGGAAAGCCGTGAGGGGCACCTTCACGACTTGTCCGGTGGGTGTCCGCCCCGCCGGTAGCGCTGGTGGGTGGCTGGGAATGCCGTGAGGGGCACCCTCAGGGACCCAGGAGCCCTGAGGGTGCCCCTCACGACCTGTCCGGTGGGTGTCCGCCCCGCCGGGTCCGCCGTGGGGCTCGGGAAGCCGTGAGGGGCACCCTCAGGGACCCAGGAGCCCTGAGGGTGCCCCTCACGACCCGGCCGCGTACCCAAACGGACCCGGAACGCGGTGAGGCGCCCGCGGTGGACCGGGCGGAGGCGCCGGGCGCGGGCACCGCCGAACGGGTGGCGCGCCCGCCGTACACGACTGCCTGACAAAGCGCGCCGCTGATCGTGCGGGCCTGGCGAAGGCGGGTCAGATTCCCCGCCGGGCGGGACCGTTTTCCCTGTCGCCCGGGAAAAGTGCGCGGTTACATTCGGTCCCGACCTTCGGCCGACGTGCGACAAAAGGGGGAACCCGAGTGACTGACCACGAGGTGGGCGTACTGGCGATCGGGGCGGGACCGGCGAACCTGGCGCTGGCCGCGGCCATCGAGGAGTCCGGTTCGCCCGAGCTCGCCGGGGAAACCCTGCTGCTGGAACAGAGTCCCGACATCAAGTGGCAGCGCAACCTGCTGATGCCCTGGGCCCGCAGCCAGGTCTCGTTCCTCAAGGACCTGGTGACCCTGCGCAACCCGCAAAGCCGCTTCTCCTTCCTGAACTTCCTCCACGAATCGGGCCGGCTGAACGAGTTCGTCAACCTCGGCACCTTCAACCCGTTCCGCTGGGAGATCTCCGACTACCTGCAGTGGGTGGCGAAATCGCTGGAACGGGTGAACATCCGCTACGGCGCCCGTGCCGCGTCGATCGAACCGGCGCACGGCGCGGACGGCTTCGTGACCGGCTGGACCGTCACCCTCACCGACGGCGACACCATCCGCTGCCGCGACCTCATCGTCGGCGGCGGGCGGGATCCGCACGTGCCGGCCGTGTTCGCCGACCTGCCCGCCGACCGCGTGATCCACAGCGCCCAGTACCGGACGCGCATCGCGCAGGCCGACCGGGACGAGCCGCTGCGGGCCGTCGTCGTCGGCGGGGCGCAGAGCGCCGCCGAGATGTTCATGGCCCTGCACGAAAACCTGCCGTCCAGCGAGATCACGCTCGTCGTGCGCTCGGTCGGCCCGCAGAACTACCAGACGAGCAAGTTCGTCAACGAGCTGTTCTTCCCGTCCTTTGTGGACCGCTTCTACGACAGCCCGCCGGAGATCCGCGAGGAGCTGCTGTCCGAGATGCGGCTGACCAACTACGGTGGCATGGCGCCGCCGTTCCTCGACGAGCTCTACCTGATGCTCTACCGGCAGAAGATGCTCGGCCCGGAGCGGTCCCGCGTCCGTGCGATGACCGAGGTCGTCGCCGCGCGGGAAGAGGACGGCGCGGTCGTGCTCGACCTGCGGGACCGCACGAGCGGCAAGGTCGAGCCGCTGGTGTGCGACCTGGTCCTGCTGGGCACCGGCTACGACCCGCGGATGCCCGCCCTGGTCCGGGATCTGGCCGCCAAGGCGGGCAGGCCGGAGATCACGGTCAGCCGGTGCTACCGCGTGGACCTGGGTGACGCGGCGTGGGGCGCGGTGTACCTGCAGGGGGTCAACGAGGAGACGCACGGCATCGCCGACTCGCTGATCAGCGTGCTCGCCCACCGGTCGCAGGACATCGTCGACGACCTGCTGTCCCGGCGCGGCGTCGCACCGGTGCGGAGCGCGTGATGGCGGGGGAGCGGCTGGTGGTGCTCTCGCCGGCGCCCACCGCGAACGGCGACCTGCACCTCGGGCACCTCGCCGGTCCGTTCCTCGCCGCCGACGTCTGCCGCCGGTACGCGGAGGCGACCGGGCGGGAGGCGCTGTTCGGCACCGGCATGCACTTCACGCAGAACTACATCGTCACCGCCGCGCGGCGCCTCGGCGTGACCCCCGAGGGCCTGCGCGAGGAATCGGCCGCGCAGGTGGCGGAGACCCTGGCCGCGCTGGCGGTCCGGGTCGACGGGTTCGCCTGCCTGGAGGACCGGTTCGTCAAGATGGTGCTGCGCTTCCACGAGCGGTTGCACGCACTGGGGAAGCTCAAGCTGCGCGCGGTCAAGTTCCCGTACTCGACGCGCTCGGGCCAGTACCTGATGGACGCCTACGTGCGCGGCGGCTGCCCGTTCTGCCTGGCCGACGGGAACTCCGGGCTCTGCGAGAGCTGCGGCCACCCGATCGAGCCCGGTGAGCTGCTCTCACCGCGCTCGGCGCTGGACCCGGACGAGCCGGTGGAGCTGCGCGAGGCCGAGATCCTGGTGTTCTCGCCGGAGGAGTACCGGGCCGAGCTGACCGAGTTCTTCGCCGCCCGCCGGTCCGGGATGCGGCCGCACATGGCCCAGCTGATCGACGAGATGCTGGCGCGGCCGCTGCCGGACTTCCCGGTCACGCAACCGGGCTCGTTCGGCATCCCGGCGCCGTTCCCCGAGACGCCCGGCCAGGTCTTCTACGCCCACATGGAAGGCATGCCCTGGAGCATGTGCACCACGGCGCTCGCCGCCGAGCGGCGGGGCGCGGTGCTCGCCGCCGACGACGAGCTGTGGGCGGCGGGCTCGGGCACCCAGGTCGTCTACTTCATGGGCCTGGACGCGACCTACCCGTTCGCGGTCGTCGGGACGGCGATGCTGCTGGCGCTCGGCGGGTACGTCCTGCCGGACCGGTTCGTCACCAACGACTTCTACGAGCTGGCCAACGACAAGTTCTCCACCAGCCGCGCCCACGTCGTGTCCGGGCGGGAACTGGCCGGCGAGGTGCCCCGGGACCTGATCCGGTTCCACCTCGCCTCGACCAGCCCCGAGTTCCAGCGCACCGACTTCACGCGCGGCGCGCTGGAACGGGTGACCGAGACGCGGCTCGTCGGGCCGTGGAACCGGGTCGCCGAGAAGGTCGACACGTGGGTCGGCCGCGAGCTGCCGGTCTCGGAGCGGTCGCGGGCCGCGGCCGGGCGCGTGCTCGAACGGTTCGCCGCCGCCTACGGCGTCGACGGCTTCAGCATGACGGCGGCCGCGTTCACCCTGGCCGAGCAGCTGGGCCGCCTCGACGGCTGGGAGCCCGGCGAGCACGACGCCGGCGACTTCTGCCACGAGGTCGACGTCCTGCTGCGCTGCGCCGGGCCGATCCTGGTCGACCTGGCCGAGGCGCTGCCGGACCGGACGATCCCGGCCCGCGCGGCCGCGACCACCGTCACGCCGCGGCGGCTGCCCCGGCTCGACGGCGCGGTCCTGTCGTGACACCCCGGGAGGTGGTCATCGCCGGGGCCGGCGTCACCGGCCTGCTCGCCGCGGTCGAGTGCGCGCTCGCCGGGCACCACGTGACCGTCCTGGACCGGGGCCCGATCCCCAACCCGGATGCCAGCTCGGCCGACCAGCACCGGGCGCTGCGCACGTTCGCCCCCGGCGACGCGGCCGCGTCCCGGCGGATGGCGGCGGCGCACCGGCGCTGGCTCGAGCTGGAAACCCTGCTGGGGGAACGGTTCCTGCGCCGGGTCGGCATTGTCACGGCCTGGCCCGACGGCGAGGTCGGCGGCGTGCTCGAGGCGGCGATCGGCGCCGGGGTGCCGGTCTCGACCGTCGCCCCGGAGAAGCTGCCGCACATCGGCTTCCCGGCGGGCACGACGGGCGTCCTCGAGCTCGACGCCGGGGTGCTGCTGGCCGACCGGGTGCTCCGGGCCGCGGTGCGCTGGCTCGACGCGCACCCCGCCGTGCGGCTGCGGCCCTGGTCGGCCGTGACCGAGGTGGACGGCGACACCGGCAAGGTCACCCTCGCCGGGGGTGAGGTCCTCGGGGCCGACGGGGTGCTCGTCGCGGCCGGGCCGTGGACCCCCGACCTGGTCGGTCTGCCGGCGGTCCGGCACCGGCAGACCATGCTCTACCTCCGGCCCCCGGCCGAGCTGGCCCGGTGGTGGGAGACCGCCCCCGGCGCGGGGCGGATCGGCGCGGACGCGCGGGCGTGGCTGCTGCCACCCGGCGACGGCACGCTGCTCAAGATCAGCTCGGACGCGGTCTGCCGCGAAGTGCCCGACACGGACTGCGCCGGGGACGGCCCGGCGGACTGGACGCAGCGGCTGCTGGCGGCGTCGATCCTGTCCGATGTGGACCGTTACACCGTCGTCGCGGCCAAGCAATGCCACTACCTGTCCGGAAAAGACGGCGAAGGTGACGCCTTGCTGGCCCGCGTCGGTTCGGCCGTCCAGGCCCGCGCGGCGTGCGGCGGCACCGGGTTCGCCACGGCGCCGCTCGCCGCCCGCCGGTTCGTCACGACCATCACAGAGGAGACGGCATGAGCAACGAGGCCCGGGCCGGCGTGTTCGCCGTGCTGAAGGCGACCCCGACCCCCGTGCGCTACCTGCTCGGGGGCGTGTTCGTCAACCAGCTCGGCGCGTTCGTCCAGACCTTCCTGCTGCTGTACCTGACCGTGCGGGGGGTCTCGGTCGCCGCGGCGGGCCTGTGCCTCGTCGCCTACAGCGTCGGGGCGATCTTCGGGACGATGCTGGGTGGTGAGCTCACGCACCGCTTCGGCCCGCGCAACACCATCGTGGTGGCGATGATCGCGTCGGCCCCGCTGGTCGCGGCGATCCCGCTGCTGGCCCACCCGTCGACGTTCTGGCCGCTGGCCGGCGTCGTCGCGCTGGGCGGTCTCGCGACGCAGGCCTACCGGCCGGCGGCGGCGGTGCTGCTGTCGGACCAGATGCCCGAGGAGCACCAGGTCATGGGCTTCTCCATGATGCGGATCGCGCTGAACATCGGGGCCGCGCTGGCCCCGCTGATCGCCGCCGGCCTCATCCTGGTCGACTGGGACCTGCTGTTCTGGCTGGACGGTGCCACCGCGGCGGTGTACGCGCTGCTCGCCTTCGCGCTGCTGCCGAAGAACGTCGACGTCCCGCCCGAAGAGGACGAGGAACCGGCGTCCACAGTGGACCGGAAGTCGGCCTACGCGACCATGGTGCGCGACGGCAAGTTCCTGCTCTACCTGGGGTCCATGTTCGTCGGCACGATCGTCTACGCCCAGTTCACCGTCGCGCTGCCGTTGCAGATCCTCGCCGACGGCCACCCGGAGGCGCTCTACAGCGCGGTGCTCGCGACGTCGTCGATCATCCTGATCGTCACCGAGCTCAAGCTCACCACGTACGTCACCCGCTGGCCGCCCCAGCTGGCCGCCGGTCTCGGGCACGCCGTGTTCGCGGTCGGTGTCGCGGGCTGGGGGCTGGCCGCAGGCTCCGGCACGCTCGTGATCCTCAGCACCGTGTTCTTCGTGTCCGGGCTGATGATCTCCGGGCCGAGCATGTTCGCCTACCCGGCCCGGTTCCCGTCCCGGTTGAAGGCCCGCTACATCGGGACGCAGCACACGATCATCGGCCTGTCCTCGGCGCTCGGCCCGGTGTTCGGGGTGTTCGCGTGGACGTGGCTGGGCAGCGGCATCTGGCCGCTGTGCGGCGCGCTCGGGCTCGTCGCCGGCTACTTCGCCTGGGCGGCCATGAAGCAGAAGACCGCGCCGGTCCCGGCCGTGGAGACCGGGACCGCGACGGAACCCGTGGGAGGGAAGGCATGACCGAACCGAACGGCGTGCTGCTGGTGATCGGCAGCGGGCTGAAGCTCTACCGCGAGTACCTCGTCCGCTCGATCCACCGGCGCGCCCGGTCGGCGGGGCTGGACCTGGTGCTGCTCAACAACCTCAAGCCGACCTGGCAGAAGAAGTACTTCGACGAGATCGTGCTGACCAACGTCTTCGACGCCGAGGTGATGACCGCCGCGGCCAGGGAGGTGGCCGCGCGGCGGCCGATCGCCGGGCTGATGTGCTGGGACGAGCCGGTGGTGCTGGCCGCGGGCGAGCTCGCCGTCGAGCTCGGCGTGCCGGGCCTCGGCCCGGACGGCGCGGTCGGCTGCCGGGACAAGTACCGGACCCGGTCGGTGCTCGCCGCGGCCGGCCTGCACCAGCCCGGCTTCGCCACGGTGGGGACGGCGGACGAGGCGATGGCGGCGGCGGAGAAGATCGGCTACCCGGTCGTCGTCAAGCCCCGCGCGATGGGCGCCAGCATCGGCGTCGTGCTCGCCGCCGACGCGGCCGAGGTCGAGGCGGCGTTCGAGGTCGCCGCGGGCGCGAGCCGGGCCGAGCACGCGCCCTACGGGGGCACCGCGATCGTCGAAGGGTACGCGGTGGGCCCGGAGATCAGCGTCGACGCCGCCGTCCACAAGGGCGAGTACCTGCCGATGTTCCTGGCCCGCAAGCAGAGCGGCGCCGAGCCGTACTTCGAGGAGACCGGGCACGTCGTGGACGCGGCCGACCCGCTGCTGCGCGACCGTGAGCTGATGGACGCCCTCGCCCGCGCGCACCAGCTGCTCGGCGTCGAGGACGGCATCACCCACACCGAAGTCCGGCTGACCGATCAAGGCCCGCTGATCATCGAGATCAACGGCAGGCTCGGCGGCGACCTCATCCCGTTCCTCGGCCTGACCGCCACCGGGATCGACCCGGGCGAGGTGCTCTTCGACGTCGCCACCGGCCGGCGGCCGGAGCTGGTGCCGACCCGGGAGTCCGTGGTGGGCATCCGGTTCGGCTGCCCGCCGCGGGACTGCGTGATCCGGTCGGTGACGGTGCCTTCGGACACCCCGGGGCTGGTGACGGCGTCGAAGATGGTCGAGCCCGGCGCGTCGCTGCGGCTGCCGCCGGGTGGTTACCTCGCGCGGCACTCGTTCGTGGTCTGTGAAGGCGACGACGTCGAGGCGTGCAACGAGCGGCTCGACCAGGCGGCGGCGCTGGTCGAAGTGGACGCCGACCCGCTCGGCCCGCCGCAAACGGGGGCGTCGTTCGTGATGCCGGCCGGGCTGCTGGACGTGGACGCGTGACCGCCGAGAGCCTCACGCGCCCGGCGCCGCCGCGGACCGCGGAAGAGATCCTGGCCCGGGCGAAGGCGCTGGTCCCGGTCCTGCGCGAGCGCGCGGGGGAGTTCGAGCGGCTGCGGCGGCTGCCCGAGGACGTCGTCGAGCTGATGCGCGGGGCCGGGGTGTTCCGGATGGCCTTCCCCCGCGAGTTCGGCGGGCCGGAGCTGACCTCGATCGAGCAGACCGAGGTCGTCGAAGCGCTGTCCTACGGCGACGCTTCGGCCGGCTGGTGCACGCACATCGGGGCCTGCACCGGGCTGTACGCGTCGTTCATCGCCGGCCCGGCGGCCCGGGAGATGTTCGCCGGCCTCGACCTCGTCACCGCCGGCATGCTGTTCCCGGTGGGCCGCGCCGAGCGGGTGCCCGGCGGGTACCGGCTCACCGGGCGCTGGACGTTCGGCAGCGGGGTCACCCACAGCGACTGGGTCATCTCGGGCGCGTTCATCTACCGCGACGGCAAGCCGGACCCGAGCCCGGACGGCCGCGACCCGCACGACTCGCGCCTGTTCATGGTGCCGCGCGCCGACGTCGAGGTCGTCGACAACTGGCACACCACCGGCCTGGCCGGCAGCGGCAGCTGCGACTACACGATCACCGACGTGTTCGTGCCGGAGGAGCGCACCCTCGCCTTCGACACCGTGCACGGCCGCCCGAGCCCGCTGACGAGCGCCGAGTCGTTCATGCGCACGATCCCGGGGGTGCCCCTCGGGGTGGCGCGGGCGGCGCTGGACCACGTCCGGGAGATCGTCCGGACCCGGGTGGACCGCGCGACGGGCGTGCCGTGGGCGGACAACTGGCGGATGCAGACGACGCTGGCCGAGTGCGAAGCGGACTTCACGGCGTCTCGGCACGGCGTCTACGGGACGATGCGGGAGCAGTGGGAGCTGCTCTCGGCGGGCTTGCCGGTCCCGGTGGAGCTGCAGGCGGCCCTGCCGCTGGCGCGGCTGCACGCGTTCCGCACGGCCCGCTCGATCGTCACCCGGCTGTACGACCTGATGCAGACGGGCTCGATCCACCGCAGCGGCCCGCTGGACCGCTGGCTCCGCGACACCACGACGATGTGCCAGCACCTGCTGGCCCAGGACCGCATCCTCCAGTCCGCGGGCGCGCACCTGCTGGGCGGGACCCCGGAGTTCCGCCTCTGCCTGGGTATCACGAGTTAGCCGCTGGTCCGTGAAGGCCACCTTGAGGGACTCAGAGTCCCTCAAGGTGGCCTTCACGGCATTAAAGTCGTGGCATGCGCGCGGTGTGGGTGGTGGCCGGGATCCTGGCCTGGAGCGAGTGGCTGAACCGGCGCTGGTCCCGCACGCTAGTCGCGCCCGGCGGTGACGGCGGTGCCGAGGCCGTGGTCGTGCTGGGCTACCGCAACCGCGGTCCGACGGCCAACGCCGTCAACCGGTGGCGGGTCCGTGCCGGGCTGCGCTCCCTGGCGGGCTCCGACACGCGCGTGATCTTCAGTGGCGGTGCTTTTGCCGACGGCCCCGCGGAGGCCCAGGTGATGGCCGACTACGCGGAGCGTGTGCTCGGGTACAGCGGCCGGGTTCTGCTCGAGGACCGGAGCCGGACGACGTGGGAGAACGTCACGAACGTGATTCCGCTGCTGGAAGACGTCGACCGTGTGAAGATCGCTTCTCAGCCGGCGCACGCGCTCAAGGCCCGTGCCTACCTCCGCCGCCGTCGGCCTGATCTCGCGGCGAAACTCGTGGCCGCTGACGACTATCGCGTTGGGGAATGGTTGCTGTTGAAGCCGTTGCTCGCGCTGTACGGGCTGTGGACCCTGCGCCGTCTTGAGCCCGGCGAACGGAACGCCCGGCGGAGCTGAGTCCGCCGGGCGTTCCGGGTGACGATGTCGGAGTTGCGGCGTTGTCGATGGAGGATTTTGGCCGCCTGACGTCCCAGATCCTCCATCGACCGGAGGCCAGCGGCGGAACGGCCGCGGGGTGTGGGGGCGCCCACGCCTGAGGCGCGGCAGGAGGGAACGGCGCCGAGGAACATGCGGCGGCAGCCGCGCGGACGCCCGGCGGGAGCTGAGTCCGCCGGGTGACCATGTCGGAGGTGCGGCGTTGTCGATGGAGGATTCTGGCCGCTCAACGTCCCAAATCCTCCATCGACCGGAGGTCAAGCGATCGAACGGTCGCCGGGTGTGCGGGCCAGGGACCTGCGGCGGCAGCCGCGCGGACGCCCGGTGGGAGCTGAGTCCTCCGGGTGACCATGTCGAAGGTGTGGTGTTGTCGATGGAGGATTTTGGCCGCTCAACGTCCCAAATCTTCTATCGCCCGAACGTCGGCGACCGATTGGTCGCCGGGTGTGCGGGCCAGGGACCTGCGGTGGCAACCGCACGGACGCCCGGCGGAGCTGAGCCCGCCGGGCGTTCCGGGTTACCACGCCGAACGTGCAGCGCCGTCGGCAGCGTATGCGGGCCACCGACATGAAGCGGCAGCCGCGCGTTCCGAACAAGTCCTTTCAGGACCGTCGCTTCCGCAGCAAGGCCGTGCCGATAGCCGCGAGCCCAGCCACCCCCAGCCCTCGCAGCACCCGGTGCTGACGAACCGCCCGCCGTTGCGCCGCCGCGTACGGGATCGTCGTGTTGGTCACCATTGCGTGCAGGGGCATCCAGCGTTTCCCCGACACCCGCTCCAGCGCCACGTCCAGGGCCTTCTCCACCCGGACCGCCGGCGAGCGGACCGTGTCGCGTAGCTCGGCGAAGTTGCGACGGGACATCTCGGCCAGTGCGTCCGTGTTCGGCTTGCGCCGGGCGTAGTACCGCTCGAACGCCACGCCCGGGTCGTCCGGGTGGGCGCGCAGGCTGCTCGCCAGCTCGCGGCAGTCCTCGAACGCCGCGTTCATGCCCTGGGCCAGGAACGGGAACACCGCGTGACACGCGTCGCCGACCAGCACCACTTTGTCCTCGTGGTGCCACGGGGTCGTGCGGGTGGTGACCAGGTTCATCGTCGGGCGGTCGAAGAACCACGTGCCGATGTCCGGGACGAGCTCCAGCAGGTCCGGGAACAGGTCGCGGAAGAGCCGTTCGACGTCGCCCGCGTCGCGCAGGGTCTCGAAGCTGCGCGGGCCACGGAACGGCAGGACGCACGAGCAGGTGAACGAGCCGTCGCGGTTGGGGTGGGCGAACATCATGGTGTCGCCGCGCGGCCACAGGTGGAAGACGTCCGGGTCCATCCGGAACCCGCCGTCCGGCCGGGCCGGGATGTGCAGCTCGCGCCAGCCCCAGTCGAGGAACTCCTGCGTGTAGCCGGCACGCTCGTCGCGCTGCAGGAAGCGGCGGACGGCGGAGAAGACGCCGTCGGCGCCGACCAGGACGTCCGCCTTCGCGGTCAGCCCCTTGCCGGTGGTCTGGTCGACGAAGTACGCGGTCGCGGTGTCCTTCTCGATGCCGGTGCACCGCGCCTCGAAGACGAACCGGACACCCGGGACCTTCGCGGCCGCGTCGACGAGCAGCGCGCCGAGGTCGCTGCGCTGGATGGCCAGGATGCCGCCGTCGCCGTACGTCGAGAACCGCGTGCCACCGTCGCGGTCGTGCAGCAGCCGGCCCCGCATCGGCATGACCAGTGCGTCCACTTCGGACCGGAGCCCGGCGTGCCCGAGCGCGTCGAGCCCGCGGCGGGAGAGGCCGAGGTTCATCGACGACCCTTCGCCGGACGCGACCCGCGGGTCCGGGCGGAGGTCGTAGACGGTGACCGTGTGGCCTTCGCGGCCGAGTGAAAGCGCGAGGAAGGCGCCGGCCATGCCGGCGCCCACGATGGTGAACTCCATGCGTACCCCTTCCGGGCGAAAAGTGTCAGGGCGTGCGGACGGCGTCGCGGCGTTCCGTCAGCCGCCGGACGAGCTGGTCGCGGATGCGGGGCGGGATGTCCGGGGCGAACCGCCGCAGGTAGCTCTCGGCGTGCACCTCGGAGTCCATCAGGAACGGCAGGTCGAACACGACGAGCTTGCGGATGGCCAGCAGCGGCACCGGCGCGCGCAGCGCCTTGAAGTGCGGGTTCCACAGGCCCGGCTGGTCGCACGCCGGGTGGAACTGGCCGATCATCACGCCGTCGGCCACGAACCGGTCCTTCGCCCGCGCCTGGACGGCGTCGAGCGCGGCCGAGCTGAGCGGGTCGAGGTGCGGCAGCACGAGCAGGATGGTGAGCAGCTCGCGGTCCTGGCCGTTGAGCTCGGCCGCGAGTTTTTCGTACCACGACCGCAGGCTTTCGACGGCCTCGGCGATGTCGGCGCCGCCGGCGTCGGTGAGGGCGGCGAGGTGGAAGAGTCCTCTGTGGAGGGACGGCTGGGTGTACGGGCACACCGGGCCGCTGCGGCCGAGCCCGGGGTTCGACGTCACGAGGTAGCGCCGGGCCCAGGCCAGGATCTCCGCCACCGGCGCGTGCTGCGCCGGCGGCACCTGGCCGTGGTCGACCTCGGCGGCGGTCCAGATGTGGACCCGGTCGTCACCGATCATCGCGCCCGATGCCCTGCTCGAAGGCGAAGAGCCCGTCCGGGTCCAGCCGCCGCTTGATCTCCAGCAGGCGCGGGTAGTTGGCGCCGTAGTACGCCGTGCGCCAGTCCGCGCGGTCCGGGTCGGTGAAGTTCAGGTACGCCCCGCCGGAGGTGTACGGCGCCAGCGCCTCCTGCAGGCCGGTGAGCCAGCCGAGGTTGGCGCGGACGACGCCGGGTTCGTCGTGCTCGTCCCATGACGTGTCCATCGACAGCAGGAACCGCGCGTCCCGGTGCGGGAACGCGGTGTCCGCCGCCGGGACGCGGTTGACCTCGCCGCCCCAGGAGAACAGGGCCGCGCCACCGCCGTCCGGGTTGCCGCTGCCGGGCCACCGTTCGAGCCACGAGAGCAGCGTCGCCACGGCGTCGTCCGGCAGCGCCTCCCGGGTGAACGCCGTCCGCGTCGCGAACGCGCCCGCGGCGGTCTCGTGCCGCAGGAAGTCCTTCGCCTCCCAGAACGTCCGGTCGTCGACGTCGCACCGGAACGGGCGGGCCACCGCCAGCACCGGGTCGAGGATCTCCCGCAGCTCGGCGGCCGGGCCCAGGTGCTGCCCGATGGCCGAGACGACGGTGCCGTCCCCGGTCGTGGCGACGCCGATCCGCGCGGCGAACTCGTCGGGCGCGGTCCGGACGGTCTCCTGCAGCACGGAGAACACCTTCGGCGCGTCGGTGACGGGCCAGAGCAGCAGGTAGGTCGAGCAGTCCCGGACCGGGCGAGCCCGGAAGGTGAGGGACGTCGTGACCCCGAAGTTCCCGCCCCCGCCGCCGCGGCACGCCCAGAACAGGTCGGCGTTCTCCCGCGCGTCGCAGTGCACGACCTCGCCGTCGGCGGTGACGAGGGTGGTCGCGACCAGCGCGTCGGCGGTGAGCCCGAACTTGCGCGACGTCGCGCCGTTGCCGCCGCCGAGCGTCAGGCCCGCGATGCCGACCGAATCCCCGTTGCCCAGCGCGAAAGCCATCTCGTGCGGCTGGAGCGCGGTGTACACATCGGACATCAGCGCACCGCCCGCGGCCGTGACGAGCCCGGTCTCGCCGTCGGCCGTCACCGCGTTCAGCGCGCCGACGTCGAGGACCAGCCCGGTACCGGTCGAGTACCCCGCGAAGCTGTGCCCGCCCCCGCGGATGCTGACGCCGGTACCGGTGTCGCGGGCCCAGGCGAGGGTCCGCCGGATGTCCTCGACGCCGGTCACGGCGACGCCGCCGGCCGGCACGGTCCCGGCGAACCGCCGGTTGAACGGCGTACCCGGGCCGGGCTCACCCGGCGCGAACACCGGGCCGGTCACGGCACCGGCCAGGTGCCGCCAGTCCGCCTCGGTCGCGGTCACTCAGGTCACCTCTTCGAGGTAGGAGACGCCGGTCGCCGCGTGCGGGCCGTAGCGCTCCCACACCTCACGCAGCCGGACCCGGCCGTCTTCGGTCACTTCCGGGGTGTTGACGGTGTGCCCGCTGATGACGTCCCCGCCCGCGAGCACGATGGTGTATCCCAAGTGGAGGGTCCCGTCCGCGGCGCGCGTGCCCGCGGTCGAGCCGCGCAGCACCTCGCCGCCGGCGAACTCCGACCACACAACGTCGCCGTCCTGCCGGTAGACGGTGACCGGGTTGGACTCGCTGCCCGTCTTGCGGAACTTCTTCCCGTCGTAGTCCAGCACCGGCTCAGCCCGCCTCGGCCGGTGTCGCCTGCCGCGCGAGGAACTCCTCCGACATCGAGGTGTCCCACCAGATCGCGTAGTACGAAACGTCTTCGTCGGTCTCGTTGACGACCTGGTGCGCCAGCCCGGGTGGCAGGAAGACCAGGTCCCCGGCGGCGATCTCGTACCGCTTCCCGCCCCCGCGCACCTCGGCCCGGCCGGACATGACGAAGAAGATCTCGCGGTCCTCGTGGGCGTGCTCCAGCGCGACGTCGCCGGGCCGCAGCACGCACCAGGCGCCGCGGAAGGGCGCCGCCACGCCGTCCCACGGCAGCAGCAGCTTGAGGTCGAGGCCGTCCATGCGGTGCAGGTGCTCGGGTTCCCGCTTCCGGATGGTCACGACGGCAGGTTCGAGGTCGGTCACGTCCCACTCCGATCGGTGGTGGATCAGGCTCAGGCTCAAGAGCCGAGGCTAAAATCGGCCGGTTCCCGCGGGATAGGGGAGCGGTTCCCGTCCGCCGGGGAATCGGTCCCGTGCGGTTCAGCCGCGGCCGAGCCCGGCGTCGCGCGCCATCACGATCACCCGCGCGCGGTCGGCCGTGCCGAGCTTCGTGAAGATCGCGGAGACGCGGTTGCTGATCGTCTTCGGCGCCAGGGCGAGCTCCCGCGCGATGGCCGGGTTCGACTTGCCGGCGGCGATGCGGTCGAGCACTTCCCGTTCCCGCGCGGTGAGTTGCGCGAACGGGTAGGGGTCGAGGGTGCTCTCCGGGCGCAGCCACGCGCCGAGCCGGCCGGCGATCGCCTTGCAGATGATGGCCTCGCCTGCCGCGACGGCCTGCACGCCGCGCAGGATCTCCTCCGCGCCGGCGTCCTTGCCGAGGAAACCCCGTGCGCCGGCGTGGAAGGCGGACGTGATCGCGCGGTCGTCGTCGACCTCGCTGAAGACGAGCACGGCGGTCCCGGGCGCGGTGCGGGCAACCCGGCTGATGACGTCGATCCCGTTTTCGCCGCCGAGCTGCACGTCGATGACGAGCACGTCCGGCCGCAGCCGGGTGGTCTCCGCGAGCGCCCCGGCGGCGGTGGCCGCCTCGCCGACGACCGTGACGGCGCCGGAGCGCTCGAGCATCGACCGGACCCCGCGGCGCACGGCCGGCCGGGTGTCGGCGAGCACCACGGTCGGTGCCGTGACATCGGGCACCGCGTCGATGTCGGCCGCGTGCAACCTGACCCGCGGGTCCGGCATCCAGGTGATTTCGCCCGCGTTCGCCTGCTGCTCCACGTTTTCCCCCAGCACCCCTCGGCCCCGCCCCATCCGGGGACCGGCGAAGCTTCGCAGTCACCGTCGACAATCCGGTTGCAGTCCGTCGACACCGTGATGACAGCGGAGTCCTTGACAAAAAAAGTTGTCGGTGAGACGGTGGTGGCACGCGAGACGCACCGGGGAACCGCCGGTGCGGACGGCCCGGAACAGCCGGATCGTCACCATCGGACTTCGAAAGACAGGGGAGCAGTCATATCCTTCCAGGCCTACCTCGACAACGCCGAGAAGCGGACCGGGATCACCCCGCGCGGCTTTCTCGACCTGGCGTTCGGCAAGAACCTGACGAAGCACGGCGAAATCGTCACGTGGCTCAAGACCGAACACGGCCTCGGTCACGGGCACGCCACCGCCATCGCCCGGCTCGTCACCAAGGGGCCGGACTTCGTCGCCGAGCACCACACCGAGGGCGTCCTGCACCTCGACGGCGTCGCCGCCCGGAGCTGACCTCCGGGCGGCGTGGCGGTTCAGGCCGGGGCGATCGGGCCGAGGTAGGTGCCGCCGGAGACGTCGAGGGTGCGGCCGGTGATCCAGCGGCCGCCCGGGCCCGCCAGGAAGCCGACCACGTCGGCGACGTCCTCGGGCTCGCCGATCCGGCCCAGCGCGGTGATCGACGTCAGGCCCGCCGCCGCCTCGGGAATGGCCAGCATCGGGGCGGTCAGGTCGGTCCGGATCGGGCCGGGCGCGACGGTGTTCACCGTGATCCCGCGGTGGCCGAGGTCGTTGGCCAGGGTCGGGGCGAGCGCCTCGACCGCCGCTTTGCTGACGGTGTAGGCGATCTGGCTCGACACCGCGATCCGCGAGGCCATCGAGCCGACGGTGACGATCCGGCCGCCGTCGTTCAGCAGCGGCAGCAGCCGCCGGATCAGCAGCATCGGCGTCTTCACGTTGACGGTCAGCAGCAGGTCGAGCTCGTCCTCGGCCAGCTGGGCGAGCGTGCTGTGCGAGCCGACGCCCGCGTTGTTGACCAGGATGTCCAGCCCGCGGTCACCGAACGCCGCTTCGACCGCGTCGGCCAGTTGGTCGACGGCACCGGCTTCCCCGAAGCGGGCGGCGACGGCGAAGGCGCGGCCGCCGGCGTCCTCGATCATCGTCACGGTCTCCTTGGCCGCGGCCTCGTTGCCCCCGTGGTGCACGGCGACGACGGCCCCGTCGGCGGCCAGGCGGAGGGTGATCGCCCGTCCGATGCCCCGCGAACCCCCGGTAACCAGTGCGGTCTTCTCGGTCATGTCGGGCTCCTCCGGTCGGTGCCGGGCCCTGGTGACCCGGCGACGACCGAAGGTTTCCGCGCCCCGCTGACCGGACGCGCACCACGCGTGCACCGGCCCGCGGGCGGCGGTTCACGGGCGGTGCGTTCACGCGTGCTGGGTCCTGCGCGGCAGCGCGACGGGTTTCGGGAGCCGGCGGACCAGCGAGACCATCACCGCGCCGAGCAGCCCGGCCAGGGCGAAGACGCCGAAGCCCAGCGCGGACAGCCCGCCCGCCACGAGGATGCCGCCCAGCCAAGGGCCGAAGACCGCGCCGAGCCTGCCGACCCCGGACACCCAGCCGAGCGCGGTCGCGCGGCTGTCGGCGGGGTAGTAGGCGCCGACGCTCGCGTAGATCAGCGTCTGCGCGCTGAACAGCCAGCCGCCGGTGAGGAACACGACCACGTACGTCACCAGGAGCGGCATCTTCAGCGCGAGCAGGCCGACGCCGACCGCGGTGAGCGCGAACCACGTGATCGCGACCGGCCGCGACCCGAACCGGTCGGCGAGCCGCCCGGCCACCAGCATGCCGGCGATGCCGCCGACGTTGATCACCAGCAGGAAGCTGATCGCCGAGCCGAGGTTGTACCCGTTGGCGCGCATCATGGTCGGCAGCCAGGTGTTGACGCCGTAGACCAGCAGCAGCCCGGCGAACGACGCGACCCAGAACAGCAGCGTCGTCATCCGGACCGACGGCGCGAACAGCCCGCGCAGCCCGCCGCGGCGCTCGGGGTCCGGTTCGGGGGCGAACGCGTCGAGCGACACCGAGAACCGGTCGGCGATCGCCCGCGCCCGCTCGGTCTTTCCCTTGGCCAGCAGGAAGGTCAGCGACTCCGGCAGCATCACCGCGACCACCGGCAGCACGACGACGATCGGCACCGCGCCGATCCAGTACACCGAGCGCCAGCCGAGCGACTCGACGATCACCATGCCCAGTGCCCCGGCGAGCGCGCCGCCGGCCTGGTGGGCCGTCATCACCACGGTGACGGCGAGGTTCTTCCGCCACGGCGGCGCGTACTCCATGACCATGGCGATCGCCGACGGCAGCAGCCCGCCGAGCCCGACCCCGGCGGCGAACCGCGCGCCCCCGAAGAACTCGACGCTCGGCGCCAGCGCGCACGCGGCCGAGGCGATCGAGAAGAGCACGACGCCGGTGAGGATGATCTTCCGGCGCCCGATCCGGTCGGTGATGACACCCGAGGCGAGCGCTCCGAGCATCATCCCGAAGGTGGTCAGGCTGCCGATCGTGCCGCCGGTGACGGCGGTCAGGCCGAACCCCTTGTCGGCGAGCACGCCGGGCAGGGTCGCGCCGTAGACGAACAGGTCGAGGCCGTCGAGCAGGACGAGCACCCAGCAGAGCGCGGTCACCCGGATCGACAGGCGGCTCGAAGCGGCTTCGGCGGCGGGGGAGAGTTCCGGTGCGGACATCGATGTCCCTCTCGTCCGGAGATGGGGCGAAGGGTCCCGAAGCTACATCCGCTGAGATATTGGCCACAAGATGAGCGTCATGATTGTTCACAATTTAGGCGACATGGCCTAACGGGCGCCGGGGTTACTCCGGTTCCTTCGACAGTTTCGCCAGCTGGTCCCGCGCCGCGCCCGCGACGTCCGACGGGACGCCCAGGTCTTCGAGCATCTCCGCGGCGGCCGCCATCTCGGCCGTGCGGCGGACCGCGTGGGTGTAGGACCCGGTGACCAGCCGCTCCACGGTGGACTCGTTCGCGGCGGTCAGCTCGTCGGTGATCAGCTGCCGCAGCCAGTCCTCGCACCCCGCCGCCCGCGCGGCCTCCAGCGCCTCGACCACGGCTGCCGACATGCCCTTGAAGAACACACTGCGCAGCAGCTTCCGTTCGGCCGCCAGGCCGGCCTCGCCCGGCATGACGTCCACCGCCGCGCCGAAGCCGTTGAGGACCGCGGCCACCTCGGCGGCCGCCGTGCCGGTCGCGAGCATCGGCACCCGCAGCCCGCGGCCCGGCACCGGCGCCATGATCGCCACGTCCGCGAACCCGGTGCCGTGCGAGGCCGCGAGGGTGTCCAGCCGGCGCTTCGTCCCGGGTGACGCCGTGTTCAGGTCAGCCCAGAGCGCGTCCGGCGCCATCCCGGCGAGGCCGGCGGCGAGCGCGTCGTAGGCGGCCGACGCGCTGTTCACGCTCAGCACCAGATCCGCGCCCGTCGCCGCTTCGGCCTCCGAGCCGGTGGCGGCGATCCCCTCCGGCGCGGCCACGGCCGGGTCGTACCCCCGGACCACGGCGCCGGCCGCCGCCAGGTCGCGGGCGAGCGCGCCGCCCGCTTCGCCGAGCCCCAATACCGCGATGGTTCCGCGCATAGCACAATCCTCTCCAGGCACCTACGATCAAGTGAACGATCTGCTCGACAAAATTGTCAACAAACAGGGGTGGGAGTATGGCGGAGACTGCCGCGGACCAGCGGCCGGGGGAACGATCCGTGGTGGCCGCGATCCGCGACGCCATCGTCCGCGGCGAGTTCGTCCCCAACCAGCGGCTGGTCGAGGCCGATCTGTCCGCCCAGTTCGCGGCCAGCCGCGCCAGCGTGCGGTCCGCGCTCATCGAGCTCACCAACGAAGGCCTGGTCGAGCGGGTGCAGAACCGCGGCGCGCGGGTGCGCGCGGTCTCGCTGGAGGAGGCCGTCGAGATCTCCGAAGTGCGGATGATGCTCGAGGCGCTGTGCGCGGCGAAGGCCGCCGAGCGCATCACCGACGCCGAGATCGCCGAACTGCGCGAGCTGGGCGACGCGATGCGCGACGCCGTGTCGAGCGGCGACGTCGTCGGCTACTCCGGGCTCAACCAGCGGCTGCACCGCCGCGTCCGCGAGATCGGCGGGCAGCGCACCGCCGAGCAGGTGCTCGAACGGCTGCGCGGGCAGAGCGTGCGCCACCAGTTCCGCCTCGCCATGCGCCCCGGCCGGCCGCAGGTCTCGCTGCCCGAGCACCTGGCGATCATCGACGCCGTCTGCGCGCACCACCCGGTCGAGGCCGCCGAAGCCGCGCGGGTCCACCTGCAGAGCGTCATCGAAGCCCTCCGCGAAGCCGACGCGGCCGAGGTGTCCCACCTGCGCTGACCGTGGCTGCGGCGCGCGGCGGCCGAGCGATCGTGTCGTCCATCCGCGTACGCGTGTCGTCCGGCTGAGTACGCGTGTCGTCCGGCCGGGTCCACGCGAGCGTTGAGGCGCGCCGGTCCGGAACGGACGACACGCGTACCCCGGCGGACGACACGCGTACCTGGATGGACGACACGGCGTCTGAGTCATTCAAGTGACTGTCGCCAAGATTGTTGACAATTTCGTCGGCGCTCTCTAGCGTCGACGGCATGAAACCGGTCATCGTCACGAACCCACCCCGCGCCGACGCCGGGCAGGTGACCCGGCTGGCGGAGTACGGCGTGGCCACGGTGCACGAAGCGCTCGGCCGCACCGGCCTGCTCGGCCCGCACCTGCGGCCGATCCAGGACGGCGCGCGGATCGGCGGCACGGCCGTCACGGCGCTGTGCTGGCCGGGGGACAACCTGATGATCCACGCGGCCGTCGAGCAGTGCCAGGAGGGTGACGTCCTGGTCGTCACCACGACTTCGCCGTCGCAGGACGGCCTCTTCGGCGAGCTGTTCGCCACCGCGCTGCGCCACCGCGGCGTGCGCGGGCTGGTCACCACCACCGGCGTCCGCGACGTCGCCGAACTACGCGAGCTGGGTTTCCCCGTGTGGTCGGCCGCGGTCAGCGCCCAGGGCACGGTCAAGGCGACGGCCGGCGCGGTCAACGTTCCGGTCGTCGTGGGCGGCCAGACCGTCCACCCCGGTGACGCGATCCTGGCCGACGACGACGGCGTGCTGCGCGTCCGGCGTCAGGACGTCGAGGAGGGCCTGACGGCTTCCCAAGCCCGGCTGGAGAAGGAAGCCGCCGCGCGCGAGGCGTTCGCCGGCGGCCAGCTCGGTCTCGACCGCTACGGCCTGCGCAAGACACTCGACGCGCTGGGCGTCCGCTACCTCACCGCCGAGGAGTACGAGAAGGAGCAGGGATGACCGGCGTGCGCTGCATGCTCATGCGCGGGGGCACGTCGAAGGGCGCCTACTTCCTCGCCGGGGACCTGCCCGCCGACCCGGGCGACCGCGACGACCTCCTGCTGCGGATCATGGGCACCCCGGACCCGCGCCAGATCGACGGCGTCGGCGGCGCGCAGCTCGTCACCAGCAAGGTCGCGATCGTCTCCCCGCCGGGCGGGCCCGACCGGGACGTCGACTACCTGTTCCTGCAGCTCGGGGTCGACGAGCCGACCGTGTCCGACCGGCAGACCTGCGGCAACCTGCTCGCCGGGGTCGGCCAGTTCGCCGTCGAGCGCGGCCTGGTGCCCGCGGGCGGCGAGCGCACGACCGTGCGGGTGCTCCTGGTCAACACCGGCGCGATCGCGGTCTCGACGTTCGCCACCCCCGGCGGCGAGGTCGACTACGCCGGTTCGCTCGCCATCTCGGGTGTGCCCGGCACGGCCGCGCCCGTGGAGCTGGACTTCACCGAGACCGAAGGCTCGGTCGCCGGAAGCCTGCTGCCCACCGGCAATGTCCGGGACAACGTCGGCGGCATCGAAGTGTCCTGTGTGGACAACGGGATGCCGGTCGTCGTGGCCCTCGCCGCCGATTTCGGCGTCACCGGCTACGAACCGGTCGAGGAGCTGACCGGTCTCGGCGACCGCATCGACGCCCTGCGCATCGAAGCCGGCAAGCTGATGGGGCTCGGCGGCGTGAGCGGCAGCTCCGTCCCGAAGACGACGCTCGTCGCGGCCCCGCGCGAAGGTGGTGCCATCGCCACCCGGACGTTCATCCCGGTCAAGCCGCACCCGTCGATCGGCGTGCTGGGCGGGGTCAGCGTCGTGACGGCCCTGCTGCTCGACGGCGCGGTCGGGCACGAGCTGCTGGTCCGCCCGCCCGCCGGCGAGCCCATCGAGGTCGAGCACCCGAGCGGCACGCTCGGGGTCGGCGTCGAGTTCGACACGACGTCGGGGACACCGCGGGTGGCCCGCTCGACCGTGTTCCGCACCGCGCGGAAGTTGTTCGACGGCACCGTCTTCCCCCGTTCCTGAGGAGTCCGCCATGCCCGATCCCTCGCCTCGCCACGAGATCGCGCACCTCGGGCACGTCGAGCTGTTCACCCCGGAACCCGAGCGCAGCCTGGACTTCTTCGTCCGGGTGCTCGGCCTGACCGAGAACGGCACCGACGGCGACTCCGTCTACCTGCGCACGTGGGACGACTACGAGCACCACAGCCTCAAGCTCACCGCCGCGAAGACGTCCGGCGTCGGGCGCACGGCGTTGCGCACGACGAGCGCGGAGGCGCTGGAGCGGCGGGTGAAGGCCCTCGAAGAGCGCGGCCTCGGCATCGGCTGGGTCGACGGGGACACCGGCGTCGGGCCGTCGTACCTGTTCCGCGACCCGGACGGCCACGAGCTGGAGATCTACTGGGAAACCGAGCGCTACCGGCCACCCGAGCACCTGCGGCCCGCGCTCAAGAACCAGGCGCAGGCCTACCCGGGGCGCGGGGTCGGCGTCCGGCGCCTCGACCACGTCAACTACCTCGCGCAGGAGGCCGCGGCCAACGGGCAGTTCATCTGTGACGCGCTCGGCGGCCGTGTCACCGAACAGATCCAGCTCGACAACGGCGTGATCTCCGGGCAGTGGACGCATTTCGCGCAGAAGTCCTACGACCTCGTGTACACGACGGACTGGACGCGCTCGACCGGGCGGCTGCACCACATCGCGTTCGCCACCGACACCCGCGAGGACATCCTGCGCGCGGCCGACATCGCTCTCGACGCGGGCGTCCACATCGAGACGGGCCCGCACAAGCACGCGATCCAGCAGACGTTCTTCCTCTACCTCTACGAGCCCGGCGGCAACCGGATCGAGCTGTGCAACCCGACCGCCCGGCTGATCTTCGCGCCGGACTGGGAGCCGGTCACCTGGACCGAGGCCGAGCGGGCCAAGGGGCAGGCGTGGGGGCTGAAGACGATCGAGTCGTTCCACACGCACGGCACCCCGCCGGTGGTCTAGTCCTTCGCGGGTTCCTCCGGTTCCGCGTCGGCGTCGTCGCCGTGGGTCAGGGTGCGGAGGGAGGAGAACAGGCTGATGCGGCGCATGTCCATCAGCTGCCAGCCGCGGGCGATGCCGAAGGCCAGGTCGCCGATCAGCACGTAGTACAGCGTGCGCAGCGGGTCCCAGTTGCCCGGTTCGGTGAGGAGCCGGACGCCGGCGTAGATCTCGAAGCCCGCGATCACCAGCAGGGCCGACGCCATGCGCAGCGAGCTCCAGTGCCCCCGCCGGTGCCGCACCGCCGTGACGATCGACCGGGTCGCCGCCGCGTCGAACACCAGGATGCCGACCCCGGACGCGACCGCCCACCCGCCCGGCGTGCTCCCCGGTACGAGGATCATCAGGGACAGCACCAGCGCGTTCGTGAACAGCAGCATCGCGGCGGACGCGCGCGTGTGGTACTCGGCGTGGGTCGTCGTCCGGTGGACGCGGTCGGGGGAGACCGACACCGCCACGAAGAGCAGGCCGATCAGCGCGCCGCTCGCACCGGCGACGGCGATCGCGAACTCGTGGTACTCGTCGGGGATGCCCATCGGCGCAACGTACTTCATCCGGGTGTCCCGCGCGCGGGCGATCTTTGTGGTGTGATCGAAGGCATGGGTGACACGATGCTGGCGGGCCGGCTCGATCTGGACAAACGGGAATTCGGCGTCGAGGAGGTGCCGATCCCGGTGCCGGGGCCGGGGGAGGTGCGGATCGCGGTCGCCGCGGCCGGCGTCTGCCTGTCCGACCTGCACCTCATCGACGGCACGCTGCCCGGCACCGGCCAGGTGACGCTCGGCCACGAGGTCTCGGGCACGATCGAGGCGCTCGGCCCGGACGTGCCGGAGCACCTCGCCACCGGCCTGCGCGTGACGCTGCAGGCCGGCCAGTCGTGCGACGTCTGCGACCGCTGCCTGCGGCGCCTGCCGTGCCGGCGCTCGCGGGTGCGCGGGGTGCACTACGACGGTGGCTGGGCGGAGTTCGCGCTCGCCCGGGCGGACACGGTCGTCCCGATCCCGGACGACCTTCCGTTCGACCAGGCGGCGATCATCCCGGACGCGGTGTCGACGCCGTACGCGGCGGTCGTCGCGACGGCCCAGGTCCGTCCGGCGAGCTCGGCGGGCGTATGGGGCGCGGGCGGCCTCGGCGTCCACGGCCTGCAGGTGCTGCGCCTCGCGGGCGCGGCCCCGATCGTCGCGATCGACCCGCTGCCCGCGGCCCGCGAACGGGCGTTGTCGTTCGGCGCGGACTTCGCCCTCGACCCGGCCGCGGCGGACTTCGCCGAGCGGATCGGCGCGTGGACCGAAGGCCGCGGCCTGGACTACGCGTTCGACTTCGCCGGCTTCGCGGCGGTGCGCGAGCAGGCCGCCGGCGTCCTCGCCGCGCAGGGCGCGATGGTGCTCACCGGGCTCACCAACGCCCCGCTGCACCTGCCGGACAGCACCGGCCTGAGCGTGCGCGGCCAGCGGGTTCTCGGGCACTTCGGCTCGTCGGGGGAGCACGTGCTCGAACTGGTCACGCTAGCCCGCTACGGCCGGCTCGACCTGTCCCGCTCGATCAGCGCGCACATCCCGCTGGCCGAGGCGGACCGCGCGGTGAAGCAGCTGGCCGAGAAGTCGGGCGACCCGATCCGGCTGATCCTGGTGCCGTGACGTACGTCCCATGTGGACGGTGCACGTTCGACGGTTTCGACGTCCCGGCCGGTTTTGATCGGGATGTGGTGTAACGGCGGGCGTGCACTCGCCGATGTCGGGTCTGTGAGTCTGCGTGAAGCACCCGTCATCGGCAAACACTGGCCTGTCACGACGAAGGTCCCGATGACCGGCCGCGAGACCGAGATCCTCGACCTGATCGGCGAAGGCCTGCGCAACCCGGAGATCGCCGCCCGGCTCGTGATCAGTGAGGCAACGGTGAAGACGCACATCAACAACCTCTTCGCCAAGGCGGGCTTCCACAACCGGGCCGACGCGGTGCACTACGCGGTCAGCACGGCCGAGCCGGGCCGCTACGCCCGCGCCGACTGACCCGGCTCGGCTTCGCGGGCAGCGCAAGGAACCCGCTGTGCGCAGGTGGTCTTGCGGTTCGCCCTGGTCGGTCGGCGGCTTCGGTGTCGCCGAAACGGCCGGGACATGGCGGGGCAGCAACGCGGTGATGGCCGACTCGATCGGCGCCGTGCCAAAGCCCATCGCGGGCATCACAAAGAACCGGCGGCGCGGGCATTCTCGCCGCACGTATCGGACGATCGGTAGCGCGGAGGCAAGCTGCCGCAGCTGCTCCGGCTCAGTCTCTCGGCCCCGCCGAGGGCACCGCAAGGAACCCGCTGTGCGCGGGCGATCTTGTGGTTCGGCCCGGTCGATCGGCGGATTCGGCTTCCCGCCAAGGCTGCGGGCACCACAAAGAACCCGCTGTGCGCGGGCATTCTCGCCGTTCGAACCGGCCGAGACCGCCGCCACGGCGCAACCCGTGGCGGCGGCCCGGCTCAGCTTCCGGCCACCGCCGCGGGTTCCGGCTTCCGGGTCACCGACACCGCCGGGACGTAGCGGGGCAGGAACGCCGCGATGGCCAACGCGATCAGCGCCGCACCCGAGCCCATCGCCAGCACCACGCGGAATCCGCTCTGTGCGGGCAACACCACCGGTCCGAATTGGACGGTCAGCTGGGCCAGCACCAAACCCGCCGTCGCGCTGGAGATCGACGTGCCGATCGAGCGCATCAGCGTGTTCAAGCTGTTCGCCGCCGCGGTCTCCGACACCGGGACGGCCGCCATCACCAGGCCCGGCATCGCGCCGTAGGCGAGGCCGATGCCGCCGCCGATGACGCACGAGATCAGGACCAGGTGCCAGACCTGGCTCATCAGCACGATGCCGATCGCGTACCCGATGGCGACGACGACCGCGCCGAGCATCAGCGTCGTCTTCGGGCCGCGCGTGCGCGAGATCCGCGCGGACACCGGGGCGAGCGCCATCATCACCAGCCCGGACGGCGCCATCACCAGGCCCACCACCAGCATCGACCGGCCGAGGCCGTAGCCGGTGGCCGCCGGCAGCTGCAGCAGCTGGGGCAGGACCAGCGACATCGCGAACATCGCGAAGCCGAACACCGCGGACGCGAGGTTGGTCAGCAGCACCTGGCGCCGCGCGGTCGTGCGCAGGTCCACCAGCGGCTGCCGGGTCCGCAGCTCCCACCGGCCCCACAGCAGCAGCACCAGCACCGCGGCGGCGAACAGGCCGAGCGTCGCCGCGCTGCCCCAGCCCCAGTCGGCGCCCTTGGAGATGGCCAGCAGCAGGCACACCAGGGCGATCGACAGCCCGGCCGCGCCGAGGACGTCGAAGCGGCCGCCGGTGCGCACGGGTGATTCGGGGACCAGCGCGACGACCAGCCCGGTGACGACCAGGCCGAGCCCGGCCGAAGTCCAGAACAGCACGTGCCAGTCCGCGCGCTCGGCCAGCAGCGCCGCCGCGGGCAGGCCCAGCGCGCCGCCGACGCCGAGGGAGGCGCTCATCAGCGCCGTCGCCGAACCGAGCCGTTCGGCCGGGAGCTCGTCGCGCATGATGCTGATCCCGAGTGGGATGACGCCCGCCGCGAGGCCCTGCAGCGTCCGCCCGGCGACCATCGGCACCAGCGTGTCCGACAGGGCGCCGATCGCCGAGCCGACGACCAGCGCGCCGAGGCTGACCAGCAGCATCCGCCGCTTGCCGTACATGTCGCCGAGCCGGCCGACCGTCGGCGTCGCGACCGCGCCCGCCAGCAGCGTCGCCGTGATGGCCCAGGTCGCGTCCGAGGCGGACGCGTGCAGCAGCCCGGGCAGCGCCGGGATCAGCGGGATCACGAGCGTCTGCATCAGGGAGACGACGATGCCGGCGAACGCGAGGACACCGACGACGAGGCTCGCTCTCGGCGCGCTTTCCCCGGCGGGAGCGGAAGGTCTGGACACGGGTGGATCCTCCAACGGGGGACGCAAGGGGGAGGGATCGGGCGTTCGGGTCGAATTAAATCAACCGCTTGACTTAGCGTAGCAGCCTTCGGTTGACTGCTGACGAACTGACGGCCCACCACGAGGAGGATGCACGGTGACCGACGAGGTCCTGAGCTATCCGATGTCCGCCCCCGCGGCGCTGGACCCGCCCGCCGAGTGGGAGCGCCTGCGCCGGCAGTGCCCCGTCGCCGCCGTCCGGCTGCCCAGCGGTGACCAGGCGTCCCTGCTGACCCGCTACGACGACGTCAAGCAGGTGCTGTCCGACCCGCGCTTCACCCGCCTGCTCAACGCCTCCGACGCCGCGCGCCTCACCGACTCCGACTCGGGCGGGGTGTTCAACAGCGAGATGGCGAACACGCTGCCGCAGGAGGGTGACGGCCACCAGCGCTGGCGCCGGATGATCAGCAAGTGGTTCACCGCCAAGCGGATGGCGGCGCTGCGCCCGGGTGTCGTCGCGATGGCCGAGCAGCTCGTCGGCGAGATGGTCGCCTCGGGCGCCCCGGCCGACCTCAAGGCGAGCGTCGGGTTCCCGCTGCCGGTCTGGGTGATCTGCGACCTGCTCGGCGTGCCCGACGCCGACCGCGCGAAGTTCGCGCACTGGTCGGACAACCTGCTCAACCTCACGCGCTACACGCAGGCCGAGACCGACGCCGCCCAGGCCGAGTTCGGCGCCTACATGCTCGCCCACGTCACGGCCAAGCGGGCCGAACCCGGTGACGACCTGCTCAGCGACCTGATCACCGGCGCCGCCGAGCCGCTGCCGGACACGATCCTGGTGGCGACCGGCCAAGCGCTGCTCGTCGCCGGGCACGAGACGACGGCGAACATGATCGGCAAGATGCTCGGCCTGCTGCTGTCGGACCGGCGGCGCTGGGAGCATCTGCTGGCCGACCCGTCGCTGGTGCGCACCGCGGTGGAGGAGGCGCTGCGGTTCGACGCCAACCCCGGCATCGGCATGCCCCGCTACCTCGGCGAAGAGGTCGAGGTCGGCGGCGAGGTGCTGCCGCGCGGCACCACCGTGCTGTGCAGCATGGCGGCCGCGAACCGCGACGAAGGCGCGTTCGGCACCGCCGGCGAGATGGACCTGACCCGCAGCCCCAACCCGCACCTCGCCTTCGGCGCGGGCTCGCACTCGTGCCTCGGCCAGGCCCTCGCGCGCACCGAGCTGCAGGTCGTCCTGGAAGTGCTGGTGCGCAAGCTGCCGTCGCTCGCGCTCGCCGTCGAACCGGGGGAGCTGCGGCGCGTCGAAGGCCTCGCCGTCGGCGGCCTGCGCGAGCTGCCGGTGCGGTGGTGAAGACCGCCCGCGCGGACGCCACCCGCGAGCGGATCCTGACGACGGCCGAGCGGCTGTTCGCCGAGCACGGCGTCTACGCGGTGTCCAACCGGCAGATCAGCGAAGCCGCCGGCCAGGGCAACAACACCGCGGTCGGGTACCACTTCGGCGCCAAGGCCGACCTGGTCCGCGCGATCGCCCGGCGGCACGCCGGGGAGATCGAGGTGACCCGGACGCGGATGGTCGGCGAGGTGCCCGCCGACGCGCCGGTGCGGGCCTGGGTCGCGTGCCTGGTCCGCCCGGCGACCGACCACCTGGGCGCCCTGCCCGGCCCGACGTGGTTCGCCCGGTTCGGCGCGCAGGTCATGACCGACCCCGCGCTGCGCGGGATCATGGTCGAAGAGGCGCTGGCCGTCCCGTCGCTGCACCGGACCGTGCTCGGCCTCCACGGCTGCCTGCCCGCCCTGCCCGCCGACGTACGGGCCGAGCGCGCCGACATGGCACGTCAGCTGATGGTCCACACCTGCGCCGAACGCGAGCGAGCACTCGCCGAAGGCACTCCCACCCCGCGCGCCGACTGGCACGCCGCCGGGACCGGCCTGATCGACGCGCTCGTCGGTCTCTGGCTCGCCCCGGTCACCACCACGAATGAAGGAGAGCGTTGATGAAGGTAGCCGTCGACACCGAAAAGTGCTGCGGCGCGGGAACTTGCGTGATGCTCGCCCCGGACGTGTTCGACCAGGGCGAGGACGACGGCATCGTCGTCCTCCTCGAGGAGCACCCCGGCGAGGAGCTGCACACCACGGTCCGCGAAGCCGCGAACGTCTGCCCGGCCGGGGCCATCTCACTCTCGTGACCCGCGTCCACTGTGGAGGAACCGCATGACCAGCACCCTCGGCATCCCCGAGTTCCCGATGACCCGCGCCGCGGGCTGCCCGTTCGACCCGCCGCCCGCCGCGCGCGCGTTGCAGGAGGAGGCCCCGCTCAAGCGGGTGAAGCTGTGGGACGGCAGCACCCCGTGGCTGGTGACCCGCTACGCCGAGCAGCGCGCGCTGCTGGCCGACCCGCGGATCAGCGCCGACATCTCCCGGCCCGGCTACCCGAGCCCCGCGCCGCTGCCGAAGGGCGGCAGCAGCGGCATCAGCTTCATCCTGATGGACAACCCCGAGCACGCGCGGCTGCGGCGGATGGTCACCGCGCCGTTCACCATCCGGCGCACCGAGAAGATGCGCCCGGCGGTGCAGAAGATCGTCGACGACCGGATCGACGCGCTGCTGGCCGGCCCGAACCCGGCCGACCTCGTCGAGGCGTTCGCGCTGCCGGTGCCGTCGCTGGTGATCTGCGAGCTGCTCGGTGTGCCCTACGCCGACCACGACTTCTTCCAGGAGAACAGCAAGGTCATCATCCGGCGGGACGCGAAGCCCGAGGAACGCGCCGCCGGGCACCAGGCGCTCATCGGCTACCTGGACGACCTGATGGGCAAGAAGCTGGCCGAACCGGCCGACGACCTGCTCTCGGGGCTCGCCACGCGCGTCAACGACGGCGAGCTGACCCGGGTGGAGGCGGCCCAGATGGGCGTCCTGCTGCTCATCGCCGGGCACGAGACCACGGCGAACATGATCGCGCTCGGCACCCTGGCCCTGCTGGAGCACCCGGACCAGCTGAAGCTGCTGCGGGAGAGCGACGACCCCGCGCTGGTCAAGTCGGCGGTCGAGGAACTGTTGCGCTACCTGAACATCACGCACAACGGACGCCGTCGTCTCGCGCTGGAGGACATCGAGATCGCGGGCGAGACCGTGCGCGCGGGCGAGGGCCTGATCATGGCGAACGACATCGCCAACCGCGACCCGGACGTCTTCCCGGAAGGCGACCGCCTCGACCTGACCCGCGACGCGCACCGCCACATCGCGTTCGGCTTCGGCGTCCACCAGTGCCTCGGCCAGCCACTGGCCCGCCTGGAGCTGCAGGTCGTCTACAGCACGCTGTACCGCCGGATCCCGACGCTCGCGCTGGCCACGGAGGTCGGCAAGGTCCCGTTCAAGCACGACGGGTCGGTCTACGGCGTCTACGAGCTGCCCGTCACCTGGTGAGGTCGGCCCGCATCACGAACCGCCGCGGGCTGGGGTGGGTGACCTGGGTGAACCCGGCGTCCTCGAAGACCTGCCGGGCGCCGACGTGCAGCTCGCCCCAGGTGACGGTCTTCCCGGGCCGGGTGAGCATCGGGTAGGCCTCGAGTGCGCGGGCGCCGCGTTCGCGCGCGAAGGGGATCGTGGCGCGGGCCAGGGGATAGGTGAGGCCGCGGCCGCGGAAGCCCTTGCGGACGACGAGGCAGGTGACGGCCCAGACGTCCGGGTCGTCCTTGTCCTCGTCGCGGCCCTTCCACGGGATCCGGGAGGTCCGCAGCTTCGGGAAGGCGGTCCGCGGCTCGACGGCGGCCCAGCCCGCGGGTTCGCCGGCCACGTAGGCGACGAGCCCGCTGGTGGGGCCCGGGGTGCCGCAGCCGGTCTGCGCTTCCTGGGCGTCGAGGCGTTCGTCCAGGGTGGAGTCGCGCCAGATCCACTCGGTGACCTTGAACCGCTGGCACCGGCACCGCTGGGCGTCACCGCTGTCGAAGATCCGCTCGACGTCGGCCCAGGAGGCCTCGTTGGCCGGCACGATCCGGACGTCGTCGATCGGGTCCATGCCCGCCATCATGGCGGGCGGTCAGAAGCTGCGCAGCACCGAGACGACCGTGCCGAGGATGACCGCGCGGTCGCCGTCGATGACGTCGTAGGCCGGGTTGCGGGGCTCGAGGTAGACGTGGCCGTCGCGGCGGCGGTAGACCTTGACCGTGGCCTCCTCGTCGATCATCGCGGCGACGATCTGGCCCGAGTGCGCCTCCGACTGCTGCTTGACCACGACGATGTCGCCGTCGCAGATGGCGGCGTCGATCATCGAGTCGCCGCGGACGCGCAGGCCGAAGACGGTGCCGCGGCCGGTGAGGTCGCGCGGCAGGTTCAGCACGTCGTCGACGTGCTCCTGGGCGGCGATCGGGGTGCCGGCCGCGATGTCGCCGACCACCGGCACGGCGACCGAGTCGGCGTCGGGCCGGGGCCCGTTGTCACGCAGGAACGCGCGCACGTCGAGCTGGCGGGCGACCGAGCCGCCGCGGCTCAGGTAACCCTTGTCCTCCAGCGCGGCCAGGTGCTTCGACACCGACGACGAGGACCGCAGCCCGACGATCTCCGCGATCTCCCGGCTGCTCGGCGAATACCCGTGGTGGACCACGCAGTCCCGGATCGCGACCAGGATCCGTTGCTGCCGCTCGGGCAGGGTGGTGGCGTCCAGGTGCTCGAACGGATCGACGTCGTAGGTGGTCACGGGCGCAATCCTAGGGGTAGGCGCTGCGCGCGCCGTCGCCCGGTCCGGCTCGCCACGATCGGGTGAGTCCCGCTCACCGGAACAGCAACCGATGGTTGGCGACTGACCAACATGAGACGAGACCTCGGCACCTGTTGACCAATGTCCGGTTTGGCTTTATGGTCTAGACCACAAATTTCCTTCGCTCGAACACTTCCCGGCGCGGGCGGGCCTCCCAGCGGGG
The DNA here is from genome assembly GCF_044741685.1 of Amycolatopsis sp. NPDC088138. Taxonomy (NCBI): domain Bacteria; kingdom Bacillati; phylum Actinomycetota; class Actinomycetes; order Pseudonocardiales; family Pseudonocardiaceae; genus Amycolatopsis; species Amycolatopsis sp. NPDC088138. The sequence continues at coordinate 406,917 of NZ_JBIUTB010000009.1, forward strand.
TCCGGACCGCGGTTCCGCCGTGCCCGGCGGCGGGAAGCGAGCCCGTCCCCGAAGGAGCTGGAATGAAAGCGAACCGCAAACTGGTCGCGGCCGCCGCGGGTGTGCTGCTGGCACCGGTGCTGGTGCTGGTCAACCCGGCCGGCATCGCGAGCGCGCACGGCTACGTCAACTCTCCGGCCAGCCGCCAGGCGCAGTGCGCCCAGGGCACGGTGTCCTGCGGGGACATCAAGTACGAACCGCAGAGCGTCGAAGGCCCGAAGGGGCTGACCTCCTGCAACGGCGGCAACGCCCAGTTCGCCGAGCTCAACGACGACAACAAGGGCTGGAACGCGGCGCCGGTCGGCACCACGGTGACGTTCACGTGGACCTTCACCGCCCGTCACAGCACGGCCAGCTACGACTACTACATCGGCAGCGAGAAGGTCGCCAGCGTCCCCGGCAACAACCAGCAGCCGCCGGAAACCGTTTCGCACCAGGTGAACCTGAGCGGCCACACCGGACGCCAGACCGTGCTGGCGGTGTGGAACATCGCCGACACGGCGAACGCGTTCTACTCCTGCATCGACCTGCAGGTGGGCTGAGCCCCGGGCCGTCCGGGGGCGCGCGGCCCCCGGACGGCCCGGTCACCCCCGCCGGCATCGTCTACTCTGGTCGGTCCGAGCAGGACTCTTCCCGACCGGAGCGGACCATGGCGGACCTGCGGGTGAAACCGCTCGACCAAACGACCTGGCCGGACTTCGCCGCGCTCGTCGAGCGCAACAACGGCGTCTGGGGCGGCTGCTGGTGCATGGGCTTCCACGTCGAAGGCGTCGGCCGCGGCCACACGCCGGAGGGGAACCGCGCCGCGAAGGAAACCCGCGTGCGCGAAGGCCGTGCCCACGCCGCTCTGGTCTACGACGGTGAAGACTGCGTCGGCTGGTGCCAGTTCGGGCCACCGGCGGAGCTCCCGCGCATCAAGCACCGGCGGGCTTACGAGGCCGAAGCGGGAAAGCCGCCGGACTGGCGGATCACCTGCTTCTTCGTCGACAAGACCCGCCGCCGGTCCGGGGTCGCCGACGCCGCGCTCGGCGGCGCGCTGGCGGAGATCGCCCGGCTCGGCGGCGGCACCGTCGAGAGCTACCCCGAAGACACCGAAGGACGCAAGGTGTCCGGGTCCTTCCTCAACAACGGCACCCTCGCCCTCTTCGAACGGCACGGCTTCACCCGCGACCGCCGGATCGGCAAGCACCACTGGGTGGTTCAGGCCACCGCCAGCTCCACGAAGGCCCGCACGCCGGACTCGAGCGCGTAGCTCATCGAACCGCCGTTGGGCTCGTAGCTGGTGTGCTCGCCGGCGAAGTGGATCCGCCCCTCCGGCGCGCGGATCGCGGGCATGAGCTTGCCGTGGCCGCGTTCGGGCAGCACGTACGAGCCCTCGATCCACGGCTGGTGGTCCCACGCCACGGAAAGGCCGAGCTCGTAGTGCTCGCGGGCGCCGGGGAACAGCGTCTCGACGTGCCCCAGCACGAAGTTCAGGCGCTCCTCTTCGGACATCGCCGCGACCGCCTTCGACCGCCAGCCGGTCATCAGCACCTCCAGGATGCGGCGTGGGCCGGGCTGGCTCGCCGTCGCGTCGCGGACCCAGCGCACCGGGAGGTCGGTGGACACGCTCACGTTGTGCCCCTCCCAGAACTGCCGCCGCATCTGGAGGTAGACGCGCACGATCGACGAGTACCGCAGCCGCCGCATCACGTCGATCTTCGCTTCCGAGAGCCGGGCGTGGCTCACGTCGACGTGGCGCATCGCGCTGAAGGGCACGGTGACGACGACCCGGTCCGCGGTCACCGTGGCGAGCCGGCCGTGGTCGAGGTGGGTGACCGTCACGGTGTCGTCGTCCTGCTCCAGCCGCACGACCGGGCTGCGGTACCGGATCCGGTCGCGCAGGCCGCCGGCGAAGGACTGGGGGAGGACGTCGGTGCCGCCCGCGATCTTGCCCCAGCCGTCCACCTCACCCAGCAGCGACCGGTGCCCGCTCTCGTGCCGCAGCCACGACAACGCCGACGCCGAACGGAGGTCGCCGCCGCGCATCTCCAGGAACAGCGGCTCCATCAGGTCGATCGCCGCCTGCGACGCGCCCCGTCCGCGCAGCACCTCCTGCACCGACGCCCGGTCGAGGTGCTCGAATTCCGCGGGCGGCGCCCAGTCCGGGGCGGCCAGGCCGGGGCCGAGCTCCTCGGCCACCGCGGTCACGTACCGCTCGATCATGTCCGTGACGCTCAGGCCGCGTTCGTGCTCCGCGAGCGGCAGCCCCGCCTCGGCCAGCGACGCCGGATCGGCGCGCACGAACTTGCCGTTGACGAAGTAGGAGAAGTCCTGGTCCAGCAGGTCCGACCGGTCCAGCTCGACCCCGAGGAGCTTCCGGTAGTGCGTCACGTAGTCGCAGTGCGGGGTCACGGTCATCGCGCCGGCCTCGGCGCGCAGGCCGTCGGCGAACGGGGCGCGCAACGTGAACGCGCGGCCACCGGGGCGTTCGGACGCCTCCAGCACGGTGACGTCGCACCCGGCGCGGTGCAGTTCGTGCGCGGCGGCCAGCCCGGCGAGCCCGGCTCCGACGACGACGGCCGAGCGCGGCGGCTCGAGCCGGGGGAACCCGGCGTCGAGCTGCCTGCGTACTTCGGACCGCGTGATTTCCCGCATCTGCACCAGCTCCCGTCGTCCCCCAAAACGATTTCCTCTGGGAAACCATGGTAAGCAGATTTCGGGGGCCGCTGTCAAACGCCGGACGGAAAACCGTGCTACCGCAAGGGATCCGTCAGCCAGCCGGGTTTTCCGCGTAGTTCACGGTGATGTTCTTGAAGCCGAGGGACTGCAGCAGGCCGACCAGCATCGCCTTGGTGTTCCGCTCGGCGTCGGCCAGCAGCGTGCTCTTCGCGGCCGCGGCCTGGATCTGTTTCTGGGCGAGCTCGTAGAGCGCCTGCTGCGAGTTCGGGTTCCCGCTGAGGAACTCGTTGATCTTCGTGAACAGGCCCTGTTTCTCCGCGTACACATGGGATTCGTGCACGTCCAGGGTCGCCGGCTCCAGTTGCGCGTGCCCCAGGGTGATCGTGGCGGACTGGCGGTCGTCGGAGACCTTGACCGCGTCGCCCTTCAGCTTCGAGAAGTCCACGAAGGCGTTGTCCGTGCCGACGCCGATGAACAGCGTGTCGCTGCCCACGAGGAAGCTGGGCAGGGCCGAGCTGGTCGTGATGTCGACGACCACCTGGAACGAACCGCTGGCGGCCTCGTAACGCGACAGCTCGACGATCGACTGCAGCAGCACCGGGCCGGAGTGCTCCTCGGTGTGCTCGGCGAACGGGTTGCGCAGCTGGGGCAACAGGTGCACCGCGGATCCGACGAGGACCGCGCCCACCAGGACCACCACTGCCACAGCCAGGATGACGAGCTTCTTGCCCCATGCACGCATACCGGGAGGAATACCCAAGCGGGCGCCGGATTAAGCGATTCCGGGCGCCGGTCGTGGGTGCGCGAGCGGATGCCGGAGCCGGGTAGGCCAGTCGGCCGAACGGCGGATCACTGGTCATCGGGAAACCGCCGCGGCCGATCACTGTGCACTCCGGCACTCGTCACCGCGCGCGCCGGTGACTAGCTTCGGAGGCGGGGCAGGTGCACCACTCGATGGGCGCGTGTGCCCCCCTTCCTGGGGGAGGGGGGCATCGCCCGGCGTCCTGACCGGTCAGCGCCGGTGGCCCCGGGCGTGGTCCAGGACCGCCCGCGGGTCGCCGGGGGTGGTGTCGCCGCGCCACGCGACGTACCCGTCGGGCCGGACCAGGACGTACCGGGCGCCGTAGAGACCGTGCAGGTCGGGCCGGTTGAGCCGGAAGCGTTTCACCGGCACGTCCGCCGTTTCCCACTCGGGCGCGGGCGGCGCGGCGACCTCCAGGAGCGTGAAGCCGGGCCCGAGCTCGTCCTGCAGCGACCGGTTCCGGTCGAGCCACTGGTGGGGCAGCCGGTTGCCCGGGGCCGCGGACGGCCGGTAGTCCGAACCGGGGGAGACCGGCGCGGGTCCGTCGTCGGGGACGACCAGCGGTGAGCCGGGGTACGCCGTGCCGAGCACAAAACCGAGGGTGTACATCTCGGCCGTCTTGGCCTGCCGGATCAGTTCCGCGGTCTTGGCGCGCACCGCCCGGCCGTCCGGCCCGTCGTCGTCCAGCCCCGGTGCGGCGAGTTCGCCGGTCAGCACGCGCATGTTGCGTTCGGCCTCGGCGATGGCGCGCTGCGCGATGGGACGGCGTTCGATCTCGTAGGAGTCGAGCAGCTCGGAGCCGGCCCAGCCGCGCAGCGCGGCCGCGAGCTTCCAGCCGAGGTCGGCGGCGTCCCCGATGCCGGTGTTGGCGCCGAACCCACCCCACGGCGGGTTCTGGTGCGCGGCGTCCCCGGCCAGGAAACACCGCCCCGCCCGGTAGTGGTCGGCGACCAGCATCCGGGCCGTCCACGGATCGGTCGCGCGCACGGTGACGGGGGCTTCGGCGCCGATCATCCGGTGCACCGCCCGTTCGCACCACGCGGCGTCGGCGTCCGCCGGGGCGTTGATGATGATCGCCCACCACAGGTCTTCGGTGTCCAGCGTGCCCATCAGGCCGTTGACCTCGGGATCGACCACCCAGTACTGCACGGCGCGGCCCAGGTCGTGGCGGGCGGACAGGCCCGGCGCGTCGAAGATGACCTGCACGTTGCGGATCTCGTGGCTCCGCCCGGTCAGCGGGATGCCGCACGCCCGCCGGACGGCGCTGCGGGCCCCGTCGGCGCCGACGAGGTAGCGGCCCCGCACCACGCGCTCGCGCCCCGTCTCGTCCGTCGCGGTGGCGGTGACGCCGGTGGCGTCCTGCTCGGCACCGGTCAGCGTCCAGCCCCAGCGCGCGCTGACCGTCTCCCGCCGGGTGAGGGTGTCGCGCAGGGCCGACTCGACGTGGTTCTGCGCGCTCCACAGGGCGGGTTCGGCCAGCTCCGTCCGCTGGATGTCACTGAGGGCGAAGACGCCGTCGAAGCGTTCCAGCTGATGACCGGTGAGCGAGGTGCAGAAAACGGCCGAATCGGACCACCCGAACGGCAGGCGCGCGTGCTCCCGCACCGCGTCGGCGATGCCCAGGCGCCGGAAGATCTCCATCGACCGCGGGTTCATCTGCTTGCACCGCGGGGACGCCAGGCTCGGCTCCGGCCGCGGTTCGAGCAGGACGCAGTCGATGCCCCGGGCGCCGAGTTCGTGGGCGAGGGTCAGGCCGACCGGCCCGCCGCCCGCGATGACGACCTCGGTGGTCTCCACCCCGGCGGGCGGTTCGGTGCTACCAGTCATGACGGGCTCCCGCGGGTCGGCTGCGCCCGGACGTGATCATCGGCGCGACGGAAGTGTATAGCGGGTTCAGAGGTCTCCGGCTCGCTCGTACAGCTCGCGCACGGGGTCGGTGAACGCGGCGCTCGTGAGGTCGAGGGTGACGCCGTCTTCGTTCATCGTTCCCCGGCTGGTGGCGCCGAAAACGGTGCCCTTGCCGGTGGCGGGGTCGAAGTCGCGCAGCCACGGGCCGCCGCTGGAGCCGCCGGCCAGATCGCAGTCCGTCCGCCACGCCGAGACGACCGAGTTGGTTTCGAGGGTGGCGGGCCGTGCGCAGGAGACCAGCGCCTCACCGCCCGCCAGCCGCGACAGCGGGTAGCCGAGGATCGTGGTGTCCACAGGGGACGGTGGCTTCCCGAAGGAGATGTCCTGGGTGCCCGCGACGTCGGCGGCGTGGTGCCCGTCGACCGGGTCGAGGGCGAGCACCGCGTCGTCGTCGGTTCCGCTGGTGGGGCCGCTGTAGGTGGCGGACCAGGCGAAGGCCCGGACCGGGAACACCCCTTGCGCCGCGCCGTGGTCGTAGCCGGGGACGAACACGACGTTGACGATCTTGATCGGGTTGTCGAACCGGTCCAGGCCGCCGTTGACGCAGTGCCCGGCGGTGAGCGCGACGTCCTTGCTGGCGCTGGGAACCACGGTCGCGGTGCAGGACTCGTCGACGCCCGGGACGGCGGTGAAGAACAGCCGTCCGACGCCCGCGGGCACCGGGCCTTCCCACAGCCGGCCGATCTTCTCGGCCGGGGGCAGGGAGTCGCCGCCCGCCCACTGCCGCATCCGTTCCGGCGTCCAGTGGGCCAGTGCCGCGGCCCGGTCCGCCGCGCTCACCTGGGTCACCACCTGGTCGCTCGCGGACGCGGTCGCCGGTGCGACCAGCACGGCCAGCAGGGCGGCGACCAGGGGGAGGGCACGGCGTGGCTTCGTGGTCATGTCCGGTGGACGCCCGCGCAGCGGCGGGGTTGTTCGCCGGACGGGTGATCTTGCCCGTCGTGCCCCGGTGACGGCCGGACGTTACGCTGACGCACTTGGGCCGGTCAGCGGCCGTCCGCGAGGAGCCGCCGCCATGCCAGCCGACCGTGCCGCCGCATCGACCCGTCACCCCCGGCACAAGCGCCGCGGGGAGGCCCGCCTGCCGGCCGCCGTCGCAACGCTCGTGGCCATCGCGCTCTACCTGGCCCTGCCGGAACAGCTGCTGGTCGGTCCGCGGTTCGTGGTGCCGGCGCTGGAGTTCGTGCTGCTGGTGCCGCTGATCGCGATCAACCCGCGGCGCGTCACGCGGCAGACCCGGCTTTCCCGGATCCTGTCCCTTTCGCTGGTCCTGGTCATCGCGGTCACCAACCTCGGGGCCCTGGCGCTGCTCGTCCACGACCTGATCGCCGGCGCGGCCGACAGCGGCCAGGCGCTGCTGCTGGGCGCACTGCAGGTGTGGCTGACCAACGTGATCGCGTTCGGCCTGGCCTACTGGGAGCTGGACCGCGGTGGCCCGGTCAAGCGCACCCAGTCCGGCCGCGCCGACCTGCCCCTGGCCGACTTCCGGTTCTCCCAGGACGAAAACGCCGACACGGTCGAGGAGGTCGCCGACGGCTCCAGCGTCAAGGCCGACTGGGTGCCGACGCTGGTGGACTACCTGTATGTGTCCGTGACCAACTCGACGGCGTTCAGCCCGACCGACACGATGCCGCTGTCGTCGCGGGCCAAGGTGCTGATGGCGGTCCAGAGTGTCGCGGCGCTGCTGACGTCGCTGCTGGTCATCGCCCGTGCGGTCAGCGTGCTCAAGTAACAGGCCGCCGTGATTCAGCTGCGCGAGAGCTGAATCCCAGCGAAACCGGGTGTTGGACGGGCAGTACTTCGAGACTCACACTCGAAGCATGACCGACACCGAGACCGCCGACCTCGTCCGGCTGCTGGACCGGCTCGCCGTGCGCGCGCTCGTGCTGGCCGCGGTCTGCGTGCCGATCGGGTTGACCACCGTGGCGATGGCCTTGGGGCTCATCGGCTGTGGGTTGCTGTTCGCGCCCGTCGGGCGGCGGCGCGTCACGCCAGCAGGTGGGCCAGCAACGCCCGGGCCGCCGGGTTCGACGGCTCCGGACCGCGGCCCGCGAGGTGGATCGCCCGGCTGAAGGCGGGCTGTTCGAGGCGCGCGAACGGCAGGCCCGACTTCTCCGCGACGGGCTGCGGCACGATCGTCACGCCCAGCCCGGCCGTCACCAGCTCGACCAGCAACGGCATGTGCGTCGCCTCGCAGACGCGGTTCTGGCGCACGCCCGCCTCGGCGAAGCGGCGGGCGACCATCGCCTGGATGCCGCTGCCGCTGAAGTCGAGAAACGGCTCGTCGTCCAGCTCGGCGAGCCGGACGCGGCGACGGCGTTCGAGGCGGTGGCCCGGGTGGCACAGCAGCACGAGCTGCTGGCTCCACTCCCGGAAGGCGGACAGCTCGCCGGCCAGCGGCTGGTCGCCGGCGACGAACGCGAGGTCCAGCTCCCCGCTCGCGACGGCGGCCGTCAGGACGGGGACGGTGCCGTCGCGCACGTGCAGCCGGATACCGGGGTAGCGGACGCGGAACTCGCCGAGCTTCGCCGGCAGGTCCACCACGCTCAGCGCCTGGATCGTCCCGATCGACACCCGGCCGGTCGCCAGCCCGGCCACCGCCGCGACCTCGCCCTGCGCGGCCACGACGTCCGCGACGATCCGGTGCGCCAGCGGCACCAGCGCGCGGCCGGCCTCGGTCAGCTCCACCCGGCGCGTGGTGCGCTCGAACAACGGTGTGCCCAGTTCGGCCTCGAGCTTGCGGATCGACGCGCTCAGCGCCGACTGCACCACGTGCACCTCCTGCGCCGCCGCGGTGAAACTCCCGCACCGCGTCACCGCGAGGAAGTGCTCGACCTGCCTGAACTCCATTCAGCGACCGTAGTGCTCAATCTTGGTCGTTGCCACACCGAGTCAGCTGGATAGGAGCTGCTCCGCGCCGCACCACCAGCTGGTGCGCCCGCCGGCCTTGCCCCGCACCATCGGCGCGCCGTCGCGCGGGCACCGCGCGCCGGGCTTCCGGAACGGGATGACGTCGAGGGTGTGCACACCACCGTGTTTCAGCGCGGCGGACACCGCACCGCGGGTGGCGCGCAGAAGCCGCTCGACGTCGGAGCGATCGAGTTCGTCGACGCGCCGCGAGGGGTGAAGCCGGGCTCGCCACAGGATTTCGTCCGCGAGCAGGTTGCCGATCCCGGCGATCGCGGTCTGGTCCAGCAGCCGGGCCTTGAGTGGCGCGGTTCCCTTGGTGACAGCGGCGCGGAACTCGGCGGCGGTGACGGTCGCGGCGTCCGGGCCGAGGGCGTCCAGTACGGGATCGAGCACCGCGCGGCCCAGCCGGCGGGGGTCGACCAGCAGCAGGCGGCCGCCGTCTTCGAACGTCAGGGAGAAGCGCGACCAGTGGTAGTCGCCGGGCACGCGGCGGCCCTCCCAGTAGTCGCCGCCGTCGATCTCCGTCCCGTCCGGATCCGCCACCACGATCTTCCCGGACATGCCCAGGTGCAGGCCGAGCACGGGCCCGCCGTCGGACTCGCACCACATCGACTTGCCGCGCCGGTGTGCGGCCACGAGCTGCCGCCCGGCGAGCGCGTCGCGGATCTGGCCGGGCGGGTGCGGCCGGCAGACGTAACCGTCGGAGTCGTCGACGCCGGTGATCCGACGGCCCAGCGCCGCGCGCTCGATCACCGAGCGGGCGAACTCCACCTCGGGCAGCTCAGGCATCGTTCCTCTTCGTCTGAGAACGGTCGTTCTCAAGTTTACGTCAGTCGTTCGACGACGTGCACGGTGGTCGGAATCTTGTAGGAAGCCAGGCGATCGCGCAGCCAGTCGCGCAATGTCGCGCTCAGCGAAGGATCCGAACTGACCACGTAGGCCACGACGGTCTCACCCCACCGCGCGTCGGCCTCTCCGGTGACCCGCGCGGCGGACACGGCCGGGTGGCTGAGGATCGCGCTCTCGACCTCGTCCGGGTAGACGTGGAACGACCCGGTGTTGACCATCCCGTCGAGCCGCCCGGTCAGCTTGAGGTAACCCTCGTCGGTGAACACCGCGGTGTCGCCGAGCCCGCACCAGCCGTCACCGTCGGCGAAACCGGCCGACACCATCGTGCCGCGGGTGACGACTTCGCCGTCCCGTCGCCCCGCGGCGGGGGTTTTGATGTCCAGCTCGATCGCGTCGATCGGCCGCCCGCACGTGCCGGCGACCTGTTCGTCACCCTCGATCACCCGCCGGTGGTCTTGGGGTGTGAGCACGGTGAGCGGCCAGCCGGCCTCGTAACGTCCGTACAGCTGGAAGAGCGTGTCACCGAACGACCTGTGCCAGCGGGCGATCTCCGCCGGCTCCACCGGGGCGCCGCCGTAAAGCACCCGTCGCAGCCGGTGTCCGTCGCCCAGTGCGTCCGCCACCCGGCTGAGCATCCCGGGCACGGCGAACAGCGTGGTGACGCGGTGGCGTTCGATGGCGTCCACCATCGCCTCGGCGCGGAACCGCGGCAGGAGCACCTGCGGCAGGCCCAGGTGCAGGAACGGGAAACTGCCGACCATCCCGGTGGCGTGCATCAGCTGCACGACCGTCAGGTAGCAGTCGTCTCCGGCAGGCGTGGGCCCGTAGTGCCCGTTGCGGTAGAGACCGATGTTGACGTCGATGATCGCCCGCCAGTTCGCGTAGCTCGTCGGGATGCCGAAGAGCTCGCCGTCGCGCACCGCGCGGGGGTAGATGACCAGCGGGTGTCCGGAATGGACGGTGACCCGGTCCGTCCACTGTGGTCCCGAGTCCGGCGACGCGTCGTGGTGCACGAGAGTCGCTTTGCTGAGGACGGTCTTCGTCCACCCCTCGGTGTCCTCGGGAACGTCGTCGTGGTGGCCGTCGGTCAGGACCGCGGCCGCCCCGCCCGCCTCGAAGATCGCCCGGGCCTCGGCGGTGGCCGCCGACGGTTCGACGGGCAAGCGTGTCGCACCGACGAGTTCGGTGGCGATGAACGCTTCGAGCGCGGCCGCGCTGTTCCTGAAGCACACGCCGACCGTCGCGCGCTCGAGCCCGCGTTCGGCGAGCCGGCGAGCGATGTATTGCGCGCGGCGCAGCAGATCCGCGCCCGTGCGGGCCACCGTGCCGTCGGCGCTGAGGGCCAGCACGGTGTCACCGGCCCGCGTCAGCGCGGCGCGGATTTCGCGACCGGCTTCGATGTCCGCCATGGCGTCTCCCGTGCTGCTGCTGTGAGAACGGTCGTTCTCACGGTGGATGGTAGCTTAAGTCGTGACCAGCGTCGAGGAAGTCCGCGAGCACCTGCTGGACGCCGCCGAGCAGGTGTTCTACGCGCGAGGCGTCCAGGCCGTGGGCATGGACCGGCTGCGGACGGCGGCGAACCTGCCGCTGCGCCGGATCTACCAGCTGTTCCCGAGCAAGGACGACCTCGTGGTCGCGTTCCTCCGGCGCCGCCACCTCCGCATGATGGCGAGCATCACGGAGTTCGTCGGCCGGGCCGACGAGGGCGCCGCCCGGGTGTCGGCGATCTTCACCTGGCTGCACAAGTGGTTCTGCGAGCCGGACTTCCGCGGCTGCCCGTGGATGAACGTGTTCGGCGAGCTCGGGGCGACCACCCCGGCCGTGGCGGCCGAGGTGCACCACCACCAGCGGGAGTTCCGCAAGCTGCTGGCCGGCATCGTGGTGGACGCCGGCTACTCCCGCGAAACCGGCAACGTCGTCCACCTGCTGGCCGAGGGAGCCGTGTCGACCGCCGCGGTCCAGCGCACGGCGGCCCCCGCGACCGAAGCCCGCCGCGCGGCCGAGATCCTCATCGCGGCCGAGGGTGCAGGCCGGAAGCGCCGCGGCTCGGCGGGTTCCCGGTAGCCGCGACGGCGCTCACGAGCGTTTCGCGGCCCTTCTATTCGAGAGCGCTGTTCACAAAAGAGAGCACTGCTCGCAGAAGAGTAAAGTGCACTGCTCGTAACGGAGAGCATCGCTCACAATGAAGTGTGCCGCTCGCAACAGAGAGCGCCGCTCGCGCCAGGGAAAGGCATCGGCTCGCAGGGGGGAGCGCCGCTCGCGGCAGAGAGTACTGCTCGCGACAGAGAGCACGGCTCGCGGCAGGGAAGGTGCATCGCTCGCAACGGAGAGCGCCGCTCGCGGCAGGGAAAGTGTGCCGCTCGCAGTAGTGAGCACGGCTCGCGGTAGGGAAGTGCACCGCTCGCAACGGAGAGCGCCGCTCGCGGCAGGGAAAGTGTGCCGCTCGCAGTAGTGAGCACGGCTCGCGGTAGAGAAGTGCACCGCTCGCAACAGAGAGCGCCGCTCGCGGTAGTGAAAGTGCACCGCTCGCGGCAGAGAGTACCGCTCGCAGTAGTGAGCGTCGCTCACAACAGAGAGCATTGCTCTCATTGTGCCTCGTGGGTGCGGGTTCAGGGGCGGTGTCCGGGTGAGGTGGCGGGCCGCGATCGGTCCGGTTGCCGGAAGCCGAGAACTTTCTCGCCGACACATGTCGAGAACGGACGGTCGGCTCCGACCAGGGGGCAGCGGCGGCCGAGAAGGGCCGCCACCACGAGACGGAGAACGCACGATGACCAAGGTGACCGCCCAGATGTCGGTGTCCCTCGACGGCTTCTACACCGGGCCGCGCGACACCGAGCACCCCCACGACATGAGCCGCTGGATGCGCGGCCCCGAGGCGCCCGGGTTCTTCCGGGTCACTCGCTGGGCCGTCGACGCCGCGGCCTGGCGCGAGCGGCAGGGCTTCGCCGGCGGCGAGCGGTCGGTCGACTCGGAGATCGTCGAGGAGACGTTCGCGGCGGCCGGGGCCTACGTCATGGGCCGGCGGATGTTCGATGCCGGCGAGTTCCCCTGGGGTGACGAGCCGCCGTTCCACGCCCCGGCGTTCGTCGTCACCCACCGGCCCCGGGAGGTGCTCGAACGCCAGGGCGGCACCTCCTTCACCTTCGTCACCGAAGGGCTCGAACGGGCCATCGACCTGGCCCGGGACGCCGCCGGCGGCAAGGACGTGGCGGTGTCCGGCGGCGGGGAGCTCCTGCGCCAGGTGCTGGCCGCCGGGCTGCTCGACCAGCTCGACCTGCACATCGCCCCGGTGCTGCTCGGCGAGGGCCAGCACCTGTTCCACGGCCTCGGCCTCGGCGCGGACGACGGCATCGAGCTGGTCCCCGACCGGGTCGTCGAGTTGCCGGGTGTCACCCACATCCGCTATACCGTCACCGGGCGGTCGAAGCTGGTGCTGGACGATCGTGGCGCCAGCGGCGAGCTGGTCGGACCGGGCCAGGCGGAGCAGAGGAGCGCGCTGTGAAGTACATGCTGCTGATCTACGGCAACGAGGAAGCCTTCAGCTCGATCGGCGCGGAGACCCTCGCCGCGCTCATCCGCGAGACCGACGCCCTCAACCAGGAGCTGTTCGAGTCCGGGGAGCTGGTCGGCGCCTACGGCATGGCCGACCAGATGAACTCCAAGATGGTCCGGGTCGCCGACGGGTCGCCGGTGGTGACCGACGGCCCCTTCGCCGAGGCCAAGGAGTACCTGGGCAGCTTCACGATCCTCGACTGCGACAGCCTGGAACGGGCCCTGGAGATCGCGGCGCGCAACCCGTCGGCGCGCCATTGGGGCGTCGAGGTCCGGCCGCTGATGCACGAGGCCAACGTCGAGCCGTGACCGATTGGCAGGCCGTCCGGCGGCTGGTGCCGGAGGTGCTCGGCGCGCTGGTGCGCCGTTACGGCCAGTTCGACACCTGCGAGGACGCCGTCCAGGAGGCGCTCGTGGCGGCCACGGTCCAGTGGCCGGTCGAGGGGTGGCCGGAGAGCCCGCGGGCCTGGTTGACGACGGTGGCGACGCGCCGCCTCGCCGACCAGGTGCGCAGCGACGTCGCCCGTCGCCGGCGGGAGGAGGCGGACGCCCTCCGCACTCCCGCCGGTGGCGAGGTGCAGGCCGACGACGACACCCTCACGCTGCTGTTCCTGTGCTGTCACCCGGCGCTGACGCCGTCGTCGCAGATCGCGCTGACCCTGCGGGCCGTCGGCGGCCTGTCGACCGCCGAGATCGCCCGGGCGTTCCTCGTGCCCGAGGCGACCATGGCGCAGCGCATCAGCCGCGCCAAGCAACGCATCAAGGCGGTCGGAGCCGCCTTCGCCCTGCCGCCGCCGGCCGAGCAGGCGCGGCGGCTCGGCGTGGTGCTCCAGGTCGTCTACCTCGTTTTCAACGAGGGTTACACGGCCACGTCGGGGACGCGCCTGGTGCGGGCCGAGCTGACGGCCGAGGCCATCCGGCTGGCCCGCGAGCTGCACCGGCTGGTCCCCGGTGACGGCGAGGTGGCCGGGCTCCTGGCCCTGCTGCTGCTGACCGACGCCCGCCGCGAGGCCCGCACGGCCCCGGACGGATCGCTGGTGCCGCTGAGCGAGCAGGACCGGACGCGGTGGAACGCCGAAGCCATCGCCGAGGGGGTGTCGCTAGTGACCGGCGCCCTGTCGAGCGGCCCGGTCGGGCCGTACCAGCTGCAGGCCGCCATCGCCGCCGTCCACGACGAGGCACCCACCGCCGAAGCGACCGACTGGCGACAGATCCTGGCCCTCTACACGGTTCTCGAGAAGGTGGCGCCCAACCCGGCGGTGACGCTCAACCGGGCGGTGGCGGTGGCCGAGGTGCACGGGCCCGCGGCTGGGCTGGCGCTGCTCGAGGCCGTCTCGGCCGACGACCGCATCGCCGCGTCCCACCACCTCGTGTCGGTGCGGGCCCACCTGCTGGAGCTGGCCGGTGACCACGACGCCGCGCGCGCCGGCTACCACGAGGCGGCCCGGCGCACCACGAGCGAACCCGAGCGGCGCCACCTCCTGACCCGCGCCGCGCGCCTGGGTGGCTGACGGAGTTTCGACCGCCGTGGGCGCCGGGTACCTCGGAACCGGGAAGGTGATGGTCATGGCCGGTATCCCTGACGACGGCAAGCGGCCGATCGAGCCGCAAGGACACGCGGCGGGCGTGCCGTACGACTGGCGGCCGCCCACGAGCGAACGGCTGGCCGCCCGCGTGTGGAACGCCGACGATCCCCGGTTCTTCACGCCGAAGACGTTCGGCTGGGGTTACGACGTCAACTTCTACTGGCTGGCCCATCCGATGCGGTACGTGCGGGCCCGGCGCCGCTGAAGGAACCGCCCGATCGGCTGACTACCGCGCCGGAAACAGTGTCACAGCCGACGTTTCCTCACGCTGTGCCGAGCACGCGTCCGTCTTCCGGCGGAACCTTCGCCGGGCCCTTTGACGCCGTCCGCGCGTGGCCCGTTCACTGGTCTCCGGCTCCGGGACTCCGCCGGACACCGGGGGAGGGCGAGCACAACGATGGATCTGGTCCGGGAATCCGCGCTGGGCGGGCGGCTGGTGCTCTGGGAGGAGTCGGCCCGCGACGGCGCGCAGGGCAAAACCCTGATGAGCGCGGACTTCCGCGTCCGGCTGGCCCGCGAACAGGGGCGGATCTTCGGGGCCGACGGGCCGCGGCACGTGGTGTTCGCGGCCGGGTTCCCCGCGGTGTGCGCGGACGAGTTCGCCGCCACCCGCCGGGTCGCGCTGGCGGCGGCCGGGTCCGTCAGCCCCGCGGCGGTCTGCCGGGCCACCGCCCGCGACGTGCGGCAGGCGTGCGACGCGGTCCGGGGCGCGCCGAACGCCCGGGTGATGATCGTGGTGCCCGCGTCCGACGACATGGCCGACGCGATGGTCCACCGCCCGGCCGCCGACGCGCTGGCCGACGCCGTCGCGTTGATCCGCACCGTGGGCGAAGGCGTCATCCCGGACGTGTGTTTCGCCGATGCACCCCGCGCCGACATCGACCTGCTGGCCGGCGCCGCGAACGCGGCGACCGAGGCCGGTGCGGGGGTGGTCGTCATCGCCGACACGACCGGCGACCTGCTCACCGAGCGGTGTGCCGAGCTGTTCCGCGGGCTGCTCGAGCGGGTGAGCGGGGACGTCGTCCTGGCCTCGCACCTGCACAACGACCTCGGCCTCGGCCTGGCGAACACGCTGGCCGCGGTGCGGGCCGGCGTCCGGGTCGTGTCGAGCTCCTGGCTGGGGGTCGCCGAGCGCAGTGGCCTGGTCGCCACCGAGCAGCTCCTGTTCCTGCTTGCCCACCGCACCACCGAGTTGCTCGGCGAGGCCGGCCTCTGGCACACGGCGCCCGACCTGACCCGCCTTCCCGCGATCGCCCGTGCGGTGTCGTCGGAGACGGGGGTGCCGCTGACGGTGACCACCCCGATCGTCGGCACCGGCGTCGGGACGATCTCGACCGGCACGCCGTTCGTGCGGCCGGAGACGTTCCAGCCGTTCGACCCGGCGGTGCTCGGGATCGAGCCGACCGTGGTGCTCACCCACCTGGCCAGCGCCCGGGTGCTGCGCGCGGTCGCCGAACGGGCCGGCCTGGTCCTTGACCGCGCGGAGACGGCGGCGGCGCTGGCGTGGGTGAAGGCCGAAGCGTTCCGCCGCAACGAGGCCGTCATCCCCGCCGAGCACCTGGCCGAGTTCGTCGAGGCGTTTCGCACGGCCGCGCCGGTTCCGGCGTCGTGACGGTCCTCAGCCCGGCGATCGCGGCGGCCGCCGACGCGCTGGGGGCGGGCTCGGCGGTCGTGTTCCCGAACCCGTACCCGCTGACCTCGGTGGTCGCCGCGACCGCGCCCGGCGTCGTCAACACCGCCAAAGGCCGTCCCGAGGACCAGGCCGTCGCGCTGTGGCTAGTCGGCGACGAGATCTGGACGGAGTTCGCCGCCGCCCTCGACCTCGACGACGCCACCCGGGTCTTCGCCCGCGAACTCCTGGTGCACGAGCGGGTGACGCTGTTGCTGCCCTTGATGAGCGGCCGGGTGCCGGACCAAGCGCGGCCGGCCACCCGCGACGGCCACGCCCTGGTGTTCGGCGCCTGCTGGGACCCGCTGCGCCCGATCCTGGCCGGCGCCGGGCTCCTGCACGTCAGCAGCGCCAACCGCACCGGGCACCCGCCGGCGGCGTCTCCCGCCGAGGTGCGGGCGATGTTCCCGCCGGACGTGCACGTCGTCGACGCCACCGACGACGCGTCCGCCGCCGGCCGCGCGGCGACCACCACCCTGCGCGTGAGCCGGAACCACACGCTGACGCACACCCGTTCCGGTGCTCAGGACCGTGACTGCGGCGGGCGGGAGGCTTATCTTGCGCGTTTGCGGTCGGTCTACGTCGGGGTGTGATTGCGGTGCTGGCTTTTGGTCTCGCTTGGGCGGTGACCACCGCTCTGGTGCGTGGGTCGGAACCACGCGCGTTCCGGTGCTCAGGACCGTGACCGCGGCGGGCCGGAGGCCTACCTCGCGCGCTTGCGGTCGGTCTACGTCAGGGTGTGATTGCGGTGCCGGCTTTGGTCTCGCTTGCGCGGCGACCACGCTCTGGCGCGTGGGTCGGAACCACGCGCGTTCCGGCGTCCAGGACCGTGACCGCGGCGGGCCGGAGACCTACCGCGGTCCGTCTACGTCAGGGCTTGATCTCGCTCGCCGTCAGCGCCCGGTTCCACACCTGGACGCCGTCCACACTGCCGGGCCAGAAATCGCTGTGGTTACCGCCCGATACTGCGCGGCCGATGGCCAGCGGGCCGGGTGCGGCGTCTCCGGCGGACTGGCTCCAGGTCTTGGCCTGTGCCACGCCGTCGACGTACAGGACGTAGGTGCCGGCGTCCGCGTCGTGCACCCCGATCAGGTGGTACCAGCGGCCCGGCTGCGGGGCGACGTCCGATAGTGCGCGGCCCGAGCTGGTCGAGAACGCCAGCCGGTCGTCGGCCGCGGAGTACTGGAGGTAGAACGCGCTGCTCGGGTTGCCGTCCTGGCTGACCGCGGTGGCCCACGAACCCGTGCGGTCCAGCCGGACCCAGGCGCCGGCCGAGTAGTTCCCGGTGGTGTCCAGCACGGGTCCGCTCGTTTCCGCGTACTGGCTCGAGCCGTCGAGCTGCAGGGCCGTGCCGGTCACGCCGGGAACCCACCCGCCGGTCAAGGTGGCGTCGTGCGTGCCCGCGCTGTCGTGGGCGACGGTGCCGCTGCCTTCGTCGAAGTTCCAGGCGCCGACCGGGTTCTGCTGCCCGGGCGGGTGGGCGATCTGCAGGTTTTGGCGCTGGTGCGTGCTTTCCGGGCGGCCGCCGGGGCCGCGGTATGACACCGTCGCGGTCAACGCCGCGGCGCTGCCCGGCTCGGCGTCCGCCGGTGCCGTCAACGTAAACGCCCACGTCCGCGGCTGGCCGGGTGGGATCGTGGTGGCGGGCCGTCCGGCGGGCGCCGCCGTCCAGCCGTCCGGCACGGCGAGGCTCACCCGCGGGGTGACGAGCGGGCTCGACGTCGTGTTGCGGACCGTGACGGTCAGCGGCGTGCTCCGGCTGACCGTGATGACGCCGTTGGCGTTGGCCGGCCCGGCGGTGATCCGCGCGTCCGGGCTCGACGGCGTCCAGGACTGGAACTCGGTGACGCCGACGAAGGCGCCCGGCGGGTTGGTGAACACGAGCCGGACCTTGCTGGTGGTCAGGGTGGGGAAGGTGATGCGGTTGACGCCGTTGCCTGCCGGGCTCGCCTGCTCGCGGATCTGGCCGGGGACCTCCTGCCAGGCCGACCCCGTCCAGTACTCCAGGCGGTAGGCGGCGGCCGGTCTGACGCCACCACCGTCGTCGTAGCCGTTCCAGCGGATGTCGCCGACCGCCGTGGGTGCACCGAAGTCGACGCCGTAGAAGTCGTTCGCGTTCGGCGAGGCGTAGTTCGTCCACCGGGTGTTCTCGGGCACCTCGTTGTACCAGACCTTGCCGTCCACGGCGTTCCACGCGTTGTCGTTGGGGAAGGTGTACGAGGTGATCGGGCGGGGATAACCGGTGCGCAGCGGGTTGGCGGCGTCGTTGACGAGATCGTTCCGCGGGGCGACCTGCGTGCGGCCGACGTCGATCGTGGTGTTCCGCAGCGTCGCGGAGCGCTGGACGAGCCGTCCGTCGACGTAGAGGCGCATCCCGGCGCCCTGGCCGTAGTGCTTGCCGTCCCTGTCCCACAGCACGGTGACGTTGTGCCCGTGGTACGGCACGTTTTCGGCGGCGAAGTGGTCCCATGTGGACGGTGTGGGCGGCCGGACCTCCAGGGTGTCACCGGTTTGCGGGCGCAGGCCGAGCAGCCCGGACAGGACCAGGTCGGTGTAGGTCGAGTGGTTGTAGTCCTCGCTGTGGTTCTGGCCGTCGTAGATCCACGCGTCGCGGTCCGGGTCGTGCGCCTCGGCGACGTACGGCTTGCCGTCCTTGGTCTGGGTCCGGGCGTAGGTGGCCAGCGCGGTCGCGTAGTCCTCTTTGGACACCGTGCGCTGGGCCGGGTAGTCGTCGAGCAGGTTGGCGAGACCGGTGAGGGACTGGGAGGTGGCGAACGGCCAGCTGGGCCCGTCCCAGCGGCAGCACGATCCGGCGTCCTTCATGAAGAACGGGCTGCGGCGCTCGGCGGTGGTCGGCCCGAAGGCGCTCGCGAACCCGCTGGGGTCGAGCAGCTGGGACCACGCCGTGGCGTCGGCCGGCTGGGCGGCGCCGAACATCCACGGGAGGTAGCCGATCTGTTCGCGGCTGCCGGACAGCTTGTGGTCCGGGTTGTCGTCGCGGGCCATGGCGTAGTAGAAGCCGCGTTTCGGGTCCCACAGCCACTTCTGCAGCGCGGCCTTCAGCTTGGCGGCGCGCTGGGCGTACTCGCCGGCGAGCTTGTGGTCGCCGACGGAGTCCGCGATGCGGCTGATCGCGACGGCGTCACCGTACTGGTAGGAGTTGAGCGTCGGGCGGTAACCGGCGCCGCCGTGGTACGGCTCGGGCGACTCGTACGACGAAGCGGAGAACTCCATGGCGTCCCAGACCGGCACCGACCAGTAGAGGCCGAGGCCGGCGTTGAACTGCTTGTCCCAGCCGCGGTACTGGCGCACCAGCGACGGAAGCAGCTCGCGCAGCGGCGCGAAGTCCCCGCTCACCTGGGCCTGGCCGTAGGCGGACGTGGCCAGCCAGACGCTGTACTCGTGAGCCCAGTCGGTGGTGTCGGCGTTGACGTCGTCCGTGGCGGGCTTGGGGCCGGCGCCGGGACCGGTGAGCCAGAACTTGAGGTAGTCCTGGCCGTACTCGGGGTCGCGCAGCCAGCGTCCTTCGGTCAGCTGGTGCCCGGCGGCCGCGTTGATCGCCTGGTAGGGCGCGGCGTAACCGCAGCAGTCGAGGAACTCCGTCGAGATCCAGCCGTTGACGGGATCGGTATAGCGCAGGTGCTCCTTGAAGACGCGCCAGCGGTAGTAGTAGACGCTCTGCATCGTGGTGTCGGGCAGGTCCACGAACGGGATGTTCGCCTCGTACCAAGCGGGGTCGGAGTACCCGGCGAGGGCGGCGGAGTGGTCGAGGAAGTGCGTCCCGCCCCCGGGTGCCGGACGGGCGGTGCCTTCGGCCGCGTCGGCGACCCCGCCGAGCGCCGCCTGCGCGAGCAGGGCCGCCGCGGCCAGCCAGAGACTTCCCCAGGACAGTCGCCCGCGCATCGAGTCCTCCCGCAGGTTTACAACGTTGTAAAACTCAGACTCGACCACTATCGCTCAGAATCACTCAAAAGGGAACACCCCGGCTCTACCGTCGGCTGTCCCAGGCGGCTCGCTCGGTGCCCGCGGCGTCCTGGACGACCTGGGACTCCTGGTCGTAGACCATGGTCTGCCGGTCGGTCCGCTCGTACCGAGGCCAGCCGGGATCGCCCGTCGTGGCGAAGCGGACGAAGTCGGCGTGCACGCGCCGCGCCAGTTCCCGCGGCGGGTGGGTGCCGAACTGGGCGATCGCGGGCTCTCCCAGGGCCATGACCGTTTCGAGGTCGTCGCGCACGAACGGCAGGTCGACGGCGTGGAACGCGCCCGTGCCCGGCGGGATTCCCTCGCGCTGCCAACGGAACTCGTACAACCACGACGGCTCGGGGCGCGCTTCGAGCAGGCGGATCGTCGGGATCCGGAACCCCCAGTCCGACCAGCCGGCCTCGACGAGTGCGGCCAGCCCGCGGACGTGACGCGGGCCTTCGCGGTAGGCGCGCACGGTCGGGCCGTCCATCCCGAGCGTGCGGCGCAGGCCCAGGCGGATCAACGGCGCGACCGGCCCCGCGACGCTCGCGATGCCCTCGATCAGCGGCCCGGCCTCGTTGCGCGCGGTTCCGGCCAGCAGCGGGACCCCCGGCGTGCCACCAGCGCTCCGGACCGGGTTCGCCGGCAGGAACTCCGTGCCGTGCACCCCGCGGAACGGGCTGAGCAGCAGCGCCCGGCGATCACCTCGGACCAGGCCCAGGGCGTACCGCTTCAACGCCTTGAACGACGCCGCGGCCGTCCGATCGAGGCTGACCGACGACAATCCCGCCACGGTCGGCGCGACCCCGAGGTCGCGCGCCACCTGGCGGGTCACGCGCCACGCCTCGTCGGCGTCCACGGACGCCATCGAACACCCGCTCTGGGCGATCGCGCCGGCGAACGCGCCGCGGGAGGCGGGCAGGGCGAGGTGGTTCATCACGCTGACACCCCCGCCGGACTGCCCGAAGATCGTCACCCGCGCGGGGTCCCCGCCGAACGCGGCGATGTTGCGCTGCACCCAGGCGAGCGCCGCGGACTGGTCGCGCAGCCCGAGGTTGTCGTGCCCCTCGCCGAGGTACAGGAAGCCGTCGATGCCCAGCCGGTAGTTGATGCCGACGTGCACGACGCCGTCACGCGCGAAGTTCTTGCCGCTGTAGCCGGGCAACGAGCCGGAGCCGTAGATGTACCCGCCGCCGTGGATGTGCACCATCACGGGCAGGTTCGCGCGGCCGGGATCGGGCGTCCACACCTCGAGGGTCAGGCAGTCCTCGCCGGTCTCGGGCACCGCGTAGATCGCGCCGAGCGGGTTCTCCTCCGCCACCTGCGGCGCGGCGGGCCCGGGCTCGGTGGCGTCGCGGACGCCGTCCCAGTCCGCGGCGGGCTGCGGCGGCAGGAACCGGCGCGGCCCGAACGGCGGGGCGGCGTAGGGGATGTTGCGGAAGTGGTGCAGGCCGGTGCTCTCGAGGCCCTGGACCACGCCGTTCTCGGTGCGGACGCGCGGGAAGGCGACGCTTGTCATGTCCGCAGCCTCCCGGCCCGGACCTAAATAGTCAAGTCGTACTAGTTTTCCGGGTCGAGCAGGCGATGGGCCAGCCGCTTCCACGTCGCGAGGTTCGGGTCGCCGCGGTGGTCGCGCGGCTCGAAGGTGTAGGTCAGGGCGACGCCGCGCATGCTCGCCAGCAGCACGGGCGCGAAGTCGGCGAAGGCGGGATGCGCGACGAGCTCCGGCCCGAACAGGCCGGTGATCAGCTCGCGGATGTGCCGGCCCAGCTCGTGCTCCGGGGGCCGCAGGGCCTCCGCGAGCTGCGGGTTGTGCTGCGCCGCGACCCACAGCTGCAGGGCGGCCTTGAAGAGCGGGCCGTGGAAGGTGAGCCAGATCTGCTCGATCGCGTCGTCGATCGTCCCGGCCGCCTCGGGCACGTCGACCTGCCCGGAGCGCTGGATGGCCAGGTGCTGCACCGCGGCGATCAGCAGGTCGTCGCGTGAGGGGAACTGGTGCAGCAGGCTCCCGCGCGAGACGCCGGCGCGTTCCTGGATGCGCGAAGTGGTCGTGGCGGCGTAGCCGTCCTCGGCGAGGCAGGCGACCGCGGCGGCCAGAATGCGCTCACGCGTGTCCCAAGCCCGCTTCTGAACGGGGAGCGGCGCCGGCTGCGAGGTGCCCATGGGCCCAACATTAGTACGGGTCGACGAGCCGGCCGGCTCAGCTCGGGTTCGACTTCCGGCGCTGACGGTAGGAGCGCATGGAGACCTGGCTGCTGCAGGCCGAACTGCAGTACAGCCCGCCGGAGTTGCGGGTCTTGTCGAGGAAACCGACGTGGCAGGGCAGGTTGCGGCACATCTTCATCCGCGGCCACGCCCCGGACGCCGTGGCCTGCGAGAGTGCGGCGAAGAGCGCGCCGAAAACGCCGGGCACCCCGCGCTGGGACGGGGCGAGCTCGCAGCCGCGCTCGGTGACCACCGCGACCAGCGGGTACAGCTCGGCGGTACGCCGCAGGTACTCTTCGGCGCCGGCCACGGCGCCCTCGTGCTCCTCGACGTCCACATGGGACAGCAACAGGGTCACCAGTGCCGCGCGCAGTTCGCGGGCGACGGCCGCGTCGGCGTCGGTGACTCGCAGGTCGTCGTCGCCGAGACCCGCCGCCCGGATCCACTTCGCCAGGTCCGGCGCGCCGCCCAGGCGTTCCGGATCGCCGTTGCCGGCGGGCCGGGTGTTGACGAATCCCAGCAGCAGGTCGACCGCCGCCTTGCCCGTGGTCTCCTCCACCGTCACCTCTCCGTCTCCGCCGCACTCCCTCGGAACCTACCGTCCGGAGTGGTCCTTCCTGATCGTATTCCCGGCGGGTGGGCGGCTCAGGACGGCTGCCTCGTCGCGACGGCGGACAGGAGCTTGACGACGGCTTCGGCCGCGGGCTCCGCGGACGCGGGGTTCTGCCCGGTGACCACGTTGCCGTCGACGACCACGTTCGGGACGAAGGGATCCCCGCCGTCGAAGTCGGCTCCGGCGGCGCGCAGCCGGGTCTCCAGGAGCCACGGTGCCTTGTCGCCGAACCCGACGGCGGTCTCTTCCTCGTTGGTGAAGCCGGTGATCTTCCGGCCGGCGAACGCCCAGCTGCCCTCTGTGTTGCGGGCGGGCAGGAACGCACCGACACCGTGGCAGACGGCCGCGACGACCTTGTCCGGGTCGGGCAGCAGCGCCGCGTAGATCTCGCCGATCTTCGCGTTCTCGGCCAGGTCCTCCATCGGGCCGTGGCCGCCGGAGACGTACACGGCGTCGTAGGCGTCGGCGTCGATGTCCTCCAGGCGTGCGGGGTGGGTCAGCGTGCTCCCCAGTGCGGCCAGGTAGGCGCGCTGCGCGTCGATCGAAGACTGATCGTTGCCGTTCATCGCCGGGGAAAGGCTGAACTCGTCCACGGTCGGGGTGATGCCGCCGGGGGAGGCGACGGTGATGTCGTAGCCGGCCTCGGTGAACACGCGGTGCGGGTCGATGAACTCGCTGGCCCAGAACCCGGTCGGGTGCCGGCTGCCGTCCTTGAGGGTCCAGGCGTCGGCGCTGGAGACGACGAGAAGCACTGAGGTCATGACGATCCTTCCGTAGCTGGCGGCGGGTGCCGCTGCAGTACGGTGGACGTTAGCACCAAAGTCAATTAGCAGGCAACCTCAGGCCAGTTTGGCAGCCGAAGTTACTTTCTAATAAGGTTCGAGGTTAACGGAACGATGAGGCCTGGAGCTGGCGAGGCCCACCCGGGAGTCGAACCCGGTGTTCACCGCGGCTTTGCAGGCCGCGTCACGACCGTCGTGCGATGGGCCGGGGGACCAGGCCGGGCCTGGTCCGTGGTCGCGCGCCGTGGTGCCGACCCACGTGAGCCCGGGTTATGAGACCGGGCTGGTTGCCGAACCGCGCGCGGTGGCCCTCGGCAGGAGTCGAACCTGCGTCGCCGGCTTCGGACGCCGGAGTCGTATCCGCTGGACCACAGGGGCGGGGCGGAGGATGCAGGAATCGAACCTGCGCGGGCGCTCGTCACGCCCGACCACCGTTTTCGGGACGGCTGCCTTACCGGACTCGGCCAATCCTCCTTGCCCGACAAGGGATTCCTTGCCGGGTGTTCCGCGTGCGGCCCCGGGGATTCGAACCCCGACTGGCCTGGTTCTGAGCCAGGTGCCTCTGCCGGTTGGGCTAGAGCCGCGTAGCGCGTCCGGGAGTCGAACCCGGGTCTCCCGGGTGAGAACCGGGGATCCGTACCGCTGGACCAACGCGCCGGGTGAAGTGGTGGAGGAGGGAGTCGAACCCTCTGTGTCACGAGGACCACCGGTTTACGGCCGGGTGGGGCTCCACAGCCCCGGCTCCACCGCGTCGATAAAACAATTTCCGCGCACGCCAAATAACGAAAGCCGCCCGGATCGGTTTCCCGACGGGCGGCTCCCAGGCCTAGACGCGTTTCACGTCATGGCGAGGAGCCGGTGGTGGCCAGGAGGCAATACCTCTCGCGGCCGAGCGACGAGCACGCGGAACCGAGACAGGAGACGGCGTTGCGCCGTTCCAGTCGCGTTCGCATGGTCGTCATGATGGCTCCTCGTTTGTGCGTGTAGACGTATCGTCACGTGATCTCATGCGAGAGTCAACGCATTTACCCGGGAATGCGCCGGCGGAGTTTCGGCTGCGCGATCGCCGGGGGAACGTACGCGACGTCGATCGGTCCGACGTCGGTTCCCGGCGCCACGATCTCGTCGATGCGGTCGAGCAGGTCGTCGTCGAGGTGCGTGCCGGCTCCCGCGAGCAGGTCGTCCAGCTGCTCGGGCGTGCGCGGGCCGATGATCGCCGAGGTGACCGCGGGGTGGGCGGTCACGAACGCCAGCGCGAGGTGGGGCAGCGAAAGCCCGGCCTGGTCGGCGATCCCGGCGAGGGCTTCGACGGCGTCGAGCTTGCGTTCGTCGGTCATGTGCTGCCGCGCCCAGTGCAGCCGGCCGGGCGACGCCGTTTCGGTGCTGCCCTTGCGAAGGCGGCCGGCCAGCAGGCCCATCGCCAGCGGGCTCCACACCAGGACACCGAGCCCGTAACGCTCGCAGACCGGCAGGATCTCGCGTTCGACGCCGCGGTTGAGGATCGAGTAGTGCGGCTGCTCGGACCGGAAGCGCGCCAGCCCGCGTTTTTCGGCCACCCACTGGGCTTCGACGATGTCCGACGCGGGCAGGTTGGAGTGGCCGATCGCGCGGACCTTGCCCGCGCGCAGCAGATCCGTCAGCGCGCCCAGGGTTTCCTCGACGTCGGTGCCGGGTTCGGGGTGGTGGGCCTGGTAGAGGTCGATGTGGTCGACGCCCAGGCGGCGCAGCGATCCTTCGACGGCGGTGACGATCCACCGGCGGGAGCTGCCGCGCCGGTTGAGGTCGTCGCCCATCGGGCCGTTGAACTTCGTGGCGAGGACGACGTCGTCACGGCGGCCGCGCAGGGCCTTCCCGACGATCTTCTCGGATTCGCCGTCGCCGCCGTAGACGTCGGCGGTGTCGATGAAATTGATGCCACCGTCGAGGGCGCGGTGGACGATGCGGACGCAGTCGTCGGGGTCGGGATTGCCGTACGGGCCGAACATCATCGTGCCCAGGGTGTAGGCGCTGACCTGGATGCCGGTGCGGCCGAGTGGGCGGGTCTGCATGGGGTTTCCTTGGGGGAGCGGAGGAGTGGGGGGGGGGGGGGGCCCCCCCCCCCCCCGGGCGGGCCGGGGGGGGGGGGGGGCGCCCCCCGGGGCGGCGCACGCGGCGGGGGGCGACCCCACCGCGCGGGG
>NZ_JBIUTB010000010.1:0-298332 GCF_044741685.1 Amycolatopsis sp. NPDC088138
CGCAGCCTTTGCGGACCGGGGCCGGGAGGGCTACGTAAGGCTTGCGGGGCATGACGAACACCCCGTCCGGACGTCGGCGGATCACGACCGATGTCTGGACGAGGGTGATCAGCAGGCGGTCGCCGGGATTCCAGCCGAGAGCGGCGACAGCACCGCGGTCCTGCAGCCGTCCCCCGCCGTCCATCAGCGCGATCGACAGCCGCGGACCATCCACGGCGCCGAGGTCGCGCAGCGGCGGGAGACCCATCGGGACGGGTGGCAAGGACTCAGCCGGAGACGGCATGGCGATCCGGCCGGGCAGGACCAGGGGTGAGAGGAAGGTGCTCACAACATGCCTCCCCTTCGAGCTGCGCGAAGGGAGGGCGCGTTCATGATCAGCGTAGCCGAGAGGTACTGAGACTGAACGCGAGAAAGACCCGCCGTGGCGGGTCGGTTACTCTGTGGTTTGGGAGATCTCCCACGTATTTGTGTCCGAGGGGCGACCTGCACACTAGCCACCCGTCTATCTCTGCTCTCATGAGGCGACCAGTTCTCAGAACGACACGAACAACTACTGTGCCATCTCACATGCGCCCGCAGACAGCGCCTCGCCGACTAGACTGTCACCATGACTATCTGGCTTGCAATAATAGGAGTCCTAGGCACCCTCGGTGGCGGATGGGGAAGCCAGTTGATTGCCGCCAAACGCGAACTCGCTCGCGAAAAACAAAAGATTGATAGCGCCCGAGAGGATCACTGGAGAGATCAACGACTCGCCGCGTACACAGAATTCATGATCACTCTCGACAAATTCATGGTTGCAACAAATGGCATCTCAGGAATGCTAGAAAGACTGAAGACTCATGACGTTAGATCAGAAATTCGTGCAGAAATTGAGAAGATTTCACAACTTCGCGAAGAGGCCGGGGTTAAAATGGCCGCAATGGAGATCCGCGGAACAATGCCCGTACTCAATGCCGCATCAGTGGCACTCAGCCGACTGGTAAGCCTGCGCCCGAAGACTCAAGATTACTTCCTTGCCATCGCAGACAAGAACTCGACTTCAGAAACTGTCAACCAAGCCGAGCAGGAATTTAACCAAGAACACGACCTATTTAACAAGTCGAGGTATGAAGTAGCCAAAGAAATTCGAAAGGAACTACTACTGAACGAAGAATGAACCTCCCGCCGCAACGCACCCCCGTCATCGAAAGTTCACAACGGACCGCGAGATTGGATGCGATACACTCACCCTCTAGCCCTTACCTTTACTGAATCCGCTCAAAGAATCGGAAACATTGTTAAGCTCAACGTACGCCGAGTACATTCGCGGAAGGCAAAGGAAAAACATCAGAAGAACGTAGCATCCAAGCCCGCAGGCGATTGCGCACCACACGCCAGCCACTTCATCATGCTTCGGACCGACATTCATTCCCAAGACGAGAATTGCCGCATTAACGGCACTAATTAGCGCACCCAAAAGTAGATGGGCGGCACTTTCGTCCAGCATTGCCCTCTCAGGTGAGAATACATCCTCGTCGTGCTTGGTCCACTCAGTCACCTTCATCCTAAGCGTAGACAGATGAGTGAACGCACTTAAGAGTGAGCCGGCCAACAGGGACATCCCTGCCAGCAAACCCGTCGGAGCCGAAATGCGCCAATCAAGAAAGAAAGAGACGAATCCAATTGATACTGACGGGATTAAAAGGAAGAGCCTACTCGGCCAGTCGGCTACGATCGGTTCACCATTTGCCAAGCCTCTAGACAAACCCTTCCAATGCCCCCGAAGAATGGGAATCGGACTAAATCTAGACACTTAAACCGTCTTTCCTAAAGTTGGCCAATCCACATCAATTTTCGCCGCGGTGGCCAAACACCCAAAGGTCACTCGAGCCTGATCGTAAAAAGTCGCATCATCTACTTTTTTCCCATCACTTAGCGGATAGGTAAATATTTCAGACATTCGACTAGGGCTTATGTTCGTTTTACGACCCGCCTCATCCTCCACTTGAACCCAGCCATCATCAAAGTCAAGGTTCTGTACACTCTCACCAAATATCGCCGCTAAGACCTTTGCTCCATCTTTGTCGGTGGACAGCTTCCGAGATTCTTCATTTTCGCTCGACAGGCGCTCAGTGAACCATCCTTTTATGGCTGCAGCAACTTCTTGCGCAACCCCCTCGTCGATCGACGGCGCCTTTAATTTGAATTTTGTTTTCCGCCGCGTTCTGTCCGTCTGGACCTCATGCTTAATCAGCTCGATGGAACCAAACTTTCCCTGCTTGATAATCTCCTGGAGCCGATCGTTATCCATCATAGGCTGAGCGACGGGTTTCCACCATTTTATCGCCTTGGGTCGAGACGTACTCGGCTCGTCGTAGCCCTCGTCATCAGACTCAGCCCCGAGAGCCAACTGCTGAGAACAATAGGCAAGCCAACGCACAAGAAGATCTACCGGACATACTCGACCGATAACCTCCACCACCAACACTCCCACGACGGCATCTTCAGGAAGAACGAGAGCGAAGCGAAATCTCTTCGATGGAGCATGCTCACCCAATTCCCTGTCTTCAGTTCTTCCCGGAACGCCAAGTGCGACCTCATACTCGCTAAATAATCCAGCGAAGACTTCTCCAAAGATAGCTCGCTGCACTCGCGTTGCAGAAATTACCTGGAAGGCTTTTTGCCCCGAAACATTATCGACTTCATCACCAGAAATTTCGTTCTCCTCTTCGGGCGCAGGTGAGTTCCGAAGGGTAGGCCGGCCAATCTGTGTCGACTTCAGCAACTGGAGCAGGTGAATAGCAATGTCCGCGTAGTGCTCGCCTGCACACTCAGACAAATTGACGGGCGAGCGTCCGAATCCATCTCGCAATTCGAACTTGAAGAGCCGATAGCCATAAGTCGCCACGTTACGCTCGATCCCGCTCAGGACGACCACTAGTCACGATCCAGAGGGTTGCGGGTTATGAATCGGCGACCAGTCGACGTCAAAAAGTTTGGAATGACGTCCCGGCAAGCTATGACCACAGCCAGACCTTGGAGAAGGACCGCTAACGAATCGTTTCCACTCCGTTGCTCGCTCAGCGTGCACGGATGGTGACGTCACGCTCCCTCCTAAATGTAGAACATACGTTCGATTATGCTGCTCTATGCGCTCTCGCGATAGGGCCAAATGGGTGGTTGACTGAAGCTCCAATGCTCACCTCGCCAGACCCGGCGCTGGTCACACTTGAGATCGCCCTGCAACGTCGAGCGTTGTTGCCACCAAGGCGACCATGCAGGTGACACTCAACCCGTAGGTCCGCAGGCCAGCCGCCGGCTCTGAAGCGCGATGACAGTTTGGGGGCAGGCCCTGCCACCCCGCCACGATCACGTTTCGGATACGCCCGCGAGCGGCCGTAACACCGCTGCGGCGATTGACGACCTTGATCCCGATGATCACCGTCTAGCGAGGGGGTCCGAGTCGTGGTTGCACCGGCCAGCAGTCCGACCACAGCGGCATATGTTGCGGTTCTGAAAGCCAAGCAAGGAGAGCTTCTTGCTGTTCAGTCGACTCCTCCGGACAGCTTCATTCCGCTACTCGAAATCGCCGACCCCGGCAAGGCAGCCGGACTGGGGCGTGCGTGGCCACACAGCGCACATGTGGCTTGGCTCCAACCTGTCAATCTCGACGGCCTGGCAGGAAATGATTGGGCCGTCCTTGTACGAACCATGTTCGATGAACTGCGAGCCACTGGCGCGATCGTGGTGCCAGTCGTTACTTTAGACGAAGCATCCGAACTCCATCTCGCGATTCGCGATACAGTACGAGCAGACGGACGTGGCTTAGTCGTACGCGTCGACTGTGCGGATGCCCTCGAAGAGCCCCCGGCCGACCTACTGGTCAACGTGGACGCCACCTTGACAGCGTGCGGGGTTCAGCCGGCGGATTGCGACCTAGTGCTCGACGCTGGTCTCGTTGACGGCGCTGCCGCAGTGCAAGCTGGGGCTGCCGGGGCCGCACTCGACGCTCTCCCTCATATGCCAGCTTGGCGCAATGTCGTGGTGACATTCTCCGCGTTCCCAGCGAACGTTTCCACTCACGTGCAGCCGTCAAGTGTCGTATCTATCCCCCGCATCGACGCAGCTGCCTTCAACCATCTCGCAACACGCTGGACTCAAAGATCCTTAATATTCGGCGATTATGCAGTAGGGGTGCCGACCTATGCGGACGTGAAGTGGAGTCCGATCCCAAATATTCGATATGCGGTGCAAGATAAATGGATCGTCCATCGGGCGATGACTAAGCGCAACCCGAGCCCTCAGTACATCCAACTCGCGAGAGACGTGTCCAACGCTTCTTACTTTTCCGGCCCAGCTTTCAGCCCCGGAGATAGCTATATCTACGACGTCGCTAACGGAGCCGACGGGCCAGGAAACGCGGGATCTTACCTGAAGGCCGCAATGTCTCGCCACTTCCACGTGGTACTGGATTCTCTCGCCAACCGCGGCGCGCCCTGATCTTGTCTCGCACCTCGCCGCGCAGCTGGTCGATTTCAAGAGACTGAGCCAGTCGCTCCCAGATGGCATCTCTAGGCTTCGTGCGCACCCCGTAGTCTTTTCCATGGTGAGCGAGAATATCGAGCGCCTCGTTGCGCCATAACAATTGCACGAGCGAATTTACCTGAATGTTCGGGTTCATCCGGGCCTTTCGCCGCTGACTTAGAACAATCGAGCCCGAAGCTTCTTTAGCTACCATGATCCCCCACCACGCCGGCAGCATCGTCCGCGCGCGCACGAGATGAACGTCCGCAACGACCAGAAACGCATAGTCCAAGACCCGGCCGTAGATCTCAACTTGGTTGGGGAGGCGATCTAGTCGGTCGCTTGCACTCTTAAGCTCGTATCCGGTCAGCGATCCGTTGACTACAGCGACGTCTACCCGCGCTTCCCCGCAAAGCCCCAACTCGTCAACCAGCAAAGTCTGATCGAAGTGCTCTGCGTGCTCGTCAAGCAGCCGCGCCCGGAGGGCGGTCCGCACGTCGTAGTCACGCATGCGCCCTACCGTACAGTGACTGCCCACGCTAACGAACGCGCCCAAGCCGGACGACTTCAGACATCGGCGTGCGCCGTCAACGTGTCGGTTCGCGACGCCACGTCAGGAGGCGGATGGCCATCTGACCGTCACAACGACCGAATCCGCCAGCGCCTCCCAAGAGTGGTCAACCCCAGGCGCCCACATCATGTACTCGCCCTGCCCTCTCAAGTTCGAACTGCCTCCCGTGACATCTACGCGAAACTGACCAGACACCAGAATCACAAGCGTGGTGTGCTGGTCCCCTGATGTCCACTCAGGTCGCTTTTCACCTGCAGGATGGTGAGCCCACTTCACTTCGACGTGTCCTGTGGCCCGGATGCCATGCGACGGGCTGATGAAGTGCCCTACCAGCCAGCCACGAGTATCAGCTGAGTCGTCGTACGCGTTGCCGGTTACCCAACCGCGTCTCACGAGCTCGTCGCTCACTGTTACCTCCTGCAGTCCCATGCAACGACAACAGCCGTAGCCGCCCGGCCCGCTGCAGCTGCTGACGGGTGAGATTGGCCGTCACATGCCGTCCCTGGTGCCAGTCACGCTGTCTCGCATGGCGTGACGGCTCGAAAGGTCGACCGACCTGCGAAAACCATACTTGTGACGGCTGTGGCTGCTTCCGCGCCGCTCGTCACGACTGATCATATGAGCCTCTGCAAGCTGGCGTTCGAAACGCCGCTCGTGCCCGTCACAGCTCAGCGTCGCCGCGGGGGCGGCGCGTAGTTGGGAGGAGTTTGACAGCGGCGAACGTGACCCGGCTCAGCGCGCCGACGTGCTCTGCGAACCTATCCCCGCCGAGGGACGTCAAGCGGAGTTTCTTAAGGTCCCCCTGCGTGCGGGCCTCCAGGTATCCCGCCGCGAGCAGGCACTCGACGTGCGTCACGAAGGATCGTTCGCCGAGCTGCAGAGCGCTCCGAACAGCGATGTCGTCGCTCCACTCCCCGTCGGCGAGTAGGCATGCAATGAACAGGCGGACTGGCATGAGCAGCAGCGGATCGAGTTCCTTCTGAAACGTCGGCAGAACGGCACGTACGGGTGGCGTCACGACTAGGCCGCCGGGAGTTCGCTGGTGGGGCGCGGTGAGCGCTGGAGGCAGATCAAGCACGGCATGCCGAGCGGGCGTTCCAGCAGCTCCAGTTCGCCGGGGCCGAACGTGGCGTCGCAGTACGCGGTCATGCGCTCCGGCATGACGGCATCGGCCGGCAGCGGGAACAGGTGGACCACGCGGCGAGTCTCGCCCACCGTGCCGGACAGCGGACGCGCGATGATCAGCCTGGTCGTCATCGTTCGCTCCGCAGTTCGTAGCGTCCGGCGAGGACGGGCGCGATCGGGGCGCTACCCGCCCCCGCCGGAGTCTGGGACCCGCGAGCGCGAGAAGTGCGGGCGCTGTGCGGGTGGGCCTGTTCAGGCACGTTGACCTGCGGGACGTGCTGGAAGAGGCGACGCCAGCGTGATGGCTTGCGGTGCCGCGGTGGGTGAAGGCGCTGTTCGACGACAGGGAGTGTGGTCCGAGCTGCTAGAAACGCGCGGCAGCGGACGCACGGCCGGCCGGGCGCGACGAGCATCGACGTTGGCAGCACGACGTGCCCGCACAGCCCCTCGTATCGGCCGAGCGCGGCGCGCCAGCCTCGGGAGAACTCCTCGTCGGTCACCGCGTGGTCGCGGCCGTCGATGTCGCTCCTGTGCCAGCTCACGTACAGTCCAGCGGCCCTCCCCTGCCCTACTACGTCGCTCATGAGCCCCTCCGCTACCTACCGGCTGACCAGCCACTACGGGCTGTAAGATCTGAAATCAGCCTGACTTGCGCGCTCATATAGGCGCCAGGTCACGCGGACGACATAGCGAGGACATGTCGCTGGCGGCTCGTCGAGAGGGCAGAGATGGCAGCTGGGGGCGGGACCGACGACCTGCCGCGCACCGTTCTGGAGCTGAAGCTCCGAGAGCGGAGTCAGACCCTCGCCGAGTTCGTCGAGGATGCCGAGCGCTTCGCGCGTACGTTCGGCGAGCCCGGCACGCTCAGCGTGCGGCACCTGCAGCGCCTGATCTCGGGACGCAAGCCCGACGGGGCTCCGGTCGGACGTCCGCGGCCGGCCACCGCCCGTCTGCTCGAACGGATGCTTGGCCTCCCGATTGACGACCTGCTGTCGTCACCTAACGTCGTCCGCGGGCCGGTCGAGGCGGCTGAAGAGGAGTTGCGGCAGCGGCTCAGCGCTGCCCGCCGCGTGAACGCCGACGTCCTGGCCTTGCTTCAGAACCAGTTGACTGCGGTGCGCCGTCTTGACCGGCAGCTGGGTGCCTCGACGGCGCACGAGGAGGTGTCCACCAAGGTCCGGCAGATCACGCGCCTGCGCTCGCACAGCCTGACTCCGGGGGTTCGGAGCCAGCTCGGAGCCCTACTCGCCGAGTTCGGCACGCTCGCCGGCTGGCAGCAGCTCGACATGGGGTTCGTCGGCGACTCCTGGCAGTTCTACGAGCGAGCCAAAGCGGCCGCCCACGAGTCCGGTGACGCGGCGTTTGAGGTGCACACGGCCGCCGAACAAGCTTTCGTGCTGATCGACGTCGAGGAGACAGCATCAGCCGTCGAGCTGCTGCAGGCCACCGAGCGGCGGGCCCAGCGCGTCGCGGGCCGCCTGCTGAGGTCGTGGCTCGCTGCCGCACACGGCGAAGCCCTCGCAGCGGACGGGCATCGCTCGGCGAGCATGCGTGCCTTCGACCGCGCCGCGGGGTTGTTGCCAGCCGATGTGTCCGCGGTGGACGGTCCTTACGTCGTCCTCGATCCAGTCCATCTGGCGCGCTGGCGTGGACACGCGCTCGCCCGCGTCGGCGAGACGGACGCCGTTGACGTGCTCTCCACGGCGTTGAGCCGTCTCGATCCGACGTTCACCCGCGCGGAGACGGGTTTGCGAGTGGACCTGGCGACGGCGTTCTTTGCGATGGGTGAGCGCGTTGAGGGACACGCGCACGCTCAGCGTGCTCGGACTTTGGCCGTCGAAATAGGTTCTGTCCGGCAGCAACGTCGGATCGCTCGGCTGATCGGGCCGGCGAACTGAAGGGCGGTACGAGCGGGAGCCGCCAGCCCGTAGGCTCGCGGCGTGGCTGACGAACATGGGTCGTGGAAGACGTTCGGTGAGCGGCTGGTCTACGACAACAAGTGGGTCAAGGTCGGGCTGACCGACGTCGAGGCGCCGAACGGCGAACGCTGGGACTACCACGTAGTGCACCTGGCCAGGATCGCCATAGCGCTGATCGTGAACGACCAGGATGAGGCGCTGATGCTGTGGCGCTACCGCTTCGCTACCGAGCAGTGGGGTTACGAGCTGCTGGGCGGCATGGTCGACAACGGCGACGACTCCGCCAGCACCGCCGCTCGTGAGGCGGCCGAGGAGTCCGGCTGGCAGCCCGTGGGCGAGCCCGAGCACCTGGTGAGCTTCGAGCCGCTTCCCGGCCAGGTCACCGCCCCGGTCGACGTGTACCTGTGGCGTCAGGCCGAGCACATCGGCGACCCGACCGACACCGAAGAGGTCGGCCGGGTTGAGTGGGTGCCGCTGTCTCGGGTCAACGAGCTTGCGCAACGTCAGGAACTGCTCGGCTCCGGCACGCTGGTATCGCTGCTCTACTACCTCAACTCACGCCGGGCGTGAGCCGGGCAGTACGAGCCGTTCGAGGCGGCGGCGCAATCGCACGGAACCAACCTGGGAGATGACCCGCCGGGCCTGCAGCGCGTAGGTCCTGGCTGCCTCCCGGTCGCTGGCTGCGCTGTACGCGAGGGCAAGATCCACGTACACCGCGGCGCCGGCCCGGACGAACGACGTCGACCCAATGCTGCCGACCACGCGCTCGAGGTGCTCGATCGCTTCCGGCGCGCCGAGGTGGACCAGGGCATTGCCGCGCCAACGGTCGAGGTGGCTGCCGCCGAGGAAGACGAACGGCAGCTCGGGGTGCACAACCTCGTTCGGCAGGAACGTGTCGGCTTCGTCGAACGATCGAAGAGCGTCGTCCCGATTGCCGGCGATCGCGTGGCCCTCCCCTTCGGCGGCCGCGAGCCAAGCTCGCAGTAGCTCCGGGGCTCGTTCGCCGATCGAGCGAGCTTCCCCGAACAGCGCGAGCGCGTCGTCAAGGTTGCCCACGTCGATGAGGACGAATGCCTGTTCGGCGGTGGCGTGGGCGAGCAGAGCGGCCGAGCCCGACTCCAGCGCGGCGTACTTCGCACGTTCGTAGTGCGTCCACGCCTGGTCGAGGGCGCCTATGTCGAGCGAGTTCCAGCCTGCCAGCGTCGAGGCTTCGACCAGCACGCTGGCCAGTGGTGCCCGGTCTCGACGCAAGATCGTGTGTCTGAGCAGGCCCTCTACCTCGGTGATCTGTCCGCGGAGCCGTTCGAGTCGCGCTGCCGAGCCGAACCGGCGGTCAGCGTGGCGGACGCTGATAACTTCCTCGCGGAACAGCTCGATCGTCTGCTCGTCGACCCGGCGGGCGATGATCAGCCGCTCGGCGAGTTCGTCGCCGGACGGGCCGGCGAAGTCGCCGGATGGGAACCCGAGGTCGTCATCGGTGCGGCCGTAGATCTCGCGCAGGACCGCGCGCATTGGCGGCTCGGGCATCACGTGCCCGTTCTCCCACCGCGAGATGTCCGTCTTCCGGCTCGCCACCGAACGCTCCGGCAATCCGTGCGCCGCTGCGCGCGCGTTGATTGCTCGTGCGAGCTTTTCCTGGCTCCAGCCGAGCGCATTGCGCGCCGCCTGCAAAGCGGTTGTCGACGTCATGACGGCGCCGCCAAATATGCGCTTTGACCTGCGTAAATAACAAGAGATAACACAGAGCTTGTCATCCGCTGCCAGCTGCCGGCCCGCGCGGAAATGCCGTTTCTTAGTGGCATGACACACGACGAGAAACACCGGTGGGCTGCCGAGTCGGCCGCCCACCACAAAGGACTCGCGCTAGTCGCGGGACTTCCCATCGCGGCGAAGCAGCTCAGTGAGATCGGCCAGTTGCTCGGTGATCGACGTCAGCCGCTGTTCGATCGCGGCGAGGCGTGCCGATACAGCGTCTTCCATGTTCTCGCGCGGCTGCCCCAGGGTCGGCGGGATGCGGCCGTGCAGCACGGCGAGCAGGTGTTGCGGGTGCAGGCCGAGCGCCACGGCCAGTGCTTCGAGCGTCCGGTCGCTGCGCTTGCGCTCGACGGTGTGGTTCTGGATCTCGCGGACGATCGCCTGGGAGACCTGCGAGCGCTCGGCCAGCTCGCGTTGCTTCCATCCGAGCTCGTTCACGCGCTCGTTGATGGCCTTCGCGACCGCCGCCCAGTCTTCCGACACCTATTCCTCCGTGGTCCGCCTCGGCGCCGACATTAGCGCTTACTGGATTCGACGGCGCCGAGATCCACACCGCGTCGCGCATTCGGACCGTTCCCGTGCTTTCATACGACTAAATCAGCTCTTTTTTAACGCTTAAATCAGCGTTTAGACTTTAAGGACCTCCCAATGCAGAAGAAAATGCCCAACGCCGGTGGTCCGGCGTTCTACTCGCCGGCCGAAGCTGCCTGGCTTCTCGGCGCCGACCTCAACTCGATCCATCGCGCCATCCGAGTCGGCGCGCTGCGTGCAGTGCGGCGCCGCTCCCGGCTCGTCATCCCGGCCGCCGAGCTGCGGCGGGCGCTCGGCGGTGGTGCACGATGAGCGATTACGACTACGCGGCGATCGCTGCCCGGCTCGACCGGTACGCCGCTGTGCCTGACGACGTGCTGACGAACGTAGTGGCCAGGGATGGCCTGTGCTTCTGGGCGTTCGAGCGGGCCGAGCTGCCGGAACTGACGGGGGACGATCCGCCGGACAGGGAGCTGGCTGCACGGCTCTGTGCCGGCTGCCCGGTGATCGATGAGTGCCTTGAACTCGACCTGCGTACCGCCGGGCCGGACACGCTGGGCGTGTGGGGCGCCCTGCCGGACACCGCCCGGCGTGTCCTCCACCCCGCCTGGGTGCGCCGGCGGGGAGGTGAGGCGCGATGACGCTCACTCTCTCGCCTACTCAGGTTCTTGCGGGCGCGGCGGTGCTGTTTGCCCTGTTCACGGTATGGCGGTTCGGCGCACGCAAGGCGCGCCGCGCTGCCGAGACCGCACGAGCCGGCGCCCGCGTGGTTTCGCTCGCCGGTCGGGTGCTGTTCACCGGCTCGGCATTCGTCGGCATTCAGTGGCTCGTGATCACGCACCCGGGGAACCCGACACTGCTGCTCGTGGTGCTCGGGGCGCCGGACCTGGTCGCGGCCTTCGTCCTGACGCGCGCTCTCACCGTGACGTCTCTGGACACGACGCGCCGGGGCGGTGGTCGCCGATGAGCGAGCAACTCCCCCGCGCTCAGCAGCTCGCTAAGGACGCCGCTGAAGCGGCTGACGTCCGGCGCTGGCGAACCCACCCGGACGTGGTCGCGCTGCAAGTCGAGCGAATTCGGACTCAGGTCGACCGGCTGTGCTGGGCCGGGATCGTCCTCGGCCTGGCGTTCACGACGGCCAACGTGCAGTGGTTCGCTGCTGCCGGAGCTACCTTCGGGTCGCTGCCCTGGCTGACGGCATGGCTACTGGACCCGACCGTCTGCCTGGTGCTGCTCGCGATCCTGCGGGCCGAACAGGTGACCGCCCGGTACCAGGTCCACACCGGACCGTGGGTCCGAGCGGCGAAGTGGCTCACGCTGGCGGCTACGTACGTCATGAACACCTGGTCGTCGTGGACGGCCGGATCGCCGGCCGGCGTGGTTCTGCACTCCGTGCCGCCGATGGTCGTGTTCGTCGCGGCCGAGGCTGTCACCGACCTGCGCGACAAGCTCACCGACGCCGTGCAGGCCGCACACGTGAACACCACGAACGTTCATGAACTGCCAGCGCCTGCTCGTGAACGACCTGCCCGACGGTTGTTTGCCGACTACCTCGCCGAAGCGCGCCAAGCATGGACGCCCGACGTGAAGGTGACGCCGGCATGGGTTCGGGAGGTCACCGGGTGCTCACGCGGGTTGTCGTCTCGGCTGGCCACCGCGCTTGCGGATGAGGTGCGCCATGACCGCTGAATCGGATGCCGCCGTGAACAGCAGTGCCACGCTCGCTCGGGTGGCTTCGGGGGACGTCGAGCACGTCGGCCCGGTGCTCGACGGCGAACTGATCGACGACACCTTGCCTCAGCCGCGTGCCCGGACTGTCCGACGTCGGTTCGCTCGGTGGTGGAAGCACTCGCCGCGCGTGCCCCTGTGGCTCAAGAGCAAGCCGCAAGCGATCCAGGCTGCGAAGGATGC
Organism: Amycolatopsis sp. NPDC088138; assembly: GCF_044741685.1. Taxonomy (NCBI): domain Bacteria; kingdom Bacillati; phylum Actinomycetota; class Actinomycetes; order Pseudonocardiales; family Pseudonocardiaceae; genus Amycolatopsis; species Amycolatopsis sp. NPDC088138. The sequence goes on from NZ_JBIUTB010000010.1 coordinate 12,319, forward strand.
CGTGGTCTGGGTGGTCAAGTCACCGGTCCGGTACGTCGGCGCAGTGGTGCGCGGGGTCGTGGTCGGAGTCCGGTCCTGGCGCGGTTGGGTTAAGGTGAACGACTACCGGACGGCAGCCGAGGAGTCGGAGAAGCTTGCCGACAAGTTCACGGAGATCCGTGAACTCACCTTGTTCCGCTGGAAAGTCACCGGCGCCATGGTCGCTGTCGCGGCGTTGATGGTCGCGGTGGTGAATCTGCTGTACGGCGCCGATCCGCTGTGGATCGGCGGGGCTGCCGCGTCGTTAGCGCTCGCGGTCCTGGGCCGCCGCAAGGACGGCAGTCCGGGACGGAAGCCCGCACTTGCCGGTCCGCGCACGCTCACGTGGACGATGGACCTGCAGGTCCTCGTGGACGCGTTCCGAGACGCGAAGCTCATCGGGAAGGATGAGACTCTCCGCTTGGTCGAGCGAGCGACGCGCGTCGGCGACGGGTGGGCTGTCACGACGGACCTGCCGGCCACGCGCAAGGCTGCGGACGTCGTGAAGAACCGGGATGCGCTCGCGTCGGCACTGGCGGTCGACGAAGTTCAGCTCATCGTCGAGCGCGTCCGCGGCAACGGCGGGCACGCCGGACGGATCTCGATGTGGGTAGCCGATGAGGACCCGTACGTTCGGCCGCCGCTCCAGACGCCGCTGCTCGGCGTGACGCACTGGGACGCGTGGCGGGCAGTCCCGTTCGGCCGCGACGCACGAGACCGACGGATCGACCTTCCACTCGTGTGGACGTCGTTGCTGATCGGCGCGATCCCCAGACAGGGTAAGACATTCGCTGCTCGGCTGGCGGCAAGCGGGCTCATCTTGGACGCGTGGGTGCGGCTCTACGTGGCGGACTTCAAGGCAGGAAAGGACTGGATCGCGGCCGCGCAGGTTGCACACCGCTTCATGGCGGGTGACGAACCCGAGCACGTCCTGGCGCTCGTCGACTGGCTGGTCGAACTGGTCGCCGAGGTCCAGGGCCGATACCGACGGATGCGAGACCTCGACGACATCGTGTGCCCGGAGTCGAAGGTGACGCCGGAGATGTCGCGGGACAAGGCCCTGAACATGCCGATCACGGCGATCTTCATCGACGAGGTTCAGGTACCGCTCGAAGACCGTACGCCCGTTGACGTACAAGGAAAGAAGCTTGCGGCGGGCGAGTACGTCGGCGAACTTCTGACGTGGCTGGCGAAGAAAGGGCCGGCGGCCGGGATCGTGCTTGTCCTGGCCACGCAACGGCCGGACTCGAAGACCATCCCGTCCGGGCTCCGCGCGGTGCTCGGGTCGCGGTTCGCGCTCCGGGTGATGGACTGGCGTGACTCCAACATCGTGCTCGGCGAGCAGATGAACACCCGCGGGTTCGACTCTTCGCGGCTGCTGGCGTCACACAAGGGCGTCGGGGTCCTTCGGCCGGACGGCGACACTGCGGCCGGGGCCGACGTGCTGGCCATGACGGTCCGGACGTACTACATGCCGAACGAGGACTGGCAGACCATCTGCCAGCAGGGGCGCGCTCTGCGCGAGGCCGCGGGGACGCTCACCGGGCACGCGGCCGGCCAGGACACCATGCCGACCCTCGACCATGCGGCCGTCGCGCACGCTCTCGGCGCCGGTACGGCCGCGCCGCTGGCCGAGTTGCCCGAACCGCTCGCCTCGCTCGTCACCTACCTGGGTGACGACCTCGGCCCCGACGGTCGCGACTTCGTGCCGACGGCCGAGCTGCTGGAGGCGTTGGACGCCGACCGGCGGACGTTCTCCCAGCAGATGAGCGAGGTGGGGTGCCGGCCAACGCGTGATCGCGTGACCAGCGAAGACGGCGAGACGCGGCAGGTGCGCGGCTACCTGACCGCTGATATCCGCCGAGCGGTCGAGCGTGCCCGCGCTGGCGGCGAATCGACCGGGGCCGGTGACCCGTCATGAGTGCACGAGTGGAAGGTCGGCCTTATCGGGTTATCCTACCTGCGGAATTGCCGCAGCTGACGCCTGCGGCTGCGCGCGCCTTGCTGGCCGCACTGATCGAACTGACCGAGGTGCCGGTTCTCGACGAACCGGCGAGGGAGGCGACCGATGCCCGCTGAAATCAGCGACCCATGGTCGAAATTAGACGAAATCCTCGGGCTAGAGGTGGCCGAGCCCGTAGATGAAGGGATCGGGGCCTTGGCCGTCTACGGGCGGTGCTCGACGGAGGACAACCAAGACCCGGAGACCTCGCGAGGCTGGCAGTTCGGGAACGCGCGGAAGTTCGTCGAGCCGCTGGGTGGCCGGATCGTGGCGGAGTACTTCGATATCGGGCAGTCTCGTTCGGTGCCGTGGGACCGGCGTACCGAGGCATCGCAGTTGCTCGCCCAGCTGAAGAATCCTCGACGCGGATGGGATGCCTTGGTCGTCAGCGAAGGCACGCGGTGCTGGTTCGGGAATCAATTCTCGCTCATCGCGCCGCGGTTCGCTGCCTACGGCGTGGACCTGTGGGTGCCGGAGTTGGGCGGAAAGTTCGACCCGCGGAACCCGTCGCACAAGATGCTGATGAGCGTGCTCGGCGGCATGAGCGAGTCGGAGCGGCAGCACGTTCAGGCTCGCGTGCGGGCCGCGATGGACGCGCAGGTAGTCAATGAGGGACGACACCAGGGCGGCCGGGCGCCGTTCGGGTATGTCGTCGTGGACGGCGGACCGCACCCGAACCCGAGGAAGGCAGCAGAGGGATTCCGGTTACGCCTGCTCGCTCTCGACGAGTCGGCCGCCGAGGTCGTGCGTCGCATCTTCGCCGAATACCTCGCCGGCAATGGAGACCGGGCTATTGCGAACGGGCTGAACCGCGACGGCATCCCCTGCCCGTCGGCACGACGGCCGGACCAGAACCGGCACCGACTTGCCGATGGCTGGCAAGGCAGCACAGTGCGGTCGATTCTGGAGAATCCGCGCTAGACCGGCTTCGCGTTCTTCGGGCGGTGGGCGCGGCAGGAAATGCTGCTTGATCCTGACGACGTCGCGGCCGGAAACGTCGTCCGTTTCCGTCGCGCCAAGCCGGACAAGGTAGTCCGCTCCCGCAAGCCCGCGCATCCCGAGATCGTGTCTGTCCAGGACTTCACGCAAACGCAGTTGATGCGGCGAGCCAAAGCGGCGGGTGGTCTGCGGACCGCGCGAAAGACCGAGCGCGCCGGCCGGACGGTCAAGCACGCGTACCTGTTCCGTGGACTTGTTCGGTGCGCCGCCTGCGGACGGAAGATGGAAGGCAGTCCAAGAAAGCACGGCATGTACTACCGCTGCCCGGCCCGGACGCTCACGCCCGGCTCGCCAGCCTTGCTCACGCATCCGCCGACGATTTACCTCAAAGAAGAGCCACTGCGGGACGCCCTGAACGAGTGGATCGGCGGCCTGTTCGACCGGCAGAACATCGCGCGGACCGTCGAACAACTGGTTCAGGCTCAACCGACACCGCGGGCAGCGGACGACGGGCCCGCACGGAAGCAACTGGAGGACGCGGAAGCCAGGCTGCAGCGGTTCCAGAACGCCATCTCCGCGGGCGTGGACCCATCAGCGGTCGTCGAGGGGATCAACCGGGCGCAGGCCGATCGGGCGGCCGCTCAGGCGGAACTGATGAGCGCTGGCGAGCCTGCGGGACTCGGCGAGGCAGAGGTCTACGCGATGATCGACTCACTCGGCAACGTCAGCGCCGCACTGGCCGACGGTCAGCCGGGCCGGCTGGCGCAGCTCTACCGGGACTTGCGGCTTGATCTGCGGTTCGACCACGAAAAAGAGGCTGTCGACGTGACGGCCTCTCCGCGGGTGAATAATGCGTGTGTCCGAGGGGGGACTTGAACCCCCACGCGTGGGAGATCTCCCAAGTTTAGGGAGATCATGCTGATATCGTAGCTCAGAGTTACCGCTGCCGCACGTGCCATCGATGTGCGGTTCTCGCCCTGCCCGCGATCCACCCGTACATGCAGGTCATGGACGCCGGGACGCCGACGCATTCGCGCACGATGACCGATGCCGTCATCCAACTCCGGGCCGACACGATGATGCTGCAGATAGCCACGGCGCTCGCCTGCGCCGGCGCCGACCTGCTCGCCGATTCGGCCAGCGTCCACCGCCGATCGACGGCCGCTCCGCGGTCTCGTACACCGTCGCCCCGGTCAGGTCCGGCTCCGCCGCCACGCGCGCTCCACATCCATCGTTCGGCCCAACGACCTCACCGCGCAGTCAGCCACGCGCAGCACGTTCTACCACGCATCTCCGCACCCCGCGGCGGGGCGCTCAACTGCGGTTACCAGCGTCACGCGCTGGTGCAGTGCACGTATTCGAATGTGCGATATTCGCCGAAGACAGGCCAGCCCGGCGGGCGTAGCCATCCCGCACGACGGTCTCTGCGGCGTTTCTCCGGCGGGGCGTGTTGCAAGTCGTATGGGAGCTGCGACTGTGGTGGGTATGGAGATTGAGTTGGCGGACGCGGTGGCCTCGGTCCGAGACGAGCTGATGGCCGCGGCGACGCGGGGAGCCGGCAGCGACGTCGAATTCGTGGTCGGCCCGATTGAGCTGGAGTTCGCGGTAGAGATGCGCCGGGACGCCAAGGTGAAGGCCGGGTTCAAGGCGTGGCTTGTCTCCGCCGACGCCGAAGGCGGGCTGGCGCAGGGCCGCACGCACAAGGTCAAGCTGACCCTGACCCCGCAGAAGGCCGGTGGCGGGGATTTGCTGGTGGCAGGTGAGAAGGCCCGGCCGGCCGGGCCGGGCGCGGTGTCCGGGCCTGTCGACCGCTGAGGGGTGCTGCGCAGGTGTGGGAGCGGGTCACCGCGGTCACCGGCCCGGGTGGCCCGGGATCGGGCTACGAGGTCGCACCGAGGCTGGTGTTGACCTCGGCACACGTCGTGGCCGAAGTGGGGGCGTCGGTGTCGGTGTTTCACCCGGGACGGCCAGGTGAGTTCACGGCGACGGTTCTCTGGTGCGGTACCCCCGGCGGAGAAGACGACGCGGCGTTGGTCGCGGTCGAGGACGATGCCTGGGAGACCGCGCCTGGCCAGGCCGGGTGGGGCCGCGCGGTCACTCACCAAGCGAGCATGGCCTGCGAGAGCTGGGGCGTGCCGAACCTCGTGCAACGGCCGGATCGTCCGATCGATGTGGTGCAGGCGAGCGGGACCCTCAACCCCGGCGACCGGACCGTCGGCCGTCGCTACGTGGCCCGCCTGGACGGATTCCCGCCCGAGGGCGACTCGCCTTGGGGCGGGATGTCCGGGGCGGCGCTGCTGAGCGAGGGCCTAGTCATCGGCGTCATCGCGACCGAGCCGGCCGGCCGCGCGCACGCGGTGCTGGAGGCGGTGCCGGTGTCGCTGTTGCTGCGCCACCCGGAATTTGCCGCCGCCGTCGCCGCACACACCGGGGCCGTCGCGACGCGGTGTGAGGCGGTCGAATTGCGCCGGCTGGCCGACGCACAGGCGAAAGCGCCCGACGGTCGGGTGGTGCCGTCGCCGGCGGGACTCCTGCCCGCACGGCGGGCGGTCGTTCCCTTCCACGGCCGCACCGGCCTACTCACCGACCTCACCACGTGGGCGCACGAGCCCGAGCTGGGTGTCTGGCTGCTGCACGGCCGAGGCGGGCAGGGCAAAACCCGGCTGGCGCACCACTTCGGCGAACAGCTCGCCGACCAGGGCTGGGCGACGGTGTGGCTGGACCCGCGAGCGGGTGCGGCCGAGCTGGCGCTGTTGGCGGAGGTCCGGGTGCCATTGCTGGTGGTGCTGGACTACGCCGAGGGCCGGACCGCCCAGATCGCCGACATCGCCGATCTGCCCACCCAGCGCGCCGGTGCGGCCCCGGTGAAGCTGCTGCTGCTCGCCCGGACCGCGGGCGCCTGGTGGACCGACACGCTGCCCACGGCTAGCGACGCTGTGCAGGACCTGGCCCAAACCGCCCGGGTCGCAGCGCTGCCGGTGCTGGACGACACGAGCCAGGACCGCCTTGACAGCTACCGGACGGCGGTGCAGGCCTTCGCCGCCGCCCTCATCCGCGTCCCTGGCTACGAGAACGAGCCCTGGGCTGCGGCGGCGGCCGACGTGACCGAGCGAGCAGCGCCGGAGGCCGGGGGGCAAACGGTGCTGGCCGTGCAGATGACCGCATTGGCCGACCTGCTCGACAACACCATGGCAACGTCGTCCGCGGGTGACTCGCCCGAGGATCGGTTGCTCCAGCACGAACGCCGGCACTGGGCGGCCAGCGCCGGGGACCTGGATTTGAGCCCGTCGGCGCAAAAGGACGTGGTCGCGGCCACGGCACTGCTCAGCCCCACAACGGCCCAGGAGCTGGACTCGGTCGTGGGGCTTGTTCCGGCCGTGGCCGAGCTTTCCCTCGACCGCCGGGACAGTGTGCGGGCGTGGCTGCTGCATCTCTATCCGGGCACCGAACCCGACACCTTCGCCGGGCTGGCACCGGACCGGCTCGCGGAACGCCTGATCGGCCGACTGCTCGCGGACACCACACGCGCCAGCGTCGTCGAGGCCATCGCTGCTGGGGTCGACGAAGCAGACGCGGAACGGCTGCTGATGGTGTCGGCCCGGGCTGCGGCGCACACGGTCGTTCAGCCCCAGGCAGGCGATGTCCTGACGTCACTGTGCGTACGGCATTCTGGGCTGCTGGTTGCGGCAGTCCGGGTCGTGCCCAGCATCGAGCAGGCCGCCCCGCTGCTGCGCGCCCTCGGACAGGCAGCCACCTCGACCTCCACCAGCACCACTCTGTTGCTCAGGCTCAGAGACGCGCTACCGGATCAGACGAACGTCCTCGCCGACACCGCGGCTGACATCACCGAGACGATCGTCGCGCGGCAGCGGCAAGCCCTCATCGATGATCCCTCTCTCAGTGACGCCGACCTCGCCACGAGTCTCATCCACCGCGCAATTAGGCTCTTCGCCCTCGGCCAGTACGACGAGGGTCTGCCCGTGATCACCGAAGCGGTCGACGTCTGCCGCCGGCTGGCCGAGCAACGCCCCGACGCCTATTTACTCAATCTCGCAGGGAGTCTCAACAATCGCGCAAGCATGCTCGGCGCCCTTGGCCGACACGAAGACGGCCTGGCCGCGACCACCGAAGCCATCGACATCTTCCGCCGGCTCGCCGAGCAACGCCCCGACACCTACCTGCCCAATCTCGCCATGAGTCTTAACAACCGCGCAAACATGCTCGGCGCCCTTGGCCGACACGAAGACGGCCTGGCCGCGACCACCGAAGCCGTCGCCATCCGACGCCGGCTCGCCGAGCAACGTCCCGACACCCACCTGCCCAGCCTCGCCTTGAGCCTCAACAACCACGCAGTGCGACTCGACGAGCTCGGCCGGCACGAAGACGGCTTGGCCGCGATCACCGAAGCCGTCGCCATCCGACGCCGGCTCGCCGAGCAACGTCCCGACACCTACCTGCCCAGCCTCGCCATGAGCCTCAGCAATCGCGCAAACTTGCTCGGCGCCCTTGGCCGACACGAAGACGGCCTGGCCGCGACCACCGAAGCCGTCGCCATCCGACGCCAGTTCGCCGAGCAACGTCCCGACACCTACCTGCCCGACCTCGCCATGTGCCTCAACAACCACGCAGTGCTGCTCGGCGCCCTTGGCCGGCACGAAGACGGCCTGGCCGCGACCACTGAAACCATCGACATATTCCGCCGGCTCGCCGAGCAACGCCTCGACACCTATATGCCCTACCTCGCCATGAGCCTCAACAACCACGCAATTAGGCTCTTCGCCCTCGGCCAGTACGACGAGGGTCTGCCCGTGATCACCGAAGTCGTCGCCATCCGACGCCGGCTCGCCGAGCAACGTCCCGACACCTACTTGCCCGACCTCGCCATGAGCCTCAACTATCGCGCAAACTTGCTCGGCGCCCTTGGCCGGCACGAAGACGGCCTGGCCGCGATCACCGAAGCCGTCGCTATCTACCGACAGCTAGCCAAGGAGCGGCCGGCGGTGCACGACGCGTCTTTGGAGCAGTCGCTACGTGTGCTCAAGTGGCTCCAACGAAGTCTCGAAGAGCCCTCGTAGGCGGCACCGCAGACGCTCAAGTCGCTTGCTTTCAAGGCATCGACGAACAGCGGGGTAGATCCAGGGAAGTCGGGTCGCCGTCACCGGCGAAGCCGGGAATGAAGCCCTGGTCGCGTTCGAGCGGTACCGGGGCCAGCGCGATGTTCGCCGTCTTCCACGCGGTGCTAGGAGCCCGTGGTCGTTGTCCGACCGCTCGGCGGGGAGCGCAGATGAGCGAAGAACGCCTCGACCTCAACGGCAGTCCACCGCCACCGCCACGGGCGCCCCCTCGGTCTTCGCCGAAAGCCGGCGGGTCAGCACCAGCCGGTTGCGGATCGTGTCTGACGTGGGCACGGCATCCGTTGCTGCCGATACCATCCAGCCAGCATCACCTCGAACAAAGACGACTCCGGGGCGGCGAACGACAGGCCGCCGCCCAGTTCTCAGTCGCATAGCATCACCCGAGTGCCCGTCTGCCGCCACGATGAAGCAGCACGATCCCGCCAGCGATGTCGCTGGCCGAGCTGCCCAGCTCGTCGGCGATCGCGACGATCGCCTGCGCCAGCTCGCGGGCGTGCTCGCGCAGCTGCTGCTCCTGCTCGGCGTCGGCGGTGCGCTCGGTCGCCCACAGGCAGTTGTCGTGCCGGGTCCGCAGCCATGCCAGTCGGGTCATCACCTCGGTGCGATCGGCGCGGCCGAGTGACCGAAGCCACTGGTCCAGCAGCAGGTCCCGGGCATCCACGAGTTCGCCCTCGTCGCTCAATCCCGCAGCGTTCCATTCCCCGCCGCGACCAGCAATCACCCCATGGGCGGCCCGTGACGCATTTCGGTGCGCGCGCCGGATCATTTGATGGTCGCAACGACCGCCACTGACCTCGACTGCGGCCGGACGGATACGACTGGTCTAACAGTCCAACGTCCGTTTCTGCCAATGACAGTGTGGGGCCTCGACGCAGCCGACCTCAGCGGCTGACCGGCGCCGCCAGTCAGCATCCTGTTCCGCAGTCCCTCGCCGAGCCGACGGAAATCTGAGAAGATCCCGCCAACGGTGTCCAGGGGGGACGATGACGCGAACGACCTTGCCCGTACTCGCCGGTGTGGATCTGGGAACGGAGTTCCGCTCACTGGTCGACGCGATCGCCGTGGTGGTGCCGCCGCTGAACGGCCGGATCATGGTGCTGCTCGATGATCTGCCGGACTCCTCCGCACGCCTGGATCTGGTGCGGCTGGCCGTGATCGTGATGCTGGAGCGGAAGGCCGAGAGCGTCGCGACACTGCCGGTCACTGCCTGCTACTGGAACCAGATCGGCACCGAGTGGCTGATCTCGCGGGCAGAGCCTGCTCACGGGTTCACGTTCCGCAACGGCAAAGAGCATCCGCGCGAGCGCACGGTGACCTTGGCCGACGGCGACGACGGGTTCGTGCACGTAACGGTGAACGGCGAGCGGGTCGAGGTTTCCCCGCCGTCCGAACAGGAGTGCCGTCGGTTGCTGGGATCCGAGGTGCGGGGCACGACGCTGCGGTTCCCGATCTTCCCGAGCTCGGGCCCCTCGATGCTCGCGCGCGGAGACGGACCGCGCGAGCTGGTGCTGTGGCGGTGCGGCACGCCGACAGTCAAGTTCCGACTGCCGGGCCCAGTGCTCGCCGCGATCCACGTGTCCGAATCGCACTACGAATCGCTGATCACGTTGATCGAGGTCGACCAGGAACTGGTGGTGCACGTCGAAGGCAGCCAGGACCTCGACGTGCGCAAGCTCCATGTGCCGATCGACTTCCACGTCGCCGAAGAGACTGAACACAACCTGTCGCCGCTGTACCTCGACATGGACGAGCCGTGGCGATTCGGCGTCTACTTCCACCGCGCGGGCGTGTGGTGGTACCTGCAGTGGTCCGCCGGCGACCACATCACGCTCGAGCGGTCGAACGCGGTCGTGCACCAGGCCGGTCGCTGGCCCTTCCACACCAACACCGACGGCGCCGGCCACACGCTGCTCGGGGCCGACTATTGGTACGCAGCCCCGCACGGACCCACCTGGAAGGCGTGGCACCACGACCGGCACGACGCGTTCATTGCCGTCCCGCCGGGCGAGGACGTGCTGGGTTTGGCTAATATCGGTGATCACCCTGCGCTGTTGACCCGTGAAGGCGCCACCGTCCGGGCGCGGACGCCGGACGACGTGCGCACGGTCGTCGAGTTCGCCGGACCGGTCGTGCGTCACCACGAGCTGCCGTGGGTCGCGGTGCAGCGCTCGGCACACCTGATCGAGATTCTGGACATCGCGTCCGGAACTGTCCTGCACCGCGTCGGAACCGAGGGCGAGGCCACCGGCAGATCAGGCCGGCCACACCTCGACTGAAAGTCCGTTGGCGGATCCACCGCGGACCGATCACAGCGACCGCACACGAATCCCGCCGCGATACACCAACGTCAGCTGTAGCAGCTCAGACCAATTCCCAGCGACCAGATGCCAGACAGATCTACGGTCTGGACGCTCCACAGGTGCTGGAACTCGGCCATGTGATGGAACACAACGGCGACAACGTGTTCGGTGCAGGCGAAATCGGGCGGAGTGACCCCCATGGTTCCGATTCAAGCGCCGGGCGCTTGCGGAACTGCCATTTGGCGGATCGATCTGCTGAGGCCGAACTCGACACCAGCAGCCCATGGCTACCGTCGCGGGCGAACGCGGCCGACGAGACTGAATCTCCGTCCACGCGAAGGAGTCCACCGGCGAGATCGTTCACCTCAGGCCTCACCGATTCCAGGCGTAGTCTCGGTGTGTCAGAATCAAGGCACCCGAACGCAACCGCGCCGAAGGGCCCACAGGGAGGAACGGAACGTGAGCATCGACACGCAGGCCGAAACGCCAGCCGGACTGCGCGAGCTAGCCGAGCGACTGCTGGACCGAGACGACGTCGCGGTCGATGCAGCTGCACTGCAGACGACCCTGCACGAGACAGAAGACGCCGACCTCGCAGAAGTTCTGACCGAAGAACTGCTGCGCGGCCGCCGCGCACTGCTTGCCGCACTGGTCGCTGCCCTGCGTCACGACGCCGGCGGAGCCGAGGGCACCTACGACGTCGGTTCATTCCTCGACGCAGCCGAGTGGATGGCGGGCGCCCTGGAGCGAGCAGCCTGAGAAAGCCTGCCACCCCTGGCGTGGACGCAACCGGACGTAAGGCTTGAACATTTGGCTGTTCAAAGGGCATTTCGCCGTTCGTCCCTTGCCATGCCGGCATGATGTCAACTCGTCCGGTTCCTATTGCACAAAACATGTCCAGCGGCATCAGCGTCCCTTCACGGTTTATGCAGATGACCAGCGGCAGCAGTCGCGTAAATCGTTATACGGTCACTCGACGTCGAGCACGAGCATCGCCACCACAACCACACCGGTTACGCAGAGCGACAAGGACTGGTACTTAAGGTTAGAAGCGCTGACCGCGACAGGTGCGTCGATGGAGCCAGTTGCTACTCGGCGTGCTCGGCGTCGCGCTGCTCGCCTGCTCGGGCCTGGTGTGGTGGTCAGCCGAGCAGGCACTCAGTCCTGCCCCGGAGATCCGGTCGTCGATGCGGGGCGGGCTCGTACGGTGCGGGTATCGGCCGGGTCTGAGCAGCTGCGATCCTCCTGCCCTATCAAGCGCGACGATCCTGGTAGTCGTCGCGTCGGCGATCATCGGCGCCGGACTGGTGGCCGTAGCACTTGTCAGCGCTCTACGGCGGGCGCCGGGCGTAGGTCAGACGCCGGGCGAGGGCTGGATCAGCCAGCCTTCGGCCCCCTCCGCGAAGGGCGCCTTCTCGAGTTCTGCGGGCTCAACCCGCCGACCGGAGTGCATGCAGGAACATCATCAGTTCACCTACCCACTCTCCGACACATCATCGAGCGGATGCTCGACGAGCAGGAGCTCGGAGTGTTCCCTCGGCTGCAGCACGAGGCACGACAGGGGGGCGTGCTTAAGGAGACCTGTCTCAGCCTCGTGACAGCGCCAGCAACGTGCCGCCTCTTCGGTCGAGCGTCGGTGAACAGACCGGCTACGCCCTCCCGCCGATACAGCTATCGATCACCGGGCACATTCTTCCCACCTTGGTCAAGAACAGGACAGTTCTCCCCGATAGCGAGTCGCTATCAGACGACACCCGCTCCTTTAAGCGAAGATGAGCAGATGCCGCCCTACACCTTGGCCAAGGCGTTCGAGGATGTGACGGTAGCCGTGCTCGAGTCCCACGAACCGCTCGGTTACGAGCGTCGGGTGCGGGCGGCACGGTTGCTGTGCACATTCGTCCGCGCCGCCTGCGCGGCCGGGCTGCCCGACGACCTCGACGAATGGCCTCCTCCGACCCATCCGGCCACCTGGATCGTGACAGCAATGCGCCATGCTGACGAGCCGCCAACCAACCAAGACATCGATCCGGCGAACAACGAAAACACCGAACTTCCCAACGCCGACCGCCTCGCCGAGTACGACGCGGCACTCCAGGCCAGCCCGACCTTCGACGAGTTCGACCCACTGATTCGACGCGCCTAACGTACGAAGACGACGTACCGGCAGCACTCACCCCGCAGCCGTCACCGACGGCGGCGTCCGGCTGGCGTCGCATGATGCCCGACCCCAGCCGGACGGGGTACCCACCCAGCCCGAGGTCTTCTCGGGCGCGGTGATCATGCCTCACCAGCCGCTGGTGAACGACGCTCCGCAAAGGCGCTGGTGCAGGCTGAGGCTGCAGCATCGCGCTTCGCGGACCCGGCTACGCCAGATCAGAGCAGAGCGGAGTACACCCGTTGCAGTTCGGGGCTCGGATCGGTTCCGAGTTCCTCGACGAGCCGCCGGCGGATCACCTCGTACCGGCGCACCGCCTCCGCCCGGCGGCCACAGCGGTCCAGCACCACGAGGTGCCGCACCCACAGAGACTCGCGAAGGGGGTAGCGAGCGGTCAGCACCTCCAACTCGGCCGTCAGCGACCCGTGCGCGCCCTCGAGGATCCTGAGGTCGATCCGCCGTTCCCGGGCGCACAGATACGCCTCGAGCAACCGCGGCCGCTCGCTCTGCCCCAGCCATCGGGAGTTCACGCCCTCGAACGGCTCACCGCGCCACAACGACAAAGCGCCGTCGAGCTGCGACTCTTCCCTATCGGTATCCGCGGCCGCGGTCTCTAGCCGGCGCAGAAACCGCAGCGCGTCGACGTCGTCGGGAGCGATGTCCAGCCGCAGGCCCGCCGGGTGCGTCTCGATGAAGCGAGCACCGAGCGCGCTGCGGAGCCGGGACACGTAGGTCTGCAGGCTGCGGCGAGGATCCACGGGCAAGTGGTCGCCCCACACGATCTCCGTCAGGCGCTGCAGTGGCACGGTCCGGCCGGCGGACATCGCCAGTCCCGCGAGCAAGGCGCGAAGCCGCCCCGCGGTCAGTGTGACGGTCCGCCCCCGGACTCGTACGGTGAGCGGCCCGAGCACATCCACGGCGAGTGGCGGCACGGCGCTTTCGCAGTCCTGCAAAAGCCCGGGCCACGGGCAATCGAACTCGGCTGGGTGAATGGTCGACGCTTCCCCTTGCGTACTCGTCACTCCTTCACCGTCCCACCGCGGGGGTCACAGGACAACGGTTCACCCACAGAGTCCCCTGGTGGGCTCAGCAGTATTCCCACACTGCGGTGAAGCCGTTCTGAAGCAGGCTTCACCCATCCTGGGTGTCGACTGGGGCTCGAGGAATCAGGGGTCGCAGCAACTGCCGAGGGAAGGACCTCCCATGTCAAGGATGCTCAACCGCGCGCCGAGAGCTGCCGTGATCGGTGTCGTGCTCTGCTTGGCGGGGGCCGGGACGGCTTCCGCGAGCGCGCAGGCGCGTGACGGCTACCCATGCCAGCAGTGGCACTTCTGCGGGTGGGACACCACCGGCCCCAACCCGACGGGGTTCCTCGTCGACATATCCGGCACCATCCCGTGCGGAATCACCATCGAGCTGCCGTCGGGTGTGCGGAACAGGCTCGGTTCGATCAACAACATGACGAGCGGGACCTGGGAGCTCAAGGACGGGTCCACGGTGAGGTTCACGGCGAACGAGACCTCGTGGGGAAACCTCCCGGCGGGCGCGCAGAACAACGTCGACAACCTGCGGTTCATCTGCACCTGACCCGGTGAACCGGCGGGCGTGCCGGTGCGCCCGCCGGTTCACGCTGCCGGTCGCTCAGGGATTTCAGCTCGCTCGAGCGGCTTTCGCACAAGATCGGTGACGCGGCGCCCGCGAGGGTGGCGGCCGCGCATAGAGACAGCGGTGTCGTCGCCGCCAGCGACGACACCGCGCGAGCGTGGGAGCTCGCCACCGGCGAAGAGGTCGCCGTCTTCGACTTTCGCGGGACCGGCGCCGCGGCGTTCGGGTCTGACGGGGAGCTCATCGTCTCGGCTGGCTGGGACCTCATCGTGTTCGACCGCATCACCAGGCCCTGACTCCGATCTGTAGAGGCGCAGCCAGCTGTACAAAAGCTAGTCCGATGTCAGCAAGGTCATTTCGCCGACGGCAACGTAGCCCCGTTTCAGGTTGACCCCGGAGCCGAACTCGGCGCCGCGCTTCGCCCGCTCCGGTGGTCACCACGAGGGCTCGACTGCCGAGCAGCTGGACGACGCCACCAGGGAATTCGCCGTGGCGGACTCACAGGGGACAAATCCGGTGATCGAGGCCGGCAGCGATGTCAGGCTCGACGACCGGGTTTCGCCCGGTCAAGCCGGGATGAACGGCTTGTCGTACGGCGCGGCGTCACGGGCTGCGAGCACGTGCGCCGCCACTGGGCCGACCGGGAGGCGCAGCGGTACCTCTGCCCGCTCGACCAGCTCGGCGAGCGTCGCGGCGGCCTGCTCGGGGGTGATCATCATTGCCGCAGGGACACCGCCGCCGGCGAAGAGAGCCGCGTACGGGTCCTCCGGCAGCCGGTACGCGAGGATGTCGTCCAGCACACCCGAGCTCACCGGTCCGGGCTCGGCAATGGCGACGTCGATGCCGAAGCAGGCCGAGCCGGGGATCACCTCCGACGGTGACGGAGCGCGGGACTCGGCCTGCGCCCGAGGCCCTCGATTGAGCTACAGTGTGGGCCACGGACTGGCTTGGCGGTCGTGCCGCGGGGCTCCCGGACCTCTTCCTTCTGCTCACTGACGGTGCCGCGCTGAGTCGCGCGCCGTCGGTGGTCTGCGCGTTCAGGAGACGCCCTTGACCAGCTACAGCCTTCTGGCCTCCGGTACCCGCTTCACCGTGCTCGCCACCTGGGCCGGGGTGGACAACGACTACACCGTGAAGGTCACGACCGTCGACAACGGCGACCTCGCCCGTGACCTCGCTGTCTACCTCACCCACGTGTCCGAAGGGGCGTGGGATGCCGCGCCGTGGCTCGACACTTACCCGGTCATCGAAGCCGGCATCGCCGAACTCATCGACCATCTCCGAGGCCCTGACGCCGCCATCCCGCGGATCAACCTGTCCGGAGACGGCTACCGCCACCACGACCAGTGGAGCTTCTTCGATGTCGCCGAAACCATGCTGTACCTACCGGATGTACTGAGCCGACTCACCAGAGCTCAGCGCCTGACCGTCGCCGACGAACTGGAGAACGACGCCGCCGGCCGCGCTGAAATGCTCCGCACACTGCATATACGGCAGGACGCCGCTACGGACGCATCCCGCGCATGGCAGGCCCTCGAGGTCACCCGCGCACTGCATAACGGCCAGCTCGGCCCGCTGCCAGAAGGCGCTGCGGGATGGATGGTGCGGGCGTGGGGAAGCGAACTCGTCCTGGTTGACCGGTGGGCTGCACGCGACCGGCTCGCTCGCATCGAGCAACTGGTGGCGGCGTGCCAGAAGTTCGGAGGCCGAGCAACAGCCGAGCTGGACCCCGACCTGTGCGCGCATCTCGTCGTACCCCGCAGCAAATCGTCAACCGACAACGACGTCTTCTATGTGATGGTGCCCTCCGGACACGGCGGCTCCCACGACGAGCGCCCCACGGCTCCCATGACAATCAAGCACGTCCACCGCACCCATCACACAGTCGACATCGTCGCGGTCCTCGAACCCAACGACGACGACGGCTTCGCCAGGGCACTTGGCGACTGGACGCGACTGGTGACCTCGCCCAGCATGCTCAGGTCGGCTGCCGCAAGCACCTCGAGCCCGCAGGAGACGTCAGCCTAACGACCTCCAGGTCCGTGAGCTTGCCGCCGCCACCTCGGTCGGCGGCAAGCTACGGGCACCACGCCCCGACGCGTTGCGACGTTGCGCCCCGTTCCCTCTTTGAACTAAGACCTCAGCGATGGTCGCCATACGCGCGCACGCGACAGGCATTCAGCGTGCGGCGGCGAGCAGCGGATCTGCGTCGGCCAACGGCTGCAGGAGCGGCCGCGGGGCCAAGGGGCGTCGCTCTTCAGCCGGCGATGATCAAAACTCCATGTTGTCGAGCCTGGACTGGTGGTAGTCAGTGCGCTCGATGAGGCGGTCGAACCGGTTATTTCTTCGTGCAGCATCGACCTCGGAGCGGAACGCTTCGTCGAAGCGGACGTTGAGGTCCGACTCGATCCATTGCATCGCCTCGGGCAGTTTGCTTTTCAACCACGTGTCGATCTCGTTGAAGAGCTCGAACACGTCGGCGATATCCGTCTCGGTCGTCGGCAGTAGGGAGAACAGGGGGCTGTTGCGTACCTTCGTCAGTCCTACCGGGACGGCGGCGTTCACGCCGGGCGTGTGCAGGTAGATCGTCGCGCCGTGGCCTTTTTCGAATCCGCCGTGCGAGTACGGGTTACGCCATCTCTCGACGACTTCGGTCAGGCGCTGCCGGTACTTTCCGGCGTCGCCGTCGGTGCCGAGCAGACGCTCGAACTTCAAGCCCCATCGCCATCCGATGACCTCTGTAACGTTGTCCGTCGCCGGGTCGAATCCGCTGAACGGCAAGGCCAGGACAAGGTCATGTTCCAAGAGGCTGAGGTAGGCCGTGATCGCCGCGATCATGTCGTGGAACGCGTTCATCTGCATGCGCCTTGCACCACTGAAGAACGTGACTCCCGTGCCGCGACCTTCGTACTCGGTGACGGTGGTCTCATCCTCGATGAAGATCGGTTCGGAAGCCCGCTCCCGGAAGTACTCGTAAGCCTGCCGCAGGGCCGAGTGCTGGTTCACCACGGTTGCGTTCCCGGCACTCAGGATTTCGGGCGCGGCGTCCACGATTAGCTTCTCGACCACGCGCAGGGAAGACCGCAGCTGCTTGACGATCCGCTCCATCTTCCTGTGCGCTTCGTCGATCGGCGCCTCGGTTGCCAGCATCAGCCGGACACCGAACTTCTGATGCGCCAGCTCACACCGCTCGTCCTGATACAGGAAGTCGATCCACCAAGCGACTTTCTCCCCTGGGCCGTGCGCGGGCAATCCGACGAGCTTCAGCGCGTACTTGAGCAAGACCGGAACCGGAACCGTGTCCCGACTCACTCGGAACTGGTAGCCCGGTCCAGGAGCTTCGCGCACGTCGTCGGGGACAGGCAAGAAGTCACGTAAGGCCGTGCGCTTTAGGCGCTGACCTGCTTCGTCTTCTCCGGCAAGTGAATCCACCAGATAAGCATGCCCTCCTGAGCTGGAGCTGCCGAACGAAATAGCATCCGGGTGAGCAATAGCCACCTGAAGGTGCAGCGCCACGACCTCGGCTCATTGCGTGCGTTCCGCATGAATTCGACCCGCGGTCCGGCGACTGCGTTCATGTGTTCGCTTCCGTTGCGCCACGTGCCCGCTCACCCGACCGTGCGGAGGCGCAGGGTGCGGGTTTGATCTGCCCTGCTACATCCTGGCCGAGCCAACCAGCGCTGGATACCCCAGGGCCAGCACCTAAGGGCGAGTCACTTCATTCCTCGACATCGACCGACCTAATCGTCACCACTGCGCAGACCCACGAAATGCCGTGGGACAAGCCAGATAACCCTTGCCGGCCAGGATCTTGTGCCACAAACTTGTCGGGATGTCGACCTCGGCGGCGGACCGGCGGTCGGCCGCCGCGTCTGCGCGATGGGCCTCAGCTTGGCGCCGTGCCCGTCTGCGGCGGAACCACCACTCTGGGCTAGCTGATCGTGTTGCTCGGCGGACCCACAGTGCGCAAGCGCCGAGCTCATCAGCCCAGCCCGGACACGGATAGCGGCAGCACGCGTTCTGCGCCGCGCGTCCTCCACTGCCACCAGCGCCCGTCCCTGGTCTCCGCACCGCTGGTCTCGCCAGCGGCAGCACCGCCCCGACCAGCCGGTGCCTGTGCACGGGTCTGCAGCTCAAGGTCCTCCGTGCTCGCGCGTGCACTGTGAATCGTGATGTGCTGTGCGGCGATAGCGGAATCACCCAGAGCGGTCATTTAGCAACAGTCTCACGATGCGGCAACCGGGGGGACTCAGCGGCCGACACATTCTTGTTCGAGCCGGGTCGGGCAAGAGGAGTTCACGCACGCCCGTGGTGCCGCTCGACGGCGACCTGGCCGAGTCCGGCATCGGCACGGCCGGTCCGCTCGCACGAGCCCCCGCCGATCCGAACTCCACAACCGGCTCGCCGAGTACCCTGGAGCCCGCCGACTCCATGCGGAACTACTCCTCGCGTGGGACTTGCTCCCAGCTGTCTACGCCGCGGCGCAGGTCTGCTGCCGTGACGATCGTGAGCACCCGGTCGTTCTTGTCGAGGCGCGGAGCGAACGTGCCGTCGGCTCGTTGGTAGTGGACGGTCTCGCCGTCGGACAGGACATGCCAGCGATCACCCAGCTTGCTGCCCTTCGCGGCGTACGTCGTTGCATCCGTCAAGTCCGGTTTGTCCTCCGTGGCCGCCACTCGGCCTCCTCCTTCAGCTCACACCAAGGCCCTAAAGATCAGCCATTCGGCCTATCTCCGCACCGCATTCAACCATGAGCGTCTGCTCTACGCACGGAGCCTGTCTTGATCGCGTGTCACTAGTCTCACCTGGCGTTATCGGTGACCACGACGAGTTGACAGGACGACGTTCACGGCCCACGATCGGGACAGCTGTCGTTCTGGTGTTCGAACTGTTGTCGCTGACTTCCCACAGCGATCTGGCGTGGTGTGGGAGCTTGTCGTGGCGTTCAACAACCCGAACGTGCCCTGGTCCGAAGTCGAACGGGTCGCCTCCGGCCGTGCCCCCGTCATCGGAGACGGCAGCGACTCCCCCGCCTGGTCGCGCAAGCGCGACGGCTACACCGGCGCCCCGCCGGACCTACGCGACCGCCGCGGCCGCGACGACGGCGGCGAACGCCTCCGGGCGCCGTACGCGGAGCTGCATGTCCACTCCAACTTCAGCTTCCTCGACGGCGCTTCCCACCCCGAGACCCTCGTCGAGGAGGCCGCGCGGCTCGAACTCGACGCGCTCGTGCTCACCGACCACGACGGCATGTACGGCGCGGTCCGGTTCAACGACGCCGCCCGCGAACTCGGCGTCCGAGTCGGGTTCGGCGCCGAACTGTCCCTCGACCTGCCCGCCCCACAGGCCGGCCAGCCCGATCCCGCCGGGTCGCACCTGCTGGTGCTGGCCCGGCAGCAGGAGGGCTACCACCGACTCTGCCGCGTCATCTCCCACGCCCAGATCGCCGGCGGCGAGAAAAGCCGCCCCGTCTACAACCTCGAAGAGGTCATCGACGAGCTGGCCGGGCACGTCATCGTCCTCACCGGCTGCCGCAAAGGCCGCGTCCGCCGAGCACTCGCCCAGCACGGGCCGGCCGCGGCGCGGGCCGAGCTGGAGCGGCTGGTCGACTGGTTCGGACACTCCCACGTCGCCGTCGAGCTGATCAACCACCGCCAGCCCCTCGACGACGCAGCCAACGACATGCTCGACGAGCTGGCCCGCGAGCTGCGGTTGCCGACGGTGGTGTCGAACAACGTCCACTACGCCACCCCCGCCGACGCCCCAGTCGCCGACGCAGTGGCCGCGGTGCGGGCCCGTCGGTCGACCGAGGAGCTGGAGGGGTGGCGGCCACCTTCGGGGCAGGCGTTCCTGCGCTCGGGGATCGAACAGCAGCGCCGGTTCGAGCGCCGCTACCCCGGCGCCGTCGGCCGCGCCGCGGTCCTCGGCGTCGAGGTGGCGTTCGACCTGCAGCTCGTGGCACCGGATCTGCCGCCGTTCGACGTGCCGGCCGGCCACGACGAGATGTCCTTCCTGACCGAACTCACCTGGACCGGCGCCGCCACCCGCTACGGCACCCGCGCCGACTCGCCGAAAGCATATGCGCAGCTGGACCACGAGCTGGACGTGATCAAGACCCTCGACTTCCCCGGCTACTTCCTCGTCGTGTGGGACATCGTCCGGTTCTGCAAGGAAGCCAACATCCTCTGCCAAGGCCGCGGCTCCGCCGCGAACTCCGCGGTCTGCTACGCGCTCGGGATCTGCCACGCCGACCCGGTGAAGTGGAACCTGCTCTTCGAGCGGTTCCTGGCCCCGGAGCGGGACGGGCCGCCGGACATCGACATCGACATCGAGTCCGACCGGCGTGAAGAAGCGATCCAGTACGTCTACGAGAAACACGGCCGGTTCCATGCCGCGCAGGTCGCCAACGTCATCACCTACCGGGCGCCCTCGGCGGTGCGGGACGCGGCGAAGGCGCTCGGGCATTCGCCGGGCCAGCAGGACGCCTACGGCAAGCTCGTCGATCGCTGGGGCGGCGTCGCCGCCACGAAACAGCAAACGGCCGGGGAGATCCCCGCCGACGTGCTCGACCTGGCCGGACGGATCGAAGACTTCCCCCGCCACCTCGGCATCCACTCCGGCGGCATGGTGATCTCGAAGCAACCGGTCTCGGAGATCGTCCCGGTCGAGTGGGCGACCATGGCGGACCGGTCGATCTTGCAGTGGGACAAAGACGACTGCGCCACCGTCGGACTGGTCAAGTTCGACCTGCTCGGCCTCGGCATGCTCTCCGCGCTGCACTACATGATCGACCTCGTCGCGGAGCACCACGACACCATCGTGGACATCGGGAAGCTCGACCTCGCCGACCCGGCCGTCTACGACATGCTCTGCGAAGCCGACGCCGTGGGCGTGTTCCAGGTCGAGTCCCGCGCACAGCTGGCGACGCTGCCGCGCCTGCGGCCGAGAAAATTCTACGACCTCGTCGTCGAAGTCGCCCTCATCCGCCCCGGCCCCATCCAAGGCGGTTCGGTCCACCCCTACATCCGCCGCCGCCGCGGAGAGGAGGAATGGCAGCACGCCCACCCGCTGCTCGCCAGCAGCCTGGACCGCACGCTCGGGGTGCCGCTGTTTCAGGAGCAGGTCATGCAGATGGCCGTCGACGTCGCCTCCTTCACCGGCGCCGAAGCCGACCAGCTGCGCCGCGCCATGGGCGCGAAACGCTCAAGCGCGAAGATGAAGGCCCTGATGGCGCGGTTCTTCGACGGCTGCGCCGCCAACGGCCTCGACCGCGAACTGGCGACGCGGATCTTCGAACAGATCCACGCCTTCTCCGGCTACGGCTTCCCCGAAGCCCACTCGATGTCCTTCGCGTTGCTGGTCTACGCGTCGGCGTGGTTCAAGCTCTACTACCCGGCCGCGTTCTGCGCCGGCCTGCTGCGCGCCCAGCCGATGGGGTTCTACAGCCCGCAGACCTTGGTCGCCGACGCCCGCCGCCACGGCGTCCTCGTACGAGAACCGGACATCAACGCCAGCCTCGCCCACGCCACCCTCGAACCCGACCCCGACAGCACCGGCGGCGTCGCGCTGCGGCTCGGACTCGCGGCGGTCCGGCACCTCGGCGACGCCGTCGCCGAACAGATCGTCGCCGAGCGCCAGGCCCACGAGCCCTACACGAGCATCGGTGACCTCACCGGGCGTCTTCAGCTCAAGCGCTCCGCCGCCGAGGCCCTGGCCACGGCCGGCGCGTTCAGCAGCTTCGGCGGCGACCGCCGCCAGGACCTCTGGGCCGCCGGCACTGCCGCGACCACCCGCCCTGACCACCTCCCCGGGCTCGTCCCCGGTCTGGACGCGCCGGCCCTGCCGGGTATGACCCGGTTCGAGGTCACCGCCGCGGACCTGTGGGCCACCAGCGTCTCCCCGGACTCCCACCCCGTGCAGTACCTGCGCGATCTGCTGAAGCAGCGCGGCGCCATCACCGCCGCGGACCTCGCCAAGGTCGAGGACGGCACACGGGTGTGGGTCGGCGGCGCGGTCACCCACCGGCAACGACCCGCGACAGCCGGCGGGATCACGTTCCTCAACCTCGAGGACGAGACAGGCATGGCCAACGTCCTCGTCTCCCCCGGGCTCTTTCACCGGTTTAGGCAGACATTGCGGAACCCTGCCGTTATGGTGCGCGGCATCGTCCAGGTTGGCCAGGGCGCAGTCTCGGTTGTGGCTGATCAGATCGTTCCGCTCGATATCCGCGAACTCGCTCTGCCGTCCCGTGATTTCCGCTGAAGACGCATCGAATGCGGATACTGGCAGCCAGACTTCTACTGCTGGTTCATCGCAAAGGACCAGAGGCGGCGTAAGCAGCGCGCCAGATCGCCGGATTGTGTTTACTCGTCTCATGATGGGCGGATACGGGTACGTTCCCCGCCTCCGATGAAGTTCCCGGAGCGGCCCTGAGGCAAGGGAGGGCAATGCGGGGCTGCTCGTCGACGCCGACGATTCTGCTGGCCGTTGGCGTCGAGCAGATGACGGCATGAGTCGTGATCCGCGACACTACCTTGCGGTGCTCCGAGACCTCGGCCATGACCCAGCTCACCTGCTCGGGGCACGATCGGGAGTGTGAATAACTCGGTGGTCGCGACGGGCATCGAACTGCTCGCGCAGGCAGGCGTCACACCGTCCACTCGTACCCGATCTTCGCGGGCCCGAGGAGATGCGGAGCGGCTGACAGGCGATCGGGTAACACTTGCCGGAGACAGTTGCCCGGCTATGGCCGTGTCCGAACAAAGGACACTTGTGCTACCCGCAGCTCTGACTCAGAATCGACACTCGTGACTACCCGTAAAACTATGATCACTGTTGCGGCCTGTCTGGCCTTGACCGCGGCGGCTCTCACCGCCGCACCCCCGGCTGGCGCTGTAAGCAAGGCCGTTGCCCCGGCTCCCGACCCGTCCATCTGCAAGATGGCCGGCGGTTACTACCAGAATCACCTCGACCCGCAGTATTTCTATACCTGCGATCTGGCTTACCGGCCTACTCTCGCGAAATGCCCTGGGGACTTGTGGTTCAACGAGGACCCCGACGTCGTGGTCTGTGACCTTCCCGAGAACGTCCGCGCCTACGGCACCGGCGGCACGGTCGCCACCCAGCAGGCACGGCTGCGGAAACTACCCCTCAAGGTCATAGGCCTCTCGGCAACCCTCAACCCCGGGATCGTCGGGGAAAAGGTCACCTTCACCTCGTACGGGAACGTCACGCTCTGCACGGCCACCGCCGTCGCGATCTCTCGTGACAAGGCCACCGCGACCTGTGACAGCCAGGGAGCGTTGGGCGACCTCGGCGCCACGCTCGACGGACTCCTGCGCGGCTACAAGGTCACCGTCGCGAACGACCCACGCACTGCCACCGGCACCATCGCCCTGCTCTGACCCTCCCGGCGCCGGAGGCACACGCGGACCCCACACCGGGTCGCCCGTAGGCACGCCCACTCAGCCGTCACCTTCCGACATGGCCCGGGCCCATACGACAGGGTGTCGTATGGGCCCGGGCCCGCAGCAGGAATCACGTGTCGGTCCGCGGCGGTGGGCCGGGACGTGAGTCCCGCCCTGATGACATGGCCGTCGCGGGGTCCGTGTCCTCGGGCACCGGGCCGGATACAGCGCGGCACCCACCGCGACGGTCAGGCTGTTCGGGTGAAGGTGAACGGTTTCTTGTCGGGCCCGGTGCCGGTCAGCTTCCGCGCGACACCGGCAGCATCGAACTCGGTGGTCATGTCGGTGATGACCACCACGATCCCGGCGTCGTCGCTCGGCTTTCCAGACCGCAGCCGGCCGGGTAAGCGGGGTTCGGAGGACAAGAATGTGGCGAGCAGGGACTCGTCGTCGATCAGCCGCACGTGCACCGTGCTGGTTCCCGAATCGTCGGCGCTCACCGCGTAGGCGCCCCAGCCGGTGCTGTCGGAGACTCCGAACTGGTTGGCGTGGGTGACCATGGTGGCTTGTCCGTCGATATGCAGGGTGAGTTCGTCCCAGGACGTCCGGCTGCGGCGTTCGGTCTGGTACTGGCCCGCGTAGGGGGCCAGCGCGGAGCCCTCTTTCGGGAGTCCTTCACTGCCGGAGGCTAGTTGGTAGGCCGCGACGATGGGGTCGATACGTTGATCCACCAGGGTCTTGACGCGGGCGGGATCGACTCGCGTGGCTACGGGCACGGCACCTTCTCCAGATCGGTCGGTCAGCACGAACGGGTCGCGATGTCCGCACGTCGACTTCTGTTGCGACGTCAGGCGAACACGGCGACGATCATGATGAGGCAATGTGCTTCCTGGCCGCGTCGGCCAGTCGGGGGCTCGCCGTCACCCACCCAGGCACGGTCACGATCGCTGTCGGTTAGACAGCTGAGGAGACAGCGGTTGAGAATCAGTTCCGCCCAGCCGACTGGTATCGCGCGAGCACCAGGCCGTGCCCCCGGTACGCTAGCAGTCTGCTCTGGTGCCGGCGCGGTCCGCTGTTTCGGAAAGGTCGCGGCCACTTCCGCGGCCAAGGCCGCGTCGAGCCGTGCCGCGTTGGCGGCATTGGAACCGGGTTTCGATAAATTACCGCCCGGCAGGCTCGGCCGTTGTCTATGCGGCGGACACTGTGAGCATTCTGGAGAGGCTCGCCGAGGATGTATCAGTACGCAGCTCAGGTAGACGCGTCGCAAGACAGCCCACGGGCGCCAGCCACCTGTGCCAGAAGGAGCCTGGGAGAGTGACTGGCTAACACCGCGATCAGATTCCCTGCAACCCTCGGGCAACGGGTCTTTGTTGCTCACGTTCCGTCGGCCAGGCTGCGACCTACATGCCTGAGCCCGCGATATCATTCCTTCGAGTGATGTCAAGCAGAGGTCGATCTGTCTCGTACTCGACAGCTGCTACTGATAAAGCATGACACAACAGCAATTCCGTGTTCCTGGGACGCTCGGGCTTCGGACCGCGGGGGTTTGCCTGGGTGCTGCAGTCCTTGCGACTGTCGGGTTGGTTCCCATGGTCACAGCGACGCAGGCGCAGGCGGCGGGGGGCAGCAGCGTCTTCAGCAGTCCTGGGAGCTCGACCTTCACGGTGCCGAAAGGCGTCGGGAAGATCATGACCTATGTCGTAGCAGCCGGTGCTGGCGGAGGTGGCGGCGGAGGAGGTGGCGGCGGAGGAACCGCCGCCGGTGGCCCCGGCGGCGCCGGCGGCGGAGGAGGTGGCGCCACGGTCGTCCAGTGTCCGCTGTATGTCGAGGGTGGCGACGTCCTGCGGATCGACGTGGCCCGGGGCGGCGCGGCAGGCCGGGGAGGCTCCGGCGGCGACGGCGGAGGGAAGAACGGGTCGGCCGGTTCCGCGGGCGGCTCCGGGTCGGAGGGAACGCAGTCCGGAATCACCCGCAAGGCCGGTGACCACCTCGTCGTCAGGGCCACCGGCGGAGTCCGCGGCCAAGGTGGCTCCGGCGGAGCCGGTGGCACTGTTGTCCCGGGCTCGCGAGGTTCGATGGGCGAGGGAGGCCTGCCCGGTGCGCGTGAAACCGGCACTGAGGGCCTGGTCGGTGCCGGTTGCGCGTCCGGCATCTCCAGCGGCCGGATCACGTTCGGCAGCGCAGGCGGGCCGGGCACCCTGTTTCTCTCTGGAGCAGGCGGTGAGGTGGCCACGGGTGTCCCGGCGGCCTGCCCGGCCGGCACAGGTGCCGGCGGGCGCGGCGGCGTCCTGGGGTCCGGTGGAGAAGCCCGCTCCCAGCGATCGGACGGGCTCCCGGGCGAGACCGGGAAATCTGGCAGTAACGGCTGCGTCGTGATCACCTGGTGATATCTGGTAATAGAAGCGCGCAGATCGTTCAGCCTCCGGAGGATAGGTAGCTCTGGGGAGTCTGCGGTCCAGGGCCGCAGACTCCCCAGCCTGGGTCATCTCGTACGCCACCGGGGCGACGACCAAGCCGGCGATTCCTCGCCTGCGATCACAACACGTGCCCGTGGCAGCCCTGCCTCTTGCCCGGCCTCTCCGCGCCGCGGACCCGCCCGGGGCTGCTGAGCCGCACGCCGGCCACCGTTAACCTGTATGCGCCGCAGGCGGCTGCGATTTCGTTCGAATGGCGGTCTGACACAACCACACCCCTTCGCTACTTTAGGCGCATGGTCGTTCACCTAGAGTGCACCTCTGGCGAAAGTTCTGATCATCGTTATGTCACGGCAAAGGTCAAGATCGGAAGCGACCCGTGTCACGTCATGACCAGGCTCGCCGCAGCGGTGGAACCCGCTGACTACGTCGTCTACGAAAAACCGCCAATGTGGACTTTCGCCGCCGGCAGCATCGCCGAGATCATCGTTACCCGCTGCCATTCGGTGTTGCTGGACTCCAGCGGCGAGCACATCGTCGCTCGTGATCCTCGCCCCCTCGGCGAGATCCCAGCGTTGCTCGATCGGGTGAATGTGTCAGATTGGTGTGCGTACGGTATCGCCGCCTTTGACCTCTGCCATGGTGACGCCCAAGGAAACGCGGCTGCCGACGACGCAATCCTGATGCACCTGATCATCCCCAGCGTCGAGGTCCGACTGATCGACGGATGGGCCACCGTTCGCGGTGTCAGCCAGGATGAGGTCCGGCGGCTGACCGACATCGCGCGTATCCCGGTGCCGCCACCGCGTCACCAAGGCACACCTATCGATGTCACGCGGGAGGACGGCACCGACTACCGGAAGGCGGTAGCCGATGTCATCGACGAGATCCACGCTCGCGAACTGCACAAGGTCGTCTTGTCCCGATCCGTGACGATCGATGGCGACGTCGATGTTCCCGCAACTTTCCTGCTCGGTCGCCGTCACAACAACCCTGCCCGGTCATTCATGACCAATCTCGACGGCGTGCGGGCCGCCGGGTACAGCCCGGAGATCATCGCGGAGGTGTCCCCCGACGGTCTGGTTCTGACGCAGCCGCTGGCCGGTACCCGAGCTTTCGTCGCGGGTGACACCACGCAGAACGACCGGCTCCAGGCCGAACTGCTTCAAGATTCGAAGGAGGTGTTCGAGCACGCTGTCGCAGTCCGCAATTCCTGCCATGACATGGCCGCCGTCTGTACACCTGAGTCGATTGCCGTTCAGGACTTCATGACTGTGCAACGGCGAGGAAGCTTGCAGCACCTCGGGTCTATCGTGAAAGGGACCCTTGCTCTCGAACAGGGCCCTTGGGACGCGTTCATCGCATTGCTTCCGACATTGATCGGCAGGCCACGACCAGAGGCCTATGCATTGATCCAGGAGTACGAAACCACTCCGCGTGGACTTTACGGCGGTGCAGTACTGGCAATCGACTCTCACGGTGGACTTGATGCCGCACTGGTAATCCGCGCTCTCTTCCAGGAGGGTGGCCGAACCTGGCTGCGCGCCGGAGCGGGAATTGTTCCAGAATCATCTCCTGGGCGGGAGTTCGAAGAAACTTGCGAGAAGCTG
The DNA here is from genome assembly GCF_044741685.1 of Amycolatopsis sp. NPDC088138. Classification (NCBI taxonomy): domain Bacteria; kingdom Bacillati; phylum Actinomycetota; class Actinomycetes; order Pseudonocardiales; family Pseudonocardiaceae; genus Amycolatopsis; species Amycolatopsis sp. NPDC088138. The sequence goes on from NZ_JBIUTB010000010.1 coordinate 39,904, forward strand.
CGCAGCGTGTCGCCACACATCGTGGTCACGGCCACCGTCAGCGAATCCGGATCATCGGGGAATCCGGGACAGCACGAAACGTAGATCCGGCAACCAATCCACGTGAACCGCATGCTACCTGCTTGACGCTGCCTTTCGACTTGCGGCTCCAGGCAGTCAATGCCAGATACGGCCTGGAGGAGCCCGCTATCACTGTCGCTACCAAGATCGACATGTTTCGCTCAGCGATAGCTGACGACGTGGCAGCTCACTCCCGAACGGGTGCCAGCGACCTTGGCTACGCCGCTTGAGTGGCCGTCGTCATGACCGCAGGACAGGCATCCCGATGCTGACCGGCCCGCCGTCGCGGGCGCGCGCGATCGTGCGATCGAGGTCGACGAGCTTGGCGGTCGCCGCGTGCAGGCTGACAGTGAGGCCGTCTACTTCCCCCAGCCAGCCGTTCATCCGGGCTTCGTTGATGCGGCACCCGAGGTTGCGCACGATCTCTGCCAGCCGCTCACGCTGACGTGGATCAACGCGCAGCACGGGACAGCGGATGCAGGCGTGCTCGTGCTGGCACGGGGTCCCGTACGGGCGGCCGCAGGTGCCGAGCTCGAGCTTGCGGGTCTGGAAATGCTGCTGGAACTCGCTCCACTCCTCCTCGGTCGGCGAGCGATACTCCTCGGTCGGGCGGATCGCACGGCGCTGCGCAAGGAACGCCCGATAGGTGCGGACCAGGTCATCCTGGAACACCGCGACGTAGGCCTGGGTGGTGTCGAGCGAGGCGTGGCCGAGCAGCCGCGCGGCGATGTGCACCGGGAGGCCATTGGCCACGGCCTCGGTGGCGAACATACGGCGGAAGTCGTGCGGGGTGAAGGCCAACGGATCGCCACGGCTGTCGCGCAGCCCGGTCATCGCGAGCGTCCGGTTGATCAGCATGCGGATGCCGCCGTCGCTGATCACGACTTGCCGGCTGCCCCGCTGCCGCTGAAACAGGTGCGGCAGCGGCGGGCCGACCTCACGCTCGTAGCGGTCGTAGCGTGGGACTGACGGCACGACGCCGCCGTTCTGGTCACGCAGCCGGGTCACGATCGTGGCCAGCACGCTCGCCAACTCGGGGCTGACCAGCAGCAGCCGCTCTTCGTTGTTCTTCGACGGGATCACCTGCAGCAGCGGGATCAGCTCGTTGCTCTCGGGCAGGCGGTAGGACACGATCGCCAGCTGGGTCAGTTCGAGCAGTTCCTCCACGCGCAGCCCGGTGTGTCGGAGCGTCTCGATCGCGGCCCACGCCCAGAACCGTTCGTTTTCGCGGGCCGTGATGTTCTCGTCCTCGACGCCGAGGACGTCGCGCAGGTGGACGTTCCCGGCGCCGCGGTCGTTTGCCGATGTCCGCTGTGCCGCGTTCATTCGGGTTCGGCGGTACTGGCGGCCAGCGAACTCGAACTCGTCACCATGGGCGTGCTGCTGAGCGGCGGTGAGCAGGCCGGCCGCGTCGGCATGCAGCCGGTGGGCGGTGTCAGCCAGCAGCAGCAGGTGCGGAAGCCGTTCCCGGATGCGCTGGTGCATCCGGGAACGGGCCGCGCGTTGTTCCTTGGCGAAGCCGTGGCAGTCGTTGCGGCGAACCGGGCTGGGAACGGCCCACTCTGCCCAGTTCGCGTCCTCGACCGCCCAGCGTTGGATGTCAAGGTAGAAGGTGCGTACCCGGGTGAAGATGGCCAGCACGTCGGTGCGCGGGCGACGGGTTCCGTCGGTCTGTACGACGATGCGGGCGCGCTCACGCCACGCTGCCGCTTGCTCGGCCGACAGCTGCAGGGTGTTGATCCCGGGGTGGTGGCGTTCCAGGTCGGACCAGAACACCCCGGTGAGAATCGCAACGTCGCCGCGAAAGGAGTTGTAGTCAACAGCCGGCCGACGCGCGTCGAGGTAGCGGATCAGGACGTCCCGGACCCGTGGAGCCGCGATCTCGTAGTCGTCGACGAGATCGGCGGTGGGGCGCTGACCGAGCAGCACAGCGTGGCGGAGGCGGCTGTTGACGGGTGTGACACCGACCGCGGACAGCAGTTCCCAGGCCAGGTTCAGGCCATCGGTGGGTCTCGACGAGGCGCGCGGATGGTGCATCGCCCAGCCGTACATTTCCAGGACATCGTCGGGAGTCAGCAGACTCGGGCCGCGGCCGGTGTGCAGGACAATCTTGCTAATCGCCTTCATCGCCTGGGACCGGTGCTTGTCGTTGATGCCGCGGGCGTCCGCGGCTGCGGCCAGGGCGGCGAACTGGTCCGGCTCATGGATCATCCGGGTGTGCTTAAACAGCTTGCATGCGCGGAACGCGAGCAGGACGTCGTAGCTGGGCAGGATCACCTGGCCCAGGAACAGGTGGCCGATCGCCCGCACCCGCGGATCCCGCACCGCACGCGTGAACGGGCGCAGATCGGTCACCGTGGTGAGCCAGTCCAGCCCCCGGTCAGCGCCGGCGCTGACCCAGCGTTCCTGCCAGCCTGCGCCGGGGTGGGTCGCCAGCCACTCCAGCAGTCGGCGCAGCTCATTCAGCGTCGCCGAGTTCTCCTTCAACCCTGCGCGCCACACCGGTGACTGAGCCGGGATCCGCATGACCTGGTCGACGGTAAACGCATCGCCGCGGCCGGCACGCGGCCGCTCGAGCAGGTGGGCGAAGTCGACCATCCAGTACTTCTTGCGCGCCCGGATTGCGAGAGTCACGAGACGGTTCCTCCGAACAGGACAGCCAGGTCCTCGGCGTCATACGGCGCCGCCACCGTCGGCGGTCCCTGCGGTCGCTGCGCCCGGGCGGCCAGATGGTCGGCAACGCGGCGGATCACCTGCACCTCGTCCTCCACCAGGTAGACCTCCGCGGTCGTACTCAGGTGCGCGTGGCCGAGAATCGTCTGCAAGTCCCGCATCGACAGCCCGGGGTCGCGCGACATCCGGATCGCTGCGGTATGCCGCAGGTCGTGCAACGTCCAGTTCGTACCCAGCACGGCATTGAGCCGCCGGAACACTCCGCGCAACGCTTCATAGTTCAACGGCTGCCGCTGAAGCCCACCGCCGCGGTCGCGGCGACGTACTGTCTGCCACAACGGATCCCGCGGCTCGAAGGTCCCGAGCTCAGCGACGTACAACCGCAACCACACAAACGCCTCCGGGCTGGCCGGCAGCCACTGCTCGGCGCGGGTGCCCTTCCGCACCACGCGGATTAGCTGTTCACCCCAGTCCAGATCGACGCCGGACATTCCCAGCAGTTCGCTCGGCCGGGCTGCGCTGCTCACCCCGGCCGCGACGATCGCCCGGTCTCGGTTGGACCGCAGGGCACCGAATACCGCGTTCCACTGCTCATCCGGCATCGCCCGAGGAGCACGCTTCGGCAGACGCGGGTTGTAGCGGATTGTTCCCGCAGTCTCGGTGCGTTCTCCTGCCGCGCCGGGCGGTGGCCGCTGCCAGCCGCGACGCGGGTTGACCGGCATCGGATTGAGCAGTGGGCCCTCTCCCGTGTCGATCCAGAACTCGTAGAAGCTGCGGATCACCGCGTTGCTGTGCCGGATCGTGCGAGCCCGGTATCGATCATCCAAGGAGGACTTGCGAGTGATCAGGTTGACGGCGCCGGCCGTCGCGGCAGACACCGTCCGCGGGTGGTTCCGCGGTTTCACCGCAGCTTTCAGCCACAACACGAACCCGCGAGTCTCCGCCGAGGTCGCTCGGTCCCACGCGACCTCGACAACCACCAGCCAACGCCACCAGGGGAGCAGGTCGTAGGCGTAACTGCGCACACTACTCGGCTGGGTTCGACGGGCCGCGAAGTCCGACAGGTAGACCTCGATCGGCCGCACCGCCGCGCTGTCCGGCCCGACCACCATCCACGGCACCGTCGACCAGGGCACCACGCGACCCCACCTTGGCAACCGAACCGGCTCGATCGCCTGCGTACCCGCTGCGCACATGCAGTCCTCCAATCACTGGCTGCGCGCAGTCTCAAGCCAGGTGTCCAGTGACTTGCGGTTTCAGGGCGGCGTGTCGCTCCTTAGTCCGGTCAACAGTGTGGCAACGCAACCGGCTCGTCGACCGAGCCAGTACGGCTCTGCTCATCCGCGGACGGGTCCAGGCCGCCGAAGGCGTCGTCACCCTCGTCGCCGACCGAATCGAAGCGCTCGACCTGTCCATGGTGACCGCACCCTCACGCGACTTCCGATGACGCCAACCAGCCGCTGTAGGGTCCCAAATTTGATGGCACAACCCCGTCGAACTGCACAACGGCGACCTCAAACACCACGTCACCGCAACCACAACCCCACGATCCAGGACCGAACCGGCCGGCGGCGCACGCACCCACCGACGCCGCCAGAACCAGCCCGGCCGTGTCAAAGCCTTCTTCCGAAGGGCACCCGTCCGCTACGCCGCGGACCGGTAACGCCACATTTGCCTTACGGATTCATAGTGGCGCTGGATTACGGTTTCTCGCAGCCAGGGTCGGTGGCCGGCAACGCCCTCGCGTCGAAACCAGCGAAGCCGTCACTGAGTATCCACTGCTTCCCGTTTGGTCCACCATCAAGGATCTGAGGGTCCGCCAGACCTGACGGAGGCGGGGGGTTCTGCTCGGTCCCGTAGAGCCAGCCGCGAAGTCTCACACAGTATCCCGGCCCGACGTAAAGCCCTGCCGTGTGCGCGTAGCCCGAAAAGCGCCCGGCTGGAATCAGGTCGTCGTACTGACCGGGATGTTTGTAGGCATTGTCGAACACCTCGATGGCACCGATGCCGATCGTGCCTGTATTGCGAACTTCGTTGGCCGTGGGGGACGCCGACGCGGCAGACGTCAGACCGGTCAGGAGCGCGGCCGTCAGGACGGCCACGGATACCCATTTCATCTTTTGTATTCCCTCTTTCGTGTTTCGCGGTTTCCTGCTGGATTTTCGGTGAACCACATCGCGATCAAGCTCGGGGTCAGTCATCGGAGCCCTGCATTCGCGACGGCGCTGCTGCACCGACCGCCCCTGCATGGCCAGACCGACGCTTCGGCGGAGCCGATCGCCGGCGTCAGCGAGCCCATCAGCGTGAGCGCAGCGACGCCGGCCAAGCCACTCGTGTCACTTGTTCTTCGTGTCGCCCATCGGATTCCTCCCCCCTGTCCTACGGATCGCTGGTGACCGGGCGTGTTCTTCTCCGGTATCAGGTGCATCTCCCGGTCGCGACCTCCCGAACATCGTGCGCGGCGGCCGCTGGACGATGTTTGAGAGATCGTTGAATTCGCTGCTCAAGCGCCTAAACTCGAGTGCGGGGAAGCAGTCGGATTCTGCGGGGGGTCTGATGACAGTCGAGTTTCGGTTGCTCGGGGACGTAGAAGTGCTCGTGGACGGGGAATGGCTCGACGTCGGTCACGCCCGGCAGCGGGACGTGCTGGTGGCATTGCTGGTCGACGCGAACCGAACAGTGACGGTCGCGCAGTTGATCGATCGTGTCTGGGGATCTCTGCCACCACATCGTGCGCGCGGCACGCTCTCGTCGTACCTCACCCGGCTGCGGCAGGTGCTCTCGCGCGCCGCCGAGGAGGTCGTCATCACTCGACGGCCAGCCGGCTACGTGCTGACGACCGCCCCGGAGTCGGTCGACCTGCACCGGTTCCGGCTGCTGCTCGCCGAGGCTCACGACGCCGCGGACGAGCGAGCGGCCTCGTTGCTGGACCAGGCGCTGCGACTGTGGCGAGGTGAGGCGTTCGCGGACCTGGACCTGCCCTGGCTCATCGAACTTCGTGGCGAGCTGAGCCGGGAACGGCTGGGCGCCGAGCTCGATCGCAATGACCTGCGCCTGCGGCTCGGCCAGCACGCGCGCATTCTGCCCGAGCTCGCCGCACGAGCCCGGGAACATCCGCTCGAGGAGCGGCTGACTAGTCAGCTGATGCTCGCGCTCGCCCGATCCGGGCGCAGCGCCGAAGCGCTGCGGGTGTTCGACGCGGCCCGTCGCATCGTGATCGACGAGCTGGGCGTCGACCCGAGCCCGCAGCTGAGCCTGCTGCACGGGCGGATCCTGCGATCGGACCCCGAGCTCACCGCTTCAGCCGAGCTGCAGGGCGAAGGCCCCGTCGGGCGCAACTCCCTCCCCCGGGACATCACGGACTTCACCGGGTGCGAGACGGAGATGGCCCGGCTGCTCGAGGCATTGCCCAGCACAACAACCGGCGATGGTGGCCCCACCACGGCTGCGGTGATCCTCGCGATCGACGGCATGGCCGGAGTCGGCAAGACCAGCCTCGCCGTACACCTCGCTCATCACGTGGCAGACCGCTACCCCGATGCCCAGCTGTTGATCGATCTGCACGGACACACCCAACGGGACGCGATCGACCCGATGACCGCACTCGACGTGCTGCTCCGCGAGATCGGCGTACCGGGCGGGCAGATTCCCAACCGGCTGACGGACCGGGCTGCGCGGTGGCGCGCGGAGATGGTCCATCGCGCCGCTCTCGTGGTACTGGACAACGCCGCCGGCACGGCCCAGGTCCAGCCGTTGCTGGTGGGTGGCGCCCGATGCCTGACGCTGGTCACCAGCAGGCGGCGGCTGGTGGACTTGGACGTAACCCGGAGCCTGTCGCTCGGTGTGCTGCCGCGCTCCGATGGCGTCGACCTGTTCAACCGCATCGTCGATGACGACCGGAGCAATGCGGATCCCCGTGGGGCCGACGAGGTCGTTGCACAATGCGGCGACCTGCCGCTGGCGATCCGGGTGGCAGCCGCGCGCCTGCGTAGCCGGCCCGCGTGGACCATTCGCCACTTGGCCGACAGGTTGCGCGACCGGCGGCGCGGACTCGACGAGCTCACCGCGGGAGACCGCAGCGTCGCTGCGGCGTTCGCACTGTCCTATCAGGACCTCAGTGAGCCCCGGCAACGCATGTTCCGCTGTCTCGGGCTCCACCCTGGCCCGGACATCGACGTCTTCGCCGCTGCGGCACTGGTCGAGGCCGACGCCGAGGCGGCCGAACGGGCGTTGGAGGAGCTGCTCGACGTCCATCTGCTCCAGCAACCCCGTCCCGGCCGGTACCGGCTGCACGACCTGCTCCGCATCCACGCTCGCACCACCGCGGACGACGTCGACACCGCCGCGGATCGGGAGGCCGCGCTGCGACGGCTGGTCGGCTACTACACCCTGGCCGCCCTCGTCGCCAACCAGCGCTTGGACCCGGACCGCCCGCTGATCCGTTTCCAGACCCCCACGGCCACCTACTCCATCCCGGCGCCGGCCGACCAGGCGGCGGCGCTCGCGTGGTTCGACGCCGAACGTCACAACCTGCTGACCGTCCAGCAGCTCGCCGCCGAGCGGCAGTGGCACACCTGCGTATGGCAGCTTGCGTGGACGCTGCATTCGTACCAGCACCGGCGCGGCCATCTCGACGACAACCTGGCGGTGTGGCGGCTCGGCCAGGCGGCGACCGTCGAGCTGCGTGACCTCGCCGGCCGGTGTCTGGCCGAGCGCTACCTCGGAAGCGCCAACGCCCGCCTGGGACGGCACGCCGATGCCGTGCGTCATCTGCAGCACGCCCTTACGCTCGCCGAAGAAACACAAGAGTTGCGTCCGCAGGCCCACACCCAAAGCTCCCTGAGCTGGGCATGGGCCCAGGAAGGGGACCACAAACAGGCCCTCGAACACGGCCTCGCCGCGTTACGGATTGTCCAGCAGCTGGACAATCCGAGCTGGGAGGCGCTCGCACTCAACGCCGTCGGCTGGTGCGAGGCGCAGCTGGGCTGGTACGAACAGGCCCTCCAGCACTGCGACGCCGCACTGGCCCTAGCCCGCCGACACGGCATCCAAGACGTCGTGGCCCCCTCGCTCGACAGCCTCGGCTACATCGCCGACCGCACCGGCGAACACACCCGAGCACTGAGCTCCTACAGGCAAGCCATCACCGGCTTCCGCGAGCTGGGCAACGCCTACGAAGAGGCGAACAGCTTGGCACGACTCGCTGAAACCCACCGCGCCCTCGGCCACGCCGCTGAGGCGCGCCGCACCTGGCACGCCGCCCTACAGCTGTACGACGCCCAACACCGCACCGCCGACGCCGAACGCATGTGCAACCAGCTCGCGACAACAGCCGCCCCACGCGCCGCCGACGACGATGGAAGGGGGCAACCCTGAGCACGCCCAGCTACTCTGGGACTTTCTCCCGGAGCGAGGACACTTGAGGAAGTGTCATGGCATGTGAGACTGATCATGGTGATGTCACCGTGAGACAGCCCAGACACCTACAGGTCATCGGACACCCACATGTCATCAGCGGCGGGACCCTACAGTCGGCGGTCCGCGCTCCGGCGCCCGCGGCGAGTACGGCGACCTCCTGCCCATCCGCCCCGCCGCTGGCGTCCCCGTGCAGTGCTCGCGCGGGGAGTACCTGACTCACTACGGCATGACCCGCACCTACAGTCACCGGTACCGGTTGCACGGCACCCTCTGCTTCTGGGCCTGGTTCGAACGTGACCGTTGACCACGATGAAGGGCGGCGGGCACAGCCCGGGCACCGACAGCGGGCTGCCGGTCCGCCCCGCAGGTACGCACGCGCGGTGCCTGAACCGCAAGCATCACCTGGCGGTGAGCGGACAGACCGTCAGCTACGACCACTCGCTCAGGCCGCACACCACCAGCTGCAACTCCTGCCTGGAAGCCCACGCGGACCGGGCAACGTGGCTCGAACTCGACCTCCGACTCACCCACCAGCCACCCGATGACTGGGCCGGACTCGTCGTCCGGGCCCGGCCATCGAGCCAGCCAGCGGCGATCGGTGAGGTCGTCATCGAACTGCACGGCCAGAGCGTCGGGATCCTTGGCGTGGCGATGTGCGCGGTCGACCAGCGCGGCTTCATCACCCGAATCCAGGTCAACCCGTCGTACCGCCTTCGCCGATTCGGCACTGCGCTGGTCCTCGCAGCGCTCAACCACCGCCCCAGCTACCGCTGGGCCACCACCGACACCGGCACGTCGGCCACCGCGCGCATTCTGGACCGCGCAGCACCTGCCCGAGAACATGCAGCTCGGCAATCCCGTCTACTGCTCACATATGAAACAAGCTTAAGGAATCACTTGTACATGTTTGCGAACCTAGTTAGGGCCCGTCTGTGCACTGGAGGTCGCCGTACCAACAGTTGTTGGACGCTTTGTTCCCGTGTTCCACGTCGGTCAGTTCAATGATCACGGTCTGGATCCCGCCCGGCGTGTCCGTCGAGATCGATTTGGCCGACCATGCCCCGTCGCGCCCGCATTCCTTATATTTAGGGGACTTCGCTACCAGATTGTTGTTCTGGTAGCCGCCGTAGACCACGTACACACACTCACCGGCCCTGACGTAAAAGTCCTGGGGGCTGAAGGTAACCGTCCTCAAGGAGGCCGACCAGTTCATGTCCCCGTGAAGCCTGCCGACCAAGGTGCCGGAACTGTGGTAAACCTCCACCCAGGGGCCAGGCGGAAACTTCATAGTCGCCGAGGCGGTCGGCGCCACGGCGAGAAAGGCGGCTGCTGCGGTCGCGGCCACGGCTGCAACAGCCTTGACTCGCCTGAATCGGCCTGCCGTGCCCGCTACACCCCGGCGTCGGCCGCGTGTATTGCCCATTCTCGATCCCCTCTCGTCACCGCGAATACAGCCAGCGGCATTCTAGCAGCGGATATTGCGGTTGCTCTACATTTACAGAAAGCGGCTGACCAGAGGCCTTCACCAGCGTGATCAGCAGCCAGTTGCCGCCGTCCATCAGCGCGATAGACAGGCGGAGCCATCGGCCGCGCCGAGCTCAACAGAGCAGCAATGGCCGCAAAGCCACCTGCGTCTCCGTCGATATGCCTGGTCAGCGCACGACGACGTAGAACTCGTCGCCGTCGAGCATGTGTTCGCGGCCGTACCAGCTGGCCATCATGTTGCCCCCCTTGCCGTTGTGATCAGCCGCGATCGGTTTGGCCGCGAAACTCCACCCGCTGGCCTCCTTGACCTTGGCCGCGTTTTGGTAGGTGCTTGCGAATGGGTACTCATCACATTGCCGAGGGTTCCCGTTCTCATCCTTGGTATAGGGACCAGTTGTCACGCTTGCTTTACAGACACGTCGGATTTTCGATCTTGAACCCTTCTTTGAGTTGCCAGTGTCGTATCCGGAATACAGGTAGCTTAGCTTGCTCTCGTTGAAACGACCCGGCACCTTCTTCCCTTTGAGTTGCGGATTGATATTGATGATGTCAGGTTGGAGTTCTTGAGCTGCCTTGATGAACAGGGAAGACTCCTTGTACTCTTCATTGTTCAGATCGAAGAGCATCGTCGGCACTACGCCAGTGAAGACGCAGCGACTGCCGCGATTGGCGTACGTCGCCGAGTCGCAGCGAAATTTCTCAGGCCCGAGAGGGTTCGGAGTTGTGACACCTCCGCCACTTACTATTGATGTGACTCCGAAGAGGAAAGACCCGCGATACTCGTCGTGATACCTATGCGTGGCGTCGTCGGGCGGGACGGAGGTGGTGGCGGCGGTCGCGGTCCAACTGAAAGGCGTGTCGCCGCCGGGAGCCGCCCACATGCCGATCGGCTTGACAATCGGGGCGTGCACATAGTCGCAGGTACTGACGCGTTCCTCGTCGGCGTTGACGCAATCGAATAAAAACGTCAGGGTATATTCGGGAACAAGTTCGCCGTCCGTACCCAAGTACTTCACTCGCATACTGAACTTGATTTCGCTTGCCTTATCGGTGGCAACCCCGATGAACGTATAGCCGAAGTGCACCGTTCCCACTTTTACGAGGACGCCGTTTCTTAATGCATAATTGACCACGTCAAGTGCGCGACTCTGGCAGATATTGTACCGATTTTTATACCAGAAAGTTTCATTGCTGGTGTGCTGGTGGTCGCATTCGTCGAAGGTGACGGGGTCGGTCGGAAGGTCGGCGTCATCGATCCGCGACTCATAGGTGTAGGAGGCAGCAGCTGGCTGCGCAGTGGTTTGGGCACCGGTGTCAGCCGACACAGTCTGTGGGGAGATCAGCAGGGTTGCGGCGAGGGTGAGCACGCCGGCGAGTTTCAGGGTGCGTTTTCTCATTGCCGTCCTCACGTGATCAGGTCCATGGCGTTCCAGCCCGAACTGCCGATCTGAACCGGGGTGCCCAGAGCGGCGTTGGCGGTCCAGCCGCGGAAGGGGTAGAGCATGAGGGCGCCGCTGGTGGTGCGTTTAAGTACGTCGTCGCGGCCGTCGCCGTTGGCGTCGATGAGGGAGATCCACGTCGTGGTGTCTCCGCCGAAGGTGCCGGCTGGTGCGAGATCGGGGCAGTTCGCGGCGTCGGTGGCGAAGGTGTTGAGGCCGTCAAACGTATTGGTGTGCTTGCACGCGGTGAGCCGGCCGGTGGCGATCGAAGCGGCGATCATGTCCGGGTTCTCCCGGCTCCAGTTCGTGTTCATGTCCCATAACGGCCGTCCTGTTCGGACCTGGACGCGGGCTTTGAAGGTGTTCAGGCCGTCGAAGGTGCCGCTGTGGGGGTAGACCCACATCTTGTCCTGGTTGTCGATGGCGACGATGTCGTCGAACCCATCCGTGGTGACGTCCGCGAGCCTGATCGAATACATGGCGTTCCAGCCCGAGCGGCCCACCACGATCGGTGTGGCGGCGAGGGTGCTGGTGCCGTTGAGTTTCCCGCTGTGCGGGTAGACCAGCAGCGCGCCGTCGGACGCGCGTCGCACGAGCACGTCGGCCGGGGGCTCCGGGACAGTCTCGTACTCCTCGTTATCGCCGGTGATCTCGGCAGTGCCGACCCAGTTGTAGATGTTCCAGCCGGTCGCCACCAATGTCCTGGCGCCCAGGGTCGAAAGGCCTTGCAGCTTCCCCCTGGACGGGTAAACCCACATCGACCCGTTGTTCAGATCAGGTTGGCGAGCCAGCAGATCCGGGATCCCGTCCCCGGTCAGGTCATGGGAAAGCGTGCCTGAGCGTTGGACCCGGTCCCCGGCCGCGGCCGGGCTGAAATCGGAGGCCCTGGGTTCGGACGGCACGGCGGTGTCGGCGGTCGCCGTCGCGGGCACCACCGCGGCGGCGAGAACCGCCGCGATGAGCGCGAGCGTTCTCGACCACCGCGAACGCGCGATCATGGTCGGCTCCGACGTGGATCAGCCGGACAGCCGCGCGCCACGAATGCGGCAGGAGACATACGAGTTCCCTCCAGCAAGGCGGAGCCCGGCTCGTTCCGGCTCCTCGCCCAGCACGCCCGGCGCAATCATGAGGTTGAGACGATTCGACCCGGTTCACTCGAATGGTCCTCTGCGGACGTCGTGAATCCGAAGGATGCCCGTGCGAGCGGCCACGTACGATGCTCCTCATGGGAAGGTGAACATCTGCTCGGATCCGACGGTCCCTTTGACTGTTCACCGGACTGGCCCACCCGTCGTTGATCAGCGCAACACGCACCTTGCTCCATGGGCAGTCCCGCATTCGCCTGTTCGCCGAACTCGGGATTCGAGTCACGCCGACAGTGACGGGTATCGCCTGCGCCGGCGGGCGCTGGAGAGCTGAATCCTGCTGACCACCCGCCGACCGGCTTTGAGGCCGAGGAAGAGTCTGCTTGGTGCCTTCCTCGGCAGCAAGCAGCGTGCCACCGGCGCGCACGACCTGGGCTGGGAGGTGGTCGGCGAGTCCGTCCAGGGTCGCCGGGGTCAGCAGGTCGCTCAACTGAGGAAATGGGGGATCGGGCGGTCCGCTCGGTAGGGATGGGTGGCCAGGGAGCCGAGTTCGGTGATCTCGTCGGAGATGAGGTCGGTCAGCTGCGGCGCGAGCAGCACGCCGCAGCGGTAGGTCGCGGTGGCCAGCAGGACTCGCCGGTCGGCGGTCGGGCCGACCAGCGGCAGGTGGTCGGAGTGTAAGGCCGGTACCCGACCTGGCGGCCAGCACGACCCGCCCACAGACCACCATCGTGCCGTCCACAGACCACCGCAGCTGGACCGCCGTCCGGTCCGACATCACGCTGGTCGCCGCCGGATCGTGCCAGCGGGCGTTGCGGTGCCCGGCCACGGCCGCGCCGCGTGCCCAGCAGGCGGATGAATGTCGAGACTCGGCTCGGTCGACAGCCAGAGCGCAGCGGTCGGCGCAACCTCCGGGTCAAAGCCCGTCACATCGGCGTCGCGGCGGAGCTCGGCCGGGTGCGACTCGAAAACGGGCCCCGACCGCTCAGGACGAGCGGTCGGGGAACAGCAGTCAGCAGTGCTCACCGTCCGAGTCCTTGAGCCACACGTACTGCTTGCAGACCGCGTTCAGCGCGGTCACGCAGAGGCGGGGTGGGTGTCCGGTGGCCGAGTCATCGAACGCCGCAGCGGCGTGCTCGACGGTGTCCCACAGCCGGTAGGGCCCGGACACCGTCTGCCGGCGGGCCAGGTCGACCTCGGCGCGCGCGAGCCGCGTTCGGCGACTACGACACCGTGCCCGGCGCAGCAGGCCAGGCGCAAACCCAGCGCGTGCAGCCCCAGGAACGTCGCCCGCTAGGGCCGGTCCAACATCGCGCACCGGTCGCTCCTGCCCCGTTCGGGTGATGCACCAGCTGGCACATCAACCCACCCAGGCTCGCGGGTGTGGATGCGGTGAACCCATCCACACCACCGGAAGGCAGGATCGATGAGAACCCGGATCGCCCAGCTCACCATCGCCGCGACGTTGACCGCTGTCGGGGTGGCCGTTTCCCTGGCGTCGCCGGCGTCCGCCGCCCCCGCCTACTGCTCTGCCGAACAGTCGGGCAACGGGACGAGCGCGTACTGCTACGCGTCGGCGTCGGGCACGCAGTACCGGGCTGTGGCCCGCTGCAAGTACCTCACGCCCACTGGCAGCTGGGATTACTCCAACTTCTACAGCGCCTGGGAGAGGCAGGGAGATCCGGGCCGCGCCTACGTCGCTTGCGGCCTCGGGTGGAGTTTCCTCGAGCCCAACGCCCAGACGAGGTGACCACGCCGACCGACAACCAAGGGGTACGCCATACCAATCTCGCGTACCCCTTGGTGAACACACCACCCGGTGGACTGAGTCTTGGCCGTCAGCAGCACGACGTGAGCTGTTGACAGGGAACTTGTTCGGGGTTTCCCCACAGGACACCCTGAATCATGTTGGGGGGCGTGCCGTCGGTCAGCTGCTCCTGCCGCAACCAGTCGACGCGCCCGTCGAGCAGGGCGTGCAAGAACGGCGGCTGTGGTGTCGCGGTTGGCAGCTCGACGCGGGTGAGGACTACCTGCTAGAGGTTGGTGTTCATCGCGCAAGATCATCCGGTCACGACCAGCAGTGCACAACTCTGCGAAACCTGTCGCCTCATCGAAGCCCGCGAGCCGCACCAACGCCGCCTCGCCGAATGGGCCCACCTCGAGATCACCACCCAGCACCCACCCGAGACTGCGCCGGAACACGGACTCGTTCTCGCGACGCACCCACCTACCGCCGGCGTGCTGACCGGGCGCATCGAACTACGGCTGGACAACAGTCCGGTCGGGACCGTCACGATCACCTGCTGCCCGGCCTGCCGGACCGCGATCCTCGACTACGTCCACGTCGCCGCCGAATATCGCCGGCTCGGCTATGGGCGCGCGCTGGTCGCCGCGGCCCGCGTTCGCATGCCCGGCTACACCTGGACCGCACCGCTGCCAGCCGGAGGTATCGCCCAGGCTTTTCGAGCCCGCGTTCCCTACCCGCGCGCCGCTCCGCCCTGCGTGCATCGAACTGCGTCACGCGATCGCTGAAGGTAGGACTTCGGCCAGGCGCCGGCAGCTACCGTCCGACATGAGCGGGCAGCGATCGTGGCCACGATCGACAGCTGCGTTTTCCTTGTGTCCGAGCAATTCTCACCTGCATTGGTGGTCACCACGAGGTGTCGTCGGCCGCGAGCGCGTCAGCAAACTCGACCAACTTCAGCCGCAGTTCGGCGACGTGGACGTAGCTCAGCTCGACCGTGCGGTCATGAATCCGAGTGGTGGCGTCGATGACCGGGCCGTCGATCGTGATCCAGCCGTCCTCGGCGTGCGGACCAGCCCATCGGCCGAGGTCGACGTTCACCCGGCCGATGTAGTCGAGGTACAGGGGGTCGTCGAGGACTTGGTCGAGGGTGGCGATCACCGGTTCGAGGTCAGTGGTCTCGAACCCGAAGCCTCGATCTGACGGCACCGCCTCGATGTCCAGCTCGGGCAGCGTGACGTCGTCCTGCGCGGCATCGGCAGACCTGGCTGCGCCTGCGCCGGAGGCTGTGGTGTCGGCGGGCGCCATCCGGCGAAGGCACGTGCGGTCGGTGAACATCTCGACGGCCCAGGCGCCCATGTTGGGGGTCGGTCTCAGCAGTACGCCCACGATGTGCCCCGTTCGCCTCTGGCTCGTCCTGTTCTGACGTTCAGTGTCGGGAAGACTGGCCACACAACAGGGCAAAACTCGGGCAACCACCCGAACGAGTGCAGCCCATCGGACGGTTTCAGGCCGGTCAGTCGTAGACCCCGTCGACCGTCCACTGTGGCTTCTGGTCCAGCGTAACGGCCAAGATCAGTGCTCTATCGCGGTCGGCGTCCGCGTCGGCGACGACGACGACCTGCACCCGCGCCACCCCGTCGAATTCCCGGCTTGAGGGGCAAGGCGGTACAGCCAGGGACCGGCCCAGCTAACCACCGGCAACGCAGCCCCATCGCCGATCGCGACCGCCACAGGTGGCTCGGTCAGCTCGCCTCGAGACGTGCACCCGACGTCGCGCCCGCCGGCGTCTCGAACCGCGGCCTGGATGATGCGCCGCGGGGTAGTCGCCGGGGACGGCGCCGGGAGTCGGCCCGACAACCCCCGAGCCAGCCGGTGCGCGAGGATCGCATCACGCCGCCACGACCGCTCGGCCTGTGCTCTTTCGGCCTTGGACAAGCAGAGGACGAGGTCCGGACCGGCCGCTGCTCGCATTCAGCTGCTTCTGACATGTTGGCCTATAGGCAAACCAGTCTTCACTCCATCGTGCATTCGAGCTGGGCAGGTCTGGTCCGATAGGGATCGGATGCGGGACGCTCACGGTCGCAAGGGCTCCAGGTGCCGCGCGGAAACGGCGGGAAGAGCGTCTCAGGTCCCGTCGCCGGCCATCCGGCGATGCCAGGTCCAGATCGTCTGCCAGGGACGAAATTTCGGGCACGTCACGCCACGCGATCCCGCAGCGATAGCGGTAAATGATCCCATCGACCATCGACCTGGCATCGGAGAACGGTCTGCCTTGTTTGCCGGTGCGGACCGGGGAGCAGGTCCTCGCCCCAGGCTCACTGGTCGTCCGAGAGCAACTGAAGCCGCGACACACCGGGCAGCATCTCACCACCAAGCTTGCCGGGAATTTCGACGACACCCACCTGCGGGGCGACAACCGGACCTGCTGCCGACCGACAGCCAGAAGAACGGGCGGTCTCTCCTTGGCGGGCCTGGACCCATTGCTGTGCAGGGGTCAGGTATCGGACGCAGTGACGGCCTGGGGGAAGGTGAAGAAGTTCCCGGGGTCCACGACGGCCTTGACCTGTTGCAGCCTCGGGTAGTTCTCGCCGTGGTACGCCACGGCCCAGTCGGCGAGTTCGGGGTCCATGCCGTTGGTGTAGCCGCCGGTGCCCAGATGCGGCTGCATGACCGCGTGGATCCCGCGTAACCAGTGCAAACGCCGGGTCACGTCGTCGGCGGGGGTGAATTGGTCCCAGTAACAGTGGTACTGCACGACGCCGGCGGCGGTCCGGTGCGGGAACGCGGAGTCGGTCGCGGCGCGGTCGGCGACCGCGCCACCCATGCCGTCGATGAGCAGGCCGCTCGCCCCGCCACCGGCGGGGATGGCGGCCACCGAGCCGGCCAACGCGGTCGCCGCCGCCGCGCCGACCGGGCCGCGGACAACATGCGACTTGGCCGCGAAGGCCACGCGAGCGCCCCAGGTGCCGCCACCCCAACGTTCAGCTTCGGACGCGGCCTGCACGTAGCCGCAGGGCAGCGTCACCCGCTGGGCCTCGGCCCGGCCGATCGCGGCGACCAGCCGATCGAGCACGGGATCCAGCTCGGCGGGTGTGCCGATGAACGTGCCGGTCACCGTGGGCGGGGCCGGACCACCCCGATCGCTGAGCAGCTCGACTGCGCTCCAGACTTCCCGGGGAGTGGCCGGATCGGTGTTCCACGCCGACCAACCCCGCACCACAGCGGGAAGGTCGGCGCTGGGCCAGGCCAGCAGGAACCGAGTGAAGGTCAGGTCGCGGACGTCCTCGGTGGCGAACTCCAGTTCGGTGACCACGCCGAAGTTGCCGCCGCCTCCGCCGCGCAGCGCCCAGAACAGGTCAGGTTCCCGCTCGGCGTCCACGCGGCGCAGCCGGCCGTCGGCGGTGACGATCTCCGCGCTGACCAGGTGGTCACAGGCCAGGCCCCAGGCGCGGGTGAACGCGCTGAGCCCGCCGCCGAGGGTGACCCCGGCCAGTCCGATCGTGGGGCAGCGGCCCAGCGGCAGGCCCGCACCGGCGGCGGCCAGCGCAAGATGGGCTTGCATGCCTTTCACCCCGGCCCCCATCCGCGCCCGGCCGCCACCGACGTCGGTGGCGTTGAGGGAGCTGACGTCCAGCACCACGCCGGGGCCGGTGGAGTACCCGGCGTAGCTGTGCCCGCCGGACCGCAGGGCCAACGGAATGTCGAATTCCTGGGCGAAACGCACGCATTCCACGACGTCCTGCGGCGTGGCCGGATAGGCCATGGCTTGCGGGCGGATGACGTCGTAGCGCTGGTTGACCAGCAGCCGGGCCTGCTCGAACGCGGCGTGCCCAGGCTCGAGGACCACACCTTGGATGCGCGCGTCCAGCTCGGCATAGCGAGACCGGCCGCGGGACCGGCGGCGCCGGGACATGGCCGGCACGCCGGCACGGTGCAACGCGGCCAATGTATGGACGTCGGTGAGCACCGGGTAGTCGAAGGGCAGGGGCCGCGGCCCGACCTGGTCGGGCAGCGAGGTGAACCCGCCGTCGGCATCCTGCCGGTCCAGCAGGAACGCGACGGCGGCGGCCACGTCCGCCGGATTGCCGTGCCTGGCCAGGACCGGTACCGCCTGCGCGGTGGACAGCACGTCGCTGGGCCGGTCCGGGATCTGGCCCCAACCGCCGTCGGGGTGCTGCGTCGTGTGCAGCCGCATCACTGCGCGAGCGGTCGCGGCAGCGATCCGCGCGGCCAGTGCGGTGCTCGGCGCGGGAATAGCGTGCAGCGCGTCGAGTGCACGCAGGATGACGCTGGACTCGCTGACCGTCCAGCTGGGTTCGAAGGACCCGTCGGACAATTGGGAGTCCAGAACGAACTCGGCCGCGGCGGCGAGCAATTCGCGATGGCGGTCCGGATCCGGCGCCAGCGCGAGGATCGCGCCGGCGGTCATGTCCAGGTCCGGCGCGTCGCCGCGCACCCAGGTCGGGAATCCGCCGCCGGGATCAGCGATCGCGGTCAGATAGGCGGTGGCCCGCTCCAGCGCCGTGCGGTGCCTGACCGGGTCGGCGGCGTGCAGGAACTCCATGCAGCGGGTAGTGGTGTCCACATCGGTCTGCTGCATGCCGGTGGCGAAAGGCCAGCCGCCGTCCGGGGCTTGCCAGGACGCCACCAGGTCGGCCATCCGTGGCGTGTACCGCCGCACTGTGCCGTCGTCGAGAAAAGCCAGTCCCGCCACGGCGGTGAGCCACAAATCCTGGCTGTCCAGGAACGGCAGACCGCCGTCAGCGTTGAGCGCCAGGGTCAGCCGCAGCAGGCCGTCGGCGACCGCGGCGGGGCGGAAGGTCTGTATCGCGTGCAGGCCGAGCAGGTGCGTGGTGGCGCTGGCCTCCCACAACACCCTGTTGCACCCCGACGACATCAGCGAGACCAGGCGTTCACGTTCGGCGTCGGTGACCGTGTGTGTCCGCCCGCAGGCATGCGCGTGCACGATCCGGGTGGCCAGCAGGTGCACGTCGGTGAAGGTCGTGATGCCGTCCGGTGACGTCGGCGGCGGCGCGTCCCGGTGGTCCAGCGGCGAGCCGCACAGCAGGTGCAGCACGGTCCGCAGCATGACGGTCTTGAGACGCCCACGCCCGGCCGTGCCCCGGCTCACTGCCAGGGACAGGGCCGCGGCACGGTCCAGCGCGTGGTCGGCGGTGCGCTCGGGTTCGAGACAGGCGTCGATGAGCAGGCCTTCGATCTCGTCGGCCTCGGGCCGTCTTGCCCGCAGGAACTCGGTCAGCAGACATTGCTCCTGCCGATAAGAACCGTTGGTGCGCAACAAGGACAGTAGCAGCGCGCTCTCCAGTACCCGGCTGCCGCACCGATCGTCCAGGGTGCCGGTCGCGTCCACCGCGATGCTCAGATGCCGCGCGAGCGCCTCCACGCCGCGCTCCTGCTCGTCGACGGGGACGGCGTCGGCGGTGTTGCGGTGGGTTTCCCGTTGCCAGGCCAGCGATCCGTCCCGCACGTGCCGGATCAGCTCCGCGCGTGCGGTGCTGGCGGCCCGGTCGAAGTCGGCCATCCGGTCGGCGAGCATCACACGGGCCGTGGCGGCCGCCTCCAGTAATCCGCACTGCTGGTCCCGGGCCAGCACGCCGACCAGGTTCTCAGTGCCCTCGTTCAGTTCCCGTTGCGCGGAGCCGAGATCGTTGGTCCACGCGATGATGTCCGCGGTGATCTCCCGCAGCTCCTCCAGCGCGGGAGCGTCGGGCAATGCGCGTTCGACCAGGTCGAGCACGGGCAGCGCGGTGATGGTGTGCCGACGTAGCGCCAGATACTCGGTCAGGCCTTGACGTTTGCCCGAGTGCCGCAGCCTCAATTCGGTGCACGTGGCCTCGGCGAACTGCCGGTAGCGCTCGCGGAACCGCGCGGCCCAGCCGGGTACGGCTGAGGCGGTGGTGCGGGGCCACAGATCGCCCAGCGCGCGCACCGCCGCCACCGGATGCCCGATCCCGCTGGCGCCGTCGAGCACGTCGAGCAGCTGACCCAGCAACACCTTTGCCTGTTCCAGGGGCGCTCCGTGCTGGTCGAATTCGTCGTCCACCACTGCGATGAACGCGCCCCACTGCGCCAGCAACGCCAGCTCTGGCGGGCCGGCCTCGGCGGCCAGCCAGCCCGCGAGGCGGCCTTGGCCCTGGCGGGCGAGCCGCCGCGCGCCGGTGTCGTCGGTGACCAGGCCCGTGCGCGCGGCCCAGGCACGGACCTGGCGTTCGGCGTCGCTCCAGGCTGGGTTACAGGTGTGCGGCGTCATCAAGGGTCAACTATGCCGCCGCGGGCCTCATGATCCGAGTCCCCAACAAGGTGACCTCGGGGTGCACGAAAGAGTGACAGCAGACCCCGATCAGCCGCGTTCCGCACCGTTTCGGTGTCATGCGGACCTGTCCCTGCGATTTGCTCTGCCAGTCCCGCTGCGTGTCGACGTGCCAGCTCGATCGTGCGCAGCTCGCCGGTCTCGCGCGGCCGAACATGAACACCCTCGACGGGTCATCGCGGCGGGCCAGCCACGACCGCTCGGCTTGTGCTCCTTCGGCCCGGGTAACCAGACGACGATCCAGACAGGTCGCGAGTTGCATTCAACTGCTTCTGACATGTCGGCCTACCAGCACCCGGGCAACGCAGCTTCGCCGGCACCCTCGGCGGGCCGCTGCTCGGCGCGCACGACCCCGCCACCGGCGAGCTGGTCTACATCGGCCACGTCGGCACCGGCTTCAGCCAAGCCGCCCGCGCCGACCTCCTCACCCAACTGCAACCCCACGAGCGCCGCACGCACCCGTTCGTCGTGGCGCCGCCGCGCGAGGACGTCCGCGGCGCCCGCTGGGTCGAGCCTGAGCTGGTCGGCGAGATCGTCTACCGGCAGTTCACCCGCGCCGGGCGCGTCCGGCACACCGCCTGGCGCGGCCTGCGCCAGCCCGGCAGGCTTCGAAGTCAACTTCGTAGATCGCGATCCTAAGCCGGTCGGTGCAGTCTCGCGCGCGCGGCGGGCCGGTCGCATGAAGACGTTCGCTCCGCGTGTCACCTCACGGTGACACGAAGCTCAGATGGGGTGACGTTCCGAAACTCCGGCATGTCTGCCATGCCGCCACGCCGACCTCGTGCACTCTGAACGCCAGCCGGGAACCAGGTGTACGGTTGACGCGTTGAACAGCCAAGAGGCGATGGGTCCAGACCCCAAGCCCGTTGGAAGAACGACCTCGGCATCCGCGCCGGGGTCGTTGTTGCGTTAAGGGCCTTGGAAACTAAGTTGCCACCCGAAGGGGAAGACTTGCTCCCTCGCGGCAACCTAGTTACCAGCAAGCCTGATAGGTCTCAATAAATAAAAGAGGCGCCTGAACACGTGACCATAGCGATGGCATAGACAGTCCCCGAGACGGGTGGCTCTAGGCGCTGGCGGCCGTCTTGAACAGCCAAAACCCATCGCCGAGCCTGCTGAGGTTGGCCATTATTGCAGCCTTGACAGTGGTGAGCGTCGCAGCCCTGGGCACAGCCGTGCTGCTCGTGCGCCCTGAGGTTATGACGGCGTTCGCAAGCTCGGCGGCAGCCCGATAGCGGGCCGCGGGCCAGCGCGCCGAGGGGGAGGGAGCGCGCCGGCCCGCGGCCTCGACGCTACCTCGGTCGGCGTCGTTCCGTGCACTGTTCAGAGTCCAGCGCTTGCAGCAGATGCACCTACCGCTCGGTGATCGATCAAGGCTCCGTCTCTTCGGCGACGGGCATTCGGGTGCTCAGGTGATGAAAGCGGCCAGGACGGCGTGGGGCGGGCGGGATGGCGCTGCCGATCTGCGGGAAGGGCGCGCTCGCCGTCTGCCTGCGCGCGGGGTCGACGCTCGGCTCACGGTCCGCCCCACGTCCGGCAATCCCCTCGACAATTCCAGTAGGTAACCGAGGTGACACGATGTGTGCGGCAGCTGTGTCGGCTGCCGCGACGCAGCAGCCCGAACCACACCGCGACATCCACGCCGAGCCGGGCGCCAGCGGAGATCCTGATCAGGTATCCGTTGACATGGGACGAGTTGTCACCGGTCGACTGGAACCACGGGCGACCGACCTATCGCTGCCGTCACGGTCACACCAGCACCCAACGCGCGAATCAGCAGCGGCCGAAGACGCTCTATATCCGCGAAGACCGTCTCATCGACCAGATCAACATCCGGCTCGGCTATCAAGGACACGATGGCCATGCCACGCCGGAGTCCGACTGGACACGAAGCAGCAGTCGCGTCGCTGTAGCGCTGCGCGACTCGGGACGGTTCGTCGTCCGCGACAGCGCCGGTTGGCGGCTGCAGGAGATCGATTCGAGCTGAGCTAAGGTCGCCCCAGCTTCAAGATCGCGTTTCGCGATCCGTGGGGTAATACTGTGTCCGAGATCCATAACCCCACGCTCAAGTTCGCCACCGACCTGCAGCTCAGTTAAACGATGTTGCGATCAAGAGCGCACCGACAGCGGTACAGTCCGGGTAGGGAATCTGCGACCTCTCCAGTCAACAGCACGACGCCCGGCGGCCTACCGCACCAAGCCGAGATCAGACTCGTCGGCGTCAACATAACCCCACGCCCGCGCCAGACGGGTAAGCGCCGTGACAGTCAGTTGACGGCGGCTCTCATGATCGAAGCCGACAGGCGCAACGACCGTGAGCGCCCCCTCCTGAGCGAGCGTGTCCGCGGATGTGCCGAAGACAGACAGGTCGACCACCTTCGTCAAAGTCACCAGGCGAAGCAGCTCGCCCGGGCCGTACTCCCTGGGATCGTCGGACTTGACCTGTAGCTCCACCATCGGCGGGGCCATCAACGGAACCGCGGCAGGATCATCGACAAACACACCCGGCACGACCACCACGGCCGCCTCCCAAGCGGCTTGCCACAGCTCGGCGATCTCGGTCGCCGTGATCCGGAAATCCGCAGCACCCGTCGCCGGCGTCAGGGCCACCTGCCAGGTCTCGAGGTTCACCTGGAACTCAGCGAAAACACGCACGATCCGTTCCCGGCCCGCAGGCAGGATCAGGCGCACCGACGTACGCGCTGCGACCTCACCCTGGCGAGTCGTCAACGCGCTGTCATAGCGGGCTGCCCGGCCCGACTGGTGAACGCCGAACCCTGTCGGGCGGATCCACTCCAGGGCAGCGACGCTGCCGCCGCGCCGGCTTGACAGCAGGGGCAACATGGTGCTCAGCTTCGTCCGCGGCAGGGCCCGCTCGAGCCGTCGCCGAATCTCCCGGGTGATTTCGAAACCGTCCTCGTCGAGGTCCCATGGCAACAATGCGATCGCTCGCACCGTGAGGTCGGCGACCTCCACCGGCGGCATCTGCCGCGCCTGGCTGGCCTCCATGACGACGCGAGGCCGTGGTTCCCAACGAACCTCGGGGCGCACCACGAGCCCACGACCCCATTCGCCGCCGCCCACCTCGACCGTCGTGGCATCCGCCGGAATGTAGTCGGTCCGCGCGAGCGGGAACCCGACGGCCTGGAGTCCCTGGAACGGGTGTCCGGGCACGCTGACGACGTCGTCCCACACTGCCTCCGAGACGGCGACGGCCTTCTGTCCATACAGGGCGCAAATGAGCACCGACCCGTCGCCGGTGCCCGTGAAGTACTGGATGCGTCCGAGGTCGTTCTCGGCTACCAGCGCGATCGGCTGTCCCAACCTGCCCTCGCCACCGGCTCGTCGGAACGCCTCCTCGAACTCCCGCCGGGTCCGCGAATCGGTACCTTCCCCGACCTCGACAGGGCGCTCTGTCGCGGTCGGAGCAGTGTTGTTGATCGTCAACGAGCCGTTGACGGTGTTGACAGCCGTCCCCTGACGATCCGCACTCACGCCGGACGGTACGGGCGAATGCTCGCCGGACGCGATCAGCCCTGATTCCCGCCCGGCACCTGAGGGTCCGGCGGACGCGCGATCGAAACATCGCCGCCGGTCACCCCGCCGATCGCGACCGAGCCACGATCCGCGCTCACCCCACCCGCGATCGCAACACCCTGTCCCCCAGCAACCACACCGCCGGCCTGCCGCTCGACGTCCTGCAGGTGCTCAACCAGCGCTGTCAGCTCTGTAGCGAAGGTTTGGTCACTCTCGACGGCATCCTCGAGGGCCAGCTGCACCCGCTGCTGCGTGCGGCTCGACGGCTCCCCTGCCTGCTCGACCTCCGCGGTCAGCTTGGCCAAAGCCGGATCGGCGCCGAGCTTGCCGGCGACTAAGTCGTGCAGCCGGTCCAGCCCGGCATCCAGCGCACGATCGACCTCGGCGTCGACGCCCTGGCCGACCCGCCGCAGCTTCCGGATCGCCCAACCCACCAGGAACCCGACGGCTATCTCCAGTCCTGTCATCACCCCTCGCTCCCTTCCAGACCAACGAAGTCCCCGCATGGTGTCACTCGCCGGCCGACGGGCGCGGGAGGGACACGCCACCGTGATCGGCCGCGAACGCATCCTGAGTACCTTCCACCAGCCGTCTCGGCAGAGGCAGGTCCTGCTCCTCCACGCCCGCGACCACCACTAGCGGGAACCGCCCGACGCAGGACAGGTTTCGGACGAGCGGCCCTGGGACACCTCTCGGGCGGGAATCTCCGAGGAAACCCTCGGCCAGTTCTGGACGAGTTCGGCCACAAGGCCAGCAGCCGCGAGCCGATTCACCTAACCAACACCCTACGACGACATTCGCTGCAGCGTGTAGTACGAGCGCGAGCCGATCAAGGTCAGCGCCCAGCCTGACGGCTGTAGCCACCCCAGATCCGGCAGTCGGCGATCACAGCCCGCGCGTCGCGCAGAATGCTGATCGTCACGCCGATGCATTCGACTCACGCGGCTCGCGATCCGAGGGCCTGGGTTGACGGCTTTCGAGCGGCTCGTGCACTCGCACCCTTCACTCTCCGCTGCACCTGCACGGGCACTTGCACCCCCTGATTACCTGGCGCTGCGGGCTCCGGTGATCACCTGGGCGTATTCACTCGAACGTGTTGGCGCGCGTCATACATCTCTCGCGTCCATTCGAATATGCGTAGCGAAGCCACTCGAAAGCGTGAAATTAACTACGGCAAAACGGTGCCTGACCAGTGCTTAGTTACACACAATCACCTCTCCGACCGCTCGTCGTGCGATAAACACCGGTCGTCGACTCCAGTGCCGGAATGGTGTTGTTACCGCGCCGTAGGTACGTGGGTTTCCGCCAAGATGAGCTCAGCACCGCCTGGGGTGACCCAGACATGCAGACGCGGCCCCCAGCTGGAACTGGGAGCCGCGTCGGTGTTCGCACCGTCCGTCCAACACGCAAATATTGAGAGAGGCAACGAACATGTCGACGTTACCGCCGCTAGGTGGCGGCATGCCAGAGCGACGATCCCCCGATCGGATCACATTCAGCAGGGATCCGAACTACGTCGGCTTCGATGAGCTCTTCGAGGCGGCCGCAGAGCCGACTGTCGAGACGTCGCCCGGCATAGTGCTCGAGCCGGCCTGCCGGAAGATGCCGCGTCGTCAATCTCAGATGGACTCGCCCCATCCGGGCTGGGAACTGCTGCGGCAGATCATGGTGGGAAACCCGGCGCACGCCTGGCGCTCGGCGTTGCTGCTCGTCGTGGTGGGCACCGTGATCTGCGGCATCTTGCTGGCAGGATCGGTTGCCCTGAGCGCGGCCGGGACGGCGTTGATGGCGTTGGTTGGTCTGCTCCGCTTGAGCCGCTGGCAGGCTGACCGGGCTCGCCTCGGCTGATTCTGGCCGAGCACGAAGGTGGGGAGGACTCGGGGCTGAAAGAAGCAGCCCCGAGTCCTCCCCAGTTCATGTTCCCCGCTGACATCTATTCAATCGCCGATGTCCCCTTTCTGGGCACCTCCGACGGTGTCGTCCTGCGCCCCGGACGGGCCTACTGGTCGTTTCGCAGCGTGACGGCCAGATTTTGGCCGGCCTGCTCGCGGTCGACGTATTCCTCCTCGACGGTCTTGACCGCGCTGGTCGTTAACAGCTCTGCTGGTTTCTGTGTTGTCAGCTCGACTGACCGGGTGGACGGGATGCCCGGTCACGGCGGACCAGCCAGCAGGAGTCGTACTGACCTCCAGAACCAACTCGATATCTCCGGCACCGCACGGACCTGCTTGTTTAGCTGATCAGGCGTGCCGCGTTCGCTCATCCGCCGGTTGTTCGAGCAGCGAACGAGCCCACCTAAAGAACGCGTTGCCCAGCTCGTTCCGGTCAGGTTCAGGCAGGCCGGAGAAGCCGCCGAGCCCGGCGCACCACTCGGTCAGCGCCGGACCGGGCTCGGACAGCAGCCAATCGACTGCCAGGCACGATGCGTTCAGGTCGGCGGCGATCCGAAGACTCGCCTCCGCGAGGTCCTCCCGGACCGTTCCTCCCCGGCCCGAGCCGCCCTGGCTGATGTTGGAGATGTAGTTGCCCAGCTCGGGGGTCCGCCGCTGGCCGGCGACGACTACACCGTCGATGACGTAGACCCGGAGGTCACCGGTGTTCGGGACGAAGGACTGGGCAAGGTAGCCCATGCCGCTCTGGGCGACCATGTCGATCGCGGCGTTCAGCTGCTCGGTCGTGTCGACCTTGAGGATGCCGAACCCCATCCCCAGTTCGCGGGGCTTGACGATGTAGGGCCCCGGACCGAGTTCCTTCTCGATCAAGGGGACGACCGTCCGGGCGTAGCGCCCGAACGGTATCGCGACGGTCGCCGGGGTCCGGATGCCGAGGCGGGTCGCGCGCTGGATGATCGAGAGCTTGTCCGTGACGACGTGGGTGGGTCCGTCGAAGGTGCGTCCCAGCAGGACGGAATCGCTCTGTTCGATCGTCCGGTACACCGCATGGAGGTAGTGCGCGGTCTGCGGATCCCAGCTGAACTCGTCGACCTGGTAACACTGCCTGGTGTCGAGCAGGTCCTCGCCCCGCCACCACAGGTGCGGGCGATCGGTGCAGGCCGGGACCAGTTCGTCGATCGGGATGGCGCGGAACGTCAGCCCGGCCTTCTCGGCGAACGGCCGGTAGGCGTCGGATATCCGTTCCAGCGTGGTGGAGAGGTGTCCCGGCGAGAAGTCGTCGGGGCGGTAGATCAGGGTCACGAAGCTCACAGGGCACGCTCCGGTGCCGGGCCGCGCAAGCTCAGCCGGGCGTCGGTGCTCGTCCGGCCGAACAGCCAGCCGGACGGCGCTCCGGCGGCAAACCTGTCGAAGGCCAGCCGGTAGGAGCCGAAGCGCAGATCCGTCAGGTCGGCAGAGCTGGGCAGCGTGTCCCCGTCGGCTTCGATCTCGGAGAACCACCACCCGTCCGCGCCGTGGAGGAAATCGACACAGACATACGGCAGTCCCAGGGTCAGCGCCACTTCACGGGCCGGTCCGGCCAGCTCGGCGGGCACTTCGACGGCCTCGGCCCGGCCGCCCTGGCCGAAGTTGCTGGTCACGCTGTCGCCGCGAGGGCGGCGTAGGACCGCCCCACGCGGTTCGCCGTCCACGCAGTACACCCGGCAGTCGGCGACGCCGGTGCCGAGCCACGGCTGGATCACGACCGTGAGCCCGGCCGCGCCCGCGAGCCGGAGCACGGGGTTCAGGTCCGCCCGGTTCCGGAGGGCGAACACGCTGTTGCCGGCGCCCCAGCCGGCCGGCTTGACGATGACGGGGAACTCGATCGGAGCGTCGAACACCACGGCGGCACCCGGTCGCGTGTGGACACTCGTCGTCGCGATCGACGCGATGCCGCCGGGGCACAGAACGGCGCTCAGCAGCTTGTCGTTGTTGATCACGCTGTGCATCGCCGGCACGGTGGTGAAGAACCCCGCGGCCTCCAGCACGCAGTAGGTGGCCAGGTGCCGTGCCAGGTCCGGCTCGTTCTCCGGCCAGCTCATCAGCTTGGTGTGGAAGAACGCCTCAGCCGGGTCGACGCGCTGCCCGTGGACGAGCACCTGTGGCACGTCACCGGTGCGGCCCACGACGACGTCGTCGACCGCCACCGGGCGGATCCGTGTCCCGGCACGCTCGCCGGCGAGCTCGAAGCGCTGGTCGGCCACGTCGTGGGCGGGGTTGGGGGTCTTGCTCTCCCGGTCGGTCCTGATCCAGTACATAACCGCGTCGCCGCGCGTGCCGATGGGCACGCCGCCCGGCTGCGGCCGGTACGACCACGAACCGGTTCCGGCTCCCGTGACAAACTCGTCGAACAGGCGCCGGTAGGCACCGAACCGGGCCTGCGCGAGCGCGGGGATCCGGAGCTCGTCGTCCTGGTCCGCCTCGACCGCCGCCAGGAGGTGGCGGCCGTCCTTCTCGTGGTACTCGAGCGTGACGCAGGCCAGGCCGAGTTCACCGGCGACGCCGCGGGCGGACGCCAGAAGGGCGTCCGGCACCGGCCGGAGGGCGCCCTCCGCCGGCAGGCATCCGTACGGTTCCCCGCCGACGCAGAACACCCGGCGGACGTCGGCGCCGGTCGCGGCGGAGATCGAAAGCGTGAGCTCTGCGGCACCGGCCATCTGGAAGACGGCACGCAGCCCCTCCGCGTCGTCCACCGTGAACTCCGGCCCGTGCCAAGCCGCCGCTCGGACGGACAGCGGGAAGTCCAATCCCCAGGCGCCCGGCTCGAACCGCGCGGGGTGGTTCCCGATCTCGCGGGTGCACACGCGAACCGAAGGGACGCTCGGGATGCCGTGCCAGTCGGCTCGCAGGCCGGTGCCGGTCCGGTCGCCGTACACCATGGTGTGCAGCGCGGGCACCGTCACGAGGAAGCCGGCGGCCTCCAGCGCGGCCGTCGTCGTGAGGTGCCGCCATTCACCGGCCGGGTCCGACGGGGCGCCGGGCCACTTCGTGTGGAAGAAGGCGGTCGACGGCGAGACGACCTCGCCGTCGACACGCACCTCCGTCGTCTTCCCGTCGTGGGACAGCACGACGTCGCCGGTCCTGGCCACCCGCAGGTCGATTCCGCAGGCTGCGGCGGCTTCGCGGAAGAACCCGGCCTCTTCGTCGTTCGCGCCGCGGTCCGGCCGGAGCCAGTACAGAACGACATTCGTGCGCACCATCATCGATCTCCTTGCGTGCGATCAGGCGGGACGGTCGAAGCGCTGCCCGGCGATCGGCTGGGAGACGAACCCGTCGGGCCCGACGGGGGTGTCGCCGACGACGGTGACCCGGTGCAGCACCCGAGCGTGGCCGAGGTGCTGGTTGTCCATCGCCGCGAGGTGGATCGTGGCGCGGTTGTCCCAGAACGCGATCGTGCCCGGCGCCCACCGGAGCCGGACGGTGTACTCGGCGCGGGTGACCTGCTCGAAGAACAGGTCGAGCAGGCGACGGCTCTCGGTCGGGCTCAGTCCGACGATGCGGTCGGTCCGCGACGGGTTCACGAACAGCGCGCGCTCGCCGGTCTCGGGGTGGACCCGGACCACGGGGTGCACGGTGATCAGCTGCTTCGGGGCGATCATGTCGATCATCGACCGGTCCAACGGGTCGTGCTCGACCATCTTGTAGCCGGCGAAGAACGAGTGCTCGGCCCGCAGCCCGTCGGCCAGCTCGCGCAGTGGCTCCGACAGGCCTTCGTAGGCGGCGACAAGGTTGGCCCAGTGAGTGTCACCACCGGCCGGAGGAACCTGTTCGGCACGCAGGATCGACGCGGCCGGCGGGTTCACCGCGTGGCTCATGTCCGTGTGCCACCCGCTGATGGCCGTGGTCCACCGCGACCGGAACCGGGCCTCGTAGTCCTCGCCGTAGCGCTCGACGTCCAGGTGGGGAGATACGGTGAAGATCTCCGGGTGCTTGTCGAGCACGTCGCTGCTCTGCGGGTTCGGCCGCCGCGTCAGGTCACCGAACCGCCGTCCCAGCGCCACGTGCTGCTCGTGGTCGATCCACTGGTCGCGGAAGAAAACGACCTTGTAGCGCAGCAGCGCTTCGCGAACCGCGCCGATCGTGGTCTCGTCGAGCGGCCCGGCCAGGTCGACGCCCTCGATGTCGGCGCCGATGTGGCCCGCGACGGGCTTGACCACCAGGTCGGTGGTGACCGGGTCCAGCAGCTGTTCTGGCACGCGTTTCTCCTTGCGGGTAAGGGAAGTGGAACGGAATCAGGTGAGTTCGAAGCTGACCGATCGCGCCGCCGACGCGATCAGGATCGCCGCGGGGACGAACAGCAGCACGACGTGGATCGCCAGCACGGGCCACAGGCCGAACACCGTGGTGCCTGCACCTGCAACGGCAGCCGCGACCGGCCGCGCGCCCCAGGTGAGCCAGCGGTAGGAGGCGCTGGTCCGGCCGAGCAGCTCGGGTGGCGACAGAGCCTGCTGGAGACTGACCTGGGCCGTGTTCGAGACGACCAGGCCGCCCATCAGCACGAAGTAGCCGGCGCCGACGGCCAGCCGGCCGGCGGTGCCGGGCCCGACCAGGATGACCGGCAGTTCCCCGATCGCCGTGGCGAGCGTGGCCCAGAGCAGTACGCGGAACACCCCGTACTTCGCGAAGGCCCGCCGGGTGACGACGCTGCCGAGCAGGCCACCGGCACAGCTGACCGCGAGCATGACGCCGATGCCCGCGGGGCTCCAGTGCAGCTCACGAACCAGGTAGGTCGTCCAGATCGCCCCGACGCCCGTGAGCAGGTACGCGCTGATGGCCCCCGCGAAAGCGAGTGTCTTCAACGTGTCGTGGGCCAGGACGTAGCGCAGGCCCGCCGAGATCTCCGTACGCAGCCGCGGTCGTGTCGCCGGACGGGACGGGCGTGCTTCGCGGTGCTTGATGAACGTGAGGGTGAGCGCGCTGAACAGGAAACTCGTCGCGTCCGCCGCGATCGACGTCGCGGCGCCGATCAGGCCCACCAGCGCCCCGCCGAGCGCCGGGCCCGCCATCCGGGCGAGGGACGTCGCGCCGCCGATCTTGCTGTTCCCCTCGACCAGCCGGCCGCTGTCGAGGAAGTCGCGCAGGTAGCTCATCCGCGCCGACTCGGCTCCGATGTCGAGCGACGCGCAGAAGAACCCGACGAGCGCCAGCTGGACGACCGTGAGCACGCCGCTATGGGAAGCCAGCGGGATCGACAGCAGAGCGAGGCAGCTCAGGACGTCACTCACCACCATGAAGCGGCGCTTGCGCACCCGGTCCACCACCGCCCCGGCCGGCAACGCGACCAGCAGCGGAGCCGCGGTCGCGACCGTGATCACGAGGCTCACCTCGAACGGCGTGGCGTCGAGGTCGATGATCGCCGCCATCGGCAGGGCCAGCAGGGTGATCTGGCTGCCCACGAGGCTCACGGTCCGGCCGGACCAGAACAGGAGGAAGTTCCCGTCACGCCACAGCGAGCGCATCGGCCCTCCTCGTGTCCAGCGTCCGCAGGCGGTCGTGCCAGCGCCACAGCGAGAGCAGCACCCACAGCGAGTCCGGCGGCAGGGTGGCGAGCCGCCCGGGGCCCGGAAGGTCGAACACCTCGCTCACCAGGTCGTCACCGCGGATTTCCGGCTCGTGCTCGCCGGCCAGTACCTCGAGGCTGCGCTGCAGCGACGCCAGCCCGGGATACGGGAACTTCTGCTTCGGGCGGGCGGTGAGGGCGTCGGGCAGGAGCGGCGCCGTCGCCCGCCGGAGCAGCGTCTTGCCTTGGCGGCGCACCGTGTCGACGTGCCGGTCGAAAGGCTGCCGGAAGACGAATTCGACGAGACGGTGGTCGAGGAACGGGAATCGCCCCTCGACGCTGGCCCGCATGCTCAGGAAGTCCTCGAACTGGACGATCCGGCTCAGCTGGGTGTGCACGAGCAGCCGGTGTGCCTTCTCCAACGGTGACCCGGGAAGGCCGGCGTGGAAGTCCAGCACCTCGCGGTGGGCGTCCGCACGGCGGGCGAGGACGGCCCGGGACAGGCCCTGCACCTGCCGCGCGGCCGGCAGGCGGGCGAAGGTTGCGAGCGCCGGCTCCCGGATGTCGAGGATGTTCCGGACGAACGAGTCCATGCCGACGTACCCGCCCATGGTCTCGTCCGCGCCCTGTCCGTTGAGCACTCCGCGCAGCCCCAGGGAAGCGACACTGCGGTAGTTGCCCAGGATGCTGACGTGGCGGACGTCGTCGCAGAACGTGGCGAGATCGCAGACATCGTCGATGTCGGGCAGCGAGACGGCATGACCGCGGACCCGCACCCGGTGCTCGACGCGGCCGGCGAGCTGCCCGGCGAGTAGCCGGCTGTAGCGGAGGTCCTCGTTCCCGGCCTCACTCGGCACGTCCTCGGCTCGTTCCGCGTAGGCGACGGTGACGGCAGTGATCGGCCGGTCCGCGGCCGCGATGGTGGTGATCACCGACGAGTCGAGTCCCCCGCTGAGGAACGCGCCGATCGGCACGTCCGCGGTGGTCATCGACCGGACGCCGTGCTCGACGAGGCCACGCAGCTCCGCCACGGCGTCGCCGTCGGCGTCCCCGGCCGGCTCGACGCCGGGCAGAGCCCAGTACCGCTCGGTGCGCTCGCGTCCCTCGACGTCGATCGACATCCACGTCGCGGGCGCCACCGCTCGCACGCCGCGGACAAGGGTGCGGGTGCGATCGACTTCGAGGGTCGACGACCGGAGGAGCTGGTCGTGGACGGCGTCCACGTCCGGCCGCCGTGGGATCCGCCGGCACCGGAGCAGTGCCTCCACCTCGGAGGCGAACGCCACGAAACCGTCGCCGCGGTGGAAGTAGAGGGGCTTGATGCCGATCCGGTCCCGCGCGAGGACGAGGCGGTGCTGCCGGGCGTCCCAGAGGGCGAAGGCGTACATGCCGTGGAACCGGTCGAGGGCGCGCGCCCCCCACTGCGTCCACGCGCGGAGCACGACTTCGGTGTCGGAGCCCGATGCGAACCGGTGCCCCAGCCCGGACAGCTCGGTGCGCAGCTCGGCGAAGTTGTACAGCTCGCCGTTGTAGACGAGCGTCGAGTCCCCGCGCGTCATCGGCTGGGCCCCACCCGATCCGAGATCGAGGAAGCTGAGCCGGCGGTGCCCGAGCACCACCTCACCACCGTCCCAGATGCCCTCGCCGTTGGGCCCGCGATGCCGCAGGGCATCGGTCATCCGTCGGACGTCAGGCAACCCGGGGGTGTCCCGGGGATGTCCGGCGAACCGCAGCACCCCGGCGACACCGCACCCGGAGAACGTCATCGGAAACTCCGTCCGAGCAGCTCGACAACCGTGTCGTCGCCGAGCATCGAGACGTGGCTCCCGGCGACCACCGTGGTCACCGCTCCGGCCGTGGTGCACCGGCTCCACGCGGCGGCCTCGTCGCTCCGGTGGCCGGCCTCGGAGTACACGAGGTCGATCTCCGCTTCGACCGTGGCGCCGGGCCGCCAGGCCGCAAGCGCATCGGTGTTTCGCACCAGCGTTTCGAGTCGACGCGACTGGAAGGCCGCTGCGTCGTCGTCTTCGCGCACCAGCCGGCGGACGAGCTCCTCGACCCGCTCTTCGAGTCCGAAGTGGACGGTCTCGGTGATCGCGGCGCGCAGCTCGCCTTCGGCCTGGTCCGGCAGCAGCATCCGGAGGTGTCCGGTCAGCGCGCCGACGGCGTCGTCCCGTTCGGCGATCGGCGGCGGGTCGAGCAGGCTGAGCCGGCTCACGACCTCACCTTGTCCCTCAAGCACCACGGCCATCCGGTAGGCGACCGCCGCGCCGAAGGACCACCCGGTCAGCCGGTACGGTCCCTTCGCCTGCAGCGCACGCAAACCCGCTACGTACTGCTCGGCGAGCTCCTCGACACTGCCGGTCGTGTCGCGCTGCGCGATGCCCACGCACGACCAGCTCGAGGCGAGCCGCCGGGCGAGCGGCGCGTACCACTCGACCGAGCCGCCGATCGGGTGGACCAGGAACTGTTTGCGCACCGCGGCGTCCGTCAGCTCGACCAACCGCGCCGCGTTCTCGAGCATCCCGTCGAACCGGTCCAGCACCGCCCGTGCGAAACCGGGTTCGACGACGGCGGGGTCGTAGGTGAGGCGGGTTTCCAGCCGATCGTCGCGGACCGCCACCGTCAGGTCGAACGGTGTCGGCAGCACGTTCGCCGCGCCGAGGGGGCTCCCCGTGCCGGCCGCCGACGGCCGCAAGACGTCGTTCGTACCCGGGCTCGCCGCCTGCCCCAGGTAGTTGAACGTCACGGCGGGCAGTTCGAGGGTTCCGGTCACCCGGCCGAGTTCGGTGTCGCGACGGAGGTACCGGGCCACGCCGAAGTCGCGGGCGTCGCCGGGGATGGCGTCGAGCTGCCGGTCGACGGCGCGCGCGGCCGCCGTCAGGCCGGTCGCTCCGCCGGTGTGGAGCAACGCCGGGTGCATCGCGGTCAGCCAGCCAACGGTCTCTTCGGCGCCTTCGAGCCCGTTCCGGCCGTGCCCTTCGAGCTGGACGTAGAGCTCGTCCGAGCCGAGAGCCAGGCACAACGCCGCAAGGAGCGCGGCCCTCGGAGACACTGACGACAGGCGCGGGAGGTCGTACACCAGGTTTTCGGTGGCGGCGGCGGAATGCGTCCGGCGGAGGTGGCAGAGCTCGCCGTACGGACTGCGGCCGCCGGGCCGCTTCCAGGGCAGGACCGGCTTGGGCGCCTCGGCCAGCGCCGTCCAGAACTCGACGGCGGCCGGTGTCGGGACCGGGACCGCTTCGGTGGCCGGTCCTGGCGCGGGGCGCATCGGCGTCCCCCGGAGGGCGGCGGCGATGTCATCGCCGAGGATGTCCCAGGACACCGCGTCGACGACCAGGTGGTGCAAGACCACGCCCAGCAGGCGCTTGCCGTCACCAGAGCTTTCGAAGACCGTGAACCGCCCCATCCGGCCCGCGCCGATGTCGAGGCCGTGCTGGTGGGCCGCCATCGCTTCTTCGATCTGCGCGACACCGGCGATCTCCTGCCGATCCACCAGGACCGTCGGCTCGTGTCCGAGCACCGCGTCACGGCCGGTGAACAGGGTGCGGAACGCCTCGTGCCGGTCCACGACGTGGGTGATCGCCGCCAGCAGCACCGCGGTCTCGGCGTCCGTCGTCAGCTCGTGGACCCGGGCCTGGTTGAAGTGGTCCGGATCGGCGAACCCCTGGTCGAAGAACCAGCTCTGGATGGCGGTCAACGGGACGGGTGTGCCCGCCGGACGGCGCACGCGATCGGCGACGAATCGCGTGCCCGGAGACTCCGCCGTCAGAGCCCGGATGGTCCGCGCCTGAAGGATCCGGGACACCGTCAGCGGAATGCCCTCCGCCCGTGCGCGGGTGGCCAGCCTGATGGACTGCAGTGAGTCGCCGCCCAGCTGGAAGAAGTCGTCGTCGACACCGACGTCGGCTCGGCCGAGCACCGTCCGCCAGAGATCCAGCAGCTTCTCCTGGGCCGGGGTCTCCGCCGCCGCGACGGTCCGCGCGACGCCTTCCGCGGCGTCCGGCGTGGGCAGCCGGGCCCGATCGACCTTGCCGGTCGTGGTCAGCGGCAGCGACGGCAGCACGACCAGCGCCGCGGGCACCATGTACGACGGCAGCCGAGCGCCCAGCCACTCGGTCAGCGCGGGGGTGATCTCGGGCCCCGAGGCCGTCGCGACGTAGGCGACGAGCCGGACGTGGCCGAGATGGGGCTCGGCGACGACATGGGCGTCGGCGACGCCGTGGTGCTCGGTCAGGCAGCGCCGCACCTCCCCGGTTTCGATCCGGAACCCGCGGATCTTCACCTGGTCGTCGAGCCGGCCGACGATCTCGAATTCGCCGTCGTGACGCAGCCGGGCCTCGTCGCCCGTGCGGTAGAGGCGGCGCCCGGCGAGCGGTCCCGAGCCGATCGTCACGAACCGGTCCGCCGTAAGCTCCGGCCGGCCGAGGTACCCCGGTGCGACGCCGTCGCCGCCAACGTACAGCTCGCCGCGTGCCCCCAGCGGCATGGGCTGTCCGCGTTCGTCGAGTACGTACATCGCGTAGTTCGCGAGGGGCCTGCCGACGGTGACCCGGCCGCCCGGAACCGGCTCGCCAGGGGTGTACACGGTGGCGGCCGAACACCAGACAGTGGCCTCGGTCGGGCCGTACTCGTTGTGCAGCCCGGCCTCCGGCACGCGGTCGGCGTGCAACGCGACGACGTCCGCGGTGCACGCCTCGCCGCCGATGGCCACGACCTTCAGCGGACTGGCCCACCGGGAGGGAACCGTCTCCAGGAACTGCCGGTAGAACGACGCCACGAAGTTGACGTGGCTGACGGCGTTCCGCTCAACCAGCGACCGGATTACTTCGGGATCCCGGTGGGTGCCAGCTGCG
This sequence comes from Amycolatopsis sp. NPDC088138, assembly GCF_044741685.1. Classification (NCBI taxonomy): domain Bacteria; kingdom Bacillati; phylum Actinomycetota; class Actinomycetes; order Pseudonocardiales; family Pseudonocardiaceae; genus Amycolatopsis; species Amycolatopsis sp. NPDC088138. The sequence continues at coordinate 75,966 of NZ_JBIUTB010000010.1, forward strand.
GGCAGCACGAGGGTGCCCCCGAGTGACAGCGTCCAGAACACCATCGACCCGGCGACGTCGAAGTTCGCCGGCAGCGTCACCAAGGTGCACGGGGCTTCTGGTCCGAAGTGGACAGTCCGCGCGTGCAGTGCCGTCACCGCGTTGCGGTGCGACGTGACCACCGCCTTCGGCGTTCCGGTGGAGCCGGAGGTATACACGAGGTAGGCCGGGCGATCCTCTGCGGGCGTGGGCGACTCCGGCCTGACGGCCGTCTTGCCGTTGTGCACCAACACCTTCACGCCGGTTCCCGCGAAACGGGGGGCAACATCTTCGGGGCAGACGAGCACTGCGGGAGCGGCGTCCGCGAGGAGCAGGTCGATCCTCGCCCGCGGCAGCTCCTGGTCCACGCAGAGGTACGCCGCGCCGCGACGCAGCACCGCCAGCCACGCCGCGATGAGATCCGCGGACATCGGCCCCGCGACGGCCACGAAGTCCCCTGGGCCGACACCTACGGCGATCAGGTCGGTTTCGAGCCCTGCGGCCAGCGCGTCCAGGTCGGCGTAGGTGACGGTGACATCGCCCTGCCGGACGGCGACCTCGTGCGCCACCGCTTCGATCGCGGCGTTCACTCCGCCATGCAAGGTCGGGTGTGCCGCCGGCGACTCGACCCCGTTGGCGTAGCCGAGAATCCGGTCCAAGGACTCCGGGCCGAGCAGCGCGACGTCCACCAGCGGAGTCGTCCAGTGGTCGGCGATCGCGCCGACGATGTGTTCGAAGTCCCTCAGGAGGGCCGCGGCGGTCGCTTCGGTGAAGACCTCCCGGTTGTACTCCCAGAGGATGTTGAGGCCGTCGTGTGCTGTACCGGCGCCGGGCCGGGCGGGGTTGGGGACGCAAACGACGTTGAGATCGTTCTTCGCCGATCCGTTGTGGTCGATCCACAGTTCGCCGGCGAGGCCGTCGAGCGCGAACGACGGCCGCGGGCTGTCGTGGAAGGCGAACATCAGCTGGAAGAGCGGGTTGCGCGCCGGATCGCGCGGCAGGTCGAGGCGCTTGATGATCTCGATGAGCGGGAACTCCTGGTTGTCCTGCGCCTCCAGGATCGTCCGCATCGCCGCGTGCACGTGCGAGGCCACGGTGTCGCCCGGGCGGGCGGTCAACCGCAGGGGCAGCGCGTTGACGAACATGCCGAGCATCGCGGCCGTCTCGCTCTGCCTGCGGTTCGACAACGCCGACCCGATGACGAAGTCCTCTTCGGCGGTGTGGCGCCACACCAGGATGCCAAAGGCGGCCAGGAAGACGGCGAACCGCGTGACGTGGTACCGACCGCACAGGGCGTCAATGCGGTCGATCGTCCCCGCCGGGATGTCGGTGCGCAGGCAGGCACCGTTGAACCCCTGCTTCGCCGGACGGTTGAGCTCGGAATCGAAGGTCACCCCCTGGGCGGGACAGCCGTCAAGCTTGCTCCTCCAGTACTCCGCCTGGCCGGCGAAGTCCTTGCTCTGCTTCCATTCCTGGTACCAGCGCGCGTAGTCGCGGTACTGCACGGCGAGCGGCTCGGCCGCGGTCCGGCACTCTTCGGCTTCGGCCTGATAGGCGTCGCGGATCTCCTTGAGGAACAGGGACGCCGACCAGCCGTCGTGCACGAAGTGGTGCTCGCTCTGGAAGAGCTCCCAGCGGTCGTCGCCGAGCCGGTAGAGCTGCCACCTGACCAGGGGCAGCTCCGCGATGTCGAACACCCTGTCCATGCGGGTCCGCTTGTCGGCCTCCATCGCCTCGCGGCGGTGCGCGGGATCGACTCCGCGCAGGTCAGTGCGCCCCACGGACACCTCCCACGGTGCGTGCACCACCTGCACCGGCCCGTCCGGGCCGTCGTGGAACGTGGTCCGGAGGATTTCGTGGCGCTCCACGATCGCCGAAAGGGCCCGCTCGAGGACCGGCGGTTCGAGCTCGCCGGTCAGCCGGAGCGTGAACTGGGTGTTGTAGGCCAGCGCGTCCGGCGAGAGGTGGTGCAGGAACCAGATCTGGTGCTGCTGGGCGCTCAACGGGGACGCGGCTTCGTGCCTGTCCCGGGGGACCAGCGCCGGGCGATCGGTGCGCCGGGCGGACCTGACTTCCTCCGCGAAGGCCCGGATCGTCGGGCGGTCGAACAGCGAGCTCATCGGGATGTCGACACCATGGGCGCGCGTGATGGCGGCGGACATCCGGACGAAGGCGAGCGAGTTGGCCCCCACACTGCCGAGCGCGGTTTCGACGCCGACCTCGACCCCGAGGATCTCGCTCACCTGGGCAGCGAGGGCGGTCTCGAGGGCATCGGCCGGTTCCACTCCCCCGGCCACCACCGCCGGGCCCGGAACCGGCAGGCGCCCCTCGTCGATCTTGCCGTTCAGGGTCCGCGGGAGCCGCGGCAGGACGACGTGCGTGGCGGGCACCAGGTAGGCGGGAGCCCGTGAGCGCAAGTGGGAGTCGAGATCGGCCGGTGCCTCGCCGCCGGCCGACCCGTCACGCAGGACGAGATACGACACCAGGGTGCTGCCCAGGCCGGTGTCGTTGCGCGACACCACGTGCGCCTGCTGGACGTCCGGGTGTGACATCAACAGCGTCTCGACGTGACCCGCCTCGATCCGGTTGCCCTGGACCTTGAGCTGGCGGTCGATCCGCCCGGCGAAGACGTGCTCGCCGTCCCGGGTGACCTCCACGACGTCGCCCGTGCGATAGGCGCGCTCGCCGCCGGCCTGCCGGACGAAGCGCTCGGCGGTCAGCTCGGGCCGGTGCAGGTAGCCGAGGGCCAGGTTCCGGCCCGAGATGAGCAGTTCCCCCCGCCCGCCGGCCACGACCGGCTCGCCCGACTCGGTGAGCACCCGGTAGCCGGTGTTCAGGATGGGCTTGCCGAGGGTGAGCGGGGCCGGCTCACCGGTCGCGCTGTCGTACACGCGGGCGTAGCTCGACCAGACGCAGGCCTCGCTCGGGCCGTATTCGTTATACAGGGACGCGCCAGGCAGTAGTTCGGCGTGCCGGCCGATCAGCACGCTGCTCCAGCGTTCACTGCCGATCATGATGTGCTCGAGGCTCGCGGGTGGGTCGAGCGCGGCCCGGTCCAGGAAGGGTGCGTACAGCGACGCCGCGTAGACCAGGTGCGTGACGGCGTGTCGGCGAATGAGGTCGAGGGTGTTCGCGACATCGCTGAGCGGCGAGCGGCTGATGATCAGCGTCCCGCCGGCGAGGAGTGCCCAGAAGACGACGCCCGACGCCAGGTCGAAGGCGATCGAATGAACGAGCGGCATCCGCGTGGGCACGCCGTAGGCCGCGCAGCGCGCCGCCGTGGAGTTGAGCATGGCGCCGTGCCCGACGACGACGCCCTTGGGCCTGCCGGTGGAACCGGACGTGTAAATCACGTAGGCGGGGTCGTCGGGGCCGAGGCGCCTCGGCTGCGCGAAATCACCGGTGACGCTCTTCGCCAAGCTGTCGACCGTGAGAACCGGGACGCCGAGTCCGCCCAGCTCCGCGGCCCGCTCCGCGCTGGTCACGACGAGGTCCGGGCGGGCGTCTTCGACGATCGTGCGGAGGTAGCCGTCCGGGGTCGCCACGTCCACCGGGAGGTAGGCGGCGCCCGCGGCGACGGTGGCAAGCAAGGCGCAGGTCAGCTCAGCCGACGGTTCGACCACGATCATGACCAGCGGCGCGCCGCCGACGTGGCCGAGCTCGGTGCTGATCACTCGCGACGCCCGCTCGACCCGGTCCTGCAGCTGCTGGTAGGTCAGCCGCGTGTCCCGGTCGACGACCGCCGTCCGGTCGGCGAACCGTTCGCAGGCTCCGGAAAACGCCGTGACGAGGTCGCCGGCATCCTGAATTCCCGTCACAGTTCGCCTTCCGCTTTCTGTATCCGCAGGTGGACTCGGTCGCGGGCGCTCGGACTGAGCTGCCCGCCCAAGTGGTCCAGGTAGTGCTTGAAGTACTGCAGCCGATCGATCGGGTCGGTCTGCGGCGTGTCCAGGAACATCAGGTCGTGCACGGTGAGCGCGCGCACGGCGAACATCGGCACCGGCGACCGCATCACCAGGAACTCGGGGTTGCGGACGCTGACCACCTGGCTCCGCGGGTGGAACTCGCCGAGCATGAGACCGCGGCTCACGAAATCCATGCGGAGCCGACGGTGCCCCTCGTCGACGATCTCGGCGGCACGTCCGGGCGGCAGGCCGGGGAGGAGCCCGAGCAACGATCCGGTCTTGAACTGCTGCGGGTCGGGGAACAGCCGGAAGTAGAGGTCGGCCAGGTGAATGCCCTTGGCGACGGTTTCGTCGACGGTCCAGCGCTGGAGCTCGATGGACACACACCAGATCAGGTCCTGCCGGAACGCCGGCGCCAGGCGCGGGCACACGGCGCCGGGGCGGTTGATGCGCGAGTCCGGCCGGGCGACGAAGTCCCTCATCCACGACAGTGCGGATTCGTAAGCCGGAAAACGATCGGAAATCATGTCAGCCTGACCACTGTTCACCAGCGAGCCGGACACGAAAGGATACTCAGCAAGTTCTATTTTCATTTCCCCCTGCTTCAGCCGCCCGCTCGACCCCAATCGAGCGGAAAACAATTAGCGCACACTGAAGAACCCCCATGCGATGAACCGCGCACGAGAGCAAAATAAAATGAATGATCCCCCTGGGTCAGCGCTTGACGCGCACCACAATCTTCCCCCCTTTGAAACCCTCCGACCGGACCCTAACGATCATGAGTCGCCCTGGTCAAGCACTGTGATCCATGCCTCACGAGCACAACTAAAGTCGGATATCCGGCCCGTCAAGCCGCTTTGTGGCACTACCCAAATCCGGACTACTCCCCTTGGGTGAACGACAAATACGGGACCAGGACCTGATCGCACGCAGGACCGCACACCCGACACCAAGTGATCAAACCCCTGCTACCATGCGTCAAAGCAGCTTGTCAATGGAAAGGTTCGCCTGAACAATGGCCATCGAGTCGCACGAGAGCTTCCCATCAAAGTTTCGCCCGCTCGGACTCACGTTTGACGACGTGCTTCTCGTACCCGCGGAATCCTCCGTGATCCCCAGTGGCGTCAACACGACGAGCCGGCTGACTCGGAACATCTCGCTCGCCGTTCCGCTGGCTTCGGCCGCGATGGACACCGTGACCGAGGCTCGCATGGCCATCGCGATGGCACGCAATGGCGGTATCGGCGTCCTGCACCGGAATCTCTCCATGGAGGACCAGGCACGCCAGGTCGAGACCGTCAAAAGGTCCGAAGCCGGGATGGTGACCGACCCGGTCACGTGCTCCGTGAAGAACACCATCGCCGAGGTCGACGCGCTCTGCGCGCGGTTCCGCATCTCGGGCGTGCCCGTCGTGGACGACGAAGGCACCCTCGTCGGCATCATCACCAACCGGGACATGCGGTTCGAAATGGACCATTCCCGAATGGTCGGCGACGTCATGACCAAGGACTCGCTCGTCACAGCTCAGGTCGGGGTTTCCGCCACCGACGCACTCGCGCTGCTCCACGAACACCGGATCGAGAAGCTGCCGATCGTGGACGCCCACAACAAGCTGCGCGGCCTCATCACGGTCAAGGACTTCGCGAAAAACGAGCAGTTTCCGCACGCGGCCCGCGACGCCGACCGCCGGCTGCTCGTCGCGGCGGCCGTCGGCGTCGGGGACGACGCGATCGAGCGCGCCAAGCTGCTCGCCGACGCCGGCGTCGATGCTCTGATGGTCGATACCGCTCATGGCCACCACCAGGACGTCATCGAGACTGTCGCGAAGCTCAAGAAAGAGCTCGGGCAGACCGTCGACATCGTCGGGGGCAATGTCGCCACCCGCGCCGGCGCCCAGGCGCTCGTCGACGCGGGCGCCGACGGTGTCAAGGTCGGCGTGGGCCCCGGGTCCATCTGCACCACGCGCGTGGTCGCCGGCGTCGGTGTACCGCAGATCACCGCGATCTACGAAGCTGCTCGCGCCTGCGGGCCCGCAGGCGTCCCGGTCATCGGGGACGGTGGCATCCAGTACTCCGGCGACATCCCGAAAGCCATCGCCGCGGGAGCCAGCACCGTGATGGTCGGCAGCCTCCTCGCCGGCACCTCCGAGGCACCCGGAGAACAGATCTTCGTCAACGGGGAACAGTTCAAGGTCTACCGGGGCATGGGGTCCCTGGGAGCGATGCAGTCGCGCAACGGAACCAAGTCGTACTCGAAGGACCGCTACTTCCAGGACGACGTGCTCGCCGAGGACCGGCTCGTCCCGCAGGGCATCGAGGGGCGCACGCCGTTCCGTGGCCCGCTGGCCCAGGTGATCCACCAGCTGAACGGCGGCCTCCGCGCCGGCATGGGCTTCGCCGGGGCGGCCACCATTCCGGCTCTGCAGAACGCGCAGCTGATGCGCATCACCGCTGCCGGCCTCAAGGAAAGCCACCCGCACGACATCACCATGACCGTCGAAGCACCGAACTACAGCGGCAAAAGCTGACGAAGCTCGATCCAGCTCGTCGATGTCGCCGCACGTCGAGCCGAACCAGGCCGCCGACGCCACCCTGGTTCGGCTCGTCGAGCCTCGGCCTGCCGTACAGCGGGAACCGAGGTTCATCCCGGTCTGTTCGCTTGGAACACCTCGCCATCCACGCCTGCGAAACCATCGCCGACCTGCCGGACATCGTGCTCGACACCGTCATCCCGACCTCACCCGAGCCAAGCTGGGACATCAGCCTCGCCGGAACCGTCGCAACCCACCGGCCCAAGGTCCGGATCGTCGACTCCGGGGACTGGCGCGAGCTCGAGCCCGGCCGGTACGACCTCGTCCCAGCGTCCTCTACGACAAGATCATCATTCCCGGGCTGGTCGGCGTCACCCGGCAGATCATCAACTGCCACCCGGGCTACCGGGACCATCTGGCCTGCCAACTTGCCGCTGCGCAACGGCGAGGACCTGGCGGAGATCACCCTGCACGTCATCGACCAGGCTCGACACGATCAAACCTCGGCCACAGAACTCGGTGATGGCCATAACGCACTACAGCCGCGACGACCAGCAGCTCGGCGACCGAACGACTGGGCGCGCACCGAATCCAGCTTCCTCGCCTGACCGTTCGGTCGCCCTTGATCTCAGCGTGGAATCAACGGCGACCGGTCGTGGCGAGGTCCAAAACGGCGTCGACGAGCCGCTTCCCCGGCATCTGGGCAGCCCTGTTCGCGTGCCTTGTCAGCGCCATCCCGCGCCGCAGTGTGCCGTCGGCCAGCAGCGGTCCGAGGGCGTCCCGCAGCGCCACCGGCGTGACCTCGTCCGACAGCGCGCCGACCGCCGGCTCGGGCTGTTTACGCAACTGATCGAACGCTCAGGCTTGAACGAGCAGCGGCGCGACGAGTCCACGACGTCGCCAACTGGAGCCCGAAACCGACACCTAGATACCCTCGCGCCATTTGGCGTGAAGTTTCGAGCCACGCCGAGTGCGACAGCGGGATGGGCGCAGCCAGGTCGAGCATGCGGCAGCTTCATCGACCCGGGCCCAGCTAAACGGCGGCTTCCAGGAATGAAGTCAGGGACCCTGACTCGGGCTCTATCCAGGGCCACGGGGAGGCCGCCCGCACGGCCACCAGCCAGCCGAAGTCCTGCGTGCCTGCGGCACTCGCCGACGCCGCGGTGAACAGGACCATCCCGGCCAGCAGGGTGTGCCTGGCCCTCAGCACGTCGGCGAGCCGCCCGGCGAACAGCAACGAGAACCCCAGCGCGATCGCGTAGGCGGACAACAGCCACTGCACCTGGTCCGGCGCGAGCCCCATGCCCGACCGCAGGGCCGGGACGGCAATGGTGACGATGGAGAACTCGAGCGCGACCAGCACCTGAACCAGGCACAGCAGGCCGGTGGCCACACGCGTCACCCCGGCTGGCGCCGTCATCGGACGGCGAAACGGGACAGCCCCGTGATTACGGCGACGTGTTCCCGGGTCATGACCGCAAATCCGGCACCAAAGAATATCCGGCGAGTTCCTGCTTCATTTCCCCCACCTCGGCCGCCCGCTCGACCCCCATCGAGCGGGTGACAACTTCCCCTGTCACCGTCCGGCGGAGACTAACGATCATGAGATGCCCGGGGCAAGCACTGTGACCCATGACTCGCGAACACCACTGACAGCCGGGTTTCCAACACTCCGAACCCCTTTGTGATGTCAGACAAGAAGTGCCCACCTCTTTTGGAAAACGGCAACAACCGTGCCACGAAATCGACCCCCTGTTACTCTTCGCAAAATAATCTTGCCAATGGAAAGGGTTCGCCTCGACAATGACCATCGAGTCGCACGAGAGCCTCCCGGTGAAATTCCGCCCGCTCGGACTCACCTTCGACGACGTTCTCCTGGTACCCGCCGAATCGTCGGTGATCCCCGGTGGCGTCAACACGACCAGCCGGCTGACCCGGAACATCTCGCTCGCCGTTCCGCTGGCTTCGGCCGCGATGGACACCGTGACCGAGGCTCGCATGGCCATCGCCATGGCCCGCAGCGGCGGTATCGGCGTCCTGCACCGCAACCTGTCCTCGGTGGCCCAGGCACGCCAGGTCGACACCGTCAAAAGGTCCGAAGCCGGCATGGTGACCGACCCGGTCACGTGCTCCGTGAAGAACACCATCGCCGAGGTCGACGCGCTCTGCGCGCGGTTCCACATCTCGGGCGTACCCGTCGTGGACGACGAAGGCACCCTCGTCGGCATCATCACCAACCGGGACACGCGGTTCGAAATGGACTCCTCCCGCCTGGTCGGCGAGGTCATGACCAAGGACTCGCTCGTGACCGCCAGGGCCGATGTCTCCCCTGCAGGCGCTCTCGCGCTGCTTCACGAACACCGGATCGAGAAGCTGCCGATCGTCGACGCCCACGGCAAGTTGCGCGGGCTGATCACGGTCAAGGACTTCGCCAAGCACGAGCGGTTTCCGCACGCGGCCCGCGACGCCGACGGCCGGCTGCTCGTCGCGGCGGCCGTCGGCGTCGGGGACGACGCGATCGAGCGCGCCAAGCTGCTCGCCGACGCCGGCGTCGATGCTCTGATGGTCGATACCGCTCATGGCCACCACCAGGACGTCATCGAGACCGTCGCGAAGCTCAAGAAAGAGCTCGGGCAGACCGTCGACATCGTCGGCGGCAACGTCGCGACCCGTGCAGGCGCCCAGGCGCTCGTCGACGCGGGCGCCGACGGCGTGAAGGTCGGCGTAGGCCCCGGGTCCATCTGCGCCACCCGCGTGGTCGCCGGCGTCGGCGTCCCGCAGATCACCGCGATCCACGAAGCCGGCCTCGCCTGCGGGCCCGCGGACGTCCCGATCATCGCCGACGGCGGCATCCAGTACTCCGGCGACATCCCGAAGGCCATCGCGGCGGGCGCGAGCACCGTGATGGTCGGCGGCCTTCTCGCCGGCACGTCCGAGGCGCCCGGGGAGCAGGTCTTTGTCAACGGGCAGCAGGTCAAGGCCTATCGGGGTATGGGGTCGCTGGGAGCGATGCGGTCACGCGACGGCGTCAAGTCGTACTCGAAGGACCGCTACTTCCAGGACGACGTGCTCGCCGAGGACCGGCTCGTCCCGCAGGGCATCGAGGGGCGCACGCCGTTCCGTGGCCCGCTGGCCCAGGTGATCCACCAGCTGAACGGCGGCCTCCGCGCCGGCATGGGCTTCGCCGGGGCGGCCACCATTCCGGCCCTGCAGAACGCGCAGCTGATGCGCATCACCGCTGCCGGCCTCAAGGAAAGCCACCCGCACGACATCACCATGACCGTCGAAGCACCGAACTACAGCGGCAAAAGCTGACGTCACCGGTGGCCGCTCGAACAATCGCCTTCGAGCGGCCGAGAACCATGAAACCCACCTGGCCGGTTCAGCCGACGGGCTGAAGAGGTGCCTACCGCTACGTCGCCGTGACCCACACCCGGCCGGCAGGACCACGGCCACTCGAGGCGAAATTCGGACACGGTCACAAATCCTGCGCTCGTATTCTGGAAAGAACATCACAGCCACGACTTTGCCCCGCTTTCCGGCCACCTATAATCGTGGTTGGGTAGTCTGATTCCGGATTTCCGTCTCCCTGGATCGTTCCCCAGTCGAGACCAGGTAGATCTCCGGGAAACGACCCGACGCCGGTGGGCGCGGCGCAACCCCCACCGGCGTCGACCCGAACGGTCGCCCGCCCCTTTGCGAGCTACTCCTCGCCGGGGCGGGCGACCCCGGCTTCGCGACGGTCGGCGAAAGACGCGACTTCGCCCGGGCACGCGCGACCAATTGACTCTTCTCTTGCCGGTACTCACTATCCGTGCAATGCTTCGTGCTTATCAATGTTCGGCCGCTGCACAAAGCAGACTCTCCACCACCGCCGGTTTCCGCGAAGGCGATCGCCTCCGTGAAAGGCGGCGAGGTCGTAGCGGCGCACCTTTGACCGGACGAACCCTCGTGGTGCGCTCGTCGGTTTCACCAGCGCAGGTGGCCGCTTCACCAAGCAGGTCGCGTATAGATCGCCGCCCTCACCCATGGCTGAGCAAGCCGGAGGGCGGCATCCGGGGATGAGGTGCCGGGCCCGCGAGGGGGCGGGCCCGGCACCGCCTCGACTTCACTGTACTTCCACGCCCGCACCAACTTCAGAGCATTGATCCTAAGCAGGTCACACGCTCACAATCTCTGGTGGACCCGCAGATCATGACAGGCTGTGCCCTGGATCAGAGCAGCCGCAACTGCTTCAGGTCCGTGACGTACTTGTGGATGAGCGCGGCGGTGATGTGCGGGACGCTATCGCCTACCGCTTCCTGGAAACGGCCGGACGGGATGCGGCCGCCCATGAGCGGGTCGGTGGGCTGGGCAAAGGCGTGCAGCAGCGGCAAAACGGAGTGCTGGCGCGGCTCGTCCGGCAATGCTTGAAGGGCCGTTTCGAAGCGGGCGAACCATTCGGCGTGGTCGGCCACCCGTTGGATCGGGTGCCCAGCCTCGGCGAGCCAGTCGACGAAGGTGTCCAGGGAGTGCCCGTCTCCGTGCGGGTTCCGGACGTTGTACACCTCGTGGCCCGTCTCGGCGCCGGCCGCCAGCGCGGTCACCACCCGCGCGATGAAGTCGACAGGCAGGCCATCGTAGTGCGCGGTTGCCCCGGCCGTGTGGAACGACGCGGGCGCCAAGCCGGTGCCGAGCACGCTCAGCAGCAGCCGGCTGAGCTGGTCGGGCACGTTCAGCTGCCCGGTGTACGTCCGGTGCGCGAGGATCGCGTTCGAGCGAAGGGTCGCCACGGGCAGGCCACACTGCTCGTGGGCCTCCCGTAGCAGCACCTCCCCCGCCCATTTCGACACCGCGTAGCCATTGGCGTAGCCGTCATCGAGCGGGCGCACCGGGTTGACGGCCCGGATGTCGGCGGTCTCCGGCGCGTCCTCGGCCTGGCCGATGAGCAGGCCGCCCGTCGACACGTAGGTGAAAGGCTTGAGCTTCGTCGTGATGGCCAGCTTCACCAGCTCGGCGGTACCGGCGACGTTGGGACCGAACAGCTGGTCGTACGGCAGCACGTGGTTGACCAGAGCCCCGGGGTGCACGACGAGGTCCACCGTGTCCGCGAGCCGCCGCCAGGTCTCCGCGTCCAGGCCGAGGCCGGGTTCCCCGAGGTCACCGGCGAGCACCTCGAGCCGCCCGGCAGCCAGGGCCCGGTAGTCGCGCACGAGCGCGGGATCGCCGCTGTCGAACACCGCGTCCAGCCGGGCCCGGGCCGTGACCGCGTCCTCGCCTCGGACCAGGCATATGAGCCGGCCGTCCACCTCGGCGAGGCGGGCCAGCCACTCCAGGCACAGGAACCGGCCGAGGAAGCCGGTGGCCCCGGTCAGCAGCACGGTCCGCGCGGCACCACCGGGTGGGGGCAGCGCCGTCGCGGCGGCCAGCGTCGCCTCGTCGAGGAACCGGTCGAGGGTCAGGTCGGCGGCGCGGACCTCGGTGGCGTCCTCGCCGTGCACGGCCGAGGCCGTGATCCGCCGGGCGCCCGGGGTGAGCTGCCGCTCGACGTACCCGGCCAGCGCGCGCAAGTCGGTGGCCGGGCTGATGACCACCGCGACCGGGACCTCGACGTCGAAGATCGCCTGCAGCCGGGTGGACAGGGCCACCGCCGTCAGCGAGTCACCGCCGAGGTCGGTGAAGCGAGTCTCCCCGGAAAGACCATCGAACACCGAGCCGAGCACGGACCGCGCGGCGGCCACGACGGTCTCGGCCACCGGCCGGCCGGCTGCGTCCTCGCGCAGCTGCCGCAGGTCGGCCGTCTCCCGGTCGGCCAGCTCGGCGTACCGCCGTTCGAGCATCGGCCCGTAGTGCTGCTTCAGCTGGAGGCGCCGCGGCTTCTGCAGGACGGACAGCAGCCCGTTGGCCGTGCTGAACGGCTCGGGCTCGATCAGCACGTCACGCGGGATCTCGTAGGGCAGGAGCCGCTCGGCCCTGGCGATCCGGTGCAGCTCCTCCAGCACGAACGTCCTGGCCCGCAGGAGGTCACCGCCGGTCCGGGCCAGCGTGGCCGGCGCCGGAACCACCACCGCGAGCAGATAGGACCGCTCGCCGTTGCCGTAGACGTAGATCTGCCCGACGGCCGGGCTGGCCGCGAAGAGCGCCTCCAGCCGGGCGACCGTGACGAACTCGCCCTGTGACAGCTTCAGCACGTTGTTCGTGCGGTCCAGGTAGCGCAGCTCGTCCGGGCCGAGCTGCGCCATGATGTCGCCGGTGCGGTAGAACCCGTCCTCGTCGAAGACCTCGGCCGTGATCTCGGGCCGCTTGAAGTACCCAGGGAACATCGTCGTCATCTTGAGCAGTAGCTGGCCCCGCGGGTGGGGCTCGTCCGTGCCGAAGTAGCCCAGCTCCGGCACGTCTTCGAGCTTGTAGTCGATGACCTGCGAACGCAGCACCCTGCGGTCGAACACCACCATGCTGGCCACCTCCGTCGAGGCGTAGACCTCGTGCAGGGGCACGCCGAAGACCGACTCCACGAAGGCCCAGCGGTCGGCCGCGAGCGGCGCGCCGGCGAACACCGCCCAGAGCACCCTGCCGCCGAGCACGTTCTCGCGCACTTCGAGCAGCGCTTCGGCCTCGGCGCCCGCCTGGTCCGCGCCGGCCGAGACACGGGCGTCCACTTCGCTCTGGTAGCGCTGGAACAGCAGGTCGCAGATGCGCGGGACGAGGATCAGCTCGGTGGGACGGGCCAGTGCGAAGTCCTCGAACAGCGTGCTCAGGTCACGCCGGGCCAGGAAGTAGCACGTGCCGCCTTGGCCGAGCACGCCGAACATCGCGCCCCGGCCACCGCCGTGGCTCAGCGGCAGGTAGCAGATCCCGAACAGCGGAAGTTCCTTGTGGTCGTGGAAGAAGCCACGCCACTGTTCCGCGACCATCCGCTCGGTGAACATGGCGCCCTTGGGCGTGCCGGTGCTGCCGGAGGTGTAGACCACCAACGTCAGGCGGTCCCCGTCCGGGTTGTCGTCCGGCCGCGGGACGGGCAGCTCCCCGCCCCGGGTGACGACATCGGCGAACAGCTCCAGAACCACGCGCCGGTCCGACAGGCGCGCTCGTGCGGCTTCGACGCGTTCCCGGTCCCCGGTGAGCCCGGGGTGGTGGTCGAAGACCATGATCTTGCGCAGTCCGGCGCAGGCCAGCGCCAGGTCGACGGCGGCGTCCAGGTCCGCGGTACTCGCGGCGAGGACCGCGGCCCCGGTCTCCTCGACGATCGGCTGGAGCTGGGCCGTGGAGGCGGTGGTCTGCAGTGGCAGGGAGACCGCGGCCGCGCGCGTGCAAGCCAGGTCGATCGCGACGTAGTCGGCACTGGCGAAACCGAGGGTGGCGACGAAGTCACCGGCTCGCACCGGAACGTCGTGGTCGTCGTGCCAGGCGGCGGCGACGGCGCCCGCGCGCCGCCACAGCTCGCCGTAGGTCATGGTGTCGAACCGCGGCAGCAGGCGTGCGGTGGTGCGGCCGGTGCCCGGGTCGACGGCGAGCTCGGTGACCCGGGTGCCCAGCGCGGGCCGGTCGGCGTAGGCCGTCATCACGGTGGTCAGCACCGTCCGCAGCGAGACGTCCGGCCGGCCGATCGCCGCCACGACCTCGGGCAGCGGGGCCGCCGCGCGGAACTGCTCGTCGACGCGGTGGAGTTCGGTGAAGCGGTCCGACGCGGTCGCTGTCATTGTCAGGCCTCTTTCCGGCGATACCGAGTGCCACGAAACAATGTCGGCACGTTACCGCCAACCTTTCGGAAGAACAACGGAAACCGTACCGGGGACTCCCAAAATGGATAGAGCATTCGCAAAATGGATCCTGCACCGATGGGCAACTTCCGAAATCACCTCAGAGTGGTCCACATTCGACCGAACGTCCATCGAACGGACCAGCCGACCACCCAGAAAGCCTGTATAGCTTGATGTCAACGGCCGACGCTCGGTGTCCAATCTCAACCCCTCGGCACTCAGAGCCCACAGGAGAGTGAATTTGCGGTAGTCACCGGACAGGCGCGTTACGATGACCAAGCCGCACTCCCGACAATTGCGTTGCCCCCACCGCACGGCGAGTTGTTCTCGCCCCGGAGTGAATTCGCGCGACCCCAGGAGGCATTGATGGCTGCCCATACGGTCTTCCTCTTTCCCGGTCAGGGCTCGTACACGCCGGGGGTACTGCACGGCCTCGTGGACGAGACCGTGTCCGAGGTGTTGCTCCGCCTGGACGGGGTGGCCACCGAGTACGGATTCGCCCCGATCTCCCCGCTGCTGACCGAGACCGGCAGCCCCTCCCTGACGCAGCTCGTCACCGACGATCCGGACCGGCTCCAGCTGGCCAGCTACGCCACCTCCGTGTGCCTGGCCACGCTGCTCGAGACCCGGTACGGGATCAAGCCGGACCTGGTGTTCGGGCACAGCTTCGGGGAGATCGCCGCGTTCGCCTCGGCCGGGTTCCTGACCGTCGAGAACGGCATGCGGGTCGTGTGCATCCGGGCGAACGAGCTCCGGCGGGCCGGGGTCGCCGACGGCGGCATGGTCGCGGTGGCGCTGAACGTCGGCCGGCTGCGGCACCTGCTCGCGGCTATCGACGACCCGAACCTGGTGCTCGCCGCCGAGAACGCCCCGCAGGAGACCATCGCTTCCGGGCACACGGCCGCCCTCGACGGCCTGGAACGGCTCGCGCCGGCGCTGGGGGTGCGCGCCACCCGGCTGCGCGTGCCCTACGCCTTCCACAGCCCGCTGCTGGCCGGGCCCAGCAGGACCCTGACGGCGGCGCTGCGCGGGATTCCCATCCAGTATCCGGCCATCCGGTGCTGGTCCGACGTACTGGGGCGGTACCTGACCGACGCCGACGACATCCCCGATCTGCTGGCGCGGCACCTGGTCGAGCCGGTGCGTTTCCTGGCGGGGGTGCGGGAACTGCACGCGAACGGCGGGACCCGGTTCATCGAGTGCGGCGCCCGGGACGTGCTGACCCGGCTGGTGACCGCCGGCCTGCCGCCGGTGACCGCGCTCGCGCCGTTGCGCAAGCGGACCACGTTCGCGGAACTGGACACGTTGCTCGAGGCCGCCCCCTCGGCGGCAAGGGCAGCGACGACTCCTGCAGTTGCCGCTGCGGCAATTCCGGCGACAGCTACCGCGAGAGCTCCGGCGACGGCCCCAGCCGCCGCTCCCGCGGTTGCCACGGCGACCGCCCCCGCCGTGGTTCCCACGGGCGCCGTTGCCACGCCGCCCATCTCGGCCGGCAACGGTGCCCGCCCGGCGGACCCCTTCCCCGAACTGGCCGCCCGGCCCGCGGCCGACGCCACCCCGCCGCCCGCGCAGCCACGCCTCAACGCCGAGGACCAGCTCACCGAAGTCCGCCGCTTCTACGCCGAAGCCCTGGAATACCCCGAGTCGGTCGTGACCCCGGACGCCGAACTCGAAGCGGATCTCGGCATCGACTCCTTGAAGCAGAACGAAGTCCTCGCCGCGCTCCTGACCAAGTACGGCCTGGCCGACCACATCACCGACGTCAAGGCAACCCAGTACCCGACGCTCAACGCCATCATGGAACTGCTCCAGACCCTCCAGCCCGCCGCGACCGAGAGCCCGGCGGCGGCTCCCCCCGACGTCGTACCGCCCGCGCAGCCGAGCGGCAACACCCAGGAGCAGCTCGCCGAGATCCGCCGGATGTACGCCGAAGCCATGGAATACCCCGAATCCGTCGTCACCCCCGACGCCGAACTCGAAGCCGACCTCGGCATCGACTCCCTCAAACAGAACGAAATCCTCGCCGCCGTCCTCACCAGATACGGCCTCGCCGACCGCGCCCCGGAGGTACAGGCAACGCAGTACCCCACCCTCAACGCCATCATGGAACTGCTCCATAACCTCCAGCCCGCCGCGACCGAGAGCCCGGCGGCGGCTCCCCCCGACGTCGTAGCGCCCGCTCCGGCCGCCGACAGCATCCCGCCGCAGCGCCGCAGCGACGAAGGACAGCTCGCCGAGATCCGCCGGATGTACGCCGAAGCCATGGAATACCCCGAATCCGTCGTCACCCCCGACGCCGAACTCGAAGCCGACCTCGGCATCGACTCCCTCAAACAGAACGAAATCCTCGCCGCCGTCCTCACCAGATACGGCCTCGCCGACCGCGCCCCGGAGGTACAGGCAACGCAGTACCCCACCCTCAACGCCATCATGGAACTGCTCCAGAACCTCGAACCCGCCACAGCGGGCAAATGACCGTGCGGGAGCAGATCGCCGTGGTCGGCATGGGCGTCGCGGTGCCCGGCGCGAGCAGCCCCGAGGAGTTCTGGCGCCTCCTCAACAACGACGTCACCATGCTCGGGCATCCCCGGGATCGGTTCCGGGCCTGCTCGTTCCAGTCCGCGGACCCCGGCGCCGAGGACCGTTCGCACACGGTGACCGGCGGGTTCCTGCACGAGCTGACCGCGCACGCCCGGCTCGCCGAAGAACTGTCGGACGGCAACTTCCAGCCCGAGGAACGGGGCACCGTCCTGCTTCGGCACTGCCTGCTCCAGGCAGTCGACGGGCTCACCGTTCCGAACCGGAGTGCACTGTTCTCGGGTGGTTTCCCCGACGGCCTGCAGGCGGTCGAGGAGGCGCTGGTGATCGAGGCGGTGTCCCAGGGGATCAGCCGCGAACTCTCCCGCACCGGCACTCCGCCTTCGGCCGGCCGGCAGCAGCTCGTCCGGTCGCTGCTGGCCCGGCACTACCGGCACGGCGGCACCCCGCCCCGGCGCCTGCTCCCGGACCACCTCGTCCGCGCCGCCGCGCAGGGGGTGCTCCCCGGTTCCGGCGAGCGCGTCGTGGTGGACGCGGCGTGCGCGTCCGGGTTGTACGCCCTGGACCTGGGCGCCAAGAGCCTGCTCGACGGCACGGCGGATCTCGCCCTGTGCGGCGGGGTCTTCGTGCTGGGCCCCCGCTACGCCGTCACCTTCGCCAAGCTGAGCGGCCTGGGCCACCACGACGAAGTGCGAGTGTTCGACGAGGCCGCGGACGGCACCCTGTTCTCCGACGGCGCCGCGATGGTCGCGCTCAAACGGCTTTCCGACGCGGTGTCCGACCAGGACGAGGTCCTCGCCGTGGTGGCCGGTGTCGGCGCCTCGGCCGACGGCAAAGGTAAGGCCATCTACGCTCCGAACCCGCTGGGGCAACGGCGATGCATCGACCGGGCCCGCCAGTCGGCCGGCGTAGCGCCGGACCAGGTGGACTGGGTGATCGCCCACGGCACCGGCACCCCGGCGGGCGACGAGGTGGAGATTGCAACGTTGCGGGCCGCCGCGCCGCCGGCCGGGCACACCGTCACCTCCAACAAGTCCCTCATCGGGCACGCCGGGTGGAGTGCGGGGGCGGTGTCGCTGGTGCACGCGCTGCTGGCGTTGCGCCACGGCGTGATCCCCGCGCAGCAGCGGCTCCGGACACCCGCGCCCGTGCTCGTCGGCCAGCACGAGGTGACCGTGCCGCACACCGCCGTGCCGTGGCCGAAACCCGAAGGGGGCAGCCGGACGGTCGGGGTTTCCGCGTTCGGTTTCGGCGGCGCCAACGCCCACGTGATCTTGCGGGACCGCCTGCCCGAGCCGGCGCCCGCCCCGGAGCACGCCGGAGACCCCGTGGTCCTGGTGGCGTGGAGCGCGCACCTGCCCGGTGAGCCCGCCCCGAAAGAGGTCCTGCGGCTGCTCCGGGACGGCGTGCCGGAGCCTGCCAGGGCCTTCCCGGAACGCACGTTGCCGACCTTCGAGGAGGCGCGCCTGTCGCCTGCGGTGACTCGGCAGGTGGATCGGGGCCAGCACTTGGCGTGGCGGGTCGGAGCCCGGTTCGTGACCCAGCACGGTGAACTGTGGTCCGCGGTCCGCGAACGCACCGGCGTGGTGGCCGCCTGCACCGGGCCGAGCAGGCTCGCCCTGGACAACGTCGTCCGGTGCTACGCCGAGGACCTCCGCGACGTCACGGCGCTGCCCGAGCCGGACTCGGTCGCGCTCAAGGCGTTCCTCACCGATCACCGCGCGATGACCGAGCCGACGAGCTCGGGGACGTTGCCCGGCCTGATGCCGAACATCCTCGCCGCCCGGCTGGCCAACCGCTACGACCTGCACGGGCCGAGCCTGTCCGTGGACACCGGCCGCACCTCGGCGCTGACCGCCATCCACACGGCGAGCCGTTACCTGCGAGCGGGTGATCTCGACCTGGCGCTGGTGGTGGCGGCCAGCGCGGACCGGGGCACCGACCTCGCGGCGGTGCTGGAGGTCGACGCCGCGCGCATCGCGGAGGGCGCGTTCCTGCTGGCACTCAGCCGCCGCAGCACGGCCACGGCGCAGGGCTGGCCGATACTGGCGACACTGGCAGCCGTCCTCGACGAGGTCCCGCAGCAGCCCACGATCACCTGTGGCGGCCCGGACGGGCACACCTACCTCGGCGCGGATGGCCTGGCGCTGGTGGTGCACGCCGCGCACCAGGCCACGGCGAGTGCAGTGGCACCCGCACCCGGCGAGCCCGGCCCCGCGATCGTGGTGACTCCGGCGACGGGATCCACCACGGCACACGGAGACGGCCTGACGTCCTGGACGACGAAATCCCCTGCAGCGCAAGGAAACGGGCTCACCAACCCGGCCACGGAATCCGGCGTGGCCAGAGGAGACGGCCCAGCCACCCCGACAACGAAACCCGTCACGGCAGAAACAACCAGACTCC
Organism: Amycolatopsis sp. NPDC088138; assembly: GCF_044741685.1. NCBI lineage: Bacteria > Bacillati > Actinomycetota > Actinomycetes > Pseudonocardiales > Pseudonocardiaceae > Amycolatopsis > Amycolatopsis sp. NPDC088138. The sequence continues at coordinate 95,102 of NZ_JBIUTB010000010.1, forward strand.
CCACCCCAGCCGCAGAACCCGCCGCACCCCAAGGAAACGGCCTGGCGACCCCGACGACGGAACCCACTACGGCGCAAGGCGATGGCCTCCGGCTGTGCGCCCGGTCCTTCCGGCCCGCTCCCGCCACCACCGTGCCGCCGTCCCCCGCCATCCCGGCGGGCAGTGTCGTACTCGTCGGCTCGGCCCGGCAGGCCGGGGCACTGCGCGCCCACGCTCCCGGAGCGCACATCGAGACCGCCGATTCGCCGGCCGCACGGCGGCTGCTGAATCTCACGGAGTCCGTCCGCGGCTGGCCGGACTGCCCGCCCACCGCGCACCTGCTGGTGGTCGTCCCGCTCCGGGACACACCGTGGCCCGCGCCGCCCAGCGAGCAGGTGCTGGCCCTGCACGAACTCGCCTTCCTCGCCGCTGCCGAACACCGCGAACGCCTGGCCGCCGGGTCGGTCCGGTTCCTGTTGCTGGATCCGTTCACCAACGGCGCGCCGCACCCGCACGGCGAACTGTTCAGCGGCTTGGCTCACAGCCTGCGCTGGGAACTGCCGGACTGCGACGTCCGCGTCCTCACCACCGACACCCCGGACGTCGCCGAAGCGCTCTGCCAGCTCGACGGCGAACGCGGGGAACCCCGCGGCACGCACGTGGTGCACTACCGCGACGGCGTTCGGGAAACCGAGGTGTTCGAGGAGCTACCCGGCTCGGCGGTGGTCATCCCGCCGCCCCGGGTCGTGGTCGCCGCCGGGGGCGCCCGGGGCATCACCGCGCCGCTGCTCATCGATCTCGCCCGGCGCCATCGGCCCCGGATCTGGCTGCTCGGCTCCACCGAGCTGACCGAGCCGGACGACCGGCCGGGCGATCCCGGGCAGACCGGGGACGTCCGGCAGGCCGTCCAGCGCCTCCGCCGGCAGCGCCAGGCGGGCAGCGCCCGGGAAACCCTGGACACGTTGCGCGAACTCTGCGGTGTAGCCAACGTCCACTACCTGGCCTGTGACGTGACCCGGGCGGAGGCGACCGCCCGCACCGCGGCACGCATCCGCCAGGACTGCGGCCGAGTCGACCTGGTGATCCACGCGGCCGGACTCAACCGGAGCGGTGGCCTCGGCAACAAGTCACTGGCCGACTTCCGCGCGGTGCGGGACACCAAGCTGCTCGGCTACCACAACCTGAAACAGGCCTTGGCCCCGCTGGCGCCCAAGCGCTGGATCAGCTTCAGCTCCGTGCTCGGCACGCTCGGCTACCCCGGCGAAACCGACTACGCCTCGGCGAACGCCTTCCTGTCCGCGGCCGCCCGCGCGGCGCAGGCACGCGGATCGGCCGAGCAGGCCCTGGCCTGGGGACTGTGGGCCGAGGTGGGGATGGGCGCCAGCTCCCAGCACCGCGCGAACGCCGACCGGGCCGGGCTGCTCACGCCGATGAGCACCGCCGAAGGCGTGCGGCAGTTCGCCACCGCGCTGGACACGACGGCGGCGGGGCGGGCGGAAGTGCTGTACCTGGGCGACCGGGAACGGGACGCCTTCCGCGAGCGAACCTCGGGAGGATCGCGATGAGCCCGGCGGACAGCGCACCCGTTGCGGTCGTCGGCATGGGGCTGATCCTGCCGGGAGCCGGCCACCCCGATCAGTACTGGGACCTGCTGCACCACCCACACGGCTTCGTGGCTCCCCCACCGGACCGGGCGGACCTGGACACGTTCCCCTTCCCCGGCCAAGGCGACGCGGTCCGACCCGCCGACCGGGCGTGCGGCTACCTCACCGATCCCGACTTCCACCCGCGCCTGCGCGCGGAGCTGGACGAAGGCCGGTTCGCCGAAGGCGACCACGCGACGTTGTGGCTGCGGCACAGCATGATGCAGGCGTTAGAGGGCGTCACCGTCCGCCCGGACGACCGCGGCCAGTACTTCGCCTCGATGAACGTCCAAGGCAGCCCCCGGCTGGAAGAGAGCTTGCTCGTCGACCGGCTCGCCCAGCTGCTTGCGGACGTCTCGGGCGACCAGGACCGCGCCGGGCTCGCGGCCGCCCTGCGCCCCAGCTTCCCGCGGGCGCTGGCCGACGCCAGCCGCCTGCTGCCCTACCGGGCTGCGCGGCACGCCGTGGACGGGTTGCTGCCGCAGTCGCCCGGGATCCTGGTCATGGACAGCGCGTGCGTGTCCCTGCACTCGGTCGACCTGAGCGCCGAAGCACTGCGCGCCGGTGAGTGCGATCTGACGATCTGCTCGGGGGCGAACGTCGTGTCGCGGCTGTTCCAGACGCTCCTCACGAGCGCCCCGGAAATGGCCAGCCACGCCAGCCTGCGTTCCTTCGACCGGGACTCCGAAGGCACGGTGTACACCGACGGCGCGGCCGCGGTGGTGCTGAAGCTGCACGAGCGGGCGGTGGCCGACGGCGACCACGTGCTCGGCGTGCTGCACGGTTTCGGCGCCACGGCGGACGGGCGCGGCTCCACGCTCTACCGCCCGAGCGTCGCCGGCGTGGCCAGGTCGCTGCGCCGCGCGCTCGGCTCGGCCGGGATCGGCGCCGAGGATGTGGACTGGATCATCGCGCACGGCAGCGGCATCCCGCTCGGGGACAAAGCCGAGCTGAGCGCGCTGTACGAGTGCGCGACGCCGGCCGCCCCGTGGCTGATGACCGGCAACAAGTCCGCGATCGGCCACGGCGGGCCGGCGTCCGGGATGTTCTCCCTCGTCCACGCGCTGCTGGCCATGCGGCACCAGACGATCCCCGGCCAGCTGAACTTCGCCGAGCCCACCCTGCCCGAGCTCGTGGGCGAGCGCCTGCGCATCCCGACCAACAGCCGGCCGTGGCCCGCGCGCCCGGACGGGCCGCGGCGGGTCGCCATCGCGATGTACGGCGTCGGCGGCACCAACTCCCACGTGATCTTCGGCGACCGGCCGCCCGAACCCGCCCCGGACCCGGCCACCGCCGAACCGCTGGTCGTCGTCGGCTGGACGGCGGACCTGCCCGGGCGCCCCGAGCAGGCCGAAGTGCGCAATTGGCTCACCTCGGCCTGCTCGGGCAAGCGGACCTGGCCGGACTCCTTCGGCGACCAATACCCGCTGCCCACGCTGGGCGAGCTGCGCATCCCGCCCCGCGTCCTCCGGCAGACCGACCGGTCGCACCTGATGGCGTTGTTCTGCGCGGACGAGCTCTGGTCCCGGCTCGGCGACGCCCGGGAATCCCTGCGAGACAACACAGGTGTGCTGCTCGGCCTCAGCGGATCGTGCCGGAACGAGGCGGCCTACCTCGGCGTCGCCGGCGCGGCCTACGCCGGCCACCGGCTGTCCACCGAGGACGGACAAGCCGTCGGCGGGATCGGCCCGGGAGAGCTCGCCCGGCTGGCGGTGGACTCCACGCCGCCACCGACCGTCGACTCCCTGACCGGCCTGGTGTCCAACGTCGCGTCCAGCCGGATCTGCTGGGCCCTCGACCTGCACGGCCGGGCGATCGCGGTGGACGCGGGCGCGGATTCCGGGCTGGCGGCCCTGGACCTCGCGTCGCGCTACCTGCGCACGAAGGCCCTCGACCTGTGCCTGGTCGGCGCGGTCAGCGGGCACCACACGGCGAGCCTGCCCTTCAACGACGACGGCCGCGAAGCCGCGGAAGGCGGGTTCATGCTCGCGGTCACCCGCGCGAGCACGGCTCGCGCCCACGACCTGCCAGTGCTGGGCAGGCTGCGCAACGTCCCGGCCGAAGGCACCCAGACCAGTGGCCCCGCCACGCCCTACGGACCGGCCGACCGGCTGGTCGCGGTGCTGAGCGCGTTACACGGCGAGGAGAACTCAGCGCTGGTCCAGCCGGTCGAGGACACCGCAACCCGGGCGATCCGAGTCGCGCCCACCGCGTCGCCGCCGGACGAAGGCGTGTGGCAGCTGCCCGTCACGGACGCGGACCGCGCGCTGCTGGCCACGCACCTGGTGGACGGCCGACCCACGTTCCCCGCCACGCTCCTCATCGACCACGCCGCCAAGGCGGCGGGCAGGCTGGCGCCGGGGCTGCGCCCGCTGCGAGTGACGGACGTCGAGTTGCGCTGCTTCACCCGGGTGCGAGCGGACGGTTCGGTGCCGCCGTTGCAGGTGCGCACCCGCCGGCTGCCCGAGCTGACCCCGGGAGAGATCCCGGTGCACGTCTCCATCGGGGTGGTGCCGGACCGCAGCAACGTGGACATGGTCGTGCACCTGGGCCGCGCCCACCCGGCCTCGGCGCCGTTCCGCCCCGGCGTCACGACCGGAGCCCATCCCGTCGCCGATCCCTACCACGTGCCCGGCTCACCGGTGGCACTGTCCGGCGCCCTGGTGGCGCTGGAAAACTTGGTGGTGCAGGAGGGCTCAGTCACCGCCCGGTACGTGCCCGACTTCCCCCGTCCCGACGACCTGCGTGGCCACGGGGTGCCGGTCATCGCCCTGGACTGCCTCATCCGCACGGCGGCACTGGGGCTGGCCACCGGCGAACACCTCCCGATCGCGGTGCCCACCCGGATCCCTCGCATCGACCTCCACACCGGTGACAACGACCTCACCCTGCCGCGGGGGCCGTCGCCGCTGGTGCTGAGCCATGACGCCGGATCCGGGACGACGCGCCTGAGCGAGCCGGAAACCGGCCGGGTTCTGGTGACTATGCACGACATCACCCTGCACCCGCTCGGCTGGTGGAGCCCGGGCAGCGACGAGTTCAGCGAAACGAGGGAGCCATGATCACGACCGAGGCTTGGGTCCTGCGGCAGGGGCCGCCGGGACCCGAATCCCGCCCCGGAGAGCTGGAGCTCACCACCATCCGGCTCCCCGAACCGACCGGGGACCAGGTGCTGGTCGAACCGCTGTACGGGTCGTGGGAAGCCAACATGACCCACGCGCTGGAACGCTCACCGGTGGACGTCTGCCGCCAGCGCCGGGAAGAGCACGTCGTGCTGGGCAACTCCGGGGTCGTGCGGGTGCTGCGCCCGTCGCCCGGTTCGGCGCTACGCGAGGGGCAGCTCTGCCTCGTCATGGGCATCGGCGACCCGGATCCGCACGGATACGCCAAGACCACCTTCGCCTACGACATGCGTAGCAGCACCGGCCTGCTCGCCAAGCGCACCTACATCGCGCCCCACCAGCTGGTCCCGATCCCCGAGGACACCGCGTTCCCCTTGGAACGCTGGGCGCCGTGCCTGCGCTACTGCACCGCCTGGGACAACTGGCGGGTCGCCTACGGGTGCTGGCGGACCCAGATGCCCGACGCCGATCCAGCCGGGTACCTCGTGTTCGGCTGGAGTGGCGGAGTGTCACTCGCTCAGCTCGAACTCGCCAGGCGGACCGGGTTCGCCACCGCGATGACCGTGGGCAGCCAGGCACGCGCCGACCTGGTCGCCGCCGGCGGCACCACCCCGGTGCTCTACGACCGATCGGCGGCTCCCAGCAAGGAAAAGCTACTCAAGGACATCCGCGCCCTCGCGGACGGCCGGGGGGTCGCGATCTTCCTGGACCACCTCGGCGGCAACCTGCACGACATCGTCCTCCGGGTGCTCGGCCGCCAGGGCGTCATCGCCACCTGCGGCTGGAAGATCGGCATGAAGCTCAACGTCGTCCGCGCCAGCGAGTGCATCGGCCGGCACCTGCACGTGCACACCCACTGCTGGCGGGTGGACGACTGCCCGCGGATCCGCGACTACCAGGAGGCTACCGGCTGGCTGCCCGACGTCGGCCCGGACACGATCTACGGCTTCGACGAAATCCCCCGGCTGGCCAAGGAATACGGCCAGAACACGATCGGCTCCTACTTCCCCGTCTTCCGGATCAACCCACTGTGAACAGCCAGGAGGCCAACCATGTCGCAGGTTGAGGACACCGGTACCCGAGCCGTGGCCATCGTGGGGCTCGGGGCGCTCGCGCCCGGGGCGGACGACACGAAGGAACTGTGGGAACTGCTGTGCGGGAACGAATCGCGGTTCACCGGCCCGCTCCGGTTCCCCGGTGCGCCACTGCAGTCCCCCGAGGTCGAGGACCGGGCCTTCAGCGTGATCTCCGCCTACGTCGGCGAGTTCACCCCGCATCCGACGCTGGCCGCGGAGATCCAGCGAGGCGAGTGGGAGCAGGTCAACAGCGAAGTGCTGTGGCTGCGCAACGTCCTGCTGCAGGCCATGGACGACGTGACGCCACGTCCCGGTCAGCGAGCCGGCTGCTACGTGGCCGCCTGGACGGGCGGCACCCTCCTGGCCGAGGACTCCGTGCTGGTTTCGTACCTGGCGCAGCGGCTGTCCCGCCGGCTGGCCGACGACGAGGAAACGCAAGCCGGACGCGAACAGCAGCTTCGGGAACTCCTCCGGAAGCACCATCCCTACGCCGGCGCCCAGCCCTGGCTCACCATGCCGGACGGGGTCGTGCGCGGCGCCACCGCCGGGCTGCTCCCCAACGACACCGACTGGCTGACGGTGAACGCGGCCTGCGCTTCCGGGCTCTTCGCGATGGACATCGGGATGTCGAGCCTGCTGGCCGGCGACTGCGACGTCGCCTACTGCGGCGCCGTGCACGGCGTCGGCCGGTTGATGACCGTGGCCTCCACCATGCTCGAAGGCGGCCGGTCCCGGCGCAACGAGGTCCGCTCCCTCGACGTCGCCGCCGACGGGACGATGATGTCCGAGGCGGCCACGATGGTGGTGCTCAAACGATACGACCAGGCGCTCGCCGACGGCGACGAGGCCTTCGCGGTCCTCAACTCCAGCGCGATGTCGGCCGACGGCCGCGGCAAGACCGTCATCACACCCAACCCGGCCGGGCTGCGGCGGGCGATCACGAGGGCCTGGCGCGAGGCCGGGGTCACCGCGGACGACCTGTCCTGGATCCTCGCCCACGCCACCGGTAACACCGTCGCCGACCAGCTCGAGGTCGACAGTTACCAGTACCTGGCCGGCGAACGCGATCTCTGGTGCTCGTCGAACAAGTCGCTGCTGGGCCACGCCAGTATGGCGGCGGGCGGCCTCTCGGTCATCCACGCGGTCCAAGCTTTGACCCACGAGCGGATCCCCGCCCAGGCGAAGTTCACCACGCCGAACGCGGCGCTGCGGGACGGCAAGATCCACGTTCCCACCCAGCCGGTGGACTGGCCGAAGGGTGATCGGCCGCGCGTGGTCGGTATCAGCGGGATCGGCCTGGGCGGCTCCAACAGCCACCTGATCGTCAGCGACCGGATCACCAAGGCCCCGCCACCACGACCGCCGGCCGGGCCGGGGGAGCCGCTGGTGCTCACCGCCTGGAGTGCCTGGCTGCCCGGCGCGCTCGAGCCGGAGCGGGTCCGCGAATGGCTGGCCACCGGCGAGAACCCGCCCGAGCACGGTTTCGGCGAGCAGTACCCGGCCCCGTCCTTCGCCGCGAGCAAGCTGCCGCCCGCAGTGCTGGGCGTGGTCGACCGCAGCCAGCTCATGGCGCTGGACGTGGCCCACCGGTTCGTCACCGAGCACGGGGAGATGTGGGCGGACGTGCGGGACACCACCGGGGTGCTGGGCGGGGTGTGGGGACCCACGCGCAGCCTGGTCGACTGCACCATCCGGGCCTCGGCCGGGCACCTGGACACCGTGCCGTGGGACGCGGCCGAGCGGGCGGCCTACGCGGAGGAGCTGGCCGAGGTGCGCGCCCGGCAGCGCATCACGAAGGAGACGTTGCCCGGCATGGCGCCGTGCATCGGGCTGTACCGGGTGGCCAACCGGTGGGACATGCGCGGGCCGACGATGTCCTTCGACGCCGGCGCCGGCTCCGGCCTCTCCACCGTGCACGCCGCCCTGCGCTACCTGCGGCAGGGACGGATGGACCTGGCCATGGTGCTGACGATCAACGAGTCGGCGACCGCGATCGCCGCCGAGTTCACGCATCGGGACCAGGCCCGGCTGGCCGAGGGCGCGTTCCTGCTCGCGTTCGCCCGCGCCGAGACGGCCCGCGCCCACGGCTGGCCGGTCGTGGCCGAGGTCGGCAGCGCGCTCGCCCCGGTGTCCCAGACCGGGGACGAGGTGACGGACAGCCACGACTACCTGGGTGCCACGGACATCGTGACCCTGCTGCGCCGCACGGTCCGCGGGACACGCGCCGAGGTCGAGTCGCCGTCGCCCGGCATCCGGGTCACCGTCACCCCGGCCGAACCCCGGACCACCCGGTGGGTCACGGCCCCGCGACGCGCGGACGCGACCCCGCTGCACACCGCGACGCCCGCGATCCCGCCCCGGTCGGTGGTGCTGGTCAGCACTCCCGAGCTGGCCGCCGAACTCGCCGAGCCGGTCCGGGCAGCCGAGGCGCTGCTGATCCCGGCGACACTCGACGAGACGAGCACGACCGAGCTGCTGGCCCAGGTCCCAGGCCGGCAGCACGTGCGGGTCTTCGCCGACACGCACCGGCCGATCGAGCAGTGGTGCCAAACGGATCCGGGGCTGGACCGGCTGCTCGAGCTCACCCTGCAGGTCAGCCAGAAGTGCGGCGACGGCTTGGCCGAGGGCAGTTTCGCGGTCACCGTGCTCGACCCGCTCACCGGCTTCCTGCTGCACCCCGACGCGGCGCTGTTCACCGGGTTCGCCAGGAGCCTGGGCTGGGAGATCCCGCCGGAGCGGGTCCGTGCCCTGGTCACCGACGCCCCGCTGCCGCGCGCCCTGGAGGAGCTGGCCGCCGAGACCGGCAGCGACCGCGACGCCCCGCTCGTCTACTACCGCGGCGGTCTCCGGCACGTCGACACGCTCTGTCCCGCACCGATCCCCCAGACCACGGGCACGGGCCTGGGCCCGGAGCCGGTGGTGGTAGCCGTCGGGGGTGCGCGCGGGCTGACCGCGAACGTGCTAGCCGGCCTGGCCCGCCGGTCCCGCCCGGTGCTGTGGCTGCTCGGCCGCAGCGATCCCAACGCGGTGCCGGCTGACGTCCTCGCCGCCGACGACGCGGACCGGCCCCGCCTGCGCACCGCGTTCATCCAGCGCGAGCGCGAGTCCGGCGCGGGGGTGGCCGAGGCCAACCGCCGGTTCGACCACCTCTGGCGTTCCCGGGAAGCCGCCGCCACCGTGCGGCGGCTGAAGGAGCTGTGCGGCGAGGACCGGGTGCACTACCTCCAGTGCGACGTCAGCGACGCCGCCGCCGTCACCCGGGCCGCCGAGACCATCGGTTCCCGGCACGAGCGGGTCGACCTGGTGGTGAACTCCGCCGTGGTCCTGGCGTCCGCGCGCTACACCGGCAAGAGCCTGGCGGGCTTCCGCCGGGTGATCGCCACCAAGGTCACCGGCTACCGCAACCTCAAGACGGCGTTCGCCGCGCTCTTGCCCGGGATCTGGTGCAACTTCGGGTCCACGATCGTCCTTTCCGGACTGGCAGGCGAAACCGACTACAACGCGGGCAGTGAGTACCTGGCCGCCGCCGCCCGCTACGAGGCGCGGCTGCTGGGGCACACCACGGTCACCGTCAACTGGGGCATGTGGGAGGACAGTGGCGGGGCCTCCGACGAGGAGACCCGCAAGAGGATGGACGCGATCGGCGCGGCCGGGGGTATCGGCGACGCCGAAGGCGGTCTCCTGTTCCGCGCCGAGCTCGCGGCCGCGGGCAAGTCGGATCCGGCGCCGATCTACACCACCGAGCACGACCGGCTGATCACCGCGAAACGGTTCCCCGCCCTGCTCGGTGACGTCCGGCCCCCGGCGGGCTCGGCACTGCTCGGCGAACCGGCCGAGCAGACCCCCGACCGCGCGAGCTGGACCTGGAGCGCACAGCCCGGTCGTGACGACTACCTGCTCGAACACCTCATCAACGGCCGCCCGTCGCTGCCGGTCATGGTCCTGGCCGCGATGGCCGCCGAGGCGGCTGGCCGGCTCTGTCCCGGTGTGCCGGTGCGGCAGCTGCGTGACCTCACCTTCACCCAGTACGCGCTCGCGGACCCCCGGCGGCCGAAGGCGGCGCGGTACCGCGTGCTGGCCGAAACCGTCGTTCCCGGTGAGGTGGTCCGGGTCCGGCTGTCCTCCGACGTGATCGCCCCCGGCGGCCAGGTGCTGCGCACCGACCGTGTCCACGCCGTGCTCGACGTCGTGCTCGGCGAGCCGGATCCGCAGCCGGCGCCGGAGGTCTCGCCGTTCGACTCTGGCATCCGCCTGCTCGACCCGTCCTGCCGGCTCGGCTGGCCGGCCCACCTGACCGGGGTGTTCGGCAACATCGTCGACATCAGTTCCGACGACACCCGGACCCGGGCGCGGTTCCAGCCCCGGCTCAGTCCCGGGGACGCGTTCAACCACGCGGCCCTTCCGGTCCTTCTTCTGGACGCCCTCGGCCGGACCTGCTACTTCCCGGTCACGCCCCCCGGCCGGGTGACGATGGGGGTGCCGACGCGCATCGACAGCATCGACCTGTACCTGCGGACCACCGATCGCGAGCTGGCCGAACGCTATCCACTCGGTATCGACCTGCAGGGATCAGCGACCCAGAACAAGTACACGGCGACCGCGCCCGACGGAACGGTCATCGCCAGGATCAGCGGCATCCGGCGGCACTTCCTCGCGACGCTCGACCTGGCGCCCCTGCCGTGATCGACAGCCCGGCCGTTCTGCTCACCCGCACGACCACCGCGCCGGCGGCGGTGAGCCGCCGGCGCGCCGACGAGCAGATCAGCTGGCTGCGCGACTACTCGGAGCGGCGGATCAACTCGCTGCTCATCGACGAACGCCGCTGCATCCCGCCGTACATCGCACTGGACTTCGGCCGAGCGGGCCTGCTCGGACCGCTGATCGAAGAACGGCACGGCGGCACGGCGCTGCGTTTCACGGATGCCGCGCGGGTGTTCGAGCAGCTCGCCGCGATCGACACCGGCCTGGCCACGTGGGTGGTGACCTCGGTCTACCCGGGCACCCGGGCGTTGTCGGTCTGGGCGACCGAAGGGTTCAAGGCGGAGTGGCTGCCCCTGCTCGCCGGTGGCCGGGTGCTCGGCGCCTACGCGCAGACCGAACCGGGCGCGGGCAGCGACTTCGGGCGGATCACCACCACGGCTCGCCTGGCACCCGGCGGCGGCTGGCGGCTGACCGGGGAGAAGCACTGGATCGGCAACGGTTCCTGGGCCGGCGTCCTGACGGTGCTCGCCCGCGTGGCCGGCGAGCAAGGCGAGCCCACGGGCATCACGGCGTTCGCCGTACCCGCGGCCTGCCCCGGGGTACACGCAGGTGAGGAGCACCTGTCCTCGGGCCAGCGCGGCATGGTCCAGAACCGGATGCGCTTTCAGGACGTCGCCGTCCCGGCAGGGCAGCTCCTGGGCGGCGGACGGGGCGTGCTGGTCGCCAGTGACTCCATGGGCGTCTCCCGGTTCGCGCTTGCCACCGCCGCGCTCGGCGCGATGAAACGCCTGCTGCAGCTGGGGTTCCGCTTCGCCGACGGGCGCCGAGTGGCCGGCGGGCCCCTGGTCGAGCGGGCCGCCGCGCTGGCCGTGCTGGGCCGGACCGCGGCGTGCGTCGAGACCGCAGAGGCCCTCGTGTACGGCCTGGCCGAGCGATTCGACGCGGGTCTGCCGGTCTCGATGGAGTCCGTGGTCGCCGCGAAGGTGCTGACCAGCGAGTGGGCAGTGCGGGCGGCGGACGATCTCGTGCAGTTGCTCGGCGGCCGTGGGTATGACGAGGCGAACACCGCGGCGCGGCAGTACCGGGACCTCCGTGTGTACCGAATCTTCGAAGGGACCACCGAGGTGCTGCTCAACTTCCTCGGCAACCGGGCGGTCCACCAGCCCGGCCACGTCGACACCCTGCTGCGAGAGCTTGCCGGGGCGGAGATCGCCGAGCGGCTGCGCACGGCCGTGGCCGAACGCCGGATCGAGTCCGCTGTGGACCGGGAATGGCATCGGGCACTGGCGGGCAAGGCGCTCGCCTGGGCCTTCGCGGCCGGGGCGCTGCACCGTCAGAAGGGATCGGATCCCGGTGCGGTGCGCCTGGCCGAGGACGAGCTCGACCAGGCGTTGACCCGGGTGCGCAAGGCCGACAGCGGTGCACTGGCCACACCCGGACAGCTCGCGGCGGCGGTGACCCGGCACTACCGGCGGATCAGCGAGGTGGAGCTCACCATGCCCGGGGCCCGAACCAGACCGGACCTGTCGCCGACCATCCACACTGGAGGAAGCTAGTGAGCAGACTCGAGCTGCAATCCATGGAGTTCCTGGACACCGCTCCCCATCAGGTCGAGCTGTCCCACCTGTCCCCCGCGCCGGACAGAGCCGTCTTCGCCGCGCTCAAAGACATCAACCATGCGAAAGGGTGGCTGGGCGGCATCGTGTCACAGGTCGCAGCGACTTCGCCCCCGCCATACGGTGTCGGCACCACTCGAGAGGTGTACTTCTACCGGGGCCTGGTGAAGTTCGAACAGGTCTTCATCGGCTGGGAAGAGCCGCACCTCTGGTGTTTCAGTGCCGAGCGCATGCGCCCCAAGGTGTTCAGCAAGGTCGTCGAACAGGTGCGGATCGAACCGCAGGACGGCGGCGGCTGTCTGATCACCTACCGCTTCGGCGCCGACTTCACCCCGCCCTGCCGTCCGCTGGCGGGTGCCGTTGCGACCTGGGCGAAGTACGCGATCAGCCCCGCCCTGCGACGCCTCAGTGACTACGCCACCGGCTGCTGAGGCCCTGCGGGCAGGCGCGCTCGCCGGGTGCGCGCCTGCCCGGCAATGCCGTTACTTGGCCGTCCCGCCGTAAAGCCAGTTGCCGATCAGTTCCGGGTCCGTGCCGGAGTAGAAGTCCCGGAATGCGGCGACGAGCTCGTCGACGTCGAGGAAGCCGTCACCGTTGGTGTCGAGCTTGTCGAAAGCGACCTGCGCCGATTCCGGAGCCGAGCCGACCGCACGCTGGAAATGACCGAACTCGTCCGCGCTGATGACCCCGTCGTCGTCCCGGTCGCAGAGCTGACCGATGGCGACGGCGAGCGGGCGGATCGTCTCCTCCATCCCGGCGCCGGCCTCGACGAGCTTCAGCATGTGCGCGCGGTACTCGGCCTGGTCGATCACACCGTTCTGGTCGGTGTCCATCAACGCGGCGAGCCCCTTCCACCACCCGTCCGCGACCTGGAGCAGGTTGATCGCCTTGGGCGAGCCGAACGGCTCGCCGAGCGCGACGATGATCCGCGCGGCGAAGCTAAGAATGTCGGAACCGTCGACGACGCCGTCATTGTTCGTATCCGCGTGCGCGAAGCAGAGATCAATCTTCTGCACCACTGTCGGATCGATACTGGGAGCAGTTGCCATAGAACAGCCTTCCTCAAAGTTGACCGCGAAAGCGAGACACCGGAACAATTCTCGATTTTAGAGATCACGCTCACCACAGGCAATCCCGTTACCACCTTAGTGGCGACCACTCTCTCGTTTATGCAAATCACCGATAAAATGACAAGGTCGATTCACGCCATCGAGAACGTCTTCAATCGAATGTGCCCCACACGGCGCAAGCCAGCTGACTTTCCGTCGTCCTAGATCAACGCATACCACCTCAGCCCCTGCCCGAAACTCATCACCACCACCGCCCAAGGGTTGCCAGAGCAACTGACCTCTCCGCGCAGTCGGACGCGCACGATCAGCTCGTGACGCCACCCAAGAGCCGCTGGCGACGACCCCGGAATCAGCCTGAGCCAGGCGCCCTCCCCACAGACATGGCTCACCCTCGAACCCGCGAACAGGCGGACTGCTGCCAGCACCGCGCTCGATCGCCGTCGCCACGCTCCGGCAGCAAGTGGCAATCGGGCCGCCGCGCTGACCGCGACCACCGGCGTGCCCGGACTCGCACTCACACGGGCCATGGGGGCGAGCCGTATCCTGCGAACAGAACGCGAAATGATGAGTCCTGTTCGCGGGAGCCGCACCGACAAGGTGTGGTCAGGACCAGAAATGCACTGCTGGGTGACATGCCGACTACCTCGCCACTCATGCCCACGGAGGCGTGCCGGCAACGAGCTCGGTCAAGCGCGAGCGCCGGAGCCAAGTGAGGACCAGGATCATCGCCCCGGACACGCGGGCGGACATTATGTCCGGATCACCGCAGGTCAGTCAAGGCGCCTGAACTCCGCGTCGCCGTGAGCAGTAGTGCGACGGCGCAGGTCAGCCGGATCACGTGGTCGACGCAGCAGACAAGGACTCGATCACGAAGCGGCGCTGCGAAGAATGTGTGGCGGCTGATCGAGCCACCACCGGGCGGAACGGCGGACCGCTTCGGGAACATCGTGGTTCTTCCCGAGAATTTCTCGAAGCTGGACATGATGACCCTGAATTCCCATGGCATACACGATTCGGTCGAGAATGGACTCTCGATGTTTGTGGTTCTTGTAGACGTCGACATAGCTCACAACGGCGGTTTTCCAGAAACCTTCCCCGCTGACACCGCCGATATGACCGAGCGCGTAGGCGGCCGCGTCATTCACCGAGTCGGCCACTCCGCTCGCGACAACATAGCGCTGAACAGCCTCGCGCTCCCGTTGACCTCCAAGTATTCTCAATGATTCAAAAAGCGTGGTTATCCACGCAAAGTCCTCGGTAGGCCGGTTCGCAGCGACTTCTTGCAGGAGCGCAGCGGCAACACTGGCCCGATATGGACTCAAGTAGATGAGAAAGGATGCGTAAAGCCGCGCGTCGAAAACCGGATGGAAGAGCATCTCTTGAACGAGTTCCGAAAGCATTTCGTCGGTGCGCGCCTCATGAGTGCGCCCGAAGTGCACGATCGATAAATTGTAGACGCGCTGCGCCACCAGTGCACTTTTTCCCGGAGCGAGAAGGGAGTGATTTTGGTACACCGAACGAAATTCGTGATTTTGGAGCAGTTTCGGGAGAAGGGATTTGCTCGACCGATGCTGGAGATGCGCCGGGATCGCCCGAAGGATTGCAATGGCGAGTGACTTCATTTCGTTGGTCGCGGATGTTGCGTCGGTGATCGTGTCCGCCACTAGGGGTGACAATGCAGTGAGATCGGGCGCATTGAAATGGCCTTGGTGTAGCTTCCGCACGCACGCCATGAGCACACCCTTCAAGACGCGTTCGTCAGGCGGCGCTTCGAGGTAGTGGACGACATCGTCACTGGCTCGACGATGGGCCGTGGCGTCGTACAGACAGGCCGTACCCACCAGGCTCTGCACAGCGCGGTCTTCGATCGTTTCATGCAGCGCTTCGACGCCAAGCGCACCTATGGTGGGGTGTGCGAGCAGACGGTTGAGGGCCTCGAATCGCAGCATCCAGTGGACGCCGTCGGCGCAAATGATCTCGTGCATCAGCCTGTGCAGGAGTGCAGACCACGCCGACCGGGGAACGGGAACGATCGCCGACTCCTGGGCGACGAGGGCACTGAAATCGTCCCATTCGCGACCGGAAACACTTGTTTTGGAAGAGCCTTTCTCAAAAAATTCATTCAGCAGCCGAACTGCGGATTCAGGATCGGACAGTGGGCGGCGAGTCAACGCGGGCTTCGCTCTGGTCTGAGAAGACGAGTAGCGGTAGATGGTGTCGATCACCGATACGAGTGAATGACTCCGCAGATCAAGCACGTCTTCGTAGGCACGAACCCCGTTGTATGTGATCTTTGCCGCTCCGGTTTCCCAGCGCGACAACGTAGGACTGTCGACGCGACGGTCGGGAAGTTTCAGACGCCGACTGAAGGTGCTTAAGGTTCGGCAGTCAGGATCAGCGCTGTGTATGCGCGAGGTCCTGAGCAGCCATGCGGCTCGCGCGACGGCAGCCGTGTCGGCGTCCTTGCTGGCCGACGTGCCGGCCGGACGGCCGGAACGATATTTGGAGCCACCGGTCACTACCACATGATACTTGAGCTGTGAACACTTCTTGCACTATGGATTTCTCCGTGGCAATCGATCTTCGTCTGACCCCAACGGCTTCCTAGATTGATCGTCAACCAACCGCGACTTCGTCGTGCCGTGATCGATACGAAGCAGGAGACGATGAGCTCACCACCGCCGGCCCCCCTCATGACGATCGAACTCGACACCACGCAAAAACACGCGCTGACAGCGGCGATTGACGACTGCCAATACACCAACCCTGTCGCAGATCCCGACGCCTATGTGCTCGAGGCTCAACTGCTGTCCGACCACATGCCACGTTACCTCCGCGCCGCTTTGCTGGACTTGCGCGCGAAAGGCAGCACCGCAGGTGGCCTCCTGATCCGCAACGTCCCGCTCGGCAACGTCCCGGCCACTCCTGAACACGCCGACCTCGGCACCGGAACCATGCTATCGGCCGCGAAGGCGCTCAGTGTCCTGGTGGCCCCGCTCGGGGAACAGTTCGGATTCAAACCCGAACTCGGTGGTCAGATCATCCAGGATATCCTGCCCGTCGCCGGCTTCGAAGAGACCCAGCAGTCCATCTCGAGCACCTCGCTGCTGGAGATGCACTGTGAGACCGCGTTCACCGATACCCGAGCCGACTTCATCGCGCTCCTGTGCCTGCGCGCAGATCCAGAGCATCCGGCGGCGACGCTGCTGAGCCCGGTCTCGGACGTACTGGCGCGGCTCGACCACGACACGTGCAAGGCGCTGAGGCAGTCACGGTTCGCGACGACGGTCGACGGGTCGTTCCTGCGCGGCTCCGGCATACCGGGACCGTTGTACGTCCAGCCCATCAGAGTCCTGACCGGCTCGGAAGACACTCCGCGCCTGAGGTGCGATTTCGCCGAAACAATCGGCCTGGACTCTGACAGTCAGAGTGCACTGGACCGGCTTCACCAGGCAGCAAGCGAAGCCGCCAGGCGAATCTACCTCGAGCCGGGCGATCTCCTGATCGTCGACAATCACGGCTCCTTTCACGGACGCAGCCCGTTCCCGCGACGCGGCGACGGGCGCGATCGCTGGCTGCTGCGAGCGTTCATCGCGCGCGACCTCGCTCGCAGCGCGGCAAACCGTCCGGGCAACGGACGCATCGTCGAAATCGACTACTCCGGGCTCGCCGGACCCGGTGTCACGACCGGTGCGCCCGGCATCGCTCACTCATCGACGGAGGAGAATTAAGATGAAGAAGACCGTCACCTCGCTCGCACTCACGGCAGCCGTCCTCGGGGCCGGGGTCATCGCGGCCCCCGCAGCCTCGGCGGTGACGTGCTATGGCGATTACTGCTCCGGAAAGGATCCCGAGAGCAGCGGATGCAGTGCCGACGCGTACACCGTCGTATCCGCCCGCATCCCCGGCACCGGGTCCTATGTCGAACTGCGCTGGTCACCTACCTGCAAGACCAACTGGGCACGCACCAGCTGGAACGGCGACAGCCCGTCGACATCGCTACGGGCCGTGCAATGCGCAACCGGGTACACCCAGGGCTACTCCACCAACAACGGCAGCTTCTGGTGGAGCCGGATGATCTACTCACCCTCGCTCGGGGTCTCCGCCCGCTGGTCGGGATCACCCGGAGCGACAGCAACGTCCTGTTCGTAGGCGACACGGGCCCGGGAGGTCAGCGGCGGTTCGGCTGCATCGAGGGGCTGCAGCCGGGCCACGCGACGACTCACCTGGTGGAGGCGCGGGCGCTCCCGGCACGTTGTACCTGGCTAAGTGCCCGGGTGCGCCCGCCTCGCGCGACGACGTCGACGGCGAGTTCGCACCGAGACATGGCGCCGCCCGGACCCGAGTTACGTCGACCACTTTTTTGTCACAGATCCATCCGAATCCGGACGGATCTGTGACGAACTACAAACACCCGGGACGTACTCGCGACGATTCCCAAATGCGCGACATGATCTTGACCGGGCCGAGCACCGGCCGATGTACTCGGGCATCGACCACCACCACGTTCCCGGAGCACACCATGCTGTCCGCCCTCGCCCGCATCGCCCTCGGCGCCGCCGCACTGGTCGCGACGACCGCCGGAGCCGTTCCGGCGACCGCCGCCCCGGCGTCCTCCTGCAGCGATCTGGACGTCGTCTTCGCGCGGGCCACCTACGACATCCCCTACGTGGGCGTCGCCGGGGCCTGGCACCTGGCCGCTGTCCGGAGCGCCCTGCGCGGGGTGACCATCTCGTCCTACGGCGTGCGCTACCCGGCGCTCGTCAACCCGAGCGGGACCGGACTGGGGGCGGACGACCTCGTCCGTCACCTGCGGTCCACCGCCACCGCCTGCCCGGGGACGAAGTTCGTGCTCGGCGGCTACTCGCAGGGTGCCACCGTCGTCTCGATCGCGCTCGGCGTGAGGACGCGGCTGGGCGCCGGGGCGACCGTGCCCACCAGCCTCCGGTCCCGGATCGTCGCCGTGACGACCTTCGGCAACCCGATCGGCGGCGCCGGCCAGTCGATCGGCACGTCGAGCCCGGTCTACGCCGAGCGGACCCGCGAGTTCTGCACTCCGGCCGACGTCGTTTGCCGGGGCCTCGTGGTTTCGCCGGGACTCGGCCACACCGGTTACTTCTACAACGGCGATTTCGAGCGGGCGGGCCGGTTCGTGGCCGGGCGCTACAACAGAGCCTGACGCGCATTTCCTGTGGGAACCGTCACCTCGAAACCGCAGTTCAGGGTGCCGGAACAAGATTTACAAGGGTCGGGAAAACAGTTAACATACCGACGGGTATGCAGAATACCCGTCTTTCTCCGCCGACCTGGATTCGAGGTGTGATCCCCGATGAACACGTCCGTTGTGGACGGTCTGGCGCCGGCGCAGCCGGTTCCGCAGCCGCTGGTCATCGCCGGCGTTCCGGTCGACCGGGTCCTGGTGGACGAGCTGCCGGACATCGTCGAGCGAATGCTCGAGAACAACCACCGGAACAGCACCGACTTCCGCAGGCTCCCGCCGGAGTTCATCCGAGACGAGGTGCTGTCGATCAGTTCCGCCGTCGTCCGGTTGTTCGCCCGATGGCTGCGCGACGGCGCGACGGCCACACCGCGTGAACGCGACCGGCTGGCCGAGTCTGCAGGGCGCCGCGCCGAGGAGGGCATGCCCGTGGGCGTCCTGCTGGCCGGGTACTGCCACAGCCTGCAGAGCCTCTTCCAGCAGCTGAGCGCGCCGGCCGGCCCTCAGGACCTGGACGCGGTCCGTGAGCTCGGCGTCCGGCTGTTCGACTGCGTCCGGGAAGTGATGATGGCCGCCGCCGGCGGCTACGTGGAGGACGTCCGCCAGCGGACCGGCGCCGAACAGGACACGAAGCAGGTCATGCTCTCGGCTCTGCTGAGCGACAACGCGCCGCCTGCGGCGGACGTGCCGGCGTCGCGGTACCTGGTGCTGAACCTCACCGTCGGCAGGCACTCCGACGAGTTGCACCCCGGCGTGAACACGACGATCGTGACGCGCCGGGTGCTCCGGCGACTGACCAACACGTTCGCCGCGGCCAGCGATGGCGAAGCCATGGCGTCGCTGACCGCCCGGGGCGGGATCGTGCTCATCCCGGCGGAGAAGGACGTCTCCTGGGCCCGTTGGACCGAGATCGTCGAGGCGGCCGGGCGGGCGGCGGGGGTGCAGGTGACCGCCGCGGGCACCGTCGCCGCGCCGGACCGGATCCGGGCAGCGGCGGCGCAGAACACCGAGGTACTGGACGTGCTGCGCTGGTTCGAGCGCCCACCAGGGCTTTACCGCCTCGACGACGTCCTGGTCGAGTACCAGCTGACCCGGCCGGGCCCGGCACGGCGGCACCTCGCCGCCGTGCTCGAACCGCTCGACCGGTACCCGGAGCTGGCCGAAACGTTGACGTGCTACCTGGACAACAACCAGAACCGCCGCCGCACCGCCACCCGGTTGAACGTCCACCCGAACACGATCGACTACCGGCTCAGACGTATCGCGGAAGTCACTGGGCTGAACCTCACCGAGCCGTCGGGAACGCACCGGGCGATGGCCGCACTCGCCGCCCGCCGCGCCGAAACACCGCCGATGAAATGACACATCGCCCGGAGACGGGAATGCCGCATCACCTACCGCGCACGTCCTTTTCCGCACAGCGAAAGGAAATCACCGTTGACGAAGCCGGACGCTCGGTGCCTCCACGAAGTCTTCGAGCGCCAAGTCGATCTGACTCCCGACGCCCTCGCCCTCGAATGCGGACCCGTGCGCCTGACCTACCGGGAAGTCGACGTCCGCGCCAACCAGCTGGCTCGCCGGATTCGCCGGGCCGGAGCCCGCGAGCGGGACGCCGTGGGGCTCTACCTGCACCGCTCCGAACTGCCGATTCTCGCCGCCCTTGCCTGTCACAAGGCCGGAGTGGCCTACGTTCCGCTCGAGCGTGGGTGGCCGGCCGAGCGGATCGGGCACATCGTCCGCGAACTTAAGATCTCCCTCTGCCTCGGTGAAACCCCGCGCCTCGGCGCCCTGCCGGACACCATCGAGGGTGTAGAGATCGTGCCGATCGACCAGCCGTCCCTGTTGTCCACCATCCGGCTCGGTCCTGACGAGGCTCGCGTGCGCCCCACCGACCTGGCCTACGTCGTCTACACCTCGGGCACCTCGGGCCGCCCCAAAGGCATCATGGCCGAACACGGCCAGGTCAGCGAATACATCAAGGCCTTCAACGAAGTCTGCCCGACGGCCGCCTGCGACCGGGTGTACCAGGGATTCCCAATGAGCTTCGACGGTTCGGTCGAGGAGATCTGGATGGCCTTCTCCAACGGGTCGGCTCTCGTCGTCCCGGACGTCGACGCGCCGCGCTTCGGCGACGACGACGGCCGGCACGTCGCAGGTCTCGGGATCACCTATCTCTCGACCATTCCGAGCCTGCTCTCCAAGATGTCTCAGCCGATCCCCACGCTTCGAACGCTGGTCCTGAGCGGCGAAGTCTGCTCCGACCGGCTGGTCGGCAAATGGCATCGGCCGGGTCTGCGGATCTTCAACGTGTACGGGCCGACCGAAGCCACGGTCAACTCCACCGCGGCCGAATGCCTTCCCGGCCGCCCGGTGACCATCGGCCGCCCGCTCTCCGGCTACGAACTACACGTCGTCGACGAGGAACTGGCTCCGGTGCCGCGCGGCGAGACGGGCGAGCTGATCATCAGCGGCGAGACGCTCGCACGGGGCTACGTCAACGACCCCGGCCTGACGGCGCAGCGATTCCCGACGCTCGACGGCCTCGGCGACGGTCCGCGGCGCTGCCACCGGACCGGTGACTTCGTGCGCTGGAACGACGATGACGAACTCGAATTCGTCGGCCGCGCCGACGGCCAGGTGAAGGTGCGGGGGTTCCGCGTCGAACTCGCCGAGATCGAATCGGTGCTGGCCGAACACCCCGCTATCCGCTCCGCGTGCGTCACCGTCCACAACGGCTGTTCCGCACTCGCCGCCTTCGCCGTGCCCGAAGGTCCGGCGCGGGAGATCGACCGGAACTCGGTGCTGTCGCTGCTGGCGTCCCGGCTCCCGGTGTACATGATTCCCGGTCACCTCGACGTCCTCACGGAGTTCCCGCGTACGACGAGCGGCAAGGTCGATCGCGACCGGCTCCCGGATCCGGTACTTCCCCTGGTCCGCAGTCACCTCAGGAGCGCTCGACCGGCGTAAGCCCCATTACCCAACGGCATCTGCCGCCGCGAGCGTTCCACCTGTCGGAGTGGCACTCAAGTGCGTCCGCCCGCAGCGGCACACCCGTGCTGGACAACATCGCGGGGAGGCTGAGGTGACCCGGCGAGAGGGTCGGTTCAAGCTCGGACTTCCGAGCTTGAACCGGCCGGACCGGCGGGATGCGCCTCCCTCGCGCGCATCCCGCCGGAGCTATCTGGCCGCCGCGTTTCCGCCGCGATCGAACCCGCGGCTCGCCGGCACGTCCGCGGCCCGGCCACCCTCGGTGTGCCGCAGAGACGGATCCCGCGCCGGCACCTCGAAGGTCACCGCCGTCGCGGGGCTGACCGGTCGCAGCGGTGTCACGTTCACCCGGCTTCCGGCCGGTCGCCGTCCTCCTCGCGGTTCCCCCGGCCCGGGGCGGCAGCGGATCTTCGTCGCGCCGCAGGCGATCCTTTACGTCTTTGGCCGTTGCGGGGTGATGCCGACTGCGAGGCACTCCGCCGCGCGCAACCGGCCGCCGCGGGATCGACCGGCCGCGTCCTTCCGTCGCGTCCCACCCGGACGTCGGGTCCTGATGGCGCGAAGTCGGTTCGTTTGCGCAGCACGGCAACCGTTTGCCCGACGCCCCCGCGATTTTCGCGATGGTCGTGTTCGACCGATGGGGGCGCGGTGAGGATCCGCGCTGCCGCGGCCGAGCGGTCGGCTCGCGACAGCGGCAGTCCGTGTTCGGACTTCGACCGCACCGCGATGCATGCCGAGCCGGTGGACACCGATGGGCGGCACTGACGTCCCGAGCTGAGCCAGCGCCCGGACGTGCTCGTCGTCCTCCCTGCCCGGCCGGGGCAGATCGAACTCGCCGGTCATGTGGTCACACCTCCCCTTGAGGGCGCAGAAGTGTTGCCGGAAAGCATCCGGGCCGGGTTCCGGCGGAGGATCGACGCGGACGTCGCGGCCTCCACACCCCTGGCCAGCAACATCGAGGTGAAGACAGCCGGGACGAACGCCAGCCCGTTGCCGCCGTTCCTGGTCCACATCTGCTTGAGGAAGAGGTCGTGGCTGAGGAGCAGCTGGGTGCCGTAACCGCGCCAGATCAAGGCCGAGACGACGTCCGCGGTGACTTCCGCTGACGGCGCCGTTCCCTCACCGGGAAAGGTGATGTCCATGCCGATCATGTCGAACTCGAGCCAGACCCCGCGGTCCGCGAGGGAGACCTGGTACGCGGGATCCGTGCCGGAGGGGTCCATGTGCGCCAGCACCACACGATCGGCGGCCACGCCGATCTCGTCGACGACCACGTCCAGGACGGCGTGGCCCAGCCGGCGCCATCCGGGGAGGTGGATCATCAGCGGCACCCGCGGGTGATTGAGCTGCGCCAGCGCAGCGGCGCGCAGGGATACCTGCTCGCCCTGGGTGAAGGCCGGCGACACGCCGATCTCCCCGATGATCCCCGGCCGCACGTGGTGCCGCGGGTCCCCGTGGGTCAGCTCGTCGTCGATGGCCGCGCCCTGGACGTCCACGGACCGGCCGGCGTGACCTGCCTCGAACTTCTCGAAGTACGACCCGCATCCCATGACGACGGTGACACCGGACAACTCGGCCGCGCGGCGCAGACGCACGGGATCGCGCCCGATCGCCGCGCTCGGGGTGACGTCGACGATCGTTGCGCCGCCGACGGCACGGAAGACGTCGATCTCGCGCAGCACGTCTTCGAGCGCCTTGCCGCCGAGGTTGTCCCGGCTGCAGTACGGGTCGCGGCGCAGTCGCCAGGCGTCGGACGGGGATACCGGCAGATCGGCGAGCGGGTGGCCTGGTTCGCTCACCACCGCCGACAGGTCGTTGAACAGGTGCTCGTGCGGAAGCACGACTCCGAGCCGGTCGACGGGCACCGGCCCCGTCACGGTCTGGATTTCGCGGGCGTTTTCGCTCACGACTCACGCACCCGCCGAACCGTCAGTCGCTTCGGGAGCGGAGTCCGTGAACGCCCGAACCGGCGGCACTCCTGTCATCACGCCCCTTCCACACAAAGATCATCTTCGTTTGCGCAAGCCTAAGAAGGGTGTGGCGCATCGTCAATGCCCGCGGGAAAGCCTTGTACTCGTTACAGTTCGACGAGCCCCGTCCTGGTGAATCACCCAAACCACCGCGGGGACACCCGGCCAAGCCATGGTGGACGCCCGCGCTCGACGTCATCAGGCAGACCCGCGCGGAGCATTGTTGATCACTCCCTGTGTGTGCAAGTCTTCGCACACCGAAGGCGCGAGGCGCGACAAAAGCGCCCGCGCGGTCGCTCCGCGGCAAAACCGCACATCACCGAAGAGGTCCTCCTATGCCCACCGCAGTCGCTCCGCCGATACGGGAAACACGTTTCCGGTCGGCCGACTTCGACGAGTTCCGTGGCTGGTTCGAGAACAACCTCATCCCTTCCGGGAACGCGTCACCGGCCGTGCGCAGAAACCCTTCGCCGGTTCGGTGCGGCTGATCACCGCTGGGGACCTGACCCTGGTGGACATCCAGACCTCCCGGTTCCGCAGGTCACCATCGAACCATCGGACGAACTGGCCATCCTGACCGCGTTGAACCCGCGAACCCGGTTCGAAATCGGCGCCGGCAGGCACACCGTCGCATTCGGCTTCCGCCAACCGAGGCTGCTGCCGCCGCGCGCCGCCGCCTTCGCCTGCGCCTTTGCCCGCACCGAACCGGTGAAGGTCGGGAGCGTCGCGCTGAGCCGGCAGGCGGTGGTGAACACCGCCGCCGAGACCGCCGGCCTGCCCAGGAGCGGACTAGCCTTCGACTGGGAACGCACCCCCGCACCGGATCCGTGCCGGCGCTGGCTCACCACCGTCGACTACGTCCGCCAGACCGTTCTCGGCAACCCGGCCACGGCGGCCAACCCGATCATCCTCTCCGGGGCGACCCGGCTGCTCGCCACGACGATGCTCACGACCTTCACCCACAGCGGGCTCGACGACGACACCCGGCCCGAACCCGGCCCCGCCCCGGCCGCTGTTCGCCGGGCCATCGCGTTCATCGAAACCCACGCCCAATCCCCCATCACAATCACCGACATCGCCGACGCCGCCCGCATCGGAACCCGTGCACTGAACTACGCCTTCCGCCGCCACCGGGCCACTACCCCCACGGCCTACCTCCGGCGAGTCCGTCTCGACCACGCCCACCGCGACCTGCGAGACGCCGACCCGGCCGTCGGCGACACGGTGGCTGCCATCGCTGCCCGCTGGGGCTTCCCCCACACCGCCCGCTTCGCCGCCGTTTATCGCGAAACCTACGGCGTCACCCCGAACACCACACTCCGCCCCTGACCGCAACCCGGTGTATCTCGCCTCGCGAGCTTTCGCTCTCGCAGGTTGATGAACAGTCGGCGCAACCCTTGTCACAATTCACAGATCTCGCGACCACATTCGATAGCAAGTCCCATGGCCTCGCCGGTGTCCCGCATCGATTGACGATGTTTACAATCGTCCTCGGGTAGTCTGATTCCGGCCGCATTTCGACCGTGGTCACAACCCCCAGATGAGACCCGGCGGGGCCGCCGGGAAAAGACGTGACGCAGGCAACTGCACGCCGGCGTCGCCCGGATGAATCGCCCGCTCCTCGCGAGCCGCCCTCGCCAGGAGCGGGCGACCGGAGTGCGCGCGCGACGGCCCACTCGCTCCGCGCAGGTCGGCATCGGCCGGGCCGCCACGATCCTGCTACGGCACCACATCCGCTCGCACGCCCACGAACTCGGCTCTCACGCAGCCGCTTCCGGATCAGGACGATGCGGGTGCCGACCGCCGAACTGGCTGCGCACCGCGCTCGGGTCACCGATGACTCCTGAGTTCGCTCATCGAGCCGGCTCGTCCGGGTGGACGCCGGCCCTGGCGAGGCGGAGGAGCGCGTCGAGGTTCATCCCGTCGATGACGTCGACGTCCTGGTCGGGCTCGCCACCGGACTCCGCGACAGGCTCGGCCCGCGGGGGCTCCAGTTCGCCGGCGATCCTGGCCGCGAGCAGGTCCGGGGTCGGGTAGTCGAACACCATCGTCGCGGGCAACCGCAGCCCGGTCGCGCGGTTGAGGCGGTTGCGCAGTTCCACCGCCGACAGCGAATCGAAGCCCAGTTCCTTGAACCCACGCCGGACGTCAACGGTGGCGCCGGGCTGGTAGCTCAGCGCGGTCGCGACCTCGCTCCGGACCAGCTCGAGCACGGCTTTCCGGCGCTCCGCGGCGGGCAGCTCGGCGAGCCCCGTTTCCTTGGCCTGCGGCCGCGGAGTGGCGATACGCACCAGGCCACGGAACATCGGTGCCAGATCCGGTCCCAGCGCACGCAACTTCGCCGGGTCGAGCCGCAATGGCACCACCGACGGCAGGCCAAGGCCCAGCGCGGCGTCCAGTAGGGAGAGCCCCTCCGCCGAGGACAGTTCCCGCATGCCGGCTCGAGCCAGCCGGTTCCGGTCCGTGCTCGTCATCGCGGCGGCCATCCCGCCTTCGGCCCACGGCCCCCAAGCCAGGGCGGTCGCGGTCAGGCCCTGTTCGTGACGCCACCGGGCCAGCTCGTCGAGGAAGGAGTTGGCCGCAGCGTAACCCGCCTGCCCCGGGCCGCCGAGCACGCCCTGGATGGACGAGAACAGCACGAACGCCGAAAGGTTCAAGCCGGCCGTCAGCTCGTGCAGATGCCAGGCGGCGTCGGCCTTCGGGCCGAGCACGGCGTCCAAACGCGAAGCTGGGAGCGATTCTGCGACGCCGTCGGCAAGCACGCCGGCCGCGTGCACCACGGCGGTCAGGGGGTGCTCGGCGGGAACGCCGGCCAGCAGCTCGCGAACCGCGGCGCGGTCGGAGACATCGCAGGCGACCACGGTGGCGCCGGCGCCGAGCGACGCCAGTTCGGCGGTGAACTCGGTCATCCCGGGCGCGTCCGAGCCTCGTCGCCCGGCGAGCAGCAGGTGACGGACACCGTGCACAGCGGCCAGCTGCCTGGCCACCAGGCGGCCGAGCGCTCCGGTCGCGCCGGTGATCAGCACCGTGCCGTCGGCATCCCACGCCACCCTGGTGCCGGTGCCCGCCGTGCGGACCAGGCCCGGGACCGACACGGTGTCGCCGTGCACCGCGAACTGCGACTCCACCGATGCCAGCGCCGCTGCCATGGTCCCGCCGAGGTCCTTGGGCCGTTCTGGGCCGACGCCGATCTCCGCGAGCACAAAGCGGCCGGGATTCTCCGCCTGCGCGGACTTGACCAGGCCGCGCACGCCGGCGTGCGCGATGGTCTCGCCCGAGGTCACCACGACAAGTTGCGAGTGGACGAACCGGTCGTCGGCCAGCCACGCCTGCACCATCTCGAGCGCGGCGTGGGTCAGCTCCCGCCCAGCGGACGGCTCGGCGTCCGGAACCGGCCAGAACACAGTTCCGGCGCCGGGATCGATCGCGGCGAGATCGGCGAAGGTGCCGTCCGGCTCCAGCTCCGGCAGCTTCCCGCCGACCACGGCCCACCGTCCCTCGCGAGCCGCCCTCACCGTGGGCAACGGGCGCCAAGCGACCTGGTAAAGCGCATCGTGCGTAGGGGCGAGCGCGTCGGCGGAGACCGGCCGCAGAGCCAGCGACGCCACCGTCGCGACCGGCCGCCCGCTCATGTCGACCACCTCGATCGACACGGCGTCCGGCCCGGCGGGGCGGAGCCACGCCCGGACGGTGTTCGCGCCCGTGCGGTGGACCCGAACGCCGGTCCACGCGAACGGCAGCCTGGTCCGGCCCGTCGCCGGCAGCACGCCCAGCTCGATCCCGTGCAGCGCGGCGTCGAGCAGTGCCGGGTGCAGGCCGAACCGGCCGGCGTCGGAGCGGGCCGTTTCTGGCAGGCCCAGTTCGACGAATACCTCGTCTCCCCTGCGCCACGCGGACTTCAGGCCCTGAAACGCCGGCCCGTACTCGAACCCGCGGTCGGCGAGCGTGTCGTACCAGCCGTCCAAGGTGATCTGTTCGGCGCCGTCCGGCGTCCCGGTGAACGGCGTGGGTACCGCCGCCGGGTCCGGTTCGGCGAGCAGGCCGTCGGCGTGCCTCGTCCAAGGGGCGTCGTCGTCGAGTCTGGAGTGGATGGTCACCGCGCGGCAGCCGTCCTCGTCCGGCGCCGACACCGAAACCTGCACCTGTACATCGCCGGTGGGCGGAAGCACCAGCGGAGCCGCCAACGTCAGCTCGTCGACACCGGGACAACCGAGGCGGCCGCCCACGGTGGCCGCCAGTTCGACCAGCGCGGTGCCCGGCAGCAGCACCGAACCGAGGATCGAGTGATCGGCCAGCCAGGGATGGCTGTCCCGTGACAGCCTCCCAGCGGCCACGTAACCGTCCGAACCGGCGAGGGGCAGGCCCGCCGCCAGCAGGGGGTGGCCCATCTCGCCGAGGCCGAGCGCGGCCGGCGGTTCGGCGAGCCAGTACCGTTCGCGCTGGAACGGATAGGTCGGCAAGTCGACCACGCGAGCGCCGAGGCCGTCGAACACCTCGCTCCACCGAGGAGTTGTCCCGCGAACGTACAACCTCGCCACGGCGGTGGCGATGGCCGTCTCCTCGGGCGCGTTCCGCCGCAGCGCCGGAATCAGCTCCACCACGTCGTCCCCGGGCAGGCACTCCCGCGCCATCGAGGTCAGCACTCCGGCCGGCCCCAGCTCGACGAAGGTGTCGACGCCTTGTGCGCGCAGCGCGGCGATGCCATCACCGAACCGGACGGTGCCGCGGACGTGCTCCACCCAGTACTCCGGGCCGCTCACGTCGATCAGCTCGCCGGTCAAGGTGGAGACGATCGGGATGCCAGGTGCCGAATAGGCTAGTCCCGCGGCGATCTCGCCGAACTCGGCGAGCATGGGTTCCATCAGCGGAGAGTGGAAAGCGTGGCTGACACCGAGCCGCACGGTCCGGTGCCCGGTGGCTTCGAGTTCGCTCGTCAGGTCCGCGACGGCACCCGCCGCACCCGAGACGACGACCGCGGCCGGGCCGTTCACCGCGGCCACCGCGACGGAACTGTCCACCAGCAGCGCGCGCACCTCGGCCTCGGTCGCGTGGACCGCGGCCATCGCGCCACCTTCGGGCAACGCCTCCATCAAGCGGCCGCGCGCGGCGACCAGCGTGCACGCGTCGTCCAGCGAAAGCACCCCGGAAACGTGCGCGGCCACCAGTTCGCCGACCGAGTGGCCGGCGAGGAAGTCCGGAGTCAGGCCCCAGCTCTCAAAGAGCCGGAAGAGCGCCACCTCGAACCCGAACAACCCGGTCTGGGTGAACAACGTCCGATCCAGCTGCGCGGCGTGCTCCGCGTCGAACAGGACCGCGCGCAGCGAGCGGCCGACCAGCGGGTCCAGGCGGGCGCAGACAGCGTCGAGCGCGGCGGCGAACATCGGGAACCGCCCGTAGAGTGCGGCACCCATCCCGGATCGCTGGCTGCCCTGGCCTGTGAAGAGGAAGGCGGATTTCCCGCCGCGCCCCCGCTGCCCGGCATACACCCCCGCGGCTTCACGGCCACTCGCCAGTGCGGCGAGGCCCGCGGAAAGATCGTCCGGACCGGCTGCGACGACGGCGGCCCGGAAAGGCAGGCTTTCCCGGGTGGTCGCGAGGGAAAACGCCAGGTCGGCCACAGTAGACCCCTGGTGCGCCATCAGGTCACCGGCCGCCGCCCGCAGGGCCTCCTCGGTCGCGGCCGAGAGCACGAGCGGCACCACCGCGGACACGGGCGGCCCAGCAGGCGGGGGCTCGTCGGGGGTCTGTTCGAGGATGACGTGCGCGTTGGTCCCGCTGATCCCGAACGACGACACACCCGCCCGGCGCGCCCGGCCAGCCTCGGGCTCCCACGGCACCGCCTCGGTCAGCAGGGAGAGGGCACCGGACGACCAGTCGACGTGGTCGCTCGGGCGGTCGACGTGCAGGGTGCGCGGCAGCGTCCGGTGCCGCAGCGCGAGCACCATCTTCATCACCCCGGCGGCCCCCGCGGCCGCCTGGGTGTGCCCGATGTTCGACTTGAGGGAGCCTAGCCGCAACGGGCGACCGGCCGGCCGGTCGCGGCCGTACGTGGCCAGCAGCGCCCCCGCCTCGATCGGGTCGCCGAGCCGGGTCCCGGTGCCGTGCGCCTCGACGACGTCGACATCGGCCGGTCCGAGACCGGCGTCGGCGAGCGCCGCGGTGATCACCCGCTGCTGCGCGGGGCCGCTCGGCGCGGTCAGGCCGTTGGACGCGCCGTCCTGGTTCACGGCGGTCCCGCGCACCAGTGCGAGCACGCGGTGCCCGTGGCGCCGCGCGTCGGACAGCCGCTCGACCAGGAGCATGCCCGCGCCTTCGGCCCAGCCTGTGCCGTCGGCGGCCGCGGCGAACGGTTTGCACCGCCCGTCGGCGGACAACCCGCGCTGGCGGCTGAACTCGCGGAACATGAACGGCGACGCGAGCACGGTCACCCCGCCGGCCAGCGCGAGGTCGCATTCGCCGTGGCGCAGCGAACGGACGGCGAGGTGCAGGGCCACCAGGGACGACGAGCAGGCGGTGTCGACGGTGACCGCCGGGCCTTCGAGGCCGAACGTGTAGGCGATCCGGCCAGACGCGACGCTGCCCGCGCCGCCGGTGAGTCGATAGCCCTCGACACCGTCGGGCAGCCGGGTCAGACCGGTGCCGTAGTCGTGGTACATCAGCCCGGTGAAGACACCGGTACGGCTGCCGCGGACGGACGCGGGGGTGATCCCGGCGCGTTCGAACGCCTCCCACGACGTCTCCAGCAGCAGCCGCTGCTGCGGGTCCATGGCCAGCGCCTCGCGCGGCGAGATGCCGAAGAAGCCGGCGTCGAAGTCCGCGGCGTCGTACAGGAACCCGCCCTGCAGCGAGTAGGACGTGCCGGGGTGATCCGGGTCGGGATCGTAGAGCGCGCCGAGGTCCCAGCCACGGTTGTCGGGGAACCCGGACACGGCGTCGACCTCTTGGTCGACGAGGTCCCACAGCTCCTCCGGCGATCGGACGCCGCCGGGGAATCTGGCGCTCATACCGACGATCGCAATCGGTTCCGCCGGCCCGGCACTGACTGCGGCGGCGGCCGGCGCGGCCGTGGCGCCGGACAGCTCGCCGGCGATGTGGTCCACCACGGCGTCGACGGTCGGCCGGTCGAACACGAGCGTCGTGGGCAGGCTGAGACCGGTGGCCGCGCTCGTCCGCTCGCTCAGCTCGACCCCCATGGCCGAATCGAAGCCGAGGTCGCGGAACGTCCGGCCGGACTCGACGTCGTCGGCCGCGCCGTATCCGGCGACCACCGCGACCTCGGTGCGGACCAGCGCTGAGAGCACCTCACGACGCCGCGAGGGATCGAGCCCGGTCAGCTCGGCCCACAGTGGACCCCCGACCGCGACCGGCGTGGCCGCCGCCTTCGGAGCGTCGGCGGCGGCCGGCTCAGGGACAGCAGTGTCGAGCCAGTGCCGCGTCCGCCGGAACGCGTAGGTCGGCAACGAGACCGGTGGCGCCGGGGTGAAACGCGTCGTCCAGTCGACGGGCACCCCACGGACGTGGAGGCGGGCCAGCGCGGTCAGCAGGGTGCCGATTTCGGAACGATCGCGCCGGGCGGCCGGCACGAACTCCGCGGCCGGCACCGCCCCCGCGGACATTGAATCCCTGGCGAGCGAGCCGAGCACCGCGTCCGGGCCGGCTTCCACGTAGGCCGAGATCCCCAGTCGTTCGGTGGCCCGGATGCCGTCGGCGAACCGGACGGCCTCCCGGACGTGCGTGACCCAGTAACCAGGGTCCGTCATCTCACCGGCGGTCGCGAGGCGGCCGGTCACGTTCGACACGATCGGCACCCGCGGCTCCGCGTAGGACAGATCCGCCGCGACGGCACGGAACTCGTCGAGCATGCCGTCCATGTGCGGCGAATGGAACGCGTGACTGACCCGCAACTTGGTCGTCCTCCTGCCCTTCGCCCGCCACCGCCGTTCCAGGTCGAGAACCGCCGCGGCGTCGCCGGAGATCACCACCGACGACGGACCGTTCACCGCCGCGACCGACACGTCGTGCGGGATGGGCAGCAGTTCCGCTTCGCTCGCCTGGATCGCCACCATGGCGCCGGTCGGCGGCAGGGCTTGCATCAACCTGCCCCGGGCCGCCACCAGGACCGCGGCGTCCGGCAGCGAAAGCACCTCCGCGACGTGCGCGGCCGCCAGCTCGCCGATGGAATGACCGATGACGACGGCCGGCTCGACCCCGTGCGACCGCAGGAGCTCGGCCATCGCGACTTCGAACGCGAACAGCGCGGCCTGTGCGTACCCGGTCTCCTCGAGCGGCGACGGTTCGGCGGTGCCGAACATCAGCTCGCGCAGGGGCCGGTCCAGGTGGCCGTCGAGCTGTTCGCACACCGCGTCCAGCGCACGCGCGAAGGCCGGGAACGCGCCGTAGAGCTCCCGTCCCATGCCCGGACGCTGACTGCCTTGGCCGCTGAACAGCAACGCGGTCCCGCCGGCCGCTTTCTGGCCGGTGAACAGGTTTCGGGCGCTGCCCCCGCCGCCGAGAACACCGAGGCCGGCCACCAGTTCCGCGGTGTCCGACACGACCAGCGCGGCCCGGTGGTCGAAGTGGGTCCGCCCGGTGGCGAGGGATCGGGCGACATCCACGACGTCGAGTACGGGGTCACCGGCGAGCCGGTCGGCCAGCCGGGCGGCCTGCGCGCGCAACGCCTCGTCCCCGCGGCCGGACAGCGGGACCACCACGGGTCCCGGAAACTCGTTGCCGGGCAGCGGAACCGGGACATGGTCGCCGAGCACGAGGTGGCAGTTCGTGCCGCCCATGCCGAACGAGCTGACACCGGCGAGCAGCTCGCCGGGTGCTGCGGGCAGCGCCGTGGCCGTGTCGTTGACCCTCAGGTTCAGCGCATCCGGATCGATGAGCGGGTTCGGCGTCCGGAAGTTCAAGCTGGCCGGGAAAACGCGCCCCGCCACCGACAGCACGGCCTTGATCAGCCCCGCGATCCCGGCCGCACCCTCCAGGTGACCGATGTTGGTCTTCACCGAGCCCACCGGCAGCGGAGCGCCCGCCGGCCGTGCGCCGCCCAGCACCGCGCCGAGCGCGGCCGCCTCGACCGGGTCACCGGCCGGCGTGCCCGTACCGTGCAACTCGACGAAGGCGATGTCACCGGGCGCTACCCTGGCATCGGCGTACGCGCGGCGCAGAAGGTCCCGCTGGCCCTGCTCGTCCGGCGCGGTGAGGGTGTCGCCACCGCCGTCGTTGTTGACCGCCCCACCCCGGATCACGCAGTACACCCGGTCACCGTCGGCGACAGCTCGCCGCACCGTCTTCAGCACGACCATCCCGCCGCCTTCGCCGCGGACATACCCGTTCGCCCTGGCGTCGAACGCGTAACACCGCCCGTCGGGTGAAAGCGCGCCGAACCGTTGTGCCAGCAGGAATCCTTCGGGACCGAGGTTCAAGCTCACGCCGCCGGCGAGCGCGACTTCGCTGTCGCCGTCCAGCAGGCTCCGGCAGGCCGAGTGCACGGCCACCAGCGAAGACGACTGCCCGGTGTCCACCACAATGCTCGGCCCGCGCAGGCCGAGCGCGTACGACACCCGGTTGGCGATGAGACTGCGGTGCTGCCCGGTGAGCGAATGCTGCGTGACGGGCGAGTCCGCGGCGAGTTTCGCGTAGTCGTCCCAGATCGCGCCAAGGTGCACGCCGACCGGGCCACCCCGCAGGTCGGCGGGCACGATGCCGGCGTCCTCCAGCGCCTCCCACGCGAGTTCCAGAGCCAGCCGCTGCTGCGGGTCCGCCGCGGCGGCCTCCCGGGGCGAGATCCCGAAGAACGCGGCGTCGAAACCGCCGACATCGTCGAGGAACCCGCCGCGGAAGCCGGCTCCGGCACGACCGGGCGGGGGATCGGCGATCGCCTCGACGCCGCTGGTGAGCAGCCGCCAGTAGGCGCGCGGATCCGGCGCGCCGGGAAACCGGCAAGCGAGGCCGACCACGGCGATCTCCCGGCCGGGGGCGGGGGCAGGCGGGCTGGTCGTGGTCATCTCCGGACTCCTCGCCCGCTCGGGAAGAAACAACAGGTGGCCGCGAAAGGCGCTGCGGGACGTTCGGCAGCGGGCGCTTCCGGCCAGGCCAACGCTACGAAAGGGGCGAGGGGCGGCCCAACCCTTGCCGCCCCTTACCGTCCCCCTAGAACCCGGCCGTCGCTCAGGCCGAAAGCACGTCGGCACCGTGCAGCTCGACCCGGCTCTTCACCTTGAGCTTGCGGTAGATCTGGGTCAGGTGCTGTTCCACTGTGCTCACCGTGATGAACAACTTGCCGGCGATCTGGCGGTTGGTCAGCCGCCGCGCGACGAGCACCGCGACCCGGCGTTCGGCGTCGCTCAGCTCGTCCACCGCCGACTCGGCCGGCAGCCCCGGCCACGGCTCTTCGGCGAAGTCCGGCCCGTGTCGCTCGAACTCGGGTGACCGGTCCAATGCGCCCGTGATGCCGCCTGTGATGCCGCACTGCCGAGCGATGTGCTGTGCCCTGTCCAGCATCACCCGGGCCCGACCGGCGTCACCGAGAGCCTGGTGGGTCCGGCCGAGATCAGTCAGCGCGTGGGCGAACTCCAGCCGCTCGTCGTAGCCCTGCAACGCGTCGACCGCCTTGTTCAGTAACGCGGGCCGCTCGGCCAGTTCACTCGTGGCCGCCAGGACGCGCAACGACACCGCCCGCGAGCCGGTGCCCGCCGGGCAGCACAACCGCAGCTGTTCGGCGGCCAGCGCGTGCGCGCGCGACACCTGGCCGAGGCACAGCAACGCCTTCGCCGCGTCCGTGCGCCACGGCACCAGGGCCGGCAGGTCCATCGCCCACTTCGTCATCAGCCTGCCGACGAGCTGGAACTCCTCGAACGCCGCGTCGAACCGGCCGGCCGCGTGGTGGTACAGGCCGCGAGCGCGCAGGTATCCGAGCCCGAACGGCGTGCGGTACATCGCCTCCGGCACCGGGGCCTGCATCAGCTCCGCGGCCGCGTCGAGCGAACCGAGCGCCGTGCTGGCCTGGAGCAGTACGCCCATCGCGATCCCGATGCCGACACCCCAGCTCCGACCCGGCACCGCGGTCAGCGCCGTCCGCGCACTCGTCTCCGCGAGCCGCAGGTCACCGCGCCTGATGGCGATTTCCGCCCGCAGTGCGCTGAACAGCCCACGCCACGTCTGCTCGTGCGCTTCGGTCGCCTCCCCGACCAGCAACTCGCACCAGAAGTCGGCCGACGGCAGCCGCTCGGTGAGGATGAGCGTGATGAGCGAGACCACGTTGGGCATCAACGTCCGCTCGTCGAGCCGCGACACCCGCAGCACCTGTTCGGCGCCCGCGATGACCCGCACTCCGGCCCCACCCGCGAAAACGCCTTCCAGGAGGGACGTCGCGTGCAGCCACAGGTTCGCGCTGACCGAGTCCTCGCCGGCCGGCCGGACGTCGGCGGAAACGCCGGACGGCGGCGGATAGAGGTACTCGGACAACGTCCGGAGCGAACGCAGCCGGGCGGCCGCGTGGGGCGAGAGCTGCGCCGACGACCGGTCCAGCTCGCCGAGCACCTCGCGAGCGGCGTCGTCGTGCCCGAACCACAGCAGCCAGTTCACCGGCGCGAACGCGTGCCGGGCGTCGAGGAAGCCACCGCGTACCGCGGCGGTCACCGCGTCCACGTGCCGCATCGCGCCGGCCGGGTTCGACCGCCATTCCACGCGAGCGAGCATCGCCGCGGTCGCGGCCCGCTGCCATTCGTCGGCGTCCGAGCGCAGCACCAGCTGCAGGCAGTCGAGCGCCAGGTCGACGTCACCGTCCACAAGGGCCTGTTCCGCAGTCTCGTGCAGCGCCGAAATCGCCCACGTGTCCTCGGCGGCGCCCGCGTTCAGCAGGTACCGGGCCACGACGCCGGCCGACGCCCGTTTCGCGTTCAGCGACGCCGCCGCGCGCAGGTACAGCGCGCGGCCACTCGGTTCGTCGATCGACCGCAGCACCGCCGCGCTGCCCTCGGGATGCCTGAACCGGCCGTTGCCGAGGATTCCGATCACGTTGAGCGACTGCAGGGCCCTCGCCGCGACTTCGGGTTCGACGCCGACCAGCTCGGCCGGATCGGTCCCCTCGGGCAGCACCGCGACGCCTCTCGCGACGTCGAACAGCACCGGCTCACCGCGGCACAGGCAAGCGAGCACGGCTTCCCGGTAGCAGGCACCGACGCGCACTTCGTCCAGTTCATCCACTCCGGACCCGCGGGAGGCGTGGTTGTCGTCGAGAAGTCCGCGCAGCAGCAATGGATTACCTCCGGTGAAGGCGTGGGCGTCGGCAGCGAACCGCCGTGCGAACGCCACCGGCAGTTCCGCGGCCAGCGCGGCCCCCACTCCCCGCGCGGACAGCATGTCCAGCCGGAGGTGGCGGCACCGCCCGTCCCGGAGCAGTTCCGCCCGCGGCAGCGGGAGCCGAGAGACGACGCCTGCCGATTCCGTGAACACCACGAGTACCTTCGCCGATCGCAGCCTGCGCACGAGAAAGAGCAGGCACTGCCACGAGGCCGCGTCCGCGTGATGCGCGTCGTCGACGCAGATGACCAGCGGTGCCTCGAGACTGTCGGCCAGGTCCAGGAGCGGGCGGCACAGCTCGAGCACCACCGGCGCCGACAGCCGCTGCCCCGGGATGGCCTCTCCGGCAGGCAGTGCCGGCAGGCCCGCCGCGCGCATCAGTTCGCTCAGCACACCAAGCGGCAGATCCTGTTCCGACGGCGAACCCGAAGCATTCAGGAATTTCGCACCCGCGCGCGCCGCGCGTTCGGTGAACGCGTTCAGCAAAGCGGTCTTGCCGCTCGCGACCGGGCCGGTGATCAGCGCGGCCCGGCCCTCCCCGTCTTGACATCTCGCGATCAGCTCGGACAGCTGGGATATGTGTTCTTCCCGTTCATACAACATGGACGATGACTCGCCTCCCCCGGCGAAAGACCCGCGACGCTCCACGGGTTACCGCGATCACGTCAGGTCCTCGGCCGGGACCATGGACGTCGACAGACGATCGCTTCCTACTGGCAGCCTTGGCGCTCCCCCGATACCCAGTGTTGCACTCACCGAGTTCTCGGCCAACCCGCCTTGACCTGCGTTGAACCGCGTGAGCGCGTGATGTGCGGCACAGAATTCGGCGTTGAATGGACGCCTGGCATGAGGCGCCGACAAAAGAAACCGAACCGGCGTGCGCGAATCGGCTTTACCTTTACGGGAAAGCCGTCACCGGACTACACGGCGTTCAGCGATACCACACCACACAGTAGCGGAACACCGTAAAGTGTCAAGATCCCCGGCCGCGCCAGGCGCGTCAGGACTTCGCGCGGCGGGCGGGACGTCGGCCGCGCGGCGGTGCCGGGGTGAGGCCGAGCGCGCGGACGAGGTCCGCGATCTCGCCGCGGTACAACGTCTCCGGGTCCTGGATCTGGGTCAGCAAGTGGCCATACACCTGGAGCGACACCAGCCCGTGCAGACGGCCCCAGACGCGCATCGCGAGCGCGACACCGGCGGGCGGAAGCTCGGGGAACGCCTCCTTGACCAGGGCGGCGAAACCGGGGTCGAAATCGGACCAGCGGTGGCCGTCGGCCGGATAGAGGTGCTGAGCGTGCACCCACGCCCCGGCGACGACACTGGTGAGCGCGCCGCAGACGCGGTGCTCGGCCTCCGCGATCGCACCACCGGGCGGCACCTGGTAATCCGGCGCCGGATCACCGTAGATGAGCCGGAACTTCTGCGGGTTGGCCGTGGCCCACGCCCAGTACGCCTCGCCGTAGGCCTGCACCTTGGCCGCTGGGTCGTCCGGGGCGGCCGCGAGCGAGCCTTCGAGCATGTCGGCCAGGTGGTTGTACACGTCGGCGACGAGCGCGGTGATCAGGTCGTCGCGCGTGTCGTAGTAGCTGTAGATGGCGCCTGCCGTCATTCCCATCTCGCGAGCGATCGCGCGCAGCGACACGGCGGCGGTGCCGTTGGCCGCCATGTGCTCAAGCGCGATCGTCTTGATCTCTTCAGCGGCCTCGGCACGAAGACGCTCCCGCCGGGTCTGCTTAAGGGCTGGCATACCTCGAATGGTAACAGCCGTGGAGTGGCAATACAGCATGCAGAGTCTGAGCGGTGCTCACCGAAACGACGGGTCTGCCGTGGCAGACCCGTCGCCCGGTTTCCGCCTACGCTTCCACGTCGGAGGTGTCCTGCCGCGACGGCACCTCCGCCGAGGCCGCCGCCTTCTGCTTGCGCACCAGCAGGACGAGGAAGCCACCGACCACGGTGGCGGCACCGGCGACCAGCAACGCCGTACGGAGACCGTCGACGACGGCGGACGGCGACGGTCCGGCGGAGAAGTCGAGCCCGGCGTTGGCGATCGCGATCAGCGCCGCGAGCCCGATCGCGCCGCCGATCTGCTGCGACGTCGTGGCCAGAGCGGACGCGGTCCCCTGGTCACCGGGCTCGACACCGGACGCCGCGGCTGCGTACATGGCCGGGAACGTGGTGCCACCGCCGATGCCCCAGATCACCAGCCCGGGCAGGACCATCCAGAACGAGCCGTCGGTGGCCAGGCCGACCGCCAGCAGCACCATGCCGGCACCGTTGATCACCATGCCGATCAGCAGGGTCGTCCGGATGCCGAACCGGCCGATCAGCGGCGCGGTCAGCTTCAGCGACGCCGTCGCGGAGATGATCGTCAGCGGCACGAACGCGAGCCCGGCGGACAGCGCGCTGTAGCCCAGCACGTTCTGCATGTAGGTCGTGAACAGGTAGTACGCGCCGCCGAGTGAACTCTGGAACACCAGGATCACCAGCATCGACATCAGCAGGCCGCGGTTGGCGAACAGCCGCATCGGCACCAGCGGATCCCGCGTGTTCCGTTCGACGAGCACGAACACCCCGAGCAGGACCACGCCGGCGACCAGCGCACCGGCACTGCGGATCGAGCCCCAGCCCGCCTCCGGGCCACTGACGAGCCCGAACACCAGCAGCGACGAGCCTGCCGTCGCGATGATCGCGCCGAGGACGTCGAAGCCGCCTTCGCCACGGCTCCGCGGGTCCGCGCCGAGCACCACCGGCGCCAGCGCCGCAAGGGCCAGCGCCAGAGGGACCATCACGAACAGCACCCACTGCCAGCCCCACGCGTTGGTGAGCACGCCGCCGAGCAGCGCACCCGCGGCGAGGCCGCCACTGCCCGCGGAGCCCCACACGGCGAGCGCCTTGTTGCGAGATGCCCCTTCGGCGAAGTTCGTGTTGATCAGCGCCAGCGTCGCGGGACTGAGCAGCGCGGCACCGAGGCCCTGCACGGCGCGGGCGCCGATGAGCAGGCCGGGGTCGGTCGCGAACCCGCCGGCCAGCGACGCGCCACCGAACAGGACCAGGCCGATCATGAGGATCCGGCGAGCACCCAGCCGGTCGGCCGCACGGCCGCCGAACATCAGGAACCCGCCGAAGCCGACGGCGTAGGCGGTGACGACCCATTGCAGGTTCTGCGGGGTGAAGCTGAGCGCGCGGCCGATGTCGGGCAACGCGACGTAGACGATGTTGTAGTCCACTGCGACCAGGAACTGGCCGAGCGCGAGCAGCGCGAGCCGGGGCCCGACACGCTGCTGCGGCTGGGAGGCGGGAGCTACCACGGGTTCTGCTCTTTTCTTCTAAGGAGGCCGGCGTCGGCGTACAGGAGATCTCTGCATGGCGTTCGAACACTACACGGTGTTCAGTAATAGCGTAGCTAATAGTGTCCGAACGCCGTTTCGGTGTCAAGCCGCGCCCCGGAACGCCGCCCGGCCGGCCGTGAAACCACCACGACCGGCCGGGCAGGCAAGGACTCGAGAGAATTCGAGGAGGAAACGACGATCGGATCAGTCGAAGAAGCCGTACACCTGACGGATGCGCCCGTTCTCGAAGACCATCGCGTCGTAGCCGGTGGCGACCGCGCCGGTCCCGTCCTGGTTGCCTAGCCGCCAGGTGAACAGGGCAGTGCCGTGATGTTCGTCGACGAAGCGGCCCAGCGTGAACACCAGCCCGCCGAACTTCTCGCGTTCCGTACCGAGGTACTCGGCGAAGGCGTTCCGGCCGGTCACTTCGGCGTTCGGATCGACGTAACCGCCGTTCTCGGTGAAAATGGCTTCGACCGTCGTGCGGCGTGGTCCCTCTTCCGGTTCGTTCCACGCATCCAGGTATCGCTGCACGAGGTTCTCGACGGTCTCGCTCATCGCACCGCACCCAGCACGACCGGCAGCTCGGCCAGGCTGCGGATGGCGAGCGCGCCGTTCGTCCTCGGCTCGTCGGTGGCCAGTGTGATGTCGCGGCGCACGAGCGCGGTGAGCACCACTTGGCTGACCAGCCGCGCCACCGGCGCGGCGACGCAGAAATGGATGCCGTGCCCGAAGCCGAGGTTCCGGCTCGCCGGCCTGGCCAGGTCGAGCCGGTCCGGATCGTCGTAGACGGCCGGGTCCCGGTGGCCCGCGCCCAGGAGCATGAACACCTCCGAGCCCTCGGCCACCGCCACCCCGCCGATTTCGGCGTCGGCCAGCGCGGTACGGCTGACGATCTGCACCGCCGTGTCGAAGCGCAGCAGTTCCTCGACCGAAGCGACCGCCTTGTCCGGGTTCGCCCGGAACCACGCGAGCTGGTCGGGGTGGCGAAGCAGGGCGAACGCGGCGAGCCCCATCATCGCCTGCGGCGCACTGAACCCCGGGAGCATGATATTCATGGCCGTGGTCAACACTTCGGTCTCGGTGAGCCGCTGGCCGTCCTTCTCCGCGACGACCAGTTCGCTCATCAGGTCGTCCGCCGGTTCCTTGCGGCGCAGCGCGATCATCTCCCGGCCGACGTCGGCCATCCCGGTCCGGAGCCGGTTGCGCGCGTCGATCGCCTCCTGCGGCATGCTGTATTCCGGGTCTAGCCCGCGGCCGCCGTCCGTGGCCAGTTCGATCGACTTCTCCAGGTGCTCGTCCGGTACCCCCATCAGGGTGTTCATCACGTAGGCACCCAGCGGGCGGAACACCGCCGGGGCGAGGTCCACCACCCCGCCGGCGGCCTGCTCGCACACCTGCTTGATCAGCTCCTCGGCGAACTGGTGCGCCTTGGGCCGGATCCGCTCCACCAGCCGGGGTGTGAACGATTTCGATACCAGCGAACGGATCCGCGTGTGGTCCGGGGGGTCCATGAACATGAACGCGCGCCGGGGGCCTTCGTCGGTCGGCATCATCCCTTCCATGGCACCGATACCGTTGCCGCGGCCGAGCTTCGGGTCGGCCAGCGCCGCTGATATCTCGGAAAAGCCGAGCAGTGCGACGCCGGCCTGCGTCGGCACGATCGAGCCGGACTCCTCACGGATCCGGCGGAACACCGCGTACGGATCGGCGTGGAACCCCGGGTCCCACGGGTCGTACGGCAGCGCGCCACTCGTGGCCGCGGCCGGGGTCTCGGTGTCGGTCATCGTTTCTCCTCATCGCTTGCGGTCACGGCCGGCGGGCACGAGCTCGACCGGCATCTCCAGCGGCACGGTGTGCTTGTTGTTGGGCGCCCAGACCACCGAGCCCGCCTGGCGGACCTCGGCGACCCGGTCGAGCAGCGTCTCCAGGAGCACGCGGATTTCCAGCCGACCGAACTCCTCGCCGAGGCAGTGGTGGATGCCAGCGCCGAAAGACAGGTGCGGATTGGGGGTGCGCCGGATGTCGAAAGCAGACGGACGGCGGAACACGTCCTCGTCGCGGTTGGCCGAAGGCCACCACAGCGTGACCTTGTCCCCGGCCTTGATCCGCTTGCCGTGCAGCACGATGTCTTCGGTGGCGGTGCGGCGGTTGTAGGGGTTGGGCGGGCACCAGCGCAGGATCTCCTCGATGGCGCCAGGCAGCAGTGACCGGTCCCGCCGCAGTGCCCACCATTGCTCCGGATGCCGCGCGAGTGCCAGCACCCCGCCGGCGATCGTGTTGCGAGGCTGTTCGAGGCCGGTGATGAGCAGCAGCACGATGTTCGCTTCGCGCTCGTACCGGGACGGCTGTCCGACGCCGTCGGTGGCCGCGCG
This sequence comes from Amycolatopsis sp. NPDC088138, assembly GCF_044741685.1. NCBI lineage: Bacteria > Bacillati > Actinomycetota > Actinomycetes > Pseudonocardiales > Pseudonocardiaceae > Amycolatopsis > Amycolatopsis sp. NPDC088138. The sequence goes on from NZ_JBIUTB010000010.1 coordinate 136,495, forward strand.
CACGATCGTCGACGCGACGTCCGCACCGGGATTCGCGAGCTTGCGCACCAGCAACTGTTCGAAGTACTTCCGCATGGCGTGGAAGATCCCCGCCGAAAACTCGTCCGGCTCGCCGGTCTTCCGGTTGACGAAGCCGAGGGCACCGTGCACCCATCCGGTCAGCTGGTCCCAGTCCTCGCTCGGCGCCCCGAGCAGCAGCGCCACCGCCCGCAGGGCGAACGGCTCGGAGACGTCCACCACGAAGTCGGCCCCGCCACGGGCCACGGCGGAATCGACGAGCCCGGCCGCGATCGTCCGCAGCCGGAGTTCCCGGGACCGGACGGCGACCCCGGTCATCGCCGGGGCGAGCATGCGCTTGAACTCGTCGTGCCGCGGATCGTCCATCATCGCGAACAGGACCCCGGCGTGCACGCCCATCGGCAGGTCTTCCAGGTGCGACCCGCCGCCGGCCCGGCCGGGCCCACCCTGCGCGGAGAACTCCGGGGCAGCCGCCGCGGCCACGATGTCGGCATGCCTGGTGAGCACCCAGAAACCCTCGCCGTCGGCGCTCCGGCCTGGCGGGTGGAACAGCACCGGCGCCTCGGCCCGAAGCCGCGCGAACACCTCGTAGGGCACACCGCCGGCGAACCTCGACTGGTCGGTCAGGTCGAACCCGCCGAGCACCTCGGGTAGGTCGGTGGCAGATCCCGTTGCGCTCATTGACTTTCCTCCCCTCCGGTTCCGGCGCCACTGTCCTCACCGGACATCAGCAACCGGCTCAGCTCCGCGTAGCCGGGCTCGTCCCCCGCGGTCACCCGGTGCCACAGGTCGGCGACCCGGTGCCAGGCTTCGGCGCAGTAGACGTCCGTGAGCCGGCGCCCAAGGTCCCGCTCGTCGCCGGAGAGGGTGGCCGTACGCGCCAGCGAGACGAACACCGTGAACAGTTCCGCGGCGAGCCTGGCCAGCAGGATCAGCAGGTGCTCCCGGGCCAGCAGCCGGTCCGGCTCCGGGTGACCGCGCACCAGGTCGTAGCAGAAACGGTGGAACCGCCGAAGCTCCCGGGCCAGCTTGTCCTTGTGCCCCCCGCTGCCCGCGGACCCCGTCTCCCGATCGGAGATGTCCGAAGCTTCCGGGGAGGACAGCCTGATGTGGGTGTCGAGTGTCGCGGGATCCAGTTCGGTGTACAGCTCGGTCAGCAGCAGCCGGGCGGCCTGGTTGTCGAGCTGAAAGTCGATGTTGCCCGCGATCCGCAATCCCCTGGCGTCACGGAAGATCCGCTCCATCGGGATCTCCGGCGCGCCGCGGCGGCGCTTGCTCACCACCGTCTCGAAACCTTCGCCGCCCAGCAAGGACATCGTCCGGTCCACCGCCCGCCACGCAGCCGTGACGCAGATGTTCTTGGCCAGGAACCGGTCGAACCAGCGATCGGTCAGTTCGTCGCCCTCGAGGCTCCACCGCGCCACGCTTTCCATCGCATACGCCTCCGCGGCCGTCGCGGTGACCATCCGCTGGATCTCGTCGTAGGCGCCGAGCGCGAGCCCGTCGATCCGCCGCCGTGCCACGAACTCCCGTGACCACCCGGCACACGACTTCGTCAGCGCCAAGGCCGGTGCCGCGGTGAAGTAGAGCCTGCCGACCAGCGCGCTCATGGCGATCAGCGGCGGCATCCGGCTGCCGTCCTCGTGCACCAGAACGTGCTCCGCGGGCACTCGCACACCGTCGAACCGCAGCGACGCGTTCGGCAGGCCGTGGCTGCCCATGAACTCCACACTGGACGAGACGCTGAACCCCGGGTCCGAGGCGTCCACGAAACAGACGCACACCCGTGGCGGGCCGTCGTCAGTGATCGTCGCCGACACCCCGAGCAGGTCTGCGATCGTGCCATGCCCGATGAAAAGCTTTTCCCCGCTCAGCACGTACGCGGAGCCGTCGTCGACCGGCGTCGCGGTCAGCCCGGGACGGCGGTTGTTGTGCCCGTCGGGTTCGGTCTGCCCGAAACCGGAGAACACCCCGTCCCGGACGCGATCCCGCAGGTAGTCGAGCAACGGTCCGGCGGGAACGGCGGGTAGCAGCGCGGCGACGCCGACGCCGTTGGCGATCCCGAGCACCTGGCCGACCGGAACCGACCAGCTCGCCGCGCTTTCGACGGCACGGAAGGTCTGGTAGCGCGAAAGCGCCCGCCCACCGAGGTCGGATCCGTTGGCCAGCTTGAGATAGCCGCGGTCCCGCAGGCCGGTAAGCAGCCCGACGGGCAGTTCCCTGGTGCGGTCCAGCTCGTCGGGATCGACGTGGGACCGCACGTGGGCCAGCACGTCCGCGGCGATGGCGTCACCGTCACGGTGCTCTTGCGCGGATTCGACGGGAAAGGCCGAAAAGACGTCCTGGCGGAGCCGGCCGGATCGCAGGCAGTCGAGTATGGTCGGCACCGCTGGGCTCACGGGAACCCCCCTTTCCTCGTTTCGACGCTATGAGGGGGCAACCCCTACCGCCAACCCCGAAACCGCGCCCCGGCCCCCTACTCCGAGGCCGGGGACAGCAGCACGATCCGCCGCATCGCGTCGCCGAGATCCGTTGTGGTGACGCCGCTCGCCGCGACGTACCCGTCCGGCCGCAGCAGCACGAAACCCCGGCCGCGTCGCGGCACGTGCTCGCGGGCCACCAGATCCGACGTCGCGGAGGCCGCACGGGCGAGAGACCCGTTCGGCGAACCGGTGGTCAGCAGGCGGAAACGAGCGCCGGCCGGCGCGTCCGGCACCCAGGCCGGTGCCCGTGTCCCCGGGCGTGGCAACGCCGCCGACGCGATCCCCCGGCGCCGCCGCGGACGCGCACCGGGCAGCACGTCGGGGTAGCGGGTCCGGCCCCCGGCCAGCAGCGGCGCGAACCAGTGGGTCAACAGCCCCACTGAGCCGAGCGCGCGCCAGGCCGCGTTACGCGCCCTCGCCAGGGCCGGGCCGACCATGAACAGCTTCAGCAGCAGGCTTGTCGTACGCACGACCCGCTCCGCGGCGTGCCGGCGCTCGGGCTCATAACTGGCCAGCACCCGCTCGTCGAACCGGCCGTCGAGCACCCCGGCCAGCTTCCACCCGAGGTTGTGCACGTCCTGCAGGCCGAGGTTGAGGCCCTGGCCGCCCAGCGGCGAATGCGTGTGCGCCGCGTCCCCGACCAGGAAGCACCGGCCGCTGCGCAGCCGGGAGGCGACCCGTTCGGAGCTGCCGAAAGTCGTGATCACGGCGAGCTCGGACACCCGCAGCCCACCTGGCCCGCGTTCGTCCAGCAGGTCCTGGACGGTCTGCGCGGTGAGGGGGACGTCGGCGCTCACGGCCGCCGACACCCGGACCCGGTCCGGCCCCATCGGCGCGAACACGAGCGACCCGGCCGCCCCGAGGAAGTAGTGCAGCCCGCCGGGCGGGAGCGCGCCGTCGATCCGGCCCTCCGCCAGCAGCAGCGTCGACCCGACCCGCGCTCCGGGGAAGCCGATGCCGAGCCGCGCGCGCACGGTGCTGCGGACGCCGTCCGCGCCGACCAGCCAGTCCGCTTCGATCACCTCGTCGCCACCGGGGCCGGAGGCCCGCAGCCGGACGGCGTCCCGCCCGTCGGCGACATCGGTGACCGTGGTGGCCCGTTCCACCTTGCCGCCCAGCGCCACCAGCGCGGCCTCCAGCAGTTCGCCGGTCTGTTCCTGGGGCAGCAGCAGAGCCGCGTCAGGAGGACCGAGGGGAACGTCCAGCCGCCGCCCACCCGGCAGGTGGTAGTGCATCGACCGGACCCGCTGGCCGCGGCGTTCGGCCTCGGGCAGGATCCCCAGTTCGCCGAAGATCCGCAGGGCGGGCGGCCAGAGCAGGATCGCCCGCGAGCCGCGGTGCGGTCCCGGCTCGGCCTCGAGCACCCGCACGGCGGCGCCGCGGGACATCAGCTCGCACGCCAGCGTTAGCCCGCACGGGCCGGCTCCGACGATCACCACCGGCGTTCGCGTGGTCACGCCGGCTCCGGCGGGAGCATCGTGGGCAGCCAGTCGCGGATCGTCCGCGCGGTCGCCGCCGACCGGCTCTCGATCAGGCCGAAGTGGTCGCCCGCGGTGTCGACCAGGTCGTGCGGCCGCGGCCAGTGCGGCCGCCAGTCTTCGGACGGCCAGCCCGGCACCGGATCCGACGCCCTGATCAGCAGCGTCGGCGCCTTCAGTTCCCGGGGCGCCCAGCCCGCGAGGAGGCCGAGGTACCCGCCCATCGCGGTCAGCCGGACGTCGCTGGGCGGGGTCAGGCCGTCGAACCGGGAAGTCATCCCCTCCAGCAGCACCGGGCCGAGGCGGTCGAAGAACGTATCCGCCGGCGGATACGTGTCGAGGAGGATCACGCCGTCCGGGAACACCCCCGACCGCTCCAGCCGTTCGGCGACCGCGTACGCGACGATCCCGCCCGACGAATAACCCAGCAGCACGAACGGCACCCCTTCGGTGCGTGCCCGCACCACCTCCGCCGTGACCCCGGCCAGGGTGTCCATCGAGGACGGCAGCCGCTGGCCGTCGGCGAAACCGGGCAGGGTGCAGACGGAGATGCCCAGGCCGCCGGCGAGTTCACCGGCGAGCTGCGCGTACTGGTGCGGTGCCGAGGTGGCGAGGACGGTCGGGAAGCAGATCAGCGCCGGCCGCTCGGCCGCGTGCACGAGCGGGATGAGTTCGGGGACCTCGACGCCCGAAGGCTTGCCGAACGTCGGCCGGAGGGCGCCGGCCTCCCGGAGCACGCCGAGGAACTCCCCGATCCGGCCCAGTTCCCGGGACCGCGCCAGCAGAGGGCCGAAGACACCCGGCTCGGACGCGGGTGCTTCAGCACCGGAATCGGACAGGTGAGACTCCAGCAGCCGGGCGAGCCCCGCCGGTGTCTTCGCGTCCAGCACCGCCTTCGGCGCCAGCCGGAGCCCGGCGGCGGTGTTGAGCCGGTTCCGCAGGGCCACGGTGGTCACCGAGTCCATGCCGAGTTCGAGGAAGCCGCGCTGCGGGTCGATCGCCTCCGGGCCGTCGTGCCCGAGCACCGCGGCGATCTCACCTCGGGTGAGCTCGAGCAGTGCCTCGTGCCGTCCGGCGGGGTCGCGCCCGGCGAGCCCGTCCACCAGCGACACCGGTTCACGTCGGGACTCCGTGCCCGCCGAAGGTTCCCCGGGTTCGACGGCTGCCGCGGTGGGTGTCGCGGTCAGCCAAAACCTGCGTCGCTGGAACGGGTACGTCGGCAGCGGCAACGGCGGCCCACCGAACCCGGGGAAGACGGCCCGCCAGTCCACCGGGACACCGCCGACCCACGCCTCGGCGAGAGACAGCCGGAAACGACCGAGGTCACCTTTGTGGCGGCGGAGTGAGACGAGGCTGAGCGCATCCCGGCCGGCGTCCTCGGCGACCGCGTCGACGGAGCCGGCCAGCACGGGATGCGGGCTGCACTCGACGAACACGTCGAAGTCGTCGGCCAGCAGCGTCCGGACGGCCGGGTCGAACAGCACCGGACGGCGGCAGTTCTCGTACCAGTAGCCCGCGTCGAGCTCGGAGCCGTCGAGGATCCGCCCGTGGACGGTGGAGTACAACGGGATCCGGCCCGGTCGCGGCCGGAGGAACCCGAGTTGCGCCGCCAGTGGTTCGCGCAGGCGCTCGACCTGCGCGCTGTGCGACGCCACCGTTGCCGGGATGACCTTCGCCCGCACGCCGTCGGCCACGAACCCCGCCACCAGTTCGGCCAGCGCGCCGGGCTCGCCGGCAACGGTGACCAGGTCCGGGCTGTTGACACCGGCGATGGACAGCAGACCGCCGTGCGCGGCCAGCCGCGGTTCGACGACCGAGACCGGCAGCGGAACTGAAGCCACCTCACCGCGGCCGGTGAGCTCGTCCGCGAACAGCCGGGACCGGAGCACGACGATCCGGGCGGCGTCTTGAAGGGACAACGCACCCGAGACGCACGCGGCGGCGATCTCGCCCTGCGAATGGCCGACCACGGCGTCCGGTTCGACGCCGTGGGCCCGCCACAGTTCGGCGAGGGCCACCATCACCGCGAACAGGACCGGCTGCAGCACCTCGATCCGGTCCAGTGCGGGGCTGCCGTCCACCTGCCGGAGCACGTCTTCGACCCGCCACGGCACGTGGTGCTCGACGGCGGACGCGCACTCCCACAGCTTCGCGGCAAAAACCGGCGCCGAGTCCAGCAGGCCGACGGCCATGCCCGCCCACTGCGAACCCTGGCCGGGGAAGACGAACACGGTCCTGCCGCGTTCCTTGGCCACACCACGGATCAGCTCGGGCGACGGCCGGCACTTCGCCAGGGCGCCCAGTCCGGCCCCGGAGAACGCGACCGCGCGGTGGTCCAGCGTGGCACGCGTCGTCGCCAGCGCGTACCCGGCGTCTGCAAGGGACGGTTCCGCCTTGATCACCTCACCCAGCTGGGAGGCTTGGGCGCGCAGCGCGGCCTGGGACGCGGCCGAGACCGGCAGTGGAACCGGGCCGGCCAGATCGGCGGATCGCACGGACTCGGGTTCGGGCGCCTGCTCGAGGATGACGTGCGCGTTGGTCCCGCTCATCCCGAACGCGGACACGCCCGCTCGGCGCGGGCGGTCCGTGCCGGGCCACTCGCGCCGTTCGGTCAGCAGGGAGACCGCACCGGACGTCCAGTCCACGTTCGTCGTGGGTTCGTCGACGTGCAGGGTCTTCGGCAGCACGCCGTGCCGCATCGCCTGCACCATCTTGATCACCCCGGCCACCCCTGCGGCCGCCAGTGTGTGCCCGACGTTCGACTTGACCGAGCCGAGCCACAGCGGGTGGCCGCCGTCCCGCTCTTGGCCGTAGGTCGCCAGCAGCGCCTGCGCTTCGATCGGATCGCCGAGCCGGGTGCCGGTGCCGTGGGCCTCCACCGCGTCGACGTCCGCGGGTGACAGCCGGGCGTTTTCCAATGCCTGCCGGATCACGCGCTGCTGTGACGGGCCGTTCGGCGCGGTCAGCCCGTTCGACGCACCGTCCTGGTTCAGTGCGGAACCGCGGACCAGCGCGAGGATCGGGTGCCCGTTCCGCCGGGCGTCGGAAAGCCGTTCCACCAGGAGCATGCCGACCCCCTCGGACCAGCCGGTGCCGTCGGCGGCCGCGGCGAACGCCTTGCAGCGCCCGTCGGGCGCGAAACCGCGCTGCCTGCTGAAGTCGACGAACCCGTTCGGCGTGGCCATCACGGTCACGCCGCCCGCCAGCGCGAGCGTGCACTCGCCCTGGCGAAGCGCCTGGCTCGCCAGGTGCAGGGTGGCCAGCGACGACGAGCACGCCGTGTCCACGGTGACCGCCGGGCCCTCGAAACCGAAGCTGTAGGCCACCCGTCCGGAAAGAACACTGCTGGAGACGCCGGTCAGCCGGTACGCCTCGACGGCGCCCGGCGGGTTCGCGAGCGCGAGGCCGTAGTCCTCCACGACGCTGCCCGCGTACACGCCGGTGCGGCTGCCGCGCAGGGAACCGGGATCGATGCCCGCGCTTTCCAGCACCTCCCACGCGGCCTCCAGGAACAGCCGCTGCTGCGGGTCCATGGCCAGCGCCTCGCGCGGCGAGATGCCGAAGAATGCGGCGTCGAACTCGCCCGCGTCGTGGAGGAACCCGCCGTGGCGGGTGTAGGAGGTGCCGGTCCGGTCGGGATCGGGGTCGTACAGCGCTTCGAGGTCCCAGCCGCGGTCGGCGGGGAAACCCGAGATCGCGTCGACCTCGCCGTCGACGAGGTCCCACAGCTCGTCCGGCGAGCGGACGCCGCCGGGGAACCGACAGCTCATCCCGATGACGGCGATCGGCTCGTGCCGGGCGTCTTCCGCGTTCCGCAGCCGCTGCCGGGTCTCGTGCAGCTCGGCCGTGGCTCGTCTGAGGTACTGCCGGAGCTTCTCTTCGTCGGACATCTGGCTCCTCTCAAGGTTCGGTGGGTCAGGCTCGGCCGTCGATGAGGTCGAAGAGGTCGTCGTCGGACGCCGTTTCGAGGTCGTCGATCACCCGGGCGGGGTCCGGGACGGCGGGCCTGCCGGCCTCGGTTGCCGCTGGGGCAGGGTCGAAGTACTCCTGCAGGTGCCGGGTGATCGCGGCCGGAGTCGGATGGTCGAACACGAGGGTGGCGGGCAGCGTCAAGCCGGTCGCCACTCCGAGCCGGTTCCGCAGGGTCACCGCGGCGAGCGAGTCGAATCCCAGGTCGGACAACGCCCGGCGGGCCCCGATCGCTTCGGTGGACGCGTGCCCGAGCACGGCCGCGGCTTCGCTGCGCACCAGGGTAAGCAGATGCCGGTCCCGCTCGGCGGCGGGCAGCTGCGCCAGGCCGCGCGCTGGCCGCGGCCCCGGATCGCCGGGCACGATCCCAGTGCCGGCCGCCGGCGCCGAATCGACCCAGAACCGCCGGCGGCGGAACGGATAGGTCGGCAAGGCGACCCGGCGGGCGCCGCTGCCCTCGAACACGGCCGGCCAGTCGAGGGCCGCTCCGTGCACGAACGCCTGCGCGAGCGCGGTGGAGAACGTCCGCACCTCAGCCCGGCCGCGGCGCAGCGCCGACGTGAACCGCGCGCCGCCCGCCTCGTCCGCGGTGAGGCTTTCCGCGCCCATCGCGGAAAGCACCGCGTCCGGGCCCAGCTCCAGGAAGAACGTGACGTCCTCGGCCAGCAGCCCGCGCATCCCGGCGGCGAACCGCACGGTGTGCCGGGCGTGGCGCGCCCAGTAGTCCGGCGTGGCCAGCTCGGCCGCGGTCGCGAGCCGTCCGGTCAGGGTGGACACGATCGGCACCCGCGGCACGCCGAACGACAGTTTCGCGGCCTCGGCCCGGAACTCCGCCAGCATCGGGTCCATCAGCGGCGAGTGGAACGCGTGACCGACCCGCAGCCGCCGGGTCCGGAAGCCCTTCCGCGACAGCGTGTCGGCGATCTCGGCGACCGCCTCGCCGACACCGGAGAGGACCAGCGAGCGCGGCCCGTTCACCGCGGCGACGGCCAGCTCGTCCGCCCGGCCGGTCAGGAACTCGGCGACGTCGTCCTCGCTCGCCAGTACCGAAACCATCGCACCGCCGGTGGGCAGCGCCTGCATCAGCCGCCCTCTGGCCGCCACCAACGCCGCCGCGTCCGGCAACGACAGCACACCCGAGACATGGGCCGCGGCCAGTTCGCCGATGGAGTGGCCGAGCAGGTAGTCGGGCCGGATCCCCCGTGACCCGGCGAGGCGGTACAGCGCGACCTCGAGCGCGAACAGCCCCGCCTGGGTGAACTCCGTCCGGTCCAGCGCGGCGCCGTCGTCGTCGAACAGTACGTCCCGCAGCGGCCGTCCGAGGTGGACGTCCAGTGCGACGCACACCTCGTCCAGGGCCGCGGCGAACACCGGGAACTCTTCGTACAGCTCTCGGCCCGCACCGGCCCGCTGGCTGCCCTGCCCAGTGAACAGGAACGCGGTCTTTCCGCTGTGGACACCGTGGATGCCGTCGCTGGCCACCACGTTGCCTCCGGGCAGCCCGCCGGCGAGCGCGGTGAGCCCGGCACGCAGTTCGTCACCGTCGGCGGCGAGCACGACGGCCCGGTGACTCAGCGCGGCCCGGGTGGTCGACAGCGAATACCCGATGTCGGCCGCGGACTCGGTGGCGGCCGTCGCAACCAAGCGGGACGCCTGCTCGGCGAGGGCGGCCGGGTCCGCGGCGGAGAGCGGCGCCAGGACGAGCGAGCCAGGCCGGCCCGGGTGGAGGGCCACGCCAGTCCGGTCGGCGTCCGGTGCCTGTTCGAGCACGACGTGCGCGTTGGTGCCGCTGATCCCGAACGACGAGACCCCGGCCCGGCGCGGGCGGCCCGCGTCCGGCCAGGCGACCGGCTCGGTGAGCAGCGACACCGAGCCCGCCGACCAGTCGACGAGTGGGGACGGTTCGCCCACGTGCAACGTCTTGGGCAGCACACCGTGCCGCATGGCCTGAACCATCTTGATCACCCCGGTGACCCCGGCCGCGGCCTGGGTGTGGCCGAGGTTCGACTTCGCCGAGCCGAGCCACAGCGGACGGTCCGCCGGCCGTTGCGCGCCGTAGGTCGCCAGCAGGGCCTGCGCCTCGATGGGATCGCCGAGACGGGTGCCGGTGCCGTGCGCCTCCACCGCGTCGACGTCCGCGGCGGACAGTCCGGCGTTCACCAGCGCCCGCCGGATCACGCGCTGCTGCGCCGGGCCGTTGGGTGCGGTCAGCCCGTTCGAGGCGCCGTCGGAGTTGACCGCCGAGCCCTGCAGGACCGCGAGCACCGGATGGCCGTTGCGCCGCGCGTCCGAGAGCCGTTCCACCAGCAGCATCCCGACGCCTTCGGACCAGCCCGTACCGTCCGCGCCGGCCGCGAACGCCCGGCAGCGCCCGTCCGGCGAGAGCCCGCGTTGCCTGCTGAAGTCCACGAAGGTCGCCGGGGTCGCCATCACGGTGACACCGCCGGCGAGCGCCAGCGAGCATTCGCCGGACCGCAGCGACTGCGCCGCCAGGTGCAGGGCGACCAACGACGACGAGCACGCCGTGTCCACGGTCACCGCCGGGCCTTCGAAACCGAACGTGTATGCCACCCGGCCGGTGCCGACACTGCCCGCGCTCCCTGTGCCGAGGTACCCCTCGAGCTCGGCCGGCAGCATCGGCAGCCTGCTGAGGTAGTCGTGGTACATCAGGCCGGCGAACACCCCGGTGTCGCTGCCGCGCAGCGTGGCCGGATCGATCCCGGCCTGTTCGAGGGTCTCCCACGAGGTCTCCAGCAGCAGCCGCTGCTGCGGGTCCATCGCGAGCGCCTCCTTCGGCGAGATCCCGAAGAAATCCGCGTCGAAGTCACCCGCGTCGTGCAGGAACCCGCCTTGGCGCGTGTACGACGTGCCCGGCCGGTCCGGATCGGGGTCGTACAGCGCCTCCAGGTCCCAGCCGCGGTTGTCCGGGAATCCGGAAATGGCGTCGCCACCGGATTCCAGCAGCCGCCAGAGGTCGTCCGGCGACCGGATGCCGCCCGGGAGCCGGCAGCTCATCCCGACGATGGCGATCGGCTCGTCGGCCGGACGCGCCGGTGCCGAGGCAGGCGAGGCCGAGACGGGTGCGGTGGTGCCGAGCTGCTCCGTCAGCCACTCGGCGAGCGCGAGGGGTGTCGGGTAGTCGAAGACGAGCGTGGCGGGCAGCCGCAGCCCGGTCGTGCGGCCGAGCCGGTTCCGCAGTTCGACGGCGGTGAGCGAATCGAACCCGAGGTCGCGGAACTCCCGGCGAGCGGGCACTGCGGCCGGGCCCGCGAAGCCGAGTGCGCCCGCGACGTCCGCGCGGACGAGGTCCAGGACCGCCACCTGCCGCTCGTCCGCGGGCAGGGTGGCCAGTCGCCGCACCGGTGAGCCGGCGGTGGCGCTCCGGCGGGCTCTGGTGCCCGCCAGGCCACGCAGGAGCGGCGGCACGTTGTCGCGCGCCCGGAGCGCCGCGAGGTCCAGTCCCACCGGGACGGTCACCGCGAGCCCGCTCGCGAGCGTCGCGTCGAGCAGCTCCAGGCCATGCTCGGGAGCCAGCTCGGTCATCCCGGCGCGGGCGAGCCGGGCCCGGTCGGCGTCGGCCAGCGTGGCGGCCATGCCACCGCCGGCCCACGGCCCCCAGGCCAGCGCCGTACCGGCCAGCCCGAGCGACCGGCGGTGCCGGGCGAGCGCGTCCAGGAAGGCGTTGCCCGCCGCGTAGCTGCCCTGGCCTGCCGTGCCGTAGGTCCCCGCGATCGACGAGAACAACACAAAGGCGGCCAGGTCCAGCCCACGAGTCGCTTCGTGCAGGTGCCACGCGGCATCGGCCTTGGAGCGCAGGACGGCGCTGACGCGCTCGGGGGTCAACCCGCCGAAAACGCCGTCGTCGAGAACGCCGGCGGCGTGCACCACGGCGGTGAGCGGGCGGTCCGCCGGGATCCCCGCCACCAGGGCCGCCACTGCGGCCGGTTCGGCGACGTCGCAGGCGGCGATGGTGACGTCCCCGCCGAGAGTCGTGAGCTCGGCGGCCAGATCCGCCGCGCCCGCGGCCCGCGTGCCACGACGGCTGGTGAGCAGCAGGTGCCGGACGCCGTGCGCGGTCACCAGGTGGCGGGCCACGAGGCGGCCGAGCGCCCCGAACGCACCGGTGACCAGCACTGTCCCGGCTCCAGGCCACGGTGCGGCTGTCGCCGGCCGCTCGACCCGCCCGGTCTTGACGAGCCTCGGTGCGAAGACCGCGTCCCCTCGGATGGTCAGCCGCGGTTCGCCGGTCGCCACCGCGCCTGGCAGCGCTGCCAGTGCCGCCGGGGTGCCGTCGGTGTCGACGAGCACGATCCGGTCCGGGTGCTCGGTCTGCGCGGATCCCAGCAGGCCACGCACGGCAGCGGAAGCGATGTCGCCGGTCCTGGTGAGCACCACCAGCCTGGCCGTCGCGAACCGGCCGTCGGTGAGCCACGACTGCGCGACCGCCAACGCCCGATGAGCGGCCGTGTGCGCGGCAGCGGGAAGCTCGCCGTCGCCGGCCAGGTCGACCACCACCACATCGGGCTTCGCCTCGGCGAGGGCGCCGAAATCGGCGTACGTGGCGAGCTCTGCGGCGTCCGGCGTCGCCCAGCCCGCCGTCGACCCCGCCGCTGTCGCGATCGGCGTCAAGTCCACCGAATACAGGTGGTCGTCCGGCACGGGGGTTCGCAGCTGTTCGACCGCCACCGGCCGCAAGGTCAGCGAGTCCACTGTGGCCACCGGACGTCCGGTCGCGTCGGTCAGCCGTACCGAAACCGCGTCCGGACCGGCCGGTGACAGCGACACCCGGGCCGCGCGGGCGCCGGACGCGTGCAGCCGCACACCACGCCAGGAGAACGGGAGCCTGGCCTGCCCCGTCTCCGGCAGCACGCCGAGCCCGATCGCGTGCAGTGCCGCGTCCAGCAGCGCGGGATGCAGGCCGAACGCGGCGGCATCACCGTACTGGTCCCCGGCCAGTTCGACCTCGGCGTACACGTCGGCGCCGCGGCGCCAAGCCGCTCGCAGCCCCTGGAACGAGGGCCCGTATTCGAAGCCACGCTGGGCGAGCTCGTCGTACCACCCCGTGAGGTCTACGACGCCGGCATCGGCGGGCGGCCACACCTGTTCTTGTTCCGCGAGTTCACCGGCTTCGGGCGCGAGCAGGCCGGTGGCGTGCCGAGTCCACGGGCGGTCGCCGCCCTCGAGTCGCGAGTGGACGGTGAACGCGCACCGGCCGTCGTCGTCCGGCGCCTCGACCGCCACCTGGACCTGGACCGCGCCCGTCAGCACGAGCGGGGCTTCGAGGATCAGTTCGTCCAGCGCCGGGCAGCCGACGTGGTCTCCCGCCCGTACCGCGAGTTCCACCATCGCCGCCCCGGGGAGAAGCGCCGTGCCCATGACCGTGTGCTCGGTGAGCCACGGGTGACCGGCGGCGGAAAGCCGCCCGGTGAGCAGGAATCCGGCCGATCCGGCCAGTGACGTCACGACCGTCAGCAGCGGGTGGCCGGTCGCGGCGAGCCCCATCCCGGCGGCGGTCTCGCCTCTGGACCCGGCTTCGGAGGACAACCAGTAGCGACGGCGGCGGAAAGCGTAGGTCGGCAAGTCGGCCGGTGGTGCCGCGCTTTCACCGAACACAGCCGTCCACTTCGGACGGAAACCCCGGACGTGCAGCGAGGCCATCGCCGTGAGCCACGTGCGTTCCTCGCCGCGGTCCCGGCGGAGCGCGGGTACGAACTCCGCGTCCGCCGCGCTGTCTCGCCCCAGCGCACTCAGCACGCCGTCCGGCCCGAGCTCCAGGAACGTCGTCACCCCGCCGTCGTGCAAGCCGCGCACCCCGTCACCGAACCGGACGGCCTCGCGGACGTGCCGGACCCAGTAGTCCGGCAAGCAGAGCTCCCCGTCGGCCGCGACCCGGCCGGTGAGGTTCGACACCACCGGCAACGACGGCGGAGAGTACGTCAGTGTCGCCGCCACCGCGCGAAACTCTTCGAGCATCGGCGCCATGTGCGGCGAGTGGAACGCGTGGCCGACCCGCAGCCGCCGGGTCCGACGCCCGCGCTCGGCCAGCCGCGCGGCGATCGCGGTGACGACGTCCTCATCACCGGACAGCACCACCGCTCGCGGGCCGTTGACCGCCGCGATCGACGCCTCGCCGCCGTGCCCGGCCAACTGTTCCGCGACCTCGGCCTCGGCTGCCTCGACCGCGACCATCGCACCACCCGCGGGCAGCGCCTGCATCAGCCTGCCACGGGCTGCCACCAGCTCGACGGCGTCGGGCAGCGAAAGCACCCCGGCCACGTGCGCGGCGACCAGCTCGCCGATCGAGTGCCCCGCCACCCGGTCCGGGTGCACACCGAAGCTCCCGGCGAGGTGGAACAAGGCGACTTCCAGTGCGAACAGCCCGGCCTGCGTGTACCGGGTCTGGTCGAGCAGGCTCTCCTCGGCCGAGAACAGCACCTCGCGCAGCGGCCTGCCGAGCCGATCGCCGAAGGCCGCACACACCTCGTCGAGGGCGGCGTCGAAGACGGGGAACCGCGCGGCCAGCTCCCGTCCCATCCCCGGTCGCTGGCTGCCCTGCCCGGTGAACAGGAACGCCAGCTCGCCGGGAACGGCCTCGCCCTCGAGCGGCCGCGTGCCGTCGGCCACGGCCGCCAGTTCGGCTCGCAGCCCGGCCCGGTCCTCGGCGAGCAGCACCAGGCGGTGGTCCAGGTTCGCGCGCGCGGTCACCAGCGCGCGCCCGACGTCGGCGAGCGTGTCGGGCCGCTCGTCCAGCCACGCGTCGAGCCGCGCGGCCTGCCCGCGAAGACCGTCCTCGCTGACGGCGGACAGCACGATCGGCACCAGCGCGGGTGCGGAAGTCGCGACGGGTGCGGGCTCACCGGGCGCCTGTTCGAGGATGACGTGCGCGTTGGTGCCGCTGATCCCGAACGACGACACCCCGGCCCGGCGAGGCGCGCCCGTCCCGGACCATTCGACGGCCTCGGTCAGCAGCTTGACGTCACCGGATTCCCAGTCCACGAACGGTGACGGCGCGTCCACGTGCACTGTCTTGGGCAGCAGCCCGTGCCGCATCGCCAGCACCATCTTCATCACCCCGGCTACCCCGGCCGCGGCCTGCGTGTGCCCGACGTTCGACTTCAGCGAACCGAGCCACAACGGCCGCCCCGCGGGCCGCTCGCCGCCGTAGGCGGCCAGCAACGCCTGCGCCTCGACGGGGTCGCCGAGCCGGGTACCGGTCCCGTGCGCCTCCACCGCGTCCACATCGGACGGCCCGAGACCGGCGTCCGCCAGCGCGGCCGCGATCACCCGCTGCTGGGACGGGCCGTTCGGCGCGGTGAGGCCGTTGGACGCGCCGTCGGAGTTCACCGCCGAACCGCGCACCACCGCGAGCACTCGGTGGCCTCGCCGCCGGGCGTCGGAAAGCCGTTCCACGACCAGCATTCCGGCGCCCTCCGACCAGCCGGTGCCGTCGGCGCCTGCGGCGAAGGACTTGCACCGGCCGTCCGGCGCGAGTCCGCGCTGCCTGCTGAACTCGACGAACGTGCCCGGCGTCGACATCACGGTGACCCCGCCGACCAGCGCCAGCGAGCAGTCACCACGTCGCAGGGCCTGGCTCGCCAGGTGCAGCGCCACCAGCGACGACGAGCACGCGGTGTCCACCGTCACTGCGGGCCCTTCGAAGCCAAAGGTGTAGGCCAGCCGTCCCGAAAGGACACTGCCGGCACCGCCGGTCAGCCGGTGGCCGTCGGCCCCGTCGACCGGAACGTGCAGCGGTGGGCCGTAGTCGTGGTACATGATCCCGGCGAACACGCCGGTGTCACTGCCCCGCACCGAGAACGGGTCAATACCGGCCTGTTCGAAAGCCTCCCAAGAGGTCTCCAGCAGCACTCGCTGCTGTGGGTCCATCGCCAGCGCCTCGCGCGGCGAGATGCCGAAGAACTCCGCGTCGAACTCCGCCGCGTCGTGCAGGAAGCCGCCTTCGCGGGTGTACGACGTCCCCGGCAGGTCCTCGTCCGGGCTGTACAGGCCTTCGACGTCCCAGCCCCGATCACCGGGGAACGGCGAGATCACGTCACGACCCTCGCGCACCAGGTCCCAGAGCTGACCGGGCGAAGCGACGCCACCGGGCAGACGGCAGGCCATGCCGACGATCGCCATCGGCTCGTGCGCGGCGGCTTCGAGCCGTTGGTTGTCCCGCCTGAGCCGGGTGACCTCCTTGAGGGACTCCCGCAGCGCCTCGACAACCGCTTCCGGCGAGGTGTTCGCCATGTCTGTCTCCAATGCGAATGGTTCAGGTCTCGACGGCGGCGGGCACGACGACCAGGCCTGCCCGCAGGACGAGTTCCGCTTGCCCAGACACCGCGGCCGCGGGCACCCGCCGCAGCGACTCGCGGTCACTGCCGATGTCGAGCAGGACCAACCGGCCGGGATGCGCGTCCCCCAGTGCGCGGAACCCGCGCCAGGACCGCGCGACGACCTCGTCGCCGGAACAGATCGTGGTGACGCCGCGTGTCACCAGCACGAGCCGGCTGCCCGAGAAGCGCTCGTCGAAGAGGAACTCCCGCAGCCGTGCCAACGTCTTCGCGGGTGACCGGATCTCCGGCAGCGGCGCCGGCACGAACACCAGTTCCGGCACGACCGGACCGGCCGGCACCGACCCGAGGTCCAGGTAGATCTCGAGCCCGTGGCTGCTCCTCAGCAACGCCCCGGCCAGACCGACGTCGTCCGGACCGGCGATGACCCAGCGACCAGCCCGAGGCGGGCGTGCATCGTCTCCGGTCACAGTGGATCCCACCTCTCCTCGAATGATGTCCACAAAGGACTTTGGCGGCGACCGACAGGGGTGTTCGAGCTGCAACCCAGAAGCTAGGTTCGCCCATCCCCTAAGGCCAACCCCAGGAAGAATCGCGCACCCCCTAACCCCCACGCCGCGGCCACTGTCCACATCCGGACAGGAGGGCATCCGCGCAGCGCGGCACTCCGGACGAGGCAAGCTCACGAGACACTCGTCGCACCCGCGGTCAACAGCCATGGCCATGGAATTTCCTTCGAACACGGACACGACGTCTGTGATCCGCCACAACTGCCCGGCGCTGATCCGGTCGCGGGATCCACCGTGGCAGCTCAGGGCGCAGGATCCGGCTCGGGAGGCGAATTCCGCAGCCGGCGGCGGATGTCGTCGATCACGACGGTGCGCAGCTGGTGCTCGGCCGGGTCCCGGGCCAGCTCCACGGAAGCTTCCCCTACCGCCACGGCCTCGGCTCGGACGGCCGGGTCGGTCACCTTCTCGGCGACCGCGTCGAGGGTCCTGGCGAGTTCGAAGAGTGCCGAGCCGCGCATGCCGTCGTTCCGGGTTCGCCGGGCCCACCGGGCCACCGACTCGGACTCGCGCAGCAGGCCGACGTCGTCGCGGACGCCACCGAGGTCACGCAGGTTGCGGATCAGGTCGACCGCCGAGATCGGCCGCAGCGGGCCCGGCAGCTGGACGGCTTCGCGTCCGATGTCGACGGCCTCGGCGAGGAACGTCTCCTCCCGCAGGGATTCCCAGGCGACGGCGAGTGCGGCACCAAGGTGCGAAAGGACTTCGCCGCGGCTGTGCGCGTCGGCGGCGACCGCGCGGGCGGCCCGCAGCACCGCCAGGGCCTCGTCGAGGTAGGCACGCTCTTGGGTCGCGTCGAAGTACGTGTAGGTGGCGATACCGAGGTAGACGCAGGCGGAGAGCCACCACCGGAAAACGGTCTCGCCCTGTACGGCGGCCCGGCCGGACGCCACCGCGTCACGCAACGCCCAGAGTTCTTCGGTGGCGTAGTAGTAGCGGCGCATGGCCACGCTGACCGCCGCCAGGACAAAACTCCGCTGCCCCGGGTCGGACGTCTCCCGGGCGACCCAACGCCAGATGTCGGCAGCGCTCCGCAGGTCCTCGGGATCGGTAGTCGTGTCATACCGGCGTAATCGATCGAAACCGTCTTGCTGAGCCTTGGCGAGCTGTTGGGGAGTAGCCATGCCACCTCCTCACTCCCTCAGGTGCGAACTACCCAGTCATTGTCAGGCGAGACAACCGACGGCGGCCTTGTCAATCGTCACAGCGGATTGCGCCGGACGTGGGACACGGCACGGATCGGGACGGCGTGACCGGCGGGCATCCGATTCGCGCAAGGGCTATCCGGGTGACGAACACCGATGTGACTCCACGGAGCGAATCTGTTAATCATCGGAGGAAGATCGAGTGGCAGGAGCCCGCATGACCCGCGACGACGACGCGATCGCCCTGCTGCGGCGCATCGGCGACGGCCGAGTGTCCGACAGCGCCTACGACACCGGCTGGACCGCCCGCCTGGCCGACACCGATCCGGCACTGGCCGCGTCGGCGCTGGACTGGCTCCGGGCGCATCAGCTGCCGGACGGGACATGGGGCGCCAAGGCGCCGTACCACCCGCACGACCGCGTGCTCTGCACACTGTCCGCCACCATCGCTCTCACGCTGCACGGTTCCGGCACCGATCACCAGCTCGTCCGGCGAGCGGCACCTGCACTGAGGAAAGCGCTGGCCGCGGTCAGCCGGACCACGACGACGGAGACCGCCGGATTCGGCCTGCTCGCCGCCACGCTCCTGCGTCACGCCTGGGAACTGGGGATCGTCGGTGACGAAGCCGAGAACATCCTCGTCCTGCTGGCGGCCGAGCGGGAACAGCACCTCGCCGCGGTGCGCCCGGGCACTGTGGACAGCCGGAGCCCGCTCGCAGGGTACGCGGAGTTCGCGACCGGCATCAACCTTCGGCTGCTGGCACCGGACGCACTCGTCTCACCCGACGGGTCCGTGGGGTCCAGCCCGGCGACGACCGCGTTCCACGTGGAGGTGACTGGGGGCAGCGAGCAGTCTCTGGCGTACCTGTGGCAGATGGCGAGCCAGAGCGGCGGCATGCCCGCGACCGGCCCGATCGACGCCTTCGAATCCGCGTGGTCGCTGCGCAACTTCGCCCTGACCCGCACCGGCATCGGCCGGGCGAGCGCACAGCGCCGCCGGGTGCTCACCGGTCTCGAACAGTCCTGGATGACCGGGCACGGACTCGGTTCCGGCACCGGATCGTCCTCCGTGGACAGTGCCACCACAGCGGCCGCCTACACCGTTCTCTCGCGCTCCAGCACGGTGGTCGACCTGGCCACGCTCCTGGCCCACACCGGGACCGGCCACGACACCAGCACCGACGTCCACCTGCTGGAAGCGTTGCGTGCGGCGGGGCTGTCGCGCAGCCACCCGTACGTCGGCAGGATGGTGCAGCGCCTCACCGCCAGCCAGCACTGCACCGGCTTCTGGCGGGATCCCCGGCACCTCTCGCCTTTCCCCGTCACCGCGCACGCGGTGATCGCCGGGCTGGGTCTGGACCACCACGACGGCTGCTTCGGACGGGCGCTGCGCTGGCTGCTGGACGCCCAGCGATCAGACGGCGCCTGGGGCTTCGAAGATCCCACGGCCGAGGAAACCGCGTGCTGCCTGCAGGCGATCACGCTCGCCCACCGGCGTGGGGAAAGCGTTCCCGAACAGGCCGTGCGCGACGGGCACGGCTGGCTGCAGCGGGAAACCGGGCGGCCGCATCCGGCGCTCTGGATCGGCAAGAGCCTCTACGCGCCCGGAACCCTCATCGACTCCACCGTCCTTTCGGCACTAACCCTCGCCGAAGAGGACCGGCTCACCAGCCTCGACGCCACTTCGGCGAACGCGGGCCGATGAGATCCCGCGGTCGGCCGGATCGACCCCTTCGGACCGCGCCGCCGAAGGGGCCGATCGTCCCGCCGCCATGGGCAATCGGCGGGACCCGTGATCAGGCCAGCGGGCCGTACAGGTTGTTGCCCGGCGCCGCGGGGTCGGCGCTGGTGAAGTACTGCAGGGTCGCGGCCGAGATCTCGTCCCGGGTCAGGTAGCCGTTGCCGTCCACGTCGAGCAGGCCGAACGTGTACTCGGCGTCGGTCTCCGCCGTGCCGTAGCCGACCTGGATGCGCTTCCACTCGTCCCGGCTGAGCCGGCCGTCACCGTCGGCGTCGCCCATCGCGAGTAACGCGTCGATGGCCGGCTGGAAGAGTTCCTGGTAACGGTCTTCGTCGGCGAACACGGCCATCCCGCCGGTGAACTCCGCATGCGACACCCGGCCGTCACCGTCCGTGTCGAGGTTGGCGACGAGGGAGTCCCAGACGCTCTGAAACCCCGACTTGACCGCCTTCGCCGCGGAGGTCTCCGCGGGGTACCCGAAAGCCACGGCCACCTGGGTGCCCCGCTGGACGAAGTCGCCGTGCTCAATGAAGCCATTGCCGTCCGTGTCGAAATGCCGGAAGAAGTTCGACCACTTGCGCTCGAGGAGTTCCTGGGCCATGACGGTCCTTTCGTCGGAAATGTGTACGGGCGGCATACTAGACAGCCGAATCGCCCCCTTCCGAGAACGGTATTCGCTACCCTCCGCAGTCGAATGCCCGGAATTAAGCGATCGCTCATCACGATGGGGACCCACTGAAGCGAGACCGAATGACGCCGCCCGCGATCCAGTGGTCGCCACCGAGGTCGAGCCTGCTTTCACGCAGCGAACGATCCCGTGCCGAACATCTCTCTTTTCACACGAGAGTGTCCGCTGACGAGTACCCGAAAGACTGAATTTACAGCGTACCTTTGATTCTTGTCGCCGACCCCGAATGCGAAATGTACGATGATCATCGTCAGCTCTATCTGACCATCTTCCGATTGCCGAGGGCAATCAATCGCATCGCGAAACAGGAGTTCAGCGTGAGTGCAGCAATGGATGGCGTCCGGGAGCCGGTCGCGATCATCGGGATGGCGGCGCGGGTTCCGGGGGCGGACAGCCCTGAGGAGTTGTGGCAGCTGCTCCGCCGTGAAGGCAACGCGATCGCCGAGGTCCCGGCGAACCGCTTCACGGTCGAGGACTTCTACGACGCGGAACCGGCCACGCCGGGCCGGATGATGAGCCGCTTCGGCGGTTTCCTCGAGGACATCGAGGACTTCGACGCGGAGTTCTTCGGGATCTCCCCGCGCGAGGCCGAGTGCATGGACCCCCAGCAGCGGCTGCTGATGGAGGTCGCCTGGGAGGCATTCGAAGACGCCGGCCTGACCCTCGACGGCGTGTCAACGCTCAACGCCGCGGTGCTGATGGGCGTCATCACCAGCGACTACTGGGACCGCCAGTCGCATCGGCTACAGGACCTCGACGTGCACACGGTCGGCGGCAGCACCCGCGGCGGCAACGCCGGCCGGATCTCCTACGCGCTGAACCTGCGCGGCCTGAGCGTCGCGGTCGACGCCGCGTGCTCGTCTTCCCTGGTCGGTGTGCACCTCGCGGTGCGCTCGCTGCGCGCGGGCGACTGCGACGTCGCGTTCGCCGGCGGGGTCAACATGATCCTCAACCCCGACCACGCCATCGGCTTCTCCCAGGGCAAGATGATGGCCCCCGACGGGCAGTGCAAGGCCTTCGACGCGCGCGCCGACGGGTACGTCCGCAGCGAGGGTGCCGCGGTGGTCGCCCTCAAGCTGCTGTCGCGGGCGATCGAGGACGGCGACCGCATCCACGCCGTCATCCGCGGCAGCGCGGCCAGCAACGACGGCCACGGCGAGACGTTCATGGCGCCACAGGTCGAGGGCCAGAGCGCCGGTCTGCGCGCGGCCTACCGCGACGCCGGAGTCGCCCCGGGCAGCGTCGGTTACGTCGAGGCGCACGGCACCGGTACCAGCGTCGGCGACCCGGTCGAGATCGGGGCCTTGCAGGAGGTTCTCGGCGAGGCGCGCCCGGCCGGACAGCCGGTGCTGGTCGGGTCGGTCAAGACCAACGTCGGGCACACCGAAGGCGCCGCGGGAGCGGTGGGGCTCATCAAGGCCGCGTTGTGCGTCCAAAAGGGATTCATCCCCCGCAGCCTCAACTTCGAGACGCCGAGCCCGGCCATCCCCTGGGCCGACATCAACGTCGAGGTCGCCGCGCAGGCCCGTGACTGGCACGAGGAGAACGGGCCGCGGCGGGCCGGCGTGAGCAGCTTCGGCATCACCGGCACCAACGTCCACGTCGTGCTGGAGGAGCCGCCCGCGGTCCCCGCCGGCACGGCCCGGCACGACCGCCCGGTCCTGCTCACCCTCTCCGCACGCAGCGACGTGGCTCTCCCCCAGCTCGCCGCGTCGTATCGGGACTTGCTGGCCCGCAAGGAATCCTCGCTCGCCGACGTCGCCGGGTCCGCGGCCGTCCGCCGCACCCACCACGCCCAGCGGCTCGCGTTGGTCGCCGCGTCACCGGAGGAGGCGATCGAACGGCTCGACGCCGTCGCCCGCGGCGGGTTCCCCGAAGACGTGGTCACCGGCGACGCCGACGACGACCTCGACACCCCGCACCCGACCGCGTGGGTTTTCCCTGGCCAGGGCGGTCAATGGCTGGGCATGGGCCGCGCACTGCTCACGACCGAACCGGTTTTCGCCACCAAGATCGCCGCCTGCGAAGCCGCGATGGCGCCCCACGTCGACTGGTCGCTGACCGCGGAACTCACCGCCGCCCCAGAAGACTCCCAGCTGGCTCGGATCGACGTGGCCCAGCCGGTGATCTTCGCCGTGCAGGTCGCCCTGGCCGCCCTGTGGCAGGACCGGGGTATGACCCCGGACGTGGTGGTGGGGCACTCGATGGGCGAGGTCGCCGCCGCGCACGTCGCCGGGATCCTCGACCTCGACGACGCCGCCCTGCTGATCTGCCTGCGCAGCCGGTTGCTGCGCAAGGCCAGCGGCCAGGGGGTGATGGCCGCCGTCGACCTCAGCCCGGAGGACGCCGAGGCCGTGGTGGCGCGCTACCCAGGTGTCTCCCTCGCGGTCTGCAACGGCCCGGTCTCCTGCGTCCTGTCCGGGGACGAGACGGCGATCACCGAGATCCTCGAGACGGTGTCTGGCCGCCGGGTCAAGGTGGACGTCGCGTCCCACAGCTCGCAGATGGACCCGCTGCGCGGCGAACTGCTGGAGCTACTGGCGCCGCTCAAGCCGCGGGCGGGCCACACCCCGCTGCGGTCCACCGTGCACGGACGGGTCGTCGACGGCGCGAACCTCGGACCCGCGTACTGGATGGACAACCTGCGCGAACCCGTCCTCTTCGGACCGGTCGTGCAGGCGCTCGCCGAAGAGGGCGTCGACACCTTCGTCGAGTTCAGCCCGCACCCGCTGCTGTCGGGGTCGGTGCGGCAGAACCTGGGCCACGCCGGGAAGAACGGTGTCGTCGTCGCGACGATGTCCCGCGACTGCGGCGACCGGACCGAACTGCTGCACGCCGTCGCCGAGCTGTACGTCGCGGGCCGCCCGGTTCCCCTCGATCGTCTCCACGGCCCGGACACCCGGTACGTGCCGCTGCCCACCTACCCGTGGCAGCGCGAACGCTACTGGCGCGAGGAGCTCGTGGTGCCCACCGGCGAACAGCCGGTCGGGCTCACCGCCACCTCGAACGTCCCGGCCCACCCGATCATCGGCGCCTACTTGCGGCTGGCCCCCGGCGACTCCTACGTCTGGGACGTCGAGCTGGACCTGGGCCGCCTGCGTTACCTGGCCGAGCACCGCGTCCACGACATCCCTGTGCTCCCCGGCGCCGCCTACCACGAGCTGGCGCTCGCGGCCGGTACGCAGATCCACGGTGACGCGCCGTTCGCCGTCCGGGACCTGAGCCTGGAGCGGGCTTTGTTCTTCTCCCCCGACACCCCGGCCCGGTTGCAGATCCGCTGCACGCGCGACGAGTCGGGCGGCTACGGCTGGTCCTGCTACACCGACGACGGCGAATGGCTGCTCCTGGCCACGGCGGCCCTGCGCGCGGAACCCGAGCCGGCCGCCGCGAGGCTGGAGCTGCCGAACCCGTCGCGGTTCCCCGACGTCGTCGACGTCGGAGACCACTACGCGGCGTCGGCCGCGCGCGGGATCGTGCAGACCGGGCCGTTCCGCACGATCACCTCGCTGCGCCGGGCGGAGGCGGAGATCCTGGCCGAGTTCACCGTGGACGGTTCGATCACCGGGGACGTCGGCAAGCATGTCCTGCACCCGGCCCTGCTGGACTGCGCACTGCAGCCGCTGATGTCCCTGCTCCTCGGCGAAGACGTCGCGCACGACACCTACCTCCCTGTCGGCACCACCCGGTTCCACGGCTCGGGTGTGCCCACCCCCGGCGCGTCGCTGTGGTGTCATGTCACCCGGACCTCGCCGGAGGGCGAGACCGACCTGGTCCGCGGCGACTACGTCATCGGTGACAGCACGGGCAAGCACCTGCTGACCATCGAGGACTTCCGGCTCAAGCGCCTCGGCGGTGACCTGCCGGAGCTGGTCGAGCAGCGGATCCGCGACCTCCGGTACGACCTGGCGTGGGAACCGGCCGAGCCGTGCCGAGCGGGCGCAGGCGGTGGTCCGGTGCTCGTCGTCGGTGATGGGGCCGCCGTGTACGCCGAACTGTCCCGGCGGGGCGTCGGCACCGTCCTGGCACCCCGGCATTCCGCCGACGGCTGGGAGCAGATCCTCAAGACCGTGGACGCCGAGCACGGCACGGCCCGGGCCGTGCTCTACGTGCACGCCGGAGACCGCATCGAGGAGACCGCCGACGCCCTGGAGCTGATCCAGGCGCTCGCCGCCCTCCCGGCCCCACCGCGACTGTGGTTCATCACCCGCGGCGCGCAGGCCGTGACCGAAGGGGCGTCGGCCGATCCGCTGCACACAGCGCTGTGGGGCCTCGGGCGCGTCGTCCGCTACGAGATCCCCGACCTGCGGTGCTCCCTCATCGACCTGCCCGGGATACCGTCGGCGGCCGACCTTTCCAAGCTGTGCACCGAAATCTCCGCCGACGGCCCGGAGGACGAGATCGCCCTGCGCGACGGCGTCCGCCACCTCGCCCGCCTGACCCACGGTTCCCTGCCCGACGTCGGCCCGGTACCGGTCCGGGCCGACGGCACCTACCTGATCACCGGCGGGCTCGGCGGTGTCGGGCTGCTCACCGCCCGGTGGCTGGTCGAGCAGGGCGCCCGCCACCTCGTCCTCACCGGCCGCAGCGGACCGGACGAGCAGACCCGCGAACAGCTGCGGAGCCTCGGCGACGCGGACGTCCGGGTCGTGCGGGCCGACGTCGCCGACAGCGACCGGATGGCCGACGTCCTCGCCGACATCGACGACACCATGCCGCCGCTGCGGGGTGTGGTCCACTCGGCCGTCACCCTCGACGACGGAATCCTGACCCAGCTCGACGCCGAACGGTTCCTCTCGGTGCTACCGCCGAAGGTTGATGGCGCCTGGAACCTGCACCTGCTCACCCGGAACCTGGAGCTGGACTTCTTCGTCCTCTACTCGTCGGCGGCATCCCTGATCGGCTCACCCGGCCAGGGCAACTACGCGGTGGCCAACGCCTACGTCGACGGCCTCGCCCACTACCGCCGTGCCCAGGGCCTGCCCGCGCTCAGCGTCAACTGGGGCCAGTGGACGGCCACCGGCCGCGTCGCCAAGGCCGACCACGACCTGCGGCTCGACGACCGCGGGTTCAAGGGGTTCGCCCCCGCCGACGGCCTCGCCGTCCTGGGCCGGCTCCTGCGCGGAGATCAGGCGCAGGCGGCGGTGATGTCGTTCGACCCGGAGGTCTGGGCCAAGGACTTCCCCGCGCTGCGCACGGGATCGCTCCTGCACGACTTCGACACCACCCCGGAAGCGGGCACCTCCGGGGTCACCGTGTCGGACCTGGACGACACCGCCGCGCAGGCCGCCATCTCGGCCTACCTTTGCGGCCAGGTCGCCACCGTCGTCAAGGCACAACCGGACCGGGTCCAGGGCGGCCAGCGCCTGAACCGCCTCGGAATCGACTCGCTGATGGCCGTCCAGCTCCGCAACCGGATCACCGAGGACCTGGGCGCGTCCCTCCCGGTGGCGGTGTTCCTGCAGCGAGGCACCATCGACCACCTCGCGGAGGTGGTCCTGAGCACGATCCGTACCCCGGAGGGAAGTCAGTAGCAGGCGCTAGTGGGGCGCGGCGTTGCGGAACGCCGCGCCCCACGAACCGGCCAGGCCCTCCGGCCGTCCGGCCACCACCCGGTCTCGCCGCGCACCGGCCCGTCGTTAGGCGCCCGCCACCGGCACCCGATCGGCCACGGGGTCGAGCGCCTCCAGCACCTCGGCCACGACCTCCGTGGTCGAGTGCCGGCCACCGGCGTCCGGGGTGCCGACGCCCCGATCGCGGGCCGAGCGCAGCGCCGCCTCAGCCGCCGCGATCGCGCCCGCGCAGCCGGCGTGCCGCTCGGCGATGGCCGCGGCGGCCCGGATGGTAGCCGTCGGGTTGACCCGGCCGGTACCGGCGAGGTCGTCGGCCGAGCCGTGGACGGTCTGGTATTCGACCAGCCTGGCGACATCCGGGCGGAGGTGGACGTTCTCGGTGTACCGGTTCTCCTGGCGTTCGCCGCCGAACCGGTCGAGCAGGACGACGTGCATGATGTCGGCCCACTCGTTGCCGGCGACGATCAGGGTGCGCGGGGTGAGACCGTGCTCGATCAGGTTGCGGTTCACCGTGTCCGGCTGGCACAGCTCGACGCCCACGCCGAGCCGCCGCGCGATCCGGTCGACCCAGTCGCCGAGTGCGCCGTCGAGCAGGTGGAACTTGTACGCCAGCACGATCCGGGCCGGGCCGGCGTCCGGCCACTCGGCCCAGGCCCGGCGCACCGCGAACTCCAGGACCTTCGCGGTGATTTCCTCGCTGAAGACGGTTTCGCGGGTCACCGTTCCCGGCGTGTGCCGGTTCACGCCGGTGTAGAAGCCCTGGGCTTCGTCCCGAACCAGCAGCAGTTCCGGGGTGATCGGGTCGACCTTGACCGCTTGGAGCCGTTCGCGGACGAGGTAGAGCGACTGGGCGTTGATCGCCGTGCGGAAGACGGCAGTGACGCCGTCGGCTGCCTGGTCACGGCAGAACTGTTCGTAGTGGTCGGCGTCCTGCTGAGTGAGGTCGCGAATCCGAGCAGCGTCGCCTTCCTCTTTCAGGGTGAAATAGGAATGGTACAGCCGCGGCGATCGGGCGATTTCGATTTCGACCGAGCACATTTCGCCGACCCGGGTGAGCACCGCTTCGAAGACGTCCGCGAGTTCCGGCCCGGTACCGCGACCGACCGCCAGCCCGGCGACCGGCCGCACACGGCGCGTCTCCATTCAGCCGACCACGTTCGCGACCAGGCGGTCACCGGCGATGCCGACCTTGTCCGGGCGGTAGTAGTCCTCGATCCCGGCGATCCAGACGGGCACCTCGATGCGGTCGCCGGCCGACGGCGCGAAGGCGTCGAAGAGGGCGTCGATGTTGGCACGGTCGAACCCGATCGCCACCATGAGCGCAGCGAACAGCGGCCGCTCGATCAGCCCGTCACCGTCCGGGTCCCCTAGTGCCGCCAGGGATTCCGCGAATTCCTGGACCGTGCCGGAGAACCGCTCCGGCGACAGCACACAGGCCGCGTACTCCTCGTAGCTGACCTTGCCGTCGCGGTTCGCGTCGAGCTCGCGCTCGAGGGTCGTCCAGTACCGGCGGAAGGCTGCCTCCATGCCCTCCCTCGCGGCTGCACCGGAGCCCGCAGCCGCCTTCAGCACGCGGTCCGACATCGTCGTGAAGTCCTGCTCTTCGAGATACCCGTTCCCGTCGATGTCGAACAGGGAGAAAACGAGCTTGATGCGGTCTTCCGCGGTGGCACTCATCGATTCTTCGCCTTTCGCCGGGGTCGTTGCCCCAGCAGCTTGCTCCCGCCCGGACGAAAATGGGAATGCGTTCACCCCAAGGTGTGGAACCAGGGATTCCGGCGATTTCACTGATACAGCAGCGGTTCGTCCCCCAGCCGGGGCACGCACCGGCACGCACCGTCATGCCGCGGTGCCGACACAGAGGTCGACGAGGTCACGCAGCGGTTGCTTGACCGCCTCGCCGACCGGCAGCTCCGCCAGTACCCCCAGCGCGCGATCGGCCCGGTCGGCCAAGAGGTCCCGCACAGCGTCCAGTGCGCCGCAGCGGGCGATGATCTGCCTGGACTCCCCGATGTCGTGCTCGCTCAGGTCAAGCACGCGAGCAGCTCGGCCAGCCGACTGGACGCCGCAGCCGTCACCCTGTCCATTGTGGAACATACTGAGGGTGGTCAGCTTGCCCTCGCGCAGGTCGTCACCCACCGGTTTGCCGGTGGTCTCGGCACTGCCGTCGACGCCGATGATGTCGTCGTGGATCTGGAACGCCTCACCGAGCCAGCCGCCGAACTCACCGAACCCAAGCAGGAGCTTGTTTTCCGCGCCGCCCGCGATGGCACCCAGCCGCAGCGGGTGGCCGATCGTGTAGTTGCCGGACTTCAACCGGGCCAGTCGCAGCGCGGACTCCATCGACGCGAGCCCGGTCCGGTTTGCCAGCACGTCGAGGTAGTGCCCGCCGACGAGTTCCAGCCGCATTTCGTCGTACGCCCGCCGGAAGAGCGGCAGCCGGTCGGCCAGAGGGCGGACGAGCCGATCACCATGACCGCCCACACGAGAAGTGCGTCGCCGAGCAGGAAGCTGGACGAGAACCCGAAGTGGTCGGCTTCGCTGCGCCAGCCGCTGGTCTCGTGCAGCGCCGAGAACTGCCGGTGTGCCGTCGGCGTGCCCCGGCGCGTGTCCGAACGGTCCACGACGTCATCGTGGAACAAAGCGAACCGACGCAGGATCTCGACCGAAACGGCGAGGTCGACGATGGCGGCGCAGTCCGGCTGACCGGCCGCGCGCCAGCCCCAGTGGAACAGCTGTGCCCGCACCCGTTTGCCGGCCGAACTCATGTTCGCCGCCACCTCGACGAGATCCGCGGTTTCGCGCGCGGTCTGGCCGCTGACATCGCCGAACTTGGCAAAGGAGTCGCCCAGCGCGGCTCCGATCCGGCGGGGCAGACGTGGCCCGGCGGGCTCGCCTGATCTCGGCGAAGGGGGGCGTGGCGGCGTCCCCGGAGGAAGTCATGGGCATGATGGTCCCTTCGCCGGATATCCTTTCAGCCAGGCTGGCCGACCCTGGTGCCCAACAGACCGGAGCGCGGGTTCCGTCGGCCCGCGACCGATTCCCGTGGCCGGCTCAGCGGAGGGACATCCGCACGGATCGGACTCCACGACTAGCCGACGGCCCCCTCACCGTCACCCGATCATTGCGCTATCCGGATATCGAGTGCGCTCATCGACGGGAAACGCGCGATTTTCACCCGTCGGGAAGAAAACCAAACCGGCCCTCTCGTCGCAACGGGTCCAGTAACTGATCGAAGGAGTTTTCCCTCGCAGATTCGGTTGCTATCGTCGGGTACACGTACCAGCAGATTCGCAGAATCGGAAGCACGCGTCCTTGAGGAATACCGGCCCCTCTTCAGGTATTTGCCTGTACGGCGCGTTCACCGAACGCCCGACTGAAAGGTTCTACGATGTCCGCCAACGCCACCCGATCCCCGCGCACCACGTCAGGGCAGGCGTCCCTGCCGTACCCCGAAGAGCTCGACAAGGACCTCCGCGGCCTGGGGCTCAGCGAGGCAGAGCGAGTGGAAACCATCACCACGGCCTGGGAGTACACCCGCTGCGTCATCCCGGAATTCACCAACTGGCCCAAGTACATGGCGGTGGTGCGCCTGACCACCGTGGCGACCATCGCGGAGTACCGCGCCGAATTGATCGACGTAGCGTCCATGGCCGATCCGGGGTGCGTACTGCTGGGGTACGACATCCACGAAATGCTGGACCTGCTCTTCGGCGGAACCGAAGTCCACGAGGACATGACCCGAGAATTTCTGACGGCCATCCTGTTCTCCACCCTGAAAGCCGGAGAACAGAACTCGGACTTGGTGACCAGCTGGATCGAGGCGCTGGCCACGTCGCCGCAGGCCTACCTCCGGCTACGGGACACCGACGGGGGCGTGCGGATCTTCGTGGCATTCGCCAAGTCGTGCAACGACGTGGACGACTGGCTCTCCGAGGAGCAGAACCGGGGGATTTCCGAACTCGCCCTCTACACCTATGACAACGTCGCCATGTTCAAGCACCGGGCCGAGGGCGAGGTCAGTAACTTCTACGCATACTGCGGATCCGACCTGTCCATCAGGAAGGACGCGTACAACGCGGCACTGTCGATGCAGTGGGAGCTCGACAAAACATGGTGCAGGACGGTCGGTGGCAGGTGTGCGATGAACCTCGCCAGGCAGTTCCCGCTGCTGCACATGATGATGCACCGGTACCGGTTCATCGAAGATGGGCTCGTCATCGGGAAACCCGAAAGCGACGAAGTGATCGAGCAGACCCGGCACGGTGTGAAACTGTGGTACCGGAACGAGGCGAATCCCGAATCGGAAAAACGGCGCGATGACGCGATCGCCAGGATGAGCCCGATCCTGACCCCCGGTCTCGCCGAACTGCTGACGCTCCCCGACGAACAGAAGTGCCCGAAGTGCGTCCGCCGCGAGGTCTATGGCGTGACCGCTCCGGGGCAGTTCGGTGGCGTGGCCCTGTGCCCGGACTGTACGGCCACCTACCGGGACTACGTGCACACCTCCGAAGAACGCTGGTCGCGCGCGTTCCAGCTTGACCGCTGACACCCCGGTGTGGTCGGCCACCCGGCCCTGGGTGGGTCACTTCTCCCAGGGCCGGGTGGCCGAAGTGCCTAGCCCGCTCGGGCCCACCGGCAGCCGGGGGCTCTTGCGCTGCCAGGACGCCGGTTCGTAGCGGGCCGTCTCCCGATGCCACTCGTAGTCGCCAGCCAGCCAGTCCCGCAGCCCTTGGATGTGCCGGGCGACCACCGCGGCGATGGCCGGCCGGACCCGCCGGTCCGTGAGCACTACCAGCACTTCGACACTCGCGAGCCGTTCGAACAACTCGAGCCGCGCGTCGAGCAGCCGGTGGGTGCGCAGCACAGCGTCGCCGAGGCCGGTCGCCAGGAACGCCTGCGTGACGACAACGCCGTTGGAGACCTCTTGCTCGTACTCGGTCTCCCGGCGGTAGGAGACCAGGTCGTTGTGCAGGCCGACGACGTCGGCGAACGCCTCTTCGAGCCGCTGCATCCAGGTGGTCCCGCGGATCTCGGCTGGGATGTCGATGCCGAGAACCAGCTCGTTGAGCCGCGCGGCCCACAATGCCCCGCCCACTCGGCGGCGCATCGCGAGGTAGTCCAGCGGTTCGGGAACCCGGCCGGTGGCCAGGTTCGCGATCTCCCAGAGGGCGTCGTCAACGATGTTCGGCATCCGCTCAGCAAGCCGCTCGACCCAGGCGGGCTCGGCCTTCGTGCGCCGCACCAGGTCGGCCAGGCCTCGCTCGGCGGGGTTCTCCGGCTTCCACGTTCCCTCGCGCATCTCGCCGAGCCGCATGAGGAACTGCCGGGCGCCCGGGATGTCGCGCGTGCGCTTGAAGCGTTCCATGACGAGGTCGCCGAGGTACCAGCTCCAGGTGTGCCAGCAGGCGATGAGGTTCAGCCGGGCGCCGAGCGCGTCGGGGTGCACCCGCGCGGCGAACAGCCCGAAGTCGAAGTCGGTGAGGTCCTGCTCGTCCCAGATCTCGGCCCACGGGTCGCCCGAGCCGACGATGCCGACCCGCCGCGCCCAGCCCGTGCTGTAGGCACGCGCGGTGTCGACGTCGGGACTGCACCGGGCGGGGTAGGGCGGTGGGAGATCCAGATGCATGCACGTTCTCCTTGGTTTCGCCGGCTGTCGTCAATCCGGAGGAGCGGCGCCGGCGGCGGCGAACCGCGCCAGCAGTGCAAGCTCTTCCACCGCCCGGCCGGCGGCAGCGGTGTCCAGCTCGGTCAGCGCCGCGCTCAGGTGACGAGCAGCCAGCTCCTGGGTCCACTTGCGGCCGCCGCCCCGTTCGACGAGGCCGGCGGCACGTTCGTGGTCGGCGGCGGAGAGCGAGCCGCGGGCCAGCAGCGCGAGCAGATCCGCTCCGGCGGGCTGGGGCGAGTCGAGCACCGCGACCACCGGGGCGGACCTCTTGTGTGCGACGAGGTCCGCGTGACGAGGCCGGCCGGTGTCGTCCGGTTCGCCCCAGATGCCGAGTACGTCGTCGGCGAGCTGGCGGGCGAGACCGACGTGCGCGCCGAAGAGTTCGAGACGGGCGACGCACCCCTGGTCGCCGCCGCCCGCAGCGGCGCCGAGACCGCACGCGCACGCCACGAGCGCGCCGGTCTTCAGGCTCATCATGTCCAGGCATTCGGCACGGGTGACGTCGAAGCGGTCCTCGAAGGACAGGTCCCGGGCGTGCCCGTCGATCCCGGCGAGGACCGCGTCGATCAACGGGTGGCGCGCGTCCGGCATTTCGGACAGCACGCCGAGCGCCAGCGCCAGCAGTGCGTCGCCGGCGAGGATCGCAGGCCCGGAGCCGAAGAGCGTCCACGCAGCCGCGCGGTGCCGCCGGGTAGCGCGGTGGTCCGTCACGTCGTTGTGGAGCAGGGAGAAGTTGTGGGCAAGTTCGACGGCAACCGCGGCGGGCACCGCCTCCGCCGGGTCACCTCCCGCCGCTTCGGCGGCGAGCAGGGTCAGCGCCGGGCGGAAGATCTCGCCGGTGAACCCGTTCTCCGGTGTGCCGTCGGCGCCCTGCCAGCTGAAGTGGTAGAGGACGGCGGGCCAGATGGCTTCGGGCAGGGTCTTGAGCGCCGCGTGCAGCGCGGGAGCGATCAGCGCCCGAGCCCAGGAGAAGACCTCCGGCACGGACCTCGTGACCATCGGTGGAGTTTGGCTACTCATCGGACGGGTGATGCTCCCGATCTCGTAGGCGTGCAAGGCGGCTTACTGCTGCAGACGGACGGGGAAACGTCCAGTGGGATCCGCCACAACAGCAATAGCAGACGGCCGCCCCGCCGTCACTCGTCCGTTGCGCGATCTGGATATCCGGTGCGCCGATCGGACAGACGACGCGCACCGGTTCACCTGTCGGGCGATCAATTACGGCGATCACCAATGGGTGACATGAACACTCCCTCGTCCGGAGTATTGTTGAGTCCTCAATTTGCGTGCGATCCTCACCGGACAGAAAAGCGCGAGGCGCGACGTGGCGCCGGACGCGGTAAATCCGCGGTAAATCCGCATGCCACCGATGAGGTCCCGGTGTCCGCCACACTCTCCCCGCCGATCCACAGAAGACGGTTCGCCACCACTGACTTCGATCAGTTCCGCAGCTGGTTCGAGAACAACCTCATCACGTTCCGGCCACGCGACGCGAGCCGTGCGGTAAAGGATTTCTCGTGCTCGGCGCAGATGCTCACCGCCGGGGAATTCTCCCTGGTGCACGCGCGGTGCTCCCCCCTGCCACGGATCAACGTCGAACCACCGGACCAACTCCTCGTGATGACCGCCCAAAGCCCCCAAACCCGCTTCGAACTCGGCACCAGCAGACGATCCATCACACCCGGATTCCACCAGCCGGCGCTGCTCCCGCCTCGCACATCCAACTACGCCCGCTCCGGCCCGCTCGACATCGGCACCGTCGTGCTGAACTGGCAGATCGTGCTCGGCATGGCCGCCGAAACCACCGGCCTCCCCAAAACCGGGCTCGCTTTCGACTGGGCGCGCCCCGTTCCGCCCGGCCTCAGCCGCCATTGGCTCGCCACCGTCGACTACGTGCGCGACACCGTCCTCGGCAACGCCACCGCCGTCGGCAATCCCATCATTCTCGCCGAAGCCGCTCGCCTGCTCGCCACTACCGTCCTGGCCACGTTCACCCACAGCGGCCTCGGCGACGACACCCGCACCGAACCCGGCACCGGGCGCGACCCCTCCACCCCAGCCGCCATCCGCCGCGCGATCTGCTTCATCGAGACCCACGCCCAGTCCCCCATCACGATGACCGACATCGCCGACGCCGCCCGCATCGGACCCCGTGCCCTCCACTACGCCTTCCGCCGGCACCAGGACACCACTCCCATGGCCTACCTCCGCCAGGTCCGCCTCGACCACGCCCACCACGACCTCCGGAAAGCCGATCCGGCCAGAGGGGACACGGTGGCCGGAATCGCCGCGCGCTGGGGCTTCCCGCACGCCGCCCGCTTCGCAGCCGCCTACCGGGAAACCTACGGTGTCACCCCAGCTACTTCACTCCGCAACTGACCACGACCCGATCCGCAGCTCCCGCCGAACACCGGATCCTGACCCATTTATCGAATCAGCGCTATCGGCGATCCTTGTGGACTGTCACAAATCCCGAGATCCCTTTCTAGGGGTAATCCAACGGGCTATCCTGTTGACCAATACCGATTGCTCGTAGCTACAATCCGCGATGGGGAGTCAGTGCGAACCCATCGACGTCGCCCACTCGATCGCTCGCCCTCGCCGTCGGATCACGGCAGGCAACCGAGCCGTCTCGCGTTCGCGACCGAAGGGACATCCGCTTGACTGGGCGCCAACCGGCGAGGCCGATCACGATCGGCGGCGTGCCCGTGCACCTGACGCTCGAACGGAATGCCATCGACGTCGTTGAGCGCATGGTGGCGCGGCATCGGCGCGATCTGCCCGAATACCGGCGGCTGCCCGCCGAGGCGATCCGCGACGACGTGACCTCCGTCAGCCTCGACGCGGTCCACTTCTACGCACGCTGGTTGCGCGAGAACGCCGAACCCGCCGAAGCGGAGTTGGACCGGCTGGGCAGGTCGGCGGCCCTGCGCGCGGCCGAGGGGCTGTCCCTCGATGCTGTGCTGGCCGCCTACCTCACGGGCTTCCAAGGAATCTTCAACCGGCTGACCGCGCCGGCGGGTTCAGCGGACCTGCAGGACGTCCGCGCACTCGCCACTCGTCTTTTCGACTTCGCCCGCGCGGCGACCGGCGCCGTGGCCAAGGGCTACATCGAGGAGGTCCGTGCCGGCAGCGACGTGGAAGACGACGTCCGCCGCACCCTGCTGCGGGCTCTGCTCCAGAACGCGCCGACCACCGGGGCGATCCCATCCGACGGGTTCGCGGTGGCCCTCGAGTACATCGTGCTGTCCCTGGCGGTGGCGCGGCACCCCGACGAGGAGGAACAGGGGGTCAGCAGCACGGTGGTGACCCGGCGCATGGTGCGGCGCGTGCAAGCTGTGCTGGAGTCGGCCACTGACGACCAGGCGCTGACCTCCCTCGACGGCGGCGGCGGGATCGTGCTGGTCCCGGTCGGCGCCGAAACCGACTGGAGCGCCTGGTCCGGCGTCGTCCGGACGCTCGGTGAGGCCGCGGGCTCGGCGGTGACCGCCGCCGCAGCTCTGGCGAGCCCGGCCGATGTGCCCGCGGCGGCCCGCCAGACCGGCGAGCTCCTCGACGTCGTCCGCTGGTTCGAACTTCCGCCCGGGCTGTACCGGATCGAGGACCTCCTCGTCGAATACCAGCTGACGCGCCCCAGCCAGGCCAGGGCGAAACTGGCCGCCGTCCTCGACCCCGTGGCGGACAACCCCGAACTGTTCGCGACGCTCACCCACTACCTGGCACACGAACACAATCGGCGGCGCACCGCACGGCTGCTGCACGTCCACCCCAACACGGTGGACTACCGGCTGCGGCGGATCGGCGAGCTCACCGGCATCGACCTCGGCAAGCCGACCGGGATGCAGCGGATCACCGCCGCGCTGGCGGCCCGCCGCGCGGAGACTCAGCAGAGCTTCGGCTCGGCGGGGGCGACCCAGCGCTGACCGGCAGTAGAACGCCGGTGTTGCGGGTGGTGGCCGGCGGCATCCTCCCCGGTACCACCGGCCACACCGTAGGCTGGATCGCCACACACGCCCCCCGGCGGTGACACGATCTCCGGCCCGGCCGAGAACACCCGGTCGTGTCCTCTCGACCAGGATCGTCCATGACGGCGCGCTTCTCCACCGTGGCCATTCCAGAGAACGCGCCGATTCTTTGAGCCGGAACACAACGGCCCGGCCGCCACAGGCCAGTGCGCTGGGATCCGACACAACCTCCGGCCGGGTATTCGAGAACGCCCGGCACCAGCCGCCGGCGACTACGCCCCGCCGCGCCGGTGGCGGCCGGCGAAGTCGGCCAGCGCCAGCTCCCAGTGCGTGCGTTCGAAGTCCGGCCACAGCACCTCGGTGAAGTGCAGCTCCGCTTCGGCGGCCTGCCAGGGCATGAACCCCGACAGCCGCCGTTCACCCGAGGTGCGGACCACCAGATCCACCCCCGGCTGACCGGCCGTGGACAAGGCCGCCTCGAACCGCTCGCGGGTCCAGCCGCTCTCTCCGGCACAGGCTTGCGCAGCCTGGAGGATGTCCCAGGTACCGCTGTACGAGCACGCCAGGTTGACGGTCATGCCCACCACGTCCGCGGTGGCCACCCGCACGCTCTCCAGCGCGTTGGTGAACGACTGCGGCAGCAGACGCAAATCGCCGATGGGGACCAGCCGATACCGGCCCGAGGAGGCCAGCGCCGCCACCGCCTGCCGCGTGTGCTCCAGCGCGGCTTCCACCTGCTCAACCGGGCGCTTCGCCACGTTGTCCGGCGAGGACAGCCACAGCGTCACCACTTCCACACCCGCGTCGGCGCACCACTCCAGCACCGGCGCGAAGCGCTCGGTTCCCCGGTGCACCCCCTCCGCCGGCGAGACGCCGCCGGCGCGCGCCCAGCGCCGGTTCCCGTCCGGGACGAACGCCACGTGCCGGGGCGGCCGCCCCGCGACCGGGCCTTCGTAGCCGCTGTCGCGCGCCGCGACGGCTCCGCTGCCGGAGTACCGGTCCGAGCCCAGGCGCTGCCACTCGTAGCAGCCACGGGCGATGTCCCGCAGGGCCTGCACGTGGCCGGTCAGGGCGGCCTCGTCGGACGCGCTCAGCTCGGCGGCCAGACCGGGCAGCCGCTCTTCCAGGTAGCGAAACCTCTGTCCGGCGTCGCGGACCAGGCAGCGGACATCGTTAACCGCCTGCTCGAGGGTGCAGCCGGTGGCGGCCTCCAGCACCGTGACCATGTTGTGCACCTCCCCGCGGTTCCGTTCGCGCTCCAGCGAGAACAGGTCGTTGGGGAGCGTGAACATCCGGAAGGACTCCTCCTCCAGCTCCCGGAGCAGCGCGGAGCCGCGGACAGACGCGGGCAGCTCGTAGTGCACCACCCGTTCGTTGAGGTCCAGGAACACCGGCAGGCCGACGTTGGCCCGCCGCCACTCCAGATAGGCCGCCGGGCTCAGCAGGCGCCGCTCACCCAGGTACGTCCGCCACAAGCGAGCCAGGTCCCGGCGGATGCGGTCCCGCCAGCCGGCCGACATGCCCTCGTTTAAGCGTGGCCACAGCGCACACCAGGCGGTGCCGACCACCGTCCGTGCCGCCGCCCGCTCGGGGCTGTCGTGGTCCAGCAGCTCCAGCAGCTCCTCGACGACGTCATGGGTCTTGCTCGCCGAATCGGTGTCGGCCTGGTCGTCGACCAGCAGGAGGAACCCGATCATCGTGGCCGCCAGGTCCAGATCGCGCCCCCGGGCCTCCGGGTAGCTCAAGGCCGCGCTCAGGCCCACCCGCATGGACGCGAAGTACTTGACCTGTTCGGCGCCGCGCAGCAAGCCCTGCTCCGCCAGCCACCCCACGACGGCGTCGTTGGCCTCTTCCATTCCCGGGGCGCAGCGGACGTCGAAGGGGATGTCGACGGTTTCATGCGGCATCGGTGATCTCCCACGTGGACACGCCCGGGATCGCCAGATCCGTCAGGCCCCGCAATGCTTTTTTCGCGTCGGGCTGGAACGGCGCCGTGTCCAGGACGTCCAGTGCCTGCTGCCGACGGTCGCAGACCATCCGGCGGACCAGCGCCGGCGCCCCGGAGCCGGCGATCAGGTCACGAGCCTCCTTGATGCCGTCCTCGTCCAGTGAGCCGTCCCCGACCAGCTCCCGCAGGCGACCGGCGTCGCGCTCGCCGGCGTGCTGCAGAGCCAGCGCCAGTACGACCGTGTGCTTGCCATCGCGCAGGTCGTCGCCGCCGGCCACCTCCCCGTCGACGTCCTCGAGGTCGTCGTACATCTGGAACGCCTCGCCCAGTGGACGGGCGTAGGCGCTGCACGTCTCCAGCACGGCGCGATCACCACCGGCCAGCGCCGCACCGATCTGCAACGGCCGCTCGACCGTGTACTTCGTCGTCTTGTAGTGGATCAACCGGAATGCGTCCTCCACGCTCCCGGGGTCCCCGCCGCACGACCTGAGGTCGAGCAACTGCCCGACGTTGACCTCGCTGCGCATGCGGTCGAGCGCCTCGCGGACGGTGTCCGGCTGCGGGCCGGCGAGCCGGCCCAGCAGCTCCGCGGACCACGCCTCGCACAGATCACCGAGCAGGACCGCCGAGCCCTGCCCGAACCAGTCCTCTCGTGGCACGGGACTGTGCGCGGCGAAGTCACGGTGCACCGTGGGCCGGTCGTGCCGGGTGTCGGAGACGTCGACCAGGTCGTCGTGGATGAGCACGGCGGTGTGGAGCAGCTCGAGACCGGCCGCCACGCGCAGCACGGCCGGTTCCAGCGGCCCGTCCGAAACGGCCAGCCAGCCCATACAACAGAACAGGGGACGCACCCGTTTGCCGCCGCCGTCGAGGAAGTCGCGCAGCACCTTGAGCGGGACCTCCAGTACACCGCCGTCCTCAGAGCGTTCCTTTTCGTCCAAAAAGGACCTGAGACGGTGCTCGACGTCCCCGCGCACAGCGCGCAGGTCGATGCGAGGATGAGTGGTGCCGGTCTGGTGAACGGTCACTGGCTCGACGCTCCTTCTTCAGTGGTTTACATGGTTTCGGCGATGCGCAGCGCCTCTCCGATTAGGGTCTCCACGATCTGGTGCTCCGGCACCGTCTTGACGACCTTGCCCTTGACGAAGATCTGGCCCTTGCCGTTGCCCGACGCCACACCGAGATCGGCCTCACGAGCCTCCCCGGGGCCGTTGACGACGCAGCCCATGACGGCCACGCGCAGCGGCACCTCCATGCCCTCCAGGCTGGCGGTGACCTCCTCGGCGAGCTTGTAGACGTCGACCTGCGCGCGCCCGCACGACGGGCACGACACGATCTCCAGCTTGCGCGGCCGCAGGTTCAGCGATTGCAGGATCTGCGTGCCGACCTTGATCTCCTCGACCGGCGGCGCGGACAGCGAAACCCGGATGGTGTCGCCGATCCCCTGCCTCAGCAGCGCGCCGAAGCCCACCGCCGACTTGATCGTGCCCTGGAACGGCGGGCCAGCCTCGGTAACGCCCAGGTGCAACGGGTAGTCGCACGACTCGGCCAGCAGCTCGTAGGCACGCACCATGATCACCGGGTCGTTGTGCTTGACCGAGATCTTGATGTCGTGGAAGTCGTGCTCGGCGAACAGCGACGCCTCCCACAACGCCGACTCCACCAGCGCTTCCGGAGTCGCCTTGCCGTGCTTCTGCAACAGGCGGGGGTCCAGCGAACCGGCGTTGACGCCGATCCGGATCGGCGTTCCGTGGTCCTTCGCGGCCTGTGCGATCTCCTTGACCTTGTCGTCGAACTTCCGGATGTTCCCGGGGTTCACGCGCACCGCGGCACAACCGGCCTCGATCGCGGCGAAGACGTACTTGGGCTGGAAGTGGATGTCGGCGATGACCGGGATGGACGACTTCTTCGCGATCGCCGGCAGCGCGTCCGCGTCGTCCTGCGACGGGCAGGCGACACGCACGATGTCGCAGCCCGCCGTGGTCAGCTCGGCGATCTGCTGCAGCGTCTCGTCGACGTTCGAGGTCAACGTCGTCGTCATGGACTGCACGGACACGGGATGCTCACTGCCGACACCGACCGCCCCCACCTTCAGCTGCCGGGTCGGCCGGCGAGCGGACAAGGTAGGCACGGGGGCCTCGGGCATACCCAGGGACACAGGCACAGCTGTTCTCCTCACGGGATGGTGGTCATCGGTTCCTCACTCCAGGCAACGGCCGATCCGCTCGGCCACCACCCGCTCCGCCAGCCCGCCACGCGTCAGCACCTCGTCACGGCTGCCCTGGGCGAGGAAAGCCCGGGGAAGGGCGAAAGAGCGCACCGGAACGTCGACACCGGCCGACGCGCAGGCCCGGGTCACGGCGTCGCCCACGCCGCCGGCCTCGACGCCGTCTTCCACGACGGACACGAGACCGAACCGGGTGGCGAAGCCGACGAGGGCCGGCGCCACCGGCAGCACCCAGCGCGGGTCGACCACCGTGGCACCGACACCGCGGGCGCGGAGGATCTCCGCCACCCGCAGGCACAGCGGAGCGGTCGGCCCGACGGCGACGATCAGCACGTCCTTGCCGTCGGAGTGCAGCACGTCGATGTCTTCGAAGCTGGCGCACGCGGGCACCGGCTCCCCCACCGACGCCTTCGGGAACCTGATCGCCGTGGGACCGGGGTGCGTCACGGCCTCGCGCAGCAGCTGACGCAGCCGGTCCGCGTCACGGGGACAGGCAACCTGCATCCCCGGCACCATCGCCAGCAGCGACAGGTCCCACATGCCGTGGTGACTCGGCCCGTCCGGGCCCGTCACCCCGGCGCGGTCCAGCACGAACGTCACCGGCAGGCTGTGCAGGGCGACGTCCATCAGGACCTGGTCGAACGCCCGGTTGAGGAAGGTCGCGTAGAGGGCGACCACGGGGTGCAGGCCGCCCATGGCCAGGCCGGCGGCCGAGGTCACGGCGTGCTGTTCGGCCATGCCGACGTCGATCACCCGCTCCGGGAACTCCCTGGCGAACTGCCCGAACCCGACCGGGAACTTCATCGCCGCCGTCACGCCGACCACGTCCTGGCGCCGGCGGGCGATGGCGGCGATCTCCTCGCCGAACACCGTCGTCCACCCGGGCCTGCCGCAGGTGCGGCTCTTGCCGGTCTCCGGATCCAGCACGCCGACACCGTGCATGCGGTCGCCTTTGTGCTGCTCGGCAGGCAGATAGCCCTTGCCCTTCACCGTCACGCAGTGCACCAGCACCGGATGCGACCGGCCGCGGGCGAGGGACAGTACGTCGTGCAGGGCCTCGAAGTCGTGGCCGTCTACGGGACCGAGGTACTCGAAACCCAGCTGCTCAAACAGGTTCTGCCCGGCGACCGCATCCGACCGCAGCCCGGCGAGGTGCTCGGCGACCGCGCCGAGGGTCGGCTCGTACGACCGCTCGTTGTCGTTCAGGACGACGACGAGCGGCCGGCCGGACACGCCGATGTTGTTCATCGCCTCCCAGCACATGCCGCCGGTCAGCGCGCCGTCACCGAGGACCGCCACGATCCGCCGGTCCCGGTTGCCGGTCAGCTCGAACGACCGGCTCATGCCGTCGGCGTAAGACAGCACCGTCGAGGCATGGGAGTTCTCAATGAAGTCGTGGGCGCTCTCCCTCCGTGACAGGTAGCCGGACAGGCCGCCGGACTGCCGCAGGCCGCCGAAGGCGTCCCAGCGGCCGGTGAGCATCTTGTGCACGTACGCCTGGTGCCCGATGTCGAACAGGATCGGGTCCTGCGGCGACCGGAACACCCGGTGCAGCGCGATCGTCAGCTCCACCACACCCAGGTTCGGGCCGAGGTGCCCGCCGACCCCGCACACGGCCGGGACCAGCGCCGCGCGGATGTCTGCGGCCAAGGCAGTCAGCCGGTCCCGGCTGTATTCCCTCAGGTCGGCGTGGGAGTGCCCGGTCGCTTCGCGGAGGTCGGTCACGAGGAGCTCCTCAGTGTTGCCGGGAGACCGAATTGGATCGTCTCCCGTGCCGCCTCCCGTTCCAGCACGGCGACCTGGCCGAGACCGCCGAGCGCGGCGATCACCTCGTACACCAGTTCCGGCGGTGCCGACGCGCCGGCGGTCAGCCCCACCGTCTTCACCCCGGTCAGCCACTCCGGCCGGATGTGCGAGACGTCTTCGATGAGGTGGGCCTCGGCATCCTGGCGCCGGCACAGCTCCACCAGCCGCACCGAGTTGGACGAGTTGGCCGACCCGACCACCAGCACCAGCTCGGACTCGGCGATGATCTGCCGCACCGCGTCCTGGCGGTTGGTGGTCGCGTAACAGATGTCGTCCGACCCGGGTTCCCTCAACGCGGGGAACTTGTCCCGCAGCGCGTCGATCACCTCGGCGGTCTCGTCGACGGCCAGCGTGGTCTGGGTCAGGTAGGACACCCGGCTGACTTCCTCCAGCTCCAGCGCCAGCACGTCGTCGACGTCGGCCACCAGCACCATGGATCCGGGCGCCTCGCCCATCGTGCCCTCGACCTCCTCGTGCTCGGCGTGCCCGACCATCACCACGGTGTCGCCACGGCCGGCGAACCGGCGGGCCTCGGCGTGCACCTTGGTCACCAGCGGGCAGGTGCCGTCGATGACCTCCATCCCGCGGCGTTCCGCCTCGTCGCGGACCGCAGGCGAGACGCCGTGCGCGGAGAACACCACGGTCGCGCCGTCCGGAACCTCGTCCAGCTCGTCGACGAACCGGGCTCCCCGCCGTTCCAGGTCCTTGACGACGTGGGTGTTGTGCACGATCTGCTTGCGCACGTAGACCTGGGTGCTCCGCCGCTCGATCGTGCGCAGCACGATCTCGATGGCCCGCTCGACACCGGCGCAGAAGGAGCGTGGACTGGCCAGCAGCACCGTGCGTGGACCGGCGAGGCTCAGCCAGGTCTGCACGACGCTGTCGGCGACGGCCCGGTCCGCGCCGGCCGCGGCGACGGCCAGCCCCAGTTCGAAGTCGCCTGAGGACACCGTGGCGAAGCTGGCCTCGACCTGGCTGTCACCGGCCAGCTTCAGGGTCGCCGTCGCCGTCGGCACACCGCGTCGCCGCAGTTCTCCGGCCAGCAACGGCGCCGCCGGGCAGGCCAGCTCACGCCCGTCGAGCAGCAGCTCCGACGCGACCAGCAGGCCATCCTCGGGTCGAGTCCCGACAACGGTGACCGGGGCGGTGGCGGTGCGGGCAGCCATGGCGTTCTCTCTTCGCTCAGGGTTTGCGGCGGGCTGTGGGACGAGTGCGGCGGGTGATGCTCCGCTGGCGCAGGTCCGTTGTGCCGGGCAGCTTGCAGCTCCGGGTTCCCGCTATCGTTGTGGACCGATCCGAGGGAACGAAGGGTTTCCGATGGGTAACCGCCGCACCGGCGACGGCGTCGAACGAGGAGCGCCTGCAGCGGATCCGTCCTTACAGCATTAGCAGACGGCCATCTCGCCGTCACTCATCCGCTGCGCAATTCGGATATCCGGTGCGCCGACCGGACAGTAAACTGCGGCAATTCACCTTTTAGTGGGAAGTTTTCACAATTGCCACTAACGAGTGATATGCACGATCCCCCATCCAGAGGCTTGTCGATGACACGCTTTCATGCAATCGTTCAGTGACAGAAACTTCGAACACCGTGGTCCTCGACGCGGCCACCTCCGCGGCGGCTCCGCTAGTCACGATGAGGTCCCGTGTCCACTCCGCCGCAGATTAGCGAAACACGTTTCACCTCCACGGACTTCGATTGTTTTCGCGACTGGTTCGAAAACAATCTCATCACGTTCCATCGACACGGAGTAGGACGTGAGCAGAAGACCTTCACCGGTTCGG
Source organism: Amycolatopsis sp. NPDC088138 (assembly GCF_044741685.1). NCBI lineage: Bacteria > Bacillati > Actinomycetota > Actinomycetes > Pseudonocardiales > Pseudonocardiaceae > Amycolatopsis > Amycolatopsis sp. NPDC088138. Next base: position 179,843 of record NZ_JBIUTB010000010.1, read on the forward strand.
CGCAGTTGCTCACCACCAATGGACTCGGCCTGTTAAAGGTACAAAGTACCCCGGTACCACAAATCATCGTCGAACCACTGGACGGGCTGCTCATCATGACCGCCCGAAGCCCGCTGACCCGCATCGAAGTCAGTGCCGGCAAGCGGACCGTCACTTCCGGCCTCCACCAGCCAGCCCTGCTGCCACCCACCGAACGGGCTTTCGCACGCACTGGTCCACTGAACGTCAGCAGTGTCGCGTTGAACTGGAAGACCGTGCTGCGGACGGCTGCGGAGAGCGTCGGACTGCCGAAAACCGGGCTGACTTTCGACTGGGAACGCTCCCCCGCACCAGACCTCGGCCGGCACTGGCTCGCCACGGTCGACTACGTCCGCCACGCCGTTTTCAGCAACGCCGTCGCCACGGAGAACCCGATCATCCTCGCCGAAGCAACCCACCTGCTTGCCGCCACACTCCTCGCCACCTTCACCCACAGCGGCCTCGGCGACGACACCCGCACCGAACCCGGCACCGGGCACGACCCCGCCCCCGCCGCCGTCCGGCGGGCCGTCGCGTTCATCGAAACCCACTCCCAGTCCCCCATCACGATCACCGACATCGCCGAGGCCGCCCGCATCGGCCCTCGCGCCCTCCACTACGCCTTCCGCCGCCACCAGGACATCACGCCCATGGCCTACCTCCGCCAGGTGCGACTCGACCACGCCCACCACGAGCTCCAGAAAGCGGACCCCGCCCGAGGCGACACCGTCGCCGCCATCGCCGCCCGCTGGGGCTTCGCCCACGCCGCCCGCTTCGCTGCCACCTACCGCGAAACCTACGGCGTCACCCCCGCCAGCACACTCCGCCAATGACCACGTCCGCATGACCTTGTAAAGGAACACAAACATCGCTCGCGATTTCCATGAATAAACCCATGGCACGACTGTTGTCCGGGACTCGCCGCCAATGCATATAATCCGGGCGGGTAGTCTGATCCAGTTGTCTCGCCGCCAACCGGCGAGACGCCGGGAACGACGAGACCCCGATGGGGGCGTGGGGCATGAGCCCATCGCGGTCGCCCGATCGAATCGCCCGCTCTTCGCCGCCTGCTCCCCGGCGAAGAGCGGGCGCGCCACCTCGACGGTGATGCGCGGGCACATTGAAAGAGGACGAATTTCATGGCACAAAAGGTCATCGTCGAGTTGCTGGACGACCTCGACGGCAGCCCCGCCCGTCACACCATCCCCTTCAGCCTCGACGGCGTCAGCTACGAAATCGACCTATCCGACGACAACGCCACCGCCCTACGCGGGGAGCTCGCCCGGTTCATCGCCGTGAGCCGCCGGTCCGGTGGTCGCAAGATCCGGATCACAGCCACCCAGCCGACGTCGACGAGCAGTGCCGTCCGTGAGCAATCACGCGCGATCCGCTTCTGGGCCTCCAAGAACGGCTACGACATCTTCACACGGGGCCGTCTCCCCTTCGAAATTATCAACGCCTACGACGATGCACAGCGCCAAGTCACCGATTCGAACGTCGCCGAGAACGGCCTCGCTGAGGGTCGTTCCATACGTGATGCCGTAGCCGGAACGCCGGCTACCTGATCGTCCAGGTGTCCTTGCCGCGCAGCAGGCCCTGCAGGTCCGGCTTGCGGGCCGCGCGGGCCTCCTCGACCTGGGCGCGGGCGCCGTCGTCGTAGGTGGGGCGCTCGACCTGGCGCAGGATACCCGTCGGGACGTGGTTGAGGCTCTGATCGCCAAGGCGCGACAGCGCGAACGCGTACGACGTGTCGGTGATCGCCGGGTCGTGCACCACGATGTTGTCCTCGCCGATGTCGGCGACCTTGGCGACGTCCAAGCCGCCCCAGTCACTGCGCTTCACGCCGAACTCCTGGTTCGGGCCGAAGCGGATCGGCTCACCGGCGCGCAGCGGGATCAGCCGGGCGGCGGCCTCGTCGGCGTCCTTGAGAACGTCGAACGCACCGTCATTGAAGATCGGGCAGTTCTGGTAGATCTCGACCAGCGCCGACCCGCGGTGCTCGGCCGCGGCCTGCAGGACCTCGGTGAGGCCCTTGCGGTCGGAGTCCATCGCCCGGCCCACGAACGACGCCTCGGCGCCGATCGCCAGCGACAGCGGGTTGAACGGCGTGTCCACCGAACCCATCGGCGACGACTTGGTGACCATGCCCGGCCCCGACGTCGGGGAGTACTGGCCCTTGGTCAGCCCGTAGACCCGGTTGTTGAACAGCAGGATCTTGATGTTCACGTTGCGGCGCAACGCGTGGATCAGGTGGTTGCCGCCGATCGACAGCGCGTCGCCGTCACCGGTGACGACCCACACCGACAGATCCGGGCGTGTCGTCGCCAGCCCGGTCGCGATCGACGGCGCACGGCCGTGGATCGAGTGCATGCCGTAGGTGTTCAAGTAGTACGGGAACCGCGAGGAGCAGCCGATCCCGGAGACGAACACGATGTTCTCGCGCTTGAGCCCCAGCGTCGGCAAGAAGGACTGGACCGCGTTGAGCACGACGTAGTCGCCGCAGCCGGGACACCAGCGGACCTCCTGGTCCGACTTGTAGTCCTTGGCCTTCTGCGGCTCATCGGTGGTGGGCACAAGGTCCAGGCCGCCGAGAGTGGGCAGTCCCAGGTCTATCGCAGTCACTTCACGGCCTCCGTAACACCGTCGTGCGGCACGCCGGGATCGAACTACGGAATTCATTCCTATCATTGGGTTCGAAACAGTTCCACGGTGCGTGCGCGTTCCGGATATCAGCTTCAACAATCGGATATCCGGAACAGCGATTTCGAGGGACGTTCACCCTTTACGGTTACGGGCGCGTTTCTGCACTCAGCAACCCCAGCGCGATCGCAGCGGCATCCACCAGTTCAAGGCGGTCTCACCGACCTCCGAAGTGCCACCGCGGCGAAGCAGCGGCTCGGCGAACTCGGCCAGCTCCGTGTCCGGCAGCATGGTGAGCTCGGCACTGCCGTCGTGACCGAGGAGTACGCTCAGCTGGTCTTCGCACGGCTGGATCTCGAGCCGGACGGCCGCAGCTCCCGTGTGCCGGGCGATCAACCGCAGGCCTTCCCGCAGGGCATCGGCCAGCGCGTCCGTGAGTTTGTCCGGAACGATCACGTCGGCGTGGCCGACGAACTCGATCGCCGCGGTCAGCCCCCACTCGGCGCAGACCTCGAACAAGACCTCCCGGAGCCGGTCGTGCACGGCCGACGCGGGGTGCGGAAGCAGGTCGTCCAGCAGGAAGGCCGTCTCGCGGATCCGGGTGACCACCGCGCCGAGATCGGCGATCGCCTCCCGGACCCGGCCGGCGGTCTTCTCCGGGCGGATCGCGTCCGCGGTCGTCTGCAGGGACAGGCCGATCGCATACAGCCGTTGCACCACATGGCTGTGCAACTCGACCGCGACCCGGCTGCGTTCGTCGTAGAGCTCCGCGTGCTGCTGTTCGACACGGGCGTCCGCCAGCTCGACGGCCATCGAGGCCTGGTCAATGAAGCCCGCGGCCAGTTCGAGGTCTTCGGCGGTGAAGCCCGGCCGGCCGATCTTCCGGGAGGCCGTCAGCACGCCGTTCACCCGCCCGGCCCCGGTCAGCGGGACGGCCAGCATCGCGTCGAGGTCCGTCCGGAGCGGGATGGGGGCACCCAGCCCGGAGTACCGGTCGATCCTCGACCCCGCGACCGGCGCACCGCTGGCGAAGACCTGGCCGCACATCGTGCTGTCCACATCGACGTGGCTCCACTGCAGCTCGTCGGCACCGGCACCGACCGCGACCTCGATGCGGAGGCCCGCACCGTCCGGGCGCAGCACGGTGACCAGGTCGGCGTCGGCGACGTCCTGGGTGTGCACGGCGATCAGCTCGAGTGGACTTGCGGAGCGGGCGGCGAGCAGTTCCCGCGTGATCGCCGTCGAGGCGGCGAGCCACTCCTGCTGCTTGCGCATGGTCTCACGAAGCCGGGCGTTGGCGATCGCCTGCCCGGCGATCGCGGCAAGCGCCACGGCGAGCTGCTCGTCCTCCGCGCCGAACTCGCCTTGCCGGGATTCGGTGAGGTAGAGGTTGCCGAACACGACACCACGGACGCTGATCGGCACACCGAGAAAGCTGCACATCGGCGGGTACGCATCCGGGAAGCCGGACGAGCGCGGATCGTCGGTGATGTTCGCCAGCCGGATCGGGCGCGAATCCGCCGCCACTGCCCCGAACAACCCGGCACCCTCCGGCGGCCGCCCGACCCGCGCCACGGTTTCGGCGTCCATGCCGACGTGGACGAACTCGGCGAGCCGGTTGTCAGGCCCGAGCACGCCGAGCGCCGCGTAGCGGGCACCCAGCAGGTCACGGGCCGCCTCGACGACCCGGCGCAGCACGGTCGGCAGGGCGAGGTCGCCGGCCACCATCCGGCTCACACGCAAAAGGCCGCGCGACCGCCCGTCGAGGCCCATCACGTCCTGCACTTGTTCGACGAGCTGATCGAGCAGCTCGTCCAGGTCCCTCCGGGGGAGGCTCGAGAACGCCGGCCGTTCCGGTTCGGTCCGCGACTCTTCCTGACTTTCGCCAGCCCAGCTCACCTAGACCCCCTCTCAGGGAGACACCGCACGGCCCGCGCGGCGGCCTCCAGTTTCCCCCAAGGTGACGGGTCGTGGTCAAGTACGCCCCAGGGCGATTCGCGAGTTCGCCCTAGCCAGTGAAAAAGGCGTCGAAGGGGTCGCAAGAGAAATCCCGGAAACTCCACCGCTGCCGTATCGGCACGGAGATCCGATTCGCGCACGGGATATCCGGCACCCGCAGGCGCTGTGGAATCACCTCGAAATGAATGATAGTGATGCATTTGTGAGTTGGATCGCGGCGCGGCGTGTCGACAGAAAGGGATTCCCCAGGCCATGAGCACGAGTGCGAACGGCAACGGCGCGAGTCACGGCTCGCTCGCCGCGACCAGGAAGACGAAGCCGTGGGTCGCGACGAGCGTCTTGTCCATGGGACTGTTCGTCATCAGCCTGGATGTCACCGTACTGAACGTGGCGGTGTTCCCGCTGAGCGCCGATCTGCGTCCCGGGCCCGGTCTCCTCGAATGGATCCTCGACGGCTACACCTTGACCCTGGCTTGCGGGGTGCTGGCGGCCGGGGCGATCGGTGACCGCTACGGCCGCCGGCGGCTTTTCGCCTGCGGGCTGATGCTGTTCACCGTGGCTTCGGTCGCGGGAGCGGTCGCGAACAGCGGGCTCGTGGTGCTCAGTGCCCGCCTGCTGATGGGCGCAGGCGCCGCACTCGTGATGCCATCGACGCTGGCGACCATCGGTGCCCTGTTCCCGCGGCCGCGGGAACGCCGGTGGGCGGTGGCGTGGTGGGCGCTCATGGCAGGACTTGGTGGCCTGTCGGGGCCGCTGCTCGGCGGGTATCTGGTCCAGCACTACGGGTGGCGGGCGGGGTTCTGGATCAACGTGCCGGTGCTCGTCCTGACTCTGGCGGCCTGCCGGTGGGTGCCCGAGACCCGGGACCGTGACGCGCCCCGGGTGGACGTGCGCGGAGCGGCCCTTTCGGGGATGGCCGTGTTCTCGCTGGTCTTCGTGATCTTCTGGAGTGGGCAGCACGGCTGGGGTTGGCCGGCGTGGTCCGGGCTCGCCGCGAGCGCCGCCACGAGCGCGGGGTTCGTGATGCACTCCCGCCGCACCCCCGAAGCGCTGCTGCCCGCCGGGCTGTGGCGCGTGAGCAGGTTCCGCGTCTCGGTGCTGGTCCTCGCCGCTTCTGCGTTCTGCTTCTTCGGCGCCCTGCTGCTGGTGATGTTCCACGCGCAGGCCCGGCTGGGCGATTCCCCCGCCTCAGCCGGGGCACGCCTGCTGCCCCTGGTCGGCGGCATGCTGGTCGGCTTCGCCGTCGCGGCCGTGACGCCCCCGGCGGCGGAGCGAGCCGTGACAGCGGGAGGAATGGTGCTTTTCGCGGCCGCCTACCTGCCGCTGGTCAGCACCATGGACGCTGACGGGAGCCGGCTCGCGTGGTTCGCCGCCATCGCCGGAACCGGCGCGGGCATGGCCGTGCTGCCGGCGACCATGACCGTGCTCACCTGCGTGCCGCCGAACCGCGCGGGCGTCGGGTCGGCCGTCAACGACGCCACCCGCGAGGTCGGCGCCGCTCTCGGCATCGCGGTCACCGCCAGCCTGCTCACGGGCCCCTATCTCTCCGGCGACGTCACCCGGCAGCACACCGCGTTGCAGCAGGCCGCCGTGGCCGGTGCGGCCGTGGCCCTCCTGACCGTGGCCGCCGCGATCGGCACCCGCCGAACAGCCGGTCATCCCGCTTGACGGACGTCGACGGGTTGTTCGCCTTCTTCCAGCCCGCGATGACCAGTACGCCGGTGACATCCCGGGCGCGTACTTCTCGGCCAAGGGCGCGGAATGGCAGCCGACCAACGCACTACGGCAGGAACTCGTGCCGCGCGGATCCGTGTGAGTGGCCTGCACGTCGGCTACATGGTTCTCCAAGGGCAAGGTCGGCACGGACGTCACGGCGGTCGAGCGGCTCGGCACGGTCGACGTGCTGCGCCGCCCGAAGGAAGGCGCCGACGTCCTGCTGGTCACGGTCGGCGCGTTCGCCCCGCTCGGTCTCGCCGCCGCGGCCCGCCTGGCCGACCAGGGCATCGGCGTCACGGTCGTCGACCCGCGCTGGGTGCTGCCGGTGCCGGCCGAGCTGGTCGCGCTGGCCGAGCAGCACAAGCTGGTCGTCACGGTCGAGGACAGCGGCCGCCACGGCGGCTTCGGCTCGGCCCTGGCGGCGGTCTTCCGCGACGCCGAATGCGACGTCCCGCTGCGCGACCTGGCGGTGCCGCAAACGTTCCACGACCACGGCAGCCGCGACGAGGTGCTGTCCCGGATCGGCCTCACCGCCCAGGACGTCGCCCGCCGGGTCACCGAATGGTCGGCACACCTCGCCGGCCCAGTACCGGCCGTGGCACCGGTTCCCCGGAACGCTGTCTGACCGGCTGCTTCGAAAGAGACCTACCAGCCCTGCTGCCGGTCCAGCGGCACCCACCAGGTGAGCGCGCTCTCGTCGATTTCCGCGATGCCACCGCGGCGCAGCGTCGGCTCGGCGAACTCGGCCAGGTCCGCGTCCGACAGCATGGTGAGCTGGGCATTGCCGTCGTGGCCGAGGAACGCGCTCAGTCTGACTTCGTCCGACCAGACCGTGAGCTGGACAGCCGCGGCTCCCGTGTGCCGGGCGATCAACCGGAGGCCTTCCCGCAGCACTCCGGCCAGTTCGTCCGCGCGCTCGTCCGAGACGACCACGTCGGTCCGGCCCGCGAACTCGATCGAGCCGATCAACCCCTGTTCGGCACAGGCTTCGAACAGGACGTCCCGGAGCCGGTCGTGGACGGCGGACATGGGACGCGGCACCATGTCGTCCAGCAAGAGGGCAGTCTCGCGGATCTGGGTGACCACCGCGTCGAGGTCGGCGATCGCCGACCGAACCCGGCAAGCGATCTCCTCTTCCGGCGTCGTCCGCAGCGACCGCCCGATCGTGTGCAGCCGTTCCGTCACCTGGCCGTGCAGCTCGGCCGCGAACTGGCTGTGTTCGTCGCAGAGTTCGGCGTGCTTCCGCCCGATACGGGCCGAACGTTGGCGATGGCCTGCCCGGCGGTCGCAGCCAGCGTCACCGCGAGTTGCTCATCCGCCTCGCTGAACTCGCCGTACCGGCTCTCGGTGAGGTAGAGGGCGCCGAACACGACCCCGCGGACCCGGATCGGCACCCCGAGGAAGCTGCCCATCGGCGGGTGCCCGTCGGGGAGGCCGGACGACCGCGGATCGACGACGACGTCCGCCAGCCGGATCGGGCGCCAATCCGCCACCACGGCCCCGAGCAACCCCCGGCCCTCCGGCAACCGGCCCAGCCGCGCCACTGTCCCGGCATCCATCCCAGCGTGCACAAACTCGGCGAGCCGGCCATCAGGCCCGACCACGCCAAGCGCCGCGTACCGGGCGCCCAGCAGCTCACGGGCCGACTCGACGATCCGGTGCAGCAGCGTCGGCAACCCGAGGTCGCCTGCCACCATCCGGCTCACGCACAGCAGGCCGAGCGCCCGCTCCTCGCGGCCCAGCACTTTTCGCGCGCGTTCGGCGAGCTGATCGAGCAGCTCGTCCGGTTCTCTCTCAGGGAGGGTTGGGAACCACGGCCGTTTCAATTTCTTCCGCGTCTCTTCGCTGCCTTCGCCGGCCCGGCTCACCTGGCCCCCTCTCAGGGAGACGCGCCGTATCGCTCGCACGGCGGTCACCCTTTCCCCCAGAGGGATGGGTCGCGGTCAAGTACGCGTAAGGGCGATTCGCGGCGGCACCGCCGAATCAGCGCAATCCGGGGTGACGGCCGGGCCAGGTGAGATACTGCCGGACGTGGCCGTGACGGAACCGAAGGCGGACCTGCACCGCTCCCTGCAGGCCGCCCGCGACGCCCTGCTGTGGAAGCTCGACGGGCTCTCGGAGTACGACGCCCGCCGCCCACTGACGCCGACCGGCACCAACCTGCTGGGGCTGGTCAAGCACCTGGCCGGCTGCGAGCTGGGGTACTTCGGGGACACCTTCGGGCGGCCGCCCGGCGAGCCACTGCCGTGGGACGGCAACGAAGAGGAGCCCAACGTCGACATGTGGGCGACCGCCGACGAGTCCAGAGAGGACATCATCGGGTTGTACCGCAGGGCGTGCGCACACGCCGACACGATGATCGGCACACTCGCGCTGGACGCGATCGGGCACCTGCCACACCGGCCGGGTGATCGGGGTGAAGTGACCCTGCACCACGTCCTGGTACACATGATCGCCGAGACACACCGGCACGCCGGGCACGCCGACATCGTCCGCGAGCTGATCGACGGGGTCACCGGAACGCAGCCGGGCAAGGACACCACGGCACCAGGCGACGGGGCGTGGTGGGCGAGCTACCGGAACCGGCTGGAGCAGGCGGCACGGGAAGCCGCCGCGAGATCCTAGCCGCCGGTGCCATAGGAGTCGGCGAAGGCGGTCAGACCGATCCGATCGGCCACCGGCTCGAACCCCGGGCGCCACGGGCGGGTCGCGGCCAGCAACCACCGTGCAGGGGGCAAACCGGACGTTGAGGTGGAGTGTGCGAAAGTCATGTATGACTACAGAGCGTCGGAGTGCCGCCTGAGCGCACTGGAGACGATGCATCGGCGGTGCCGGTCAACCATGTGCACAGTGTGGCCTCGGCGTCGTACTTTGTTACGGCACTCTGCCGCCGGACCACAAGTGACCGCACTTCCGGAATTTCCAGGGAGAGGTCGCCTGCGAAGGTTGCGGTGACGCCGACTCGCGCTGCCGAAGCGCAGTCAGGGCTTCCGCAGACACCAAACGCAGCGAATGGCAAGCCGACCTGATCATCGGTATGACCAACGCGAGCGCTCGACTCGCGACTACTCAAGACTGGGCGGCAGGATCGGGCCCGCCAGACTCTGGTCCAGGTGCTCGGTGAGCCGCTCGCTCACAGCGACTGCCCGCCAGCGTCATTTGGTGTGGCTCTTATGGCATGCGTCTCGCCGAGCACCGCGCGAGGAGTGGCTGAAAGGGGTCTGTTCTGCTCGAAGTAGTGGTGCCCTCCTTACTGACATCGACACGTTGAGGCAAGGGAGAATCGCATGCACGTGATCATCGAACCGGCAACGGCCGCAAGACCGACCCGGTCGACGCGCACTCAGTAGCCCTGGTCGCGCTGCGGAGCCCGAACCTCGTCCGCCTCCAAGCCGACCTGAGCTGGTCGTGATGGGCATGCTGGTCGACGTCGCGACGAACTAGGCCGCGCCAGGACCCAGACCGTCAACCGCCTCCACCGTCTGCTCGCAGAGCTGGTTCCCGGCGGAACACCCGTGACCGGTTCGCGTCCTGGAACGGCACCGCGCCGCTGGACGCATCGTCCGGTGAACAGCAACGGCATCGCCTGTCCCGTGCCGGTAATCGCAGGATCAACCGGACGCTGCACATCATGGGAGTCGTTCAGCTTCGCAATCCGAACGCTGGCCGGGCCTATTTCGACTCGAAGAAAGCTGTGGGTAAGACGTCGATGGAAGCGATGCGTGCGCTCAAACGACGCCTGTCCAACGTCGTCTACGCCCGCACGCTGACTGATCAGAAACGACGTGACGCGGCAGGCCAGGGAAGGCACTCGGGGACTACTTTGCAATCCAGAGTGACCGGCCTGACACCGTACACCGGCCCTTCGGACAAGCCACAACCCGAACCTGCCGCCGCTCAGCTTAACGCCCCGTCACCGCCGGCCCTTGACATGAAGTGGGAGCCATGAAAGCGCGTTCAGCACTCGCACCGGACGCGGAAGATGCGGGGCGTGCTCAGGCAAGTCCTTGTGGTGAGCTCATCGGTGCTGCTGGTCGTAGCGGCGCTGGGCGGTCACGACGTCGATCGTGTACTGCCGGATCCAGCCCAGGAACTGGTCCAGTGACTTGGTGAGGCCCAGGCCGAGTGGCGTGAGTTCGTAGCTGACCCGCGGTGGAGAGGTGGGCTCGACCGTTCGCGCGACAAGCCCGTCCCGCACCAGGGTGCGCAGTGTTTGCGACAGCATCTTCTCGCTGATCCCGCCGACCGTCTCGTGTAATTCGGAGAAGCGCCGCGGTCCGTCTCCCAACGCCGCCAAGATCAACATGCCCCAGCGGCCGGTGATGTGCTCGAACACCTCACGCGCCGGGCACTCGCTGTTGAACGCATCACTCATGCCCTGCCATGCGTCCCGTCCAGCCTGGGAACCTACCTCCATATTTGGAGCTTACCTGAAGGTAGGTCCTTTCGATCAGTAAGCTTCAGACCTACGCTGCTGTCATGGTCACAGTGGTTTTTGGAGCCAGCGGCAAAGTCGGTCGCCATGTCGCGGCGGGTCTGAGCTCGGTGGGCGAGAAGATGCGGTTGACGAGCCGGACGCTGCTCCCGGTGGGCTTCCCGGTGGGAGCAGAAGTCTTCACGGCCGATCTGGAGACCCCCGCAACCCTGCCCGCCGTTCTCGACGGCGCGCAGCGCGTGTTCCTCTACGCCAAGCCGGAAGGAATCGACGGTTTCGTGACGGCGGCCGAGTCCGCCGGCGTCCAGCACGTGGTACTGCTGTCGTCCGGGTCTGTCATCCACCCGGATGCCGCGCGCAACCCGATCGCCCGGGCACACATCACCGTCGAGTCCGCCCTCGAGAGGTCCGGCCTGACATGGACATTCATCCGACCAGGAATGTTCGCCACCAACACCCTGTGGTGGTGGCGGAACTCGATCCGCGACGAGGGCATCGTCCGAGTGCCCTATCCGGACGCGCAGACAGCGCCCATTCACGAGAAGGACCTGGCGGCGCTCGCCGTGACCGCTTTGACCCAACCAGGTCACCATGGCCACGCCTACCCCGTGTGGGGGCCCGAGTCACTGTCCATCCGGCAGCAGGTACAGCACATCGGCGCCGCCACCGGTCGCAAGATCACCCTCGAGACGATCTCGATCGAACAGGCACGCGTCGAACTCGGCAGAACCATGCCACCGATGGGTGTCGACGCGATCTTGGCCGCATGGCGGGCCGGAACCACCGCGCCGCCGCAGGTATCGACCGTCGTAACGGACGTCACCGGCCGTCCTGCCCACACGTTCGCGCAGTGGGCCGACGACCACGCGAACGACTTCCGCTGAGCAGCGCGGGTGTCGAGACACGACGCTAACCTCACACCGCCAGGCAACGAGCGTTCAGCTCCTGACTTGACCGGGCACACGAAGAACCGTTTCAGGGGCCAAGAAGAACTTGACCCCCGTCGACGAGCCCGTCTGCACCGGGCTCGCCACCTTCCCGCTGTCGACATCACTGATCATGCCGACCTCGCCGCGGCGCTGTGCCACCACCGCGGGCGCCACCCGCTGAGGTTCACCTCGGCCTTCGTCATCTCACAGACCATCTGGTCTGCCACAAGCTGACATCCGCACGAACAATTCGACATCACGAACGATGCTAGATCCCCCGCCGCGACGACCGCGCAGGACGCGGACCGGACCTGGCTCGCCGACCTCCCCGAGATCGCTGCACAGGTTACCCCCGGCGTTCGTGGCCGACATCGGGCAGCGGGCCCGGCTCGCCGGGCAGCCGGGTCCGCCGCCCCGGTCAGGTCAGCACCAGTAGGTGCCGCATACGGCGGGGGTGCTGGCGGTAGCGGTCATGGTGATCGACACTCCGTTCTGGGTGGCAGTGACCTGCCCGACGATGTCGCGGTCGCCGCTGCTGCTGAACGAGAAGTTGCAGAGCGAGCTGGTGGCGATGCAGGTGCCCGCCGTCGTCGTGCGGCCGCCGATGTCGCCGCTCAGATTCCAGACGTAGGTGTAGGTCCCGGTACCGGTGAACTTGAAACTGACGGTGAACCTGGCAGCGGGCCGATCCGGAACGCAGTAGGCGTGGTAGCCGGTGTCCGCGTTCGGGGTGACGTGACAGCCGAACGTCTCACCCGCGGCCGCCGCGGAGCCGGGCAATGTCAGGCAGATCGCGGCGGCGCCGATGATGGCCGCGGTGGTCGTGCCGATCACTTTTCGCATGGTTCGAACCTCGTTTTCGTATGAGCCGCCTCCCAGGAAAGCGGCATTTCGTGCGTGGCCGCGGGAACCGTACGTTCGCCGTTTCAGAGAAATCCACGTTCCTGAACAAGTCCGAACACGAGCTTCGATCTCGGGTACCGTATTCGTGGAAATCGTGTCGCCGACCGGATGGACTTGAAGCCGTGGTGGCACAACTGGGTGACGAGCCGCCCGAGCCAGCCGAGGTCACCTCGTTTGACCAGTTGGCCGACCGGTTGCGCACGTTGCGGGTGTGGGCCGGCAGTCCCTCGTTTGCCGAGATCGCCCGCCGGATCGGCTTCGCCAGAACGGGCCGGGGAATTCCGGTCGAGCAGAGCCGTCCGCCGCGCGGGACGGTGTATTCGTGTTTCCGGCCGGGCCGGCGCCGGGTGGATATCGAGCTGGTGGTCGACATCGTCCGCGCGCTCGGCGTATCGGAAGCCAGTGCGCTGGCGTGGCGCCGAGCCGGGCGCGCAGCCGGCGACCCGGGTGCGTCCCGGCTGACGAGCGCGGTGACCGTGCTGGACCGCCTGCCACCGGACCTGCCGGAGTTCACAGGGCGCGGCGCCGAGCTGGAACGGGTCGCGGCGCTGTGTGCGGATGCAGGCGAGACCGGCGTGATCGTCGCCGTCGAGGGGATGGCGGGAGTGGGGAAGTCGGCGTTCGCGGTGCGAGCCGCGCACGCCGCCATCCGAGCCGGCGGCGGACGTGATGCGCGGTTGTTCGTCAACCTGCGCGGCTACGACCCACAGGTGCCTCCGGCTGACCCGGTGGCGGTGCTCGGCGAGTTCCTGCGCCTCCTCGGCATGCCTGGTGAGCAGGTCGAACAGCTGGACGCGGCCCGCCGCACAGCCGCTTACCGGAGACTGCTCGCCGGGCGTTCAGCGGTGGTCCTGCTGGACAACGCTGCATCGGACGAGCAGCTCGGCCCCTTGCTACCCGTGGGGGCGGGCTGCCTGACGTTGGTCACCAGCCGGCGGATGCTCGCCGGCGCGAGCGTGCGGATGCCGCTGCCGGTGTTCGACGTCGACGACGCGGTCGAGTTGTTCAGGCGGGTCGCCGGGGCCGACCGGGTCGAGGCCGAGCCCGGGCCGGCCACCCGGCTGGCTGAACTGTGCGGCTACCTGCCCCTCGAGCTGTCGGTGACCGCGGCCCACCTCGACCGCAAGCAGGGCTGGACGCTGGCCGATCACGTAGCCCGGCTCGAGTTGGCCCCCCGCGACAGTGCGATCCGGCCCGCGCTGGCTACGTCCTACCGGGCGTTGCCGGGCCCCTCGCGGCGGGTGTTGCGGCTGCTGGCCCTTCATCCGGGCCGGGAATTCAGTGAGCCGGCCGCGGCGGCACTGGCTGGTCTCGGCCCCGCTGACGCCGCTGAGCTGCTCGACCAGCTTGTGACCGAGCACCTGCTGCAACGCCGAGAGGGTGGACGCTACGAGTTCCATGACCTGATCCGCGACTACGCGCACGGCCTGGCCCGCGACGAGGACCCACGCCCGGCACATCTGGAAGCTATTAGCCGCCTGCTCGACCATTACCAGCAGGCCGCGGCAATCGCCATGGCCTTGGTCTCTCCCCCCGCTGCTCACGTCAACGGTCCGGAGTCTGGCCTTGCCTGGCTGGACGTCGAACGGCCGAATCTGCTCGCGGTCGCCGGGCTCGCCGCCGAATCCGGCATGACTGAACGCGCTATGGCGCTATCGGGGATCCTCGGCGACTACCTCGACCAGGGCGCACACTGACATGACGCGCAACTCCTCCACGGCGGAGTGCTGCGCATTCCAGATCCGGCCGCCTAGGGCGCCGCGCGGGCCCGGATCGCCAGGAACGCCACCACGTCGACGTCGACGAAGCCTTCTCCGTGCTGGTGAACACCTCCCAACGCGCGAACGTCAGGCTTCACGCCGTCACAACCTGGCTGATCAGCGTCTCGACGATCGCGTGCTCCGGCACGGTCTTGACGACCTCGCCCTTGACGAGGATCTGTCCCTTGCCGTTACCCGACGCGACACCCAGGTCGGCCTCACGAGCCTGACCCGGACCGCTGACAACGCAGCCCATGACCGCCACATGCAGCGGGATCTCGATGCCCTCCAAGCTGGCGGTGACCTCCTCGGCCAACTTGTAGACGTCCACCTGCGCGCCCGCACGACGGGCACGACACGATCTCCAGCTTCCGCGGCCGCAGGTTCAGCGACTGCAGAATCTGGATGCCCACCTTGACCTCCTCCACCGGCGGCGACAGCGAGACGCGGATCGTGTCGCCGATGCCCTGCCACAGGCCTGTTCATCGGCATGCTCGTCAACGGCTTCGGATGGTCCTGCTTGCCGTCGGCATGGCCACTGACGCCTCGTTCTGGACGGTACTGGCAGGTCTGCTCGTGTGGGGTGTCGGTGGCGGCCTGACCTTCCCTGCGATGTTCGCCGCGGCGTCCGGAGTCGCGCCCAGTGAACAAGGCATCGCGTCCGCGCTGGCAACCACCTCCCATCAGATCGGCAGCGCCGTCGGCCTCGCCGCGCTCGTCGCCGTCGCCAACGCAGGCCTCGGCAACCGGCGGCTTCCTCGCATTCCTTCTCAAGAGACAACCGAAAGCATCCCAGGATGCCACGACGTCGCGGGAGAACACGGACGAGATCGGCGTTGCCGCCGACTGCCGACCCGATCACCTCGACAGCGGAGAAGGAGAATCATCAGTGAGCAGCACAACCGGCGAGCTCGTGCGGAAGTACTTCGAAGTGTGGAACCACTTCGATGACGATCAGCGCGGGACCATGATCAACACGATCCTCACCGAAGACGTCATGTTCACCGACGTCGTCCCTGCCGACGACAATGTTGCAGGCTCCGAATGGACCACTAGACGACGTCAGTCATGACCAGCTAGCACAAGCGTGTCGGCGGCACGGCGACATCCCGACGAACATCGGCCGGCCCGGCACGGGCCGGGCAACACTTTCGAGTGAACCCGCTTCACGATCACGGCCTGGATGGCGTGTAGGGAGTGAAGGGCGCGCGAAACGGCGTGCGCCCCGGTTCCCCTTGGGAAGGAGGGTCACCCGGTGTCGTACCTGGTGACCGCGTTCGCCGCAGCCGTCACGTCGCTGACCGGCCGATGGCTGTGGTGGACGCTTATCAGCGCGGTCCGCGCTCTTCACCGGCTCGCGGAGCAGCGCCACGTCGTCCTGCTCGCCATGCGCGTGCTCGCCGCCGGCGGCGAGGTCGAGTGGCGCATCCGCCGCCGCGACCTCGACGTGCGGATCAGCACCCGCCCGGTCCGCCCGAGCGGGCCACCGCCGGCGACGTGAGCAGCGATGACCATCCGCTCCCGGAGTACTGCGCCCGAACGCCCGAAGAACTCGCCGACTACCAGCAGTTCTTCCGCAACAACCGCGGCAAGCTCCTCTGGTACGTCAAGCGGATCATCCCCGGACACGACTACGTCCTGGTCGCCGACGAAGCGCTGGTGCGAGTCTGGTCGACGTGGCGGAAACCGGCCGGACCGCGCACGGCGTGGGCGATGTCGATCGCGAACAACCTCGCTCGCGACGTCCTGCGCCGAACCCGGGAGTTCGCCGACGAAGTCCTCGAGGACACCGTCCCGCTGTGGACGACACCGGTGGACGCTGAGCAGCACTTCGAGCTGCGCGAGACCCTGCAGTACGCGGCGGAAGAACTTCCGCCGCGCGAGTTCGCGGCGATCCTGCTGCAGGTCTTGGGCTATAACACTCTCGAGGTCACCGAGCGGGTCGATGCCCGGCCGGACTCGGTCCGCCGCTACCGCAGCGACGGGCGCAAGAAGCTGGAGGATTGGCGCGCCTGCGGCCGCCCGCAGCCACGCACCGGCCCGGGCCTCGACCCGAGTAAGGGAGGAGCACCTTGATGAACCCGTCGCAGCCACCGCCCCCAACCCAGGACGCGCTACAGCAACTGCGCAGCCGGCTGCAGCGCGTGTCCCCCGACAACAACCTCGCCGGGCTCGACGGATCATTTAGGAAGTCGACGGTGACGCGGCCGCTGACCGACGAGGACATCGTCGTCTTGGTCGCGCGGCGCGATCTCACCGACCGACAGTTCGCCCACTTCGCCCCTGATGCGTTGCCGCCGACTCTGCACACCGCCGACCGGGCCAACGTCTGCGGCGGCGCGGAGGAACCGGATGAGGTCGACGAGGACTTCCTCGCGATGGCCGACGCCGCGCGCGTCGAGCCCGGCAGCGCGCTGATTATGGTGATCCGGCTCCCGGACCGCGCCGCGGACGGCCCGCTGGGTCACGCCGAGATCGAGGAGCTGCACGCCGCGGTTGCCGAGCGAGCCGCTGCTGCGCTGAGCGGCTCTGGCCAGGTGCGGTTCGCCGGCCGTGGCCCCAACTTGCTCGCCCTGATGCGTGGCCGGCACGTCGACCAGGACTTCCTGCTGCGGCTGTCCCGGCTCGCCGACGCTCTTGCTACCCCGCTCCCGGTCGCCGGGCGCCATGCACCGATCCGGGCGCACCTGGCGCTCGTGCCGCTCGCGGCCGACGCGGATGCATCTGCGGCCGTGGCTCTGCGGGCCGCGCGGGCGAAACTGCCTGTACCCGAGCCGCTTGCGTGGGCGTCGCCCGCCGAGGCGGTCAACGTTGGTCTAGAGGAGCTGTCTGAGCGGGCAGAGTTGCTGCAGCGAGCTCGCGAGGCCATCGCGGCGGGGCGGTTCGTGTTGCTTTACCGCGACATCCACAGCACCAGCGAACCCGGCGTCGCAGGCGCTCGCGCGGTCCCGGCCTGGATCGACACCGACGGCACCGAGCACACCTTTACCGAGCTCGAGGACGTCGCGGACGCAACCGGCCTCACCAGGGAGATCTTCGACCACACGCTGCCCGCGCTCTGCAATGACCTGTTGCTGTGGCGGGCCGCCCGACGCCGAAGCACCCCGCACGTCCTGCTGGAGATCCCCGAGGAGCTGCTGCGGGAGCGCTACCTGCACGACCGGCTGCCCGCCGTCTTGCAAGCAACACCTGTGCCGCCGTCGCTGCTGATTCTCGGCATCCCCGCCGCAGCCCTGGCCACCGTCGAGGGGATCGATGAGCATCTGCACCGGCTCAGCGACGTCGGCGTGCAGCTGGCCATCACCGGATACGGCGACACCCATACCCCGCTCGCGGTCCTCTCCCGACGCCGCTGGAACCTCGCCGTCATCCCCCGCGCGGTGCTGGCCAAGCTCGAAGACCCCCACCCTGACGGCGTCAATGCCGAACGCGCTGTCGTGCAGGCCCTCGTCCATGTCGCCGACCAGCTCAAGGTCCGTCTACTCGCCGACGACAGCGCCCTTCGGGTGGTCCGCCGCTACCTGATCAACGGTCTGCACATCCCGCCCTGCGCGCCCATCACGGCGGTCGAGCTGGCCGAGCGCACCTGGATCGAGCTACCAGAGTTCCCGCCCGAGTGCCCTGAACCGGACAACTTCTCCGTACCCCGCCTCGGACATGGGGTGCCCACGCAGCGAGCAGACCGATGAGCACACCGCGGCCTTTACGTGGCAAGTCAGAGGAGCGGATGGCGCAGGCATTCGTGCCCACATCTCTTATTCCGTCCCGGAGTCGCCGAGCGAACGGCCGGCAATCCGCTACGGCATTGGCGCCATCGTGGCGGTCGGATCCTTCGCGATCTCCTACGGCCACATTCACACTGTCCTCACCGCCTGGCACTACGACCCGATCGCGGCCGCCCTAGGCCCGCTTGTCCTTGACGGTCCGATGACCATCAGCGGCTTCGCCCTCCTCACCGGCCAACCCGAGCGTGCCGAAGGCAGTGAGGCGATGATCAGGGCCTGAGCTTGCGTCGTGGGGGGGGGGGGGGGGGGGGGCCCCCCCCCCCCCCCCCCCCCCCCCCCCCCCCCCCCCCGGGGCGGGGGGGGGGGGGGGGGGGTGTGTGGGGGGGGGGGGGGGGGGGGGGGGGGGGGTGGCCGCGCCCCCCCCCCCCCCCACGAGCTCCCGGGCCGCAGGCCCCGCCATATATATCGTTATACGAGCGGCGCTTATCGATGGCCTGTCGCCATGCGACAGCCGCGCCAGTGGCGCCAGTGGCGCCGCCTTTGTGAGAACTTGGGCAGCGCCCGCGCCCGACACTCAGAAGATACCCATGCCGTGCAGCTTGATCAGCAGGGCGACGAGACCGCCGGAGCCGAACACGATGCTGGTCAGCAACTTGACCACCTTGTAGGCGTCCCTGCGTCGATCGGGCTCGCGTCAACTCGCATCCACACACCCCAAGTCCGCACCAAAAAAGGCCGCCGGCGTCTCGCGCTCCGGCTCATGCTCGGGATCACGGTCGGGTCCGTGATCGGGCTCGTGC
This sequence comes from Amycolatopsis sp. NPDC088138, assembly GCF_044741685.1. Lineage (NCBI taxonomy): Bacteria > Bacillati > Actinomycetota > Actinomycetes > Pseudonocardiales > Pseudonocardiaceae > Amycolatopsis > Amycolatopsis sp. NPDC088138. The sequence goes on from NZ_JBIUTB010000010.1 coordinate 198,728, forward strand.
TCAGGCTCGGGCTCGGGCTCGGGCTCGGGCCTGAGCGCAAGTTCTTGCCTGTGATCGTGCTCATGATCGCGCTCGTAATCGCGCTCGTGATCGCGCTCGTGATCGCGCTCGGTGACGAGGTCAAAGGACCGCAGGAGCGCGACGCCGCGTCCATCACGTGGGATCCCCAAGAATTTATCAAGCACGACCTCATGGCCGGGCTCGCGGTCGGGTCGGATTCGGGGTCGTGTTTGCACTCGCCTTCACGGTCGTATTCGGGGTCATGTTCGGGCTCGCGGTCGGGGTTACGTTCGGGCTCGCAGTCGGGGTCACGTTCGGAGAGGTCGGAGTTCGTTACGTCGCGCTGCTGCTTTGCACACGCGGGTGGTTCGGGACCCTGGCGCTGCCTGGCGGCTCGGGCGATTCCTGCAGTGGTGCTACCACGCAGGGCTGGTCCGACAGGCAGGCGCCGGCTACCAGTTCCGCCACCGCGAACTCCAGGACCACCTGGCCCACCACCCTCAACCAGCACAAATCAGCTGCTAATACGTCTGATCGGGTGATAGCAGGTGACCATGTTGACGGTGGCCGCCGCATGGGTCTCTCAACCACATCATCACACCACACCCCCGAGCGCAGCGAGGCGTAGATGGCCCAAACTCTGACGGTACTAAGTTTCCTTGGCCCACCGCTGATCGCGTTGGCCGGCTTGGCGGCGCGGTTGCGGTGGCAGGCGCTGCGCGACCAGCGGCGACAGGACACCCTCCTCGCCCTCACGTCCCGTCTGCCCGTCAGTGGGGTGGTTGAGATCGAGGATGTGCGCGACGATGGCAGCCACCTCCATATACGCGTTACCACCGCCCCCGAGCCCGACGCTGGAAGCCGATGAGCGACCCCGAACCATCCGACACACCCGCCACCGCCCGGGCGGGAGCAGCCGAGGCCGCACCCGACACGGTGCGCGACGCGGAATTTACGGCGTTCTACCGCGTGACGACTAAACAGCTGGTCGCTTTCCTGATCGCGCAGGGCGCAAGCCTCGGCGAGGCTGCCGACATCACTCAGAACACGATGATCAAGGCCTATCAGGGCTGGCACGGCATCGAGCACCCCCGCGCCTGGGCACACCGGGTGGCCTCCCGCGCGTTGGTCCGCCACAGGCTAGAGGCCCGCGATACCCCGGTCGCAGACCCGCCCGAGCCCAACCCGCTGCTGCGCACCACCGATATCGAGCATTGGGAACGGCACCACGACATCGCTCGCGCGCTCAATGAGCTGCCGCCACGGCAACAACAAGTCATGGCCTGGACTATCTTCGGCTTCACCCCCACCGAAATCGCCGACGAGTTGTGCATGGCCCCCGGAACCGTTCGCCAGAACTTGCTTCTGGGCCGCCGGGCCCTCAGCTCCTGGCTCGCCGCGAAGGACGGCCCCCAATGAGCCACGACGACGCGCCCGCCGAACGCAAGCTTGACCAGTGGCTGGCCACCGAAAAGGCCACGCTCAATCACGCACTCGACGACGTCCTCGACCCCGAGAGGGGACTAGCCGATGCCAAGCTCCCCAGCCTGCGACATGACCTCATCCGCGACCTCGGCCAAGCCCTGGACATCGACGCTGGACTCGACGACATCCTGCACGCCCAGCCGCGCCCACCGGTCCCCACAGCCGAGCTGCTGCGGCCGCAGAGCGAGGCACTCGGACACGACAACCCCGTTGAGCAGAACACCGAGGCCGACGGCGAACTTGACGAGGGAAGCCGCTCGACACCAGGGGCTGAAGCGCGGCCGCATGAGATCGGCGCGAAACGGGCGTTGCAGCCCAGCGGAGGGGCGACCGTGCTCGCCGGGCACGAGGCTGGTCTGCTCATCGCGACCTTGACGCGCGATTCGGAGCTTGTCCGGTCTGCGGTCACTGGAAACCGCGCTGCACTCGTGGATGTATTGCGCGCGTTGCGGCCGTTGGTGTTCCGCTACTGCCTTGGACGGTTTGGATGGCGTGACGGCACGGCCGACGCCGAGGACTGCACCCAGGAAGTGCTCCTCGCGCTCGTGGGCGCGTTGCCCGCGTACCGCTACGAGCCTGAGAATTTCCTGCCTTTCGTATTCGGCATCGCAGCGCACAAAGCATCCGAGTTTCACCGTCGTCGGGTTCGCGACGGCCGGCCGGAAGTCGAGCCACCGCCCGTGGCCGAAGCCTGGGCAGGTGGGCTGCTCGACACGCTTCCGCCGCGTCAGCGCGAAATTCTGATTCTGCGGATCATTCTCGGTCTCACGGCGGAAGAGACCGCCGCAGCGGTCGGCCTCGGTAGTCCTGGCGCGGTCCGCATCGCTCAGCACCGGGCGTTGACCTCCTTGCGGCGTGCTATCGAGGCTCAAAAACGAGCCTCCTCGTAGAGCGGCCGTTCGGGCAGCGTCTCCCGCAGGTGCACGTTGCCGTTGATGACCCCGGCCTGGACCAGGCTCCCGAACACGTCATCGGCCACGCGGTTGGATGTGCCGCCTTCCGGCGGCACATCGGGGCGGTGATTCATCGATCCAGTATCACGACCGGCCCCTCACGGAGCGCAAGAGCCAGCGTGCTGAACCCGAATGGGGGAATGTCGACTGCGCGTCCCCGGCAGCATCCGCCCACACTCCCATCCTCAGCTCGGACCACACTGCGCCGAGAATCATCCGCTTCTCGGCATGGTCGCGCGCCTGCCCACGTCGACCGACTTGCGGCATAGCGGACATCGTCGCCCTGGTGGATGAACGCGATGTCACATCTTGCCCTCCGCGAGCGACATCGTGATGTGGTCGCCCGGTGTGTGTCGCCGCCTGATCGACGGGCTGAGTGTTGGCAGTCACGCTGAGTTCACACACCCGGCGCTAGCGCCGAAGTTCACCTCGGACACCAGAGCGGGACCGAATGGCTCCTGCGCTGTCTGATCCACATCCCCTAACCGCAGAGAAGAGATTCGGTCATCCGTCGCCCCCCAGCCAGCGTCCACAGCGCCGCCGAACTCCCCGACACAGTCCGACACCGACGAGCCCGAGAGGTCCGAAACACCCCGTCACCCGGCGACATCGGCTGACACCCACACACGCCCACCGCCGACGTTGACCAGAGGAAAAGGTCTTGTTCGACATCACTCGGCACCATCCGACAGAGAGAGCAGCGAACTCTTAACCAGCGGGTTCAAATTCCACCGGTATTTAAAACTCTTTAGCCGAGACTCAGCGACCTCAGCCGTATTCGCCTCGCACTCGCCAGCCGTCCAGGGAGAATTCCGCGGTCACTTTGTCGCTGAACCCGGCGTAGTAGGCCTGCTGGACGGCGCGGACCGGGTGGTGCGGGGGTGCACGTAGAGGGCATTCGTAGAGGCGAGCCATTCCAACACCGGCAGACGGGCCGGGTCGTCGAGGAAACCGGCGCCGGGCCGCCGATGACTATGCTCCCCGCAGGCCGAGTTCGGTGACCGCGCGGTCAAGCTCCGAAGCGGACTCGGCGGGCTGGGCCAGGGCAGCGCCGCGAAGCCCTCGAACCGGTCGGGGTGGGCAGTGATCGCGGCCGCGAAGCGGTCGTTGGCCGCGCAGCAGGCCGCGATCGCCTGGTCGGCGGGGAGACGATGCAGCGGGGTGCGCCAGGACAGGATCTGCATGTCGAACCTGTGCTCGTCCATCTGCTGGATAGGGCCCTCGCCGAGGTCGGCGCCGAGCTGGACGGCGGTCGTTGTCGGGAGGCCGGGGCAGCGCCCTCGCCCAGAGGCGCTGAGCTGTCGCTCACGCTCTGGGCGCCGGCGTAGGGGCATTTGGCCAGCAACGGGGCGAGGGTGGCCGCCTTCGTGGGGTCGAGGGCGTCTACTTCGATCCCGATGATCGTCATGGTGATGTCTCCTCCCGTGTGGACGGTGGGCGTGTCGGGTGGTGGCAGGTGAGGCGATTGCGGTGGAGCACTCGCGCCCACCGCGCCACACGCCGGAGATGGAGAGGGTGTCGCCGATGGCTGTGGTCGGGTCGCCGTCGACGAGCAGCAGATCTGCGCGCAAGCCGGCGGCGATGCGGCCGCGGTCATCGAGGCAGAAGCGCCGGGCCGGGACCGATGTGGCCGCACGTAGTGCGCGCACCGAGGAGAGGCCGGCCTCGACGAGCAGGGCCATCTCGTGGTGCACGCTCGTGCCTCGGGCCAGTCCGCCGCCGGTGGGGCCGCGCTGGCCCGGCTACGTGACGACTTCGGGAAGCTGCTCGCCGCCGAGCTCGACGGCTACACCGCATGGCGTCAGCGGGAGCGCTACCGTCGTAACCGGCCGCGGTGATTCCCTCCGACAACAGCTACAACCTCGGATAGCAGGATCATGGGCACGCACTCGCCCGGCCGACTGTTGAGGCGAGACTACTCAGTGTCATCGCGACGTACCTATCGCGTCACAACAGCCCGATGATGGTGCGCAGGCGGATGTCCCGCAAGATTGCTACGCCGCGACGTGAACTCGCGCGGCAAGCCCGCGGATCCCCGGCACTGCTGCCCTGTTCTGCACCAGCAGGGCGTCGACGATGGTCCGGACTGCGGCGCGGGTGTGCACTTCGCCGGGCGCACGTCGTTCGGCGGCCAGCAACGTGCTGTAGGCCGGTCCGGGCTGGCCGAGCTGCAGCTGCACGGCGGCGAGATCGACCAGATACCGTCCCTCCCGCTCGAGGTCGGGAAAGGCCACCGCCCGGGCTGTGCGCGCGTGCTGCAGAGCTGCTCCGGGCTCGCCGAGCAGCTGCTCAACCGAGACGCGATGGCTCAGCAGGTTCGCGCCGGCGCGGGCGGCGTCGGCACCAGCCAACCGCCCCGTGGTCGCCGCAGCGTCTGCCAAGAGCTCACGAGCGCGGCCACCGTCACCAGCTCGCGCTGCAGAATATGCTCCGGTGCACAACAGGCTGGAGTGCAGCAGCAGGTGGCGGGGGTCTCGACCGTCGAGTATGAGCCGGTCGGCGGCAGCGAAGACCAGTTCCTGGGCACGATCGTGATCACGGGCGCGACGGCAGACGCCCGACAACATGCGTTCTGCCTCGGCGAGCACCAACGGCTCCGCGGCCTCATCCGCGGCACGGACGGCTCGGTCGGCGCTGATCCACTCCAGGCCGCCAGGGCGCAGCTTCACCAGCGCACGGGTCGTCAGCGTGTAGGCCTGGGCTCGTGCCCCTGCGTCTCCGGTGGCCTCGGCAGCACGCACCAGCGCGGGCAGCGCCTGGGCCAGCGCGAGAAAGTCGGATTTGCCGAACGACACCTTGGCTGCGGCGAGCGCACGGGTCAGCTGAGCAGCGGGCAGCACGGCCCCGTCACTTGCCGGAGCACCGACGAGGACATCGGACAACCGGGCAGTCAGCACGACAGCGGGGTCCGGCGACACTTCCGACGAAGCCACTTCAGCTGCGGCGGCTGGAGCGCCCGCGACGGCGACGCCCACAGCCACGCCACCTGCTTTCAGGAAGCTACGTCGGCGCACATCGTCCTCCTCGGGGGCGGGCTCGCCGACCACCCTAGAAGCCTTCGGCTCTCCGCGCCCGGTCGCCACGCCATCATCGCCGTCGAGTCCGAACGCCGAGGGAGGGATCTGCAGGCTCTCAGCCAGTCGCCGGAGGGTGACGACGTTATCCATCCGGCGGTGCCCCGCCTCCATCCGTGAGATCACGCTCGGGTGAAAGCCGAGGCGCTGGGCGAGCTCGGTCTGGCTCCAGTCCGCCCGCTCGCGGGCACAGCGCAAGACCGCGGGGTAGTCGCGGCGCTCGATCGCGTCGAGCAGCAGCGCGGACATGGCCGGGAGCATCAGGCGTCCTTCACCGTCGGAAACGATGACTCACCCAGGGTAGCGGCTTGGCGCCGCTGTCAAGGGTGCTGTGCCACTTCGGCACAGCCGTGCCGGGCTGGCACAGAAGCGGCCACGACCGGATTCAGGTCCCTACGTTCGAGCTGTCCGAGGTGCAGCCCGATTCAGGAGGGATGCGATGGAGTCACAGATCGAGCCGCTGCCGATCGCCGGAGCGTGGAAGATCACCGCAGAGGTTTTCACCGATCACCGGGGCAGCTTGCACGAACCCTTCCACAGTGGACAATTTGCGGAAGCCACGGGCGTAGACCTCGTTATACGGCAGGCAACATGCTCGACCTCGCATCGAGCTGTGCTGCGGGGCATCCGGGTCACCGAGGCGTCCGGGCCGGCGAAGTACGTGACCTGCCTGCAGGGCTCCGTGCTGGACGTCGTGGTGGACTTGCGGGTCGGGTCGCCGACCTTCGGCTGCTGGCACGCCGAGCGCCTCCATCACCTCGACCGGGCAGCTCTTTACATCGCTCCCGGCCTGGGACATGCGTTTCTCGCTCTGTCGGAGACGGCGACCGTGCTGTATCTGCTGTCGCAGTCACATGAGGACGCACACGAGCAGACGGTGAACAGTCTCGATCCCGACCTCGCGATCGCCTGGCCCACCGACGTCACTCCCCTGCGCTCGGCGAGCGACGCTGCCGCGCCGAGCCTGTTCGAGGCACGGCAAGCCCGCACGCTGCCCATCTACGCAACCTGTGTCTCCCTACACGGCAAGGCGTTCCCGCAGTTCGCCTGACGCCACCACGTTCGCACCATCATCCGATTCTCGGGAAGGACCACGATGCACACTGTCTTCGTCACCGGCGGCGCCGGATTCATCGGGTCGCATCTGGTCGACCGACTCGTCAAGTGCGCCGACGTCGACCACGTCACTGTGCTGGACGCCTTGACCTACGCCGGCGACCGCCGCAACCTCACTGAAGCCGAATGCTCGGACAAGGTCCGCTTCATCCACGGTGACATCCGCGATCACGACACGGTCTCCGCGGTCCTTCCCGGGCACGACTGGGTGGTGCACCTGGCCGCGGAATCCCACGTCGACCGCTCCCTGATCGATGTCGGCCAGTCGGTCCGCACCAACGTCATGGGCACCCAGGCGCTGTTGGACGTGGCGATGCGCGCCGGTGTCGACAAGGTGGTCCACGTGTCCACCGACGAGGTCTACGGTCCCCTGCCGACCGGCGCCGCCGCCGAGGACGCTCCGTTGCGGCCGACCGTGCCGTACGCGGCAAGCAAGGCCTGCAGCGACCTGCTCGCCGCCTCCTACTACGTCTCCTGCGGCGTCCCGGTGTGCATCACCCGCAGTTCGAACAACTACGGACCGCGCCAGCACCCGGAGAAGCTGATCCCCCGATTCCTCGGCCTCCTGCTGTCCGGACAGCAGGTCACAGTGCACGGACGCGGCCGGCACCTGCGCAACTGGCTGCACGTCGAGGACAACTGCCGGGCCATCGAGCAGGTCCTGCGCGTCGGCGTCCCGGGCGAGACCTACAACATCGGCGGCGGCACCGACCTGACCACCATCGAGCTGACCAAGCTGCTGCTGCAGGCCACCGGTCGCGACGCCGACGCGATCACCTACGTCCCGGACCGGCCAGCCAACGACATCCGCTACAGCATGACCTGGGACAAGATCGCCGCCCTCGGCTTCGCTCCCGCCCGCGACCTGGCGGCCGGCCTGGCCGCCACGGTCGCCTGGTACCGGCAACACCCGGAGCGGCTGGCGCCCATCACCCCAGCGGAAGCCACGGAGGCCGAGCTGGACGGGGTGCCCGCATGACCAGCGTGACCAGCCTGAGCGGGCCAGCGGCCAACGCCCGCCCGTTCCTGCACGGCACCGAACTCGCCGCGATCAGCCGCGTCCTGCAAACCGGCCAGTACGGGCACGGACCGGAGACCGACAAGTTCGAACGCGAACTCGCGGCCTACCTCGGCGTCGACGCCGTCGTCGCGGTCGCCACCGGCACCGCGGCACTGCACCTGGCGCTGCTGGCCGCCGGCGTCGGCCCGGCCGACGAGGTCGTCGTGCCGTCGCTGACCTTCTGCGCCAGCGTCCAGGCCATCCTCGCGACCGGCGCCCGCCCCCGATTCGTCGAGGTCGACCCCGCCACGTTGTGCGTCACCCCCGAGTACGTCGAGGCCGGTCTGACCGCGGCGACCCGCGCGGTCATGCCGGTGCTCTACGGCGGACGCGCCGTCGACCTCGGCCCGATCCGCGACCAGCTCGCCGAGCGTGAGATCGCCGTCGTTGAAGACGCCGCCCATGCCTTCGGCTCGCTGATCGCAGGGGGCCACGTCGGCGCTACCGGCGATCTGACTTGCTTCAGCTTCGACGCCATCAAAGCGCTGACCTGCGGCGACGGCGGAGCGATCGTCCCGCGCACAGCCACGGAGGCCGACCAGCTGCGCCGCGCCCGGCTCCTGGGGATGACCGCCCCGCGGGAGCAGCGGGTCCGCACGGTCTCCTACCAGGTCGCCGCGACCGGATTCCGGTATCACCTCTCAACGCTGCACGCCGCGATCGGCCGCGTCCAGCTCGCCCACTTCGACGAGGTCGCGGCGAGCCGCCGCCGGCTCTGGCGTCGCTATGCCGACGTCCTCACCGTCATTCCGGGCGTCACCGTGGTCGACCTCGATGTGGCGAACACCGTGCCGTTCAACTGCGTCGTCCGTGTCCCCTCGTCCGCGCGCGACGCCATCCACGCCCGGCTGCACGCCGCCGGGATCCAGGCCGGGGTGCATTACCCGCCCAATCACATGCAGCCGGCGTTCGCCCGCTGGTCGCGGCCGTTGCCCGTTACCGAGGCTGTGGCCAGCGAACTCCTGAGCCTGCCGTTCCACCCCGGCCTGACCGACGACGACATCGACTACGTAGCCGCCAGGCTCGGCGCCGCAATCGCCGACGAGCGCGCCGCACCCGACCGCCGCAGCGCCACGGCGGCTGGGCAGCACGGAGGACGGTGATGCGCCGCGCCGCGGTACTCGGCAAGGGCAGCCTCGCTGTCCACGCCTGCGAAACCCTCGCCGGTCTGCCCGGACTCGTCCTCGACACGGTCATCCCGAACATGCCCGAACCCGAGTGGGACGTCAGCCTCACCGACACGGTCAACACCCGCTGGCCCGACGTCCGTGTCATCAGGTCCGGCGACTGGCGTGAGCTCGACCCCGGCCGTTGCGACCTCGTCCTCAGCGTCCTCTACGACAAGATCATCGGCCCCGATCTCATCGCCGCCACGCCACAGATCATCAACTGCCACCCCGGCCGGCTACCCCACTATCGCGGCGTGCGGCCGGTCAACTGGGCTTTACGCAACCGCGACGACCTCGCCGGGGTCACGCTGCACGTCATCGACGACGGCGTCGACACCGGCCCGGTCCTCGCGGAAGCCCTGTTCTCCATCTGGCCGGACGTCGACGAAGTCCGCGATGTCTGGTGGCGAGCGATCGCCCACGGCCGCCAGCTCATCTCCGACACCCTGCCCCGGCTCGAGGACATCATGCCCCGCCCGCAAGACTCCGCGCTCGCGGTCACGCATTACAGCCGTGACAACCACCAGCTCGGCGACCGCACCGAGTGGACCCGGGCTCTGTCCGGGTTCCCGACGACCTGATCGCTCAGATGCTCCGGTGGCCGCTGACCCGGCGCGGGGTCAGCGGCCACCGGTTTCGGCCAGGTCCAGCACCACGTCGACGAGCCGATCCCCGGCGTCCGGGCGCCCCTGCTCCCGCGCCTTGTCCGCCATTTCCTGCCGTCGTACAGGGTCGGCCAGCAGCGGTTCCAGAGCTTCTCGCAGCGCCGCAGGGGTGACCTCACCCAGCAGAGCACTGGCTGCGCCGGAGTCGGCGAGATGGCGTGCGTTGTGGGCCTGTTCGCCGCCTGCCGAGGACGCAAGTGGGACCAGCACCGAAGGCAGCCCCAGCGCGGTCAGCTCGGCTACCGTGCCCGCGCCGCTGCGCGAGATCACGACGTCGGCCAGCGCGAACACGTCCGGCAGCTCCGGTCCCACGAACCCGACCGGCAGATACCGGCCCGTTGCATCGACCGGCAACGGCTCGGCGGTCGCCTGCATCTCCTTTACCGCGGCCGGTCCGCATTGATGGATCACGTTGGCTCGCTCCAGCAACCACGGCAGAACCTCGCCGATGAGCCGGTTGATCTGGGTGGCTCCCTGCGCGCCACCGGTCACGTACACCGTCGGCCGAGACCGATCGAACTCAGTCAGACTGAGACCTTCGAGGGCTTTCTCGGCGTGACCGCTCAGAATCTCCGGCCTCACCGGGTTGCCAGTGACCACCGCGCGGTTCCGGGCTCGCTCCGGCAGCAGCGGCAAAGTCGATGCCGACGACACCGCCATCGCCGTGGCAACTCGAGCCAGCAGGCGGTTCGCCAGGCCCAGCCGCACCGTCTGCTCATGCACCATCAGCGGCCGCCGGCACGCCCACGCCGCAAGGCTTACCGGCACGGACACGTAGCCACCAGTTGCCAGCACCACGTCCGGCCGGAAAGCTCTCACCGCGCGCACCGCCTGGATCACCCCAAGCGGCACTCTCGCCATATCTTTCACATTGGCCCACGACATCATCTTCAGCGGATTCCGCGCTCGCCGGACCTTGCCGGCCGCAACTGCCACGAATGAGATCCCTTCGCGTTCAGCTGTGCTCGCTTCGAGCCCGCTGGCAGTACCGACCCAGAGAACCTCCGGCAACTGATCAGCCGCGACTCGGGCCTGCAGAGTACGAACAGCAGTCAACGCCGGATAGGTGTGACCACCGGTCCCGCCGCCGGTTACTAAGAGTCGCAACGGCTGACCACTATCAGCTCGGTCACTGTCGACACGAACGGCCTCCACAGGAAGTCCTACCTTTCGAAACCAACCAGAAACAGGCTTACGCCTGGAAATTTGCCCCGTTCACAAACCGGCACCGCCGGCGGCTCTCGCGCCACCTCCGCCACTCCGAGCTAGATCGCAGTCCACGACCAAGGACGGGCTACGTCACCGCGCAGACAAGCTATGCGATGACGCGCCTGGCCTGCGGCATCAGGGCGAGCCTCTGCTTTGCTCAACGCGAAACAGACCCATCGAAGCTCCTGGATGTCCGCAAACGTCCGGTATCCAGGAGCGGTGGTTACGTCGTAGCCGCCGTATGCGGTGACGAACGACTCGTAGTCCTCGGTGGTGATCCGAGCAAAATCGGTGTAGTCCACGGCAAGTTGAATCAGATCCCATTCGAGACGCCCCAAGGAGACCATCTCCAGGTCGAGCAGGATTGGCGGGCCTGAGTCTGGCGTGGCGACGTTGCCTTGCCACGCGTCCCCGTGGATTACCCTGCGTGGTCCAGCCTCGAACTCGCGGTAGCGCTGACGCAAATCCGCGAGATGACCATTCAACCAGGCACGATCGTCGTCGTCCACGTCACAAGCATCGGTGATGCGTTGGCCAAGGTGAGAAAATGGATCATGAGCAGGCAACTGCGGATCCGCTGGAGCGGATAGTGCATGGAAGGAGCGGAGAACCGTGCCCAATTCGGCGGGCGTGGCCGGCCGGTGGTCAGGTAGCAGCTTCCACCAGGAGACCGGTCGATGATCTATGACGACGGGCTGGGGCGCGTCGGCGACGGCCTGCACAACCGACAGTCCCGATTTGGTGAGCCACTTCGACACGCGAACTTCACGTGCGGCTACTTCCTCCGTCCCAGGCCGTCCGATCCTCGCGACGACTCTGTTGGGAAGCCGATACATGACGTTGGAGCCGTCGCGGATCAGCTCAGCCCCCGTGATGTCGAAGCCAGCGATACGGGCAGCCTCGGCCAGTGTGGCGTCTACGGTCGTGCGTCCTGTTGTCACGAAGTCAATCTTCTCAGGCGTCCTGTCGAGAGAGTAAAGCGATGCCGTGACGCAGCTCGGCAACATCTCCAATTCGAGTATGCTTCTCAGATGCGCGCGCTAGGTCGTTGAGTTCTTTGACGATTCGTTGAGATCGCAACAGCGCGGCGTCAGCGACCGCCTGACGTCCAATTGACGCAGCCTCGCGTGGATCACCAGCGATCATAAGGAGTGCCGCGAGTCGCGTCCGGGAGAAAGTGCGCGATCGCGGGTATTCAGAGCCTTGCAAGCGGATGGCATATTCCAAGCGAGATGCAGCCAATTCAATTCTTTTTCGAGCGCGAGCAACCGGCATGAGCGCTTTTCCGGTGCTTCCTTGGTGTTCAGCTTCGTCGTAGTAGCACAACCAAGGGGGGTCAGATGTCAGTTCACGTTCGGCGAAGTACTGGTCAGCACGCTGCACATCAGAGAGGGCCTCATCCTCTCGCTCGGCCGTGGCAAGCAACCGCGCGCGAATAGTCCACAACATAGCTCGGGCGGTTCCAGACACGCGATCCGACCTGACCTGCGCGAATTCAATAAGAGACAACGCATCGTCAAAATTGCCAAGATAGGCTGCTTTGCGCGACATTTCGGCAAGAGTATTTGCTCGCAACGCCCAAGAATTCCCTTGATCCGCACACCAGAGAGCGAACCGGAAGCAACGATCGGCTGCATCGTAATTTGCAATATCGAAGGCCGAGTATGCAACAACGCTGCTCAGATTTCCTACCGCTTCGAACATTGCGCTACGAACACTGTGGGCAGCTTGAGCTTCGACTAAGCGACCAGCCCACCGCAGTTGCGCGATCGCTGCCTCGCAAGACAATCCACCTCCGAAGAGGTTCTCCGACATCGCCACCGCGCGGGTCGTGGCCCGCACGTGGTCGACGTCCGTCCAGCCGATCCGCTTCGGAACCGGAGTCTCCACCGAAGTTTGTGTAAGGAAGGCCGCCGGACTCATCCCCAGGTCCACCGCGCCAAGCAGGTCCGAGCGGGCCGTGGGACACATCGCCACTGCCTGTATCGCACGGCTGCTGCCTCGACGGGTTGGATGAAACCCGAGGTCTGCGTCGGTTGCGGCCTCGAGTACCGCACGAAGCCCTTCCCGATACGCTTCGCCCGGCCAACCCACCTTGCCGCTTTCGTACCGCTTGACGGCGTCGGCATCCAGGCTGTACCGCTGATTCTTGGCCTTCCAGAGGTACAAGTTGACAGCTTCGGCAAGCTCGGATCGGGACATACATTCGCCGAATTTCGCCCGCGACGGAGTCGCTTCGCGCTTAGCGCGCAGCTTCACGTTCGGCGTGCCCACTGCGGTGTCCTCCCTGGCGTACGAGATCGAGTGTACCTCGGTGACCAGCAGGAACGATGGCAGACTGCCCCAGGCGTCGCCCAAATGCCCCCCAGAATGCCCTCTTGGCAACGCGCCAGTTGATCGACGCTTAGTGCATGACGACGACAGTGCAGGTCCAAGCACATCTGACGTGGGTGACGTCAGCTCAGACGCCGGTGGACCACGCAGTGACCGACGACGCCATGGCTGCTGGGATGACTTCACAAGGCGTGTACGAGGGCTTGTGCGGTGCACGCTTCCTCTCTGCACCGATGACTGCCGCCCCAGGAGCCCCTTGCGTATTTTGCCGCCGATTCGTGCAGGCGCGGGCCTCGTTGCGGTCAGTTGAGCAGCGTCTGTCTCGTCCGCCTCGCCAACGTCGCCTATCGCTCGTGCTTGGGCGCCTTACCGCGGGTGCCTGCAGGCCTAAGTCGTCGGTTTCCTCGGAGGCGAGTTCGAGAGGGAACCAAAAGAAAAACCGTGAGCCATCTTTTCAGGTCCCGTCAGAGCGGTTGTCGGCTGGCTGCGCCCTCGACCGGCGGACGAACGACCAAGGCGACCTCCAATGACCATCTCCACATTGGCACCATCATTTTTGTCCAACGATACGCCGGTGGCGTTGCCCACCATTCTCCAGGCCTACGGCTACATGCGCGTACCTGCCGGCCTGCCAGACCGCAAAGTACGAGGCCTCGAACAGGCCGTCGTCCGTCACGCCCACGGACTAGGGCTTCACTTCGTCCGCTTCTTCTTCGAGTTTCAATGCGGATCCCACGAGGGCTTCGACGAACTCCTGACAGAACTCGTGTGCACGAATGCTCGGCACGTAGTGGTACCGAGCCTACGGCATTTCGCCTTGAACACCCTGCTGCAGAACGCCATGTGCGAGCGCCTCGCCCTCGACGCCAAAGCGCACGTCCACGCCATGCGCAACCGCAGGGCGGAGTAAACCTCATGGACAAGGAAGCAGCAGAACTCGTCCGGGCATTGGCCGGGGTCAACATCCACGTTCCGGAGATCAGCCGCGAACTCCTCGCCGGCACCATGCAACCCGAACGGCAGCGGATCTTCGCCGGCATGCTGATGGAGTTGGCGGACGTACTCTTCACTCACGCCAACAACCAAGAGGCCCCGCAAGCTCCTCTAACGCTCGCCGACCGCGTCGGTATCACCGCCCGACAACTCGTAGCGGTCGCCATGCATCTGCGGACCAGCACCGCCACACCCCACCAGCTCAACGAAACAGCTGGACTACTCGTCGCTCAGTCCGAAGTGCTACGCCTCTACGCCGACAAGCTACCCACCCCACCGGCCCCGGCTCGCCCACCCGACTCGCCCGAGCCGCCGGGCTCGTGAACGGCGGGGTGCTGGTAATCCACGCCTGTCTGGCAGCTCCGGTGGTGCTGGTCGTCGCACTCATCCTCCGCGACGCCCTGCGCCACCGGCGGCTACAGCCGAACGCCGAGACCCGGGTAACTCGCAACCAGCAACCGACAATCCGCCGACGCGCTGAGGCCGAAGCCGCCGATGCCCCGACCGAAGTACTGCCGATCATTGGACCAGCACCAACCATGGAACCGGCCGAGCACTTGGCACCGATGGCTCGTCGCACGCGACCGTACGTCGGGCTACCCGAGGCGCCGCCATACCGGATGGCGGCCCCGGAGTTGGAAGTCATGGCCCGCGTTCTGCAAGGCCTGCGCCGCTTGCCCACAGGAGAATCTCGCGCGCCGACGTCGCGGCCGCGCCACGGCTAGGACCGCACAAGACCTCCGACTTGACCGAATGGGCCAGAGTCGAATTCCTTACGCCTGAGGGTTATATCTCGCTCCTGTCGGAACGTTGGCCGCGCCGGCCGCTCGCGAAACCCCACCAGAAGACGTCGGTCCCGGCCGGGAGCAGCCCCCCGAATCCCGGCCGGGACCGGCTTCCATCACACAGCCACAGGAGACCGAATGAACGGCGCCACGGGCTCCGAAGAACCGGCCACGACCCGGTTCCCCGTCACCGTCGATGCCTACGACTTCCAGCAGCTCTCCCACGACAACAAGCCATGGGCCGGACACCAGACGCGCGATGACCACCGGTTCGAGTCGATGAACGGCGACGACGTCGCCTACTCCTGGCCGCACGCCTGGTGGTACCACGACTGGCCCACCGTCATCATGGCGCGCAACTTCCTCAACGGTGCCGGCCACAACTACCAGATCATCAGCGATCTCGACGACCCTCTCGCCGAATCCGCAGCGCACACTATCTGGCGCCCCTGCCCCCGGCACCGATGCAACCACTGCTCCTTCGCACCGACCTGCAGCTACGTCATCCTCACCGGCTACCCGACGAGCCAGCCGCACCCAGCGGCAGACGCGCACACCGATAGGTACTCGCGGGCCCGGCTGCACCTGATCGCGTTTCTGTCCGCCTATGCCAACGGCATCGCTGCGCGCCTCGGGTGTCGCCGGCGCCATCCAGCTCCGCCGCCGACCGCTCGACCCGGTCATCAACCCGGGCTGAGTTCTCCTGGGCGCGGCCACCGTCCTCGCCGTAGCGCTGGCGATCTGACCATCCCTTTCCACTGTTCATCTCGCACGAAACGACGTCACATCATGGATCTTCTGTTCACCCTGCTGCTGTGCGCGCCGTACCTGGCCATCGGTTTCCATACCGCGCGCAGTGTGCTGCGCGATGCCCGGGACCAGTCCACCGACGAGCGGAGCTGCCAGCGGCCCCGTGTGCAGATCTGGCTCTACGCCGTGGCCATGGTGCCGCTGTGGCCATCCGTTGACCTCATCCCTCCGCTGGTGCGCTGGGCCGGATCCGGCCGAACGCGGCCGCGGAGGTGCTTCAGGCACGCGAAGCGGTCCTCGTGAGCGCCCGCCGAGCGCTCGGGCTGCGGCATCCGCGGTCACATCCCATCCACGCGCCCGGCGAGCGGCCCGTTCCCGTTCTCGGTGGGTGGACTCGGTGAGTCTCACCCACGCGCACCTTCCCGGCGCCGCCCGGCAGGTCTACGACCTACTGGCCGACCACCCCGGGCCCGCCACCACAGCCGCCCCGGTCGCCGCCGCCCTCGGTATCACCGAGCCGGACGCAGCCGCAGCACTGCAACGACTGCACGCCGCCCACCTGGTCGACCAACTCCCGCCCGGCCACCGGTACGCGCTCACCTCCCTAGTTCGCCAACACGCCGCACACCAACGCCGCCAGACGCCCGCATCAGCCCGCGCCGTGCAGAACACCCGTCTGGTCAGCTGGTACACCGCCGCCGCTTCCGCCGCGGTGTCGCTCGTCGCCCCCCGCGCGCCCTGGTTCAGCGCCCACGCCACCCATGAGGCCCTGCCACCCGACCACGCAGACGGGCGACGCGGGCTGCCCTGGTACGCCCAGGAACACCACGTCCTGCGCAACATCCTCGCCGCCGAACTGGCTCAGGGGCGCGCCGAGGTCGCCGTGGAACTGGCCGAAGCCGTGTGGCACCTGGCCCGCCCGACCTATCACCACGACGACCTCGCCCATGCCCAGCACACCGGCCACACCCTCACCCACCAGACCCGACGCCCGCTCGCCGCGGTGTTCCGCGCCCGCGAAGCCACCGCCCTGGCCGACCTCGGCCGCCGCGTCGAGGCCCTCCGAGCCGCCGCCGAGGCCACCACCAGCGCTCAAGACACTGCCGAGCCGGGCATCCTCGCGCTGGTCCACGCCCACAACGGCCGCGTCCATCTCACCGCCGGCCAGCCCGAGAACGCGCTGCACGAACTCGCCACCGCGCTGCGCCACCACCAGGTGGTCGACGACGACCACGGACGCGCCCTCGTCCACCGACGCATCGGCCAAGCCCACCTGGACCTCGGCCACATCGCCGACGCTACCCGCTACCTGGACGCCTCAAGCAGTGCCCTGACTCGCAAGGGGCATCGGCTGAGCGCGGCGCGATCGCTGACCTACCTGGCCCACGCGCTCGTCGCCGACAGACACTCGGCCAGAGCACTGTCGGTGGTAGGCCGCGCGCACGACCTGCTGGGCAACGCCGCGGCACCGCGCTACCGGGCCGGCATCGGCTTGGCCGCCGCCCGCGCCCGCTACGCCCTGGGCGAGGCCACTGTCACCCGCCGCATCACCGAAGACCTCATCCGCCGGCTCCGCGACTCCGGTCCCGGCGCAGCCGGAGACCTCGCTGCAGCCACCGAACTACACAACCGGCTCTGACCACGACGCCACCGGAAACCCCACCGTGAAACCGCTTCACCCGGCTGGTCGAGGCCGGCCGATGCGTCACCCAGTTCGCGGCCGAGCTACACCGACTCAGAACAGATCGGAGAGAATTGTCCACTGTGTACACCCGCCGGTACCAGCCGAGACCGACAAGAGCCGTTGCGAAGTGGCCGACGATCGGCCAGGACATCACCGCGGCACACCTACGATCGGCGGCTGACGGCATGCCGGACCCGGACTGGCTTCCCTGGCCGCCCACCGCCCGAAACTACCCCCTGCCGCTGCCGCGACATGAGCACAGCCCCTACCGCGTCTGGGAAGTGATGGAACTTCGAGCCCGCCACGTGCGGTGGTCCCAGATCGCCGTGCGCCTTGACCTGCCTGAGAACATCATCCGCGGTTGGATTCACCGCCTCGCCGCCCGGTGATCCGTTCATGACTCGGTGCCGAGGCAGAGATGGCACCGGCCGGCTCGCGCGCGAACGCTCGGCGAGACGTCGGCCCGGCCGGGACATACACCGGCCGGGCCGACCCGCACACGCACGAGACCCAGGAACTGTCACGGCGCCAACGACGTCACGGGCACCGCGGAACCTGCGGTGTGCCGGCGCCGCCGGGACCGGTGTGCTGCTCGACCTCCCACAAGTCGCCGCGGACCCAGCCGTAAGTGCCGCCGCGGTAGGACCAGCCCCACGCGTGCCCGTCGGAGGCCCCGCGCGTGCACGACACCCAAAACCCGGCGCCGTAACCGATCGTGCCCAGCACCGGACCGTCCACCGGCCGCGACCGGATGCGCGCACCACTCGCGGTCGCGGTGACCGCGATCCAGCCCTGCGCTGTTGCGGCCTCCATCGGTCGGGCGTCCGGCGAGGTCGGCGTGGACCAGACGAGGGTTCCGTCGGGCGTGACCGCCGGTATGTCCGTCGTGCCCTCGCCGACCGCGCCCACGTCCGGTCGGTCTGACACCACGCCGGCGACGGATGCCGGCTCGGCTGCCTGGACTGGCGATGCAGCCGCGATCGTCGCGCTCGCGAGAGCGCCGAACGTCAGCAGTGACGCCGCGATCCGCTTCGCACATAGAAGACTCGTTGTCATAGAAGGACTCCCGTCGGGTCTGGCGCGTCGTCGACCACTCAGCAGAAGGCTCGCTTGGGCCCCGAGGGCAGTGGCTCGTCAACGCACGCACGGAAACCAACGGCCGGTCCAGGCCATCACATCGGCTCGGCCTGAGATCTGACCCACCGTCACGTCCGACTTATGTCGGTTGCAGAAAATTTGGCTCGGGAGAGGCGCCCTCCCCAGTGCCCTCTCCCGAGCCGGGAACCCTTGCGCCGCTGGGGGGTTGAGAGCGGACCGGATCCCCAGAAGGGTCCATAGTGGTCGCTCCCGTGGACCACCGTGGATCACCTTCTAGAACCCAGGGTGCCGGAGAAATCAGTAATTCGCCACAAGTGTGGCTAATTTTTTGTTATAACTTTCAGTGTCGAGTCCTGCGCGAAGCGCAGTTCCGACGGCTCCTCCCCACCGTGTGACCGCGGCTGGGCGTGGCCGCAGCGCAGTGCAGCAGACCCGCAGCCCGGGGCAAGCCCGCAATCCACAAGGGACACAGCCGCCATCGTGCGGCCGGCTTGCCCCGGGACCCGCGGGGCCTGCTGGCGAAAGGCCGCGTCCACCGCCCACCCGGGCGGGCCACCGAGGAGGAACCCGTGCTCAAGTACCTCGTCTCCACCCACCGCACCCAAGGCGAACGGGCTAACGACTCCAACTCCCTTCCGCATACGGAACTGGTCGATCTTCCCGGCGTGTGCCACGAGAATCCGGACTCGCCCATCTGTGGCTGTGCCCGCAGTTTCGTCGGCATCTCCAGCCGGCAGACCTCAACCACCGCCGAGGTGGTCGAAACCGACATGACCGCCGCGGAGTACATCGGCCGTTTCCACGCCGGCCTCCTCGCGCTCGGCTGGGAAGACAACGTCGAGACGCGCAACGGTGTCATCGATGCCGCGGTGGAGCTGCTGCTGCTCGCCGCCATGTGGCCGAGGGGCACCGTCGTCGAACGCCGCGGCCACGAGATCCACGTGCGGATCTTCCCCGACGAATCGTGAACGCCCGCCGCCAGTCCAGCAGCTCGTACGAAGGAGCCCTCATGTCTCGTTCCACCGACGCGCGGCGTGCCCGCGCGTTCCTCCAGCACGCCGCCGAACCCGCCAACCCGGTCCTCGCCCGCTACGTCGCCCAGGTCGGTCCCATCGACGCCGCCCACCGCATCGCCAGCTGCTCCGCCCCGCCCCATGTGCTCGCCGAGTCTCGTCGCAACGTGCGCTGGCACCTCGCCGATGCCAGCCTGCGCGCTGCCGCCGAGATGGGCGCCCGCTTCGTCATCCCCGAAGACGACGAATGGCCAACCGACGTCTTCGCAGGCCTCAGCGCCCTGGCCGTCGAGCACGACACACCCAGTGCTGCTCCCCTGGGCCTGTGGGTCCACGGCGAACCGCGGCTCGACGAGCTGACGGCAGCCCGGTCCGTCGCGATCCTGGGATCCCGGGCCGCGACCGACTACGGCAAGCACTACGCCGAGGACTTCGCCGGTGCGCTGGCGTTGCGGAATGTCGCGGTGTGGAGCGGCGCCGGCTACGGCATCGACGGGGCCGCCCATCACGGGGCGCTGGCGACCGGACGTCCGGCCGGCACCGTCGCGGTGCTGCCCTGCGGGCTCGACGGCGGCTACCCGGCCGGTCACATAGGCCTTATCCAGCGGATCGCCGCCTCCGGCGCGGTCGTGTCCGAGTACCCGCCAGGTGTCCCGCCAGCCCGGCGTCGGTTCCTGCAGCGCCACCGTCTGCTCGCCGCGTTCACCACCGCGACGGTCGTGGTCGAGGCCGGACGACGCAGCGGCGCCCGCCACGCCGCACGTCTCGCCGCCGAGCTCGGCCGCCCCGTCCTTGCCACGCCCGGTCCGCTGTCCTCCGCAGTGTCTGCCGGGTGCCACGAACTCATCCAGGACGGCACCGCCCGCCTGATCACCTGCGTCGACGACATCCTCGCGGCGATCGAGCAGAGCGATGAGGACGAGATGGACGCGGAGCCCGCGACGGCCCTCATGTCGGAGGAGGCCGGTCGACGCTAGCGCACACCCCGACGGCGGCCCGGACCTGGCGCTGACCCGATCCGGCCGGGGCCGTCGCGGGCCGCCGTCGGGCGCGCGCTCGGGCGGTGGCGGCTCACACCTTCGTGGGCCGCCACCGCCTCCCACGGCCCACACGCCGCAGGAGCCGACCCGAGGAGCGCCGACCGTGACCGTGTACCTCACCCCGGGCGAACTGATCGGATCCCTGCCCGACACGCGCGCCGACACCCTGCACGTCATCGCTCTACCGACCCACGCCCGCACCAGCACCCGGGGGCGCCTCATTTCGCCGACCGGCGCGACGTTCCCGGCGACGCAGGTGCGGGGAATGACCACCGGCGAGATCGCCGAGCACGTCCAGGCCGCGCTCCCCGCCGAGGGCGACACCGACCTGGTCATCGTCGTGATCTCCGAGGACCGCGCCCGGCGGTGGCTGCCGCTGCGGGCCGCGATCGCCGCGCTCGAGGCCGACCTGCGGCCCGCCGGGCACACCGTCATCGGCCGCTACTGGGCCCCGCACACCCGCGCCGGAGCCCCGTGGCGCGACTACCGCCTCCCCACCCGCCTCGGCACCGTCATCGCCCCGCGCGCGGACCTCGACTTCTCCAAGCCCGTCAAGCTCGGCGGAGACGCCCCCACCCCGACCTGGGGCCTGCCCTTCGCCGAACCCGGCGAAACCCTGCCGGGCCGCATCGGCCGATTCGCCCGCCGCGTCCTACCGCTGCTGGTACGTCGCGGCGAAGAGGCGAACCGGCTCGTCGCCCACTCCACCATCCAGGCCGGCCGCGGCGAGTTCATCGACGACGTCGCGGCGTTCGCGGTCACCACCGCGCTGACTGACAACGCCGTCTACGGCCCCTTGCTCCTGCCGCCGTCTGATCTCGACCCGCAGCGCATCGAGCAGCTGTGGATGGCCCTCTACCGCGGCAGCACCGAGCCCGACATCCGTGCACGGTTGGCCACCTTGGTCGCGGCCAGCGCCGTGCGCCGCGGCGACCGCCACCTCACCGCCTGCGCCCTGGCCCACGCCCACGGCGCGCCGGGCGCGGCCACCGTCGGGCTGCTGTTCCAGCAGCACGCCAGCGCCGACCTCGTCGAGCACCAGCTCGACGAGATCGCCGGCCGGGTCGGCGCGACGCGCTGGTAACCCCACGTCCCCGACATTCAGCTCGGCCGCGACGCCCCGGTATGTCGTTCCACGCTCCGGGACGTCGCGGCCCCTTGCCTTGAAGGAGATCACATCGTGCATCACGTGATCCAGTGGTCTGGAGGCATCGGCTCCTGGGCCACCACCGAACTAGTCCGCCGCGAACACCCCGACGACCCGATCACTCTGCTGTTCGCCGACGTCAAGGTCGAGGACAGCGACCTCTACCGCTTTAACGCCGACGCCTCTACACGGCTCGGGATCCCGATCACCCGGGTCTGCGATGGCCGGACCCCGTTCGAGCTGTTCGTCCAGCGCAGCTACCTGGGTAACGCTCGGATAGCTCCCTGCTCACAGGCGCTGAAGCAGAAGCCCTGCCGACGCTGGCTGACCGAGCACACCGACCCGGCCGACACCGTCCTCTACGTCGGCCTCGAACCCGACGAGCAGCGCCGAGCGCCCGCGATCACCGCCGGCTGGCGCCCCTGGCTGGTCGACTACCCACTGATGCAGCAACCCGGTCTCACCAAAGACGATCTACTGACCTGGTGCCGCAACGCCGGTCTCAAACCGCCTCGGCTCTATTGTTCTGGCTACAGCCACAACAATTGCGGCGGTCTGTGCGTGCGCGGGGCCAGGCTCACTGGCGCCGCACCCGGGAGGTCTTCCCCGATCGATTCGCCTGGTACGCCCAGCTCGAACACGACTTCCGCGCCACCCACGGAGATGTGGCGATCCTCAAGCACCGCCACCACGGCCAGACCCACCCGCTGCCGCTGCGCGATCTGGGCACCGGCTCGGCGGTCGCATCGACTCTCACCGAGCTGGACCTCGAACACGTTCTGCGCCTGCTCGGACTCGGCGAACGGCCTGAAGATCGTCGACGCCGTCTCGAAGTGGGATCCTGCAACGGCGGAAATCGGGCCGGGTGACGTCTCGGCATGCCCCTCGCGCTCCTGATGGATCGGTGGTTACGGGTGCCGGGCGTTCGGTCGTCGCGGTGTGAGCAGGCCGAGGGAACCAGGCCCGCGCCGGCGGTGCACTGCCACCAGTCCACAAAACCGACTCACTCCGCAGTTCGAGGCTTGTGCACCGCCGGCGCTCGGCCTGGTGATCCGTGGCCGTCCACCCGCGAGCCCGCCTCATCCATCCAGTGATGGCGACGGAGACGGCAGCAGGGACCTAATCTCGAAGTCGGCTATGACACGGTGAGCCAGGCCTTCGCCAACTGCGCCATCCCGACGGGACGGCAGACGACGTCGCGCACGGAAGCGACCAGGTAATCGGCACGGTCGGGGTCCGAAAGCGCGATCCCGTGAGCGATGTCGACGATGGCGTAGTCCCGGTCGGCACCGAAACTCTTGTCAGCGGCAGCCAGCGCACGGTCAAGATCAACCTCAGCCAGTGACCGAGCGATTCCGGCCCACGCGCGCTCACGATCGCTCGTATCGGTGATGGCGACGGCGATACGCTCAGCGTGTGCGACATCGGTGGCCGCTATCGCACACGCCAGAGACGCATAGACTCGGTCTTCGCCATACAGTCGAGCAGTAATGCCGTGCTCGCGTTTCAGTTCGTCAAGCTGCCCAAGTAGCGCGAGAGTGCGTTCGGGCGCGACTCCGGCCAGCAAATCGGCGACACGGGTAAGAACGTGAAGCTTTTTCTGAGTGGGCGACTCGGGCTCTCCTGGCGAGTACCGGTTGCCTTCGGTCCACGCTTGGAATCGGTAGACGGCTGTCCTGATGGGCTTCAGTGGGTCCCAGATGCTCACCTTAGGCGGCTCGGGCAGGGCGAGTACGAGCTGTTCGGCCTTCTCGAAGAGGTTGGTCGCACGACCGGGATCGGTAGCCAGGACAGCGGTCCCGATCTGTACGAGCGCCGAACACTGAAAGGATTCGTCGACGGTCGCCTCGGCGATCCGGACGGCACGGTCGAGGTGGATACGGGCCATCATCGCCAAGGCCTCCGCAACCTCAGACTGAGCCCACCTGCAGTTATCGGCGGCCCATGCCAGGATGCGTTCGAGTTGATCGAGAATGCCGCCGCGATGCTCCGAATTCAACCCTCCGACCACCTCGACGACATCGCTCAGCCCGATCAAGGATAGATGCGGGTCGGTGAGGTCGAAGGACAACGCCCGCTCAACAAGACTGGCAGCTCGGTCGGGCTCAGTCGCTGCCATCACCTTCGCGATGGCAGCCGCCGCCATGAAGTTGTCGTCCACAGCGGTCAGCGTGGCGGCCACCTGCTCGGCCAGCACGAGGAGATCCTCAGCTCGTCCGGGATCCGCCGCCACAACAGCCTCCGCAAGCCTCGCCAGAGCAGCGCACTTCCACTTGCTCTGAATGATGGACCTCGCCAGTTGTTCTGCTCGTTCCACGAAGTCGATGACCCTGGGCGAGTCCAGGACCGCCATGGCTTCAGCAATCTCGACCACGACATTCGCCCTGTCCCAATTATCTCCTTTGAGGTCCGCGGCGAAAAGCAACGCACGGTCCAGCAGTGCCTCCGCTCGCCCACGAAGGGCAACCGATCTCCGATTGAGCACACCGCGATTGCGGACCAGTCCCAGCAGGTCCGCGGTCGCGGTGCCACGTTGCTGCGGCAGCGGCAGCCTGTCGGCACGCAACACGCTGTACATCTGCCGGTAAATGTCCCCCAAACTCAGCAGTTCACCGGCCGAGGACGTGCCGTCGCGCAAGAGCTTCAGCAGCCTGCCCGTGAACGCCGTGTGCGGCTCGTCCTCGCGTACCAACGCACGAGAATTGGGCGGGGCAGAAGCCAGGGTGTAGGTCCCGCCGATCTCTAGCTGGCCGAGCATGACCTGCTCCTCATCACCCAGCGTCGGTCCGATGGTGCGGCCGCTGTAACAGCTGTCCACGATCACGACCCGGTTGGCCGCAGGGCTGTCCAGGAAGGTACCCCGCACCGCCTCGAACCGCAGAGCACTGTACTCGGGCGCCCTGACCTCTGCTTCGTGCAGAGCCAGGTACAGGTCGCCGTCCCGGCCCAGCAGCCCATGCCCGGCAAAGTAGAACAGCAGTAGATCCTCGGCCTCCGCCGCGGCGGCGTGCAGCAGGCGACCGATGTCGACAACGGTCGCGAGAGCAGGCGCGACCAGGCAGTGTGCGTCGGGAAACCCGCCGATCAGCGGATCAGTGAATGCGGCTGTCAAGTCCGCAAGATTCGCTGCGACCTGGGGAACATCCGGTAGCCGTTCGTCCTGGTAGACCGGAGCGCCGACCAGTACGATCCGCGAACGCGCCGGATCAACGGCGCGGATGTTC
Source organism: Amycolatopsis sp. NPDC088138 (assembly GCF_044741685.1). Classification (NCBI taxonomy): domain Bacteria; kingdom Bacillati; phylum Actinomycetota; class Actinomycetes; order Pseudonocardiales; family Pseudonocardiaceae; genus Amycolatopsis; species Amycolatopsis sp. NPDC088138. The sequence goes on from NZ_JBIUTB010000010.1 coordinate 223,527, forward strand.
ACTCGGCTTGCTCCAGGACCAGCCGGACGAGCGCCTCGGCGTCGGGGACATTTTTGGCGTCGAGATCTACCTGCCTGCCCCTCGGCCCCTTCACGATGATCCGAATATCCGAACGTCGAGGCTGCGCAAGAAATCCTTTCAAGGAGGCGAACAGGACACTGAGAGCCCCGCCGCCGCCGACCGCAGCGATCAAGATGTCCTCGGCTCCGCCGAGCTCACCCGGCTTCGGGGCTGCCGGCACGCGCGTGATCCGGCCACGCAGTTCAGGCTCCGCGCGCAGCCAGTCCGCCAAGCTCTCGAGACCGTCAACTGGATCGTCGCCGTCGATCGACAGAAGTACCTCAGACATGATCCGCCTCCCTCGCTCCGCACAAAGTATGAACCAGATCCCGCTGAATGCACCGGCCACGCAGGATCCTGTCGAGTTAACACAAAATCGAACACGAAACATCAAGAATACCCTCGTTCCGCGGCAAGCGAACGTCACGCCTCAGGCGTCGACGCCTACCAAGCTACTCGCCGCAGCGGCATGGGTTCGCGGTCGTCGCGTCGCAGTCGGGCCCAACGAGACCAGGCCAGCGCCGGCGGCGCACGGCCACCGTTGCGTTCCACGTTCCCCTTTCGCTCGGGGGCCTGTGCACCGCCGGCGCTTCGGCCTGGTGCGTGGCAGCCGCCCACGCGCGAGCCCGCCACCACCGGCCGGCACGTACCGCCTCATGCAGAAGGGATTCTTGACGTGTCCAAGGAAACCAGTAAGTGGCTCAACACTAACGTCCTCATCGGATTCACCGAGAAACGCGGCCACGCCTGGCACTACCGCGCCGAAGACCAAGGCAACGAGCCGAACCACTACCCCGGCCCCATCCCGATCACCGAAGTCAAGCGGCGCCTGTTCGACTGGACCGCCGAGCCGGCCCGGGTGTTCGTCGAGGACCGGTTCGGTCTCCGCCTGGCCACCGCCCACCTCGGCGTCACCGCCTCCGACAACGGCGACCTCCTCGCCATCCACACCGACGAATACGGCATCCACCAGTACGCCACCTGGCTGCTGGACAACGTCGCCTCCCTGCTCGACGACGGCCTCACCATCGGCTCCGCCGGACTGCTGCGCGAACGCAAGCAAGCCTGGGTCAGCATCGAAGTACCCGACAACATCACCACACCCGAAGGCGTGGAGTTCCGCCCCAACCTGCTCGCCTGCTCCAGCCACGACGCCAGCCTCAAAACCCGCTACAAGCGCGTCATCACCAACGTCGTCTGCGACAACACCATGAACATCGGCCTGCGCGAAGACGGCCAAGAAGTCGCCGTCGTCCACAAGCGCAACAGCGCGCTGCAGCTGCTCTCCGCCCGCGAAGCCCTGAAGATCGTGCACACCGTCGCCGACGAATTCGCCGCCGAAGTCAAGAAACTCTGCCAGACCACCGTCACCGACCGCGCCTGGAAAGCCTTCCTCGACGCCCACACCCCGATCCCCGAGCAGCCGGGCCGCGGCCGCACCAACGCCGCCAACAAGCGCACTGCGCTGACCCGCTTGTGGACTAGCGACAGCCGGGTCAGCCCGTGGAAGAACACCGGCTGGGGCGTCGTGCAGGCCGTCAACACCCACTTGCACCACGAAGCCGTCATCCGCGGTGCCGGCCGAGCCGAACGGAACATGACCCGGGTGATGACCGGCGAACTGGCCAAGCACGACCGCACCGCCGCCGCAACCCTGCACAAGGTCCTCGCCGCCGTCTAAGCACCCTCCGGTCCCCGCCTTCGCTCACCGTTCCGGCTCACGAGAGGCCTCCTGCCATGAGCATTAGCACCATCCCGCCGATGACGTGCGGCACCGACGGCTGCACGAACACCGGACACGGGATCTCGATCGCCGTGTCACGCCCGAGCATCTACCGCTGCCACGACTGCATCACCTGCCTGAACGCGCTCGCCCCTCGCTGGATACGCGGGTTCACCGACGAGCGTGCCTACGCCGACCGCAACACCGAACTCGGGCACCTGAACGCGACATCGCTGCGGGAACAGGCCGCGCCGGTGCTGGCGGCCATTGACAAAGCGCGGGATGCGTTCACGATGCTGGCCGACCTCGTCGGCCCGGCGCTGGCCCGCGACACGGTCACCGCGATCGTCAACGCCGGCGACCACGTCATCGACTGCTCTATCACCAACTGCTGGGCCGCCTACCGCTACCCCGAGCACCACCCGCGCACCGCGCCGACCCGTGCGGCGTACCGGTTCGATCACGTCTGGCAGGTGCGTGTCGACGGCCGCGCCGTCGGGTCCGTCCGTCGCGTCACCGCCGGCGTGCTCGACCGCTACGAACCCCGCACCCTCACCGGATCTGTCCTACGTCCCGACCTGCCCGACGACGAACAGCCCCGCCACGACTCCGTCCACGCCGCCACCGACGCCCTCATCGCATGGACGGCCGATCGCGAGCCCGCACCCGATGCCGTGGCTCCCGGGCACTCTTGATTTCGCGGTGTCGTGCGGCCTCGATCACGCGACCAGGTCCCGCGACACCGGTCAAGGCCCACCTCGACACATCGACGTCTCGGCCGCGGGCACGGGGCCTTGACCGGCGCCACGGCGGGACCTGGGTGACCGGGGGGCGTCCGCACACCACCCCACGCGAGGCCACCTGAATGAACCGGGAATCCCCGAGCGGCACGCCTTCCCCCGGGCGAGCCGGCTCCCGGTTCGAGGCTGGCCGGGTCAGCGCACGCGCCGTGCTGCCCCGGCCAGCCTCCTCTTACGCCTCTCGTCGACCGTTCCCGGAGGTCCGACCATGCCACGCGCAACCGAACTGACCGCCATCGAACGCGACGTCCTGCGCGACGCCGCGCGCGGGCTGAACAACATCCAGATCGGCGCGAAGCAGTTCCGCTCGCCCGAAACCATCCGCACCCACATGAAGCACATCATGTACAAGCTGAACGCCCGCAATCGTGCGCATGCGGTCGCCATCGCCTATGACGCCGGGATCTTCCGGTGCTCGCTCCCGCACCTGCCGACGACCCAAACGATACCGCGGCCGATGTCCCCGCCGGGCCACACGAGGTGCGAACCCGGACAGCCAGGTCGCGCGGCTTCCACACCTGCCCGTCGCGTCGTCCGCGAACGGCGAGGGCGGCGATGAGCGAGCCAGCACTGTTCTCGCTCGAGAACCAGCACGGGAACCGTCCGCTCGATCTCGTATCCGGGGGTTCCGGCGTAGAAAGTTCCATCTACCTCACCGAAATCCTCACCCACCCTGCCCGTCACGACGTCGACCCCGAGAATCTGGTCGTGCTGCACGCCGTCGTCGGCTCGGAGTTCACCGACACCCTGACCTTGTCGCAGGGGTTCATCCTGCCTCTGCTGGCCGATCGCGGTGTCCGGCTGGTTCAGCTCTCCCGCCGCGGCCGCCACGAGCGTGACGGCATCGAGATCCCCGACGACTCCACCACCCCGAAAGTCATGCATCACACGGGGTCATGGACGCTGGCGTAGCACAACGCGGTTAACGGCATCACTCCGCAGCTGTCGGATCGGCGGCGCTCGTTGCAGTTCAAGGGTTTCGTGCTGGACCGGTTCATCCTCACGGAGTTCACCGGCCGCCCGTACCGGCACGTGATCGGATACAACAGGGACGAAACGAGCAGGGCACGCAACGACCTGGTCTTCGCGACCCAGACCCGCCAACCAGTCCACCCGCTAATCGAGTGGGGCTGGTCTCGGCAGCGCTGCGCACAGCTGCTGACAGCCGAGTTCGGCGTCGTCTGGCCGAAATCGGCCTGCGGGTTCTGCCCGTTCGCCGGATCCGCCGCCGCAGTTCCTCGCTGAGGCTGCGCATGAAACAGGACCCGGCACGCGCGATGGAAGCCCCTGCTGACAGAGTACCGCGCACTGTTCTTCAACCCGCGCAGCAAAGATGTTTGGCAAGTTCAGCCTGCATGACCGTCTCGTCGAGCATCATATCGACACCGTCCTAGCCGAGTTCGAGCACCGCCTCGCGAGCGCACAGTGGACGGTCTATGAAGTCCGCTGCCTGTTCTTCCCCCGCGGCAACGACCCAGCCCGCAAGCGGCCCGGTTGGGGTTCCGCCCGGGCCCGATTCACCGGAAGCCGTGCCGCCGCCGATCGATAGCTGCGCCACCACGCCGGGGAGCCCGCCGACTCCGCCGGGCGATTGTGGCTACGCGGCCAGATACCGTCGTCGACCTATCCTCGGGTCGCGCACTTCATCGGAGCAACGCTGGCTGCAACAGCGGACAAGCAACGTAGTTCCTTCGACAAGCAGTGGAGCGCCGTCACCGGCCACAAGCTCTTCGACCTCGCCTGACCCCGGTCTCATCCCGCCAGGGTCCCCGGCGTGCGACACGCATGGCGCCCGCTGCGGGGCACGACCGCGAGCCGTCACCGACCGGCTACCCGGCTTTGGGTGGCCGGGTCAGCGCACACGCCACGCCGCCCTGGCCAGCCTCCTTCTAGCATTACCTGTCCTCGGAAGTCCGACCGCGCCCCACCCAGCCGAACTGACCGAGCCATCGTGCTGACTCAGCGCCGCCTCGATGGCCACCGGCCGCTCCGCCGCCCAGGCCGGGAGCACGGCGATGACCGAACGCGTCGCCGGCCGGCACGCGGACCTACCCCGGCGATTCGGCCCTGCCGCTCGTCATCGATCCCGCCGATCTCGGCGCCGACGCCGTCATCGCTGAACTCCTGACCCGGGCGCCTGCGGATGCCGCGATCATCGTGCGGGGTGCCGCACTGCCGTCCGCCGCCGACGCCGACGCCGGCCACCTCGATGAACTGGCTCTATGGCTGATCCAGCTCGTTAGGTCAGCCGCAGGTCCGAGCTCACCTGCTCAGGGGCGGCATCCAACTACGCCCTGGTGGGCGGCGGCGCGAGGACATCGTCGATACTACCTTGAGCGGCACTAATGCGCTGTCACCCCGCAGCCAGCGCGGCCTCTAGGTCGTTCAGCTTCTGCCGAGCAGTCGCGATGAACTTGGCAGCACAATCGGCGCAATAGTGATTGTCTCTATCGTCCTTTACTACGAGCATCACGACATCTTTGGGCAATTCGTGTTGTTGATTACTCCGACACGAGTGCCGCTTGCCGGACCGGCTGACGCGAAGGCTTCGCAGGAGCGATTTCTGACTACCCACGCAACAACTCCTCTTCAATGCCGTCACTGATCGCGGGCAGATTTTCGATCAGATAGTCAAGGTCGTCGCTAGTGAAATCCTTACGCTTAACAGCCCCGCTCGGCACTCGACTATTGACCGCAACATCAATAGCGCCCTTTAGGACTTCAAAGTTGGTCTTGCCACGCTTGGTCTTGTCAAGCTTGCGCCCCTGGGGCGAGAGCTCACGCGCGCCAAGAATCCTCCCCACCTGCAGCTTGATCAGGTCATCCAGCTTCTTCCGCTTCGCCTGCCGCATAGCCTGCTTCGTCGGCGGAACGGTGACGAGCTCATCGAACTCCCGGCCAGTCGTCACGCCGTTCTGCGCCAGAACCCTCAGCGCGTCCGCAACTTCGGTGCTGACCTGCAGCAGCGCGATGTCTTCCAGCGTGACGCCCGACTGTGCCGTCACGACCGGATCAGGGCTGTCGTCAATGAGCCTCGGCCGACTGCCATCGCTACCACCACCCGCCGACTCGACCAAGTCTTCGTCGATCAGGTTAGCGAAGTATTCTTGATCCGCTTCGGCGAAAGCTGCGAAGTCATGCCAGACCCCCGTGATGTTTCCGCCAACATGAAAGACGACAAAACCGTCATTGACCGGATCGCTTGGCTCAACATCAGGGATGACCCGCATGATCCGCCCGATGAATTGCACGAACGGGCCAAGGTTGGCAAAGATACTGAAGACCGCAGCCACCGAAAGATACGGGTGGTCGAAACCTTCGCCAAGCTTTCGCACCTGAACAATGACGTCCAGTTCGTGGTTATCCAGCTTCTGATAGACCCTCTTGTTGACTGGCCCCTCTTGCTTGCTGTGCACGTAGTCAGCCCGCAGGCCACGCGCACGGTACTCGGTAACGATCTGGATACAGTGCTCCATGTTGAGAGCCGAGGCAATGATCTTCAGGCGCTTCTCGCCAGTGGCCTCGCGATGCCGCTCCAACTTGCGGATCGAAGCCGAAACGATCGTCACCAAACTCTCTTTCGAGCTGACAATGCTTCGCCGGAAGTCTGCGTCCACTTCGCCGCGCTGCCGCACCTCATCGAGGCCAACAAGTGTCTCCTGCTCACCGTCCCGGCGCACGTAGGTCAACGTGCCGGGATTAAGCCGACGACCGTTCACCCGCTTGACAAAGCCGTTCTTGACCGCCTCCGAGATGGGGTAGCTATAGATGATGTTGCCAGTCATCTTGCGACCGTCCGCACGCGTCGGCGTGGCACTAACGTTGATGATCTTAGCTGCCGGAAACTTGGCGCGAAGACCTTCCCAGCTGTCCGCGACATTGTGATGAGCCTCATCGAACAGGATAAGGTCGAAGAAATCCTCCTCGAACTGAGCCAGCCAAGTATTGCCATCCCGCTGCAGCTGCTGAATGTTGGTGATGACGATGTCAGCATCTACCAGATCAGTGAAATTGGTCGCCGTTCCACGAATTTCCGCTGGCTCCGGAAACTCAGATCCGCTCAGAACCTTACGTTTTAAGTAGAAGTATTTTGGGTTCGACGGAGTAAGATCAGAGTTCAGCTGATCAGCAATGTTAAGGTTTGGTGCCACGAGCAGTGTCCGCTTCGACGCGACGGCGAACGGAGCGAGCGCTAGCAAGCCTGACTTTCCACAGCCGACAGGTAGAACGATGCCGACTTCGCGCCCGTCCGGCGCTGAAAAGTCATGAGAGACAATCTCCTCATAAGCCAGTCTCTGCGGCTCCCGTAGCGCCTCGTTATCAGCGACATGCGGCTCGAGTGTCGCATAGCGATCAATTTTCACCTAAACCTCCAGATGAGCAACAGGTCGCCCACTTAGCAAAAACACACTTATAAGACTGACTGCATGCCAATCGCAGCGTCGCCGCTCAAGTGCCAGCCCACGCTTATCGCTCACCTTGCGCCACATCATCGTGTAACGCCGTTGCTAGATCATCGTCAGGATAGCCACTCAGCGTTACAGGATGCCATCAACTTTCGTGTGATCACACTACCAATAACGTTAGTTTCTTACCATCTTTGCCGTCGGCCGCCAATTTCGACCTACGCGCACTGCGACAGCGATCGAAGACACGCTTGGGGCCGGGATTACTCCCCGGACCGCTGCGCGGTGCCTGCGGCTGGCCTGGATGTCCGGGCGCGCCCGGACATCGCCGACATCTGGCTGACGCTTTACCACCGCAGCGGGATGCTGAGCCTGCTGCGGAATCCGGCTCCGAGGTGAGTTGCATCAAGAGATGAGGACCGCGAGAACTAGATCGCGATACGCCCGCCGCAGTAGGGCTAGGCAGACGGACGCGGAAAGTGTTGCTGCGCTGTGAAAGCGGGTGCGGGTGTCACGGTCGGGCCGACGCACTCTAGCGGAGCCTGGCGCCAGCGGAAGCCCGCCCGATCACGACGTCTGCGGCGGATGGGCAGAAAGGGGCGGGCTTGCCGCCGACGCGGGCGGCTCCGCTTGGGCGAGTGCGTCCCGACCGGGACGCCCGCACTCCGCTTCTTCTCTACTGCGACGCGGTGATGGAGAAGTAGGTGGTACGGGGTTCATGGCCGGTCACCGGATTCGTTTCCGGTGACCGGCCGGCCCGTGTGAAGGAGCACCTTCGTGACCAGCACGATAGATCTGCCGACCCATCGCGACACCGACAACCCCACGGCCACAACGGAAACCGACCCCCCCCGCGTCCGACCTGGACAGTTCCTCCACCGACCACACCATCCCCGAGGACGACACGTCCTCCTCCAGCAAGGTCGAGGGCACCCCGCTCGACGTGCTGTCCGAAGAAGAGCGCGCGGCGCTGCACGCGACGTGGGACGCCGAGATCGACACCATCGTCTGGGTCAAGCCGGACAAGGTGCTGCTCGCCGAGAACGTGCGCACCGACAACGCCGAAGCCGACGTGGACACCACTGCGAACTTCAAGACCCACGGCGTGAAGACCGCGGTCAACGGCTACCGCGACTACGACACCGGCGCCATCGTGGTCACCGAGGGCCAGCGCCGCGTCCTCAACTCCCGCGAAGCCGGCTGCAAGGTGCCGGTCTGGATGAAGACCCCGCCGCCGGCCGACGAGCGCAAGGCCACCATCGAGCGGATCGTCAACCAGTTCATCGAGAACGACCCCGCCCTGCGCAGGTCCCTGACCCTGGCCGACACCGCTCGCGCCCTCAAGCAGCTCGCCGCGTTCAACCTCAAGCCCGCCGGGATCGCCCGCAAGCTCGCACTAGGCAAGCAGGGCAAGACCTACGTCGAGAACGTCCTGAAAGCCGGGCAGAGCGAACTGGCGCTCAAAGCCAGCGAACGTTACGAGCTCGACCTGCTGCAGGCCGCGGTCATCGCCGAATTCGACGAAGCCGGCGACACCGACACGGCCAAGGAACTCATCCTCACCGCGCGGACGGCGCCGAACAACTTCGCCCAGCTCGCCGAGCGCAAGCGCACCGAACGCGCGGACAAGCAGCGGCTCGCGGCCCTGACCGAGGACCTCACCGAGGAAATGACCGCCGCGGGCGTCACGATCTTCGACGAGAACCTGCCCGGGCACGACGGGGACGCGCGCACGCTGGACCGGCTGCGCCCCACCCCCGGCCACGAGCCCCACACGGAACTGAGCGCCGAGGATCACGCGTCCTGCCCGGGACACGGCGCCTGGATCGAGACCGACCACCACGACGAGCAGGGCAACCAGATCCCGGTGGCCGTCTACGGCTGCGCCGACTTCCTCGCCCACGGTCACGCCCTCAGCTACGCCCCGGCCGGCCGCGCGGACTTCAGCCCCGTGCCCGCCAGCACCGGTACCTCCGTCGACTACGAGTCGTCCGACGACGAGGACGCCGCCGGGGACGCCACCGAGCAGGCCGATGAGGTCGCGGCCGCGCGCGCCGCCCACGCTGCCGCCGAACTCGAGCGCAAGAAGGCGGCGATCATCCGCAAGTGGGTGATCCAGAACAACAAGGACTGGGACGCCTCCGGGGTGCCGCGCCGGGAGTGGCTGGCCGGGCTGGTGCGGCGCGGTACGGCGCCCAAGGGCGCGCAGCTGTTCCTCGCTCTGCAGAAGGCCGAAGGCGGCTACGCGCTGCGGCGCGCTTTCGAACGCAACCACCCGCTGGCCATGACACTGTTCGGCCTGCGGGACGGAGCCACGCTCGCCGACCTGACCGCCAAGATCGCCAAGGCCCCCACCGCCGGGAAAGCCACCCTCTACGACCTGGTCCTCACCCTCTGCGCGATCGAGGCGGACCTCTCCCTCAACACCTGGCGCAGCCCGTGGGGCTCGGCGCGGGCGTACATGGCCGCGATCATCAGCTGGGGCTACCCCGCCTCCAACATCGAGCGGAAGGTGATCGACCCGGAAACCGAGCAGGAGGTCATCGCCGCGCAGCTCGGCGACCTCGCCATCGACGCGCCGACCGACGGCGGTACGACCGGCGAGAGCGGCGAGGTCGACGGTGCCGAGGCCCCGGACGACAACGACTCCGATCACGCCGAGATCGAGGACTCCACCGTCGAGCCCACCGCCGGGGTCGACGACGTCGACGACGCGAGCACGGACGTCCAGAGCGACACGGCGGCCGACCACACCGTTGACGCGGCCGGCAGCGGTACCGATCAGGAACCGGTCGAGCAGGACACCGAGGCCGCCGCGGAGCTGATCGGCACCGCGATGTAGCCCGGACCGCACTGCACCCGGTTCCCCGCAGGGGGCGGGCCCGAGCGCTACAGCCGGACCCGCCCCCAGCTCCTGCCCCGTCGTCCTCGCCTCCCGCCGGGCTCGCCGCCAGCCCCGCGCGTGAACGGAGTCCCTTCGATGCATCCGCACCTTCCCCCGATCTTCGACACCATCCACCGCACCAGCACCTACGCCGCCGGGCACCACCCCGTCTGGCCGTATGCCCCGCTGCCGCCCGGCCCCTGCTGGACGCATGCGACCTGCCGGTGTGGCTGGGCCGAAATCGCCGAATCCCACAGCGACGCCCGCGCCCTGGCCCGCCACCACCGCCGCTACGCCGCCGAGCACCCCACCTACCTGCCCGGCAGTGCGCTGCGCATCGGCGGCCGCACCCACCAGGCCGACGCCACCGGCACCCACGTCTCCCTCGTCGGCGCCCGCCACGGCTGGGCCCTGGCCGACGGCATCGGCGATTCCCTGCTCGCCGCGCACGCCGCGGGCAGCGCAGCCGCGACCGCCGCCTACGTCGCCGCCGACCGCGGCGCCGTCGCCGGACTGCTCGCCGCCACCGGCACCCTCGCCGCCGTCCACGACGGCGACACCGTCATGGTCGTCGCCGCCCCACTCCCGCCCGAGCACGGTGGCGGGTGGGACATCGCGTGGGTCGGAGGCTGCCGCGCCTACGACTACGACCCCGACACCGACGTGCTGACCCAGCTCACCCTCGACCACACCGAAGGTCAGCAGCTGCGCGACGCCCTCGCCGAGCGCTACCGCGACCGGCCGCAGGACCTTGAACAGCTGGCCGCCCGGCGGGACAACGTCGTCACCAGCTCCGTGGCCACCGCCGACCACGACTCCCTCGGCCACATCACCACGGCCGGGCCGCGACGTCGGTTGCTGCTGACCAGCGACGGCGCCCACAAACCCGTCCCGCACGCCTCTCTCACCCGCGCGTGCCGCACGTTCCGCAACCCGGCCGCGTGCGCGAACCGGCTGACGCTCGCCGCACGATATTTCGGCGGCACCGACAACGCCGCCGCCATCGTTATCGACCCCGTCCCGGCCCCGGTCGCGGCCGAGCTGGTGCCATGAACGCTCCCACGACGGCCGCACAGGCGGCCACGCTCGTCACCGGCACCTCCGGCCTGCTCGGCGCTGCGCTGGACGCCGCCAGGCGCGGGTGGCCGGTCTTCCCGCTCGCCCCGCGCAGCAAACGGCCCGCCATTGCCGACTGGCAGCAGCGCGCCACCTGCGATCCCGAACGCATCCGCCGCTGGTGGTTACGTCATCCGTTGCACAACGTGGGCATCGCCTGCGGGCCCGCAGGGCTGCTGGTGCTCGACCTCGACGCCGCCCACGGTCCGATCCCCATCCACTGGGCGCGCCGTGGCGTCACCCACGGCCGCGACGTCCTCGCCCTGCTGGCGCGCCGGGCCGGTGAACCCGACCCGGTGGGCACGTTCACCGTCGCGACCCCCCGCGTCGGCGAACACCGGTTTTTCTCCCGGCCGCCCGGAACACGGCTGCGCAGCACCGTCGGCGCCCGCGGCCGCGGGCTCGGCTGGCACGTCGACACCCGCGGCCCCGGCGCGCTCATCGCCGCCCCGGGATCCGTCGCCGTCGTCCGCGGCGTGCCGGTGCCCTACACCGTCGCCTGGGACCTCCCGGTCGCCGTCCTGCCCAGGTGGCTCGTCACCGCCCTCACCCCGCCACCAGCACCGCCGCTGCCCGCGGATCCGCCGCCACCGCTGCCGACAACCAGCCGCCGGGTCACCGCCTACGTCCAGGCCGCCGTCACCGCCGAGTGCCGCAACGTCGCCACCGCCACCGAAGGCCACCGCCACATCACCGTCTACGCCGCCGCAGCAGCCCTCGGCGAACTACACGGCAACGGCTGGATCAGCGCCGCCGCGATCACCCACCACCTCACCGACGCCGCCCGCCACCACCTCGGCGTCGCCGACTTCGACGCCCGCGAACTGACCACCACCATCCGCGACGGCATCGCCGCCGGCCGCGACAACCCCCGCATCCTCACCGACCGCCCGGCGCCCCGGGCGCGACTTGCCATCCGCTGAGAAATGAGACCCGCCATGCAGGACACCGCGTCATCGGATCCCGTCGCTACCCCCGCCACACCGGAGCTGGTCTGGCTCTGGCAGCGGCAACCGGACAGCACCGACCTGGAAAAGGTCCTCATTCACGCCCACCTGATTCCCGCGGGCTGGCTGCCGATGCTCCAGCACCGCTACGCCGAAGGCGACCGCGTCGAATTCGCCTGGGACGGGCCGCACCAGCCGGGCACAGTCGTGCAGGACCAGGGCATGTACCTGGCCATCGCCGGCGAACGCCCCGGCTCCGGTTTCACCATCCACAAAACCGACGTCCGCCCGCGCGACACCGAACCCACCGCACCGGCTGGCCCGGACGTCGACACCGCGATCGACCCACACCGTGATCCCGCTGTCCGTCGAGAAGGCCACACCGCGACCGCGTACTGGAACCTCGGCCAGCCGTCCGCCGACGGCTGGCCTGTGCGATGCCTGCACCCGCCACCTGCGCCAAGCCATCACCGACCTGCCCCGCGACTACCTCGACCTCGAAACCGCGCTTGCCGGAACCCGCGACGGCCTGCGCCAGCTCGTCGCCGGAACCCGGGAACCGCCGGTCCCCATCTCGCTGAGCATCGAGGCGGTACAAGCCGCCCTGCTGCACGAAGCCCAGTGCTGGGCCGAATCTGTCGCCGACGTCTTGCGCGTCGATTGGGACACCCAAGCCGCGCGCGACAGCCGGCCCGGCCCCGTCCTGGAACGGGCCGCGCGGCTGCTGGAGAACTCCATCAGCGTGCTGCTGGCCCTGCGCGGCGTCGTCCACACCGGCTGGATCCTCGACGAGTGGACCACCTTCGACCGGGACGGCCTCGACGGCGCAGTCATCTTGCTCGACCTGAGCCACCGCGTCCGCGCCGTCACCGGGCAACTGCGGCTGGTCCATAACCTGCCCGAACCGTGCCCGCGCTGCGAGTACCGCGCCCTGCAGCGGGCCGACGGCGACGACGTCATCCGGTGCGGCGTCTGCGGCCAGCGGTGCACCTGGGAGGAGTACGAGCGGTCCTGCACACTGCTCGGCGACCGTCAGGAGACAGTGGCGTGACCGACCTGTACGGGCTGGCCGTGCACTGCCTCGCCGAAAACGCGTTCCGCCGGTACTCGCTGGAGTACCAGGCCGACCATCTGACCTGGCATGACTTCGCGGACCAAGCCCGCGAAGACCTGGCCACAATGGCCGACGAAGGGCTGCTCAACGTCTACCTCGCTCGCCAGATCCACGACCACCAGGCCGGATCATGAAGCGCGCCGACCCGTGGCCGTGGCCCGGTGACAGCCCGCTGGACCGGGCGCGTCGGATTGCCCGCACCTACCGCGAGGCCCTGCTGCGCGCCGACGCCCAGGCGTGCGCCGAACTCGACGGCCACTGCCGGGAACTTGGCCAGGGTTGGGTGACGCCTCGCCCGATGACCTTCGGGCACGACGACCTGCTCACGATGGAGGAAGTGGCCGACCTGTGCGACGTCCAGCCCGACACCGTCCGCCAGTGGCGCCGCCGAGGTTTGCCCACAGTGGACACAGCGGATTCTCCGGTACCGGGTCGCCGACGTGCTCGCGTACCACGCCGTGCGCCGTCAGAACCGCGTCGGTAAGACCGTAAACCCTGATATGACAAGGGATTCGTGACCGGGCCGGGTGGCGAGCCCGGCCGTGACTGTACTACCGTGCACAGCAAGCACCCCTATGCCCAACGCCCGGCCAGGGGTGCACGGGGTCGCGGAACTCGAACGGCACGGGCGAGGACCGCACGCAGTGGCGAGGGCTTCACCAGGAGCCGGTTCGCTCGACGTCACCATTCGTCAACCAAGGGGACCTGACCGAAGCCCATTCATGTCCGGGCTGTGCAGCCCTCGCCGCTGACCACCACCCAAGGACCACGGCCGTACCCACCAGCTCGCCCCGCGTCTGCCCAACCTGCCGAGCCACCATCCCGCCCGGCCCCTGCCCGCACTGCCTGCGGGAGCAACGCCGCGACAGCGACCAGCGGCGAGGCACCGCGGCCCAGCGCGGCTACGGCCACGACTGGCAGCTCAACCGCGCCGAGTACCTGCGCGAACACCGGCTCTGCGCGCTGTGCAGCCGACCAGCCACAGTGGCCGACCACTACCCGGACACCCGCCGATCCCTCGTCGACCGCGGAGTGCCCGACCCCGACGCCTGGCACCGGCTCCGGCCACTGTGCAAGCCCTGCCACAACCGGCACACTGCGCTCACGAGTCCAGGTGGATGGCATCATCGACACAGCACCCACTAGCTCTGGTCCTAATCGACCCTTTCAATCAACTCCAACGCTTTTTCGAAAGCTTCCTTCATGTCTTGTTTTGACATTTCGTTAACCTGATGGGGAAGCCATAATAATTGGCGATTCAAGTGAGCGACATCGACGTCGTGCACGTCGCGGATTGGGGTATGGCGACCGTAAGAGCCTGAGGCCAACTCATGGCGAATTTTTTCGGACTGCACAATAAATTGCCGGAGTATTTCGTGTGTTTCAGTCAAATCTGGCGCAGGTGAAGGTGAAGGTGAAGGGCCTGCGGGCTCGCCGGGCATTACGCCGACGACTTCGTCTCCCGGCAACGAGTTGGCGATTTTTCGGACGAGTTCCGGCGTGGTGCGACCCCGTTTTTCGTCTAGAAATACGCGCAGTTGAGCTGCTGCGACCTGCTCATCGGTTACGCGGTTTGATCGAGTCATTGGCCCTGCCCTGTCTCGTCGGTCGGGTCCAGTATCTCATCAAGCACGCGTTGGTGAAACACGTCAAGTAGCTGGTACTCGTCCTGCTGGGCCAGCTCGGACCGCGCGAGCTTCAACATCAAGCTCAAACCGGCGGTCCGTTTCGCCTTCGACTGATCCATGGCCAGCTCGGCCGCCCAGGTGAACCGGCGCCACCACTCTTCACGTCGCGCGGCAAGCTCCCGCTGCTTGGTTGCTCGATCATTGGCCTTCGCGCCCAAACGTGACCCTATGTAGGCGCCTGCAACGGTAAGTAACCCCACGAGGGCGGTCAGTCCTAGCTGCCACCAGTTGACCGGCATCGTCCGCCCCTCGTCGGATTGTCGTCAGGCGGTGAAGGCTACCTCAGGGCGGATCGCAGGGCTTGACGCGCGCGGATCGAGGCCTGACCTGCTGGTTTGCTAAACTGTGGCAGGGCTGCGAACCCAGAAACGAGGCCAGGCCCCTTCTATGAAGCAGGCGGGCCAGCGGCGTTCTGCTCGCGTTCCCGGCGAGCCCGTAACTGCCTCGCCGACGGCGGAAAGAACACCGCCGAGGTCCAAAATGTCGGCGTCAGAGGCACTCCCGGGCACGGCTGCACATCGCCTTCCAGCACGACCTCGGAATCGTCGCCACGCTCTCCAGCGTCGACGAACGCGACCACGCGAGCGAACACCGCGAACGGCAACGGCCGCTCGACCCGATCGTGGTCCATCACCACCCGACGCGCCGCCCCAGCCACCACGCCGTGCGCACCTGTCTGCACGACGCCATCGCCGTCGTGATCGCCGCCGCGGCGCAACGCCAACCGGCGGTCTGCGCCCACTTCGTCCCCACGCTGGCCACCACGCACGAGAAATAGCAGGCAGCCGACTGGGACCGGGCACGCCGCACGGCGCGCTCGGTCACCAAAAAAGCACGACGCGGCCCGGACCTCGCCCGAGTGTCGATCCACCGTCCGGTGGTGGTCGGCCCGGGCCGCGCCGTGCTCGCGAGGCCCCCGTTCACCACCGGCGGCCTCGCCCGCCGGCGACCGACCGTTCACGGAGGGGCGCATGACGGAGCCGACGATCCACGTTCCCGAGGGATACCGCACAACCCACCTGCGCGGGCTGTGGGCCCTCGCCGGCTGCCTTGTGTGCGGCGGCAACGGCGAATACCTGGTCAGCGACCGCGACGACACCGACTCGACGTGGGACTGTGACGAGCCTGAACCGTGGTACCCGCAGCCCTGCGATTGTCCGTGGTCACCGCCGCCGGAGGTCCTGCGCGCACTCGACGCCGCGGACGCACGCCTGCGGCGTCACCGGGAGCGGATGCGTGAGGTCTTCGACGCGATCGGCCCGCGCCAGGTCGGCGGCACCTACTGGTGCGGCTACTGGCATCGCTGGTACCTCGTCGAATCCATCGAGATCCGGTTCCGCGACGGTGACCTGACCTCCCCAACCTGGTCGATCACCGCGCGCTGGGCCAGCGGCGATCGCGGCACGCACCACACGCCGTGGAATCCCCGCTGCGACAGCACATCCTTCCCAGCGCGCTGGCCCGGTCGGGCCCCGGCACCGCCGGAACTGCGCTACCCCACCACGGTCTCCTGCCGGTGGTGCCGCTCCCAGTCCGCATTCGTCCGCTCCGTTCACCGCGCATTCTGCGCCCGCTGAAAGGACATCCGATGCCCGCAGCCTCCCTGCCCGACGTCCTCGGCCACGCCGCCGGGTCCGACCCCTCTCATCGGCCCGCGGGCGCTACAGCTGAGCGTGCTCTCGGCGTCCTGCGCCGCCGCGACGAACCGGTTCGCTGGCACGGACGCGACGAGGCGACCCGCGAGTACGTCCACCCGGGCCGCACCGTCATCGACGTGCCGAACCGGCCCTGGCCGGTCGGCCGCCCGGAAGACTGCGACGACCAGACCTCGACCGGGCTCTGGTTCGACGCCACCGGTACACCGCAACTGGACCCGGCCGACCGGGCCGCGGCCGACGGCGTCGCCCTGCTGTGCCGCCGATGCGGCCTGGACTGCACCTGACACCCACGCAACAACAACGCCCGTCCCCTTCAGACACAGGCAGGTGAACCCGATGCCCAACGACATCCAGCCGCACAGCCTCCCGCCGATGTTCTCCGCGTCGACGAAGGACTGGTGTGCGGCGACGACCAGCCCTACTTCCCGGCCCAGCTCGGCGAACTGGGGGTGGCAGTCATCGACGACCGCGGCCGCCGCTACTACAGGGTGACGCCACGGTTTCGTCGCGTCGTCACCGAATGGATCGCCGTCACCGTCGAAGCCACCTCCGACCATCTGCGCTTCCGGTGGGACGGCGACGACCTGATCGTGATCGACGACGACGCGCTCGTGGACGACGAGGATCCGACGAGTGGCCCAGCCTCGAACGCATCCAGCCCGATGCCGACGACCGGTATACCTTCCAGACGTGGGAGTGGCACGTGCACGACGCCGCCGCCGAACACCTCGGCGACACCGCGCGCGCCGCGCTGGCCCTCCTGGCGACCGACGATCCGTCCCAGATCGACACTGTGATCCGTTACGTCGTCGAGAACACCTATCCCGCACCGGATCCGCAGACGTTACGGGACATCCGCGCCCGGCACCGGACACTCGCGGATTCGCCCGCAGCACCAGCCGCCGACGGCGACTCCGAGGAGGCCGACGATGAGTAGCGACTATGCCGGAATTCCGGCTCGATGCGACGTCACGCTGGCGCAACCAGGCGAGGAGGCCGGCCGCGAACTGCTCGCCGACGGCGACTTCGCCCTCGTTCTGACCGATGACCACAACGACACGGTGGTCACCGTCGAGGGCACCCCCGCCGACCTGCTCGACTTCGTGCACCGGGTTCACCAGGCACTGGGACAACAGGTGGACCTCGGCGGCGGCCTACGCGTCCCTGGCCGTCGCCGCGGCTAGGCACTCCGGTCGGCGCGGACGACCACCGCCAGCACAGCACACCCGAGCCCTCGGGCGCCGGCTTCTCGCGCCCCGCCGCGTGAGCTGGCGGGCGCCCGAGGACCACGGGTGTGCTCGGGAAGGACGGGTACACCCGCATCCGACCCGGAGGTAACCGTGACCACATCGACCATCCACACCGCACCGTCCGACGATCCCGACTCGGTATTCGAGCGGGCGTGCCGGCTGATCGAAACCGAACTCGGCGGCCACCGCCTCCCTTCAGAACCCCGAACCTGGCTTGACGACCTCGCTCGCACCCGGCAGCACAAGACCGCGTTCATCACCGCGTTCTGGAACACCTGTTTCCCCTCCGGTCTCGTGGAGGCCTGCCGTGGCGTCGAGGCCGTCTACCCCTACCTCGGGCGCGACGGGCTCTGCACCGACGCCGCCCTCACCGCCGCCTGGAAAGTCCTCGAACCCGACGCGCACACCTGGCCCGAGCGGTTGCAGACCGAGCGGCGCCGCGCCGCCGACGACTGCCTGAACCGCGCGCTCGCCGAAGCGAACAGGGCGGTGGCCGATCATGTCTGAGGATCGGTTGTGGTTCACCGCCTACGACTGGAGCCGCTCCTACGTGCTGCCCGAGTCGGTCGCCTGCAACATCCCCCGCCGCGGCAGCCTCGGCGACTACGGCGCGTGGAACGTCGCTCGCGGTGTCCTGGTCGAGCTGTGCCGCGCGCTGTCCGCGGCACCGATCGCGCTGCTCTACGACGAGCCCGTGCAACGCCGCAACCGGATGCGTATCGCGATCCGGATCACCGCGCACGCCCGGCGCGGCGACGGGCAAGACGTGCGCGTGATCTACCGCAGCGAACGCACCGACACCGCCCCCTGGCAGGACTTCTGGAGCGTTGCGGTCAACGGAATCATCCCCGCGATCGGCCACGACACGCGACGGCCTTCGCCACCGTGGATCGCCCACACCGCCGCGCACACGCTGCGGACCGCATTCCGCCGCTGACTCCTGGCTCTTCCCGGTCCCCCTTTGCCGTGCAGTTGTTCTCTGCCGGAAGCCCTTGCGACGACACCCAGCGTCGATCGCACCGGCGACGTCGCCGATCTACCGGCGGCCGATCGGGCCGCCAGCTACCGCCACGTCGCTCCCGTTCGCACCAATTCGTCCACTGTAGGCAGCGAGGTTCCCTGATGCCCAAACCGATGTTCCTGACCGATGAGGATCTCCTGGCCGCCATCCCCGCGCTGATCGGGTTCACCCCCACCGACTCCCTCGTGATCGTCGCCGCTGTCGTGCACGCCGACGGCACTGTTCGCCTGGGCCGCACTACCCGATTCGACCTCGACCTGGCCACGCGGCTCCCACGGATGGTCGCCGCGGATCTCAGCCGCGCACTGGGTGGCCAGCCGGTCCAGCGTCTCATCGGCGTCGTCGTCCGCGACACCACCAGCGGCACTGCCGACCTGCCTTACCGGGCTGAGCTTGACGAGCTCACCGACCGGCTGTACGAAGCCGGATTCACCGGCATCGAGCTCCTGCACCTGCCCTCCTTCACCGCTGGCGCTACCTGGTCGTGCTACCACGTCACCGGCCACACCGGCACCCTGTCAGACCCCGCCATCTCGCCGGTCACCACCGCACGCGTAGTCAAAGGCAACCGCGTCTACAGCAACCGCGACGCCTTCCTCGCCCAGTTCGTACCCCTGCCTGCCGACGTACGCGAGAGTATCGCGGCCCTGGCCGACCCAATCGCCGAAGGTGTCCAGGCCGAAGAACTCGCCGGTGACTTCCCGCGGCTGCGCCGGCGCCTGCAGCTGATCGACGATGCGGTCACCGCCGCCACCCACGGCCGGCTCCCCACCGACCATCACGAGATCGCCGCCCTGATCGCTGCCCTGTCCAGCTTTCTCCTGCGCGACATCCACCTCATCCAGGACACCGAACAGCGATGCGGGGCGGCCCAGTCGCTGTGGCTGCACCTGTGGCGACACGCCCCCGCCCGCTACGCGCCCACCATGACCGCTCTGACCGCCGTCACCTCATACCTGCGCAAGGACGGCAGCGTCGCCGGCCTCGTCATCCAGCGCGGTCCGCGCCCGACAAAGCTCACCCAGCTGGTACACCGATGGATGCGCGAGAGTGTCGACTTCACCGCTGTGCACAACGACATCAGCGACGTCGCAACGCAGTTGCGAGCAACACTGAGCGATTCCGCCGAGAGCTGACACTCCAGCCAGGAACATGAGGCGATCGGCCGTCCGGGCCCGGTGGGCCTAGCCCCCTGCGACCGACCGCATCCGGGGCGGGTGAGCCGCCGCAACGGCACCGAACGACCGTCCATACACGACCGTCACTGCCAGGCAGACCGTCCCGCTGACCTTCTCGAGCCAGGTGTCGCCGGCCAGGGCTTCCCCACCCGGCCGGCGACACCGCCCCGAGGGCCGGTATCGCGGTTCGCGCCGAGCACAACACCGCGCCACCGGCTCTCTCTCCACGTCCCACGCTACCGAACCAGCCACCGCCGGTCGCAGCGCCGAACCCCCTGCCGATCCAGAAAGGACTCACCGTGTCATCTATTGAAGCGCTGGTGTTCATCGCCAGCAAGCACACCAGCCCCACCCGCCATCGGGTCCTGTGGCGCGTCAGCGTCGCCGACGCGAAGAAGATCTGCAGCGACGCCCGCACCGCGGGCAGCAACTACATGCTCTGTTTCACCACCGCCAACATCGACGATCCCACGTCATTCGTGTACGTGCCCGACAACGGCCGCCACGCCGAAGTCCTGCGCGACCACAGCATTCGCGTCATCCGCGCACACGCCCACGCGCAGACCCCGCCCGTCGAACCCGGCCGCTGACTTCCCGCACCCGTCACCACCGACCGCCCGTGCTCGCTCATCTCCGAAAGGACACTCGTCGATGCCGCTCACACCCGCCAGCACCAGCCTCGCCGTCGCCAGCATCCCGGCGCTGTTCGGCTTCGCCCCCGAGAACTCCCTCGTGCTGATCACCACTCTCACCAACGACGACGGCTCCGCCGGGACCGGCCCGCTCACCCGAATCGACCTCACCAGCGTCACCGGCCACGCCGACTACTGTGTGCGGCACTTCAACCGGCAATGCGCCGACCTGCCCGTGTCCTGCGTGACCGGCGTCGTCATCCGCACCGTCGACGAAGCCGCCGACAGCGGCAACTCGCTTCCGCTGCGCGCCGACGTTGACGCCGTCATCCAGCAGCTGACCGAACACGGATTCGTCGACGTCGACCTCGTGCACGTGCCAGCCGTCGCCGAGGGCGCCCGCTGGCGGTCCTACCGCGACACCGACCGCACCGGTGTCCTGCCCGACCCGTCGACGACGCCGGCCGCGGAGGCCGCCGTCGCCGCCGGACACTCCATCGCCGCCAGCCGGGAAGCCCTCGCGGGGCGATTCACCCCCGTCGCCGAGTCCCTCCGCGCACGTCTGCAACCTTGCATCGCCGACGCCGTCGAATCCGCCGTCATCGACGAACATTGGCATCTGGCCGCGCACGTCCGCCTAGCCCGCGCCGACGCCGCCATCCGGGCCGCCGCGCGCGGTGAGCTGCCCGCCGATGATGCCGACATCATCGATCTCGTCGCGACCTTCGCCGTGCCCACCTTTCGCGACGCCCTGCTCGCCGTGCCCGACCACACGACGCACCTGGCCGCCGAGAACCTGGTCCTGCACCTGTGGCGCCACAGCTGCGACCCCATCGCGGGCAATCTCGCCACCACCATCGCGGTGTACGCCTACCTACGTGGAGACGGAACCGTCGCGCGGATCGCGCTCGAGCACACCGGCCCCGAACAGCCCCTGGCGCGTCTGCTCTCACACCTGCTCGACCTCGCTGTCGCACCGTCGAAAGTCCACGACATGATCCGCAACGCAAGCGCTGACGCACGCCGCACCCTGCTCAGCGAGCCCGTGCCTGACCAGGCATGACGCCCACCCCTCCTCACCGTTCGCGCCGGGCGGCCGGAGACATTCGGCGCGAGGGCATCGACCCGCGGTCAACGGTCCGCTACACACACGGGGTCGCCATGGGTGGTGGTGCGACGGTGGGTCGGTGTCACCGGCGGCGGCCTCGCCCGGCTCGCCGGGTCGTGGATCGCCCGAAGGTAAGCACACCCCGGCCGGGGGCGGTGCGTCCCCGAAGCCCGGCCCGATCCGCCCGGGCGAACCAGCCCCCTCACCCTGACGAGCTCCGATACCGGTCCCCCGCGGGGCTGGTTCACGCCGGGCGGATGAGCCAGGCCGGGGACGTCGCCTTACGGCGACCCCCGGCCGCCGCGTGCTCAGGCTGCGCCGCGTTCCACACCCCAACGAGCACCAGGGAGACACACCATGGCCGGCGACACCACCATCACCATCATCGGCAACCTCACCGCCGACCCCGAGCTGCGCTTCACCCAGGCCGGCGCGGCGGTCGCGAACTTCACCGTCGCCTCCACCCCGCGCACCTTCAACCGTGCCACCGGCGATTGGGAGGACGGCGAGGCGCTGTTCATGCGCTGCACCATCTGGAAGCAGGCCGCCGAGAACGTCGCCGAGTCCCTGACCCGCGGCGCCCGCGTCGTCGTCCACGGCCGCCTCAAGCAGCGCTCCTTCCAGACCAAGGAAGGCGAGAAGCGCACCGTCGTCGAGCTGGACGTCGACGAGATCGGCCCGTCGCTGCGCTACGCCACCGCCACGGTCACCAAGAACGCGAAGAACGCGACCTCGGCGGTGAACCCGGACCGGGTGACCAGCACGCCCGCGGCCCCGGTCGACGACCCGTGGGGTCCGGCCGGCGAGCAGGAACTGGTCGGCGCGGGCGCCGGGGCCGGTGACAAGCCGCCCTTCTGATCAAGCCCGGTGTCCGGCCGGACTTCCCCTCCGGCCGGACACCATCCCCGGGAAGGCCGGGGCCAGCCTGCCGGCTGGCCCCGGCCTTCCCCTATGCCAAGCCCGTCGCCTCCCGGAGGTCACGATGCCCACCACCCGCCGCACCAGCCGTCCCATCACACCGGCCGCCCCGTGCAAGGCATGCGCCGCGCGACAACAAAGAAAGCCGTCCCTGGCCAGAAGATCACCCTTTGGGGTGGCCGAATCGCTTTACGCTCGCAGCATGAGCATTCGTTACGGCGTCACAATCCCCGGGCTCGTCCTCACCGGAGGCACCGGCGTCTACCTCGGCATCCAGCCCGTCGGCTACATCGGACTCCTCCTCACACCCTTCACCGACCCCGCCGGACTGCTCGCCCTGCCCGGCGCGCTGCTCTTCGGAGCGCTCATCGGGTGCGTCGCCGCCTACCTCAGCCGCCACCGCATCAAGCCCAAGCTGAAGGGCAGCAAGCGCTACCGGCTCGCCGCCATCCTCGGCGCGATCACACTGCCCGGCTACGTGTTTGCTTCGCACTTTCCCGGCGCCGACGGCGACGGACCCGGGAACCGCTGGACGGTCGGGTTCGCGCTCTGCTGCGGCCTCACTGCGATGACCATTTACTACCAGCGACGCAAACGGCTCGCCTTGATCAAGCAGGCCCGTCACGTCGCTACACGACACGCCAGCACAAGCTAGCCCTTTAACTATGTGGCGACGACTCGTCGAACTCGGCGGCTCACCTGCGCGAGCACCACGGAACTTACTGCCCCATCCCTAGATCCATAGCGATCTTATGCATGATCTGATGGTTCTCCTGCTCCGACCTCCGGTACAGGTTCGCCGCAGCACTCAGGCTCTGCACCGTCACCTCGGTACCTGTCATCGTCGCGCCCATCGCCTGCTCGAGGACAACGCGCGCAGCGGGCCACCGCTCCTTCATTTCCGCGAACATCGGTTCACGACCAGTCCCCACGTCATACTCGGCAAACGGCCGAACGCCGTTCTCAGAGTCAGCGGCGACCATCCGATCACGGGCAACCTGCAACGTATCCCGTGCTTCGGTGAGAATCACCCCGATCCGCTCAAGCGAGTTGGGATCGACTTCCATGGTCGTCCCGCCACCCGGGTCGGGCTTGTTATCAGAGTCCGGCAGAACAGGCCCCTCCTCGTGGACGAGGTAAGTGCGCCTGTCGCCACTCAGGTACGGGTCCAGTTCCCCGAGCAAGCCGGCGATCTTCGCACTGTCCTGCTGCGTGGCCTTCCGAACGGCCCGAAGCTCGGCGACCATCGCCTCCAGCGGAACCATCGGGTCCGACGAAGTCCCTTCGAACAATGCACCCAGCGGAAGATGCAATACGGTGCTGCCCAGCCCGTGCGCAACCGTGCGCACCGCCCCAGCCGGGCCAACGCTCTTGACATCGGTCAAGACCCCAACGACGTCAAGCGCGGCAAGGTACCCCTTGACCTCGCCCCAGACTCTCTCGATGAGATCGCCGAAACCGCCGCGCATGTCCTCGATCGCGTCACGCATCGCCTGGATCGTCTTGTCAAGAACCGCAAGCACCGCAGATCGTGACGAACTGAGCAGCGACCAATGCAAGTCCATCGTTCCCTGCAACACACCCGCGAACTCCTGCTGGCTTGCCACCGCCAAGATCAAGTCTCTGAGTCGCTTCTCGAACGCATCCCGACCCGCACCGACCCAGTCCTGGCTCCCGATTTGAGCGTTGATCCGTGTGCGGATAAAACTCTCGTCGCCGGCGCCACCGCCGAGGTTGAGCGGCACAAGATTCTGATCCAGAACGGCAGCAATGTTTTCGCGCATCTCCCAAGCGTCGGCAGCATTGGGACCGGTGAACTGGGTAACAAGGACCCATTGATCTTCGAGGTAAGCAAGGCAGTCGGCCCGCAAGCGCATCGGAGGCGGCGGTTCGGGATCACCCGGCGGTACGTAGTCCTCATCCGGCCCCTTGGGCAACAGCTCCCAGATGCACTGCTCGATCGTCGACCGGCGCTGGTAGATAGCCTGAACGAAAGCGTCGTCACGTATCCAATCCGTCATGTTCGCACCCTCCCGAGCAGGAGGCTAACAAGACCGAAGCGTCCCCTGTGCCGCATTCGCGAAAGTTCCAGCCAACGAACCAACGCGGCCAACTACCTGGCCTCCGGCACCATCGGACTCACTTACCGCTCGGCCAGCCCGACGATTTCTCTGCCAGACTCCTCTTCCGCGTCGATCGCCTCACCGTTGGAGTCCACAGACTCAGCCACCTCCTCCCGCGACTCAGCGCCGCAGTTCTCCCCCACCGCCGCCACATCCGCGCGAGAAGGACTCTCATCTCGGGTCGCCTCCAACCCGGCATTGCAACCGGATTCAGCAGCCAGCCGCGACAACGCCGCCACCATCCTCGCCGGGATCCCCAGCAACACCGCCGTCTCCGCCGCACCGACCTCCGCAGCCCGGATCTGCGCCACTGACGTCGCCATCACCGCACGCCATTCGGCGATCTCCATCTCCGCGTCCGCGCGGACCTGCTCGACCAGGCGCTCGAAGTCCGCGACCTTCGCCGCCCGCTGCCGGTCCAGCTCCGCCAGTTTCCGCTCCAACTGCGACTCGAGCGCAACCACGCGGTCCTCCCGCCGGCGCTCCACACCGTCGATCGCCGTCGCGGCCTCCGCGAACGGCGCGAGGGCCGCGTCCACGCGACGCTCGTTCTCCCGCTCGCGCTCCAGTTGCTCGACGCGGCGCTGCCGAGCGGCCTCCAGCCTCTCCAGCGCCGCCGTCGACCGACGACGCCGCCGCGAACCGGTCGTCTTGTTCTCAACCATGCCGACACTCCCCGCTGGGGAGGGCTGCGGTTACCTCGCCGAGCCTACCCGCGACGCCATTCACGGCGCCGCATCAAACACTCGGGCCGACCCGCCATGAACCGATATCGTGTGAGACCGTCAGACAGCGTTCGAAACGCGACGACATGGGCGAGCAGACCGACGACCTGACGAAAGGATCGGGCGACCGTGGTACCGGAACCTCACCGCACTCATCCCTGCGCGCAATGTCCCTGGCGGCAAGACGCCGACCTCACCGCTTTCAGCGACGCCGACATGACCAAGCTCGCCAACGCGAACGGCTTCGCCGGCTGCGAGGCCCCCGCCGACGCGCCCGCGATGTCATGCCACCTCGACCAGCCGGACTCCGCACACCCGATGCGGCTGTGCGCCGGATGGCTGGCCGTCGTCGGCCGCCACCACCTGGGCATCCGGATGGCCCTGATGATCGACAAGCTCCCACCCGCCGCCGTCGACACCAATGACGACTGGCCTCCGCTTCACGAAAGCCTCGACGACCTGACCGCCGAGCGCACCCGCCAGCAGCTGAACGCACCGCCCACCGCCAGCCTCTCCCCCGCGGACCCGCCCGGGGGTCGCTGAGCCGCACGCTGGCCACCGTTAACCTGTATCCGGTCACCAGCGAGGGAGCATCGAGCGTGCCAGACCCCACCGACGAGACACCCACGCCCGCCACCGGCGCCGAGATCATCGCCGTCCAGCCTGGCGCGGACGGGTGGGGAGTCATCACCTACATGGCCCCCGGTGCTGCCTATCAGGCCACACCGTGCACACGCTGCCCCTGGCTGCGCGACTCCCCCACTGGAGCGTTCCCGCCCGAGGTGTTCCAGCACTCCGCGCACACCGCCTACGACCTCGCCACCCACAAATTCGGCTGTCACTCCAGCCCCCGCGACGAGCCCAAGACCTGCGCGGGGTTCCTTCTGCGCGGCTCGGCCCATAACCTCGCCGTCCGCGTGCACGGCCCCGACGTCCCCACCGCCGTGTCCACCGACCGGCCCCTCTACGACGACTACCGCGAGATGGCCATCGCCAACGGCGTCGCCCCCGACGACCCCACCCTCGCCCCCTGCCGCGACAGTCGCTCCTACCTCGACTCCAGCGACACCACCCCCGCCAAGGACGCATCGATGTCGACAGACTCAATCATCAACCGGGCAGCGCGGGTCATCCGCGAATTCATCGTCGCCAGCGCCGGCATGGACCTCGGCGAGCCCATGACGAGTCAAGCCGACCTGCTCGCCGGCCGCCTGGCCGCCACCGGCCAGCTCGACGCACCTGCCCACGAGCTCTACAGCGGCAGCGACACCGCCATCAGCATCATCCGAGCGTTCATCATCGACGCCGTCGGCGTCGATGACGGCGACGAGACGACCGCCCAAGCTGAACAGCTGCGCCACCACTTGGCCGCAGCCGGCGTCCTGGCCGGCGGAGTGCACGAGCCCATCAACATCTCGTCGCCTCGCTGAAGTACCGCGCATGGGAATTGTGCAACCTGGGTCGAGTTGCCTGGATAGGCGCGGCACCGCCGCAGTAGCCCCGAAGGACCACGCCACCGAGGTAGCGAGCCGCAAAACTCGCGGCGGTCCGCTGACACTCCGCCTCAGGGACACGTAGGCCCACGGAGCGCTGCGGGAATTATACCCGCAGGTCAGCAGCACACAGTTGCGGGGTGGAGCCACAGTTTCCGCTGGTCAGCAATCGCCTCTCAGAGCACACGGGCCGCAGGCACCTTCAGATGGTCATGTTGCGTCCGTGGGTGGTGGGTGGCCCCGAAATTGTATCGGTCGCCCCCTCCAAATAGAACGGCGTGTCCCCAACATCTTTTTGACCGAAAAGCGTGGTCAAAAACATCTTGGGGCCCCACCATTCCATTCGGAGCCTCTGGCTCCCTAGGGCAGACATTAAGGGCAGGCCGGAGGCCTGCCCCGGTTGCTTCGGGGCCACCCACCACCCACTCAGCACACAGTCACCCTTACCGCACCAACCAGCGAGACTAGGCGGACCGAGCAGGCCAGCGGCCTCAACAGCCATCAAAACGGCACGAGTCAGCCAATCAGATACCCGAACATCGCAAGGCCCGAAAAGACTCGAAAAAGGCGCACGCAATACGCCATTTCAAGTGGAATAAAACGAGTCCAAGCGATAACATGGAAATGCAAGGTGATCGGGACCGCAAACCCGAGAACCGAACTCATCCAACACGTAAGGACTCATTACCATGACGTCGGCCATCCACCGTAAACACCACCAGAGCATCGACCGCGCCGTGCAGGCACTTCAGACGCAGCCGCCGCGCGTCCGCACCGCGCTCACCGAACTGCGGAACATCTTCACCGACAGCGGCGAGAACCCGCCCGCCATCCTCGCCGCCTGCGCGACGCTGCTCAACACCGACGCCGCGACCAGCGGCGACGTCCTCGCCGCCGTGCGCAACGCTCACGCCGAGTGGGACAGCTACGGCGAACAGGAACGCGAGCTGTTCACCCGATGCGTCTACACCAGCCAGACCCGCCGGGACGTCGCCGTGACCGACGTCAACGACGTGACAGCCATGCTGCGCGAGACCCCCCGACGGATCGCCGACGCACTCAACGGGTTGCGGTGGCTCAACGCCCAGACCAACCACGAACACCAGGCGACATTCATCGTATGCGCGACGCTGCTCAAAAACCCCAGCGTCGACCACCCCGCCATCGTGGACGCCATCCAGACCGCCCATGACCTGTGGCCGACGCTCACACCGAACATGCGGACCCTGGTCACCGCGTGCGTGCACGCCAGCAAGGCCCGCGCCGAACGGGCCCGCGCCCGCGCCGCCGCGCAACAGCAGGCCATCGACGCCGGGACGCAGGGAGTCACGGCCGAAACCCGGGAGCCGCACCGGTGCGGCTCCTGTGACGGCAACCTCGCCGACACCCCAGACCTCCCGTACTGCTCGAATGCCTGCCGCCGGGAAGCCGAATCCGCGCAGCTCCCCCGGCCAGACGAGGACACCGCCGCAGCGGCCGAGCCGACAACCGCAGCCGAGGCCACAACCGCCGAGCCTCAGCAGGCCGCCCCGGCAGCACACGACGAGCCCGCGACCACGGCGAAGCCCCGCGCCAAGCGCGACGGTCGGAAGGCGAAGCGGAAGGCCGCGCATGAACCCATCGAGCAGAAGGCCGCCCGTCGCCACCTCGCCGGTGAAGTCGAAGCCGAGTACGACGAGCAATGGCGCCAGATCCAGCAGGCGATCCCGTCCGCCGGAATCGTGCGCAAGAACGAAAGCGGCGTCGACGCCTACGAGCAGGAACGCCAGCGCCACCGCGACACCGACACCAGCCGGGAACTGATCAGCGACCTGACCGGCCACCAGGTCAGCGAAGACGACTACGACCGAATCGCACTGCGCCCGGTCGCACCCGGCGGACTCTGCACCGCATGCAACCTCGAACGCGCCGTCATCGAACAGCGCGCCCAGACCTCAGACGACCGGTGCGAGCTGTGCCGAGACCGGGACATGCCGCCGCTGTCCGCGTTCGCGCCGACGCGCGAACTCGCCGCCGTCGCCTAATCACCCACTCGCCAGCGGGGGCACCCGGACCGGGTGCCCCGCCCCTGCCCACGAGGAGCCACCACCGTGCGCACCTTTGATGACGTCCTTGCCGACATCGACCGTGAGATAGCCGCCGCCGACACAATCGCGACCGACGCGCCCGTACCCATCGCCGCCTACCTACGCGAGCTTCTCGCACGCCACGCACGGACGCTCACCACATCGAACGGCCTGCCGCTCGACGTCGTGCCTGCCAACGCGATCCGCAGCGAGCTGGAGCACCTCACCCGGACAAGCCACCCCGGCCACGACACGCGGTCCTCCATCCGATGTGGCGTCGGCTGCGGGCACATCGACTGCGCAAACCGTCCGTTTTAGACGCCCACCCAGCGCACGAGCGATCGCAGCGCGACCCACGTGCGACGCCTCTAGCCTCAGGAGACCGTCATGTCCGACACCACCAGCACGCCCGACTGGATCGCCCAGCACGCCGCGCGCCGTACCGCAGCACAGATTCCGACCGATCAGCCGCGCGCCGTCGCCGTGTACCTCCGTACGTTGCTGAGCCAGTGCACGGAGTACGCGACCACGACAACGGGCGGGCCGATGACCGAAGTCGTTCCCGTCGAGCAGATCCGTCACGCTCTGCGGTACCTCACCAGCCTGTAGCAACCCTCGCGCCGAGAAAGCGGCCGCCGATCTTGCGATCGGCGGCCGCTTTCGTGTCCGCGTTTCTCGGGGACCGCGCAGGCGCCGGCACACGGCGCCAGGGGCGCCTTTGTGCAGGCGCCGGCGCTCGCTACGAAATTCCGTCGCCCCCACCTCACCCAACCACCGACCTCACCCCGCCCACAACCTCACCCCAGCCCGCCACCACACCACCCCCGCACCTCCCTGCCGCCCTCACCCGCCCGCCACGCCACCCGCCCACGCCTCACCTACCCGGCCCCCGGCCCGGCCCACAGCACGTCTTGCAGACGTTCTGAACCAGGTGGATGCCGCCAGATTTTCGGCGTAGTCTGATGTGGACATGATGGGCTTGCGGAAGCTGAGCCCTGGTGGTCACGAGTACCTCACGAACACGGTGGCGTGCGCCGATCGCAGCCGTGAGCTCGAACCCGGCGAGCTGTTAAGTGACTACTACCTCTCCCGTGGTTACCCGGCAGGCCAATGGTTCGGCGCCGGAGCAGAGCACTTAGGACTCTCCGGCGCAGTCACCCCTGTCCAGATGAACAGCCTGTTCGGCGAAGGCCGAAACCCGCACGCCGACGCCATCGAAGCCGAGATGATCGCCGACGGCGCCACCGCCGAAGAGGCGTTGAAGGCAACCCGGCTGGGCCGTCGCTTCCCGCAGTACTCCGAGCTGGATCACCTACGCAGCCAGGTGTCGCAGGCCTACAGGGACCACAACGTTCTCCATGGTCGTCCGATCGGTGCGCCGATCTCCGCGGCCACGCGCGCGGAACTGCGCCGCGGGGTGCAACTGCAGGCTTATCGCAAAGCCCACGAAGGCCATGGGCCTGCCAGCGACACGGAGCTGAAGACGTGGCTGGCCGAGCAGAAACGCAACCTGAAGAGCGCGGTGTCGGGCTTCGAAATGGTTTTCGCGCCCGACAAATCCGTGTCGATCGCGTGGGCCATGGCCCAACCGGTAGAGCGGGAGCTGATCGCCGGCATGGTCCGCCAGGCCGCGCGTGACACCTTGTCCTATGTAGAGCAGAACGTCGCGTTCACCCGCCGCGGGAACATGGGCGAGGCACAGGTCGACGTCGACGGGATCACGGCGGCGCTGTTCGAGCACTGGGACTCGCGTGCCTCGGACCCTCATCTTCACATCCACGCCCTCATCTCGTCGAAGGTCAGGCGCAGCGACGACGGCGAATGGACAGCGCTCGACGGCCGCACCATCCTTGCCGCGACCGTCACCGCGTCGGAGTACTTCGACAGCCGCCTGCGTGACCTGTTTCGTGAGCAAGGCGCGTCTTGGGTGCAGCGGGGCGCGGAGGGCGTGGACATGAAACGCCCGGTGTGGCAGCTGGAAAGGATTCCAGTCGAGCTGGTGAAGTTGTTTTCCCAGCGCCACCGCCAGTTCGAAGCCGCTCGGGCCAAGCGCATCGTCGAGTTCACAGCTCAGCACGGGAAGGAGCCGACGCCGAAGGACATCTTTGCGATCGACCGCGCCGCCCAGTACGACAACCGGCCCGGCAAACAATCTCCGAAGACGCTGCCGGAGCACCTCGCGGCGTGGCGCGAGCACGCACTCACCCTCGTTCCCGCGACGGTGCTGGACACACTGAGCCGGGCGGTGTTTCTCAGCGGACGCGGACAGCCGGACGCGGTCGACATCGCCAAACTCGCCGAGGTCACGCGGGAGGTGGTGTCGGACAACTACGCGCACTTCTCCTGGTGGAACCTCGCCGCCGAAGCCCACCGCCAGTCCGCGCACCTACGGATGCAGGCCGACAAGCGCGGCCAGCTGATCGTCGATGTCGTCGATACGATCCTCGCCCAGCCCGACACCCTCGCCCTGGTCGGGCCGACCGCAGTCAACGAACCGGCCTCGTTGCGTCGGCGGGACGGCGAGTCGGTGTTCGTTGAGCACCACTCAACCCGCTACACCACCTCCGCCACCCTGGCCGCCGAAGGCGACCTGGTCGCCTGGGCGCGCCGAGGCGGCGGTCACCGGCTGCGCATCGACACCGTCGAGAAGGCACTCGCCGGCCAAGGCCTCAACGCCGGGCAGACGGAGATGGTGCACCAGTTCGCCCGCTCCGGACGGCGGCTACAGCTCGCACTCGCGCCGGCCGGGGCCGGGAAGACCTCGGCGATGAAGGTCCTGGCGAACGCATGGCGGCGCACCGGGCACCGCGTCTATGCCTTCGGCCCGTCAGCCCGGGCGGCGCAGGAGCTCGGCTCGTCAATCGGCGCGAAGCCGCACACGCTGCACCAGCTGACCACCGCGCTGCGGTTCGGGTTCGCTCGCGTCGCGTTCCCGATGGAGGCCGGGGACCTGGTGATCGTCGACGAAGCCGCCATGGCTGGCACCCACACCCTGCACAAGGTCGTGAAGTACGCACTGAAGAACGGCGCGGACGTGCGACTGATCGGGGATGACGCGCAACTGGCCGCAGTCGAAGCCGGTGGCGCGATCCGGCTGATCGCCCACGATGTCGGCGCCGTGCGCTTCCGGGAGATCGTGCGTTTCCGCAGCGAAGACCGCAAGAAGCAAGCCGCGGCGTCGTTGCAGATCCGGGCGTGGGATCCGAAGGGGCTCGAGTACTACTTCGACAGCGGCCGGGTTTCTGACGGGTCGCTGGAGACGATGCGCGACGCCGCACGGTCGCGCTGGCAGGCCGATCTCGATGCCGGTGTGCAGTCGCTGCTGATTGTGCCGACCAATGAGGACACCGTCGCGCTCAACATCGACGCCCGCGAACGGCGTCTGGCCCGTGGTGCGGTCGAGCGGGGTCGGGAGGTGGAGCTGCACGACGCCACCGCCGCCGGGGTCGGAGACTGGGTCGTCACCCGCCACAACCAGCGATTGCTCTCGCTGTTCGGCGGGCGTGACTTCGTCAAGAACGGCGACGTCTGGACCGTCACCGACGTCCACGCCAACGGCAAGATCACCGTTCAGCATCGGGTCCACAAGGCCGCGATCACGCTGCCGGCCGGGTACGTCCAGGCGCACGTCGAGCTCGCCTACGCCGCCACCATCAACCGCGTGCAGGGCATGACCAGCACCGGCAACGCCCACCTGCTGGTGCCGCCGACGATGACCCGCGAGCAGTTCTACCCCGGCATCACCCGCGCCATGCTGCGCAACTTCATCTACGTGGTCACCCACCACCACGTCATCGACCAGCACCGCGAAACCCCCGAACCAGTGTCGCCGTGGTCGGTGCTGACGGGGGTGCTGAACCATTCCGGCGCCGAGGTCTCGGCGACCGAGACGTTGCGCGAGGCGCAGGACGAGGCAGTGTCGATGGGCACGCTGGTGCTGCGCTACAACTACACCGCCACCTACCGCGACGAGGACCGCTACCGCGCCATCCTCGCCCGCCGGGCGCCCTCCACCGTGGACTTGGACAGCGAGCCCGCGTTGATCCAGACGCTGCGCAACGCTCACGATCTCGGCTGGGAACCCGACCCGCTCGTCGCCGCGGTCATGCGCTGGCGCCAGTCCCTCGACGAGGCCGATAACCCCGGTGCGGCGCTGCAGGCCCGGATCACCACCCATCTCGGACGCCGCCAGCCGCCCTCGCCGACCGCACCACCGCAGCCGGCCGACCTGACTCGATGGCGGGGCATCGTCGACGCGATCGCCCCGCACGCGGCCGTCGAAGACCCGGAATGGGAGAAGATCTGGGTCCGCGCGGCTGGTGCGCTGGCGGTCGGGTTCGACGTCGACGCCGCGCTGACCGTCGTCGCCCATCAGCTCGCCGCGCGTCCGGTCGTGCCGGATCCGATGCCGGATGCCCGGTACGCCGATGCCGCTCTCGCTGCCGAGCTGGAGCGCCGAGGTGAGCGCGATGAGGCCCATCAGCGGGCCGTTCCCTGGCTGGCCCGACCCGACTTCGCCCACGTCCGCCACCATCCAGGGCACGCCCAGTACCTGCACGAGATGAACCACGCCATCGCCGAGCGTGTCGAGCACCTCCGCGCTGCGGTGATCCGCGAGCAGCCCGAGTGGGTGTCGGGTCTCGGGCCGCGGCCGGACAACCCGATCGCCGCCGAGGACTGGGACGACCTGGTCGGCCTGGTCGCCGCCTACCGCGAGACGTTCCGCATCGACAGTGAGGCGCCGCTGGGCGCCAAGCCTGGCAGCCGCGGCGCGCGAGCACACGCCTGGCACGTCCTCACCGAGCGCTGGGAGTCCTTCGGCCGTGCGCAAGCGACAGCCCCATCGGCGCCCGCGCAGCCGCGCGCGATGGCTCACACCGCCGACTTGGACGAGGTGTTCGCCGAGTTCGATGACGTCGAGGAACGCGTCGTCCTCGAGCCCCTGAACGTGCTCATTCGCCGCTACGAGCTGCTGGCGCGCGACGGTGATGAGGACCGTTACCTCGATGTCCTCGCCCGCTACATCCCCGACGCGGTCAACGCCAGTGCCGAACAGGCCGCGTTGGCGGCGCTGGCCCGCGCGCAGGACCGCGGGTGGCAGGCCGAACGCCTCGTCCGCGACCTGGCCGACGACCGCGGGTTCAGCTGGGCCCAGGATCCGGCTGCGGTGCTCACCAAGCGGGTCAACGAGCACGTCGGAACCCACGATGCACCCGCTCGGATCGCGCCAGCGACTGACGAGCAGGTCGACCGGTGGCAGCAGATCGTCGCCACGCACCTGCCCGATGCCCCGGTGACCGATGAGCAGTGGGGCATCGTGTGGCGCCACGCCGCCGGCGGCGCCACCGGAGGACTCGATCCCGACACCGCGCTCGCCGACGCGGCCCGCCAGGTCGCCGAGACGACAGCCGGTGCCCAGCACACCGCCCCCCGAAGGACCGGCGTCGCGCTCGTCAGCGCCCTCGTCCGCCAGCATGATGCCGGAGAAGGGCACCACTCCGCCTTACCCTGGCAGGCCCAACCCGATCTAGCGCACACGGCCAAGTACCGCGGTTCGCTGGAACGGCTAGCGACCCTGAACGCGGAGATCACCGCAAGAACAGAGCAGCTGCGGGACGAGGCAGTGCGGGCGCAACCGGCTTGGCTCGCGCGCCTCGGCGCCCGCCCCGACGATGCCGCGCTCGCGCGGCAGTGGGACCAGGTCGTCGGGCTGGCCGCGGCGTATCGTGAAACGTACGGAATCACCACCGCCGACGCTGCCTCCCCGCTCGGCAACCAACCCATCGGCGACGACCTGCGGGCCGACGCCTGGCGTGACATCACGCGGCATTGGAGGCACCTGATGACCACACCCGACCCCGAAGACGCCGCATCGGACATGATGCTGACCCGCGAATCACTGCGCGACGCGGCCGATGCCTATGTGGCACGGTTCGATGCCGAGCTCGCCGCTGAGAAGGAACAGGAAGAGGACGCCGAAGCGGAGACGACGGCGGCCGCGCGTCGAACCGAATCGGAGGACGAACTGGTCGACGGCCAGGACCACGGTTACGGTGAAAGCGCCCACCGCGGTCTCAGCTACTGAGCCATCCACCGACGACATTCGACGAGGACGGCCACTGATCGATCACGTCGCCGTCCTCACCGGACATCGTAATTCGCCCGGGATTCCTCTACAGGCCTGACTCGCTGTCGTCGGCGGCCAAGCTTCTGCTTCTTCGTGGCCCCAACCTTCCTGCACCGTGCGCGCTTCCTCGGCGACGATGTGGGTTCCTTGACGACGATCGGCTGGCCGTCTTCTCCGCAGTCGAGCGAACCACTCCGTCCCCGGCCGGACACGGGACAGCGACATTGAATTCATCGATCGCGTGGCGGGGTCCTTATTGGGATCAGGTCCGGGACCTGATCGAGGGCTGGTCCTCTCGGCTCTGTTCAGATGATCGAGTGGGCGTGAGGGACGGCTGGGTTCCCGCCGACGTGCAATGGCAGTGGACGAGAGGGCGAACATGCAGATCCGGCACGCCCCCCCGGGCGAGCGGCTACGACTCGGCCGAACCGCAACACCGAGATGATCATGTCCACGCCCGACGCACACAAGGAGCGCTACTCGACTGAGGGAGGCAGCGTCATCATACGATGGGGCCTGCGCGACAATGTGACGTTGTGAAGGTCCGGAATCAGGTGCGCCGACGGTTACAAGTGGTGGCCTTCGTGGCGACCTGCGTGTTCAGCTTGGTCGGCAACCTCGCCACCAACACCGTCGACGTCGACTGGCGCTGGTGGCCGCTGGTCACCTGGGGCTCTACGGGCTTGCTGCTCCTGGTGACGGTGTTGCTGCAGTTCATCCCCGTATTGAGCGACGAATCCGCTGGTGCGGTACCAACTTTGCTTGCCGGGGTGAAGCGGCAGTCGGTCGACAAGGTGGTTGCCCGGCGGCTGCGCAACCCTGCGCCGATCAATCTGCGATGGTCATCGACGGATCGAGATGTGGCCGCGAGTCGGCACGTTGTGCTGAACGAGGACCGTGACTCCAGCTGGCAGACCGCTCCGCTGAGCGGCGACATCGGCCAAATGGCCGACGCGTTTCTCGGTCGGCTGCCACACCGTCAATTGGTCGTACTCGGAGGACCCGGCGCCGGGAAAAGCGTGCTCGCAATGCTATTCACGCTCGACGTCGCGAACAGGTACGCGCAAGACGGGTTGGTGCCGGTCCTGTTGCCGATCGGATCGTGGAACCCCGCCCTGGAGGACATCGAGGAGTTCATCACCCGAAGAATCTCCGAGGACTATCCCGAGTTAGCCGGAGCTGGCAGCGAGCTGACCCAACTGATATCGACGGGCAATTTGCTTCCCGTGCTCGACGGCCTTGACGAGCTTCCGGTGGTTTGGCAGGGCAAAGCGTTAGACAGACTAGAGAGCTGGACCGTCGCCGCACGCCCATTGGTGCTCACCTGCCGAAGCGTGGATTACCACACGGCCACCGACTGTGGTGCCATGCTGTCGACGGCGGCCGTGGTCGAGATCGAACCAGTCACATCGGCACAAGTGATCACTTTTCTCTCCGAGCCGCCGACCGCCCGGGCCCGATGGCAGCCGGTGCTCGACAAGCTGGACGAATGTCCGACTGGTCTGCTGGCACGGGTGCTGTCGAGTCCCCTCATGGCCTCGATTGCACGAACCGCGTACCGAGCGCGGGTGACCGACCCGAGTGTGCTCCTTCGGTTCGATAACCAGGAGCTGCTCACCAAGCACCTCTTCGAGGCATACCTCGCAGACGCCTGTTCCGATGAGCGCCCAGCTTCCGCTGACCCCACAGCGGTCGAGGCTAAGGGGCAGTGGCTGAGTCGACGCCACCGCTGGTTGACTTTTGTTGCGTTTCAGATGGCACGAGCGGGAACCCGCGACTGGGAGTGGCAACGCCTCACTCCCCAAGCCCCAACCCAAGCATCTCTCCTGGTGCGTTTACGGGCCGTCTCGACGCTCTCCCTTTCTGTCATTGTGACAACGGGTATCTTGGCGCTCCTGGGACTACCCATACCAATATGGTTCTTGTGTCTCGTAGTCGCGATATCCTTACTAGCGGTTGCCTTCTTCTCCTCCGACCTGAGACGGCCGCCAATCACCTATTGGCTAGCCGGCCTGGTGATCGCCACGACAGCCGCGGTCACCTTCGGAGGCATCCTCGCGGCGGTGTCCAATACTGGCTGGCGCGGCTTCACCAATAGCATGGTGGCTATCGGGGGGCTTGCAATGATCGACTACCTGGTGACCTCCCTGCACACCACGTGGGGCGTTGCGTCGCTGAAACAAAAGCGACTTAACCGAAACCTCCGTGTCTGCACCGTCTTCGCGTGCGTTTTTCTCCTCGGTGCGCTCACTGTCAAAATGACCAACACAGGTGGCGCAGGCGCGCTCGCCGTGACGAGTTACGCGCTGCTGTTCCTGAGTATCCGCGCCTTACGCTCACCGAAGGCGCCGGCAAACCGACATTTCATACCGTGGCCCGGGTTGACTGCCCTGCGACACCGCGCCTCCGTCGCCGGTCTACTGAACGGACTGGTCGCGGGTTGTCTGATGGCGATAGCAGCGGCGGTCTGCCAACCGGAAGCGGTCGGCACAGCGGGGCTTGTCGGGATGGTCATCGCGGGCACGTTTTCGGCGTATCTCGCCGGGCTCCGCGAGTGGCTTCGGTTTCGGGCCGCCCATTTCGGATTGGCACTGCTGGGTTGGCTTCCATGGCGGCTTCGGCATTTCCTGCAGGACGCGCACGCACGTGACCTCCTTCGACCGGCCGGTGTTGTCTGGCAGTTTCGACACGCCCTGCTTCAGGACCATCTGGCCGAGCCGCTGCTGTTCGCGCGGCTGGAAGCCATTGCGGACAGCGACGCGTACGTGGCGGACTACGCGAAGGTCCGCCTCGCGAGCCTCATGGCAAAGAACGGTCAGATCGATGAGGCGATCTGGCTACTCGACCGAGTAGCGCGAGGCCACGAGCCCGCTGCCTGCTACGCGGCACGACAACTTCCGATGATTCTCGCCGATTGCGGCAAGTTGACTGAACTGCGCGCACTGACCGATGACCGCTCCGTCTACCTCGCCAGCGCGGCCGCTCTGAGGCTGTCGGACGTACTCGACCAGCAGAGTCGGCCTGAAGACGCGATCGACGTGTTGCGGGCCGCGCTCATCCGCGACAGCGACGAATCCAATGTTGCCACTCAGCTTGCACAGCTGTTGGCCCGGCACAATCGACTCGACGAGCTACAAGCCCTCGCAAGCGGAGTGGGCGAGGGCGCGACGGCCGCGACAGTCCAGCTCGCGAATACTCTGGTCGAGCTCGGTCGACCAGACGAAGCGTTGGTGGTGCTGCGTGCTCGTCTCGATCGGGGCCCGAAGAGCGCGGGAAAGGTCGTAATTCTGCTGGCGAAGCTGCTCGCACGGAAGGAACAGGTCGATGAAGCCGTCCGACTTCTCGAAGAACGGGCGGGCGTGGACGAGTCAGCCGCGAAGGAACTGACAGCCATCCTGTCCGAACATGGCCGACTCGATGAACTGCACAAGCTCGCAGACGGCCACACGTCCTACAGCGCAGCGTTCGCGGCGCGGCTGGTGGCGGACACACTCGTCCGACAGGGTGAACTCGACCAAGCGATCAACCTGATGCGTGTGCGAGTCACCCGCGACGAGGTCAACTACGAGCAGGCGGACCGCGTCATCCAAATCCGATTGGAAGACCACATGGCGTCAACTAAGCTGCTGGCCGACCTGCTGGTGCAGAACGGACGAGCGCAAGAAGCCGTCGAGCTGCTCAGTCCTCACGCGAACGACGAGACCGCCACGTACGGCCGGCGGCGTTGGCAGGCCACCCGGTGCCTGGTCGACGTCCTTATCGATGCTGGCAAGCTCGACGAGGCGGTAGCCGTCTTGCGGAGTCGCGTCGACCAAGCCTCCCCATACTCCGCGGACGCCGCCGAGTTCCTAGACGAAATCCTCAAACAGACCAACCGCGGTTAGTGGTTAGGGTCGAGCGAGCCAGTCGCAGGAGAAGCTGGACAATCGCCGGGAACAGCAGCGAGACGGTGACGCGGCCGACGATCCCAGTAGAGAGCACCCCGACAGCGACGCTGCGGCGTCGGACGACGATGGTGTCGACGATGGCGTCGAGTACTTCGCTAACGGCGAAGGACACAGCGGGCGCTGTCGCTACGGCGACAGTCAGCAGCGACGCCCGGAATCCGGCGAGGCGTTGTACCCAGTCCCGCACAACGAGCACCGGACCCGCCACGTACACCGCGGCGGCAGCGTGCAGGCCGAATCCGACACCGACAGCACCGACGTGCTCGGCCAACCAGTTCGCACCGACGGCGCACACGATGTACCCGATTCCCAGGCCATCCGGCGACCCGCATGCGCGGTCACGACTGGCTCGGCGCGCTCTTCGGAGCGGTGCCACCGCTTTCAACAACTGCCTGCGCCTCCCGTTGGCGATGTTCGAGGGTGAAGCGGTCCGGACGAGCCGGTGCACCGGCGGTCTTGTGCCCGTCGGATCGGCAGCGTTGATGGACCCACTCGGTGGCCATGCGCTCGGCGAAGCTTGGGCGCCAGTGGTCGTGCCAGTACTGCGCATCGCGGGCGGTGGCCTTCTTGCCCAGGTGGGCTTCGCGCCAGGTGTAGGCGAGGGTGGCGATCTCGGCGACAAGGCCGGGATGGTCGAGCCAGCAGTCGGGGATGGCGAGGGCGCGGGTGCCGAGATTGCCGACGTAGGTGTCGTTGTAGTACTGCACGAAGTGCGCGAGCGTGAACAGCGGTGTTTCCCCGCGATGTTCCTTGTCCTCGGCGGCCTCCGGGGGCAGGAACGTCAGCCACCGCGCCAGTCGCGGATCGCTTTCCGGCTCGTCGGTCAGTTCAGCGAGCCTCTCCGACAGCTGCTCGATCTGCCGTCGCAGGGCCCTGGCCACCGTCTCCAGCCCGGCGACCGCCTCGTTGAGCTCGTTCAGCGACCGCGGCTCCGGTCCTTCCCAGTCGACGGTTCGTCCGTCGTGCTCGGTGGCGTTGTCGGGGCGCGCGGCGATGTCGTCATCGCTCATCGCGGATCACCGTCACCGGGCAGCGCCAGCGGGTAGCCTTCTGTCGTGATCGCTGCCCTGCCGGAGCGGATTGTGGTGACGTCCGCGTCGATCTGCGGCCAGTCGGGCCGTTGCTCGACGTCGACGGTACGGCCAAGGATGGGCCGGAGGTTGCCGTGCAGGATCAGGACGCGGCCCCGGTCGAGGGTGCGGATGTCTCCGGCCCGGTAGGTCGGGACGGTCTCGGCGCCGATGGCGGAACGCCCGGCGGTGAACATGCCATCGGCGTGCTGTTGGTAGGTGCGGCGGCGGTGCTGCCCGGCTAGCGTCGAGAGCCATTCCAGGGTCTTGTCGTCTTTCAGCCCGGGGAACACGCTCAAGGTGAGGGTGTTGTCGATCAGCTGCAGTCGGCCCGGCTCGCCGTAGAGCTCGTCCAGCTGGGAGCGCGACTGCGCCGACCAGTGGATCAGGACGCCGCGTCCGGCGGAGTCGGCGATGATCGCGGGCAGCCGAGGCACCGGCGTGCCGGCGAACAACTCGTCCAGGATCGCCGTGGCCGGGGGTTCCAGCCGCCGACGCTCGCGGTGCAGTGCGGTGTCCTGGGCCGTGGTGAGGATCTGCTCCACCAAAGCGGTCAGCACGGCGCGGGCCTGCGGAGCCTGATGTTCGCCGGCGACGATGAACAGGCTGCCGTGGGCGCGCAGGAACTCGTCGATGTCGAGTTCCTCGTTGGGCGCGGGGGTAGCGAAACTGCGGATGGCGGGGTTCATGAACGGCTCGATCGCCCGTCGGACCGACATCCAGACCGCGTCGGAGGTCTCGGCGACCATCCCGATTTCCGACTCGAGGTTCTGCGCCAGTTGCGGATACTGCTCTTCCAGCAGTTCGACAGGCTCGCGGTCGGCAGGTTTCGCGATCGACCAGCGCACGAGGTGGTCCACGGTCCGGTGATGCATAGCCGCGGCGAGCAGATAGGCCTGCATGACGATCATCGCCCGGCCGCGGAACACCGCGTCATTGCCGCCGACGTTCTCCAGCCCCAGCGAGGACGCTTCGATCAGGGTCTCCGCGCGACGTAGTGCGACGGCGGGGTCGGCGCAGCCAGTGACTGGTGACCAGCGGGCGTGCGCGGGCCAGGGCAGCGTGCCGGTGGCGTCGATCACCAGCACCGGGCCGGCGTTCGGGCGGCGGGTGCGGGCGAGCAGGCCCCACTCGGCGAGGTCGGTCTTCGTCGTCGACGCGATCAAGGCCCCCGGTGCGGCGAGGACCTTGTGCACCAGGTCGGTGCGGCTTTTGCCTGAGCGGGTCGGTGCGATCGTTCCGGTCGGGGTCTCCAGCGACGTCACCAACTGCTGGCGGCGAGGCCCGCGGTGCGACGGAACCGCGATCTGCTCGACCGGCGCGGTCCGGCGTTGCTCGACGGTGAAGTCGGCGCGGGTCCAGGCCGCGGTCTTGCGCGCCGCCGCGACCGACAGCGCCTTGTCCATGTCGCGGCGGGTAGCATGCCCGCCATCGGAGGGCGCCACCCGCCGCCAGATGGGGATCGCAGTACCGACCGTCAGGCCGGAGGCGAGCATGACGATCGTGGTGAACCAGATGTAGAACTCGACCTGGTGATCACTGACTGCGCTGGCCCACGGGGCCGGCAGCACCGGCCCAGGATCGGCGGCGTGGAAGGCGACGGTGAGGGCGAACTCCAGCCAGGCCGTGGCCGGCGGCCACGTCCAGATGCCGGTGCGAAACCCGGTGACCAGGACGGCGGCGGTGACGATGATCGCACCGAGGGCGCAGAGGATCACCAAGGCGGCGACCGCAAGACCCATCAGGGCGACGTCACGGTCCAGGTTGAGTGTGTCGGTGCGTGTGCGCGGCATGAGCCGCTCCTCCCGGACAGCAGGAGGGCAGCGGCGTCCCGAGATACATCAGAGTGGGCTCCCTCCCGGCGGCGGGGAGGGCGAACTGGGGTCGGCGATCCGGCGGATCGCGACGATCTTCGAGGTCCAGGCCGACAGGGGTTCGAGGATGACGCCGGTGTCGATGTCGTAGGCGTCGACGATCAGGCCGTGCCCGGCGTACATCCCAACGTGCCGCGGCACCTGCGCGGTGCCGAGTGAGCCGGGGATGAACAGCAGATCGCCCGGCTGTACCTGCTCCAACGAGGAGACAGCGTTTCCGGCGTGGACCTGGCTGACCGTCCCGGCCGGGATCCCGACTCCGGCGGCGGCCCAGGAGACGAGCATCAGCCCGGAGCAGTCGTAGGCGTCCGGGCCTTTCGCACCCCACACGTATGGTTTGCCGAGCTGGCCCAGCGCGAACCCGACCGCGGCACGCTGACGGACATCGTCCGGCAGCGTGAACCCCGGAGGAAGCTTCGTCGGGTCGACCTGACCCGGGTCGCGGGGGACGTCGGACCCGCCCTGGTCCGGGCACAGCGCCTTCGCCTGCACTGCCTCCGTGCCACCACCGGGTGCCACGGGTGGAGTTGGGTTGTCCGGGCCGGTCCAGAAGCGACCCACGATCGCGGCGGCGGCAGGTTCGCGTGGGGCGTAGCGGTCGGGGAAGCCGCTGTGCTGAACGGCCTGCTCGGCCCGGCCTGGGGCCATGGTGTCCCAGCCGGGCAGGGCGATGAGGGCGTCGAGGAACTTGCCGGTGGCGTAGACGGGGTTGAGGATCTGCTCGCGGGTGCCCCACCCCTGGCTCGGGCGCTGCTGGAACACCCCGAGCGAGTCGCGGTCGCCGTACTCGAGGTTGCGCAGCCTGGACTCGACCATCCCGGTGGCGGTCGCGAGGACCGCGGCCCGCCGCGGCAGGTGGCGCTGCTGAACGACGTCGGTGATGGTGCGGGCGATGTCCATCTCGCCGGCACCCAGCTGCTGGCGGTCGATCACGACCGAGCCGCCGCCCGGACCGCCCTGGTCGCAGCCGCTCAGCTGGACGATCGTCGCGGTCACCGAGGGCCCGATCATCAAGGCCAGCACCAGGATCGGCAGCAACACCACCGCGACCAGAGCGCCGGCCACGCCAGCGAGCATCCCGTGGGGCCTCATGACGGCATCGCCGAAACGTCGTTACTCGGTACCAGGTTTGGCTTCGAGACAAGCTGAGAGTTCGTGTCGAAGATCTGCCGCTCGATCCGGCTGAGCACCGTTTGCACTTTGAGGCCAGTCCGGTTCTCGATCTTCCACAACGCGCGCCCTTGCCGGTCGTTGGCCCAGCCCGTAGTGGCTTCGTGTTCCTTATCCGACAGAGCAAGAACGTCAGCCAGCTCGCTCGCCACGCGGGTCGACTGTCCTAGCAGGACACGGATCGAGCACAGGGCTAGCAGATCCCGGGCGATGGCGACCTCTTGTGAGCCGGTGGCGCCGACGGAGAGGAAGTCGCCTGGCTTGTGGCTGACCAGGATCTGGATCTTGCGTTCCGCGCGGGACAGGCGCAGTTCACTGTCGACGGCCTGGACCGCGCGCAACCCGAGGCGCAGTTGCCGCCAGATCTCGTCGCGGACGACGATCCGCAGTTCCCCGTCTTCCTGCAGATCCGTGGCCAGTGCCGACCATGATCCGAGGCAGGTCAGCGCGACGGCGACGGCCTGGTCGCCACGGGTGCGCAGCCGCGAGAGGTCCAGGCTCTGGATGGGGGCGTCCCAGTCGACGGTGAAGTTCGTGGGGGCGTCGAACAGTCCAGCCAGCGGGCCGCTGATCAGGTTGGCGAGCGCGTCGGTGATCGAGCGCAGGTGGTCGAGGCACTGGCGGCGGCCGGCGAACCGCAGCTCGCGCCAGAGCTGCTCGTCCGGGTCGGCCAGCGCCCGGTGAACGTCGGGGATGGTGATCGGCTTGAGGCGGGTGTAGCCGTCGCGGACGCCGAGCAGCTGCCGCAGCACAGCCGAGAGCGCCGCTTCGTCGGTGACGGTGGGCCGGTAGCCCTGGGCTTCCGCGAGCGCGACCAGCAGCTGCACCCACCGGCCCAAGACCCCGTCGAGCTCATCGCGCTGCCGTGCGATCGACCACGTGTCCCAGTGGGCAGCGAGCGGTCCGAGGTCCAGGGCGTTAAGTCGGGCGGTGCTGCCACGGCCGAGCATGATCGGCGTGACACCGAGCGCGTGCAGCAGCGGGGTGTATTCGCCTTTGACGTCGCCGGAGATCAGGGTGCGGACGCCGGTGAGCATCATCCGCAGCAGGAACGCCACCACCGTCGAACTTTTGCCCCGGCCGGGCTCGCCGAACAGGACCATGTTCGGGTTGGTGCAGATGGAGCGCAGGACGAACTCGACCGGGTGCAGGTAGAACGCGCCGCC
Organism: Amycolatopsis sp. NPDC088138; assembly: GCF_044741685.1. Classification (NCBI taxonomy): domain Bacteria; kingdom Bacillati; phylum Actinomycetota; class Actinomycetes; order Pseudonocardiales; family Pseudonocardiaceae; genus Amycolatopsis; species Amycolatopsis sp. NPDC088138. The sequence continues at coordinate 267,791 of NZ_JBIUTB010000010.1, forward strand.
GGAGTGGACGTCGTAGCCCATCCGCGCACCGACCGCCGGTAGCGGGCTCGCCGCCAGCAACGGGAACAACCCACCGATCTCGTGCGTGCCGGCCTGATACACCTGCAGCGGCGCCGCGACCGGCGACCACCCGCATCCGGGCCGGGCGAATCCCCGCCGCGGCGCAGCCCGCTGGTTCAGGCGAGCATTGCGGCCGTCCGGACGCCGGCGCCCGGGTGAGCGGGTGCTGACCGCGGGTCCGAAGGTGGCGAGCAGTTCCGCGGCAGTTCGTTCCTCGACACGGCGGGTCACGACGCACCGCCGCGCAGCCGGGGCAGCCCGATGCCGACCGGGAGGACAGCGGCGACGAACCCGGCGTCCTGGGCCAGTTCCATCCGCAGCAGCTGGAAGCGGCCGGCGATGTCGTTCTCCAGCTTGGCCGCGTGGTCCTCGACGTTCCAGGTGTCCGGGATCGTGACTGCGGCGGCGACGGCGAAACGGACGATCCCGTGCCCGGCCGCGACCGCGTGCTCCTGCGCCCGCGCCCCGCCTGCCTCACGGCCCTCCGCGGCGCCAGAGTTGAAACCCTTGGAGGACTTCCAGTCCCGCACCACGCCGGTACGGAACCGCAGCCGACGCACGGCCTTGCGGGACCGGTGCTGGGACAGGGTTTCGTAGTGGATGGCGAGGCTGCGGCGCTCGCCGGCGGTCTTGACCGCCAGCAGCCCACCGAGTGACCCGAACACCGTCCCGGCCTCGGGCATCAGCACCGAGTAGGACACGGTGGCGAAGCCGTCGTGGTAGTAGGCCCGCGCCGAGGGTGCCGGGGCATGCACGGGACCGGCCGTCGCCCAGCGCACCCCGCCATCACCCTCGGGTTGGTGGCGGCGCGCGGCGAGCGTGGCGGCGGTGGCCGGGTTGAACCCCGTGCGGATCGCCACCGCCAGCTCCGGACCCGAGAGCCACTTCACGCCGGTGGCGCCGAGGGACTTCAGCTTGTCCTCGAGTCCGTCCAGCATCCGGTAGAGCACCGCGGCCCGGCCGGCGACCCCGCCCCCGGCAGCGGCGGCCGGACGGCGGAGGGCGTCTTCGGTGCCGGACAGGGTGACGAACACTTCGTGCCGGACCGACACCGCCCCGACCAGCCGATCCAGCTCCTCACTCGCCTGCCGCGCGAGCGCGGGAGCACCTGGAACGTCGTGGTCGGCGCGCCAGGCCTGGTAGTCGGCGCCGTCGTCGGGGACGGTGCGCACCAGCAGGGTCATCCGGTCGATGACCTCGCGGTGCCCGATCGAGAGCAGCAGGTTGCCCAGCCGGTTGGCCAGCCGCTCGCATTGGGCGTCCGACAGCATCCCGACTCCGGCGTGGGTCAGGCGGGCGGTGGCGCCCCACCGCCCGTCGCCGGTGTCGTGGATCAGGCACACTCGGCCCACGTCGCGCAGCGGTGGTCCGTCGGGGAACCGCAGCCGGGCCAGCACTCCGGGCAGATCTGGCTCGTCGAGGTCGGTGGCTTGGCCGGTGACCGCGCGCGACTGCCACCGCGACCAGCCCAGCGCGATCCCGGCGCGGTAGAGCAGCAGATGCCCCAGCCACCGCAGCGCCGGACGGCCGCGGACCGGCACCACGACCAGCGCCGCCGCTGTGCCGCAGAACCCGCCCAGCACCAAGGCTTGGCCGAAACGTCCGGCGGCCAGCGCGAGAATCACCGGGACGGCGAGCCCGACGCACACGAACGCCTGCACGGGTGTCAACCCGATGATCCAGCCTGCCCGCTCTCTGCGAGACAGTCCTTTGTAGATTCGGGTCGCGGTGCTCACAGCAGCACCGCCGCTTCCTCGGCCTCGCCCGCAGCAGCAGCACCACCGCCGCCGTCATCCGGCGGCCCGCCCTCGGGCTTCGGGACCGGCGGTGTCGGTGGCCCGGTATCTCCTCCCGGGTCCAATGGTGGCAACTCGCCGCTGCCGTCGTCATCGTCGGCTGCAGGCCCGGCTGCGCTCACTCCGCCGGTATCGCCGGTTTCGGGTGTCGGCGGCTCCGTCGTCTCGACTGCCGGGTCGGTTCCGGAGTCCTGTGCATCGCCGCTGCCAGCCGCGTCAGCGTCGGCCGCGTTGCCGGAGGACGTCGTGGCGGCATCGTCCGTCCCGTCAGGTGCGTGCTCATCACCCATCGAGTCAGACAGACCGGTGGTCGTGTCGTCGTCAGCGGCAGCTTGGTCGAAGCGATCGACGTTCGCCTGCTCCTGGCTATCGCCGTCGCCGTCGTCGCTGCCGTCTTCTCCCTTATTTTTCCGATCTTTGCGGGCCATTTTCCCGAACGCGCCAGCGGCGCGACCGGCGATGCTGTTATCGCCGAAGGAGTCCAGACCGGCATCGGCAAGCTTGTCCCGGAACACGCCCTGCGGATCGGAGCCGGGGTCGACGAACGCGAACAGCTTGAACAGCACCAGCGGCACACACAGCGCAAGGAACAGCACCCCGATGCCGGCCAGCAACCCGGACAAGCCCTGGGCGCCGCCGACGATCGCGACCGCCAGCACCAGCACGAACGCCAAGGCAGGCTTCATCACGATCGCGACCAGGCCCCAGCGGACCACTTTCCAGTACCACCGCGCGGTCACCTCCGCCACCAATCCCGCAGCCGCGATGGGGATCGTCGCGACCACGACATAGATCGCTGCCTCGCGGAACACCGCCTCGAACGCGAACCCCAGCCCGGCCGGGATCACCCCGAAGGCGCCGGCCAAGCCGAGCACGATGTTCTTGACCTCATCGGACAGCGCGTCGGTGAAACCGGTCATGTTCAGCGCGTCGCGGAAGTTCCCCACCCGCAGCCCAGTCGACAGAATCGCTTCGGTCAGGCCGTCGGCAGCGGCGAGGAACGCCGCCACCACACCTACAGTCACCGCGAGGGCGACGCCGTACTGAATCGGTCCGGTGATCAGGCGGACGAAGCCGCGGCCACCGTGCAGAACAGTGGTGATGATCTGCCAGAAGAACATCCCCAGCGCGATGACCCCGGAGATCCACAGCGTCATCGGCCACAGGATCGATACCGGCCCGTCCGTGGTGGACACGGTGAAGATCGAGAACTGGTCGACAAGTTCGAAGGCGGTCCGCAGGATGAACAAGGCAGCGGCCCAGGTGGCCTTCATGAGCGGCTCGAAGACGCCCGCCGCGGTCGCGGCGACCGCCTTGCCGGCGAGGCCGCCCAGCTCGTCGAGCAGATCCAGCGGGCTCACCGCGCACCGTCCCGGTTCAGCGGCCGGTAGCCGGCCGCGACCGATTCGGCGCTGCCCGGCCACGCGCAGGCGGCGTAGGCAGCGCGGGCGCCCGGGGCGATGCGCCAGGCGGCCCCGGTCCAGCGCAGGGCCTGGCAGTCGCCGATGCCCATGCTCGTGCTAGCGCCCTGGTAGTCGAAGCTCAGCTGACCGAGGGTGCACACCACCGCGAACCGTCCGCCCTCGGCGGTGCCCTTGATCAGGCCCTGGGACACGTCGTAGGTCACCGTCAGCCCGGGTGTGAGCTCGCCGGGACGGATGCCAGCTTCGTTGCGGAATGACGTCAGCAGTGCGAGCGGCCCGCTGCCTTGCAGGGACGGGGCGTGCGGGAGCGCAGCTTCGCCGTACGCCCGCGCGTAGGTGGCGGGGTCGCCGCCGCGCAGCGCTGTCTCGTTGAAGTCGGTCAGCCAGCCCAATGCGCCTTCCGCAGTCGCTGGGAAGCCGTCGGAGAGCACGCGGTCCGCGATCGGCGCCGGTCGCGGGACGGTGATCGTCGGACCGGCCGTGGCGGTGGTGAGTTCATGCGGCAGGGCTGCCTCGGGCGGCAGGGTCAGCATGTGACGGGTGGCCAGCGCGGTCGCCTCGTCGACCGGCCCTGTGGAGGTCGGTGAAGGTGCGACGCCGGGCGGAGTCTCTGCCGGCGACGGTGACGGCGGTGCTGTGGCGTGCCGGGCAACCAGCACCACGGTGACCGCGACGACGAGCAGGACGACGACGATGATCAGGCGGCGGGCACGGGTGCGGGCGCGTTGCGGTGTCGCGGTGAACATGGCTCAGCCGCCCGCGAAGCTGTTGATGAGCGACCAGCCGATGCCGTAGAGGATCGCGCCGGCGATGGCGCAGAGCATCATGACGACGCCGACTTTCCCCGCTCGGTGATGGTCGACCCAGCGGCCTCCAGCCCAGACGATCAGTCCGATGAAGAATCCGGCAACGAGGGCAACGCCTGCGGCCCACTTGACGTTGTTGAGCAGCCCGAGGATCTTGTCGCCGCCGACGGTGGGCTGTACCGGTGTCGGGTTGGGGATCTGGACGAGCCAGTCGATGACACTGTGCGCGGACATCGCGCCCTCCACATCGCACCGCCCGACGTCACGTCAGGCGGATCAAGTGGGAGGGCGTTGAAGTTCGTCTCAGCTGAACGGCGGGACGGGCTCAGCCGGTGTCGCGGCTCTCGCGTGCGCCAGCGCGTCGTTGCCTTCGAACGCCTAGACGGCGAGTCCGCTCCGGCAGCACCCGCCAGGAGCGGAGGAGGTGCTCGGCCTGCGTACGTAGCGACGACGGTGTCACGTCCGCGGTGATGCCGTGGGTCGCGACCTCACGACTGTGGGGAAAGAACACCGCGTCGGATAGCAGGACGCTGGTGCGGCGCCCCGCGGTGCCCGCGACTCCCTTCGGCCAGCGGCGAGCCCCGACGACGAGCAGTTGCGTCGGCGGGGTGACCGCGGCCACGCGAACCCACGGGGCGAGGCGCGCCAGGACCTGTTCGGCGTGCGCGAGTCCGGGCACCGTGGGCCGTACCACCAGTGCGGGAATCGGTGACGGGCTGCCGACGCGCAGCCACTGTCCCGGCCCGAGCGCGGGGTCGGTCGCGAGCCGCCAGATGTCGTGGCCGATGTCGACCACGGTCACGTCGACGCTGCGGCCACCGCCGGGATGCCAGTACGGCGGCGGTGGGAACAGCACCGGCTCGACGGCGGTCTCCGCTACGTCGAGGCGCGCCAGGACTGCGCGGGCACGCCGGGAGAACCGAATGCCGGCTGCCAGGCCGGGCGCGTTCCGTCGTGGCCCGTCTGCCCGCGCGGCGCGTCCCAATCCGGAACGGACCGGATCACCTGCGTCGACGAGCAGAACCGAGCAGCCCGCCAGCTGGAGCGCATCGGCGATCGCGACAGCGGTGCTCGTGGCCCCAGCCCCGGGAGAACCCGCCAGGATCGGCAGGACCCGGCCGAACGGCGACCAGTCGACCAGCTCGACCGCCTCCTCCGCGGGCGTGGCCGGCTGCCGCTCGGTCTCAGACGAGTCCACACGGGAGTAAGCATCAGCGGGTGGGTTCTCGGATATGACCATGACGGCCTCCCCTCAACGGTAGTGGTGCGCCGGTGAAGGGTGCGGCGGTCACATCGGGACCGTGCTCCAACCCCCTGGTCGGGGTGGCGTGGGTTGCGTTCTCTCGATAATCCGAAGATAATCGCAACGAGTGTGGCTCTTTGCTTCGATGGTAGACGCAACTCGCAATGTGTCAAATACCGACCACCGCGCCGAAGGCCAACACCCAGCGGTAACCGAATAGGTGGGGGCGACGTGGGACGACGGCTGGACAATGAGCCGACTTTCGACAGCTGGGAAACGACGTCACCGGCCTACCTGACCTCGCCGATGCCGCGACGCACCTACGCTGCCCAGCAACAGCTCACCCTGGACCTGCTCAACCTCGACACCTTCGCCGAGCGCCTGACATTTCTGTTCGACCACGCCTCGACCTACTACATGCTCGGCGGTGACCCGGTCGTCGATCCGGACGAGATCGCGCGGCTCGCCGCCGAGGAGGCGGCAGGGTTTCAGAGCTTCACCGCCCGGGTTCCACTCGTGGCGAGATGGGTTCAGGCTCGCACCGGGCTGCCCTTGGCCAAGCAGGCTCTGCACAACTTCAAGGGCGGGGTCCGCGAGAACAGCCGGCCGGCGATCACCCGGGCCTTGGCCGAGTTCTGGCAGATCCACCCGAACCTGCTGGACCCCAGCGTCCCGGCCGCGGAGTTCGACTTGCCGTATGACGAAACCGACCGCCGAACCCACGAGCTGGTGACCGAGCTCGGGTTGCTCGGTGTCAGCGCCCGCGACATCACCAGCTCGCTGGGTGAGGCACGCGAGGCCGACAAGCAGCAACTGCTGAAAGTGCTGGAGCGGATCGCCCAGACACGCCGCGACACCCACCACGGACGATCCAGTTGACAGCGCACCTGCCGTAACCACAGGTCATGCCGTACTGCCGCTGCGCTTCATGGAGCTCAATCTCTCCGCCAAGCGCTGAACGCGACGCTGTCCGATCAGGTCTCCCACCGTGGCCAGCCACGCGAGCCGGTGGCCGTCGTCGATGTGCAAGCGCTCGGTTTCGGGCCACCATGCCTCCGCGTCGACGCCATCGCTGTCCGGCGTGTGCGCTGCTGACGGTTGTGACAGGTGCGCGACGACGGTGGCGATCGCTACCTCGATCTCAACGGCTGCGGCGGTCGGTTCGATGTCGTCACCGTCGTGGCCGAGCTCCCCGAGTTCGGCGCGGATCCGGCGCTGTATGCGCGGGTCGATCAGCCGATCGACGATGAGCAGGGCATCGTCGATCTCGACCAGCTGCTGCGTCAGGGTCAGCGGTGGCCGGCTGCGATGAGCAAGCAGGATCCGCACTCGCCGCCACAGGTGCTCGACTGCGGCCTCCTGCCGCGTCCGCCTCCGCTGGTCGAGGCGGTCAAACAGCGTCCGGGTGGCCGCGGCGAACACAGAGCCGACGACGAACAACGCCAGACCGGCGGCATCGGTGAAGATCGCGAAATGAGCTCCATGGGGCGAATGGCGCGGGTCGACCAGCAGACGGAGCACCACTCCGAGCCGCCAGGCCAGCCCGCCCAACGACACCGCAACGCCCAGCTGGGCCAGGACGACACCGCCGCGCACTCCCGCCACCTCGCCCAGCGCCACCACGGTCAATCCCAGCAGGAGCAGCGCGAGCCAGCCGACCATGTAGGTCAGGTAGATCGCGCTGTAGAGCTGCGAGGGCAACGTCGGGTTCCGAGGTGACCCGAACCAGGACGAGCGAGCTCCGGCCAGTACATACAGGGTGACCATCGCCGCCGCGCAGACCATGAAGATCGCGACGACGGCCGGCATGGGAAGGCGAAGCTGCCCCAAGGTGTGCAGGAACCCGGCGGTGCACACCATGGCCAGCATCGCCAGCAGGTTGTGCGCCACGATCCCGGCGTTGTGCAGTCCGGTCAGACGATCGACCCAGTCCAGGGTCATCGGGTCCCCCGCGGCCAGCGACAGGGCCATGCAGGCGATGCCTGCGGTCAGGAAGTGGCGGCTGAGGGCGTAGCCGACACCGCGGTTGACCAGCGTCTTGCGGGCCGCTTCGGCCACGCCCGCGGCCGAGGCTCCGTACCAGGCGAGCGAGACCGCGTCAGGCATCGGCGCACAGGTGCCGGCGGGATCCAAACGCTGCCCGCAGCGCGGTCCTGCCTGGCGGCAGCCGATCCCGCTGGCGCGCCGCTCCGGTCTGCACGTGTGCACGAAGCAGGTAGGCGAACTGCTCAGCCTCGGCCTCCCAGCGGTCGCCCGGGTGTGCGCGACGCCGGCAGAGGAGCTCACCGGGGTGTCCGAGCACCCAGTGGCCGACCTCGTGGAAGGCGATGTGGGCGACGTGAGCGGGTGCCGCTTTAGCCGCGACCATGAGCCAGCACTCCTCGCGCGACCGCGCCAGCAAACCGCTGGCCCCACCGCGGGTCGTTGACATCCGCCCGAGGACAACGGTCATGCCGCGTTGCTGTCCGACCGCCTTGAGGAAGGCGCGTAGTTCGAACGGGTACCGGATCGGCAATGTGCCGATGATGACTTCGCAGCGCCGGATGAACTCCCGATCATCGCGTCCTGTGGTGTTCACTTTCTCCCCTGAGTGCTCGTCGGATCCAGCCGGTCCCCACCAGCCGTCGTGCCCACACTCCTCGTACCGATCTTCATACCGGCAGGTCAGAGCGTTGCAGCCATCCTGACGGACACGGTCCGCAATCGAGGCCCTGCCGCGCCACATTCGGCCCACATTTCGGCGATGTGGAGTCCACATACGTGTCCACCGAAGCCTGCTAGACCCTTGAACGAGGTCGCTCACGGCGAGTAGTCAGATGGGTATGGTTCTGGAATCTGGGGGCGCCGAGGCACAAGAGTCGGGGACCGGTCCGAAGGATCTGGCGTGGTCGTTCAACCACCTTGATCCCGCCATCGCCGAGACGGCCTACGAGACGCTCGGGGCGATCCGCCGGGGCTGTCCGGTGGCACGTAGTGGCGAGCTGGGCGGTTTCGTGCTGGTCACCGGCTATGAGGAGGTCCGGGAGGCCGCGGGCGCCTCGGACCGGTTCAGTGCCTACGTCGACGGGCTGGGCGCGGCGGCGGTGGTCACCGAGATGCGGGAAGCCGTCGCGCCGATGTTCGAGACCGATGAGGAGCACCACAACCAGTGGCGGCGGCTGCTGCAGGACTTCTTCACCCCGGCGGCCGCGTCCGCGCAGGAGCAGTACGTCCGGGCGGTCTGCCGGGAGACGTTGCAGGAGCTGATCCCGCACGGCGCCGCCGACCTCGTCGGGGCCTACACCCGCCAGGTGCCGCCGCTGGTGATCGGGCGGCTCCTGGGCCTGACCGAGTTCGAACGCGCCTGGCTGTCCGAGCACGTCCGGGCCCTCTACGGTGCCGAGACGCTCACCGACGCCCGGCACGCGGGACGGATCTACGCGGACTTCCTGCTCGAGCGCATCCACGAACGCCGGACCCATCCCACCGCCGATCTGCTCTCGCAGATGGTCACAGCGCAGGTCGACGGTCGGAGCTCTGACGATGACGAGCTGGTGAAGATGACCATGCTGATGGTCGCCGCCGGGCATCTGACGACCGCCGACGCGTGCTCCACCGCGATTCTGCAGCTGCTCGAGGATCCGGTCCTGCGAGAACAAGTGCCTGCGGAGCCGACTGCGCTGGCGGCGTTTGTGGAGGAGCTGGTCCGCTACGAGCCGGCGGTTGCAGCTACCGGGCGCACCGTGACCACCGAGACCCGGCTCGGCGGTGTGCCGCTCTCCCCCGGCGATCGGCTGCTGCTGGCCTGGGGCAGCGCGAACCGCGACGAACGCGTCTTCGACGACGGCGACGTCTTCCGCCTCGACCGCGAACACAGCAGACCGCATCACGTGGGGTGGGGCTCCGGCGAGCACCGCTGCCTCGGCCGGCACCTCGCCCGCGTCGAACTGCGCGTCATGCTCACCGAGCTGCTGCGCGCACTCCCCGATTTCCGGCTCCAGCCCGGTGCAACGGTGCGCCGGACGTTCGGCGTCATCCGCGGCGTCGCCGCGTTGCCGGTTCAGTGGAAGCGCCGGTAGGCGCCGATCGGGCCGTGTACCAGTCGGCGAGCTCTCGACGTCCCTCCAGGTTCAGCAGGTCATAGATCGCGGTCAGCTCGTTCTCGACCGTGCGCACGGAGAACTGCACGGTGGCCGCGATCTGCTGGTTCTTCAGCTTCCTGGCGACCAGCCGGGCGATCGTCCACTGCCGCTCGGTCAAGACGGGCTCCGGTGGGCAGTCGGCGTCGTCGAGGGCGAGGGCCACGATCTGGTCATCGTCGAGCATGCTGCCCTCGCGGTAGGCCGCCGTCGACTCCACCGGCCCGAGCACCAACGCGATCGCGGCGGCGGCGTGTCCCCGGTGGCGTTTGAAGCCGGCCAGGCCGTTGAAGTGGACGCCGTGACGTGCTTGCAGGCTGTCCGAGCCGCCGATCCGCCGCGCCGCGCCGACGTAGTCGCCGGCCTCCGCGCGCGCCCAGGCATCTTTCTCCACCCACCATCCGGGCCCCCACAGGTCACCGAGCGCGAGCTGTCTCCGCAATGGCGCGGTGTTGTTGGTGACCGGCTCGGAGCAGGCAGGCAGCCCGCGCGTCCATTCCGCCCAGGTCAACGCCCACTCGGAGCCGCGACGGCGGGCCTCGGCGAGGCAACGTTGCGACATCCGGTCTGCTTCTTCCGCCGGGCCCAGCACCCCGGCGGTGATGGCGTGAAACAGGTCTGCCATGTATTCCAGGCCGTCGGCACCTGCAGCGCGGAAGCCCGCAGCGGCAGCTGCCAGTTTCGCGAACCCGCTCCGCTGTCCCAGGGCCAGCGCCTCGTAGGTGCCCTCGACGAGCTGGACCGCGGGAGCGTCTTCCGTGCCCGCCTCGCAGGCCAGGCGCAGGCACTCGTCCAGATGGATCTTGCCGCGTTCTTGGTCGCCGAGAGCGATCCAGACCCAGCCGGCCATCGCCAGCGCCGAGACCCGGACCTCCGTTGCCCCGGTGGGCCCGGCGCGCAGCAGGTCTTCGACCAGGCGGCAGGCCTGGATTTCGGTGGCGAAGAAGAACGGCGCCTGGGTCGCGAACAGATCGACCATGATCGCCAGACCGCGCTCAGTCCGATCGTGCTCGGCGCACCAGGCCACGGCCGCGGTGATGTTGCGAGATTCGGCGTTGACCAGGTCCAGCCACCGGATCTCCTCTGGCCCGAAATACCGCACGGCCGCCTCGCGGACCAGCCCTGCCACCCAGGCGCAGTGGCGCTCGCCGATGGCGTCCAGCTCGCCGAACGCCCTCAGCCGGCGTCGTCCGTATTCGCGCAGGAAGGTGTGCTGGCGGTATCGCGCGTCGGAGGAGGCGCCTTCGATGACCGAGTGACGCACCAGGTGATCCAGCGTTGCCAGGATTTCGTCGCGTTCGATCAGGTCGTCCGCGCACACGTGTTCGGCCGCCTCGAGGGTGAACCCGCCGGTGAACACGGTCAGCCGCGCCCAGACCCGCTGCTGCTGCGGTGAGCACAAGTCCCAGGATTCGGTGATAGCGATGTCGAGGGCGAGATGGTGCGCTGGGATCCCGCGCGCGCCTGGGCCATACCGCAGCGACGCGCCACCTTGGAGCCGATCCAGGACCACCGCCGGAGCCCGGCCCGCGCCCAGCTGGGCCGCGACCAGTTCCAAGACCAGCGGAACCCCCGCCGACCAGCGCACCAGGTCGACGATCGCCGACCAGTCGTCCTGCTCCGTCAGCGGCCGTCCGGCAGCGACAGCGCGGTCTGCCAGCAGCCTGACCGCGTCGCACCGTTCGGCCGCCACACGGTCGGCGTGCTCGGCGGGAATCGACAGTGGAGCGAGGTGGACTACGTGCTCACCGCGGATGTCCAGGTACGCGCGGCTGGTGGCGACCACCTGCACCGTAGTGGTCTCGGTGAGCAGGCGGTCGGCCAGTTCGGCAACCGCGTCCAGTACCGGTTCGCAGTTGTCCAGCACGATCAAGACACGCCGTTCACGGACATGGTCGATCAGCACGTCCACGGGCTCGGCGTCCGGCTGATGATGCGAGATGCGAAGTTCTGCGATGAGCAAATTGCAGATTCTCTGCACAACATCTGCAGTATTGGCCTGCACACCGATCTCGGCCAGCCTGATGAACACCGCCGCGTCGTAGTGCTCATTCATCTGCACGAGCAACTCACCGGCGAGCCGCGTTTTCCCGATACCCGGCGAGCCCGTCAGCGTCACCATCCGGGCGTCGCCATTCAGCCGCTCAAGTACGCCAGCCAGCTCGTGCGACCGCCCAAAGAATGTCGTCAGCTGGACACCAGCGTGCGGCTGCCCGGCTGGCCCGCAAACGGTTCCGCTCATCGCGCCGAATAGACATACGTCAATCCGCATAGTGCACGAAAACGTCTTATCCTGATCCGCCCCACGCTTCCCCTCCTCATGTCGCCCCGACCAGTTGAACCGGTCAGCGGACTCCAGCTTGCCGTCACCCAGGCGGCGACATCCACCCCGAACGTGCCGCGCTCCGTGACAGATGTCGTACCACGCGTGGCCCACGAAGATCATCCGGCCTTCGCTCGAACACCCGATCGGGTTAACGGTCAACAAACTGTCCGCTTTGGGAAGCACCGGACACCGACCAGCCGTTTCGGCCGCCTGACAGAAACCTCCGACACGCACGTCTTCATGCCCGCAAGGGCGACACAGGATCCCGCGCCGACCTGCCACACGGCACGACTGCCTCAGTCATCGACTCGACATAATCGCCACAGTCGTTGACTTTTTTCCAGAATTGGCTAGTGTTCGTCTCAGCAAGGCAGACTCGTGCTCCACCCTGGGGAGGCGTGGAATCCCGCACCGTCAGCCCAACACGTAGGGATATTCACGTGTTTCCACCATCCACACCGCGCCGGCCGCAGTTCGCACGCGGACCGCCCACCGCGGACGCAACAGTAGTACATCGTCACGCGCCCGGCGCTGCTTCGGACTTCTCGAACAGCGACCTGCACATCCGGCCACACGCGGCCGGCCTTGTAGCCCATGACGTCTCCGCTCAGCCCCTTCGCGCATCCCTGGCTGCAGCACGAGGCACATCCATCAGCCCACATCACGTGACGCTGATCGGACTTTCCCCTTTCCATTCAAGGAGAAACCTCGATGCACAGCCGTCTTTGGCATGCCCTCGCCGCGACCGCGGCCCTACTCGCCTCCACCGCGGCCACCGCCGTCGCGGCACCCGACACCACCGCCGGCGACACCGGCGACCGTGCGCCGATCGCCGGGAGCACCCCGGCCTGGGCCACCCCACACACGGAAGTCGCCCGCAGCAACGGAAACACCGTCCGGCACATCCAGGTCGCGCTCGCGTTGCGCGACCAAGGCGGCGCGGAACACCTCGCCGCTCAGCTGGCGACACCCGGCAGCGCCGAGCACGGGAAGTTCCTGTCCTCGAAGGACTTTCTCGAGCGATTCGCCCCGACGCCAGAGGCCGTCGACCAGGTGTCGCGCTGGCTGGGAACGCAGGGCCTGCACGTGACCGGCGTCAGCGCCAACCGGCACTTCGTCGACGCCGAAGCCCCGACCACCGCGCTGGAGTCGGCGTTCGGGACGAGGATCGCCACGTTCCGGGCCCAGGTCGACGGAACCACCCGCACGCTCACCGCCCCCGCCTCGCCGGTGACCGTGCCGGCCTCGCTGCGTGCCTCGATCACCGCCGTGCTCGGGCTCGACGACAGCGCCGCCCTGCTCAAGCCCCAGCACACCCGCCCGGCCGCATCGGCGGCGGAGCAGCACTGCGCGCGGTGGTGGGGCGAGCAGAACAACACCGACGTCCCGCAGAAGTACCCGGCCGGATCCCAATCGAACTCGTTGTGCGGCTACACCGGCACCCAGGTCCGCGCGATGTACAAGCTGGACAACGGAAACACCGGCGCCGGCACGACGATCGGTGTCGTCGGCGCCTACAACTCCGACACCGTCGTCGCCGACACCAACCAAGCCGCCGCCCAGCTCGGCGTGCCACCGCTGGCGTCCGGGCAGTACAGCGCGGTTCTGCCGCAGGGCGGGTTCACCGACGCGTCCGAGTGCGGTGCCGAGGGCTGGGCCGCCGAGCAGACCTTGGACGTGCAGGCATCCCACACGATCGCGCCGAGCGCGAGGATCCGGTACTACGCCGGGAAGAGCTGCATGGGTACCGGGATCTATGACGCGTTCAACCAGGCCGTCACTGACAACGCTGTGGACGTGATCAGCAACAGCTACGGCAACGCCGACGGCGAGAGCAGTTTGCCGCAGGCGGCGCGGGACCAGTTCAACAGCATGGCACTGCAAGCGGCGATCCAGGGCCAGACCATCACCGTGTCCACCGGCGACGCTGGCAACAACTCCGGTCCCGTCGGCCACCCGACCGCCAGCTTCCCGTCCTCGAGCCCGTGGGTCGTGGCGGTCGGGGGCACCAGTGTCGGGCTGGACAAGAACAACCAGGCCACGGTGCTGACCGGGTGGGAGAACAGCGGCAACACCCAGTCCGGCACCTCGTGGGCGCCGCAGCAGGACGCCGATGGCGCGTTCGCCTCCGGCGCCGGCGGTGGCACCTCTGCCCTCTACGACACGCCGGACTGGCAGGCCGGCGTCGTCCCCAGTGCGGGTGGGAAGCGGGCGGTGCCGGACATCGCGGCGCTGGCCGACTCCTACACCGGGATGCTGGTCGGGCAGACCATCAAGGGCCAGTTCGGGATCGGCTCCTACGGCGGCACCTCGCTGGCCTCGCCGCTGATCGCCGGGCTCGTCGCCGACGCCCAGCAGGCCCGCTCCGGCAACGCACGCGCCGGGCTGCTCACCCCCATCCTGTACGGCCTGCGCGGGTCGAGCGCGATCGCGGACGTCGTGCCGCAGAAGGCCAGCGTCTGGACGCCGGTGATGCACGCCTTCGGTGGCGTCGCCGTCCCCGGCGGGCAGGGCAGCTACCTGATCGACTTCGACGCCCGTCCGCAGAACCTGCAGAGCGGTCCCGGCTGGGACAACGTCACCGGCCTCGGCACCCCCGACAGCGGCTTCATCTCCGCGCTGTCCCAGTAACCACAACGCTTTTTCGCGGTAGGCCCGCTCGACAGCGGGCGGGCCTACCGCGGCCTCCATCGACCTTGAGGAAGGACTCGTCATGTCCGAGATGCCACCGCCGGCACCGAACCGGTGGCGAGTGCTCGCGCTCTGGCTGGCCGGGATCGCGCTCGTCGGTGCCGCCGGCGCGCTGCTCGCACCGTCACCGACAGCACCCGACACAGCGCGCGGCACCGAGCCGGTCGAGCTGGGGGTCGAGCTGGGGGTCGAGCTCTACGCCCCGGTCGTCGCCGCCCGCGCGGTCCCGAATCTGACCGGGCTGCCCGAAGCCAGCACCTTCAGCACCGTCGCGAACGCTCCGCAGGACGCGACGACCGAGGAGATACCGGACGGGCAGCTCGTGCACCCGACCACCCCGGTGCCGGTGTTCGACCAGCCCGGTGGCGCGGCCATCGCGGTCCTGCCCATCACGCAGCTCGGGTCCGACACATGGGTACCGGTGATCGCGGACGAACCGGGCTGGGTGCAGGTGCTGCTGCCATCGCGGCCCAACGGCTCCACCGGCTGGCTGTCCACCCAGGACAACACGCTCACAATCCGGTCGACGACCGACCGGATCGTCATCGACCGGGCCGCGTTCCGGCTCACGCTCTACCGCGACCACCAGCAGATCGGCACTTGGAAGGTCGGTGTCGGCACTCCGGCCGCGCCGACACCGGCCGGGCGGACGTTCGTGCTCGCCTCGATGACCGACGCGACGCAGAAGTTCAGCCCGGTGATCTTCCCACTCGGAATCCACTCGGCGAGCTATTCCACCTACGGCGGCGGGCCCGGAACCACCGGCATCCACGGCTGGCCCGCAGCCGACGTGTTCGGACGCCCGTCCAGCGACGGATGCATCCGCGTCCCGGCCGACGCTCTCGCCACCTTCACCAACCCCAGCGACCCGGTACCCATCGGCACCCCGGTTCTCATCCGCTAACCCAACCACACCATCACTTCTGGAGAAGCCAGTCATGAACACCACCCGTACCGCCCTCGCCGCCGCCGGAGCCGGCGCACTCCTCATCGGCACCCTCACCACCCTCGCCTCCAGCTGCACCCCAGCCACCGCCGCGCCGCCCGTCCTCGCTGCCGCCGCGGCGACGTCTACGGCGACCGGGATCTCCGTCTCCGGCGGAGAACATCTCTCCGCCCGGCCGGGCGTGTCCAGCAGCGGCGCGATCAAGACAGCCGGCGGCTCGGTCTCCAGTCCCAGCGGTGCGGTGGTGGCCAGCGGCATCAGCCTGCAAGCCGGCGCCGGATTCGCTGAAGCCCGCGTCGCCTCGGTGCGGGTCGGCGGGACCACCGTCGGGCCGTTCACCGCGACCTGCCGCAACGGCGCCATCACCACCAGCGCCCCCAAGGGCGGCAGCGGCAACCTCAAAGTCTCTCCCGGCGGCCACGGCACCGCTGGGGTCATCACCGTCACCACCAGCACCGCCCCCACCCGCACGAACGGCACCGGCGGGCCTACCTCCAGCAAGCCGAGCGCGGGCACGGCTATCACGGTGACAGTGGCGACGGTCAGCTGCGGCGCCGGAACGCCCCCGCCGCCGACGGGCAACCCGCCCACCGGCACCCGCCCGGCACCGACGCACAAGCCCGGCGCTCCCGGCACGTCCCGTCCGATCAAGCCGGGCGAACAGCACCAGCAGCAGGGTGACAACCCGGGTGACCGGACCGCGCCCAAGCCGCAGCCCAAGCCCGGCCACGTCGCCGTCACCGGCTGACCCGCAGGCCGCGCGGGCCCGTACCCCTAAACCCTCTATCGCGGGCCCGCGCAACCCTCCCGCTCCCACGTCCCCGCCGGGTGGCCCTCCCCACGCCCGCACCACACCAACCCATCCGACTCACCCACCAGGGGAGAAATCCATGTCCACGCTCGTTTTCAGCTACCACAGCCACGACCAGCTCGACGCCACCACACGCGAGGACGTCCGGGCCGTGCACTTCGTCGGCTCCCTGCCCGCCGTCCTGGCCGGCGACCACCGCCAGATGATGCAGTGGTTCTTCGACCACGCCCCCGACACGGCGTTGACCGGGTTGCCGTGCGACCCGGACCCGCGGTGGATCATCGACTGGCTCGACGGCCTCGCCGCCGTCGACGCGCTCGAACCCGTCCGCACCGGCGCCTCCGCCGACTACGACGACATGCCGACCTACCGCCTCAAGTGCGGCCGTTGGCTGGAATCCGAGGACCTGTCCCTCGGCCGCGCCGCCCACACCGACGCGGTCATGGCCGCCCGAGCCCAGCTGCGCGACGACCGCGACTTCCCGCCGCACCAGGTGTCCGTACCGAATCCGTACGACTTGTCGCTGTTCACTTTCGGCAGCCCCGGCTCCGCCGTCACGCACCTGCCGGCCTTCCGCCAGGCCGTACTCGACGACGTCCACACCATCCACCGCCAGCACGGCAGCCAGGTCGTCTTCCAGCTCGAGACCCCCGCCGTGCTCGCCACACTCGATCGCACCCCGAGGCCGTTGTGGCCCGCGGCGGTGCGGGCGCTGGCCAAGCAGGCCGCGCGCGTCTTCGCCGATGGCCCGCGCGAGGCGACGTGGCGGATCCACCTGTGCCACGGCGACCTCGGCCACCAGCCCCTGTTCGCCCTGACCGACCTCGTTCCTGCCGTGCAGTTCCTCAACGCCCTGCACAAGCAGCTACACCGGCTCCGGATTCCGATGCCCGCCGCGCACATCCCGATGTGCACCGGCACCCAGGCCCCACCGACGGACCCGCGGTTCTACCGAGCGCTGCGACACCTGCGCCGCGACATCGACGTCATCGCAGGCCTCGTCGACGAAACCCACCCCAAAGACTCCCGCACCGCCCTCGGGCTGGTCGAAACCGAACTGGACCGGCCCGTGCTCGCGGTCGCCGCGGCGTGCGGGCACGGCCGCCGGCTCGTCCCCGACGCCGTCGCCAACGCCGCGCTGGCCTGCGAACTCGCCCACCACGCCACCGACTCCCCGGCCCGCTGAACCCACGGAGAGGACTGCCGACATGGATTCCACGACCACGCCGATCCCGTCCGCCGCCGGCCAGCTGGCGGACGAAGACGAGACGCTCACCCCGATCCTGCGAGCCGGGATCGTGCCCACCCGCGCACTCTCCGGCGGCCGCATGCACCTGCCCGGCGCCACCACCCTCGCCCCGCAACGCCACGACACCACCGAAACCGCGATCGCCATCGTCAGCGGCCACGTCGCCGTCCTCTCCGGCAACGCCATGCAGCCCTTCCACCCGCAGGCCGGCGACATGATCTACATCCCCGCGACCCTGCCGTACGCGGTGGTCAACCTCAGCAACAACGCCTCCGTCCTGGCCCTGGTCTTCCGCACCGACCCCGGCTTCGACACCGACATGCACCGCATGCCCGAACTCGACCGCGCAGCTCGCGACCAGATCCCCGACCTGCGCCGCGCCCACCACAAGGCGCTGCTCACCCGGCGCAGCGGTCGCGCCCGCCGCACCTGACCCGGCGCTCACTCCCGTCCAGCACCACGCCACCCGCCGACCAGACCCGTTCGGCGCCTCCCGTCACCTGGCGTGCCTCACGAACCGGCTCGATCAGGAAGACATCATGCGCACCTGGATTACTGACATCGCCCGCGACCTGCTCGCCGACCCTCCGCCCGGCGGACGGGTCACGCTCGAAGAAATCGCCGCCTGTGCTGGCATCAAGAACCACCACCTACGAGCCTTCTACAGCTCGGTCAGCGCCATCACCAACGACCTTGTGTCGGGCCCGACAGAGCCCACTCACAGTGGGCGGTGCTGATCATGCGCTGGAAGAACCTTCACCTGCGCGGCGTCGGCGCCGCGCTCGGAGACATCGTCGCCGTCGAGAACCTCGAGACCGAGCACACGCTGCACGCAGCGACCAGCCAGCGCGCGGTGTCGATCGCCTCCGGCAGCACCGGCATGGATCTGGCCGTGCGCGCCGCGCGCAACGCCCTCGCCAGCATGGCCATCACCACCACCGGCCCGCTGCCGGTGCCCGATCTGCACTTTCACGCCGCGATCTGGCGCGGCAGCCGCGGCATCGATTTCTGGTCCCGCGCCGCCTACGTCCGATCCCGACTCGGCCTGCCCGCCGGCCGCGGTATCGCCTCCGAGCTGAATGCCATGAGCAACAGCCTCGTCGGCGGCATCGACATCTCCGCCCGTGTCCTTGCCGGCAGCCCCGACCTCGACACCGTCCTGCTCACCGGCGGCGAAACCTTCGGCCCACCCGCCTTCGACCACCTCACCGCAGACCACGGCATCGCCTACGGCGACGGCGGCTCCGCCCTCATCCTCGGCCGCCACCCCGGCCTCGCCCACATCCTGGCCACCAGCTCCTACACCGACCCCACCCTCGAACAACTCCACCGCGGCAACCACCGCTTCGCCCCCGCCGGCACCACCGAACTCGGCATCGAACGGATCCGCGAACGCAAACGCCAATACACCGACGCTGTCGGCGCGGCCTCGGTCACTCGCCGCAATCACGATGGGGTCCGCGCCGTCATGGAGGAGGCGCTCCTCGACGCCGGCCTGCGGCTCGACCAGCTGCGCTGGGTGCTACTGCCGCACTACGGCCGGCACCTGCTCGACACCCACTGCCTGCAACCGCTCGGCATCACCGCCGACCGCACCCTCTGCCACGCCGGCGACCAGTGGGGCCACATCGGACCCAACGACCAGATCGTCGGCCTCACCCACCTGCTCACCTGCGGCGCGGTGGTCCTTGGCGACAACGTCGCGTTGCTCGGCATCGGTATCGGCATGACCTGGACCGCCGCGATCCTCCGCATCGACGCGGTACCGCCGAGCCTGGGGGTTCTCGCCCCGCCCGTGCGCTGGCCTTGGCGCGCGCCAGCCGACGCGAAGCGTTGACCAGCGCCTGGCCCGTCACGCCGAGCTCCCGAGGAATCCCATGCCAGACAACTACCTGCCGTCGCGCCTCGACCAGGCACTTTTCGGTGCGCCGTTCATCGTCATCGACGCTGACAACCACGCGCACACGATCACCCACCAGCTTGAGGACGCCGCCGGCATCCTCAACACCGACAGCTCGGCCCGAGCCATCGTCGGCACGCTCCGCCAGCCCCTCCTCGCCATCGACATCGACCCCGAAGACACCGGCATCGGCGCCGGCGCAGGCGAGGTCGTCGCCGAACAGCTCCTCCTTTGGGCCGATCGCTACGGCCTGCCTTGGCTCCGGCGCGCTTCCGGCCGCCTAGGTCACACCCACCTCGTCATCAAGACGCCACCGTGCCTGCGCGAGGAACTACAGTGCGTCGTCCGCATGATCGCGACCCGGCAAAACGTTTCCGCCACTGTCCGCTCGACCCTCCGGCTCACCTCCTCGCCACATCGGCACGAGCTGCCCAGCCCCATCCTGAGCTGCACGTTGACGACGAACGACGTGCCGGAGCTCATCGCGTCCCGGTCCCCGCGGGGTATACGACCAGCGCGTCGACGCGGGGCCGCGAACGTCAGCAGGTCCGAACGCGAGTACGGCTACGCCCTGGCGCTCGCCCGCGCCGGCCACGCCACAGCGCACGCCTGGGCATTCGCGAACCTCGCCGGCACCAAAGCCCGTGAAATCGGGCAGCGAGCTTGGCGGCGCTGGTTCTGGGCACCCGCCACCACGATCGTCGCTGCCGAAGGCGGCCTCTCCGAGCAGCAGGCGTGGGACCTCTTCCGCCGAGCTTCCCCGACACAGGCCACCCACGTCGGGAGAGACGACTGGCGCTGCAACCGCTGGTTACCTGCGCTTCGCGAGGCGGCAGAAAGTAGGCCGCGACGACGACGCCTGGGACCGCCTCAAGCCGGCCACCACCAGAACGAAACGTCACCTGACCGGCTACGACACGTCCGTGCTGAGCTTCAAGCGGCCGTGAACAGGCAATTGACCCGCGGAGCCAGCACGGCGGCACGCGCCGACACGATCGCCGGCGTACGGATCAGTAGCTTACGCGCAGCTCTCGACGCATTCGCTTACGCCGTCATCGCCACGCGAGGCTCCATCTCGGTTCGCCACTGGGCCGAACGCGCCGGCCTCGACCCCAAGACCGTTCGCCGAGCACGAGACGCCGCTCTCAAATTGAGCATCCTCAAACGAGTACACCACTACGCCGGAGGAGAAACGGACTGTGATGCGTTCGTCGTAACCGGAAGCGCAACCGCCACTAATAACACCGAATTAACTTCCCCCACTCTGTACACCCCCAGCCGCGGCCAAGCGGACCCCCTCAGGCTGCGATCACAACATCATCGGGATAGGCGTCAATTCGCACTCAACCGCAACCTGAGGACCAAAGCCGGTTACGTCACCTGGCAACGGCCAATCAAGGAGGCTACCTACTATCGCCGCCGAGCGAGTCCGGGTCCGGGAGCAGGGAGACAGGACTGGCCCATCCTGCCTTCGAGCGGCAACCTCGGCCATAACGGCTTAGCACGCAGTGGACAGACCGTCACGGCCACCTGCCGAGCGGGCTCTGCCGCTACTACCCGGAGTGAGACACCCGGCAGGACTTTCCCCGCTCACCGACTAGTCGGGCCTCAACCGCCGCCACACCCTCCGCCGCTTCGACTTCGGCGAGACGTCCGCGATCGGCGGGGCTTCCGGGATCGGCGTCATCGCAGCCGCCCCGAATCCCTCGCGGTATTCGAGCCAAGCCCGCGCGTATGCACGCGCGTCCGTCGCCTCAGGGCTCAAGGCCAGTTTCCACAGCTTTTTATCCTGCTTTTTTCTCTGCTACGTCTTCGAATATCTCTCCCAGGCGTCCGGCACGTTCTCCCAGGCGTCCGGCAGTTTCGAGACCAGCACAATGAAACACAAAACACCTGCGGCCGCAATCGGACTGGTGGCGGCCAGCACACTTGCGCCCGCAGCCGGACCAGCTACCGCGACATGGCCCAGCGCTTCCGCAATTTTCGTATTCACTCCGGCTCCCCGCGTCGTCTAGGACGGGAACCGGCGTCGAGGCTGCTCCTACGACGCTCAGTTCACCGCCATCGACGGTGAAAGTCGTCAGTGGTGAAGGCGGGAACGCGCCGGGGACCTCGCGCCGATACGCGAGTAGTACTCGGGGACGCAGAATGACCAGTTAGGCAAGCTGAGACCGTCAGGAGCTTTGGCTGGTTGTGCGTGAGTGCAGCCAATACGGCTAACCAGGTTTTCCCGGCGGACGACCGTGAGGCGGCGAACAACGCCTGGCGTGAGCGCCCAAGAGCGTCAGATGACCCTGAAGAGTCTTCCTGACTGATCTCGGATGCATGGGACACAGCCCCAGTATGCCTGATCTGGGAGGTGGCGGCCACACATTCCGATCCCCGGCGCATGGGGATCCGCTGCGCCCGCGCTCTCGCCTCGTCTAGCCCCCCACCCTCGACCCGACAGGCGAGAACCGTGCCGACCTCGGCAGACACGCTGCGCATCCTTCAGCGGGCGGGCTACAAGTGCCAGGCCAGGACACCCCAGGGCTACCGGTGCAACCGCCCTCCCGGCCGCGTGCACCCGAGCACCGGGGAGGCCGCGTGTATCGCTCACGCCGCACCCCCGACTGTGACGCCCCCGGCCTCCTACACCCGGTAGCTCTACCCCTCCCCTCTCCCAGCAGACCGCCCCACCCGTCCCAGCTCCCAACTCGTGGCCGAGCTGAGCGAGCACGCGTGTTCAAGCCCTGGCAACTCAGGCCGCGCACCACGGGGAGGGAGAACTTTTCACGTAAGCGATTCGTTACGTAAACCGTTGTCCGTCTTTTGCCCCTTTTCCTAGGCCGGATTCTTGTCATCATGTCCACCATGTGTAAACGCCCCCCGCCGAGCCGGTCCCGGCTTGGCGCGCAGCCCACCGACCCGCCTGGATGGCGGTTGCTCTTCCAGATGGTCCCGAATCCGTGGTGGGGCTTAGCGCACTTGGTCTTGCTTGCGGGAGCCACCCTGACATTCGCTCGGTTCGCCGATCCAACTTTGGGAGTGTGTCTACTTTCAACAGTGGGCGGAGGCGCAGCGACACGCACCGCCGCAGCGTGGCGCCGCAGACGCCGAGAAGAGCAGAGCATTCCGACGAATAAACTTGAGTAAGTACGAAGTGGCGCGCAGAAGTCCGGAGTATGGCCGTTCACTTCACGTCCGACCTCCACATCGGACACCGCCATCCGCGGCTTCGCCTCTGCCGACGAGCACGACGAGCACCTGGCCGCGAAGTGGCGGGCCGCCGTTAAGCCCTGAGACCAGGTCTGAGTACTCGGCGACATCGCCGCCAGCTCTCAGAAGCGCGCTCCGGTGGTCCTCGCCGACCCGCCCCCGGCGAGAGGCACCTCATCTTCGGCAACCACGACAAGGCGCACCCGATGTACCGTGACGCCCACCGCCACCTCCGGACCTACCTGGAGGTCTTCGCCAGCGCCGCGAGTGCCGCTCAGCGCCGCATCGGCGGCCGGGAGGTCGTCCTCTCGCACTGCGCCGGCGGGGCTGGTAAGTGCCGGTGCGAAGCGGCCACAGCACTGTTTTGTGCTCCACGCGCACGTCCCGTCACTGCCCCGGGCCGCGGTGCAGGAGCGTCAGAGGGCGAAGGCGAGCCACAGCGCAACCCAGCAGCACACGCCGATCCCGCCGAGGACCACCAGCACCCGCAACACGATCACTGCCACCCGCCGACCGGTTGTTCTGTGAGATTTCTCTTTGGTAGTCACGAAGCGTCCCTCCCGCCAAGATCACTCTCGCCCGGTTCCTGTGCCGTGGAACCATGTTCTGCTCAGCGGGGCGACGCTCAACCGGAGAACACGAAGACTGTGCCCTGCGGCACTCGGCGTTCACCTGCGGGTGCCCGGCTCGATGAGCAATGAACGCACCGCATCGGCGGCGATGGTCTCAGGGGCTTGATAGAGGCCGAAGCCGCGGCGCGGCGAGGTCCCGGCTGCGGGGTCGGTGAGGGCATGAACGCCGAAAGCGCGGATCGTGGTGAGCACGGCGACCAGCGGGGTGGTGCCGACGGGGGTGGTGGTCAGCGCGGTGGCGGCGGTGAGGCTGATCGTGACCCCGGGGCACGGTGGTGAACGCCTGGATCGGGATATGATCGTCAAGCACGTCGGTCAGCGCCAGGCGAATCCCCACGGGTCCGGTGGGGAAATCGCGAAGTCGGCGCAGGACCGCCGGTGCGCCGATCAGGGCCCAGGCCGGGATCGCCAGTTGCAGCCGCCCGGCCGCCCAGGCCGCTATCGGCGGCCTGGGCGGTCACGGTGTCGAGCAGGGCCTCGTCGTGGACGGTGGCGCCGGGCAGACCCAGCAGCACCGCCGGTGCCGGTCGGTCTGCGGCGCTCCAGGTCGCGGCGTCGCGGGCTGCAGCGGTGAGCATGTGCGGCGACATAGCGGCGAGCAGGCCGGTGTGCTCGGCCAATTCGGCGATGTCAGCCAAGTCCCCGGGGGGCGCCGGTCGCGCTGAGCCAGCACGGGCGGGGCAGACCGCAGCCAGCCAGCCGACCGGGGTGCGGATGGGCTGGTAGTCGATACCCAAGGTGCCGGCGTCCAGGACGCCGGCGAGCTCCGCCAGCAGTTCCACCCGGTGCTGATCGTCGCCGGCGGTCGGTTGGGTGGCGGGGTCGGCGAGGATCCAGGCGGCGCGGGCGTGGGCCGGGTCGTGCAGCGCGCGGCGGGTGCGGCGCAGCAGGTCTTCGAGGGTGTCGGCCCGGCGGGCTTGGGCGATGCCGGTGCGCGGGCTCTCGAAGGACGGGGTTTGCGAATGGACTCGCCCGCTTGCGCAGGCTCTGCTGAACTTAGTCCGCGAGCGCGGCGGCAGCGGCAGCGACTTTGGCTGCGACAACGTCGAGCGACGACTCCGCAGTGCTCAGCCCAGCGTGCGAGGCCAACATCGGGCTCACGTCGTTAAGGTCGTTAAAGCTCACCCCGTGTAAGACGGGAATGACGCGCCGAGTGGACAGCAGCACGGCGAGTTCCTTCTCCGCTACGCCCTCGTCGTTGATGCTTTTGAGAAGCGCGGGCGTGACCAGCACGATGCCAACGCGGGAGTTCCGCAGTCCCTTGTCGATCTCGCGGATCATGAGCGAGCCGAGGGGCAGGTCCTCCTCGCTGAACCACACCGACGCACCGTTCGACTTCAAGTGGGCGTGCAGCTCCTTCGCGCTGCCTTCTCGGTCGGGCCAAGCGTGGCACAAGAAGAGGTCGCGGCGTTCCGGGTGCGCCTGCGCCTGCTCGCCGGCCTTCTCGGTGAAAGGCTCGACGGTGCGCCACTCCGTCGGCGTGTACGACACCGACCTGCCGGTCCTGGTCCGACGGGAGCCTCCGCTACCGCCCGACGAGCTGCCGTAGCTCGACCCGCCGCCGCCACCGCCGTAGGACGACCGGGGCGACGAGTAGGAGTAGGACGAGCGATAGGACGATCTTCCCCGGCTGCTGCACGCTGGGCAGTTCGCAGCCCCGCTCGCGGTGCGGTGGCCTCGGGACGGTGCTGTACATCGCGTCATACGTCCATAGTAGAGGCGCCCTCCGACATATTCATGTAACTGCGTAGCCTCGCCGCCTGACGTTTTCCGTGGTGGAACTCGACGCCAAGCGGGGCATCCATGGGACACTTCCCCAAGAGGTGGCCGAGCGGATGAATCGGAGGGCGGTCGCCACAACCCCGGCCTCTCCCGTGAATTTGTTAGCGATCTCGGACGCCGAGCGCCTCGAAGGGGCGGGTTGCCCCAGCCACTCCTGGCCAAAGACCTGCGGCGCATTCGTTGCTGGTTACCCGCTGCAAGACGAGCACAACCGCTACGACTGTCGCCGTTCATGACGGCAAGACGCTGATCACCGACTGCCCGTTCCTCGAAACTGACGAACACTGCCTCATGATGAGGACGAGGCTCTCCCGACAGTCGAGCTACGCCGAACCAACAGCCGGAGTTCGGCGGACCTGACCGTCGGCATAGATCAGAAATCGCCGACACCGCCGCCGGTATTACGGAATGTTGCTTCCAGGTGACTCGACGTCGTTACCCGGCGATCCTGAATCGACAGAACCCGAGGCGGACACCAGAAAGTCACGTTGGCAACGCTCATTGAGCTCCTGAGCCCAGGCCCAGGCGGCGCTGGGGTTGCGAATGTAGAACTTCCTGCGAGAGTCGCCGCGGGGTAGCGGACTGATCAGTCCGGTTTCGACCAGGGCACGCAGCGGGCTCTGCAGGTTGCTGATAGTGATCTCGAGGGTTTTGGCTAGGTCGGTGAGGCAGACGATACCGTCGCCGGTGCCGGCAATTGCCAACATCAGCTCGAGGCGGTACCGCTGTCCGAACGCGTGTTGGGAGACCCGACGCAGCCGTTCGACGTCCATCTCGGTCACAAACTCGATGTTACGGGATCTTCGTTACGGATATCGCGTAAAGTTTCCCGGGCAAGGGGCGATGAGCGGTGCGCGAGCAGGAGTGACGATGAGCGGCAAGTCGGCGATCGAGTGGACGGAAGTCACCTGGAACCCGACGACAGGTTGCGACCAGGTATCGGCCGGTTGCGACAACTGTTACGCCCTCACGCTGGCCAAGCGGCTGAAAGCCATGGGCACGCCGAAGTACCAGAACGACGGTGACCCGCGTACCTCCGGCCCCGGCTTCGGTGTGACGGTCCACCCGGACGCGCTGGATTCGCCGCGGCGGTGGCGCACGCCGCGGGTGGTGTTCGTCAACTCGATGAGCGACCTGTTCCACGCCAAGGTACCGATAGCATTCGTTCGGGACGTGTTCGAGGTCATCGCGACTACCCCGCAGCACACCTATCAGGTCTTGACCAAACGCTCGACGCGCCTGCGGCGGCTGGCTGATCAGCTGTCGTGGCCAGCGAATCTGTGGATCGGGGTCAGCGTGGAGAACGCCTCACAGATTGGCCGGGTCGATGATCTGCGCGACGTGCCGGCGGCGGTGCGCTTCCTGTCTTGCGAGCCGCTGCTGGGACCACTGGACGGGCTCGAGTTGGACGGTATCGATTGGGTGATCACCGGCGGTGAGTCCGGTCCCCGCGCTCGTCCTGTCGACCCTGCCTGGGTGCGAGGCATCCGCGACCGCTGCCAGGACGCCGAGGTCGCCTTCTTCCACAAGCAGTGGGGCGGTCGCACGCCGAAGGCCGGCGGCCGCGAACTCGACGGCCGGCTGTGGGATGAGATGCCGCTGCTACTCGCCCACTGAGTCGCCGGCCACTCGAATGCTGTCGTGGTCAGCCGACCACCCAGTCTCGCACCTGCTTGAGCGTGCAGTCGATGCGGATCGTGCCGGCCTTGTGCAGCTCACGGGCGGCTTTGCGCACGAGGACGTCGCCGGCGATGCCGTAGGCGTCTCCAAACACTGCTTGCGGGTGGTGCGCCAGCTTGAAGCTGCCGTCACGTCCGGCGAGCTTGACCAGGTTGCGCTTGATCTCCTCGATGGCGCGCTGCTCTTCGTCTTCCTGCTGGAACTCGGCGAGGTTGAACAGCATCCCCTCGGGTGGGTCGGCGCCCGGGCCGACTACGTCCAGCCAGGCACGTCGGGCCGCGGCGGTGCTGTGCCCGAAGACCCAGATCCCGTGCTCACCCCTGGTCAGGAATACCAGGTGATAGACCGGCTGGTGATGCATCTGCCGCCGAACCGGAACCACGACATGTTTCATGTTCGTGGCTGCGCCGAGCCGGCGCGCATAGTCGGTTACAACGGCTTCCGCCGCCGACTCCCAGTCTCCGCGACGCGAGCTCTTGTGCGCGTCGAGCGCAACTTGCCGCCACCAAGGACCGCCGCAAACGGCGTCCATCGCCCGGATCGCGGCATGGTCATGCAGGTTCTTGTGTAGGACTCCGGCCGCGCGTCGAGTGAAGTCGGCACTGAAGTTCAGGAGCACCTCGGTTCGTGGCCAGCTGCTACCGCGTGCCCGCCGAAGCAGACGGTGTAGCTCGACGAACGGCAGGATCGCGCCGCAGGGATCGAGGAACAAGAACAGCGGCACGCCGTCAGCGCTAGACACGATCTCGGGCAGGTGGTCCTGGACTTGGCCGTGAAACGCTTCGGCCTGTAAGCCTTGGTCACGGTACTCGGCCGCGACCATCGACAGCCTTCGGTAGTCCTGTCTTTTACGCTCGACTAGCAGCACCTGGACCTGGGTGGACCTACGTGCCCGGTGCGCGGCCTGCAGCAGCAGCTCCGCCGATGCCGGTCGTCCATCGTCGTACCGCCCGCGGCCGGCGTAGCCGTCCACCACCGTCGCCCGCCGACCTGGGATCTTCGACGCGGTCATCACAACGAACGGGAGGACGTAGCCCCGTAGCAGCTCGTGCTTAAACACCGATTGAGCCTGCTGGTTGTCCAGGAGGCCGGCGTTGGTGCCTTTCGCCATAGGGGCCCTCCCCCGCAGCCGACCTTCCGATCGTCACACGACCACAGGTGAGCCTGAAGTGACGCTACGGAATATCACTCGCGCGGCCGAACTGTCCTGCGAACACTTGAACGAGCAGATAACTGCCCACCTCGGTCAACTCTGTCCCGACGGGAACCCGCCTGCTCAACCTTCCACAGGAAACTGGGGTCGCCGGTAATTATGCGCCGAGTCTCGGCGGTCTTAGTTCTCAAGCCCCGCAAGCTCCGCACTCACCGCGTCGAGGAACCGGCCTCGCGGTTCCTGCAGATAGACCCAGACGAGTTGATCAGCAGGGGCACCTTCCCAGTGAACGCAGTTCAGCGCGATCACCCAGTCGTTCATCGTCCGCTTGAGCCTGTCAGAGGCGACTATGGCAAGCCGAGCCTGAAGTACCCATAAGCGGTCGTGCAGTTCACTGGAGGGTTCTCGCCGGTTCACAGCCGCACGTTCGATCGCTTGTCCGACTTCGATCATTGCCTCACTCACGTGGAGTCGCTCGGCGCGATACTCAGCCGCCCGCGCAGCACGTTCCCGCCTCTCCGCCATATGGCTCGCAAGATGTTGGCTAACAATCGTTCCCGCTGTGCCGATCATCGTCCCGAACAGCGTGCCGATCAACACGAGCCAGTTGTTCATACCTTGCCTCCGAATGCGAATCGGGTGCACGACGCTGGATACTGCGCCACCCTTGCCACTAGATTCGCTGTTGTCTCAGGCAACAACGTCGCTGGGCGGGCCCATATTGCTACACACACCTTCCGTCAGCATCTGCGGCTATGGCCTTTCCGCCTCTGTTCGACCCCTACGAGCGACCAGGGCGTCGATGGTGTCGCTGGACGCGTGGCCGACTTGACGCGGGACGCGACACCGGAACTGGAGGTTAATGTCGATCGACTCGCCTAGCTCAAGGCGATCACGGTCCGGGATGAGCGTTGCGGAGAGCCAGCGTCCAGAGCCCGCGCCCGGCCGAGGGGCGCACCGCACCAGCGACGCCGACCAGGCGACCTCTCGAGCCATGCGCCTCCGACGACACGCGCGTTCACTTGTGACGGGAACCACACCTGCCGCCTTCTCGCGTGACCCATTCCGTGACCCGAAACCGTGTGATTTCTGAGGTTACGAGGGGCAGCCTGAGGCCATAGTGGCTGGTAGATCCCTTAGACGGCGTCGTCACCCACTCTTCTAAGGTGGTCGTCAGAGGGTCGAATCCCTGCGCACGACATTGCCGACCTTGAATTTGTGCGGCATCCTCAGAGAGTCCCTCCCCACGCCGAGAACACGTGGATGCAGGATGTCGAGAACATGGAGTGGCGCCGAGGCCGATACGCCTGAATGCCCTGCAGAATCTGAGCCAGCGATTGGTAGCTTCTCAGTTGGTATTCCCCAGTCAGCGGATCGGATCGTCTCAGCACTAGCTCTACCCGCTCGAAAGCGAAGCCTGGACGCTGTCGTTCCCTTGCCAGTAGCAGATCTCGGACCTTTGGTGGACGGCAGCTCTGTCATCTTCAGTTTGGTCCGAGTCGGCGGAAACGGCGTGGTGGCGGCGCGGGTGGCTCTGGAACAGCTGGACTGGGCCGTCGGCTTGCCGATTCAACTCACAGTGTCTTCGGGCCTGCTCGTCGTAACACCGTGCGCCACGCGAGGGCAGGCGTCCGTACCCCCGAAGATGAGCCTAACTCTGCCCGCCCGGTTACGTGCACAGAGCCGGATACGCCCTGGCGACCAGGTGCTGCTCGCGGCCCTGCCGGAGCACGATCTCCTGGTCGTCTACCCACAACATGTCCTGCATGGGATGGTCACCACCTATCACGCCGACCTGGCGAGCACGCCACATCGGACAGCCGACTGAAGGCGGGCGCGGCGGCTTGCCGCCGCGCCCACCGATCATCACTACGCCTCGTCCCGCGCCGTCCTCGCGGGTGCAAGCGGGTGCGATCCCCCCGTCAGCGCTGCGAGAGCCTCGGCCACCTCGCTGATGTCAGCCTTCACGTAGCTGGTGGTGGTCAGGTCACCGCCTGACTCGGCGTGCCCGGCATAGGCGCGGGCGACGCCCATGCCGAAGTTGCGCTCCACCCACGTCAGAGTGGTGTGGCGGAGCCAGTGGGCACTGACCTGCAGGGCTCTGGCCCAGTCCAGCTCGTTCTGAACCCGGCCAAAGATGTAGTCGTAGCGACGGTAGGTGATCGGCTTTCCGCTGCTGTAGCGCAGCAGCTGGCCTTGCGGGTCGCCGTTGCCGCGTTCCTCATTGTGGGCGATGAGGTGACGCATCAGGGTGGGCGAGACGGGCTGCCAGCGCTCGGTCTCGCCTTTCTCCCGCAACAGGACCGTGCACTGCCTGCGGTCGAGGTCACGGGGCCGCAGGGCGAGGGCACCGCCGCGGCGGCAGGCGCTCTCCTCGTGCAGGCGGCAGATCAGCGAGTCCAGCTCCGGGTCATCGCCGGTGCTGGCCACTACGTCGTTCAGCTCGCTCAGCCGGTTGCCTGCCAGGGCACGACGAGTCGAGGCATTGCGGCGTGGTTTGGTGACGCGCATGGCGGGGTTGCGGCGTTCATCGAGGCGTCCGTCGTTGACCAGGTGCTTGTAGAGGCAGCGCATGGCCGCGATGAAGTTCTCCGCCGCGTTGCGTCCGCCGCGGGAGTTGCGCCGGACCCTGGCGGTGCTGCGGACCGTTTCGGCCATGGTCTTGATTTCGCTGGCGATGATGGTGTCCATGCGCCGGTCACCCCATTGAGCTTCGGCCTTGTTCCA
>NZ_JBIUTB010000011.1:0-223687 GCF_044741685.1 Amycolatopsis sp. NPDC088138
TTCTTCTTCCGCGATCACGACATCGTGGTCGCCGGTGGTGGCGACTCGGCGATGGAGGAGGCGACCTTCCTGACGAAGTTCGCGAAGTCCGTCACGGTGGTGCACCGGCGTGAGGAGTTCCGCGCGTCGAAGATCATGCTCGAGCGTGCCCGCGCGAACGAGAAGATCAAGTGGAAGCTGAATTCGCAGATCACCGGCGTTGTCGGGGACACCAAGGTCGAGGCCTTGAAGCTGAAGGACACCCAGGACGGCTCCGAGTCGACCTTGGACGTGTCGGGTGGTGTTTTCGCCGCCGGTGACCTGGTGGACCGCACCTACCGGCAGGCGATCACCGCGTCCGGTTCGGGCTGCAGCGCGGCGATCGACGCGGAACGCTGGCTCGCCGAGACAAAATCCGAGGAGAAATCATGAACGAAGTCACCGACGCCACTTTCGCCGCCGACGTCCTGCAGAGCGACAAGCCTGTTCTCGTCGACTTCTGGGCCACCTGGTGCGGGCCGTGCAAGAAGGTCACCCCGGTGCTCGAAGAGATCGAGGCCGAGCAGGGTGACGGCGTGACGTTCGTGAAGCTGAACGTCGATGACAATCCCGACACCGCTCTCGGCTACCAGGTGATGTCGTTGCCGACGCTGATCCTGTTCCAGGGCGGCAAGCCGGTGAAGCACATCGTCGGCGCGAAGAAGAAGGCCGCGCTGCTGTCGGAGCTCGCCGAGGTCCTGGGCCGGAACTGACGGGGGAGTGAGGGTGAGCAGGCCTCGAGACGCCGATCTGCTAGCGGGTCGCCGGCTCAGTTCCGGCTCGTCTCCGGCTGCAACGGAGAGGACCGCGGAGCCCACTTCTCTTCGATGTGCCCGTAGCGCCACACAGCGAGGGCGATCAGCCAGGTGACGACGAAGAGCCCGGCGATGACGAAGCCGACGTGGTCCAGGTCGACCTGGGCGATGGCGGCGAGCGGCCCGGTCGTGAAGCCCAGCTCGTCGACGAGCAGGGAGAGCAGCTCGATCGTGCCGATGACGAGGGCGACCGCGACGGAGAGCGCCGTGATGACGAGGTTGTAGAAGATCTTGCGGACGGGCTTCGCGAACGCCCAGGCGTAGGCGAAGTTCATGAAGCAGCCGTCGGCCGCGTCGAACAGGGTCATGCCCGCCGCGAACAGGACCGGGAGCACCAGGATGGCGTACCAGGGCAGGGAGAACGCCGCCGCGCCGGCGGCGAGCACGAGCAGGCCGATCTCGGTGGCCGTGTCGAAACCGAGTCCGAAGAGGACACCGACCGGGTAGATGTGCCACGGCTTGCGGATCATCTTGGTGACGTTGCCGAGGATCCGGTTCAGGAATCCCCGCTTGTCCAGCTGCTGTTCCAGTTCGGCCTCGTCGAAGTCGCCGTGCCGCATCCGGCGGAAGATGCGGAGGATGCCGGCCAGGACGACGAGGTTGAGTATCGCGATCAGGTACAGGAACACGCCGGAGACGGAGGTGCCGATCAGGCTGGTCGTCCGGTGCAGGCCGGAACCGTCGTCGGCCACCTGGCCGGCGAGTGCGCGAACACCCAGGGAAAGCAGCAGGCACAGCAGGAAAACGACGGTCGAATGGCCGAGGGAGAACCAGAATCCCACGGACAGCGGTTGTTTTCCGTCGGCGATGAGCTTGCGCGTGGTGTTGTCGATGGCGGCGATGTGGTCGGCGTCGAACGCGTGCCGCATGCCGAGGGTGAACGCGGTGACGCCCAGCCCCACGCCGAACACCCCGGTGGTGCCGAGCGCGTAGTGGTGGGGCGCGACGACCAGGCCGAGCACGCCCCAGCCGAGCAGGTTGAGCAGCAGGACGACCGCGGCCATGCCCGCGATGGACATCCGGTCGCGGCGCGACAACGCCCGCCGGCCGGTGGTGGTTTTCGGGAGCATGCTCATCGCCGCCTCGGTTTCGGGGACACAGCTGAGCGGAGAACGCCTGCGACACTAGACAGATGAACAGGCAGAAAGCAACGCCGGGATATTCATCCATTCGGGAGTGAACCGGACCACAGACGTCTCCGAATGTGTTCGTGCTTGCCCGGAAAACGGGCCCGGAGGCTGTTTCCGCATCGGGCGGGAGCAACCCGGAACGGCACCGGCGACGGTGCCGTCTGCGAAAGGTCTGCTGCATGCCAGTACTGCTCCCGTCCCGCCGGACCCGGCGTGCCGGACTCTCGCTGCTCGCGGTGGGGAGTGTGGTGCTCACGAGCGCGCTGATCGGCCTGGGCACCGATCCCGCCGCCGCCTCGAGCCACCGCGAAGCACCGCTCATCGCCGGGGACCCGCCGGTCGACAACACCGACGTCTACGCCTTCGTCAGCCCGGACAAGCCGGACACGGTCACCCTGGTCGCGAACTGGTACCCGTTCGAGGAACCCAACGGCGGCCCGAACTTCTACCCGTGGGCCACCGACGCCCACTACGACATCAACATCGACAGCGACGGCGACGCCAAGCCGGATCTCACCTACCGGTGGACGTTCAAGACCGACGACCGCCGCGGCAAGTCGACGTTCCTCTACAACAACGGCCCGGTCACCTCGCTCGACGACCCGAACCTGCTGTTCCGGCAGAGCTACGACCTGGACGTCATCGACAAGTACGGCCGTTCGAAGAACGTGGTGCACTCCGGCAAGACCGCGCCGTCGAACACCGGTGCGGCGTCGATGCCGAACTACGGGGCGCTGCGCGACCAGGCCGTGACGAACCTGCCCGGCGGCGGCAAGAGCTTCGCCGGCCAGGCCGACGACGCCTTCTTCCTCGACCTGCGCGTCTTCGACCTGCTCTACGGCGGCAACCTGTCCGAGGTCGGGCAGGACACCCTCCGGGGCTACAACGTCAACACCATCGCGCTGCAGGTGCCGAAGTCCGCGCTGGCGCTGAACGGCAACGCGGCCCGCAACCCGGTGATCGGCGTGTGGAGCGACACCGAACGGCAGTCGCTGAGCATCAAGACCCCGGGTAAGGAGACCCAGGCCGGCCCGTACGTCCAGGTGTCACGGCTGGGAAACCCGCTGGTCAACGAGGTCGTCGTGCCCGCCGGGCTCAAGGACAAGTTCAACGCGCTCACCCCGGACCAGGACCACAACGTCCCGGAGCTGGTCGACCGCGTGACCTCACCCGAGGTGCCCAAGCTGATCCAGGCCATCTACGGCTTGCCGGCCCCCGCGACCCCGCGCAACGACCTGGCCGAGATCTTCCTGACCGGCGTCACCACCAAGGCCGGCGGCCCGATCAAGGCGGACCTCAACTCGCAGCTGAACAACGCCGACGTCAACGCCAAGAAGTTCACCCCGTCGGAGATGCTGCGGCTCAACACCGCGGTGCCGGTCGCGGCGAACCCGAACCGGCTCGGCGTCCTCGCCGGTGACCTGCAGGGCTTCCCGAACGGGCGCCGGCTCACCGACGACGTCGTCGACATCGAGGTCCAGGCCCTCGAAGGCGCCGCCCAGACCGGCGTCATCGTCCCGGCGCTGGCGACCGGGGACAAGGTGAACGCCAACGACGTGCCGTTCGGGAGCGCCTTCCCGTACGTCGCGCTGCCGCACAACTCCGCGGTGAACGCGGGCGGTGGCGGCGGAGGCGGGGCCGTCGGCGGAGGTGCCACGTCCGGAGGAGCCGCCGGTCCCGCTGCCGGCACCTCGTTCCCGGTCAAGCCCGCGCTCGGCGGCCTGGCCGCTGCGGTGCTGCTTGGGTCCGGCGTGTGGTTGCTGCGCCGCCGTCCCGGTACCGCGGCCGAATAAGTCCACCGACGCCGGTGGCTGGTGTCCGGCACCCGCCACCGGCGTCCGGCCGTGAGGTCCCCGAATGTCCGAACGCTCCACCCGGTCACGCCGGATCTTCGCCGTCGTCGTCCTGGTCGCCGGCGCGGTGGTGCTCGTCGCCAGCGTGTCGGCCGGTCAGGCCACGCCGTCCGCGGGGCCGGCGCCGGTTCCCGTCGCCCAGGACACGCTCGCCCACAGCATCGGCGTCGCGCAGGACAAGCTCCGCCGGACACCGCAGGATCCGCTCACCTGGGCGCAGCTGGGCACCGCCTACGTCGAGCAGGCCCGGATCACCGCCGACCCCGCGTATTACCCGAAAGCCCAGGGCGCGCTGGAGAAGTCGCTGCAGCAGCAGCCCGACGGCAACGGCCCGGCGCTGATCGGCATGGGCGCGCTCGCCAACGCCCGCCACGACTTCGCCGCCGGCAAGACCTGGGGCGAACGCGCGGAAGCGGCGCTGCCCGACACCGCCGAGTCCTACGGGGTGCTCGCCGACGCCCTGACCCAGCTCGGCGACGCCGGCGCGGCCACCGACGCGATCCAGCGGATGCTCGACCACAAGCCCGGCGTCTCCTCCTTCACCCGCGCCTCCTACGACCTCGAGCTGCACGGCCGGATCGACGACGCCCGGGCGGCCCTGCAACGCGCGGTCGCCGACGCCACCAGTCCGAGCGACGTCGCGTTCTGCCGCTATTACCTCGGCGAACTCGCGTTCAACTCCGGCAAGCTCGACGACGCCGCGGCCGAATACGACCAAGGCCTGGCCGTCGACGCGCAGAACGTCTCGCTGCTGGAGGGCAAGGCCAAGGTCGCCGCCGCACGCGGCCAGGTCGACGACGCCCTCGCGGGTTACCGCGGCATCGTCGCCCGGGTGCCGCTGCCGCAGTACCTGCAGGAGTACACCGACCTGCTCGTCGCCGCCGGCCGCATGCCCGAGGCCGAGCAGCAGTACGCGGTGCTCGAAAGCCAGCAGCGGCTCTTCGCCGCCGCCGGGGTCACCGACGACCTGACCGCGTCCGCCGTCGCCGCGAGCCGCGGTGACAAGGCCGGAGCGTTGACCCACGCGCAGGCCGAATGGGGGCGACGACAGAACGTGCTCGTCGCCGACGCGCTCGGCTGGGCCCTGCACCTCAACGGCCGTGACGCCGAAGCCCTTCCCTACCTCGACCGCGCCGCGGCCCTCGGCGGGCGCACCGCGGCCTTCGCCTACCACCGCGGCATGACGCTCGCGGCCCTGGGCCGCACGAGCGACGCCGTCTCGGCGCTGTCGGACGCGCTGGGTACCAACCCGTACTTCTCGCCGGTGGGCGCACCCGACGCGCGACGGACACTCGACCGGCTCAAGGCGGCCCGATGAAGCGGTTGCTGGCGCTCGTGCCGATCGTGCTCGGCTTGGTGGTGTTCGCCGCACCCGCGGCCGAGGCGCATCCTCTGGGAAATTTCACGGTCAACCACTACGACGGCCTGACGCTGCGGCCCGGCAGTATCGACCTCTTGTCTGTTGTGGACAGTGCGGAGATCCCGACCGTCCAGGACAAGCCGGCCGTCGACACCGACCACAACGGGGTCGTCGGTGCCGCGGAGGCCGGCGTCCGCGCGGCCGTCGACTGCACCGCCCTGATGGCCGCCACCCCCACCTCGGTCGACGGCGGGCTCGTGCCGTGGACACTGCGCTCGAGCACCCTCGAATTCCCGCCGGGCCAGGCGGGGCTCGCCACGAGCAGGCTCACCTGCGCGATGTCGGCGCCCGCGCGGCTGGACCGGGCCGCGACGCTGTCGATCCGCGACGAGTTCCGCACCGACCGGATCGGCTGGCGCGAGATGACCGCCGTCGGCGACGGCGTCCGGCTCCCGGACACCGGGCTGCCGAGCACCAGCGTCAGCAACGAGCTCCGGGCCTACCCCGACGACCTGCTGGCCGACCCGCTCGACGTCCGGGAAGCCACCCTGCGCGTCGAACCCGGTGCCGGCGGAGGAGCCGTCGCCGATGCCGCCCCGCACCTCGGGCCGCTGGACGCGGTCGTCGGCGTCGTCACCCGGACGTTCACCGAACTCGTCGGCAGCAAGGACCTGACGCCGGCGGTGGGGGCGCTCGCCGTGCTGCTGTCACTGCTTCTCGGTGCGTCCCACGCCGCGCTGCCCGGGCACGGCAAGACGCTGATCGCCGCCTACCTCGCCGGGAAGCGGGGATCGACCCGTGACGCGCTCGTCGTGGGCGCGACGGTGACGGTGACCCACACCGCCGGGGTGCTGCTGCTCGGCCTGGTCATCAGCGGATCGAGCGCGCTCGCGGGGGAAAGCGTGCTGAGCTGGCTCGGCGTGGCGAGCGGCCTGCTGGTCATGGGCATCGGTGCCTGGCTGCTGTTCTCGGCGCTGCGCACCCGCGCCAGGCAGGTACACGAGGAACCGGTCCTGGTCTCCGTCGGCGCCGTCGCGGAAACCCACGGCCACGGACATGCGCACGGCCACGGACACGGACATGGCCACGGGCACGGGCACGGCCACGGGCACGGTTTCGGACGCGGCGGGCTGGTCGGGATGGGCATCGCCGGTGGGCTGGTCCCGAGCCCGTCGGCGCTGGTGGTGCTGCTGGGCGCGGTCGCCCTCGGGCGTACCTGGTTCGGCGTGCTGCTCGTCTTCGGTTACGGCTTCGGCATGGCCGCCACGCTGACCGCCGTCGGCCTGATCCTGGTCCGGTTGCGCGACCGCCTGGAAACGATGCGCCGCATGGACCGCCTGCGAGCCAGGGCAGCCCGGCTGTCGGGCTGGATGCCGGTGCTCACCGCGACACTGGTGCTGGTGGTCGGGCTCGGCCTGGCCGTCCGCGCCGCGACGGGAAACGGATGACGATGCGCACGATCCCCGCCCTGGCCTGCTGTCTCCTGATCGCCGGGTGCTCGGCCGCCCCGCCCGATCCGGGGCCGGTGTTCGACAACGAGGGCAACCAGCCGGTCAGCTGCATGAAGCACCAGCAGGCCGAGCCCGGCGCCCGCTACCGGGACCCGGACCGGATCCGCACGGACGAAACCCTTCCGCTGCTGCGGTACTACACCAGCAACGGGCGCAAGACCTACTGCGACGGCGCCGCACCGTCCGATGTGGACCGGGCGTGGGCCGGGGTCTACGTCGGCCTGGGCGCCGCGCGCGCGAACGTCACGGGCGTTCTCGGATAACCGGTGGTCAACGCGGGATCAGCTCCCGCAGCTTGGCCGCGGCCAGCCGGACCCGCGACTTCACCGTGTTGACCGGAATCCCGAGCGTGACGGCGATTTCCCGGTAGGCAACGCCGTCGATGTAGGCCTGGGTCAGCAGAGTCCGCTGGTCCGGGGTCAGTTTCGCGAGTGCGTCACGGATCTGGTGGACCTCGGCACCGTTCAGCACGCGCTCGCTGGGATCCGGTTCGGTCGGGATCAGCGCCTGGCGGGCGATCAGCGTGTCGCGCTCCCGGGCCGCCTGCGCCGCCCGCACCCGGTCGACGGCCCGGCGGCGCGCGATCATCGTGACCCAGCGGGCGCCGGTGCCCTGCGTCCCGTTGAACCGCCCCGCGGTGGCCCACAGCTCGAGGAACGTTTCCTGGGCGACCTCTTCGGACTGGGCGTGGTCCTGCACCACCGCGAACACGGTGTGGAACACCAGGCCGAAGAACTCTCGGTACAGCCGTTCGAAGGCGGATCTGTCTCCGCCGGCGACCCGTTCGAGCAGTTCTTCCATGATGTGGTTCCAGCCTCGGCAGTCCGGCAAACGTGAACACGTTTCGAGCAGCGGGGGCTGGGCTGCATCCACGAGTTGTTCGAGGCGTTGCGGCGCCGAGCTTGGTTCCGGAGGCGAATCACGCACGCCGGTAGCGAGAGCACTAGGCCATCGGAGTGATCCTCGGTGGTGAGCGACTGGCCGGGTAAACCCGATCGGGGGTGTCTACGAACCAGACTCGTCGGTGGACATCGTTCCGCTGGAACTCACCCAACGAGCCTGCGCGGCCCCGGGCCGCACGCAGCGCGTAGAGAGCGTGATGTCGAATGCGATCGTTCAGGAACGACAGGGTCTTCGGCGGGAAGCCGGTGCTGGGAATCGCCCACGAGACCGACCGCCGGGCCTTCCTCCGGATGGCCGGACTGGTCGGGGTCGGCGCGACGCTGGTCGCCGGCGGACTGGGATCGGTGGTGACCTCGGCGATCGCCGCGCCGGCCGCGGGCGACGCGGGGGATCTCGAAATCCTCAACTACGCGCTGACGCTCGAATACCTGGAGTCGGACTTCTACACCATGGGCCTGGCCAAGAACCTCGTCACCGGCCGCGAACTCGAGCTCATCACCGAGATCGCCGACCACGAGAGCGCGCACGTCACCGCGGTCACCGCGCTGATCAAGCAGCTCGGCGGCACCCCGGTCGCCAAGCCGGCGATCAAGTACCCGGACGAGACGTTCAAGGACAAGGCGGGCTTCCTGAAAGCGGCGTCCACCTTCGAAGAGGTCGGGGTGACCGCGTACCACGGCCAGGTCGGGCTGATCAAGAGCGGCGACGTGCTGGGCGCGGCCGCGTCCATCGCCGGTGTCGAGTCGCGGCACGCGGCCGTGCTGGCCGCGCTCATGGGCGGGGAGCCGTTCCCCGCTCCCATCGAGAAGCAGCGGACGAAGGACGAAGTCCTCGCCGTCGTCAAGCCGTTCCTCTCCTGACTTCCCGACCTCGTAAGGAAAAGCACACATGAACAGGCGTGATCTCATCCACGGGCAGGCCACCGAGGTGTTGCCCCAGCTGGCGCTCGGCGCGCTCAACAACCGCTGGGCTTTGGCCCAGGCCGGTGACTTCGGGAGCGACCTCGACGTCCTCAACTACGCGTTGACGTTGGAGTACCTCGAATCGGCCTTCTACGTCCAAGGCAACAAAGCCGTTTCACTGTCGGGCGCCGAAGCCGACTACCTCAAGAAGATCCAGTCCGACGAGGAGTCGCACGTCACGACCCTGACCGACACGATCAAGAAGCTGGGCGGGACCCCGGTCGAAGCGCCGATGGTGAACTTCGGGGCCGCGTTCGAGAACCGCATGAGCTTCCTGACCGCCAGTCACACCTTCGAGAACGTCGGTGTCGGTGCCTACCTCGGCGCGGCCGGTTT
Organism: Amycolatopsis sp. NPDC088138; assembly: GCF_044741685.1. Classification (NCBI taxonomy): domain Bacteria; kingdom Bacillati; phylum Actinomycetota; class Actinomycetes; order Pseudonocardiales; family Pseudonocardiaceae; genus Amycolatopsis; species Amycolatopsis sp. NPDC088138. The sequence continues at coordinate 8,889 of NZ_JBIUTB010000011.1, forward strand.
CATCAAGGACAAGACCATCCTGCAGGCGGCGGCGGGCATCTTCGGCGTCGAAGCGCGGCACGCGGCCGTCGTCGGGAACCTGCTCGGCCTGCCGGCCAAGGGCGGGGTCTTCATGGGCACCACCGAGACCCCGAAGGACAAGGCCACGGTGCTCGCCGCGGTCGCCCCGTACCTGGTCGCCACGCCGACCGTGCCGAAGGGCGCACCGGCGATGGGGGCCGGCGGTTCGAGCGACGACCCGGCCGGCGTCGCCCTCACCGCCACCGGCGCGGTTCTGGTCGCCGGCGCGGCGGCCGTGGCCGTGGGGCGCCATCGCCGCTCCGGCGACGAAGAAACCCGTGGCTGACCAGGTTCCCGAAGCCGGCGGGCGTCGCTTCGGCGCCCGCCGGCGGCGGCTCCTGCTCGTGCTCGCCGTCGTGCTGGCCCTGGCCGGCGGCGGCCTGGTCTGGGCCGGTGTCACCCACACGTCCGGCCAGGACCCCGTCGCCGCGGCCGGCCGCATCCCCGCGCCGACCACGACGGCGGCCCCGCCGCCCACGACGTCCACCGGCCGGCCGGCTCCCCGCCCGACCGTGCCGTTGTCCCGCTCGACGCCGGTCTCGATCCAGGTGCCCAGCATCGGCGTGGACAGCTCGCTGTTGTCGCTGGGGCTCAACCCCGACCGGACCGTCGAGTCGCCCAAGGACTTCAGCCGGGCGGGGTGGTACGACTACGGGCCGACCCCGGGCGAGGCGGGCGCGTCGGTCATCCTGGGACACATCGACTCCTACCGCGGGCCGGCGGTGTTCTACCGGCTGTCGAAGCTCACGCCCGGGGCCCAGGTCACCGTCCGGCGCAGCGACGGCAGGACGGCGACGTTCACCGTCGACGCCCTGCGCCAGTACCCGAAGAGCAGCTTCCCGGCCGAGGACGTCTACGGCGCGGTCGAGTACGCGGGGCTGCGGCTGGTCACCTGCGGCGGCGAGTTCGACCGCACGGCACGCAGCTACCTGGACAACATCGTCGCCTACGCGCACCTGACGGGAACCAGCTGAGCTTTGTCGCGGTGATCCGTTTGTCCCGCGGTCCGGCCGGGAACCCGGGACCCAGGAAGTGTTGCCCCGGACCTCGGCGACGCGAGGTTCGGCGGAAGGAAGAGAATGCCTGCTCTCTCACGGGCGACACCAGCGATCGCCGGCTCCGGCAGCTACCCCGATCTGTCTCGGGTCCTCCGGGACGCGGGCCTGATGAACCGGCGTCACGGCTACTACTTCGCGAAGATCAGCCTCACCGTGCTGGTCTTCGCCGCCGGCTGCGCGGGGTTCGTCCTGCTGGGCGACTCCTGGTGGCAGCTGGGCAGCGCGGTGTTCTTCGCCGTGATGTACGCCCAGCTCGCGTTCCTCGGGCACGACGCCGGGCACCGGCAGATCTTTCGCAGCCGCCGGGCCAACGACCGGGTCGGCTACGCCCTCGGCGGGATCGTCGGGATGAGCTACGGCTGGTGGATGGGCAACCACACCCGCCACCACGCCAACCCCAACCACGAGGACGACGACCCCGACCTCGACATCCCGCTGCTGGCCTTCACCCGCGGCCAGACCGATGGCCGGCGCGGGCTCTTCCACTGGACCGCCAGCCACCAGTCGGCGCTGTTCTTCCCGCTGCTGCTGCTCGAAGGGCTGAGCCTGCACTGGGCCGCCGTCACCGCGGTCCGGCGCAATGAGGTCGAGTTCCGCAAGCGCGAAGCGGCATTGCTGTTCGCGCACCTCGCGATCTACCTCACCGCGGTGTTCGTCGTGCTGTCCCCGCCGGTGGCGGTCGCCTTCATCGCCGTGCACCAGGGACTGTGGGGCGTGTACATGGGCTGTTCGTTCGCGCCCGGCCACAAGGGCATGCCGACCTACACGGACGAGACGAAGCTCGACTTCCTGCGCAAGCAGGTGCTCACCAGCCGCAACGTCCGCGGTGGGCCGTGGGTCGACTTCGCCATCGGCGGGCTCAACTACCAGATCGAGCACCACCTGTTCCCGAGCATGCCGCGGCCCAACCTGCGCCGGGCCCAGCCGCTGGTGCGCCGGTTCTGCGCCGAGAACGGCATCGACTACGCCCAGTGCGGGCTGCTGCGGTCGTATCGCTACGTCCTGGCGCACCTGCACGAGGTCAGCGCACCTCTGCGGATCAAGCCTGCCGTCTGACGGCGGTCAGGCCCAGTCCTTGCCGTGGTCGAGGTCGCCCTCGCGTTTTTGGGTGAAGGAGAACCAGTTTCCCGAATCGTCGCGGAAGATCGCCTCGGTGCCGTAGGGGCGTTCTTGGGGTTCCTGCAGGAACTGCACTCCACGCGCGCTGAGCTTCTGGTAGTCGCCGTGCACGTCGTCGGTGGCGAGGACTCCCGCGCCGAGGATGCCCTTGGCGATCAGTTTCCTCATGGCTTCGGCGGATTCGGCGTCCATGGCGGGCGGGCTGGGGACCATGAGGGTCAGCTCCACCTCGGGCTGGTTCTTGGCGCCGACGGTCAGCCACCGCATGCCGCCGTCGCCCATCGTGATGTCCGTGCGCAGTTCCAGGCCGAGTTTTTCGGTGTAGAACTCCTTGGCGCGGTCCTGGTCGAGAACCCAGATGGTGGAGATGGCCAGTCCCTTGATCATGTCGTGCTCCTCGGTGGTGCGTGCCGGTGCGATGAGACGGTAGGCCGGACGCCGCTCAGGACCGTTATCGAGAGTTGCTCTGCCCGGTCGCCGGGTCCGAGTTCGGGAAGCCGCCGGCCCAGAGCAGGGCGTAGCAGCCCGGGATCAGGGCGGCACCGCGGCCGACGTGCCGTGCCCGGTACTCGCTCGGAGTCATCCCCGTGGCCCGCTTGAACCGGGTCGAGAAGCTGCCCAGACTGGTGAAGCCGACCAGGTCGCAGATCTCGGTGACCGTGAGGTTCGCCGTGCGCAGCATCTCTTCCGCCCGCTCGATGCGGCGGCGCGACAGGTACTGGCCGGGGGTTTCGCCGTAGGCGTCCTTGAACGCGCGGATGAAGTGGTACCGGGAGTAGCCGGCGTGCGCGGCGATCACGCCGACGTCGAGAGGGCTCGCCCAGTCCCGGTCCATCGCGTCCTTGGCCAGGCGAAGGTGCTTCAGGCGGGCGTGATCTGTCACACCGCATGGTCGCACGTCAACCGGGGTGGCCCGCTGTCCGCGGCGGTCGCATTGGTGACGTCCGGCCCGGCGAGGCCGGCCGGTGTGATTTGCCCGCCCGGTACCGATGAGCACTGGACGACCACCGCTGTTCGCATGAGCAAATACCTCCGTGTCGTTTCGGCAGTCCCGGGCTTAGCTTCGGGAGATGGCGAACGAACTGACCATTCCGCTGCTGCCCTGTCCTTCCATCGATGAGATCGCGTCGTTCTACGAGATGCTCGGGTTCGAGATCACCTATCGGCAGACGCGGCCGAACCCGCACGTCGCGGTGCGGCGGGAAGACATCAACCTGCACTTCTTCGGGATGGACGGCTACGACCCGGCGCAGTCGTACAGCACGTGCCTGGTCATCGTGGCCGACACCGGTGAGTTGTTCGAGGCGTTCGCGGCGGGGATGCGTTCTGTGCACGGGAAACTGCTCGTCTCGGGCATCCCGCGGATGACCCGGCCGCGGCTGCGCAACGACCGGTACACCGGGTTCACCGTCGTGGACCCGGGTGGTAACTGGATCCGGATCTCCAAGGCTGCCAAGGAACCCGAGGCGCGGACGAAGCTGGCCAAAGCGATGGAGGACGCCGCGAGGCAGGCGGATGCGCGCGGTGACGAGCGTCAGGGGTTGAAGATCCTGGAAGGTGCGTTGAAGCGGGCGACCGGCGATGAACCGGAGTTTCAGGCGGCGCGGGAGTTCCGCGACGAGCTCGTTGAACGCGTCCAGCCTGAGCCGGGTCAGCGACCGTTGCCAGAGTGAGACACGCTGAGCTCGCCGTAAGTCGACAGAGCGCCTGCCAGGTCACTGGATCCGTTGCGCAGAAAGGAATCCAGGAATGCGAGAGTGGCGGCGGCGACGACACGCGGGCTCTCGGTGCGGCCCAGAGAGCCGACTATCGAGGGTACCGGCGGCAGGTACAGGGGACCGTCCGTGAAGGTGAGGTGCGCGGCGCCGGGGATGGTGAGCCGGTAGTTCGTCGCCGTGCCGTGCATGAGCACCTCGGTGAGCCGAGGCAGGTAGCGCGGATCGCTGGCCGGCGTGATGGCCTGGGTGAGGGCGAGTGTCGGCTGGCCGAGCGACGGCGACAGGGGGCCGCGAGGGTAGCCGTCCAGATCGATGACGGCGTCGAACCGGTGGTCCCGCCGGGCCGCCTGCAGCGCGGCGGCACCACCCATGGAGTGGCCGGTCACGGCGACCTTGCCGGTGTCCAGGCGCCCGGTCAGCGGGTCGGCGCCGTCACCTCGGTCGAGCCCCTCCAGCCGGGTCAGCACGAAGCCGAGGTCGGCGGCCCGGATCGCCGTCCAGTCGTCGGCCAGCTTGTCGTCCTCGTCCCGGTCGCCGGTGGAGACGGTCGCGCTGGTGATCGTCCGGCCGTCGGCGAGCACGACGGCGGCGGAGTCGTACGGGTGGTCGAGCGCGGCGACCACGTAGCCGTGGCTGGCGAGCTCTTCCGCCCACGCGGTGTTCTGGGTGCGCGCCCCGCTGGACCCCGGCGAGAACAGCACGACCGGGAACCGTCCTCCTGCGCCGGCCACGGGGGCGTCGGGAATCGCGTGGGTGCGGGCGCGCGGGACGCCGTCGAACAGGAAACCCGGCAGGCCGACCCCGCGGGCGAGTGCTTCGGAGACGGTGCGCGCTTCGTCCTCCGTGCGTCCGAGGTACTGGGCGCGCGGTGCGTCGGCCGGGCCGTTCCGCGCGGGGTACCAGAGCTGGGCCACGACGGTGCGCCGGTCCCGCGGATCGGCGGTGAAGGTCTCGGGGCGGTCCGGGTCGGTCCACTGCAGCACCCGGGTGCCGACCGCGAAGCCGCCGGTGGGCGCGGGGAAGACGGGGACGGGAAAAGCCCACGCCGCCGCGGGGCCGGTGGTGATCAGGCAGGCGCAGGCCACCGATCCCGGCAGCGCCAGCCACGGGCGGACCCGCCGAGCACGGCTTCGCACCAGCGGGGAGAAGGCGAACGGCGCCGCGACGACGGCGCCCGCCACCACCGGGAGCAGCTGCCAGCGGATCCCGGCCACGCAGAGCCAGATCGCGGACAGGAGGAACACCACCCCCGCCGCGATGGTGACGCCCGGGCGGGCAGCGGCGGGCAGCCAGCGCGCCACCACCAGCGCGAGGGCACTGAGCAAGGTCAGGACTTCCAGCGGGGACAGGTTCAGTCCCGTGATGATCTCGGTCACCCGGCCATGCTCGGCCCCGGACCCGCGCGGCCGCATCGCCCCCGGGTCGCGATCCCGGTGCCGTCTCCGGTGGCAACCGAGCACCAGGACCAGCGGCCGGACTACGACCACGGGAGGTATCGGGACTCCTCCTGTGGTCGCATTCCGGCTCGCCACCGTCAGACGGCAGGCTCATGCGCCGCGGCGGGCCGTCGGCTTACGATCGCCCGGTGATGATCGAGCGGCGCCGGCCGTCCCGGCTGCCGCCGAGGGTGTGGGACTCGCTGCTGCCCGCGGTTCTCCTGCTCGACGTCCTGATCATGGGGGCACCCGCCGAGCTGCCGGTGGCCGCCACACTCACCGCCGCACTCGCGTTGCCCTTGGTGTGGCGGCGCCGGGCCCCGCTCGCGGTGTTCGGTGCGGTGGCGGCCGCGGCCGCCGTCCAGTGGCTCGTGGACGTCCAGCTGCCCGCGGACATCGCCCTGCTGGTGGCGCTCTACACGGTGGCCGCGAACTCGGGTAAGCGCGTCACCCTCGCCGCCGTCGTCGTGGTGGAGACCGGGGCCGTCCTCGCCTGCCTGCGCTGGGCGACGGACGGGGCGTTCCTGACCCCGTTCGCCGCGCTCACCGCGATGGTCGTCGCCGCGGCCGTCCTCGGGCTGAACGACCGGACCGCCCGGGCCTACGCGGAGGCCGTGCGGGACCGGGCCGTTGCCGGGGAACGGGCCCGGATCACCCGGGAGATGCACGACATCGTCACCCACAACCTGTCCGTCATGGTCGCGCTCACCGACGCCGCCGTCCACGCGCAGCACCGGTCGCCGGGCAAAGCCACCGCCGCGATGCTCCAGGTCTCCGAAACCGGCAGGCAGGCTTTGACCGACATGCGGCGTTCGCTCGGCGTCCTGCGCACCGGCGAGCCGGACGCGGCGCGCCACCCGTTGCCCGGCATCGCGCAACTGGAGGCCCTCGCCGGCCAGATGTGCGCCGCCGGGCTCCCGACCGGCCTCGACATCGACGGCGGTCATGCGCACATACCCGCGACCGCGCAACTGACCGTCTACCGCCTCGTGCAGGAAGCCTTGACCAACACGTTCAAGCACGCACCCACCGGCACCCACGCGAAGGTCCGGATCGAGTGCGCGGCCGAGACCGTCACGGTGGACGTCACCGACACCGGGCCGGCGACCTCCGCCGTCACCCACGCCGGCAACGGCATCACCGGCATGCGCGAGCGGTCGGCCGGCTACGGGGGGACGGTGCTGGCCGGACCGCTTCCCGGTGGCGGCTGGGGAGTGCACACCCGCCTCGTCTTCGGCGGCGGCCCGGCGGCGCCCGCATGACGATCCGCGTCCTGATCGCCGACGACGAAGCGTTGCTGCGCATGGCGTTCAGCATGGTCTTGGAGGCCCAGCCGGACCTGGCACCGGTCGGCGAAGCCGAGGACGGCGCCGACGCCGTCCGCCTCGCCACCGACCTGCGCCCCGACGTCGTCCTCATGGACGTCCGCATGCCGATCACCGACGGAATCGAGGCGACCCGGCAGATCATCCGGAGCTGCCCGCGGACCCGGGTCCTGATCCTCACCACCTTCGACCTGGACGAGTACGCCTTCGCCGGGCTCAAAGCCGGAGCCTCGGGCTTCCTGCTCAAGAACACCAGGCCCGAAGAACTGCTCACCGCGATCCGCGCCGTGGCCGCCGGCGACGCGGTGGTCTCCCCGCGCATCACCCGCCGCTTGCTAGAGAAGTTCCGCCCGCACCTGCCCGACGCCGCCGCCACCGCCCGCGACGAGCGGCTGAGCAGGCTCAGCGCCCGTGAGCGCGAGGTGCTCGTCCAGGTGGGCTCCGGCCGGTCCAACGCCGAGATCGCCGCCACCCTGCACCTCGCGGAGGCGACCGTGAAGTCCCACCTGGGGCGGATCCTGCACAAGCTCGAGCTCCGCGACCGGATCCAGGCCGTGGTCTTCGCCTACGAAAGCCGTCTCATCCACCCGGCGTGACGTCCGCGGGCCTACTTCTTGAGCCGGCGGCTTCCCGCGTGCCAGTCCTCGGTCTTGCCTGTCTCGTCTGCCGTGACGCCGAAGGACGGGAGCTGCGGGCGTTCGCGCAGGCTGCGCTTGAGTTCAGCGAAGCCGGGGAAGCGAGCGAGGCCGACGACGTGGTCCCACAACTCTGCGGCCTGCTCCTCGTCGGGCAGCCGGCTGATCACCGGGCCGAAGAAGGCGACACCTGCCGGCGGTTCGAAGTGGATGATGGGTGTGCCGACGTCTTTGCCTGTCAACGACAGTGCTTCGTCGGATTCGGCTTGGATTTCGGCGTCGCGGGTGGTGTCGTCGAGGGCGCCGATGAGGGAGACGGGCAGGCCGGCTTCGGCTAGAGCGTCGGTGGCGAGTTCGGGGGTGCCCTGCCAGCCGGGGGTTTTGCCTTCGTCGGGGCCGGCTTCGAAGATGCGCGCGCCGTAGGCGGCGTAGAGCGGGCCGACCGCTTCGCGGCCGCGCATTTCCCGGGCCGCGGAGGCGAGGCGCAGCAGCCGCAGGCCCGCGGTGTGCTGGGCGTCGTACTCCGGCGGGAAGTGCGTGTCGTAGTCGAGGTGCGCGTTGATCAGGCGCAGGGAGATGAACCGCCAGTCGACGGTGTAGTCGCGTTGTGCCTGCACGATCCGGATCCACTTGCTGGTCATCCAGGCGAACGGGCAGATGGGGTCGAAGTAGAAGGTGATGTCGGCGTTTTTGGTCATTTTCACGATCCTTGGGTCGGCTGGGAAACGATGGCGGGAGTCGCTCACACGCTGGCTCGCTGGACGAAGCTCGGCCACCCCCGCATGTGGTTGATGAAGCGCTCGCTCAGCCCGCCGGTGCGCAGGTAGTGCGCCGTCACCGGCAGCTGGGGGCTGTCGTACCGCGGGTTCGCCTTGACCTGCCGGGGAAAGTCCCGCTGGAGGATCCCGGCCCGGCCGATCAGCACGAAGTCGCACCCTTCGTCGAGCAGCTGTCCGGCGCGCTCGGCGCTCATGATTTTACCCGCGGTGCCGACGCGGACGCCTTTTCGCGGAAGGCCGGTGAAGACGCCGAGCATGCGCTGCCCCCGAAACGTTCCTTCCTTGACGACTTGGGCGGAGTCCCACAGGGCCAGGTCGAGGTAGTCGATCAGCTCGTGGTCGAGGATCTCGGCGGTGATGTCGCGCAGTTCTTCGAGTTTCAGCCCGTAGCGTTCGACCGACAGGCGCCAGCCGATCTGGAAGTCGGGGCCGCAGGCCCGGCGGATTCCTTCGATGACTTCGATGGTGAGGCGGGCGCGGTTTTCGGTGCTGCCGCCGTACTTGTCGGTGCGGTTGTTGAGCAGTGGTGACATGAATTCCGACAGGATCCAGCCGAAGGCGCCGTGGACGGCGACGCCGTCGAACCCGGCCTGTTCGGCCCGCTGGGCGGCGGCGATGAAGCTGTCGCGGATCCGCTCGACTTCTTCGGTCGTGAGGGCTTTGACGCCGGGCACCGTGGAATCGGATGCGGGAGAGGGAATTCCGCCCAGTTCCGGGCGGGCGCGGTGGCCGGCGTGGTGCAGCTGCACCGCGGACAGGCCGCCGCCTTCCCGGATCGAGCCGGCCATCTCGGTCAGGCCGGGCAGGTGGGCGTCGCAGTGGATGCCCAGCTGCCGCTCGAATCCGATGCCGCCGGCCTCGACCGTGGTGGCGCAGGTCTGGATCAGGGCGTAGTCGCTTTGGGCGAGTTGCCTGATCCAGTCCTGGTCGAATACGGACGCCGTACCGTCGTGGGCGCTTTGCTGGTTGGTGAGCGGCGCCAGCATGAAACGGTTGCGCATCGCCGGGCCGTGCAGAAGGGGGAGTGGCCGGAACAAATCCGAAACGGACACGGACGTCTCCTGACGATGGTGGTGGCTACTGACCGGAGGTGGCGGTTCGCGTCGGGAACGCATGGCTCCGGGCGAGAATCACGACGAGTGCCGTCGGTACCAGGAGCACGACGGCCGCGATGATGAGCGACCCGGAGCCGAAGCCGGCGAGCAGTGCGCCGCCGGCCAGCCCGCCGAGGCCGATGCCCAGGTTCCAGGTGGTGACCATCGAGGACTGGGCGGCGTCGGCGTGTTTGCCCGCGGCTCGCATCAGCGCCGACTGCAGCAAGGTGGCCGCTCCGCCGAACGCGAGTCCCCACGCCGCGACCGTGACGTAGTCGACGACGGGGCTGGAGGTGGCCGCGGCGAGCACTGCTGCGGCCACGGCGAAGAGCGCGGTGCTGAGGACGACCAGCTTGCGGTGGTGCCGGTCGATGAGTACGCCGGTGAGCCAGATGCTGAGGATCGAGGCGATGCCGAAGTCGAGCAGGATCCACTGCACCTGGTCCTGCAGGCCGGCGGCGGTGAGGATCGGCGCGATGTAGGTGTAGAGGATGGTGTGTGCGAGCACGAACGCGCCCGTCACCGCGAGCACGGTGCGGATGCCGTGCAGCCGGAGAATGCGGCGCAGCGGTACCCGGTCCTCGGCCTTCTGCCCGGGGAAGTTGGGCAGGCTCCACAGGGTCCAGAGGATCAGCAGCCCGGTCAGGGCCGTGACGGCGCCGAAGGTGAGCTGCCACCCGACCGCTTTGCCGAGGTACGCGCCCACGGGGACGCCGAGGGAGAGGGCCACGGGGGTGCCGGCCATGGCGAACGCCATTGCCCGTCCGCCGAGCCCGGGGCTGACCAGGCGTGCCGCGTATCCGCCGAGAAGGCTCCAGACGACGCCGGAGGAGGCGCCCGCGATGAATCGCGCGCCCATCGTGATGGTGAAGTCGAGAGAAAGGGCGGTCACCAGATTCGCGACCACGAATCCGGCGAGCGCGGTCAGGAGCAGATGACGTCTCGGCCACGAGGCGGTGGCCAAGGTGACGGGAATCGCCGTCAGCAGGGTGCCGACCGCGTAAATCGTGACTGTCTGGCCGGTCACGGATTCCGAGACCCCCAGCGCGGTGCTCATCTGCGGCAGCACACCCGCCGGCAGTGCCTCGGTCAAGGTGGTGATCAATCCCGCTGCGAAGAGCGCGATCAGAGGCTGTAGTGGTAAACGTTCCGTGGACGAGATAGTGGGAACGCCGACTTGTGAGGTGGTCACGACTTTCCTTAAAATGATCGGAATCTCCGCGGTCGCGCGGCGACTCGATCAGACTCCAACCTTGTCATCAATGTGAAGGCAAGCGGACTTCCGGGAGGTGTGATGAGGATCAAAGAGCTGTCCGACCGGACCGGCGTTTCCGCGCGGCTGCTGCGTTACTACGAGGAACAGGGGCTCCTCAGTCCCAGGCGCGAGGAGAACGGCTATCGCCACTACGACGAGGCCCAGGTCCCGCGGGTCCAGCAGATTCGCAGCTTGCTGAACGCGGGCCTGACGACCGAAATCATCAGGGCCGTGCTGCCCTGCCTGGCCGACGCGGCAAGCTCCCGGTATCCCGCTCCGGACTTCGTGAGCCGGATCCGGGAGGAGCGCGGCCGCATGGCCGAGCGGTTCGAGTTCCTGTCGAAGAACCTGCAGGCGATCGACGCCTATTTGGACGCGCTCGTCCCCCAGTGACTCTTTGAGCCTCGTCACAAACTCCTGACGGTCCCTTGCATTCGCATTGGTGTGAAGGTTGGAACCTGGGCGTGCTTGCTGTGTTTCAGCCCGCTCGTTTCCTGGAGATCTCCATGTCCGTTCCCGGATTGTTCGAACCGCTCACCCTGCTGCACGGCCCGGCGATGAGGAACCGTTTCATGCTGGCGCCGCTCACCAACCAGCAGAGCCGGCCGGACGGTGCCGCCTCACCCTTCGACCAGGACTGGATCAGGCAGGTCGCGCAGGGTGGCTACGCGCTGATCCAGACCGGGGCGGCCAGCGTGGAGGCGGACGGCATCTCCTACGAGGGGCAGCTGGGTGTGCACTCCGACACTCACCTGCCCGGCCTGACCGAGATGGCCACCTCGATCCGCAACGGCGGCGGCCTGTCCGCGGTGCAGCTGAACCACGCGGGCCATCGCGCTCATCCGGAACTCGGCGTTCCGGCTCCGGCCTCCGCTGCCACGCTGCCGGGCGTCAAAGCCCTCACGACCGAAGAGGTCGAGCGGATTCGCGACAGCTTCGTCGCGGCCGCGAGGAGGGCGGAGCGAGCCGGGTTCGACGGTGTTGCGCTCCACGGCGCGTTCGGGTGGATCCTGTCGGAGTTCCTGTCCCCGGAACTCAACGACCGCAAGGACATGTACGGCGGAAGCACCGAGAACCGGGCCCGTCTGCTGATCGAGGTGATCGAGGGGATCCGCCGGGTGACCGGCCCGGACTTCCAGATCGGCTGGCGCCTGTCGGTCGAACGCTACGGGCTGCAGCTGGAGGAACTGCGCGAGATCACCGCGGAGATTCTCGACCACGAGTTGATCGACTACCTCGACCTCGCCCTGTGGGACTCCGCGCAGATCGTCCGGGGAGGGGCGTTCAAGGGGCAGACCATGCTCAGCGTCTTCACCGGCCTCCCTCGGAAAGGCGTGCGGGTGGGAACGGCCGGCAAGATCATGAGCGCGGGGCGCGCGGGGCAGCTGCTGGACGAAGGGTGCGACTTCGTCCTGATCGGCAGGGCGGCGATCCTGCGGCGGGACTTCCCCCTGCGGGTGCGGGAGAACCCCGGCCACGACAGCCCCGAGCTGCCGGTGACGGCGCAGTACCTGCGCGACGGCGGCTTGAGCGAGCGCTTCATCAACCACATGCGAGGGTGGCAGAGCTTCGTGCGGCGTTTCAGCGTGTGAACGAGCGGGGCGCGTGTCCAGCGACGGATAGGTGGTGACCACGGCGTTCACGAGCCGCTCCTCGACGACCCCGACAAGGGCGTACGGCGGCGGGCGTGGCTTCCGGCGCCGGCGACCACGCCTGCGCGGCCGGGGTCACCGCACTCGACCTGATCCGCGGCGGCCTGCCCTCGAAGCCGGGGTGGCCGCTCCCCGCGGGCCGGCCGTGCCCCAGGCCGCTGGAGCCACCGAGCGTCCGCGACTGCGGCACCGGAATGGACGGGTGCTCGGCCTGCGGGGTACCCGATGTCGGTGAGGCCGGTGCGATTCCCCAGTGCACCGGTGAGCTACCTCGATCTGCCGGATGTCGGCTGCCCGGTCGCCGTTCCGGCCAGCCCGACGGCGGTCGCCTCGAGGAGGGTCCGGAGTCTCGGGGTGAAGTCGAGCGCGACGTGGCCCCAGCGCGGCACTTCCGCGTACAACGCGGCGAGCGTCGGCGTGGGGTGCGACACCTGCCAGAAGCTCGCGGCGAAGGAGAGGGTGGCCGCCACCAGGGCGCCGATCTGCGCGGCCGTCATCTCACTCGCCCGATCCAGCGCGGCCACGATCTCGTCGTGCGCGGCGAACGAGCTGGTCTTGTACCGACGCGCTCGTTCCAGGTCGACGTCGCCTTCGAGGCTCAAGGTGACGTGGGTCAAGAGGTCGCAGAACACCGGCAGTGCGGCGATCGTGTCCGCCAGGACCGCCGCGACCTCACGCGGTGTCATGCCGGTGCGGTCGCCGAGTTCGTCCTTGACCGCGTCGCGCCACTGGCGCCATCCGCGTTCGGCGAGTTCGAGCAGCAGCTCTTCCTTGCTGGCGTAGTAGCGCCGTACGCCCGTCCGGTGCAGACCTGCTCGCTGGGTGACCGGCGCCAAGGTGATGAACCGGACGCCGCCGAGCTCGAGCGCGAGCGACTCGGCGGCGGCCAGGAGAGCTTCGGAACGGCGTGCCTTGTCGTCGGCGGAGCGGGCTCGCTGGTTCATCACGCAAGGTTAGCGCACGCGGTGATGCGTTAACTGGGTTGGACGTGCTAGGTTCGGAGTTAACGCATCACGAGGTGCGTTAACTTGAAGGAGTCTTGCTCATGAAGGCTGTCCAAGCCACCGCGTTCGGGGACCCGTCGGTGCTCTCGGTCGTCGACCTGCCCGACCCCGCCCCCGGACCGGGCGAGATCGCCATCGACGTCACCCACTCGGCTGTCGGGCTCATCGACGTCTTCTTCCGGAAGGGGCAGTTCAAGGATCAGCCCGGGATGCCTCAGCCGCCCGTCACCTTGGGACTCGAGGTCGCGGGCACGGTACGCGAGCTGGGGGAGGGCGTGACCGGGTTCGGCGTCGGCGAAAAGGTGGTGTCGATGTCGGGCACGGGCACCGGCGGTTACGCCTCGGTGCACGTCGGCCCGGCGGCCAAGGCCATTTCGATCGAGGGTTACGACCTCGACCCCGCGCTGGCCGTCTCGGTCGTGCCCAATGCGGCGATGGCGCACGTCGCCCTGACGCGCATCGCCCACCTGGTCCCGGGCGAACGTGTCCTCGTGCACGGCGCTCTGGGTGGCTTCGCGGCGGCGTTTCCCGGGATCGCGCGGCAGCTGGGTGCGTCGCGGGTCGTCGGCACCGTGCGGGCGAGCAAGCTCGCCGCGGCCTCGGCGACCAAGCTGCCCTACGACCAGGTCGTCGACTCCGCCGACTTGCCCGGCGCGCTCGGCGGTCAGCAGTTCGACGTCGTCGTCGACGCCGTGGGCGGTGCCGTGCGGACGCAGAGCCTCGAGCTGATGCCGCCGGGAGGCCGCTTGATAGTCGGAGGCAACGCCGGCGGGGACTGGGCTCATCAGGTCGACACCAACCAGCTCTGGCTGCGGAACATCGCCGTGGCCGGGTTCAACGCCGGCGCGTACTTGCCGGCACACCCGGAGGTGGTGCGCCCCGCACTCGAGGCGGCCGTGCGGGCCGTCGTCGCCGGGCTGGCCGACGTCGAGATCGACGTGTTCCCCTTCTCCCAAGCCGCTGCCGCCCACGAGCGCATGGAGAACCGCGACCTGAACGGCCGCATCGTTCTCGCCCCGGACGCATAACCGGTCCGAACGGCCGTCGCGGGGAGTCGATCACCGGATCCGGCGCCTTTACCAACCCCGGCCCGGCGTATATGTTGTTGCCCGCAACATATTGACGCATCGGCTGACCCCGTCGCGTCCGGTCCGAGGAGGTGCCGTTTCGATGAAGAAACGCGGCATGTTCAAGAGCAGGGCCGGCTTCGGCGCGGCGGTCGGATGCCTCCTCCTGGCCTCGACGGCGGTGCCGGCGGTAGCCGCACCCGCGCCGCAGCCGTCCGGTGGTGGCGACGGCTGGGTGCTGAGCACGACCGACCCGGCGAAGAACTACTCCCCGACGTTCGTCGGCAACGGCTACCTCGGCGCGCGCGTGCCCGCGGAAGGCCACGGGTACAGCAGCAAGCCCATCGTCACCCAGTCCCAGCTCGCCGGCTTCTACGGCGCCCCCTCGGCCGGGCAGGAGGAACGCGCCGGGCTGCCGACCTGGACGACGCTCGGGTTCGGTCGCGGCAGCGACGTCTACGGACTCGGCCAGTGGTCCTGCGGGTTCGGGCAGCTGTGCCCGGCCGCGTACGGGAAGGTCTCCGGGGGCGCGTTCGTCGAGAGCTCCCACCCCGGCTCCGTCGCCGGCGCCTACCTGGCCGGGCTGAACACCAACGACACCCCGACGGTCGGCGGCACCGGCGTCGTCCCGATCCGGGACGCGCCGGCCGGCCCGGCGACGCTGGCCGTGCGGTACGGCAACGGCAGCGGCAGCCCGCAGACCGTCCACATCGGAGTGAACGGCACCCTGCGGCAGCTGACCGTGCCCAGCCTGGCGACCTGGGACGACTGGGCGGTGGTGACCGTCCCGGTGACGCTGACCGCGGGCGCGAACACCCTCGAGGTCACCGTCGCCGCGGGGGACACGGCGCGGGTGAACGTCGACTACCTCGCGGTCTACCCGGACGGCACACAGCCACCGACCCAGGTGGCTCCGGCGACGGTCGGCACCACCACGCACTACCGGCAGGCGATCGACCTGCGCACCGGCGTGCTGACCACGTCGTTCGACTGGACCTCGCCCGCGGGCGACACGACCAGCTTCGACTACGAGGTCAACGCCAACCGCGCGGAGGGGCACCTCGGCACCGTGAGCGTGCGGGCCGTCCCGCACTGGAGCGGGACGGCCACCGCCGTCGACGAGTTCGACGGCCGGGGCCTGGACCACGCCTCGACGACGGACCCGCGGGTGGACGGCCGGACCGCGACGCTGTCGCAGACCGTGGTGAGCGACGGGAACCTGGTCACCGCCGGGCTGAGCTCCGTGCTGCGCGTCGACGAGAAGACCGTGCCCACCAAGGCGACCACCGACGGCGGCGTCGGCCAGCGCGCGGACTTCGCGGTCCGCGCCGGGGTGCCGGTGCGGATCACCAAGTACGTGGGCGTGGCGTCCAGTGTGGACACCGACCGGCCGCTCGTGGCCGCGAGCCCGGGCCAGGCCGCCGCGAGGACCGCGGCCCGCGCCGCCGGCGACGGCTACCGGGTTGCGCTGGCGCGCAACAGCGACGCCTGGTCACGGCTGTGGCAGTCGAGCATCTCGATCCCCGGTGACCCCACCATGACCGCACAGGTCCACGCGTCGATGTTCTACCTGCTCGCGAGCGTGCGGGCCGGGGTCGTCTGGAGCGCCAGCCCGGGCGGGTTGTCCTCGGACGGCTACAGCGGGCACGTGTTCTGGGACATGGAAACGTGGATGTACCCGGCACTGCTGGCGCAGTACCCCGACATCGCCGCCGACGCGAACACCTACCGCCAGCAGCGGTTGCCGGCGGCGCGGGCCGCCGCCGCGGCACTGTCCACTCCGGACCATCCGATCAAGGGTGCCAAGTTCCCGTGGCAGAGCGCGCTGACCGGCAAGGAGACGACCCCGGACTGGTCACCGGACGGCAAGCAGGAAATCCACATCAACTCCGATATCGCCTTGGCACAGTGGCAGTACTACGAAGCGACCGGCGACAAGGCGTGGCTTCGGGACAAGGCGTGGCCGGTGCTGCAGGGCATCGCCGACTACTGGGCCACGCGCGCCGTGCCCGGTCCGGCCGGCGGGTACGTCATCAACGACGTCAAGGGCGCGGACGAGTACCACGACAACGTCGACAACAGCGCCAGCACGAACGCCGGCGCGCAAGCCTCCCTGCGCATCGCGACCCGGGCCGCGGGCATCGTCGGCCGCCCCGCCGATCCGGCGTGGGGCAAGGTCGCCGACGGCCTGAAGATCCCGGTGGACGCGGGCGCGAACATCCACCCCGAGTTCGACGGGTACGCCGGGCAGACCGTCAAGCAGGCCGACGTCACGCTGCTGCAGTACCCGTGGGCGGTGCCGATGTCACCCGGTCTCGCCCAGCACGACCTGGACTACTACAAGGCGCGCACGGACCCGGACGGGCCGTCCATGACGGACGCGATAGCCACGATCGCCGGCGCCGCGCTCGGGTCGCCGGGCTGTGCCGTCTACACGTCCCTGCGCGACAGCGCCGATCCGTACCTGGCCGCCCCGTTCGACCAGTGGTACGAGACCCGCACCGGCGGAGCGTTCGACTTCACCACCGGCCAGGGCGGCTACCTGCAGGAGTTCCTCTACGGGTTCACCGGGCTGCGCTGGGGGACCGACTCGGTCACCGTCGACCCCTTCCTGCCTCCGCAGCTGCCGGGGGTGGACATCACCGGGGTCAGGTGGCACGGCCGCACGTTCGATCTGTCGGTCGGCCAGCGGACCACGAAGCTGACCCTGCGCTCCGGCCCGCCGCTCCCGGTCAGCGTCGGCGGTGCCGGCGTGCGTCAGGTCCGGCCCGGCGCGGCCCTGCAGGTGCCCACCCGGCACCCGGCGGGCGACACGGCGAACTGCGGCTCCTGACGCGCATTGCGGACGACGGCGTGCGGCATGGCCTGGGTGGCCGGGCTGGTGGTTCTGCTGATCTCGTACGGCATCGGCAGCGACGGCTTGGCGTTCGGTGCGTTTGCGGTGATCGTGGTGTCGGTGTGCTTCACGCCGGGGGCTGTGCTGTGGTGGATGCGCTACGAGTCGGTCCGGCGCACCGGCTGGCGGGCCGTGACGGTCCAGGCGGTGATCGTGAGGGAACCGGCAGGGTGCCTCGCCGCCCTGGCCGCGGTCCCCGGGCCATCGGCGGATCCCGAGCGGAAGCTCGACTACGTCGTCCGGTTCCGCGACGGCGATGGTGCTCGGCTGCGGGGTGGAGCCAGCTTGTGGCACCGCCCGCCGCCGTTGGCGTTCGATCGCGCGCAGCCTGGGTGGGTCGGTGGCACGGGCCGCTCGTGCGTGGTCCTGTTCGCCGGCGGGGGCTGGGGTCCCCGCCGTCCGCATGCGGTGCCCGCGACGTTCCTCGCCGACCTCCCCGCACGCCCGGAGTAGCCGGCCGGGCCACCGAGATCCGAGATGGGCGGAGTTCCCGGTCCGCGGGGCGGCTCGGCGAGTTCACCTGTTATCCGTGGTGACCGGCTCGGGCTTTCCGCCCCACCGCAAGGTGAGCGTGCAAACCCGGGATCTGTGGAACATCGGTGAGCAGGTGCTGGTCGTCGGCAACGTCACCGGCCGGACGTTCTCCAGCGGCTCCCGGTCCTGCAACGATTCCGGGGCGTCAAGGTAGGGGATGAGTGCTCCCGGGGATACGAGCGGCGCCCGCGGCCACCGTTGCCAGGTCTTCGTTCGAGAAGCCGGCGCGGCTCAGCACCGCCAGGGACTGGTTCGCCGCCAGCGTGCACAACGCCAGCTCCGCCGCCTCCTGCTCATCGGCGCCCGCCGCCAGCAGCGCCTGCTCCAGCATCGCCCGCAAACCGTCGATCATGGCGCGGACCAGCTCCTGGCCCTCCGCGTCGAGGGCCGGGAACTGCGCTGCCGACATCGTGAGCAGGCAGCCGTCCGGGACCGCCGGGTCGGCGATGCGGTTCAGGGTGACCTGCAGGTAGGCGGCCACAACGGCGCCCGGGCCCGGGTGGGGGCCGGCCAGTGCCTTGATGTAGCGCGGGTGGTAGGTCTGCGCGTACCGCTGGAGGGTTTCCCGGAAGAGGGTGCTCTTGTCGCCGAAGGTGCTGTAGAGCGAGCTCCGGCCCAGGCCCGTGCCCTCGGTCAGCCGGTCGATCGAGGCCTCCGAGTAGCCCCAGCGCCAGAAGACGTGCATCGCGCGTCGCAACGCCTCGTCCACGTCGAACTGCTTGCGGCCTGCCATGGTCGTCAGCGTACACATCTTGCACCGATCGGTTCAACATGCGTATGGTGGCCCGCATGACAAGTTGCACCGATCGTTCCAAGATGAGCGCGGCCGACGACACGACCAGCTTGACTTCGCTGCGGCTGCCCGAAGGGTTCACCGACGTCTTCACCAGCCGGTTCGTGGAGCTGGACGGGCTGCGGCTGCACGCGGTCACCGGCGGGGACGGCCCGCCGCTGCTGCTGGTCGGCGGCTGGCCCCAGACCTGGTACGCCTGGCGGGAGGTGATGCCCGCGCTCGCCCGTGAGCACACCGTCGTCGCCGTCGACTCGCGCGGGGCCGGGCTCTCCGGCAAGCCCGACGACGGTTACGACACCGGCACGCTGGCCGCCGATCTGGTCGCGCTGATGGCCGCGCTCGGGCGCGACCGGTTCGACGTGGCCGGCCACGACATCGGCATGTGGACCGGATACGCCCTCGCCGCCGATCACCCCGAGCGGGTGGGCCGGCTCGCCGTCGTCGACGCGATCATCCCCGGTCTCACGCCGACCCCGTCGGTCTTCAGCACGGCCGCGGTCAACCAGCGGCTCTGGCACTTCGGCTTCAACCGGCTCGACGGCCTCAACGAGGAACTGGTCCGGGGGCGGGAGCCGCTCTTCTTCGGCTCGCAGTTCGCCACCAAGGGCGCCACCCCGGCCGCGATCCCCGCCTACGCCGTCGACGTCTACGTCGACGCGATCGTCGCGGATCCTCGCGGGTTGCGGGCGAGCTTCGAGTACTACCGGGCGCTGGACGAGACGATCGCGCAGAACGAGCAGCGCAAGAAGACCCGGCTGACGATGCCGGTGCTCGCCGTCGGCGGCGCGCAGTACTGCGGCGCACTGGTCGCCGAGACGATGCGGGCGGCGGCCGACGACGTCACCGGGGTGGTCCTCGACGAGTGCGGGCACTACGTGGCCGAGGAGCAGCCGGCACGGTTCACCGGGATCCTGGCGGCCTTCCTCGGTGGCGAACCGGTGGCAGGTGCGTCGCACGGCTGACACCCGAACGCACTGCCGGGGGCTTCTCGATCGTGTCCGGGCGCGGAGGTGAAAATGCGGTGCGTGACGACCTTCGCCGCTGCCGCTGCCCCGCCCGCCCGGACCAAGGCGCAGAGTTCCGCCGTGACGACGCGTCCGCCGGTGACGCTGGAGGAGGCGCTGGCCGATCCTGACCCGTTGATCCGCTACCAGGCTCGGCGGCAGCAGGCCTACGAGAACGGCGAGCTGGTGCTCGACTCGGACTTGGTGACCCTCGCCCGCATGGTCGAGATCTGGCAGGTCAACCGGGAATGTCTCCGTGCGCACCGGCTGCGCGCGGCGGAGCTGCTCCGTGCGGCACCTCGAGCCGGCCGCAAGGGATAGCCGGCCTCAGAGCTTGAGGTCGAAACCCTGGACGTACCAGGCTCCTTCGTGCTTCTCCATCTTGAACGTGAGGCTGAACGAGTCCGTGTCCCCGGTCGCGCCGATCAGTTCGAGGCTGCGCAGCGTGCGGCCGTCGAGCTTGACGGCCGTGTCCGGCACGGTCACCTCGTTGCCCTTCGCGGCCACCTTGGTCACCTCGACCTTTCCCTGAGGGGGCAGCTTGACGCCCGGCTTCGCCCACGCCTCGTGCAGCGACTTGGCGCTGGCGAGCGCTTCGGGGTTCTTGCACAGCGTTTCGGCGTCCTGGCCGGCGGGCAGCACGGGAGCGCTGGACAGGCACGCCTCGGTGTACTGCTCTTGCAGGATCTGGGTCACCCAGTGCTCGAGAGCGGTCTGAAGGGTCTCGGCACCGGACGCGGGCTGGGCCTGGGACGTCTGCGGGGGAGCGGTGGCGGGCGAAGCGGACGGGCTCGTCACCGGCACCGCCGACCCGCTGACACCGGCCGAGCCGCACGCGGTCAAGCCCATGACCACGGCCGGCAGCACGAGCCATCTCGCCTGGGGTCGCCGGGCGTGCACCGTCGGGGCGATCGTCACGGGTGTTCCTCCTGAATCAGCCGGAAAGTCCGGCTGTGGGCCGTTGTCGGCCCGGAGCCTGGTGTGCGGCAACCGAAAACGTCAACCACCACGCGCGAAGCTTGCCCTTTTTGACCACCGTCTTCGCGCGCGCCGACGGCTGCTACGGGGTAGCGCGCGGGGCGAGATCGGCGATCTCCGGCGCTGACCAGTGCCCCGGCACCCCGGGCAGCGGCGCCAGGTACTCGGCGATCTCGGGCAGGGACCATCCGTGTGCTTCGCGCAGCCCTCCCACGAGCATGGCCAGGTACGCGGCGGACGGCGGGTTCTTCTCGATTTCCGACGCCGACCAGGGTGCCGTGAACGTCAGGACGGGGTAACCGTCGAGATCGCCGAGGTGCAGCAGGGTCTCGTAACGACCCGGCCCGAGCTCGTCGCGGCCGGTCCTCAGCACGGTGCCCAAATCCAGGTCCGGGCCCGGCTCGCGGTACATTTCCTGCTCCGCGATGTCGGAGAACTGCCCGGCGCTCACGAGGTACGACCGCATTGCCGCCCGCCCCGGCAGCGCCGGGTCGAAGAACGCCCGGCCACCGTGCCAGACCGGCGACTCCGTCGCGAAGTAGACACCGCCGGGGAACTCGCTCGCCACGACGCGACGCGCCGGACTGCGGTCGCGACATCCGGCGTAATCGCGCTGGGCGCCCGGCGGCGTTCCTCCTTCGAGGTAACACCGCAACCGCGCGGCGTACATGTTGGATCCGTAACTGGCGTACCAAACCAGCGGTGGCGAACTCACGGCACCACGGTATCGCGCATGATCCGAGCCGCGCGGATGGCGTTCTCGCCGGCCGGCACGCGCGATCACGGACGTGCCGGGGCCGGTGTCGACGCGTCCGAGTTCAGCCGGTGAATTCGTCGACGCCGAGGGCGAAGTCGCCGTGACCGATCCCGTTGCCGGCGAGGCTCACCGTGACCAGGCCCATTCCTTCCAGCCAGTGCGCCATCTTCAGGCCGCCGACGTCCAGCGGGCGCAGCCCGAGGCTCGTGACGAACTCCGCCACGTCCGCTTTGGACTTCGCGTTGTCACCGGCGATGAAGACGGTGGGACGGCCGTTCTCGAGGACGTTGCGGAGGATGGTGTTGAACGCCTTCACGACGTGCGCGCTCGCCGGGGCCACCTCGGCGGCCTCCTGCGCGGTCGAGGTTTCCCCGCGGTGGGCGAGTCCGTCGAAGGTGGCGTTGAAGGGGTTGCTGATGTCGACGATGACCTTGCCGGCGAGGGCGTCCCCGTACTCGGTGACGACCGGGACGACACCGTCGTGGAGCAGGGCCGTGATGACGATGTCGCCGGCCGGGACGGCGCCCCACTTGCCCGTCGTCGCGCCGCTGCCCAGGGTCTCGGCCAGGTCGTCGGCCTTGGCCTGGTCGCGGCCCATGACCTCGACGGTGTTGCCGCCCGCCACCGCGAGCGTGCCGATGGTGCGGGCCATGTTCCCGGTGCCGATGAGGGTGATGCTGCTCATGAGATGTGCTCTCTTCCTGGTGTGGGGGTTCAGATGGCGGTGGCGCCGCCGTCGGTGACGAGTTCCAGGCCGTTGACGTAGCTGGAGTCGCCGGAGGCGAGGAACAGGGCGACGGTGGCGATTTCTTCGGGGTGGCCCATCTTTCCGCGGGGGATGAGGGACTCGAACGCGTCCATGGTCGCCTCGTCGAACAGTTCTTCCTGTTTCGCGGTGGCGACCTGGCCCGGGGTCAGGACGTTGACCCGGATCTTGCGGTCGCGCAGTTCGTTGAGCCAGACGCGGGCCCAGGCCTGCTGGACGGCTTTGCTTCCCGCGTAGAGGCTCCAGCCGGGGAAGGCGCCGAGGGAGGCGTTGGACCCGGTCATGAGGATCGAGCCGTGGTCGTTGAGCAGTGGAAGCGCTTTCTGCACGGTGAACAGGGTGCCGCGCGCGTTGAGCCAGAAGGCGCGGTGGAACTGCTCCTCGGTGATCTCGCCGAGGACGGCGGGTTCGCCCGTCCCGGCGCTGGCCCACAGCACGTCGATCGAGCCCTTTTCCCGCTTTACGGTGTCGTACAAGCGATCCAGGTCGTCCAGGTCGGCCGCGTCACCCTGGACGGCGGTGACGTCGCGGCCGATGAGTTCGACCGCGTCGTCCAGTGCTTCCTGCCGCCGGGCCTGGATGAAGACGTGCGCTCCTTCCTCGACGAACAGTTTGGCGCCGGCCAGTGCCATGCCGGTGGATGCGCCGGTGATCACCGCGACCTTGCCTTCGAGCTTTCCCATGATCACTCCCTTGCGTTATGTACACCAATCTGTGTATGTAACGTAGCCGGAGGCCGCTCGGAGCGCAAGCTATGTACACCGTTCAGTACCGAACGGTGTACGGTAGAGGCATGACGGAGCTGGAGAAGGGCCCCCTGGGCCGGCGCCGCGGCCGGGGTGCCCGCGAGCGCATCCTCGGCGCGTCACAGCAGCTGTTCCGCGACCAGGGCATCAACCGCACCGGCATGGACGAGCTCTGCGCCGTGGCCCAGGTGTCCAAGCGCACGGCCTACCAGCACTTCGCCGGCAAGGACGAGCTCGTCACCGAATACCTGCGCCGGTTCGATCCCGACGTCATGCCCGAAGTGTTCGACCGCACGGATCTCACGCCCCGCGAGCGGCTCCTCGCCGCGTTCGAGATGCCCGAGTCCACGCCCTTGTGCCCCTACATCGCGGCGGCCGTCGAACTCCACGACCCCCAGCACCCCGCGTCGCAGTACGCACGCGAGTACAAGACCGCCATCGCCGCGCGGCTCACGGAAACCGCCCGCGAAGCCGGTGCCACCGACCCCGCGCAACTCGGCGAACAACTGGCGCTGCTCATCGACGGCGCCTCGGCCCGCACCCGGGTCCTCGACCGCGGCTCTTTCCCCACCGCCGCCGCCATCGCCGCCGTCCTCATCGACAACGCCATTCCCGAGCCCGCCGCCTGATTCGAGCCTCCGCGGTCTTCGCCTGTCGGATGTCACGTTCTCCGGCGTCTGATCGACAATGGCGGTGTGGACGAGACGCAGCCTGCACCCGTGCCGACCGACCTGACCGAGCTCGAGCGCCAGGTGATCGACGCCGCCCGGCGCGGGGAGGTCGTGGAACCCGGCACCACGATGACGGTGGCGGAGCTGGCGGTCACCGGCGACCCCGGACTGCGGGTGCGAGCCGAACTGCTCCGCGAACTGCTCCGCGGCCTGCACGGTGACCTCGACCCTCGCGGGGTCCGGTTGGCGGGCGTGCGGGTCGTCGGTGAGCTCGACCTCGATCACGTCGCCGCCGTCACCGGTCTGGGCCTGTACCGGTGTGCGCTGCCGGACGGCATCGTCTGCCGAAGCGCGCGCCTTCGTGACCTGCACCTGGGCGGCAGTCTGCTCACCTGCTTGCACGCCGACGACCTCCGCACCGACGGCCACCTGTTGATGCGGGACGCCACGGTGACCGGCACGGGAGAGTTCGGCGCGATCCGGCTGGGCGGCGGCCGGATAGGCGGCCAGCTCGGCCTCTCGGGAGCCGTCATCACGAACACCGGCGGCCCCGCGCTGGACGCCGATGACCTCCGCACCGTCAGCGATCTGAACATGGACGACGCCACGGTCACCGGCGCCGGCGATCTCGGTGCGATCCGGCTGCTCGGTGCCCACCTCGGCGGCCAGCTCAGCGCCGATCGCGTCACCATCACCAACGACACCGGCCCGGCGCTGCACGCCGACGTCCTCCGCACCGACGGCGGCCTGTTCGCCCGGGACATCACCGTCACCGGCGCCGGCGATCTCGGTGCGATCCGGCTCCTCGGCGCCCAGATAGGCGGCCAGCTCGGCCTCGGGCGAGCCACCATCACCAACACCACCGGCCCCACGCTGGACGCCGACGACCTCCGCACCGACGGCAGCCTCATCATGGAGGACGCCATCGTCACCGGCGCCGGCGAGCTCGGGGCGATCCGGCTGCTCGGTGCCCGCATCGGCGGCCAGGCCCGGCTGTCGTTGTCCGGGCTGGACAACGGTTCGGGTCCGCTCCTGGTGCTGCACGAGGCGCAGATCACCGGGGCGTTGCTGCTCCCGGCGGCGGTGGTGTGCCCGGCCGGCCGGCCGGGGATGAGCCGCCACGGCTGTCCGGACAGCGGCCGCACCATCACGGCCCACGGACTGACCTATCCCGTCCTGCGCGAGATCTCGTGGCGTCAGTGGCTGCATCTGCTGGTCCACCACACTCCCGGCTACTGGCCTCAGCCCTTCCAGCAGCTCGCCACGACCGAGCGCTTCGCCGGCCACGACAACAACGCCCGTGAAGTGCTGATCACCCAGCAGCACGACCTCCGTCGCCGCACCCCCGAAGCTCTGGGCAACCGGCTCGCGCGCGGGCGGCACGCGCTGTGGGGCCGGCTCGGCAGCTACGGCTACCGCGCCCACCGCCTCGTTCTCGTCCTCGCCGCCGTTCTCGTGCTCGCTGCCGGACTCAGTACGGTCGCCGGGCACGTCGCCACCCACCCCGGTCACCACGCTGCCGAACGCGTCCCGTCCGCCACCGCGAAACCCGACGCCCCCGGCACGCCGTGTTCCCCGGTCGAACTCGTCGGCCTCGGCATCGACCGCGGTCTCCCGCTCGGCGCGACCGGCCTGCGCGCCCGCTGCGACCTCGACACCGCCACGGGCTGGGGCCAGACCTTCACCGTCCTCCTCTGGGTACTCCAAGCCCTCCTCTGGGGCCTGGCCACCCTGGCCGTCGCCGCCTACACCGGCCTCGTCCGCAAACCCGCCTGAGCGCCACCGGCCCGTGTGGATGGCCAATGGTGAAGACGGGCGGCGCGAAATATTGCACGATCGGGCACGGCCGGGACCGGACATTCGCGAATCGCGCTCTGTTGATTCGGTGAATCTTTAAACGATATGAGGTATCCGGTCGTCGTGGTGCCGGAAACGGATGGTCGAACTCGCTCGTGGTCGCGGAATCGTCGGCCGCAGGCGCCGAGCTGCGCGTTGGCGGGTCGAAAGGACGGCGAAGGTCCGGGGAAGCCTTCTATTGACACCACTTCGGGGAATCGGAACACTGTGTCGCGGCGCCGGTGTTCCGTTGCGGCCGAGGGGTGTCGAATACTGATCTTGGGGAGATCGGACGTCTATTGTGCACGGTTTCAGCCGGTGCCGTTACGCTGGTTCGTCGTTTCGATAAATGAATTCGAGGAGTACACATGAGGATTCGTGCTTTGCGGCTGAAGACCCTGCTGGCATCGGCGGTACTGACGGCCGGCGTCGCGCTGGTCTCCGCGCCGCTCGCGTCCGCGGGTTCGCCGGACGGTGCCGTGCAGTCTCCGCAGCTCGGCCAGTTCACCCAGGCGCAGGCGGAGAAGTTCTGGACCCCGGAGCGGCTGCGCGGTGCCAGACCGGTCATCCAGGACGCCCCGAAGGCCGCGGCGAGACCTGCCAACGCTTCGCCGGTACTGACGCCCGGCGGGGACCAGTTCGGCAACGCGCAGGCGGCGCGGCCGTACACGTCCGACTTCAACACGCGGGTGACCGGGAAGGTCTTCTTCCTCAACCCCCGGGACGGCCTGACCTACGTCTGCTCCGGCTCGGTGATCAACTCCACCGGCAAGAGCGTGGTCGCCACCGCGGCGCACTGCGTGTTCCAGGGTGGGGCCGGGCAGTCGGTGTGGAGCCAGAACTTCATCTTCATCCCGTCGTACGACAACAACAGCCGCCCACTGGGCACGTGGTCCGCGGCGACGTTCTGGATCCCGACGACGTACTTCAACCACGGCAACGACGGCTTCACCCACGAAGACGACGTCGCGACCGTGGCGATCGCCGCCCAGGGCACGTCGAAGATCACCAACGTGGTCGGCGGTCTCGGCTGGGTGTCGAACAACTCCGGCGTGATCAACGGCTGGGACACCCACGGGTACCCGCAGGAGCTGTACGGCGGCCAGAACCAGCTGCGCTGCATCGGCAACGGCCGGGACGCCGGCGGCTTCAACGGTGACACCTACCTGTTCACCAACAACTGCGTCGCCTTCGGCGGGTGGAGCGGCGGCCCGGTGATCAACGGCAGCAACCAGCTGCTCGCGGTCACCTCCGGCAGTGACCGGTCCACCAACTCGTTCTACGCGCGTGCCGCGTCGAACACCTGGGTCCCGGTGCTCAACGCGGCTCAGGCGGCCGGCTTCTAGAGCCGGGTCACCATCCGAGGAAGTCGTCACCGCGGCGCCCGCCGGACGCACCGTCCGGCGGGCGCCGTGGTGACCATGTCCGGACGCCTCAGTCGC
The DNA here is from genome assembly GCF_044741685.1 of Amycolatopsis sp. NPDC088138. NCBI lineage: Bacteria > Bacillati > Actinomycetota > Actinomycetes > Pseudonocardiales > Pseudonocardiaceae > Amycolatopsis > Amycolatopsis sp. NPDC088138. Next base: position 35,514 of record NZ_JBIUTB010000011.1, read on the forward strand.
ACCAGCCCCAGCCGCTGACGGCGACCGCGCTCGTGCCGGCATCCCCGGTCTTGTCGCCGACCCAGCCCGCGTAGCTGATGCACTGCGGCGCGTGCCCGCGGACGACGGCGTAGTACTTGAAGTTGCCGCGGTCGTAGAAGTTCCGGCTCGAGTCCTCGGAATCGAGGTACAGCCCGGCGAAGGTGTCGGTGGCGACCCCGATGAACGACCACTTGATGGTGACGACGCAGTTGTCGCCGCCGGCCTTGTAGAGCAGGTAGACCCCGCCCCACTTGCTGCCGCCGTCGGTCTTGGCCGGCAACGACGAGATGACGCGGTAACCGGCACCGCAGACTTCGGCCGGGGTGTAGGGGTTGGTGGCCGCCCCGGCGGGCGGCGCGGCCGTGAAGACGGCCGCCACGCTCAGCACGGCGACCAGGGTCCGGCGCAAAATTCTCATGGAAAGCTCCTCGTCAGTCGCAGGTCCAGCGCAGCGCGGCGTGATCGCCGCCGGTGTTGCCGAAGATCACGCCGTCGTCGCCGACGACGTAGACGTCCGCGTCCCCGCCGTCCGGGAACGGGAGCAGGCCGAGCAGCTTGGTGTCCTGCCAGACCGCGGACGGTCCGATCAGGTTGGTCAGGCTGCCCGCGATCAGTCCGTGCTTGTTGGTCGCTTCCGCCGTCCCGCCCTGCTCGAGGGGCCGCGGGTCGGCCGGGCCGTGCCAGGCCAAGGCGCGCGATGCGGGCCACGAGTCGATCGCCGTGCCGACCACGACACCGTTCCGGATCTGCCGGATCAGCACGGGACGGTCTTCGCCGGTCAGCGGGGTGACCACGCCGGCCCGCCAGAGTCCGCCGAGCTTGTTGTCCGGCGCGCCCAGCAGCACCGTGCCGTCGTCGTCGAGGTCCATGCCGGACCGGTCCGGGACGTCGATGATCCGCGGCCCCGCGGCCAGGACCGCCCAGAGGACGCTCACCCGGTGGCCGTCCGCGAGCGACGTGGCGGAAGCGAGCACATCGCCGCGGTCGTTGAGCGCGACGGCCGATTCGAGCCGGTATCCGGGCGGGTCGGGCAGGCGGGTCAGCGTGCCGGGACCGAGGTGGCCGCCGCTGAACAGGTAGACGCCCCGGGTGGCCGACGGAAGGCCGCCGTCCAGCAGCACCGTTCCCGCGGCGTTCTCGTCGGCGACGTGCGGGTAGACGAACGGGGCGAGCGCCTCCGGGATGCGGGGCTTGCCGCCGGTCCAGAGCACGACCTTGCCCATGTCGACGCTCCGGTCGTCGACGTCGCCGGAGTAGTTGCCGTGGCTGTCGGTCCCCCTGATGTTGACGTCGGTGTCCAGGTAGCCGTCGGGCGCGACGATCTTGTGCGCCGTCCAGGTACAGGCCGCGGCTGCGGCCGCGGAAGGCGCGGTGACGGCGGTGCCCAGTGCGAGTGCCGCGAACGTGAGCGCGGCAGCACGTCGGAACATGCGAATTCCCCCTCGGAATCGGTCAACGCCGACTCCACGCCCCACCCCGCCCGCCGGTTGAGCCGCGTCACCCACCCGGCCTAGCCGCGACAGGTGCCGACCCGAAGCGGCGCGGGTACCGCGAAACGGCACCCGCGCCGCCGGCGTGCGGGGAGGGCGTCAGGGGAGTTGGGCCACCTCCGCGTCCGTCAGCGCCTTGCCGGCCACGGCGACGTCGTCGACCGCGCCGCGCCAGAAGTCGGTGTTGCCGCCGTCGTACTTGGCCCGCCCGACCGTGAACGCGCCGGTGCCGGCCACTGCCGGTCCGGCCGGGGCCGTCGCGACCTTCACCCCGTCGACGTAGAGCCGGATCTCGTTGCCGGCCCGCACCCCCGTGAGCTCGTACCAGCGGCCGATCTCCGGCACGACCTCGTACCGGGCCCGGTTGCCGCCGGGTGTGCTGAACGCGAACGCGCCCTGCCCGTACTGCAGGTAGAAGGGGCTCTCCCGCTCCCGGCCGTCCTGGCTCACCGCGGTCGCGAAATTGCCGGGCAGCTCGTCGAGCCGCACCTTCGCGGACACGGTGTAGTCACCGGTCGTGTCGACGACCGGGCCGTAGGTGTCGGCGGAGCCGCCGGTGAACTGCAGCGCGCCGTCCTTGAACGTCACCCCGGACGGGGTGAGCGTCAGCGGGTTGTTGCCGCCGCTCGAGTCCTTCGCGGTCGTTCCCCTGCGCTCGTCGAGGTTCCACGCGCCCTGACCCGCGTAGGGGTAGGGCTTGCCCGCGTTGGCACCGGCCTCGATCACGCGCCGGTTGATCTCGCGGACGGGACCGGGGTCGACCTTGAGGCGCTTGCGGTCGTAGGTCCAGAGCCCGTTGAGCTCGCCTTCCAGGTCGGTGACCTGCGTGTAGACCGAGGCCGACAGCTCGGCCCTGGCCTGCCCGAGGTAGAACGTGCGGGTGTTGTCGACGTACTTCGCCGTCAGCGCCGCCTTGTCCGCCACACCGCTGTAGATCGCGATCGGCGCACCCGGCCACTGGTGGCCCGGCGTGCGCAGCGTGAAGCCGCCGTGCTCGCCGTCCATCGCGACGCGCCTGCCGTCCGAGGCGGCCGGGTCGGTGTTGTTGTAGTCGTGGTGGTCGATGACGTCACCGCGGCCCGAGTCACCCTTGGAAGCGCAGCAGTTCACCCCGCTGTGGGCGTTGACGATCCGGCTCGGGTCGGCGGCCTTGACCTGGTCGGCGATCCGGCCGGTGGCGTCCTTGTCCCACTCGCCCCAGCCCTCGTTGAACACGATCCAGGCGTAGACGGACGGGTAGTTCTGCAGCTGGTGCATTTCTTCCAGGCCCTGGCTGAGCCACGCCTGCTGCGCCGCGGCGTTGGTGCCGTCGTCGAGGGACACGAAGTCCTGCCACACCAGCAGTCCCAGCTGGTCCGCGTGGTAGTACCAGCGGGCCGGCTCGACCTTGATGTGCTTGCGGACGGCGTTGAAGCCGAGGTCCTTCTGCGCCTTCAGGTCGAAGACGAGGGCGTCGTCGCTCGGCGCGGTGTTCAGGCCGTCCGGGTAGAAGCCCTGGTCCAGCTGCATCAGGGAGAAGAACGGCTTGCCGTTGAGCGTCAGTTTGGGCGTGCCGTTGACGTTCGTGATGCCGGTGGACCGCATGCCGAAGTAGCTCTTGACCTTGTCGCCGCCCAGCTTGATCTCCAGCTGGTACAGGTAAGGGTCGTCCGGCGTCCACAGGTGCGGGTTCGGCACGGCCAGCTTCAGGTTCACGTTCGCCGGTCCGCTGACCGTGCCGACCTGCCGGCCGCGCGCGTCCTTGGCGACCGCGGTGACGGTGGCGTTGCCGGCGGACTTGACGTTCAGCGCCAGCGAGCTGGTGGTCAGGTCGGGAGTCGTCTTGATCTCGTCGATGCCCTTGTCCGCCACCGGTTCCAGCCACACCGTCTGCCAGATGCCCGACGACGGGGTGTAGAAGATGCCGCCGGGGTTGGGGGACTGCTTGCCCTTGGGCTGGTACGGGCCGGTCGTGTCGGTGACGGCGACGACGATCTCCTGCTCGTCACCGCGCTTGAGCGCGTCGGTGATGTCGGCGCTGAACGCCGTGTAACCGCCGGTGTGCTCGGCGACGGCCTTGCCGTTCACCCAGACCTTGGCCTGGTAGTCGACCGCGCCGAAGTTGAGCTTGAGTCGCTGCCCGCCGCCGATCTTCCAGTCGCGCGGGACGGTGACGGTGCGGCGGTAGAACATGTGGTCCTCGTGCCGCTCGAGTCCGGAGAGCTGCGACTCGATCGGGTAGGGCACGACCACCTTCTCGGGCAGCCTCTTGCCGAACGTGGGCTGCTGGCCCTCCTTGGCGGCGGAGAACTCCCACGGGCCGTTGAGGTTGACCCACTTGTCGCGCTCGAGCTGCGGCCGCGGGTACTCCGGCAGCGGGTGGCGCGTGTCGGCGTTCTCGCCCCACGTCGTCCTGAGCCGTTCCGTCGAGGCGTTCGCGACCGTGCGCCCGGTCTTGCCGACCTTCGTGCCGTTCACCGCGAGCGCGCCCGCGCCGTCGTAGTAGAGGGTGACCCGCTGGCCCTTCAGGACCCGCTCGGCCAGCCGGATCGTGACCCGGTCGCGGTTCGTGGTGATGGACGCGACCGGCATCGGCGTCGCGTCGACCTCGATCCGCAGGTGGTCGGCCAGGTCGCTGGTACCCGAGACGCGGCCGTCGAAGCCGGCCGTGAGCGTGCGGCCGTCCGCGGAGATCTCCGCCGAGCGCGGCACGCCGCTGTAGCCGTCCGGCGGCGTGAACGCCGAGAGCGGCACGATCTGCTTCGCGATGGCCGCGCTCGACCAGCGCAGGAACATGTTGGCGCCGCCGGTGTCCTGGAACATCTCCAGCTTGAAGTCGTACTGCTTGCCGGCGGTCAGCGTCACCGGCGCACTGGTCTGTTCGGTGTCCCAGTCGCCGACCCAGTGGTCGATCACCGGTGCGCCGTCGATGAACAGCCGGAACCCGTTGTCGCCGATGGCGTAGAACGTGTAAGCGGCGGTCTGCGGCACGGCGATCCGCCCGGTCCACCGGGCGGTCGTGTGCTCCGTGCGCCCGGTGACCAGCCCGAAGACCGAGGTCAGGTCCGGATGGTCGACCTCCGAGTCGAGCGCGGTGCCGGCCAGGTTCGCGAAGTCGTGCGCGTCCGGCGCCGACGGCGTGAAGTACTCGGCCTTCAGGCCGTGCACGGGCTCGGCGGCACCTGCGGGCGGCGTTCCCGACGCCACGCCCAGCGCCACCAGCAGGGCGAGGAGGACGGAAGCGGCTCTTCTCATCGGCGAGATCCCCTTCGTTTTTACAACGTTGTAAAACGGTTCCTGGAGGATCGAAGCAGACAAGTCGGACTCCTCGCCACCGCCGAACGGCGGTATCTTGAGGGCCGATTGCCGAGGCGGCCGGGGCCGGGTCGCTGCGCGGTACCGCGATCCGGGCCGGGCGGCGGTGTCCAGGACCCGCTGCGTCGACCGGGCGGCCGGCCCGGCGCGTACCGGGAGTCCGGCACGGCCTGAGGCCGAGGGTGCCCGCGGTCGCACGATTTCAGGCGGCGCAACGGGGTTTCGAACGCCCGGCCAGGTCGGCGCGCGCCATCTCGATCGGCTCCGCCTCGACCCGGCGCGTACCGGGAGTCCGGCACGGCCTGAGGCTGAGGGTGCCTGCGGTCGCACGATTTCAGGCGGAGCAACGGTTCCGGGCGCCCGGCCAGGTCGGCGCGCCATCCCGATCAGCTCCGCCTCGACCCGGCGCTCGCAGAAGCCGGGCGCGACGACGGGGGACTCACCTTCGGCCATCGCCTGGGCGTCGGTGCCGCGGCACGGAGTTCCGGATCAAGCGTGGGTGCGGAGGGCTCGGCCTTTTCGCCGATTCCGGGCTGCGGCAAACGGGGGAGTGGTGGCGAAGTCGTCCCGCATTCGCCGGGTTCCTTGGCAGAGACAGGAATCAGACAGGTTGGGGAGAAAGTCTAGACCACGGGGGTGACCCGTTCTCACACTGGTGGGTGAATATCTCCCTGTCCCCGGAGGAGCTACCGCATGCGCCGAAGCTTGCGTTCGTGGGCGGCGCAGTGCGCCGAACCCGGCGGGGACGCCTGATTCCCGGCCGGTCAACGAGATTCCGCATGAACATGGCCTGAAGCCGGTCGTCTCCTGATCCCCGCTCCGGACCCGGCGCCTGAGCGATGCCGTTTCAGACAAGGAGTTCTGATGCGAAAAACCCTCATCGCACTCTCCACCGCGGTATTCCTCAGCGTGCCGGCCACCGCGATCGCGGCGCCTGCCCCGACGGCGGCGGAGGGCACCGCCGTGGTCGGCGCCGTCGACGGCACCACCCAGGTCGCCGCGGCCGACCGGTTCCGGGAGATCCGCACCGGGCAGGCCGGCCGCCGCACCGAGGCCACCAGCATCCACGACGACTGGGGCGTCTACACCGGTGGCAGCGCGGTCACCGGGCAGGACGCCGTCCAGTCGGCCTACAACGATCTCAGTGTCACCAGCGACACCCTCTACGCCCCGACGATGAAGGCCCCAGGGTCCTGTGTGGAGCTGGTGACCGCCTACTCCGGCGGGGCCAAGCAGGTCTGGGCCTGGGACTGGTGCGTCGGCGTGCACGTGGCCAAGTCGGTCAACATCGATGCCACCTTCCGCGCCAACTACGTGACTTCGGTCAACGGCCACGACTCCTACCACGGCAAGGTGGAGCAGACCGACGCGAGCAAGAACACCTGGACGTCGTCTCTGTTCAACTACCACGCCAACCGGTGGGACACGCTCTACACACAGTCCGGCACCGACCAGTCCCGGGACAACCGCAGCTGGAACATCTTCGAGATCTATGCCAGCGGCAACACCACCGCGGCCTACTGCACCGCGCTGGGCACCCGAAACATCGAGAGCAGCAGCTACAAGATCAAGCTGAACGGTTCCTGGCAGGCCGCGAGCACCGGCAACACCTCGGTGATCTCGAACTCCTCGACCGCGAACTTCCTGTGCCCGAACCTGTCCCGCACGGTGGTGCACGCCAACGACCAGTGGCAGGTCCACCACTGACCGTCCACTGTAGACCGTTCGGCTCGACCGGCCGGGCCCCTGAGGCCCGGCCGGTCGCGCCGGCGACGGCACCGCCGGCCTTCAGAGGCCGCGGGCGACGATGTCGCCCTGGGAGGTGGTGGCCCGGATGGTGAGCTCGGGTGTGCCGTTGTTCTTGAGGGTGTTGTCGATGCGGCCGTAGGTGGTGCCGGCGTCGAGGGACGCGGAGACGCCGGGGGCCGCACCGATGGTGATGCTGCCGGACTGGGTCGTCAGGGTGACCGTGCCGCTGGTGGCTTCGCCGATGTGGATGTCGCCGCGGGCGGTGCTGATGTCGGCGGAGCCGTCGAGGCGGCCGACGTGGACGTCGCCGTCGGTGGCGGTCAGCTGGACACCGGCGGCGTGGGCGAGCTTGATGTGGCGGTAGGCGCCGGTGAAGCTGACGTCGCCGAGGCGGCCGCTGCTGTCGAGCTCCGCGGCGGCGGTGGTGGCCTCGACGCGGGAGCCGGTGGGCAGCGCGACGGTGACCTCGATGGAGCCGGACGGGCCGAAGTGCTGGTTCTTGCCCTGCGGGGTGTGGATCCGCAGGACGCCGTCGGCGTAGGAGACGGCGGTCTGCTCGGCGGCCTTGACGTCGCGGTTCCTGCCCGGGTCGGCCGGGCGGACCTCGACGGTGGTGTCGGCGCGGTCCGCGGCGAGGAGGTGCACGCGGCCGGCGGGGAAGTCGAAGGTGGCGGTGATCGGGGCGGTGGTGGCGAAGGTCTGCATCGTGTTCTCCTGGTTTCGTGGCCCCCGGTGGTGGGGACGAGAACCACAGTCGCCGGTCGGGCTGACACCGAACGGTCACCGCGCTGACACGAAGCCTGACACGGCTGACGGTGATCGACTCCGCGGGTCAGCGGGTCGCCGCGGCGGTGTGCCGAGTCTGCGACCTGCGCGGTGACATCCCCGCGGCGACGAGCGTGCGAAGGCTCGCGTCGACCGCGTTGCCGACGGAACAACGGGTTGCCGTCCGGACAGAGGCGCGTGAGAACCGCGACGAGACAACGAGGCGGGGCGCCAGGGACGGATTCCGGCGTCGCGGGCGTGAGGACGGCGGTGGTCGGGTCGCCGAGCGTCGGCGGGTTGCTCCTGGGGATCGGGAACGTGCCTTCCACGCCGGAGCCGTCCCGGCCTGCTGACGAGATCCGGCCGGCCCCGGGGCCGGCGCTCTCCGGTTCGTCCTTTGTGGATCCGGGTGGGCCGAGGGACGTAAGTCCTCGCGACCGGTGACCGACGCCAGCTGTGCCCGGGGTGCCGCCTTCCTAGGTTGGGAGGTGACACGAAAGGCAGGCACACCCGATGCGAGCACGCGACCTGATGACCTCGCCGGTGATCACCGTGCAGCCGTGGACCTCCGCCAAGGAGGCGGCCGGGCTGCTGGCCACGCACGGCTTCACCGCCCTCCCCGTGGTCGACGACGACGAGTGCCTGATCGGCATCGTCACCGAGCCCGACCTGATCCGCGGGCGGATCCCGGTCGACGCCCGGTTCACCCGCGAGCACGACGAAGCCGTCGCCATGGGCAAGACGGTGGGGGACCTGATGACCAGTCCCGCCACCGCCATGAGCACCGGCACGGACGTGGCCGACCTCTGCCAGGCGTTGATCGACGCCCGCATCCGGGCGATGCCGATCGTGGACGGGTCCGCCGTCGTCGGCATCGTGACCCGCGGTGACATCGTCCGCGTGCTCGCGCGGGAGGACTCCGCCATCGCGCGGGACGTCAAGCACCGGCTGGAGATCTACGGCGGCAGCGGCCGCTGGGCGATCGACGTCCACGACGGCAACGTCCACATCGCCGACCAGTTCGACGACGACTCCGACCGGCACGTCGCCCGGCTGCTGGCCCTGGCCGTGCCCGGTGTCGTCACCGCTGACACCGCTTATGCGGGTGAAGGGCAGACCCGATGAACGCCATCGACCCGAGGATCACCGTGGGCGTGGACGGCTCCGCCGGCTCCACGGCCGCGCTCGTCTGGGCCGCCAGGACCGCGTCCCTGCGTCACCTGCGGCTGCGGATCGTGCATGGGCTGCAGCTCGCCGGCCTCTACTACGGCGGGGGCATGGCCGGCGCCGATGCCGGGGCGTTGTCCGACGCGATCCAGGCCGACGGGCAGCGGATCATCGCCGAGGCCCGCGGTCTCGTCGCGTCGATCGACAAGGACCTGGTCGTCACCACGGAACTGCCGGACGACCCGCCCGTGCCGATGCTGATCGACGAGTCCCGGCACGCGCGGATGCTGGTCGTCGGCCGCAGCGGTGCCGGCGGGTTCGCCGGCATGCTGGTCGGCGCGACCGCGGCCACGGTCGCGAGCCACGCGCACTGCCCGGTCGCCCTCATCCGCGGCCGCGAGGACACCGCGATGGTCCCGGACTCGGGCCCGGTCGTGGTCGGCATCGACGGCAGCGCGAACAGCGAGCCCGCCCTCGGCGTCGCGTTCGAAGAGGCCTCCCTGCGCGGTGTCCCGCTGGTCGCGGCCCACGCGTGGAACGACGTCACCTACGAGGACACGCACGGGACGGCCCGGATCCGCACCCAGCCCGAGACCCTCGAAGAGGGGGAGCGGCGGCTGCTGGCCGAGCGGCTCGCGGGCTGGCGGGAGAAGTACCCCGACGTCGGGATCCAGCCACTGCTGGTGCGCGACCGGCCCCGCCACGTGCTGCTCGAGGCGAGCGAGACCGCGCAGCTGGTCGTCGTCGGCAGCCACGGCCGCGGCGGCTTCACCGGCATGCTCCTCGGCTCGACCAGCCAGGCGCTGGTCCAGCACGCCCGGTGCCCGGTGCTCGTCGTCCGCCCGGAGCGGACGGCATGACCACCCTCGACGCCCGGCCGGCGGTGCTCGGCGGCACCGAACTGGCCCAGGTCGACGCGCTGTGGCGGGCCGCGAACTACCTCGCGGTCGGCCAGATCCACCTGATGGCCAACCCGCTGCTGCACGAGCCGCTGCGCCCCGAGCACGTCAAGCCGCGGCTGCTCGGGCACTGGGGGACCTCACCCGGCCTCAACTTCGTCTACGCCCACCTCAACCGGGCCATCCGGACCCACGACCTGACCGCCATGTTCGTCACCGGCCCGGGCCACGGCGGCCCGGCGCTGCTGGCCAACACCTGGCTCGAAGGCAGCTACACCGAAGCCTGGCCCGAGGTCACCCGCGATGCCGAGGGCATGCGCGAGCTGTTCAAGCAGTTCTCGTTCCCCGGCGGCGTACCCAGCCACGTCGCTCCGCAGGTGCCCGGCTCCATCCACGAAGGCGGGGAACTGGGCTACTCGCTCGCGCACGCCTTCGGCGCGGCCTTCGACAACCCGGGTCTCCTCGTCGCCTGCGTCATCGGCGACGGCGAAGCCGAGACGGGTCCGCTGGCGACGTCCTGGCACGCCAACAAGTTCCTCGACCCGGTCCGCGACGGCGCGGTGCTGCCGATCCTGCACCTCAACGGCTACAAGATCGCCAACCCGACCGTGCTGTCACGCATCGCCCCGGCCGAGCTCGACGCGCTGCTGCGCGGCTACGGCTACGAGCCGGTCTACGTCGAAGGCAGCGACCCCGCGACGATGCACCAGGCGATGGCCGCCGCGCTCGACAGGGTCGTCGCCGACCTGGCGGTGATCCGCCGGAGTACCGGCCGTCCGGCGTGGCCGATGATCGTGCTGCGCAGCCCCAAGGGCTGGACCGGACCGTCCGTTGTGGACGGTCTGCCGGTCGAGGGCACGTGGCGGGCGCACCAGGTGCCGCTGCCGGCGGTCCGGCAGAACCCGGAGCACCTGCGCCAGCTGGAGGAGTGGATGCGCTCCTACCGGCCGGAGGAGCTGTTCGACTCCCACGGCCGCCCGGTCGCCGAGGTCACGGCGATGATCCCGGCGGGGGAGCACCGGATGGGCGCCAGCCCGCACGCCAACGGCGGCGTGCTCCTGCGGCCGCTGACGCTGCCGGACGTCGCGGCCCACGCCGTCGAGGTGCCCGCCCCGGGGACGACGCAGGCCGAGCCGACGCGGGTGCTGGGCCGGTTCCTGCGGGACGTCTTTTCCCTCAACGCCGACCGGGCGAACTTCCGGCTCTTCGGCCCCGACGAGACGGCGTCCAACCGGCTCGACGCCGTCTACGACGTCACCGGCAAGCAGTGGCAGGCCGCCGTGGAGCCGGTCGACGAGCACCTGTCCCACGACGGCCGGGTGCTGGAGGTGCTGTCGGAGCACCTGTGCCAGGGCTGGCTCGAGGGTTACCTGCTTTCGGGCCGGCACGGGCTGTTCAACTGCTACGAGGCCTTCGTGCACATCGTCGACTCGATGGTGAACCAGCACATCAAGTGGCTGCGGGTGCACCGGGAGATCCCGTGGCGGCGCCCGGTCGCGTCGCTGAACTACCTGCTGACCTCGCACGTGTGGCGGCAGGACCACAACGGTTTCTCCCACCAGGATCCGGGGTTCGTCGACCACGTCGCCAACAAGAGCTCCGAGGTCGTGCGGATCTACTTCCCGCCCGACACCAACACACTGCTCGAGGTCGCGGCGCACTGCCTGCGCAGCCGGGACTACGTGAACGTCGTCGTGGCGGGCAAGAACGACAGCCCGAACTGGCTCGACGACGAGCAGGCCGCGCTGCACTGCGCCCGCGGCGTGAGCATCTGGGAGTGGGCGAGCACGCACACCGACCGCGAACCGGACGTCGTCCTCGGCTGCGCGGGCGACGCCCCGACGCTGGAGGTGCTCGCGGCCGCGCAGATCCTGCGTGCGGAGCTGCCGGACCTGGCGGTGCGCGTGGTGAACGTCGTCGACCTGATGCGCCTGCAGCCGGAAGCCGAGCACCCGCACGGGCTCGGTGACCGGGAGTTCGACGCGCTGTTCACCCCGGACCGGCCGGTGATCTTCGCCTACCACGGGTACCCGTGGCTGATCCACCGCCTGGCCTACCGCCGCACGAACCACGCGGGGATGCACGTGCGCGGCTACACCGAGCACGGCACCACGACCACGCCGTTCGACATGCTGGTGCTCAACCACATGGATCGCTTCCAGCTGGTGACCGACGTGATCGACCGCGTGCCGGGCCTGGTCGCCACGGCGGGCGTGCTGCGGCAGCGGATGACCGAGGCCCAGGGCCGGCACGGCCGCTGGATCCGGGTACACGGTGAGGACCTGCCGGAGATCCGGAACTGGAGCTGGGAGGGCTGAGGGGTGTGGACCTTCGGCGCCGGCAAAGGGTCTTTCGCCACCGCCGGCCGGCGCCCTCCGGTCGTAGGCTGAGCTGGGCGGACAACCGGTCCGTTCCGGTTCGGGAGGTCGGAGATGCTGCGCGTCTTTCTCGTCGACGACCACGAGGTCGTCCGCCGCGGCGTCGCCGACCTGATCGAGGAGGACGAGGAGCTGACCGTGATCGGCCAGGCCGGCAGTGTCTCGCAGGCTTTGGCCCGGATTCCGGCGCTCGATCCGGACGTCGCGGTGCTCGATGTCCGGCTGCCCGACGGCAACGGCATCGAGCTGGCTCGCGAGCTGCGCTCGAAGCTGCCGGACCTCAAGTGCCTGATGCTCACCTCCTACACCGACGAGCAGGCGATGCTCGATGCGGTGCTGGCCGGTGCCAGCGGGTTCGTCATCAAGGACATCAAGGGCATGGACCTGGTCTCGGCCGTGCACGACGTGGGCGCGGGCAAGTCCCTGCTCGACGCGCACGCGACGGCCGCGCTGATGGCCAAGCTGCGCGAGAGCCAGACGAAGGGCCCGTTGTCCGATCTGTCCGACCAGGAGCGGAAGCTGCTGGAGCTGATCGGCGAGGGCCTGACCAACCGGCAGATCTCCGAGCGGATGTTCCTGGCCGAGAAGACCGTCAAGAACTACGTCTCGCGCCTGCTGACCAAGCTGGGGATGGAGCGCCGCACCCAGGCCGCCGTCCTCGCCACCGAGCTGCGCCAGCACGGGAGTTAGGCGCGGAGCCGGTCCGGCTCCAGCAGGACGTCGTCCAGGGACCGGCGCGGCGTCCACGACGGCGTGCCGCGGCCGAGGCGCAGCACGATCTGCGGCCACAGCCCGCCGCCCAGCAGGGTGCGCAGCTCCGCCCGGACCGCGGGAACCTCGACCGGCCGCGAGACGAACGACGCGTCGAACCCGGCGGCGGTGGCCGTCAGCAGGACTCGTTGCATGGCCTGACCGGCCCGGATCCGGTCGGCCTTCTTGTCGTCGAAGGAGCCGACGACCACGACCAGCGGATCGGGGGAGCCGGCCAGGATCCAGTCTTCGTCCTCCATCGGCATCGTGCGGCCGGTGTTGCCGGGGACGCCGTCGCGGCTGCCGGGGGAGCGAGCGGTCCAGCGCTGCCACTCGGCGAGAAACGCCGGATCGGCCGTCTGAGCGTGATGGCTCCGGTGCGTCAGGTCGCGCAGGCGGTCCAGCTGGTCCGCGTCCAGCAGGGGCAGCCAGGCCTGCTCGGCCTCGGCGGCGTGGCGCAGCTCGGCGACGACCGCGTCCGGGATCACGGCGGCCTCGAACGGGGTGCGGTTCGTGTGCCGGCGCGGGATCGCGCCGGCCAGCCGGACGAGCCGCCGGTCCGGGTTGCGGGCCGCGAACGGCCGGACCACCGCGAGCAGCGCCGGGTCGTCACGCCGGGGCAGCAGCGTCGTGGCCGGGTGCGCGCCGAGAGCGTGGATCGCGGTGCGCACGTTGAACAGCGCGGCGCCGCAGGAGAGCAGCAGTTCGCGCCCGCCGGCGTCGGCCACCGGCAGGGCGCGGTCCGGATCGGCGTGCAGCTCGAGGCCCGCGGACGTGCAGCGGAAGCGCCACGGCTGCGTGTTGCGCGTCGAGGGCGCGAGCACCGCCGCGCCGAGCACGGACCTCACCTGACCGGAGTCCAGCAGGCCGATCGCGGTGATGAGCCGGGTCATGGGTTTCCCCTCGGGCACCGCTGCGCGGCACACTGTGGTTCCGAACGCTTCCTGCGACGGTCTCTCGGGTGGCGGGGTGGCGGAAAGGGGAGAAAGTCACCAGAGGCGAGGTCGGAATGGACGAAGGCGATGGTGGGGACGCGGTGCCGGTGAGCGGGTCCGGGCTGCCGGAGCACGGCTCCCGGCGGCGGGCCGGAACGCTGTCCGGGCTGCGGCTGCGCGAGGTCCTGCGTGACCTGCAGGACCGCATCGAGCTGCTGATCGGCACCCGCGACAAGATGGACGGCCTGCTCGACGCGGTACTGGCCGTCGCGTCCGGACTCGAGCTGGACGCCACGCTGCGCCGCATCGTGCAGGCCGCGATCGAGCTCGGCGAGGCCGAGTACGGCGCCCTCGGTGTGCTCGCCGAAGACGGCTCCCTGTCCGAGTTCATCTACCTCGGCATCGACGACGAGACCCGGCACCTGATCGGTGACCTGCCGGAGGGCCACGGTGTCCTCGGCGTGGTCATCGACGAAGCGAAACCGTTGCGGCTGGAGGAGATCTCCGCGCATCCGGTGTCGGTGGGCTTCCCGGCGGACCACCCGCCGATGCACTCGTTCCTCGGCGTGCCGGTCCGGGTGCGTGACGAGGTGTTCGGCCGGCTGTACCTGACCGAGAAGAAGAACGGCGAGCCGTTCACCGACGACGACGAGGTCGTCGTGCAGGCGCTGGCCGCCGCGGCCGGCATCGCGATCGAGAACGCCCACCTCTACGAACAGGCGCAGGTGCGGCAGCAGTGGCTGGCCGCGACCGGCGAGGTGACGACCGAGCTGCTGGGCGGCACGGACCCAGTGGAAGCGCTCACCATCATCGCGACCCGGGCGCTGGAGCTGACCGGTTCCGACGGCACCATGCTCGCGCTGCCGAACTCGGGACGGCTCGACGCCGACGAGGACTGGGGCGACGACGTCGACGAGCTGACCGTCACCGTCTGCGCGGGGGCGCGCGCGGCCGACCTGTCGGGCCTGCGCATCCACCTCGACGGCAGCGTGCCCGGCGCGGTTTACCGGGACCGGACGCCCCGCAGCGCCGCCGAGCTCGAGCTGGGGGAGCACCGGTTCGGGCCCGCGCTGGTGGTTCCGCTGCGGGCGGGCGACCGCACGAGCGGTGTGCTCATCACGGTCCGGGAGACGGGGGCGCCGTCGTTCGGCGCCGCTCAGCTGTCGGTCGTCGCCTCCTTCGCCGACCAGGCCGCGCTGGCGCTGCAGCTGGCGGCGCAGCAGCGGGCCGCCCGCGAGCTGGACGTGCTGGGCGACCGTGACCGGATCGCTCGTGACCTGCACGACCACGTCATCCAGCGGTTGTTCGCGGTGGGCCTGTCGATGCAGAGCACGCAGCGGCGGACGAAGTCGCCGGAGCTGCAGAAGCGGCTCGGGGACAGCATCCAGCAGATGCACGAGATCGTGCAGGAGATCCGGACCGCGATCTTCGACCTGCACGGCGGCGCGGCGGGGGAGACCCGGCTGCGGCACCGGCTGCACGACGCGATCGCCGAGCTCACCGACGACGCGCCGGTGCACCCGACGGTCAGCATGTCCGGCACGCTCGACTCGGTGCCCGCGCAGCTGGCCGAGCACGTCGAGGCGGTGGTGCGCGAGGCGGTCAGCAACGCGGTCCGGCACGCGGAGGCCTCGACGTTGTCGGTGTCGGTGGCGGTGAAGGACAACGTGCTGCGCGTCGTCGTGGTCGACGACGGCAAGGGCATCCCCGCCGACGTCTCGCCGAGCGGGCTCGGCAACCTGCGCGACCGGGCGGAGGCCGCAGGCGGGCGGTTTTCGCACGAACCCGGGCCCGAGGGCGGTGTGAAGCTGGACTGGTCGGCGCCGCTCGGCTGATCGCGGCGCACTTCGGTGACGAAGGTCCCCGGAGTCCGGGTAGTCCGGCCGCGTCGCGGCGCCCCCGGTCCGGGGTCTCCTTGACCGGCGACGCCGGACTGTCCTGGTGCCCGCCCGAGGAGACTGATCCCGAGGAGGACTGCCGTGCGTGTGCTGACCCTGAACCCCGGCTCGTCGAGCATGAAGGCTTCGCTGGTCGCCGACGGCATCGCGGCCGGCTCGGCCGCGTGGGACCTCCCCGACCCCGGCGCCGTCGCCCGGACGATCCGCCGCTGGTCCGACGTCGACGCGATCGCCGTCCGCTTCGTCCACGGCGGCGCTCAGACAGCGCCCGCGGCGGTCGACGACGAACTGCTCGCAAGCCTCGAAAGACTCACTTCGCTGGCGCCGAACCACCAGCCGCTGTCGCTCGAGGTGACGCGGACGGTCCGGCGCCTGCTGCCGGACGTCCCGGTGGTGGCCTGCTTCGACACCGCGTTCCACGCCGAGATGCCCGAGTCCGCCGCGCGGTACCCGGTGCCGCGGGCGTGGACCACGGAGAACCGCCTGCGCCGCTACGGGTTCCACGGCCTCTCGTGCCGGCACGCGCTGCACCGCACCGCCGAACTGCTCGGCCGGGCGCCGGAGGACCTGCAGCTGATCTGCGCCCACGTCGGTGCCGGGGTGTCGGTGACCGCGATCCGCGACGGCCACGGCGTCGACACCAGCATGGGGTTCACGCCGCTGGAGGGCGCGATGATGGCCACCCGGTCCGGCTCGGTCGACCCGGGTCTGCTGCTGCACGTGATGCAGACGGTGCCGATGAGCCCGGCCGAGATGACCGATGCCCTGGTCAACCACTCCGGGCTGGCCGGGATGAGCGGCACCGACGGCGACCTGCGCCGGGTGCTGGCCGCCGCCGCCCGCCGGGAGCCGGACGCCCGGGTGGCTCTCGACGTCTACCGGCACCGCCTGCTCCGGGAAATCGGCGCGGCCGCGACCAGCCTGTCCCGGCTGGACGCCGTCGTGTTCACCGGGGGCGTGGCCGAGCACCAGCCGGAGGTGATCACGTCGGTCGTCGCGGGGATGGGGGTGCTCGGCGTGCGCGCCGGCGACGGCCCGAGCACGGACGTCGACCGGATCGTCAGCGCGGCCGGCTCGCCCGTGCCCGCCCTGATCGTCCTGCCCCGGGAGGACCTCGAACTGGCGCGCGGCGCCGAAGACGCGCTCGCCCGCCTGGCCGTGTCGTGAGATCCCGGTAGAGGCCGAATTCCGCTGCAGCCGGGGACTTTGTCCTCCGTCGCCGGCACCCGGCGAGGGCCCACGATGGTCGGGCGGGGCGCCCGACCCCGCGCACGGGAGATCGCGATGACCACTGCAGGACCGGCAGCCTTGACCTCCGAGCAGATCGGCACGCTCGCCCGCGCGGTGGGCCGTGCGCCCTCGGTGCACAACAGCCGGCCGTGGCAGCTGCTCGTCCGCGGTACCGAGGTCGATCTGCTGGAGCGGCGCAGCGTGGTGCCGCGGCGGCAGGACCCGTTCGGCCGGGACCGGATGATGTCCTGTGGTGCCGCGCTCACCAACCTCGAACTCGCGGTGCGCGTGCTCGGGCGCGACTGCCACGTCGCGTTCCGGGACGGCGAAGACGCCGTGGCCACGGCGACCATCGGTCGTCCGCGGGCGGCCTCGGCGCGGGACTTCGACCTGTACGAGGCCATCGGCCGCCGCCGCAGCCACCGGCACGAGTTCGACCACGGCCGGGTGCCGGCGGCCGTCCACGCGGCGCTGGTCGCGGCCGGGGAGGCGACCGGCGTGCACCTGGTGGTGCCCGCGCACCTGGACCGGTTCGCCCAGCTGCTGGGGTTCGCCACCCGGGTGCTGCGCGAGGACCGCGGTTACCAGCGTGAGCTCGCGAAGTGGATCGCCCACGTCACGGGCCCGCCGGCGACCGGGGACGGCGTCCCCGAGGACACGCTGAGCCCAGAAGCCCCGCCGGTCGCCGGGCTGGTGCCCGCCGACACCCCGGTGCCCGGCGACGACGTGCTCGCCGGGCGGCTGGCCGCGGAGAACCTCCTGGTCGTCTGCACCGACGGCGACACCAGGGCCGAACAGCTGGCCGCCGGGATGGCCCTGCAGCGCGTCTGGCTGACCGCGACGGCGAAGGCCCTCGCCGGGTCGGTGATCACCCAGCCCCTGCACCTGACCGGGTTCCGCGCCCGGCTGGTGTCGGAGCTGGTCCTGCCGGGGGTGCCGCAGGCGATCTTCCGTTTCGGCTGTGCCGAGGTCCCCGTGGCTCCCTCGCCGAGGATGCCCCTCGACGAGCCGTTCTTCGAGTGAACGCCGGGCCCGGCGCGCCGCGTCATCGGGACCGTGGGGCCTTTGGTCACCTCGGCTCGTGACACGCGACCGTCGTCCCGGCCCCGGCGACCCGGTGATGCTGAAGGGGATCGTCACCCCCGAGCCCGGAGCCACCGATGAGCCGACCAGTTCCGACCGTGTTCGACCAGGCCTTCGCCGCGGCCGTGCGCGCGCCGTCCCCGCACAACACTCAGCCGTGGCGGTTCGTCGTGGAAGGGGACGTGATCGAGGTCTGGCTGGACCGGGAGCGTGTCCTGCCCGTCGCCGACCCGCACCGGCGCGAAGCCCGGCTCGCCTGCGGTGCGGCCGCGTTCAACCTCTTCATCAGCCTGCGGGCGAATGACCTCGCGGTGGTGGTGCGGACGCTGCCCGACCCGGCCGAGCCGGACCTGGTGGCGGTGCTCCGCCTCGACGGCAACCGGAAGGCCGTCCAGGCCGAGCGACGCCTCGCCGAAGCCGTCTTCCGGCGGCACACCAACCGGCGTCCGTTCCTGGACAAGGAAGTGCCGCCAGGAGTGCGTACCGCGGTGAAGTCCGCGGCTCTGGCGGAGGGTGGCCAGGTCGAGTACCTCGACGCGTCGGGCCGGTACTCGCCGGTGGCGTCGCTGGTCCGGCAAGCCGAGTCGCTGCAGGAAGACGACCTGGCCTTCCGGACGGAGACGGCCTTCTGGACCCACCGCCCGCCGGGGAGCCCCGACGGGGTGCCGAGGACGGCGGACGGCCCGCCCCCGGACCACCACGGCGTGGTCACGTTGCGCGCCTCGCACGAAAACGCGGCCCTGCCGGCCCGCGAGTACGAGCAGCAGCCGCTCCTCGCCGTGGTGCTCACCCGGGATCGCGGGGCGCACGCGGAGGTCCGCGCGGGCATGGCGATGCAGCGGGTGCTGCTCACCGCGACGGCCGAGGGCCTCGCGGCGTCGTTCCTGTCGCAGCCGTTCGAGACGCCGTGGACCCGGGACGCGCTGGACCGGCTCTTCACCGGGCTGGGTCAGCCGCACACGCTGCTGCGCATCGGTTACGGCTACCCGACCCGGCTGACGGCCCGCCGTGCGGTCGCCGACGTGCTGACCCACCGCGTCCGGCCGGACGTGCCGGCCGGCTGAGCGTCCGTTCGCACCGGGAGTGTGCAGCACGTCCTGGAGGGTGACCCTTCCTCCGTGCCTCGGACCCCGGCGCCGCCTGCCCCTTCCCGGTGCGCCACAACGGCTCGCCGATCCGGATCCTCCTTCGCGAACGCCGAGGCACCCATGGCCACCCGCACCACCCCGTCGCCCGCGCGACCCGCCGTCGCCGACCTGGACGTCGGCCACGCCGCGGCCCTGCCGGTCGAAGCGGTCCTGGACGCACTCGGCGGCACGCTCGACGGCCTGAGCGCCGGCGACGTCGCCGAGCGGTCGGCGCGGTACGGGCCGAACGCCGTGTCGTCGCACCGGGCGCGGCTGGTCCCGGTGCTGTGGCACCAGCTGCGCTCACCCCTGCTGGTGCTGCTGATGGTCGCCGCCGTCGCGTCCTACTTCGTCGGCGAACGCAGTGACGCGGTGATCATCGGGGTGATCGTCGCGGTCTCGGTCGGGCTGGGGTTCGTCAACGAGTACCGCGCGGAGAAGGCCGCGGAAGCCCTGCACGCGCAGATCCGGCACGAGACCGTCGTGCTCCGCGGCGGGCGGCCCGGCCGGGTCGACGTCACCGCGCTGGTACCCGGTGACGTCGTCGAGCTGAAGCTCGGTGACGTCGTGCCGGCCGATCTGCGGCTGGTGTCGGTCACCGGCCTGGAGTGCGACGAGTCGGTGCTCACCGGGGAGTCCCTGCCGCTGGAGAAGGACACCGCGCCCGTCGCCGGCGGCACCGCGCTGGCCGAACTGTCCGGGTGCGCGCTGATGGGCACCGTCGTGCACGCCGGCAGCGCCACCGGCGTCGTGGTGTCGACCGGCGCGCGCACCGGCTTCGGCGCGATCGCCGCCGGGCTGAGCACCCACCAGCTCGACACGGAGTTCCAGGTCGGGCTGCGGAAGTTCTCGATGCTGCTGGTGTACGTCGCCGGCGCGCTGACGACGTCGATCTTCGTGGTCAACGTGGTGCTGCACAAGCCGATCCTCGACGCGCTGCTGTTCTCCCTCGCCATCGCGGTCGGCATCACCCCGCAGCTGCTGCCGGCCGTCGTGTCCACCAGCCTCGCCGCCGGGTCGCGCCGGATGAGCCGCCGCAAGGTGCTCGTCAAACGGCTGGTCTGCATCGAGGACCTCGGCAACGTCGACGTGCTGTTCACCGACAAGACCGGCACCCTCACCCTCGGCCGCATCGACTACATGCGGGCCGTCCCCGCGGCCGGCGGCGATCCCGGCGAAGTCCTGCGCTGGGGCCTGCTCTGCACCGAAAACACCGCCGCCGTCGGCGGAAACCCACTGGACCAGGCCCTGTGGGCGTCGCCGGGCTCGGCGGCGCAACGAGCCGCACTGGCCGGTCACACCACGCTGGGGGTGCTGCCCTTCGACCACGAGCGGCGGATGATCTCCGTGGCCGTGCGCGACCCGGCGGGCCACACCGTCCTGGTCACCAAGGGCGCCCCGGAGACCGTGCTGGACCGCTGCACCGGCGTCCCGCCCGAAGCGCGCCTGGCCCTGGACGCCGAGTTCGCCGCGGGCAACCGGGTCGTCGCGGTGGCGTCGCGGCCGTTCCCCGGCGGGCAGCCGCCGACCCCGGCGGACGAACAAGGCCTGACGCTGCTGGGGTTCCTGGTGTTTCTCGACCCGCCCAAGCAGGACGCCGCGCGGGCCCTGCGGCGGCTGGGTGATCTCGGCATCGCGGTCAAGGTCGTCACCGGCGACAACCCCGCGGTCGCCACCAAGGTCTGCCACGACCTCGGCCTCGGTGACGGCGCCGCGCTGACCGGTGCGGACCTCGACGGCCTCGACGACGACCGGCTCGCCGACGCGATCACCCGCACCACGGTGTTCGCCCGGGTGAGCCCGGAGCACAAGGCGCGCATCGTGCGCGTCCAGCGGCAAAGCGGCGGGGGAGTGGCGTTCCTCGGCGACGGCGTCAACGACGCGCTCGCCCTGCACGCGGCCGACGTCGGCATCTCGGTCGACTCGGCCACCGACGTCGCCAAGGACGCCGCCGACGTGATCCTGCTGGAGAAGGACCTCGACGTGCTGGCCGACGGCGTCACCGAAGGGCGGCGGATCTTCGCCAACACCATCAAGTACGTGCTGATGGGCACCTCCAGCAACTTCGGCAACATGTTCTCCGCCGCGGGCGCGTCCCTGTTCCTGACGTTCCTGCCGATGCTGCCGTCGCAGATCCTGCTCAACAACCTGCTCTACGACACCAGCCAGCTCGCCATCCCCACTGACACGGTCGACGAGGAGCAGCTCCGCCGGCCGTCGCATTGGGACATCGGGTTCATCCGCCGGTTCATGGTCTTCTTCGGCCCGCTGAGCTCCGTGTTCGACTTCGTCACGTTCGGCGTCATGCTGTGGGTGTTCCACTCGGGCCCCGGCCAGTTCCGCTCGGGCTGGTTCGTCGAGTCGCTGGCCACCCAGACGCTGGTGATCTTCGCGATCCGCACCCGGCGGATCCCGTTCTTCCGCAGTCATCCCAGCCTGCCGCTGACCCTGGGCGCGCTCGGTGTCGTCACCGTCGGCGCCCTGCTGCCCGCGACGCCGCTCGCGGCCGCGCTGGGGTTTTCGCCGTTGCCGGGCGGGTTCTTCGCCGCGCTGGCCGGGATGGTGCTGGGGTACCTGGTCCTGATCGAGGTGGGCAAGCGCATCTTCTACCGGGTGGTGCGCACGACGACCACCGCGCCACGGCCCGCGAGCCCGCGACGTCCGCTGCGCCGCCGGGCCGGCTACTTCAGCACCGCGGAACGGGCCGCGGGAATCCCGTCGGGTAAAGGACGTCGATGACCGGTGAACCCCGGCGGGGCCGGCACCCCGGAGTGCTCGTGGTGATCCGGCTCGTGCACACGGCGGCCTGGTTCGCCATCGAGTCCTGCTTCTCGTACGTCCTGTATTCGGGGCTGGCGAAGCGATCGGACCGGCGAGCCGCGCTCGCCGGTGGCGTGGTCGCCGTCGAGTGCCTCGTCTTCGCGGCGAACGGGTTCCGCTGTCCGCTGACCGAGGTCGCCGAGTCGTTCGGTGCCGAGCACGGCTCGGTCACCGACCTCTTCCTGCCGCGGTGGTTCGCCCGGAACCTGCCGTCGATCCACGTGCCGTTGCTCGTCCTGGCCGTCGCCCTGCACGTGCGGAACGTCCGCCACGATCGGGCGGTCAGCCGACGGGCTGCGGGCCCTGGCCCTGCCAGACGAAGTCCATCCGGTTCTTGACCCCCACGACGCCGGGTACGGCGAGGACCAGCCGTTCCGCGGTGGCCACGTCGGCTTCGTACTCGAGCCGGCCGGTCAGCAGGACCACGCCGCGCTCGACGCTCGCGAGCACGGCGTTCTTGTCGGCGTGCAAGGCGTCGTCGAACACGGTGCGGTCGACGTCGCTGCGCAGGTCTTCGTCCGTGCGCAGGAAAGTGCGCAGGAGGTCCCGCCGCGCGACGACGCCCACCAGCTGCTCGCCGTCGAGCACGAACAGCCGGCGGACGCCGCTTGTCGTGAGCATGCGCGCGACCTCCGGCAGGGTGGCACCCGGTGTGGTGGTCGGCGGCGCCGCGGTCATCAGCGTGGCCGCGGTCTGCGCGGCCGCCTTGCGCCAGTCCTCCCGCGTCAGGTGGCCGGCGAAGTGCGGGCAGCCCGCGCCGAGCTGGTCGTCCTGGTGCGCCTGCCGGCACAGCAGGTCCGCTTCGGTCACGACGCCGAGCAGCGCACCCTCCGGGGTGGTGACCGGGACCGCGCTGACGCCGTTGGTGACGATCATGCCGATCAGGTCCTTGAACGGTGTCGCCGGCGTCGCGGTGATCACTTCGCGGGTCATGATCCGGCCTACTGTCGTGCTGGTGCGCATGGTCTTCCTCCTGCTGTGGTGACGGTGTGCCGGCCATGGGGCCCGCCGGCACACCGGTGTCCGTTGTGGATGGAGCGGTGGGGCTCAGCGGAGCCAAGGGGTGCGGCGGACGAGGTCGAGCTTCGCCCAGCGGCGGCCGAGGCCCCAGGTGTCACCCGCGGCGAAGGCGGCCAGCACGACGAGCACGACGAGGTACACGAGGTGGTAGTCGATCAGCGGGTTGGTCGACGACGTCGCCGTACCGGCTGAAGTGGACTGGGCGAGCGGCCATTCGGCGATCCACATGAGGGCGAGCAGGACGGTGCCCGCGACCGCGGCCGGGCGCAGGGCCACGCCGAGCAGGAGGGCGACGCCGAGGCCGAGCAGGGCCAGCATGAACAGCCAGTCGGCCCAGCCGGCCCCGGCCCAGCCGCGCAGCAGCGACTGCATCGGCCCGACCTGGACGTGGCCGAGGAATCCCTTGGTCGGCGAGCCGCCGCTGATCCAGGCCTGCGCCGAGCTCGTGGCGTAACCCAGCCCGAACACCTTGTCGAGGAAGGCCCAGAGGAACGTCAGGCCCATCACGATGCGCAGGACGGCCAAGGCCGAGCCACGAGCGGTGGAGCCGGGCTGAGGCCGTTCGGCCGTCCGTGTTTCCGGCTGGCTGGGGATGAAGGGGGTGGTCAGGGACGGGCCGCGGTCCTGGATGGACATCGTGGGGCTCCTTTTCGGTTGTGCACCGAGCATGGGCCGCCGTACGGGCGGGTGATGGTGCCGAAATCCCCGGATCGCGGTGACTTTGGTGCACGGTCCGAGCGGTCCCGCGCAGGGAAGAAAGTCACCGGGATACGCGATCGAATCCTCTGGTGCCGAGCTTTCCCGGAGGAACAGGCTCGAGGTCCGCAGGTTCGCGACAACCGAGGAGTCCTCTCATGGCCGACAACACAACCAGGCAGCAGATCCTCGTCGGTGTCGACGGATCGGCGTCGGCGCTGCAAGCCGCGCGCTGGGCGGGCGACGAGGCCGCGCGCCGGCATCTGCCGGTGCGGATCGTGCACGCCGTGCCGGTGCCCGCGCTGTCCTACGGCGCCGGCGTCCGGCCACCGGACGGATTCACCGAGGTACTGGAAACGCAGGGCCGTCGGTTGCTGGCCGACGCCGAGGCCGCTGTTCGGTCGGCCCATCCCGGTTTGGAGATCCACGCCGACCTGGTGACGGGCGGCCCGGTGACCGAGCTGCTCGAGGCCTCGGCGGATGCTCGCCTGGTCGCGCTCGGCTCCCGGGGACTGGGCGGGTTCAGCGGCATGCTGACCGGCTCCACGGTGGTGGCGATGGTCGCCCGCGGCCGGTGCCCGATCGTGGTGGTCCGTGGTGGTGGCCGTGAGAACGGTCCGGTGGTGCTCGGTTTGGACGGTTCCCCGGCGAACGAGCCCGCGATCGCGGTGGCCTTCGACGAGGCATCGTCGCGGGGCGCGGACCTGGTCGCCGTGCACAGCTGGCTGTCGGTGTCCACGGGCACCGCGCACACGCTCGGCCAGCAGCTGCTCGACGACTTCGATGCCCTGGAAGCGAACGAAAGTGAGCTCATGGCGGAACGGCTCGCCGGCTGGCAGGAGAAGTACCCGGACGTGGCGGTGCGGCGCGTCGTGGCGCGGGACCACCCGGTGCGCTGCCTGCTCGACCACTCCGCCGACGCCCGGTTGCTGGTGGTCGGGAGCCGTGGTCTCGGTGGCTTCTCCGGCATGCTGACGGGGTCGACGAGCCAGGCGCTGATCCACCACGCCACCTGCCCGCTCCTGGTCGTCCAGTCACCTACGCAGTGAGCTGATCGGACCTCGGACGGGGCGCTTCCGGCCTTGCTCAGCCGAGCCTGTCCAGCAGCAGGCGAGCGGCCACCGTCGCGCCGTCGGTGCGGATCTCGGCTCCCAGCGCCTTCGCCCGTTCCCGGGTTCCGGGGGCCAGCGCCGTCTCGAACGCGGCGGTCAGCGACTCGATGGTCGCCGTCGGGCCGTCGAGGGCCGCGCCGACCTGCCGGGCCGCCACCTGGCCGGCCCAGTACGGGTTGTCCGCCAGGCGGATCGGGACCACCACCTGCGGGACGCCCGCCCGGGCCGCGGTTTGCGTGGTGCCCGCACCGCCGTGGTGGATCACCGCGGCCAGTTCGCGGAACAGGCGCTGGTGGTTGACGTCGCCGATGGCGAAGCAGTCGTCCTGGCCGTCGATCAGGTCCAGGTCCGCCCAGCCGCGGGAGACCAGGACGCGGTACCCCCGGGCGCGGCTGACTTCCACGGCCCAGCGGGCGATGTCGGGTGCCGGGCTGATGCTGCCGAAGCCGACGTAGACCGGCGGCGGGCCCGCGGCGAGGAACGCCACCAGATCGGCCGGCAGCGGACGTTCGTCCACTGTGGTCCACGCGCCGGTCTGGACCACCTCCAGATCGTGGCTGTCCGGCCAGGGGCCCAGGACCGGGTCCGCCGCGAGCCACGGCCGGTCCGAGTAGACGTGGTCGCGCACGCCGGCCACTGGCGGCAGGCCGAGCGCGGCGCGGTGGCCGTTGAGCGGCGCACGGAACTGCTCGTCCACCCGGCGGGCGTCGCGGTCCCAGCGGGTCTTGTTGTCGGCGTCCGCCGGCTCCGGCCAGCCCGGCCGCGGGGGTGGCGCGTGGTGCGGCGACGGCAGGTTCACCGCCGAATACGTCACGTACACGTAGGAGATGCCCACGGCCTCGGCCACCGATCGCGCGGCGACCTGCGCCAAACCGGCCACCACCAGCGCGTCGCACCCGTCGGCCGCCGACGGGAGGACGTCGAACTGCGTGTCGACCAGTTCGGTGCGGTACCGGGACAGCTCCGCCGGCGACGGCGGGGTGCCGCGCATCAGCGTCCGGATCGGCGGCCCGACCGGCACCGAGTCGATTCCGAGGCCGGCCAGCCGTTCCGTGAACTCGTCGTCCGGCGGGGTGCACATCCGCACTTCGGCGCCGAGCGCTCGGAGCTGGATCGCGAGGGCCACCAGGGGGTCGACGTCGCCCCGCGTCCCGTAGGTCGAGAGCAGCACCCGCATGCGCGTTCCTTCCCTCACCGTGGTGCGCGGGCGTAGAAGCCGACCGGCATCGTGACGTCCGCGCTCGAGGCCCCGCACTCCAGCATCCAGAGCGCCGCGGCCGGGCCGAGCTCCCGGCCCAGCACCCCGAGCGCGTCCGGATCCGGCGCCACCGCGCGCGCCTGCTCCACCCCGCGCCCGAACGCGTCCGGGTCCCAGCCGTTCGCGTCACCGTCGCCGAGGGAGCGTGCGCCGCCGGTCAGCTCCGCGACCGGCAGCGGATCGGGCACGCCGAGCAGGCCGTGGGTGCGCTCACCGACCAGAACTCCCATCCAGTGCGAGCTTTCCGGGGTGGGCCGGGGCCCGGTCCACCGGGGCCGCCCGTCCATGTCCGGGAGCTTCGCCGGGGCGCCGGAGCGCGCCCAGCGGCCGGCCCACTCCACGGCCAGGCCCGGAGCGCTGCGGGTGGCGGGGTTGTGGAAGCGGGCCATGTCCCACCGGTTGCCCACCGCGACCGCGGCCAGGTCGCGGTGCGGCCAGACCCGCGCCTCCCACCAGAACCCCCACGGGAACGCCGCGGTGTGCCCCCACCACCAGTCGTCGCCCAGGTCCGGGTCGGCGAGCTCCAGGGTCAGGCCGGAAAAGGAGCGGACGCCGTGCGGGCTCGGGCGCTCCGCGCGCGGGGTCACCATGGCCGCGAGCGAGTCCGGACCGATCAGACCGCGGTCGCCGCGGGCGGTGCGCAGCAGGGATTGCAGCAGCCGCGCGAAGTTTGCGGCGCTGGTGTACATCCCGACTCCCGGGTAGGCCGAGGTCCGCAGGGGCGGGCTCGGCAGGCACCAGTCGCCGAACGCCATGTACCCGGTCGCGGCGGTGTTCCGGTCCGGCGTCCACGGATTTCGCGTCCCGTCGTCGATGCTCGTGTCCGCCATCCCGGCCGGGGCGAACACGTCCCGGTGGACGCGGGCGCCGTACGGCTCGCCGGTCAGGTGCTCGACCACCCCGCCCAGCACCCCGACACCGAAGCTCGAGTACGAATAGGACCCGGGCGGCGTCACCAGCGGTAGCACCCCGCCGTACTCGACGGCGCGGCCGATCCCGTGCCGGCGCCGGACGTGCTCGAGGATCGGCTCGGCCGGCGCCGTGGGCGCGATGGCGGTGACGATGTCGCTGTAGTAGCCGCCCTGGTGGGCGGCCAGCATGGCGGTGGTGACGGGTTCCGCGCCGGGTCCGCGCAGTCCTGCGGGCAGCACCTCGTCGACCGGCGTGTTCAAGCCGATCGCGCCCGCCTCGGCCAGCTGCATGAAGGCCAGCCCGGTGACAGGTTTGGTCAGCGAGCCCGCCGGCGCGACGGTCCCGGCGGTCATCGGCACCCCGGCGGCCAGGTCCGCGAACCCGGTCGAGGCCGTCCGCAGCTCGTCGCTCGTCGCCACCGCGACGGCGACCCCGGGGGTGCCGGTGACCGCGGCCAGCCGGGGCAGGACGGTGCCGAGCGCCGTCATCACGTCGTCGAGCACGCTCATCCTTCGGTGGTGTTGTAGTTGACGATCCGCTCGACCATGAGGGCGCGCGCACCGGCCAGCGGGCTGTCCGCGTCCCGTCTCGCCACCTCCGGCAACCGGTGGGCCTGTGCCTCGGCGACCGCCACGATGCCCCAGAGCGCGTTGAACCCCGCGGGGTCGGCCGGCTTCTCCGCGGCGGCCTCGACGACCACGCCGCCGTCGCGCCCGGCCACGGTGAGCGCGCCCATCTGCCGCAGCACGGCGGGATCCCGCTCTTCCGCGGCCACCACGCTCCAGCCCGCCGCGTCCGTCTGCCGCAGGGCGTCACGCAGGCTGCCCACGCTGCTGACGACGATGTCCGGCAGGACGAGGGCCACCGGCCCGTGCGTCAGCGGCAGGGCGCACCGGATCGCCCCGTCGAGTCCCGGTTCGGCCTCGTCGTCCTGGTAGACGAACACCAGCTGGAAGGTGCCGGCGTAGCGCGCCAGGTACTTCACCGTGTCCAGCTTGTGCGTCCCGAACACGACGACCACGCGCACGGTGAGCCCGCTCTTCGCGAGCTCGACGACGGTCTCCAGGCTGCGGTCGAGGATCGTGACCCCGGGAGCCAGGCAGTGCAGTTCCTTCGCGTACGGCGCTCCGAAGCGGGTCGCGAGCCCGGCGCAGGGCAGGATGATCGAAACGTCGGGAGTGGGTGCGCTCACCGCAGCCGCACCTCCAGGGCGACCCGGTGGCGGGCGCGGGGCAACGGCACCCACTCCGGCTCGCCCGCCGGGTGCACCGCGGGGAACCGGTCGAACAGGCTCCGCAGCGCGACTTCGGCCTCGACCTTCGCCAGCGCGACGCCGAGGCAGAAGTGCGGTCCCCAGCCGAATCCGACGCTGCCTTCGCGGCCGCCGTGCTCGGCCTGCCGTCGCACGTCGGCGTGGTGCGGGCAGCCGAACTGGGCCGGGTCGCGGTTGGCGGCGCCCAGCACCGCCTGCACCGCGTCACCCGCCTTGATCCGCACGCCGCCCACCTCGAGGTCGGTCGCGGCGTAACGCAGCCGAGCCAGCTGCACCGGGCCGTCGGTGCGGACCAGCTCGCGCACCGCGGCCGGCCACAACCCGGGCTCGGTGCGCAGCAGCTCCCGCTGGGCGGGGTCGCGCATCAGCGCGAGCGTCGCGTTGGACAGCATGTGCGCCATGGTTTCGTGCCCGGCGAGCACCAGGAACACCACGAGCGCCACGATGTCGACGTCATTCAGATCGTCCTGGGCGACGACCTCGCTGAGCAGGTCCTCGCGCGGCTCGGCCCGGCGCTGGTCGACGAGGGCGTGGCAGTAGGCGAACATCTCGCCCAGCGTCGGGGTGATCGCCGCCGGGTCGCCGCCGACCAGCACCTTGCCCCAGCGGTACCAGTCCACCCAGTCCCGCTCGGGCACCCCGACCAGTTCGCAGACGACGGCCATGGCCAGGGGATAGGCGTACTCCTCGAGCAGGTCCACGGTCCCGGAGCCGAGGCCGTCCAGCAGGTCGTCGACGATTCGCTGCACCCGCGGCCGCAGCGTTTCGACGCGGGACGCGCCGAACGCGTGGCTGATGCTGCGGCGCAGTCTCGTGTGCTCGGCACCGTCGAGGCTCAGCAGGCTCGCCCGCAGGTACGGCAGGTGTTCCGGGGGCGTGCCCAGCGCGAGGAACGTCTCCTCCTGGGTCTGCGCGCCCTGGCCGGGCAGGCCGGCAGGATCGTTGCGCACGGCCGGATCGGAGAGGACCGCGCGGACCTCGGCGCTGCCGGTGACGAGCCAGCCCTCGGTACCGCCGGGCAGCCGGGCCCAGGAGACCGGCGACTCGGCGAGGACGCGGTCGTACCCGCGCATCGGGTCGTCGAGGACGGCCGGATCGCGGACGTCCACCACGGGTTCGGACGACATAAGACTCCTGTCAGCCTTTGAGCGGGCCGCCGTTGATCGCGACGCGGTGACCGAAGCGGATGTGCGGGTAGTAGTCGTAGACGGCGTGGTGCTGGACGCAGCGGTTGTCCCAGAACACCAGCGTGTTCGGCTCCCAGCGGACCCGGCAGGCCAGCATCGGCCGGTTCGGCACGACCGAGAACAGCAGGTCGAGCACGGCCTGGCTCTCGTCGGCCGACAGCTGCGGGATGCGCGCGGTGTAGGCCGGGTTGACGTACAGCAGCGGCTGGTCGGTCTCCGGGTGCCGCACGACGACGGGGTGCTCGCTGGCCGGGGGCTCGTAGCCCTCCGGGATCTTGTGGCCGCGGAAGGCGTGCGCGCCGTCGTGGATCGCGGTGAGCCCGGCCAGCAGCTCCTTCAGCTTCGGCGACAGCATGTCGTAGGCGAGGTGCATGTTCGCGAAGAGCGTGTCGCCGCCGCTGCCGACCTCGGGCATCTGCGTGATGTGCAGCATCGAGCCCAGCGACGGCTCGGCGTCGGCGGTGCCGTCGGCGTGCCAGCCGTTGCCGAACACGTTCGCCGACTCCGGCGCGGTCGCGACCTCGAGGATGTACGGGTCGCCGTGCTCGGGCGGCGGGTTCACCGGGCGCAGCTCACCGAAGCTCGCGGCGAGGCGCTTGTGGTCGGCCACCGAGATGTCCTGGTCGCGGAACACCAGCACGTGGTGGTCCAGGAACGCCGTCTTCAGCTCGGTGAGCTGCTCCTCAGTCAGCTCCCGGGTCAGGTCGAGGCCGGTGACCTCGGCGCCGATGACCGGGGTCAGGCCCCGCACCGCCAGCGTCCGGTAGTCGCGCGCGGGCCGCGTCGTGATCCGCTTGACCGCGTCGAGTTCGTACTGCTCCATGGTTTCCTTTCCTCCCTGTGGGTCTCACAGTCCGATGGCCGCGGCGATCGCGGTGACGTGCGGGGCGCGCACGATG
This sequence comes from Amycolatopsis sp. NPDC088138, assembly GCF_044741685.1. Classification (NCBI taxonomy): domain Bacteria; kingdom Bacillati; phylum Actinomycetota; class Actinomycetes; order Pseudonocardiales; family Pseudonocardiaceae; genus Amycolatopsis; species Amycolatopsis sp. NPDC088138. Next base: position 65,477 of record NZ_JBIUTB010000011.1, read on the forward strand.
CCGTAGTGGGTGGCGGGCAGTGCGTGCCAGCGGCTCGGCTCGGGCAGCAGGGCGCGCCAGCCGGCGCGGTCGGCCACCGGCAGGCCGGGTTCGGGCTCGGCCGCGAGCCAGACGTGGCTGGGGGTCGCGCTCAGCCGGGGCAGCCGGTGACCGGTCATGCTGCGCAGGTTGGCCCGGCACGCGCTCGCCAGCCGCCGGGCGTGCTCACCCGCGGTGCCCCCGGAGGCGCCCAGCTCGCGTTCGAACACCGCTTCCAGCTCCGTGTCGCTGTAGTCCGCGGCGCTCGCACCGGGCGGCGGCGGGTCGACGAGGTGCAGCGCCCGCACCGGCTGCCCGGCCGTCTCGGCCTCGGCGGCCATGCCGGCCGCGACCCAGGCGCCGAACGACCACCCGGCCAGCTGCCAGGTGCGTCCGGGCAGTTTGCCTTGCAGCGCAAGGTGATACCGGTGCGCCCGGTCCGCGACGGACCACCCAGGCGGTTCGGGCAGGCTGAGCGCCGGGTCGGCGATCACGCAGACACCGAGCCGGGGGTCCAGGGCCTCGACGAGCGGGCGGTACGCGTGGACGTCCCCGCCGACCGGGTGCACGAGGCACACGGCTTCACGGCCCGTCCCCTCCCGCCAGACCTGCACGACCACCTCGTCCGTGTCGCCCGCCGCGGTGAGCTTCGCCAGCAACGCGGCCATCGTCACCTCCGGGCCGAGCCAGGCGAGGTCGAGGTCGACGCCGAAGAGGCGTTTCGCGGAGTCGACGACGTCCAGCAGGGTCAGGGAGTCGGCGCCCAGGTCGTAGAGCGGGACGTGCGGGTCGAGCTCGGCGACACCCAGGAGGGCGCGCACTTCCTCGGTCAGCTCGGCCTCGGCGTCGCCGGACGGTTTCGGGCCGGGCGCCGCGACGTCACGTTCGTGGAACGCGCGCGCGGTCTCGAGGCCGCTCGTCGCGACGAGGAGCTGGGGCAGGCCCGAGCCCAGCGCGCGGGCGAAGGTGCGGCGGCCTTCCTCGACGTTCAGGCCGACCGCCAGGTGGGCCTGGTGGCGGGCGTCGGTTTCCAGGGCCGTGACGGCCATGCCGGTGTCGCGCCAGACGTCCCAGCCGATCGAGAGGCGGGCGGTCGGGCCGTCGCGGTGGGCGAGCGCGTCGAGGAAACCGTTGGCGGCGGCGTAGTCCAGCTGGCCGGTGCCGCCGAACTGGGCGGACAGCGACGAGCAGTAGACGACGTAGGCGGGCTGGTCGCGTTCGACGAGCTGTTCGGTGAGCAGAGCACCGGCGAGCTTGACCGACTGCGTGCCCCCGCCGCGGGTGGCGATGAGGCCACCGCCGGGGTTTCCGGCCGCGTGCACGATCCCGGCGAGCGGAGCGCCGATCTCGTCGGCGGTGACGGTGGTGACGTCGGCGGCGAGCAGGTCCACGCGGTCCGCCCACGGCTTGAGGGCCTCGGGCAGGTAGGGGTCGCGGGCCAGCAGGATGACGCGGCCGGCCGTGCGGGTCAGCAGCTCCTCGGCGACGGCGGTGCCGATCCCGCCGGTCCCGCCGAGCACGAGGTGGGTCCCGTCGGTCAGGGCAGCCGGGCCGGCGTCGACGGGTGCGGTGTCCTGGGCCCACCAGAAGCCGCCCCGCAGCGCGACGCGCTCCGGTGGTGTCGGCGCGGTGAGGAGGTCGGCGAGGGGGGCCAGGTCCGCGGTGGGGAGATCGACCCAGTGGCCCGGGATGCCGCTCTCCTGCGGGCCGACGGCGCTCACCCCGGCGAGCAGCCCGGCCTCGGGGCGCGTGACGGCACCGTTCGCGGGCGTGGCGCCGGCGGAGATCCACCAGGTCCTGATTGGACGGTCGTGAGCGGCGCGCAGGAGGGCGGCGGGGGTGTCGAGACAGGCCCAGGTCGCGTGGTCCACGGACGTCTTGCCGAGGGGACCGGTGATGCCGAGCGGGAGGGTGTGGAGCCAGTCGATTTCGGCGCCGGGCAAGGCATCGAGGATCTGGCGGAGCGACGCGGAGTCGGCGGGGTCGGCTTCGAAGGTGTCGGGACCGAGCCGGGCGAAATGCCCGGCGGCGTGGACCCGGACGACGCGGGGGTACGCGGCGTCGAAGGCAGGCGCGGTCAACGGGCCTTCGCCGGAGATGACGAGGACCCGGTCGCTTCGGGTGGCGGGTGCTGTCCGGCGGAGGCGGACCCAGGTGGGCTGGTGCAGCCACGCGCTTTCGGGCCGCCGGGTGACCGGGGCCCGCCGCGGGAAGTCGAAGTCCCGGGTCGAGAAGGCAGGCGGCGGAAAGTCCCACGGGGCTGGGGCGGCGGAGTGTCCCCAGCCGAGGTGTTCCCCGGCCAGCCAGGCCGCAGCCAACTCGGCGGCGGCGCGGGCGTCACTTTCACGTGAAAGTGACGCGGGGGCTTGGGGCGGTGCGCCACTTTCCTGGGCGCGCGACCGGTCGGTGGCGGGTCGAGTGTCGCTTTCGCGTGACGCGAGGGTTTCGGGCGGCGCGTCGTTTTCGCGGTGGGCGGAGGAGCGGGCGTCGCTTTCACGTGAAAGTGGCGCAGGGGTTTCGGGCGGCGCATCGCTTTCGCGGGAGTGCGGCTGGTCGGTGGCGGAGCGGGCGTCACTTTCACGTGAAAGTGACGGGCTCGGCACCTCCCGGGGTTCGGCTGTACGCAGCCACGCGACGGCATCGGCGGCGGTTTCGCACGGTCCAGCCAGGCGCCAGCGTTCCGCGGGCCGACCGGACTGCAGGTGCCGCAATACGTCCACATAGGACTCTGGGTGCGTCGAAAGGTAATCCGCCACCCGAGCCGCTTCGATCCGCAGAGCAGCGGCGCTGCGGGCCGACAGCACCAGGCACCGCACGGGTTCCGGGTGCGGGACCGGCACCGGGCGGATCGCCTCCAGTACCACGTGGGCGTTCGTCCCGCCGATGCCGAAGCTGCTCACCCCGGCCACCCGCGGTCCCGCGGGCCACGGCTCCGCCCGGGTCGGCACCCGGAACGGCCCCAGCTCCAGCGCGGGGTTGGGCGCGCGGAAGTCGACTGTCGGCGGGAGCACGCCGTGGTGGATCGCCAGGGTCGCGCGGATCAGGCCCACCACGCCCGCCGCCGCGCCGAGGTGGCCGAGCTGGCTCTTCACCGACGACAACGCGCAGCCCGCCGAGTCGGGCATCGCCTCGCGCAGGGCCGCCACCTCGATCGGGTCGCCGAGACGCGTTCCCGTTCCGTGCGTCTCCACGTAACCGACGTCGGCGCCCGTGCGCCCGGCTCGGCGCAGCGCGGCCCGGATCGCCTCCCGCTGTCCGGCCGGGGACGGTGCGCTGTAACCCTGCTTCACCGCGCCGTCGTTGGTCAGAGCCGAGCCGGTGATCACCGAATACACCGTGTCGCCGTCGCGGCGGGCGGCCGACAGCCGCTTCAGCACCACCACGCCGACGCCGCTCGCGCCCACCGTGCCGCCGGCGTCGTCGCTGAACGGGCGGCAGTGCCCGTCCGCCGAGAAGATGTGCTGCGGCCGGTACCGGTAGCCCTCGGCCAGCGTGACGTCGACGAGCACCCCGCCCGCCAGCATCACGTCCGCCTCACCGCCGCGGAGCATCGCGGCGGCCTGGTGGACGGCGACCAGCGAGCTCGAGCACGCCGTCTGCGTCGTCAGCGCGGGACCGGTCAGGTCGAGGTGGTAGGCGACCTTGGTGGCCAGGAAGTCCTTCTCGTGGTGCAGCGCGAGCTGGAAGCCGTCCGGCAGCGCCGCCGGGTCGGCCTCGCGCAGCATCTGCTGGAAGTAGGTGTTCTCGCCGCAGCCGGCGATGAGCCCGATCCGGCCCGAGCCGGGGATTCCCGCGTGGGCCAGGGCTTCGACGCACGCCATCAGCAGCTGCCGCTGCTGCGGGTCCATCAGCGCCGCGTCGCGGTGGCTGATCCCGAAGTGCTCCGGGTCGAACGCCAGCGGCCCGTCGAGGAGGCTGCGCGCCCCCACCATGCCCTCGGCGGCCGGGAACTCCTCGATGCCCCGGCGGCCGGAGACGACCAGGTCCCAGAACGCCGCCAGGTCCGGTGCGCCCGGCAGCCGCACCGCCATGCCGACGACGGCGACGGGCTCGTCGGCACCACCGGAGTCCACGGCCCGGGCGGGGGCCGGGCCGCTTTCGAGGTGCCGCGTCAGGTCCCGGAGCGTGACGTGCTCGAAGAGGTCGGCCGCGGTGAACCGGTACCCGGCTTCGGCGCAGCGCAGGTGGAACCGCATCAGCGAGAGACTGGTCGCGCCCGCTGCGAAGAACGTCTCGTCCGGGCCGATCGGCGAGCCGGTCACCTCCTCGAACAGCGTCGCCAGCTCGCTCGACGGAGCCGACGGCGTCCGCTGGAGATCCGTGCCCGGCACCAGGGCAGCCGCGTCCCGGTCGAGCTTCCCGCTGGGTGTGCGCGGCAGGGCGGTGACGACGCGGAAGTGATCGACCCGCGCGTGCGGCGGAAGCAGCGGCACCAGGTGATCGGTCAGCTCCGACGCCGTCGGGGTCCGGCGGCACTCCAGGAACGCGGCCAGCCGGTCGTTCTCGGGCACGACCACGGCGTTGACGACGTCGGGGTGCCGCAGCAGCGCCGCTTCGACCTGCCCCAGCTCCAGGCGGAACCCGCTGAGCTTGACCTGCCGGTCGGCCCGGCCGTCGAAGTGCAGCAGCCCGGCGCGGTCGAAGTGCGCGAGGTCGCCGCTGCGGTAGTGCAGCTCGGGCAGCTCGGCGAACTTCGCCGCCGCCGCGTCACCGAGGTAGCACCGGTTCGCCGCGAGACCGCCGATGAGCAGCTCGCCGGTCTGGCCCGGCGGCAGCGGCGCGCCCGACGCGTCGGCGACCCGCAGCACCGCGTTCGCCACCGGACGGCCGATCGCCGGACGCTCGGGCCACGCCGCCGGATCGCCGTCGAGGGTCAGCGCGCTCACGACATGGGTCTCGGTCGGGCCGTAGTGGTTGTGCAGGCGCGCGCCGGGCAGCCCGGCGAACCAGCGGCGGATCGCCGGCGTGCACACCAGCTGCTCGCCGGCGGCGACCACGTCCCGCAGCCGCGACGGGTACCGCCCGAGCCGCACCCCGTGCTCGGCCAGCAGCTGCAACGCCACGTACGGCAGGAAGATGCGCTCGATCCCGGCGGTTTCCAGCCGCTCCAGCAGCGCCGGGACGTCGCGGCGCCACTCCGGCCGGACCAGGTGCAGCCGGCCGCCGCCGCACAGCGTCGTGAAGATCTCCTGGAACGACACGTCGAACGACAGCATCGAGAACTGCTGGGTCGTCGCCGGCGGCATGTCCTGCCACTGCACCAGGTTGGCCAGCGTGCGGTCCGGGACGCGCACGCCCTTGGGCGCGCCGGTCGAGCCCGAGGTGAACAACGTGTAGAGCGGCCGTCCGGCGTGCCGGGCCGGCACGTCCGGCACCGGCCCTTCGGTGAGAGTGACGAACCGCCGTTCGACGTCGGTCTCGAAATCCGACCCCGGCGCGAGCAGCACGCACCGCGGCCGGACCTGGCCGATCATGTCGCGCAGCAACGCCGGTGGGTACGCGGGATCCAGCGGCACGGCGGTGATGTTCAGCCGGGCCAGCGCGAGGAGGGCGACCACGTGCTCGGCGGACGGCCCGAAGTACAGTGCGATGTCGGTCGCGTCTTCGGGCAGGGTGGTGGCGAGCCGGGCCGCGTGGGCGTCCAGCTCGGCGTAGGTCAGCGTCGTGTCGCCGGTCAACGCCGGGGTGTCGGGCGTCAGCGCGACTTGACGCGCGAAGCCTTCCGCCACGGTCTCCCAGGTCAGCTCCGCGGTGGCACCGCGGCCGTGGTCGCGGCGGTACGGCTCGGCCAGTTCTGCCGGAGTCCGTGCGGCGCCGGTCAAAGCGCGGTCGAAGACGTCGCCGAGGGCCGCCGCCTCGGCTTCGGTGAAGTGGCCTTCGCCGTATTCCCAGAGGCAGTCGAAGCCGTCGGGCCGTTCGACGACCGACAGCGTGAGCGCGCACTTCGCCTCGGCCGCCTCGATCCACTGTGGACTGACCTGGCAGCCGGGCAGCGTGAGCGCGCCGAAGTCGGTGTTCTCCAGGACGAACAGGTAGTCGAAGGCCGCGTACCCGGGGTCGAGGTCGGCGAACGCGACGTCCTGGTCGTCCAGGGCCGCGCCCGACACCTCGCCGAGCCGGCGCAGCTGGGCGTCCAGTTCCTCGTCCGGGTCCACCGAAAGCGGCAGCCGCACGGTGTTGGCGAACATGCCGACACCGTCCTCGAACGCCCGCACCGGCCGGTTCGCCACCGGTGCGGCGATCCGGGGCCGGGTCCGTCCGGTCACCGCGTACAGGCTCCAGGCGAACACGCCGAGCAGAAGCTGGAAGCGGGTCAGGCCCAGTTCGCCGGCCCACTCGTCCACGCGCTCGCGGCCGATCGTGGTGGTCCGCAGCCGCCCGGTCAGGGACGCACCCGCGAGCGGCTCGGCGTCGTCGGACCGGTCGGTCAGCCGGTCGCGGTAGCCGGGGGAGGCGAACCACCGGGACTGCCACGCGGCGAAGTCCAACGGCGTGTGCGCGTCCGGCCGCGGCGTGGCCCCGGACAGCTCGCGGAACAGGATGTTCAGCGACCAGCCGTCGACCGCGATGTGGTGCAGGCACAGCAAAAACGTGCCGTCCGGCCGCCAGGCCGCGCGCATGAGCGCGCCCGACGCGAGGTCGAAGGGCGCGGTGAAGAAGTCGTCGCCCGGCTCGGTCCACGGGTCGTACGGCGCCTTCACCACCTGCCGCAGGCCGTCGGCGGTCGCCTCGAACCCGGTGCGCAGCGCCGGATGCCGCTCGACGAGGCTGCGCACGTCCCGGCGCAACGCGTCGACGTCGGGTTCGCCGGTGATCCGGAACGCGAGCGGGACGTGGTAGGCCGTGGACGCGGGATTCCGTTGCTGCAGCAGCCAAAGCCGCTGCTGCTCGCTGGTGGCCGGTGCGGCCGTCGCCGCGGCCGGAGCACCCGGATCCGGGTAGTCCGCGCGCCCCGCACCGGCGACGGCGGCCGCGAGATCGGCGAAGGTGCCGCGCTGCACCACCGAAGGCGCCAGGTCCGCGCCCCAGCGCTCGCGGAGGGCGAACCGCAGGCGCAGCGCCTTGAGCGAGTCGCCACCGGAGCGCAGCCACGTGTCGCCCGGGTGGAGCTCCGGGACGCCGAGGACGTCCGACACGACGTCCAGGACGTCCTGTTCCCAAGCCGTCGCCTCGCCGCCGGCCTCCGGCCGCCACGGCGGGAAGCCACCCGCCAGCAGCGCGGTTTCGTCGACCTTCCCGTTCGCGTTGCGGGGCAGTTCGCCGACGCGGAAGACGTGGTGCGGCCGCATGTAGGCCGGCACGGTTGCGCTCAAATGAGCATCGAAGGCGTCGAAGGTCAGCTCGGCGGCCACGACGAACGCGAGCAGCTCGGCCGTGGCCGCGCGGCGCACGGCCACGTGGGCCTGCCGGATCCCGGGGTGCGCGAGCAGCCGCTGCTCCAGCTCGCCGGGCTCGATCCGGTAGCCGCGGACCTTCACCTGCCGGTCGGTCCGCCCGGCGTAGGCGAAGCGCCCGCCCGGCAGCACGCGGACCAGGTCGCCGGTGCGGTAGAACCGGGCGCGGCCGTCGTCGAGCCACGGCAGCCGGACGAACCGCTGCCCGGTCTCCACGGGCAGGCCGCGGTAGCCGAGCGCCACCCCGGCCCCCGAGACGTACAGCTCCGCCAGCTCTCCTTCGGCGGCCACGCGCTCGTCCGCGGTCACCGCGACCACGCCGGTGCCGGGCAGCGGACGGCCGATCGGCACGACGTCGCCGTCGAAGCCGCGCGGGATGGCGTAGCTGAGCGCGAACGTCGTCGTTTCGGTCGGGCCGTAGCCGTTCTGCAGCCGGGTCGGCGCGTCCGGGTTGGCCCGGTACCAGCGGCGGATCAGCGGGGCGTTGAGCTGCTCGCCGCCGATGACGACCCGGCGCACGGTCGAGAAGCTGTCCGGCACGGTCTCGGCGACCGCGTTGAACAGCGTCGCGGTCACGAACATCGTGTCGACGCGCTCCCGGACCAGGGCGTCGGCGAACGCCCGCGGGTCCCGGACGGTGTCGTCGCCGAGGACGACGCACGTGCCGCCGGTCAGCAGCGGCACCCACACCTCGAAGCTGATCGCGTCGAACGCGGGGTTGGCCAGGCACGCGAACCGCGTGCCGCGGTCGAGCCAGCCGGGTTCGGCGAGCCGCAGGACACCCGCGTCGCGCACCTCGACGCCCTTGGGGCGCCCGGTCGTGCCGGAGGTGTAAAAGAGGAACGACGCCGGCGCGGGTTCGGCGGGCTCACCGGCCTCGACGGTGAGCGCCAGGAGATCGGCGGGCGTCAGCGGCGGCAGGCCCGGGAGCCCGTCGTGGACGACGGCGGCCGCGCCCGCGTCGGCGAGGATGACGTCGCGGCGCGCGGGCGGGCTCTGGCGGTCGAGCGGCACGACCTGGCCGCCCAGGCGCAGCACCCCCAGCATGACCTGCACCAGCTCCGGCGAGCGCGGCAAGCCGACGGCGACCGCGTCACCGGGCCCGACTCCCTTGCGGGACAGGGATTCCGCGACGGCGGCGGCGCCCGCGTTCAGCTCGGCGTAGGTGAGCCGGCGGTCGCCGTCGGACACGGCGACCGCGTCGGGGTGCCGCAGCGCCCGGTCGTGGACGCGGCGGGCGAGCGAGGTCATCGGGCCGCCAGCTCGGCCGAGATGACCTTGGCGACCAGCGGCAGCGCGTCGCTTTCGAGCATGTCCCAGTGCCCGCACGCGGCCGGGACGACCTCGAACTCACCGCGGACGCGACGGCGCCAGAACTCGGCCGTGCCCGGGATCGTGTCCTCACCGACGGCCTGGACGAATACCACCCGCGCCGCGGACCCGCCGGGGTCGTGCTCGCGCGCGGTCAGCCGGTTGTGGTTGTACGTGCGGTGGTAGCGCTCGATCTGCGCGTCCTCGATGCCCGGGTACATCCCGTTGAACCGCACCAGCTTCTCGCGGAACTCGGCCGCCGGGACCGGTCCGATCGCCGCCTTCTCGGCCGGGTCGTCGGTGGCGGTGGTGTCGAGCAGGACGACGCTGACACGCGGGTGGTGCCCGGCCAGCCGCCGTCCCATCTCGTAGGCGACCAGGCCGCCATAAGAGAGTCCACAAAGGACCAGAGTCTCACCGGGCCGCGGGCCGACGAGCCGCAGGTACTCCTCGGCCATCGCCTCTACGCTCGGCAGCGGCTCCTCGCCGGGGTTCAGCCCGGGGGACTGGATCCCGAGCACCCCGGCGTCCTCGGGCAGCGCGGCGCTGAGCGGCAGGTAGCAGAACGCCGTCCCGCCGGCCGGGTGCACGCAGACCACGCGGGCGTCACCGGTACCGCGGCGGAACTCGATCAGGCTGCCGCCCTCCGGCGGGCTGCCCGCGCGCAGCAGCGCGGCCTGCGCCTCGACGGTCGGGTGCAGGATGACGTCGCGGATCGACGGCTCGGTGCCGAACTCGGCCCCGATCGCGTGGGCGAGCTTGATCGCCGAGATCGACGTGCCGCCGACGTCGAAGAAGTCGTCCGAGATGCCGATCGCGGGGTGCAGCAACAGGGTCCGCCAGATCCGGAGCAGCGCGAGCTCGACGCGGTCGCGCGGGGTGGTGGTGTTGACCGCGGCGGGTGCGCTCGCCCGGGCGTGCGCCAGGACGGCGTCGCGGTCGAGCTTGCCGCTGCGGCTCAGCGGCAGCCGGTCGAACTCGGCGAACACGGACGGGATCATGTAGTCCGGCAGCCGGTCGGCCAGTGCGGCCCGCCACTCGTGCGGGGTCCGGCCGCCGCCGCCCGCGATGCCGGCGACGAGCCGCGGCTCACCTTCGCGGTCGACCAGCACGGCGGCTTCGGTGACCCCGGGGACGGCCAGCAGCGCGGCCGTGACCTCGCCGGGCTCGATGCGGAACCCGCGCAGCTTGATCTGGTCGTCGCGGCGGCCGGCGTACTCGGCTTCGCCGCCGGCGAGCCAGCGGGCCAGGTCGCCGGTGCGGTACATGCGCTCGCCCGGGACGAACGGGTCCGGCACGAACCGCTCGGCGGTCAGCCCCGGCCGGTGCAGGTAGCCGCGGGCCAGGCAGTCGCCGGCCAGGAAGACCTCGCCCGCGACGCCCGGCGGCACCGGGCGCAGCCGCTCGTCCAGCAGGTACAGCCGCGACCCGGGCAGCGGCCGCCCGATCGGTGCCGGGCGATTCAGGGGTTGCGGGTCGAAGTGCGCGGTGGCGTAGAGCGTGGCTTCGGTCGGTCCGTAACCGAAGCAGATCCGCAGGCCGGGCAGGGCCGCTTCGAACCGGGCGAGCGCGGCGTCGGTCAGCGGCTCGACGCCGGTGAGGACCTGCCGCAGCGCGAGCCCGGCCACCCGGCCGGGGTCTTCGTCGATCCACCGGACGTAGGCGGGCGGCAGGAACGCTTGAACCACGCGGTGTTCCCGTAACCACGCCATCAGCGCCGCGGGGTCGGCCCGGACGTCCTCGGGCACGACGTGCAGCACCGCGCCGGTCGTCAGGGGGAGCAGGAGTTCGTGCACCGACGCGTCGAAGCCGATGCTCGACCAGGCCGACGTCGCCTCGCCGGGTGTGGCGCCGAAGCGGTCGAGCCAGTGGTCGAACAGGGCGAGGACGCTGTGGTGGGTCACGGCGACGCCTTTTGGACGTCCGGTCGACCCCGACGTGTAGATGACGTAGGCCGTCTCGCCGGGATCGGTCGCGACCGGTCTCCGGGTCTCGTCGCCTTCGGCTTCGAGGGCCGTGACGTCGTCGTCCAGGACCAGCACCGGGCGCGCGTCCTCGACCATCGCGGCCTGCCGGGCCGCCGGCTGCGCCGGGTCGAGCGGGAGGTAGGCGGCCCCGGTCTTCAGCACGCCCAGCACCGCGACCACCAGCTCCGCCGACCGCCTGCCGCGGATGGCCACGACCTCGCCCGGCCCGGCCCGGCGCCGGCGCAGCGCGTTCGCCAGCTTCGTGGCGCGGCGGTCCAGCTCGCCGTAGGTGAGGGTCCGGTCGTCGCAGACGAGCGCCGGGGCGTCCGGGGTGGTGTCGGCGTGGCCGGTGAACCGGTCGATCAGCCCGCCGGGACGCCGGGTGCGGCGCGGACCGGTGCTCCAGGTGGTGAGGATTTCGTCGCGCTCGGCGTCGTCCAGCAGCTCGTAGCTCGTGATGTCGGCTTCGGGGTGGGCGGCGAGCTGGTCGAGCAGCCGGACGAGGTACCGCGCGTACCGCTCGGCGGTGGCCTGGTCGAACAGGGCACTCGCGTAGTCGAGGTGGCCGGCCACGTAGCCGTTCTCCTCGGCGAGGCCGAGCGCGAGGTCGAACTTCGCGGGGGCGTGCTCGACCTCGAGGGACTCGACGGCCACCCCCGGCAGCTCCAGCACGTCGTGCAGGGTCGGCACCCAGGCGAACATCGTCTGGAACAGCGGGGTGTGCGCCGGGCTGCGCGGCGGGTTGACCAGATCGACGACCCGTTCGAACGGCAGCCCGACGTGGTCGATCGCGCCCCGCAGGGCCGCGCGGACCTGCTTGAGCAGGGCGCCGCCGGTGGGGGAGCCGCCCAGCTCGGCGCGCACGGCGAGCGTGTTGACGAAGAAGCCGATCGTCTCGGGGTACTCGCCCCCGCCGCCGCGGTTGGCGGTCGGCACGCCGACAACGATGTCACTCTGCGCGGAAAGCCGCGAAAGCATGATGAACCAGCAGGTCAGGATGGTCGAGTACAGCGTGGCGCCGTGCTCCCGGGCCACCGCCTTCAGCCGGGTCGTGAGCTCCGGGGAGAGGGAGACGGGCACCCGCGCGCCGCCGTAGTCCTGCCGGGCGGGGCGCGGCCGGTCGGCGGGCAGCTCGAGCACCGGCGGCACGCCGTCGAGCCGGTCCTGCCAGTACGCCTCGTGCGGTGCCGGGCCGGGCCCGGTCAGCCAGTTCTGCTGCGCCTGAGCGTGCTCGCGGTAGGGCCGCGTCTCCGGCAGGGAAACCGGTTCTCCGCTCAAATGAGCGGAGTAGAGGATGCCCAGTTCGCGCAGCAGCAGGGTGCGGGACCAGCCGTCGAAGACGACGTGGTGGACGGTGATCAGCAGGGTGTGCTGCTCGTCACCGCCGACGAGCAGCCGGGCCCGGGCCAGCGGGGCCCGCGTCAGGTCGAACGGCTCGAACGGGTCGGTGCGCCGCAGCTCGGCCGCTTCGTCCGGCCGCCCGGTGACATCGGTGACAGCGCAGGGAAACCCGTGACCGGCGGGTTCGACGACTTGTACCGGCCTGCCGTCTTCGACGACGATCCGCGTACGCAGGGCTTCGTGGCGGTCGGCGAGGGTGTTGAAGGCCCGTTGCAGTGCTTCGCGGTCGAGCGGCCCATTCAGGACAAAAGCCATGGTCTCGTTGTAGGCCGGGCCGGCCCCGTCCAGCTGGGAGACGGTCCACAGGCGCTGCTGACCGGACGACAGGGGTGCGGACACTCGCATCGAAGACGGCCTTTCCGGGGCGGGGCGGGCGAACCGGTACTGCTCTGTGCCGTCGCAGCCGAGGTCGGGGAAACGCTCTCTGTCAGTCTCGACAGTTAACACCACACCATCGGGTGATGACGAGAGGCAGCAAAAGTTTGCCCGTAAGTCCCTTCGGCGGGCGGCGCCGGCCGCGGGTGGAAGCAGGCTCGGCCCCGGGCCGTGTGACCCGGGGCCGAGCAGGAGAGCGAGGTGGCTAGTTCGTGTACACGGCGTCCTTGCCGTACAAGGGCTTGGTGAAGCTGGAGATGTAGGTGTGCGAGTCGCCGGCGCCGAGGTTGTAGGTCAGGAACACGCCGTAGCCTTCGCTCACGGTGCGCTGGGCGAGACTTGCGGCGGTGCTGGTGGACGTGGCCGCGATCTGGACCGCCGCGGGGGAGAGCCCGGACTTGGGGAGCGCGATGTTCGGCACGCCCCAGGTGCCGTAGTAGGGATTCCAGGCGTAGTTGAACTTCGAGGTGATGTCGGTGCCGCCGTAGGACAGCCTCGACGCCGACGGGCCGATGTTGTACAGCGAGATCAGCTTGGTCGGCATCGCGGCGCGCAGGGCCGTGACGAGGTAGACGAACGAGCTGGCGTTGGGCTGGCCGGTGCCGTTGTTGCCGTACTCGGTGTACTCGTCGTCGAAGTCGATGCCGTCGAGGCCGTACTTGGTCACGGTGTCGGACAGCTGCTTGGCGAAGGCCGCGGCTGCTTGCTGGGACGGGAAGTTGGCGAACCCGGCGCCCTGGTGGTTGCCCAGGACCGACAGCATGACCTTGATGCCCTTGGCCTGCAGCGGGCGGACCTGGGTGCTCACGTTGTTGAGAACGTTCTGCACGTTCGGGTTGAAGTACAGGTACGCCGACTTCGCCGCGATGTCGTAGTTGATGTTGGCGGCGAAGATGACGCCGATGTCGAACACGTTGCCGCCGCCTTGGGCCAGTGCGTACTTGCCCACGTTCAGCATGCTGTTGTTGTTCACCTCGACGTAGGCCACGCTGATCGGCCCCGCCTTGCGCGGCGCGGCGGCGGTGCTCGCCGCGCTCGTGCCCGTCGTCATGCTCGCCAAGAGGGCGGCGCCTGCCAGCGCCACGGTGATCCGACCAAACCTGACCACGATAGATCAACTCCCGCCGCCGAGTGGTTTGAACCATTGTTCATGTACGTGCTTTTCCGGCAGCTTGTCAAGAGTGGTGATCGAGCAACGCGCTCCGTACCTCGATCGGCCTACGCGGTTCGTCCTGCCCGCGGGCGGAACGGTCTGACCTGCGGGTGCGAACGGGCTCTTCCGCCGGGACTTCCGTGCAGTTTCCGTTTTGTTCACCCCCGGTTGGCGGGGAAGACTCGCTAAGGTCACCGTGGTGGGGGATCGACGCTGCCCGGTCACGAGAGTCGTCAGCGGCACCTGGGTGCACGACGGCGTCACGGTGGACGCCGGTGGTTGCGGCGGTCATCGAGTGAACCGCGAGAAGGAACCGACGCCATGGCGAACCCGCTGGTAGCTCAGCGCGAAGATTCCACCACGGCCATTTCCGGGCTGCCGCTGCTGGAGTCCGCGAACGATCTCAAGCAGGGGATCGAGAGCGGCGACTGGGCCTCGGTCGCGATGGGCGCGGTCGGGGTCGCGCTCGACGCGCTGTCCATGGCCTTGGATCCCTTCGGGTCGATCCTCGCCGCGGGGGTCGGGTGGCTGATCGAGCACGTGGGCCCGCTTTCCGCGGCGCTGGACGCCCTGACCGGGGACGCCGACCAGATCAAGGCCCAGTCCCAGACGTGGGCGAACGTCGCCAAGGAGCTCGGGGCCGTCGGCCAGGACCTGGGCGACATGGTCAAGGCCGACCTGCAGTCGTGGAGCGGGAATGCCGCCGACCAATACCGTCAGCGGGCCTCGGACACGGTCGACATCCTGACCGCCGCCCAGAAGGGCTGCGAAGGGGCTTCCAGCGGGGTGAAGACGGCCGGTGAGGTCGTCGCCGCCGTGCGGATGCTCGTCCGCGACATCATCGCCGAGCTCGTCGGCCACCTCATCAGCTGGGCGCTGCAGGTGGTGTTCACCCTCGGCATCGGCCTGACCTGGGTGGTGCCGCAGGTCGTGGCCGCGGTCGCCAAGACCGCGTCGAAGATCGCCGACATCACCAAGAAGCTCGTCAAGGCGCTCAAGGCCCTGATGCCGCTGCTCAAGAAGGCCGGGACGCTGTTCGACGACGCTGCCAAGGCGCTGCGCAAGATCAAGCCCGGCAAGGCCGCCAAGGTCGACCCGCCGCCCAAGATCAAGGAGAAGGGCGGCCCCGACGGCCCGGGCGGCAAGAAGGACAAGCCGCACGACGACGACTCCACGTCGACCTCCAGCGCGGGGGGCGGCAAGGGCGGCGACGGCCACAAGAGCGGCGACGGCGGCGGAGACAAGAACGGCCCGGACAACGGCCACAAGAACGACAACGACCAGACGAACACCAGCGGCGCCGGGAACGGCGGTGGCAAGGGCGGAAAGGGCGGCAAGAACGACACCAAGACGAAGGACAACCCGGACCGTTCGGCGCCCGACGAGTCGAAGAACTACTGCGGTGACCCGATCGACGTCGCGACCGGTGAGGTCGTGATGACCCAGGTCGACCTCACCCTGCCCGGCGCGGGCGCGGACCTGGAGATCTCCCGTACGCACCTGTCGTCCTACCGGGCCGGCCGGTGGTTCGGTCCATCGTGGACGTCCACTTGGGACCAGCGGCTGAAGCTCGACGCGAACCGGGTCCGGTTCCACGCCGAAGACGGCATGGTGCTGGACTACCCCGTCCCGGGCGAGGAGCCCGTGCTGCCGGTGCAGGGCCCGCGGCACCGGCTTCGCCGGGTGGCGCAGGGTTTCCGGCTCTCGCTCGGCGACCGCGAGCTGCATTTCGCCGGTACCGGCGGCGTTCTGCCGGTCACGGCCATCGAGCAGGACGGCGAGCGCACCGAATTCGACTACGCCGCCGACGGTGCACCCACGAGGCTCCGCCGGCCCGGCGGCGTCGAGATCCTGGTCAGCACCGCGCGGGGGAGGATCGTCGCGCTGGGGGCGCCGGAGCAGCCGCCGGTGGTGCGGTTCTCGTACAACCGGCACACCCAGCTGAGCACGGTGACGGACTTCGCGGGCCGCTCGATGGCGCTCGACTACGACTTCGACCACCGGCTCGTCGGCTGGCAGGACCGGGTCGGCACCTGGTACCGCTACGTCTACGACAACGCGGGCCGCTGTGTCCGCGCAGTGGGCGCGAACGGTTACTACAACGCGGCCTTCGCCTACGAGCCCGGCGCGACCCGGCACACCGACGCCCTCGGCCACACCTGGACCTACCGCCTGAACGCGGCCCGCCAGCTGGTCGAGCGCATCGACCCGCTCGGCAACTCCCGGCGCTACGAGTGGAACCGGCGGGACGAACTGCTGTCCCAAGTGGACGAACTGGGCCGCGAGACCCGTTACGACTACGACGACGACGGGCTGGTTGCCGTGCACCGCCCCGGAGCGCCCGCCGTGCGGCTGACCCCGGCCGAAGACGGCGCCGTGTGGCTGCAGGCCGGCGAAGGCGACGACGTGATCGAGCGGCTGGTGTTCGACTTCGACCCGGTCACCACCCTGCTCGGCAACGGGCTGCCGGTGGACGTCCTGGAGTCGCCCGACCCGTTCGAGGACGCTCCCGTGACCGACCGGGCGGCCCGTCCCGGCGACCGCGACGTGTACGGCCGCCCGCGCCTCGCGCACACGGCGTCCGGCGGGGCCGCGCGGCTGGGCTGGACCGCCGACGGCCGCCGCGCCTGGCGGCTCGGCCCGCAGGGCGGCCGCGAGACGTGGGTGCACGACGCGGAAGGCAACGTCGTCGAGTACCGCGACGCGGCGGGCGCCGCGCGGCGCCGCAAGCACGGGCCGTTCGGCCTGGTGCTGGAGGAGACCGACGCCGCGGGCGCGCGCACGCTGTTCACCTACGACGGGGAGCTGCGGCTCACCTCGGTGACCAGCCCGGCCGGCCTCACCTGGCACTACGTCCGCGACGCCGCGGGACGGCTCGTCGAAGAGACCGACTTCGACGGACGGCGGACCACCTACGCCCACGACGCGGCGGGACAGCTGCGGCGGATGACCACCGGCGCCGGCCAGGTGGTCGAGTACGACTACGACCTCGAGGGCAACGTCGTGGCGCGGCGGACCCCCGACGACGTCACGAGCTACGGCTACGACGCGCTCGGCCGGCTGGTCGTCGCCGAGAACGCCGAGTCGCGGGTCGAGATCCGCCGCGACGGCGGCGACCGGGTCGTCACCGACACGATCAACGGGCTCGGGGTGGCCTGGCGCGACGAGGACGGCGCGGTCGTCCGGCGGACTTCGTCCGGTGTGGACAGTGAGTGGCGCCTCGACGGCTCCGGGCGGCCCCGGTCGCTGCGGATCGCCGGTCACGACGTCGGATTCGCCTACGACGACGCCGGGCGGGAGGTCGTCCGCAGCGTCGACGGTGCGGTGGTGCTGCGGCGGCGGTTCGACGAGGAGGACCGGCTCGCCGAGGAGGACGTCGCCGGGGTCGGGCGGCGCACCTACCGCTACCGGCCGGACGGCAGGCTCGCCGGGGTCGACGACACGATCCGGCCGTGGCAGCTGTCCTACGACGCGGCCGGCCGGGTCAGCGAGGCGCACGGGCCGGGCGTGGCGGAACGGTTCACCCGCGACGCCGCGGGCAACATCACCGCGGCGACGGCCCCGTCGCCGGCGGGCTCGCGCGACTACGAGGGCAACCGGCTCGCCCGCATCGGGGACATCCACTTCGACGGCGACGAGCAGGGCCGCGTCACCGGCTGGCGCCACGCCGACCGGTCGTGCGGCTACGGGTGGGACCACCTCGACCGGCTGCGCTCCGCGCGCACGCCCGACGGTGCGCTCTGGACCTACCACTACGACCCGATCGGGCGGCGGTTCGCCAAGCGCTGCTGGGTGACCGGCCCGGACGGCGAGCCCGAGCTCACCCTGGACGTCCGGTACCTGTGGAGCGAGCTGAACCTCGTCGAGCAGGTGGAGCACCGCCCCGCGGATGGGTCCTACCGGTTCCTCACCTGGGAGCGCTTCGACGACGACCGTCCCGTCGTGCAGGTCGAGCACACCGGTGTCGTCGAACAGGCCCGGTTCCGGGTGGTGATCACCTCGCCCGCCGGGACGCCGACCGAGCTGCTCGACGAGCGCGGAACCCTGGTCTGGCAGGACCGCAGCAGTTTCTGGGGTGTGCCGCTGGCCGGTGCCGACACCGCGGCGATGCCGCTGGCGTTCCCCGGTCAGTGCCGCGACGAGGAGACCGGGCTGCACTACAACGTCTTCCGGTACTACGACCCCCGGACCACGCGGTACCTCAGCCAGGACCCGCTGGGCCTGGCCGCCGCGCCCAACCCCGTCGGTTACGTCGACCAGCCGCTGCTCGAGAGCGACCCGCTCGGCCTCGCGCCCCAGCGGTGTTTCAAGGGGAAGGTGAAGGACCGCGCGAAGCGGCTGCGGGACCGGAACAAGAAGAAGCAGGGGGTCCAGCCGGCTACGCGGAAGAGCCCGCGGAAGCAGCCCATCCGCATCGACAACATGACCAAGGAAGAGTTCGACAAGTTCAAGCCGGAGCTCGACAAGATGCTGAAGGCCGACAAGCACTTCTTCTGGTCCGGCGGGCACATGGAGCGGGTGCCCGGGAAGCAGAACCCGGACAAGTACCTCGGGTCGATGGAGGACAAGGCCACCCAGATCGCGAAGCAGCACGGTGGTAACACCCTCGAGGGCACCCTCAAGGACAACAACGTGAAGATGCCCGGGTGGATCAAGGACCCCAACGACCCGAAGCGGCCGCTGGTCCAGGAGAAGTGGGACTACGTCTCCGACACCTTCGCCAAGAACTCCGAGGCCGGCAAGACGCACGTGGTCTTCCCCAGCCACCCCGGCAAGGGCCACGACGTCTACCCGTACCGGCGCCCGGACAACGTGTTCGACGAGACCGAGTACCCGCGTCTCAAGCAGGACGGCAAGGGGGACATCACCAAGTTCCACGACCGGACCGGCTACGAGCGCCCGTACCGCGCGCCCCAGTGAGCACCCATTTCACTGCTGGCGTTCGGGCCCACCCGCCTCGAGCACCGCGAGGTCGCGCACCGCGTAACGGTGGTGCTCGGCCTCTTCCTTCAGCACGACCTTGAGGCAGCGGCGCACGACGTACTCCTGGTCGGGATACGGGTCGGCCGGCTTGCGGCCGCACACCCGGTCGAGCTCGGCCGCGGTGAGCCCGTCGACGACCCGGCGCATCACGGCCATCCGGGCGAGCCGCGGCGCGAGCACCTCCTCGAGCGTCGGGGTGGCTTCGAGGGTGAGGCCGAGCTTCGCCGACTCCTCGGGCGGCATCCCGCCGTGGGGGTAGCCCAGCGGGTGGTAGGGCGCCTCCTCCTCGAGCACGGCGTTGCCGAGCCAGGCGTCGGCGGCGAGCAGCAGGTGCCGGTGGGTCTCGACGAACGACCACTCGCCGTCGACCCGCTCGTGCAGTTTGGCTTCGGGCAACAGCTTCGCCCGCTCCAGCGTCGCGTCCCACAGGGTCTCGACGGCGTCCCACGCCGCCCGGTAGTCCTCGGGCGACGCCGCCTCCCGCGCCAGCACCCGCGCGGGGTGGCGGCGGTCGAGCTCGGCCTCGACGTAGGCGGTCACGTCGACGTCGTTGACGACGACGCGCTCGAAGAGACCGCCGAGGGAGACGTCGCTGCCGTAGCAGTCGACGATCTTCAGGCCGGTCACCTCGCAGTCGCGGATCTCGAGGCCGTCCAGGTTGCACAGGTGGATACGAGCGCCGCGGAACCGGTCGCTCTGGGTGTACTCGGAAACCATCGACGCAGTCTCGCTCACCCGTCCCGCCCGCGCTACGTTCTGGGGGCGGGGGAGGTGGGTCATGGCGGTTGCCGGGGATGTGCTCGCGCTGGGCTCGGAGCTCGAGCGGTCCTACCCGGTGTACGTGCGCGGCCGGTTGAAGTTCCGGGTCAAGCAGATCGTCTACGTCGCGTTCTCCCTCGACGAGCTGGTGATGGGGTTCGCGTACCCGAAGGAGGAGCGTGCCGCGCTCGTCGCCGGCGAGCCGGGGAAGTTCCGGCTGCCGTCGGAGGCGGACATGCGGTTCAACTGGGTCCACGCCGAGCTCGCCGCGCTGGACCCGGCCGAGGCCCGCGAGCTCGTCGTGGACGCGTGGCGGATGGTGGTTCCCCGGAAGGTCTCCCGTGCCTACGACCTCGTCCATCCCGACGGTCCGGGATGGCGTGATTGACTGGCACGCATGGCCCTGTTCCCGCGTCCGTTCGCATGACCGCCGAGTCGCCCGCGGCCACCCGGCCGCGCAACCGCAAGCAGCTCATCGTCGACGCGGCGGGACGGGTGTTCAGCGAGCGCGGTTACCACGCCGCGTCCATGGAGGAGATCGCCACGACCGTGGGCATCACCGCGGCGGCCCTGTACCGGCACTTCCCGAACAAGTACGCGCTGTTCGCCGAGTGCGCGAACGTGATGGCGGACCGGCTCGTGGCCGCGGTCGACGAGGTGCCGGCCGAGGCGGCCCTGGCGGACCTGCTCGCCGCCGTCACCCGGGTCACCGTCGCCCATCGCGCGTCGGGCGGGGTGTACCGGTGGGAGGCGCGGTACCTCGAGCGCGGCGACCGCCGGGTTCTCAAGGCGAAGTTCACCCACGTCGTCGAGCGGGTGACCGAGGTGGTGCGGCGCGAGCACCCGCTGCCCGGTGAGCACCTGCGGGCCGCGGCGGCCCTCGGCGCGATCGCCTCGATCACGATGCACCGCACCTCGATCGCCCCGCGCCGGGCCGAGGACCTGCTGCTGGCGTCCGCTCTGCGCGTGGTCGCGACCAGCCCCGCGGTACCCGTCGACCGGGCGCGCCCGGTCGAGCTGCCCGTCCTGCCCGTGCCGCGCACCCGGCGCGCGGAGATCCTCGCCGCCGCCGTCCCGCTGTTCGAACGGGACGGCTTCGCCACCGTCACGAACGGCCGGATCGCCGAGGCCGCGGGGCTGGTCCCGTCGACGCTCTACCGCCACTTCCCCGGCAAGGCCGACATCCTCGCCGCGGCCTGCCTGCAGGCCGCGGGACTGCTGGCCCAGTCGGTGGAACAGAACCTGCACGGGGTGGCCGGCCCGCACGACGCCGTGGTCGCGCTGGCGGCGACGTACGTGGCCTACAGCTTCGAGCACACCGCGCTCACCAGCGTCGCCGACGCCGAGCTCGCCGGCTTGCCCGCCGATCTGCAGCGCCCCTTGGCCGTCGCTCAACGCGAGCACATCGCCATCTGGGAGCAGCAGCTGCGGCTGGTCCGCCCGGACCTCGACCCGCGCCAGGCCCGGGCCCTGGTGCACGCGGGGTTCGGCGTGGTGGTCGAGGCCGGGCGGCGGCTGCGGTGGCAGGACACCCCGGACCACCGCGCCGCCGTCACCGCCCTGGTCGTGGGTGCGCTGGGACTCCCGGCGTCAGGCGCCGGGCCGGTTCCCGGTGGGGATCACGATGGTCGTGCTGGTCGGTGAGGTCCCGTTGTTGAGGAACAGCATCGCCAGCGCGCGCACGAACTGGTCGAACATGTAGAACCCGACCGGCGCGACGGGCAGCAGCCCCTCGCGGAAGGCGATGTAGGCCGGCCACCCGGTCCGGACCAGGGTGGCCGCCGCGTAGTCGCGGGGCAGGGAGAGCCAGTCGCCGATCTTGTCGTTCAGCACGTAGCGCACGAACTCGTTGAGGAACCCGCGGGTGACGCCCAGGTCGACCTGCGCGGTCAGGCCCAGCAGGTCCTTGGCCAGCTCCTTGCCCTCGGTCGTCGGGGCGAGGATCGGCGTTAGCGCGTACGCCGACTGCGCGTCCGCGTCGGCCCACGTCTTCGGGATGAACTCGTCCCGCACCCCGAGCAGGTGGATGGCGACCTGCCACAGGTGCAGGAAGGCGTCCTCCTCCGCGGCCGTCATCGGAACCCGCCATTCGACCAGCTTCCGGTGCACGAAGGTGCCCAGGCTGTGGAAGGTGACCAGGATGTCGCCGTTGCTGATCGGGGTCGGCGTGTCCGTGGCCGCGCGCCAGTGCGCCGACTGCGGCAGCAGGTGACGCACCGCGGCGTGCACCAGCCGCGTCTTGTTGGCGGTGACGACGAACTGACCGGCGGGCTCGTAGGCGGTCAGCTCGCTCAGGTCGTAGCCGAACGTGAAGGTCTTGGCCGCGCGGTCCTTCATGTTGGCGCCGCCCGCGGACCAGTAGACCGACTCGGCCTCCCGCGGGATCACCGTGCTCATGATGCCGCTGCCGAGGCCGTAGAGCATGAACAGGTAGGTGTCCTTGCGCCGGTTGAAGTCGGCGGCGAGCCGGAGCTTGGCGCGGTCGGCCCAGGAGGGCAGGTTCTTGGCCTGCTGCAGGTGGGCGGCGAGGGCGGCCGGCAAGCCACTGGGCAGCGGGTCGTTGTTGTTCGCCCACGACGCCAGCGCGGCGTTGACCGCCGGCACCTGGCCGTTGTCGAGAAGCGCCGCCAGCAGGCCGTCGACCGGGTCGTCCCAGACCTGCCACGGGTCGGCTCCCGAACCGGTGCCGGCCACCGAGCCCGCCGGCGACCAGGCCCACGCCGGAGCGGTCGTGCTCGCCACACCCGCGAGCCCCAGGGCCGCACCGAGGGACAAGACACTCCTTCTGCTGAGATTGCTCATTTACATACCTGCTTCCTTGGAGGCGTGTTCGTGCATCTCTGCGGTCTGGCCTGGACTTGGGGTCACGACATCGGGCCCGAGCTTGTCCACTGGTGCGATTTCTCGTTAACATATCGAAGCTGGGTGCCGGTCAGCAAGGGCGGCGCCGGCCGAAACCCGTTCGCCACGCCGAGGAGTTCGTGTGACCCCTGTCTTCCCTGTCAAGCGGCCGCTCTACGAGGACGACCACGAGCTCCTGCGGGACACGGTCCGCGCGTTCGTCGACAAGCACGCCGCGCCCCACGCCGAGCGCTGGAAGGCGGAGGGGAAGGTCGACCGTGAGCTCTTCCGGGAGGCCGCCCGCGCCGGGATCCTCGGCTTCTCGATCCCCGAGGAGTACGGCGGGGGCGGCATCACCGACTACCGCTTCAACGCCGTGATCGGCGAGGAGTTCTCGCGGCACCCGGTGTCGGACGGGCTCGCCTGCGTGGCGCTGTCCAACGACATCGTCGTGCCCTACTTCACCGACCTGACCGACGACGAGCAGAAGGCCCGCTGGCTGCCCGGGATCGCCGCCGGGGAGCTCGTCGTCGCGATCGCGATGACCGAGCCCGGCACCGGCAGCGACCTGGCCGGGATCAGCACCACCGCCGTCCGCGACGGGGACGACTACGTCGTCGACGGCAGCAAGGTCTTCATCTCCAACGGCCAGAACGCCGACCTCGTCGTCACCGCGGTCCGGACCGGCCCGGACCGCCACGGCGGGCTCAGCCTGCTGGTGATCGAGGCCGATCGCGCCGGCTTTTCCCGCGGCCGCAACCTGGAGAAGATCGGCCTGCACGCCCAGGACACCAGCGAGCTGTTCTTCCAGGGTGTCCGCGTGCCCGCCGCCAACCTGCTCGGCGAGGAGGGGGCGGGCTTCCCCGGCCTGATGCGCAACCTGCCGCAGGAGCGGATCTCGATCGCTGCCAACGCCGTGGCCTCGTCCGAGGGCGTGCTGGAGCGCACCCTGGACTACGTCAAGCAGCGCACGGCGTTCGGCAAGCCGATCGGCTCGTTCCAGAACACGCGCTTCGAGCTGGCGGAGATGGTCACCGCCGTGCGGGTCAGCCGCAGCTACGTCGACGACCTGCTCGCCCGGCACTCCCGCGGCGAACTGTCCGCTGTGGACGCCGCGGCGGCGAAGTTCTGGACCACGGAGCAGTACGTCGACGTTGTCGGGCGGTGCCTGCAGTTGCACGGCGGTTACGGCTACATGCTCGAATACCGCATCGCGCACGACTACCTCGACTCGCGCATCTCCACCATCTACGGCGGCACCACGGAGATCATGAAGGAGATCGTCGGCCGCGACCTGGGTCTCTAGCCACGGTGGCGGCCGCGAAGAGCGTCGTGGCGGCGAGTCCGCCCCAGAGGGCGGCCGGGCCGCGGGAGCCGAGGGTCGTGATGACCGCCGGGGAAACGGCGAGGCCGAAGCCGGTGGAGAGCTGGAAGCGCGCGAGGGCGCGTCCCAGGACCGGCGCCGGGGTGAGGGCGGTGACGAGCGCGGTCGCGCTGCCCGCGTAGCCGATCTCGCCGAGGGTGCAGACCACGGACACCGCGGCGATCGCCGGGGCGGCCCAGCCGTGGCCCAGGGACGTGGCCGCCAGGAAACCGAGGTAGGACGCGGTGAGCACCACGCCGGCGAGAGCCAGCACGGTCCGCCGGGCGAAGCGGGACAGCAGGACGGTGACCGGAACCTGCAGGGTGACCACCAGCACGGTGTTCGCGACGAAGACGGCCGCCGACCACACCGGGGACGCGTGCAGCTCGGTGACCAGGACCAGCGGCAGCGCGATTTCGGGGACGTTGAGGCAGAAGACGTAGATCACGTTGGCGGCCAGCAGCGCGCGCATCCGGGGCGCCGGCCCGCCGTCGTGGTCCTCGGCCGGGGGAGCGGCCGGGTGGGCGCGGAGGCGGACCGACCACGCCAAGGCCGCCGCGGCGAGATAGGCGAGCCCGGTGCCGGCGGCCAGTACCTGCAACGCGGTGGTGCCGCCCGCGAGGCACGCGGTGGCGACGAGCGCACCCGCACCCAGGCCGGCGTTGCGCAGCGCGCGGGCGGCCGCGAGCGCGGCGTCGCGTTCCCGGCCGTGCGCGACCGTGGCCACCAAGGCCGCATGGGCGGCCGGCCACGCCTGGTTGCCGATGCCGAGGAAGAGCGCCGCCGTCGCGAACAGCCCGGTGTACCCGGCCGGGGCGGCCAGCAGCAGTGCCACGCCCAGCACCCGCACCAGCATCGACGCCGCCACGACCGTGCTGCGCGCGCCCCGGTCCAGCCACCGGCCCACCGCGGGCAGGCACACCAGGCCCACGACGATGCCGGCCGTCATGGCGACGCCGGTGACCGACGCGGTCAGCCCCAGCACCGTCACCCCGTAGAGGAGCAGAAACGGCCGCAGCATGCCGGTGCCCAGCGCGTCCACGGCCAGCGCCACGGCGTAGCGGGGGCCGCCGGAGGCGCGGACGAGGGCTCGGGGCCGGATCTTGGTGGTGGTCGCCATGGGTCCACGGTGCGGTGGGCCGCCGGGCGGACCACGCCGGTTGACGGACACCGTCAACCGACGCGGTCGCCGGCCATCCCACCAGCGATGATGAGGGGATGACGTTGAGGATCGACATCGCCGGGCTGCCGGTCGAGCGGCTGCGGTTCGCCGCCTCGCCGCTGGCCGAGCTGACCGCGATGCTGCACGTGCTGGCCGAGCCCGGGCACCACCCGCAGCTCGCCGGCTGGGCCGGGGACGTCTGGGCCGGGCTGCGGCCGGAGCTGGCCGAGCGGCTCCGGGAGGCGGAGTTCCTCTGGCGTTCCTCACGGGCCGACTTCCTGGTCCCCGCCCGTCCGCGGCCGACCCTCGCCGAAGAGCTGGACGATGTGGACCGGATCGACGACGAGACCTACGTGACCGCCGCGCTCGTCACCACGTGCGGCAGCAACCGGGTCCACTTCGGCGCACCGTCACCGCTCGCCGACGCGACGGCGCGTGAGCGGGCCCTGGACCTCGCCCAGGCCCGCGGCGCGCTCCAGGAGGCCTTCGCGGAACGGCTGCTCGCGGACCCCGCGGCCGTGCGGGCGCGGGTGCGGCACACCCTCGAGCAGTGCGCCGAGGCGTTCTTCGACGCGGCCTGGACGGGCATCTCCGGGCAGCTCGCCACCGACCTGCGCCTGAAGAACGACCTGCTGCGGCGCCAAGGCATCGGAGCGGCCCTCGCGTCGGTTTCCGGCGCGGTCACCCTGGCGCCGGACGGCACCAGCATCGTCGTGGACAAGCTGCAGGACAACGCAACCGCCGCCCACGGTGCCGGGGTCACGTTCCTCCCCAGCGTCTTCGGCCGCCCGCACCTGGTGGCGGTCCACGCGCCCGGGTGGCGGCCGGTGGTGCAGTACCCCGTCGCCGAGGCGGGTCCCTCGGAGCCGGTTTCGCTGGAAACGGTCACGCTGCGGCTGGAGGCCCTCGCGCACCCGGTCCGGCTGCGGCTGCTGCGCACCCTGGCCCGCGGCCCGCACACCACCGGCGAACTGGCCCACGCCTGGAAACTCTCACCCCCGGAGGTGTCCCGCCACCTCGCCGTCCTGCGCCGCGCGGGCCTGCTCACGACCCGCCGGCACGGTCGTTACGTCCGCTACAGCCTCAACGTGCCCGACCTGACGGCGCTGGGCGCGGACCTGCTGGCGGCCGTACTGCGCTGAGCTGGTCCCGGTCGATGCGCGCGAGCACAGCCTCGGAAATCCCGTGCAGCGTGCGCAGCTCGTCGGGCGTCAGAACGTCGACAAACAGACTTTGCACCCGGGCGACGTGTCCGGGTGCCGCTTCCGCGAGGTAGGCCTGACCCGCGTCGGTCAGGACCGCCCGCGTGTAGCGCCCGTTTCCGGGGTCGGGTTCGCGGTACACGAAGCCGCGCTTCTCGAGCCGTCCGATCAGGTGGGACAGGCGGGACAGTTCCGTGTTCGCCAGGACGGCGAGCTCGCTCATCCGCAGGCGCCGCTCGGGCTGGTCGGACAGGTGGGCCAGCACGTAGTACTCGAGGAAGCTGAGCTTCGAGTCCTGCTGCAGCTGCGACTCCAGTGCGGCGGGCAGTCTCTGCAGGAGCTTCATGAACCCGCGCCACGCCGCGAGCTGGTCGTCGGAGAGCCACTTTTCCCGGGCAGGCATGGCAGGAGTGTACTGACTTGAACTTTCAAGTCGAGGCCGCTAGGTTGACTTGAAGATTCAAGTCAACCTGATTCCGGAGGCCCCACCATGAGCGATCTGAAGCTCGCCGTCATCCTCGGCAGCACCCGGCCCGGCCGCAAGGGCGCGGCCGTGGCGGACTGGGTGCTGGCCAAGGCCAAGGAGCGCACCCGCGCCGGCTACGAGCTGATCGACCTGCTCGACTACCCGCTGCCGCACCTGGACGAGGCCGTGCCGGCGAGCCGGGGCGCCTACGCCGGCGAGCACACGAAGGCCTGGGCCGCCAAGATCGCCGAGTACGACGGGTACGTCTTCGTCACCCCGGAGTACAACCACTCCACGTCGGGGGTGCTGAAGAACGCCATCGACTACCTCTACGCCGAGTGGAACAACAAGGCCGCCGCCTTCGTGTCGTACGGCTCGCTCGGCGGAACGCGGGCGATCGAGCACCTGCGGGCGATCGCGAGCGAGCTGCAGCTGGCCCACGTGCGCCAGCAGCTGTCGTTCTCGTTGTTCACCGACTTCGAGAACTTCTCGGCGTTCACCCCGTCCGCGGTGCACGACGACGCCGCGACCGTCCTCTTCGACCAGCTGGAGTCGTGGGCCGGCGCGCTGAAGACCGTCCGTGGCTGAGTTCCGATGAAGCTCTACGCACTCGAAGAGCACTTCGTCACCGAAGACGTGATCGACGCGTGGCGGCGGCGCGACCCCGGCCTGACCGAGCCGATGATGCGGTGGGCCGTGGCCAGTGAGCTCACGCCGGCGCTGCTGGACCTCGGTGACGCGCGCGTCGCCGCCATGGACGACGCCGGGATCGACACGTCCGTGTTGTCCCTCACGACCCCGGGCCTGCAGAACCTCGACGCGGCGGAGGCGGTCGCCCTGCAGGGGCCCGCGAACGACGTCCTCGCCGCCGCCGTGCGCCGCCACCCCGGCCGGTTCCGGGGGTTCGCGGCACTGGCCACCCCCGCCCCGGCGGCCGCCGCCGACGAACTGCGGCGCGCGGTCGGCGAACTCGGATTCGACGGCGCGCTGGTCAACGCGAACTCCGGCGGCCGATCGCTGGACGCGCCGGAGTTCTGGGACATCTACGAGGCCGCGGAAGACCTGCGTGCCCCCGTCTACCTCCATCCCAGCGTTCCGTTCCCGGCCGTCACCGAGGCCTACTACCGCGGTTTCGGCACGCCGGTGGACAGCATGCTGGCCACCGGCGCGTTCGGCTGGCACTACGACGCCGGGCTGACCGTGCTCCGGATGATCCTCGCCGGCGTCTTCGACCGGTTCCCCGGGCTGCAGCTCATCCTCGGGCACTGGGGCGAGGTCGTGCTGTTCTACCTCGACCGCGTCGCGGCCATCGACCGGCTCACCGGCCTGCGGCGCCCGGTCGCGGAGTACTTCCGTACCAACATCTTCATCACCCCCGGCGGCATCTCCAGCCCCAAGTACCTGCGGTGGAGCCTGGAGACGGTGGGCGCCGAGCGGATCATGTACGCCTCGGATTACCCGTTCAACCGCGAGCGCGCCGGATCCGCCCGCCGGTTCCTGGAGGAGGCACCGGTCTCCGAAGAGGACCGCGAGCGCATCGCCCACCGCAACTGGGAGGAGCTGGTCGCCGGTATCCGGCGCTGACCGATCGATGGTGGTCCCGCCAGGCCGCGGTTAAGGCGTGCAGCCGCCACCACCACCGCCGCTTCCGGACGCGCAGTTGGCGGTCCAGGCCGTCTCCTCGGCGATCGACGTCCGGATCCGGCGGGCTTCGGCGCCGCGGATCAAGGTGGCCAACGAGGTCTCGCGCACATTGCCGAACGACAGCCACCGCGACATCGGGCACGGGGTCACCGAGCCGTCGGGCAGCACCGCGGCGACCCCTTTCGCGCACCGGCCGCACAGCTCGGCGACTGCTGGGCCGCGACCTCCCGCGCCGCGGCCGAAATGCCTCATGCGATCAACCGCTATCCGGGTGACGCCCAGTTCCCGTAGCGTGTCCTGGGCCGCCGCCACTCGCTGGCCGGCGCGGACGTCGATGACTCCGACGTTCACCGAGATGTCCCGCGCCAGCGCGGTCCTGATCGTGGCCGTGGTCCTGGCGTGACTGCCGCGCCTGCCGACGATTTCGTCATGCTCGGCGGGATCGTCGGAATAGTAGCTCGTGCCCAGTTCGACGCCGGGGAGGGCGGCCGCGGCCCACATGCGCGCGGACAGGCGGACCAAGTTCGACGTCACCTCCACCCGCAGGCCCGACGCCGTCGCGTGGCCGATGAGATCGGGCAGTTCCGGGCGCAGCGTCGGCTCGCCGCCGATGAACTGAACTTTGGCCACGCCCAGTGCGGCCGCCTCGTCGATGACCCGGATCCAATCGCCGCGGCTCATCGGGCCGTGCGGTGTGGTGGGCGCGCTTTCGGCGTAACAGTGAACGCACATCAGTTGGCATTTCCCGGTGATTTCCAGCCAGACAAGATCAATTGGTCCGTGGCCGTTTCGCATCCGTTCAGTGTCGCAGCGTCGGCCGCCCGGTGGGAGACGTCGTGGATATACTTGCGCGACAGACGCTCCGAAAGTGACTGATGGCCCAACCTGAAGCACCTGGTGAGGACCCGGAACCCGCCCTTCGAGACGCGACATGGTCGGTGGTGTCCGGCACGGCGGCCGACGTCGTCCAGGCCCGGGACATCAGCGGCGGTGTGCATTTCCACCACTCTGCCGCCGCCGATTCCGATGTCCCCCGACAATTGCCCGGTGACGTGCGCGGATTCGTCAGCCGGACGGTCGAACTGGCTCGGCTGGACCACGTGCTGCTGGGTGCCGGGCCGACCGGCCCGGCGGTCGTCGTGGGTACGGCCGGTGTCGGCAAAACGGCTCTGGCGCTGCGCTGGGCCCACCGTGTGGCGGCCCGGTTCCCGGACGGGCAGCTGTACGTCAACCTCCGCGGTTACGACCCTGGTGCGCCGGTGACGGCGGATCAGGCGCTGGACCGCTTCCTGCGGGCACTGTCCGTACCGCCCGCCCGGATCCCCGACGACGTCGACGACAAAGCCGCGCTGTACCGCTCACTGCTTGCCGGCCGCCGGGTGCTGGTGGTGCTGGACAACGCCGCGCACGTCGGCCACGTCCGCCCGCTGCTGCCCGGCGGGCCCGCGTGCCGCACGATCGTCACCAGCCGGGATCGGCTCGAAGGAGTGATGGCGCGCGACGGGGCGCAGCGCGTCACCGTCGAAGTCCTGCCCGAGGCCGACGCGACCACCCTGATTCGTGCGCTGACCACGGACTACCGCGTCGCAGACGACCCGGGTGAGCGCGCCGAGCTCGCCAGGCTGTGCGCCCGGCTGCCCCTGGCGCTGCGCATCGCGGCGGAGCGGGCGGCTTCCCGGCCGTGGATGCCGCTGGCCGAGTTGATCGGCAACCTGCGAGACGAATCCCGGCTCTGGGACGAACTCGGCAGCGGCGGAGAGCACGACGGTGTCCGCGCCGTGTTCGCGTTGTCCTACCGGTCGTTCAGTACGGAGGCGGCGCACATGTTCCGCGTGCTCGGGCTGCACCCGAGCGCGGAGTTCGGCACGCACGTCGCGGCCGAAGCGGCCGGCGTGCCGGTGGCCGCCGCCAGGCAGCTGCTGGACGCGGTCGTCGGCGCGCACATGCTGGAGCAGACCGGGGCCGACCGCTATCAGTTCCACGACCTGCTGCGCGCCTACGCCACGGACGTCGCCCACAAGGACGAGCCACCGGAGCCCCGCGACGATGCCCGGGCCCGGATCTTGGCCTGGTACCTGCACACGGCCCACACGGTCGGCACAGTCACGCGCACCTGGGGGCGGATCCTGGCGCCCGACGCCCTGCCCGGACCCGTCGTCGTTCCACGGTTCCCCGACCACGACGCGGCCGTCGAGTGGTGTTACCTCGAAGGCCAGAACCTGTTCGCCGCGATCCAAGCCGCGGACGAGTCCGGGCGGGACACCCTGACCTGGCAGCTGGCAGTGGCCACCGAACCGGCGATGCGAGGTATGCCGTCCGACGACCGGCGGGCCGCGATCACGATGGCCCTCGCCGCAGCCCGCCGCGACGGCGCTCGGCAGGGCGAAGGCGAACTGCTGGCCAAGCGCGCCGAAATCGAGCGGACGAAGGGACGGTTCGACGAGGCCGCCACCTGTGCGGAAGAGGCGCTGGCGATCTTCCGCGAGCTCGACGACGGCCACGGCGTCCGGATCACGCTCAACTTCCTCGGGGTCAACCTGCTGCACCGGCGGAAGTTCGGCCAAGCCGCCGAACGGTTCGAGAGCCTGTGGGCGCTGCAACGTGCTGAAGGGGATCTCGAAGGCGAAACCGCGGCCTTGTTCAACCTGGCCGAAGCGTACGACGGGATCCGGCGGCACCGCGACGCCGTCGACGCGGCCCGGCACAGCGTGGAACTTGCCCGGGCGCTGGGGAACCGGCACTTCGAGCTCGTCGGCCTGGTCATCCTCGCCAGGGCGACGGCGAACCTGGCCGGCGTCGGCGAGCTCGGCGCCGCGCTCGCCGACGCCGCGCGCGGCGTCGAGCTCGCGCGCGAGTTGCGTGACACCCGCACCGAAGGGTGGGCGTTGCTGGATTTCGGACGGATCCAGCGTCTTGCCGGCCGGTACGACGACGCGCTGGTGTCCTACCGGCGAGCCCTCGAAAGGTTCAGCAACACGAGCGTTTCCCAGCGCCGGGCTTGGTCACTCGACGGGCTCGGCGCCACCTGCCGGGAAGCCGGCCGTGTCAGGGAGGCCGTGTCCATCCACCGGCAGGCGGTCGAAGTGGCGCGCGCCGCCGAAGCACCCCGGGTGCTGGGCCTGATCCTCGCCAACCTGGCCGACTCGCTGACCGCCGCCGGGGAAGACCGTGAGGCCGGTTCCGTTCGGCAAGAGGCAGTGAGCCTGCTCGGGCTGCTCGACGATCCCGAAGCCACCGAACGGCTTGAGCAGGTGCGGCGGGCCCTGCCCTGAGCGCGTCAGAACGAGACGCCGCCCTGGATGTCGCGGGCCTGGACCACGTTTCCGCCGACGTGGCCGGAGATCTGGTTGGTCACGCCGCCCGAGGTCGCGTCCTGGTCCACCACCGCCCGTTCCCACTCCGCGGCCACCTCTTCGGCGAACGCGGGGTCCGCGGTTTTCTTCGCTTCCAGGGCCTCGGCCAGCTTCCGCACCTCCGGGGAATCCGCCGTGGCGCCTTCGGCGGCCTCCAGCACCGCCTTGGCCTCCGGATCGGCCGCGAACCTGGCCTTCACCAGGTTGTACAGCCCCACCACGGTGCGGGCCGCGATCGCCGCCGCCATCGACACCAGCACAGGCTCAGGCACGGCACCCTCCCGGAGGTCGGTTCACCTTGCCGAGGATACGGGTGCCAGGACTACCGTTGTGCCACGCGTTCAGCCAAATGCACCTTGTCGTGCCGGTGCTCTCGGCTGCGGCGAGGCAGGTGCCGCCCGTCATGCCGTCACAGGGCGGCACGTTCCTGCAGACTATTCGTTGTTCCGGCCGGGGCGCAGGTGCTATACCGACACGGCGGGGTGTCGCGACGACGCGATGCCACAAGCGAGCGGAGTGTCTGGTGGCCGACCGTCCTTTGCGCTCTGCCCTCGTGGTGGCGGTCCTGACCGCGCCCGTCCTGCTGCTGGGAACCGCGACCGCCGTGGCCGCCCCGCCGGGGCGGCAGCTGACGATCGAGACGGTGTCGAACCCGCGGCCGGCGCTCGTCAGCGGGGGACAGGTCCTGGTCAAGGTCGTCCCGCCGGAGCGGACGCGGGTCAGTGTCAGCGACAACGGCCACGACGTCACGTCGAGTTTCCGCGCCCAGCCGGACGGCAGCCTGCTCGGCCTGGTGACCGGCCTGCGCGACGGCGCCAACGAGCTGAGCGCCCGGACGAGCGGGCATGGCCGGGACCAGCGGGCGAGCCTGCGCGTCACCAACCACCCGATCACCGGGCCCGTCTTCTCCGGCGCGCAGCAGCGCCCGTTCTACTGCGAGACCCAGGCGTTCGGCCTGCCCGCGGCGTCCCAGCCGCTCTGCAGCGCGCCGACCCAGGTGAGCTACCAGTACAAGACCACCGCCGGGGCGTTCGCGCCGCTGGCGGACCCGGCGGCCCGGCCCGCGGACCTCGCGACGGCCACCGTCGGCGGGCGCGCGGTGCCGTACGTGGTCCGCGTCGAGCGCGGCACGATCGACCGCGCCGTCTACGAGATCGCGGCGCTCTACGACGGCGCGCCGTCGCCCGTCGCGCCCGAGGCCAGCTGGAACGGGAAGCTGGTGTACACCTTCGGCGGCGGCTGCAACGCGGGCTACCACCAGGGCAACGCGACCGGCGGGGTCGTCAACGACCTGTTCCTGGCCCAGGGCTACGCGGTCGCGTCGTCGACCCTGAACGTGCTCGACAACAACTGCAGCCCGATCATCTCGGCCGAAGCGGCGATGATGGTCAAGGAGCACTTCATCGAGACCTACGGCCCGGTCGCCCACACCATCGGCTGGGGCGGCTCGGGCGGGGCGATCCAGCAGTACGACATCGCCGAGAACTACCCCGGCGTCGTCGACGGCATCATCCCCGGCGTCTCGTTCCCGGACCCGCTGAGCGTCGGCGGCCCGGTGTCGGACTGCCGCCTGCTGAACCTGTTCTTCGCCGGGCCGGGCGCGTCGTTCACCGCGGCGCAGAAGCAGGCCGTCGCGGGCTTCCCCACCTACGACACCTGCGTGTCCTGGGACCAGACCTTCGCCAGCCGCGCCACGGCGACCGGCAGCTGCAACGCGGCCATCCCGGTGGCGGCGCGGTGGGATCCGGTCACCAACCCGCGCGGGGTGAAGTGCAACTCCAACGAGCAGCTGGTCAACCAGGTCGGGCGGGACCCGCGGACCGGGTTCGTGCGCAGCACGCTGGACACCACCGGCGTGCAGTACGGCCTGGCCGCGCTGAAGGCCGGGACGATCACCGCGGCGCAGTTCACCGACCTCAACGCCGCGATCGGCGGCCTCGACTACACCGGAAAGCCCGTGGCGCAGCGCACCGCGGCCGATCCGAAGGCGCTCGACGCGGTGTACGCCGACGACGTCCTGAACTCGGCGTCGCAGGGCCTGCGGGAAACGCCGATCATCGACCAGCGGACCGACCTCGACCTCGCCGGGTTCGGCAACGACATCCACACCACCGAGTGGTCCTACGTGATGCGGCAACGGCTTCTGCGGGCCAACGGCACCGCGGCGAACCAGGTCATCATCGAAAACCACGCCACCGGAGCCGAAGCGGCCGCCGCCAGCGTCTACGAGCTGGACGCGATGGACCGCTGGCTGACCGCGATCGACGCCGACGGCTCGCACCGGAGCCTCCAGCAGAAGGTGCTGGCGAACCGGCCGCGCGACCTCGGCGACGGGTGTTACCTCTCCGCCGCGTCACGGGTCACCGAGAAGCTGACCTACCCGGCGAGCGGCCAGTGCGGCGCGCTGTACCCGGTGGCGGCCAACACCCGGCTGGTTGCCGGGGAGGGCCTGGCCCTCGACGTGCTGAAGTGCCGGCTGCAGCCGCTGAACTTCCGCGACTACCCGGTCGCCTTCACCACCGCGGACCAGAAGCGGCTGCGGGCGGCGTTCCCCGGCGGCGTGTGCGACTACAACCGCCCGGGCGTCGGCCAGCACGCCCCGATCGGCACCTGGCTGAGCTACGGCGACGAGCGGACCGGCACCACGCCGCCGACGAAGCCGCGGTGACGTGACCGTCCGATGTGGACGTCCGGTCAGTCGAGCCTGTGGCGACGCTGCCTCGATCCACGGTGGCGTTCTGCGGCGCCTTCCTCTGCGCCGCGGAGAACAGCTGGAACGTGATCGGGAGGGCACGCTCCGATTGGCGACGAGCGGACCGGCACCACGCCGCCGACGAAGCCGCGGTGACGGACCGCCCTTGACCGTCCGATGTGGACGTCCGGTCAGTCGGTGACGTACCACGCGCCGTCGCGCAGTTCCAGGACGGCGTCGCCCAGGTCGTGGTCGGTGAACTTGACCGCGGCGCGTACCGCCTTGGCGGGGATGTCGGCCTTCTTCGCGCTCGTGGTGACGCTGCCCCGGTCCACCGTGGCGCTCTGCAGCGCCTTCCGCTGCGCCGCGGAGAACAGCTGGAACGTGATCGGGAGGGTCTTCTCGCACGGCCCGAAACCCTCGTCCTCCGCCTTCTTGGCGGCGGGCGCGGCGATCTCGCAGGCCGTGGCGACGTCCTCCGCGCCGACCGCGTGCAGGTAGGTCTCGTAGCGCTCGACCGCCCCGGCGGCCGCCTTCGTCGCGGTGGTCGTGGGAGTCGCGGAAGTCGGAGGAACCGTCGACGGTGGCGCGGACGACGTCGGCGGCGTCACGGGGCTCGACGACGCCGGTGCCGCGGTGCCGTTTTCTCCGCCCGAACAACCGGCGATCAGCAGAATGACGCCCGTGGCCAGGAATGGTAGTGCGCGAGCCGGCATGGAACACCCTTCGATTCGGAAACGGCTGCAGCATAAGTGACCACGACCGGGAATGTGGGGCGGAACGGAAACGTCGAGCCGGAATGGCCGGATCCGGCCAGTGTCCTCGGATCGGCCGTGACCAGGAAGAAGTGACACTTTTGTGTGAACTGCTTCGTGGATGGTCGGCGCTCCGTTAAGGTGCAGCCCGGGGTGGGAATCATTCGGGGGAGGACCAAGCACATGCGGCGAATTCGGGTCATCGTGACGTGCCTGGCGGCGGTTGTCGCCGCGGCCGGTTGTGGCGGGACCGACGGCAGTCCG
This sequence comes from Amycolatopsis sp. NPDC088138, assembly GCF_044741685.1. Taxonomy (NCBI): domain Bacteria; kingdom Bacillati; phylum Actinomycetota; class Actinomycetes; order Pseudonocardiales; family Pseudonocardiaceae; genus Amycolatopsis; species Amycolatopsis sp. NPDC088138. Next base: position 100,580 of record NZ_JBIUTB010000011.1, read on the forward strand.
CAACCGGTGCCGGGCGCGACGGGACCGGTCGCGCCCTCCACGTCGGCGGCACCCGAGGCCAAGACGGCCGACCCGCCCATGGCCTTCGACGCCGAAGCGGCCGTCCCGCTGCCGGCCGGCGCGCTGAGCGCCAACGTGGCCGGCAACGTCACCTCGACGTTCCTCACCTTGCGCGACCGCACCGGCTACCTCGTCAGCCCCACCGGGATGACCGCGGTGGACGTGCTGACCGGCAAGGAACTGTGGACCGTCCCGGTCGACCGCGAACCCGGCGACCCGAACAACCAGCGCGGGCCGTTCGTCAACACCACCGGCCCGCGCCCGCCCGCGGTCACCGACCGGCTCGCGGTCGCCGCCGTCCCGGTCGTCGTGCCGGAGAAGGGCACCACGCCGGCCTCCATCGCGCTTTCGGTGATCGCCGCGGACCCGGCGAAGGGCGTCAAGGCCTGGCAGGCCGACGTCAAGGTGTCCGAGAACGAGTACGCCGACGCCGGCAACGCCGTCACCGAGGTCGTGGCCGTCACCGACAAGGCCGTCGTCGCCCGCTACAGCCGCCAGGACGAGGAGCACGTGACTGTCGCGCTCGACCCCGCGAGCGGCAAGACCCTCTGGGAGCGCAAGGACTACGACGCCGGCAGCGTCCACGGCGACATCCTCGTCGGCATCGACCACAAAGTGGCCGAGAACTCCTCGATGACCCAGGCCACCGCCCTGGACCTGACCACCGGCCAGCAGAAGTGGGTCGGGGCCACGAGGTCCCTCGGGATCACCGACATCCCCGCCGACCCGGCGCTGGTCGTGCTCACCCGGACCGACTACGGCAGTGGCGACTCGTCCCTGCTGTTCCTCGACCCCGCCACCGGTGCGGAGAAGGGGAAGCTCGAGGGCGAGAAGGCGTTCGGCAGCCTGCCGTACGGCGACTGCTACTACGACCGGCAGTCCGTGCTCGTGTGCCAGTCGGACGGCGTGCTCACCGGCTACGACGCCAAGACCGCGGGGAAGCTCTGGGCGCTGCCGGACCAGGCGGCCAACCGGGTCGCCCCCGGCCTCACCGTCGTGTGGCACGGCGCCCTCTACGGCGTCACCCAGGGGGGTCAGCCGATCGTGCTGGACGCCAAGACGGGCAAGGACCTGGCGACCGACGGCGTCGGCGCCGCCCCGGTCCTGGTCAGCAGGTACGCCGGGATCACCTTCGACAAGCAGCGCAACGCGCCCGTGGCGTACCCGGTCGGGAAGTAGCCGCGGATGAACGACACCTGGAGCGTGCCCGGGTACGCCGAAGTGGACGTGCTCGGCACCGGTGGTTTCGGGCGGGTCGTGCTGGCCAAGCACGAGGCCTCGGGGAAGATGGCGGCGATCAAGTACCTGCGCGCCGAGTTCCTCGCCGACGCGCGGATCGCGCACGGGTTCCGGCGGGAGGCGTGGCTGCTGGCCGGCGTGCGGAGCCGGCACGTGGTCCGGCTCTTCGACTTCGTCGAGACGCCGCAGGGTGCCGCGCTGGTCATGGAAGCGGTGCCCGGCGTGTCCCTGCGCGCCTTGCTGGTGGCGGAGAACGTCCTGCCGCCCGAAGCGGCGCTGGCGATCCTGAAGGGCTCGCTGCTCGGCCTCGCCGACGCGCACGCGGTCGGCGTGGTCCACCGGGACTACAAGCCGGGCAACGTCCTGGTGTCGCGGGAGGGCGAGTCGAAGCTGGTCGACTTCGGACTGGCCACTTTGGACGGACACAACGGACTGACCGCCGGTTCCCCGGCCTACATGGCCCCGGAGCAGTGGGCCGGCCACCCCGGTCAACCCGCCACCGACGTGTACGCGGCCACCTGCGTGTTCTACCAGTGCGTGACCGGGCACCGGCCGTTCGAGGCGGACACGAGCGAGCAGCTGCGCGCCCTGCACGGGCAGGCGCCGGTGCCGCTGGACTCGGTGCCCGAGGCGCTGCGCCCGCTGATCGCGCGGGGCATGGCGAAGGACCCGGCCTGGCGGCCGGCGACGGCGGACGCCTTCGTGACCGAGCTGGAAGCCGTCGCCCGCGAGGCCTACGGGAAGAACTGGGAGAAGCGCGGCTGGAAGCGGCTGGCCACCTCGGCCGCGGCCCTGACGGCCCTGACACCGTTGGCCCTCCTGACGACCGCCGGCACGGCCGCCGCGCCGCTAGCGGCGGCGGGTGCCGGTGCCGGGGTGACGACCGCCGGCACCAGCGCGGGCGTGACCGCGGCGCTGGCGGGCAAGATCGCCATGGTGATCGCGATCCTCGGCGCGCTGGTCGTCGGCGGGTTCCTGATCTTCCCGCCCGGCGACGACCCGCCCGCTCCGCCCGCGGCGCTGTCGGTGGCCGTGCAGACCCTGTCCGGGCGGGACCAGACGCTGCCGATCAGTTACGAGCTCCAGTACCCGCAGGTGACCGGCGGCCCGGATGCCGCGGTCCGGCAACGGATCAACGACGCGCTGCGGGCGCCGGTCGACAAGCGGCTGAAGGCGGTGCGGGACGAGGTCGCCGTGCCGAGCACGCTCGAGCAGATCCGGGCGAACGGCGAAACGCCCGCGCTGCACACGACCGCGCGGGTCCTGCTGCAGACGCCGGCCCTGCTTTCCGTGCGGTACGACCACGATCTCGACTCGGACGTGCTGGGGCACACCACCTGGCGGTTCCCCGAAGCGCTATCCGTCGACCTCGCCACCGGGCGGGTGCTGGGCCCCCAGGACGTGTTCCGGCCCGAAATCCTGACAGCCGAGGGCATGCGGACGCTGACCCAGCGCCTGGCACCGCACACGAAGAACGGTTTCTGCACCGTGCCCACGGTCGCCGGCGACCGGGAGCGGCAGGTGAGCATGGACGCCGCGGAACGGCCCGGTGGCGGTGACCACGTGCCGGCCGCGACGTTCGGGTTCACCGCGACCGGGGCCGAGTTCGAGATCCTGTGGTACGAACTCGGCTGCGACTCGGCGGCCGGGAACGAGCCCGTGGCGCTGCCGTACGGCGAACTCGAGAACCTGCTGCAGTCGACGTTCCTGACGATGCTGGGCAAGACCGCTTCGCCGACACCACCTTCTTCGAAACCAGGGCCGACGTCGGTGCCGCCGGGCGCCGGAACCACGTACACGAACGCCCGCTTCGGGTTCACCACGCAGGTGCCGCCGGGCTACACCGCGTCGCCGTCGGTTCCGGAGAACGGCGACGGGATGAAGTTCACGAATGCCGCGCTCGGCGCGACGCTGACGGTGTGGGGAACCAACTCGGGAGGCCTCCGGCCGGCGGAGAAACTGGCCCAGCTGGTCGCCGCGGTGGAAGGAAACGACGGCCGGGTGACCTTCCAGTCCGCCGACAGCGACGGTTACACGGCGTCCGGCTACCAAGGCGACGGCCGGATCTTCTACGAGCACGAGTCTGCCGGAGCCGGTTCGTCGGCCGGCCTGCGCTGGCTCTACCCGGCCGCCCACAAGGCGGAGCTCGACAAGCCCGTCACGGACACGGTGAAGGCCTTCAAGCCCGGCGATCTCTCCCAGCCGCACTGACCGCTACCGGCCGCCTGGCCGGAACCGGACACCCGGATTCGCGCGTTTTTGTTGATGTGCTTGAGGTTGCCTCGTGTGGCGAAGCCAACTTCGGCTAAGCCGTAGTGCGGGGCAAGGCGTGTAGCCGGCATGAAACTGAGAACGAGGGTAATCAGCGTCATCGCATTCACACTGTCCGTGGTCTTCGCCGGGGCCATGCCGGCGTCGGCCACCACGGCCCCGCCGGTGGAAGTCACCGCACCGGCCGCCAATGGGCTTCCGCCTTATCTCGCCGTCATCCGACCGGTCAGCGCGGAGCGGCTCGCGTCCAGCTGGCACGAGGGGTGCCCGGTCGGGCCCGACCAGCTGCGGCTGGTGAGCCTGAACTTCTACGGCTTCGACGGGAAGGTCCACCGGGGCGAGCTGGTCGTCAACGCCGACCGGGCCGTCGAGGTCGCGCGCACCTTCGCCGACCTGTACTTCGGGCGGTTCCCCATCCAGCGGATGGAAACCGTGGAGAAGTACAACTCCGACGACGACGCGTCGATGGCGGCCAACAACACTTCGGCGTTCAACTGCCGGGCGATCACCGGGGGCACCGCCTGGTCGAACCACTCCTACGGGCGCGCGATCGACATCAACACGGTGCAGAACCCGTACATCTCCGGCAGTGGTGCGGTGTATCCGCCCAACGGTGCGCCGTACGTCGACCGCACGCAGACCGTGCCGGGCATGATCCACGCGGGTGACGCCACCGAGCGGGCGTTCACCACCCGCGGCTGGACCTGGGGCGGTTCCTGGGACACCCCGATCGACTACCAGCACTTCGAGAAGCCCTGACACCGGAAGGAAAGTAACACGCCCGGGACCGCCGGCGGCGGTCCCGGGCATCCTCACACCGTGGACAGTGCCGTGTAGACGATGTCCGGCCCCGCGCGCTCCCAGAGCACGTCGGGGCAGTTCAGGCCCTCCGCGGAAAGCTGCCGCTTGACGACCTTGAACGTCGACGTCCGCGGCAGCTCCTGGACCGTGCGCACGTACTTGGGTACCTGCTTGGGCCCGAGATCGGGCTGCCCGGCCAGGAACCGGCCGAACTCGGCGGGATCGACGGGGTCGCCGTCGGTGACGATGGCGGCCATCACCTGGTCCCCGGTCACCGGGTCGGGCACCGCGTAGACGGCGGTGTCGGTGATCGCGGGGTGGCGCAGCAGGATGCGCTCGATCGGCGCTGTACCGAGGTTCTCGCCGTCGACGCGGAGCCAGTCGCCGAGCCGGCCGGCGAAGAAGCAGAACCCGCTGGCGTCGGCGTAGGCGAGGTCACCGGTGTGGAACCGGCCGTCGCGCAGCCGTTCCGCGTCGGCGGCGGGATCGCGGTAGTACCCGGCGAACCAGCCGGCGCCCGCGGTGTTGACCAGTTCGCCGACGGCTTCCGCGGCGTTGAGCAGGTTGCCGTGGGGGTCGAACTCGGCCGGTGGGCACGGGCGGCCGGTGTGCGGGTGCAGGATGGCGACGTCGTCGGTCGGCCTCCCGAGTGAGCCGGGCGGGGTGCCGTCGGTGCGGGCGAAACCCACGCCGCCCTCGGTGGAGCCGAACGCGTCGACGACCTTGCAGCCGAAGCGTTGCTCGAACGCGGCCAGGTCGGCGCTCGCGCCTTCGTTGCCGTAGACGAGACGCAGGGGGTTGTCGGCGTCGTCCGGACGCGGGGGAGTGGCGACCACGTAGGACAGCGGTTTGCCCACGTAGTTGGCGTAGGTCGCGCCGAACTTCCGCACGTCGGGCAGGAAGCCGGACGCGGAGAACCGGCGGCGCAGGGCGATGCCCGCGCCGGCCGCGAGCCCGACCGCCCAGCCGGCCATGACGGCGTTCGAGTGGAACATCGGCATCGTCACGTAGACCGTGTCCGCTGTGGACAGTCCGAAACGCTGCGCGAGCATCGCGCCGGGGAACGCGATCTTGCCGTGGGTGCAGCGCACGGCCTTCGGGTCGCCGCTGGTGCCGGAGGTGAAGATCAGCATGAGCAGGTCGTCCGGTGACGCGGGGACGGGATCGATCGGCGTGTCCGCCGACGGCCACGAGTCCAGGTCCCGGACGTCGATCCCGCCGAGGTCCAGGCCCTCCAGGAGCGGCCGGTACTTCTCTTCGGCGAGCACGAACTGGCAGTCGGCGAGCCGGACGTCCCGCGCGAGGGCCTCACCGCGGCGAGTCGGGTTGAGCCCGACGAGCACCGCCCCGGCGAACGCGCAGGCACCCAGCAGGACGGAGAACGCCGGCACGTTGTCGGCCAGGACGCCGACGTGCGGCGGCCGGTCCCGGCGCAACGCCGCCCGGAGGTCGCCCGCCCGGATCGCCGACGCCCGGACGTGCTCGGCCCAGGTGTACGTCTCGTCCTCGAACCGCAGGCCCGGCCGCTCGTCGCCGGCCCGGGCCAGCAGGAGCTCGGTCACCGTCGGGACGCCCATCCACGCACCTCCCGGCACTGGTGGTCAGAACTGAAACACGTTCTAGTTCTACCACGGTGATCGCGGCAGGGCCACCACGGCGGTGCCGACCGTTTTGTATAACGACCTATATGGCTCGTTGCACGGTGTCCGGCACAGCGGGCGTCCCAGCGGTGTCCCACGGGGGTGGCGTTCCCGCTGGTCCGGTGGGGTGGGACCGTCCCGGCGTCCCGAGTTGCGCGCCGACCGGCGACCGGCGGGGTGGCCGCTGCGAGCCTCCTCGCCATGCAAAGACTCGCTCTGGCCGTCGCGGTGCTGCTGGTGTTCCCCGCCGCGACCGCCGCCACGGTCATCACCACCGCCGCGGCCGCACCCGTCGCGGTGTGCGGGCACACCAGCTCCCAGCCCACCCTGAAACAGGGCGCGACCGGCACCGAGGTCGCCGAGGCCCAGTGTGAACTGAGCCTGGCGACCAAGGCGAGCCGGTACCCGCCCATCGGCGCGGACGGCTCCTTCGGCCCGGCGACCGACGCCCGGGTGCGCGTGTTCCAGGCGTGCGCCGCGCTGAGCGTCGACGGTGAGATCGGGCCGAACACGTGGGCCGCGCTGAACTCCTGGGCCGCGAAGCCGAAGAAGTGCGCCACCCAGGGCACGTCCGGCACCGCGCAGAGCGTGGTGTGCGGCCACTCCACGGCCCGCCCGACGCTGCAGAGCGGTTCCAGCGGCACGGAGGTCAAGGAGCTCCAGTGCCGGCTGAACCTCGCCATGGAGCCGGGCCACTACCCGCCGCTGACCGTCGACGGCAACTTCGGGGACGGCACCCGCAACCGGGTGATCCAGTTCCAGCACTGCGTCAACGCCAGCGCGGACGGGGTCGCCGGGCCCACCACCTGGGCGAAGGTCACCGACTGGTCCAGCCGCAACACCTACTGCGTGCCGCCGAAGCCCGCCGGGCACCCGATCGACGGCGTGGACACCGCGAAGTACCAGCACCCCGGCGGCGCGCCGATCAACTGGGGCGCGGTGAAGGCGTCCGGCGTCGAGTTCGCGACCGTCAAGGCGACCCGCGGCCTCAACGTCACCGACGAGTACCTGGCCACGGACCTGCCCGCCGCCCGCAACGCCGGCTTGGCCGTGGGGCCGTACCACTTCTACACGGGCACGGCGGCCGGCACCGGTGGTGCGCAGGCGGACCGGTTCATCGCCGCGGTGCGGGCCACCGGGTACACCGGCAAGCGCGCCGGTGACCTGCCGCCCGTGTTCGACCTGGAGTGGAAGGACGACGGCTCCGGCGGCTGCCCGCCCTACGTCACCGTCGCCGACGCCAAGGCGTGGCTGGACAAGGTGCAGACGGCCTTCGGCCGGACGCCGATCATCTACACCCAGAAGTCGTTCCTGGACGCGTGCCTGGGCGGCACCACGGCGCTGTCCTCCTACCCGATGCAGCTCGCCGACTACCGCCAGTCCGTCACGCAGCCGGCCCTGCCCGCCGGGTCGAGCACCTGGCTGATGTGGCAGTACACCGACGCGGCCATCCCCGACGGCATCCCCGCGCCGGCGACCGGGGACGTCTTCAACGGCACCCAGGCCGCGCTCGACCAGCTAGCCAACCGCTGAACATCCGTGAGGAAAGGACGAGAATGAGTCTCCCCATGAGCCGGCGCACCCTGCTCCGCAGCGCGGCCGTGATCGGCACCGCCGTGGCGGTCAGCCCGCTGCTGCTGCCGGGCATCGCCCAGGCCTACCCGTGGTCCCGCACCCTGACCGAGGGCAGCACGGGCGCCGACGTCACCGAGCTCCAGATCCGGGTCGCGGGCTGGGCGGCCGACTCGCCCAGCCACAGCCGGGTCTCGATCGACGGCGAGTTCGGTCCCGGCACCGCGGCGGCGGTCCGCCGGTTCCAGTCGGCCTACGGCCTCGGCGCGGACGCCCAGGTCGGCCCGGCCACCCAGGCCGCGCTCAACGCGCTGGAGCAGAGCGACGGGTCCACCGCGCACTTCAACTTCAGCGAGTTCACCGACCGGGTGAGCGGCACCTTCAACGGCGGCAAGGTCAGCGCGGCCACCGCCAAGGAGAACGCCCGCCGCTGCATGTACAAGCTGGAGGCGGTGCGCAAGAAGCTCGGGAACAAGCCGATCACGGTGAACTCCGGGTTCCGCAGCATCGCGCACAACGCCGAGATCGGCGGGGCCAGCGACAGCATGCACATGTACGGCACCGCCGCCGACCTCGACGTGCCGGGCGTGGCCAACAAGACCGTCTACCAGAAGGCCGAGACCAGCGGGTTCTCCGGCCTGGAGACCTACAACACCGACCACCAGCACGTGGACAGCCGGGCCGACCTCGGCCGCGCGTGGTGGTGGGAGAACGGGACCGTCTGACCGCCTGACCGGCGACTGGGGGTCCGGCGCCGGGAACCCCGCCCCTCGGGGTTCCGGCGCCGGCGGTTCCGGTCCATGCCGCGAAGCCCGCGCCCTCCGGCCCACACCCTCGGGGCCACCCTCGTGGAGGGCGCGGGCTTCGCCCTTCCGGTCCGCCCGGCCCGCTGTCCCCCGGTTCCGGATGCTTCCGAAGTCCGTGAAGGCCACATCGAGGGACTCAGAGTCCCTCGATGTGGCCTTCACGGACTTGGGCTCGCCTGGCGTCAGGCCCGGTCAGTGCGACAGCCTCGATCAGTGCGACAGGGGGTTCTGGAGGGCCGCCGAGCAGGCCGGCCAGTCGTGGAAGTCGCGGTGCGCGCTCCACAGGCGGTGCGCCGCGTCGATGTTCCAGGCCGGGTCGAACGCCCGCAGCGGCGTGCCGCCCAGCTCCAGCAGGCGGCCGTCGGAGATCTGGAAGACGCCCCAGTTGCGGCTGCCGTTCGTGTTCGGCAGCACCCACAGCGGATCGAGGAACGAGGCGCAGCGGGCGATCGCGACCGCGGTGTCCGGCGCCTCGGTGAACACGGCCCGGATCCGCTGCTCCACCATGGCCCCCGACCAGCCCGCCATGCTGGTGCGGCGGTCGTACAGCGCGGTCTTGGTGGCCTCGTCGACCACGCCGCGCGGGGGCAGGCCGGCCAGCACCTGGAACGCGGTGACCCGGCGCAGGGTCTCCGGGCCGAACGAGCCGTCGACCGAGAGCCGCCCCTGGGCCGCGACCAGCAGGTTCTGCACCTCGGTGACGCACTCGTCGTGCTGGCCCATGCTCACCGGCGGCTGGCAGCCGGGGGAGAACAGCACGCGGTCGGCGTACCGGCCGGGTGGCGGGACGGACCCGTCGGCGGTGACCCAGACCAGGCCGCCCGCCAGCAGGATCACGATCGCGATGGCCACCGCGAGGTACCCGCGCCTGCGGGCCGGACGAGAGGCGGCCGGCGGCGGGGTCTCGACCGGCTCCGAGACGTTTTCCGGGACGTGTTCCGGGACGTGTTCCGGGGGCGCCTCGTCGACCCGGTCGGCGTCGGCCAGGGCCCACAGCTGGTGCAGTTCGCGCAGCTCCTCGGCGGACGCGCCGCAGACCTTCGCAAACGAGTGGACCACGCGGTAGTCGGCGGGCACGCTCTGGCCCGAGCAGTAGCGGTGCAGGCTGGAGCCGCTGGCCCCGGCCTGCTTGCCGAGACGTTCGTAGCCCTGCCCGCTGCGGTCCTTCAGCATGCGCAGGTGGGCGGCGAACTTGTCCATGTGCGGTGTCACTGTGACTGGAACACCTCGCTCCGGCAGCGGATGACGGGACGGAAGCTAACACCGTCTCACCGCACACTGGGCGGAAACTCACGGATTGGTCCACACGGCGGTCCGCACCCGGCCGAGTGGCCGGACCGATTCCTTACGCGGGCGCGGGTGGTCTGCATGGTCGAGAGTGCCCGAGAGCCGAAGGAGATTCATGTCCGCCGTGCCGTCCGACGAGGAGTTCCGGACCTACAACCAAGGCGTCATCAGCGAATTCCGCGCCCACCAGGGCAAGGTGAACCAGCCGCCGTTCCCGATCCTGCTGCTGACCACCACCGGGGCGCGCACCGGACGGCGGAGAACCGTGCCGCTCGGCTTCGGCGTGGACGACCGCGGCCGCGTCTTCGTGGTCGGGTCCAAGGCGGGCGCTCCCCGGCATCCGGCCTGGTTCCACAACCTGCGGGCCGACCCGGCCGTGACGGTCGAGCTCGGCGACCGCACCCACCAGGCCCGCGGCGTCGTGACGACCGGCGAGGAACGCGACCGCCTCTACGGCCTGGTCTCCGACGGCACCTCCGCCTACGAGCGGAACACCGGCCGGACGTTCCCGCTGGTCGTCCTGGAGGGTGTCCCGGCGCCGGACTGACCCTCAGACGGCCGCGCCCTTCAAGGCCAGCAGGCTCTCGGCGGTGTCGGCGATGGTGTCCTCGATCGGCCGGGGCGACCAGCCCAGCAGGCGCTGGGCCTTCTCCGACGTGGCGTCGAAGTTCCTGCCCAGCTGCGGGCGCAGCAGGCGCATCGCCGGGTTGACCCGCGCGAGGGCCCGCGCCGCCCACAGCGGCAGCTCGCGCGTCGGCACCTTCGCCGCGCGCTCGCCCAGGCGTTCGCGCAGGATCGCCGCGACCTCACGGACCCAGAGGCTGTGCCCGGAGATGGCGATGAACCGCTCGCCCGCCGCGGCCGGGTCGGTCATCGCCCGCAGGTGCAGGTCGGCGACGTCGCGCACGTCGACGAACCCGCTCGCGAACGGGGGCAGCGCCGGCATTTCGCCGTCGAGCATCCGCTGCACCATGCCGAGCGACGGCGAGTAGTCCGCGCCCAGCACCGGCCCGAACACGCCCACCGGGTTCACCGCCGCCAGCTCCGGCCCGCCGTCGGCGACGAACTCCCACGCCGCCTTCTCCGCCAGGGTCTTGGACTTCTGGTACGGCGGGATCCCACCGTCCACATCGGTCCAGTCGGCCTCGGTGAACACCCGCGTGGCCTCGGGGTGGCCGTAGCCGACCGCACCGAACGCCGAGGTCAGCACGACCCGCTTCACGCCGGCCTCGCGCGCGGCCCGCAAGACCCGCAGCACCCCGTCGCGGGCCGGGACGACCATCTCGTCGTCGTCGCGCGGCACGCTCGTCAGCGTCGGCGAGGCGACGTGCAGCACGTAGTCGCAGCCCGCCACCGCCTCGCGCCAGCCGACGTCCTGCTGCAGATCCGCTTGCAGGACGGTGACTTCCGCGTCGGCGGGCGCGCCGCCCGCGCGCAGCATGGCCCGCAGTTCGGGCTCCTTCTTCAGGTTTCGCACCGTGGTGCGCACCGAGTGCCCGTCGGCGAGCAGTGCGAGCACGCACCAGCTGCCGATGTAGCCCGAGCCGCCGGTGACCAGGACTTCTGCCATGATGTTCAGCCTTTCCGAGTGGTTTCGACCGCGCGGCGGTAGGTCGTCGACCCGACCCCGTTGATCCGCGTTCCGCCCTGCTGCAGCGAAACGGCGATCGTCGCGAGCCAGGGGAAGGGGTAGCCGAGGTCGGGCGCCGAGACGGCGTCGAGCTTCCGCAGGCCGTCCTCGGGGATGGTGACGTGCAGCGACGCGAGGTTCGCCTCGAGCTGCTCCACCGACCGGGCGCCGATGAGCGTGGACGTGACGGGAGCCTGCTGCCGCACCCAGGCGAGCGCGACGGCGGCGACCGTGGTGTCGAGGCGCTGGGCGAGGTCGCGCAGGACGTCCAAGACCTCGAAGGCGTTGGTGCCGTCGAGCTGGGCTTGCGCCAGCGGGCCCCGGCCCGAGCCGTCGGGGGTGCGGTTCTCGCGGGTGTACTTGCCCGACAGCACACCGCTGGCCAGCGGGCTGTAGGGCAGCACGCCGAGGCCGAGTTCCCGGGCCAAGCCGAACAGCTCGCCCTCGACCGTGCGACGCACCAGCGAGTACTCGACCTGCAGCGCCACGATCGGCGCCCAGGCCCGGAACTCGGCGATCGTGGCCATCCGCGACACCGCCCACGCCGGGGTGTTCGACATGCCGACGTAGCGGATCTTCCCGGCGCGCACGAGGTCGCCGAGCGTCGAGATCGACTCCTCGAGCGGCGTGTGCCGGTCCAGGCAGTGCTGCCAGTAGAGGTCGATGTAGTCGACGCCGAGGCGCTTCAGCGAGGCGTCAACCTGCTCGAGGATCGCCTTGCGGCTCGCGCCGCCGCCGTTCGGGTCGCCGGGGTGCATGTTCCGCGCGTACTTGGTGGAGAGGACGACGCGGTCGCGCAGGCCGGGACGCGCGGCCAGGTACTCGCCGACGATCCGCTCGGACGCGCCGTCGGAGTAGCCGTTGGCGGTGTCGATGACGTTGCCGCCGGCGTCGAGGAACCGCGCGATCACGTCCTTGGACGTCTCGGGACCCGAACCCCAGCCCGGGTCGCCGAACGTCATCGTGCCCAGGGCCAGCGGGCTGACCCGCAGGCCGGAGCGGCCGAGGGTGCGGTACTCGCCGAGTTCCATGCTCGGAAACCTTCCTGTGCGGGGAAAGAGGTAAGTGGAGCGCTCTCCAGTTACAGTAGTGGAGAGCGCTCCGGTTAGCAAGCGCGGTAGTGGAGGAGTCTCCGGATATGGTGGCGAGCACGACACCGGACAGCAGGGAGGGCACATGGTCCGCTCGGACGCCCGCGAGAACCGGGCCCGCATCCTGCGGGTCGCCCGCGAAGCCTTCGCCGAGGGCGACGACACCTCGATGAACCAGATCGCGCGCCTCGCCGGCGTCGGACCCGGCACCCTCTACCGCAACTTCCCGACCCGCGAGGCCCTCGTCCTGGCCATTTACGAAGACGAGGTCGACGGGCTCGTCGAGTCCGTCGCGGAGTCGCTGGCCACGCTGCCCCCGCTGGAGGCGCTGCGGAAGTGGACCACCGACCTGGTCGACGCGATGCGCAAGAAGCACGGTCTCGGTGACGCGCTCAGCCCCGGCGCGCACCAGGCGATCACCGAGCGGACCTACGGCCCGGTGATCGCCGCCATCACGCTGATCCTGGACGCGGGCAAGCGCGACGGCACCATCCGTGCCGACGCCGACGCCCGCGACTTCCTCCAGCTCACCGGCGCCCTCTGGCGGGCCGCGTCCGGCCCGGAGGACCGGTCACCGTCGATGCTCGCCCTGATCCTCGACGGCTTGACCGTGTGCAGGAGCCCTTCCGAATGAGCTGACGGGGGTGTGTTTTCATGGAAACTTCGTGATCGTCGAGGGGCTGAGGTGGGGGACGGATGAGCAATCCATTGGTCGCGGAGACCAAGGATTCGACCACGGCGTACTCGGGGGTGTCGCTGCTGGAGTCGGCGGCCGACCTGAAGTCCGCGATCGAGTCCGGGGATTGGGCCTCCGTGGCGATGGGTGCCGTCGGTACCGCGCTCGACGCGCTGTCGATGGCGATGGACCCGTTCGGCGCGATCCTCGCCGCCGGGGTCGGCTGGCTGATGGAACACGTCGGGCCGTTGAAGGAAGCGCTCAACGGGCTGACCGGCAACGCCGACGAGATCGCGGCCCAGTCGGAGACCTGGAAGAACATCGCGACCGAGCTGGGCAGCATCGGTGAAGACCTGACCGGGATGGTCAAGGCTGACACCGTCTCCTGGACCGGGAACGCCGCCGACACCTACCGCCAGCGCGCCGACGACACCGTCACTTTGCTGGCCACGGCCCAGAAGGGCTGCGAAGGCGCCTCCAGTGGCGTGAAGACCGCGGGTGAGGTCGTCGCCGCGGTGCGCGCGTTGGTGCGCGACATCATCGCGGAGCTGATCGGGCACCTGATCAGCTGGGCGTTGCAGGTCGTGTTCACCCTCGGCATCGGGCTGACCTGGGTCGTCCCGCAGGTGATCAACGCCGTGGCGAAGACGGCGTCGAAGATCGCCGACCTGGTCAAACGCCTCGTCACCGCGCTCAAGGCGCTGATTCCGCTGCTCAAGCGCGCCGGAGACCTGTTCTCGGACGCGGCGAAGGCGTTGCGCAAGATCAAGCCCGGCAAGACCGCGCCGCCGCCGAAGCACGCCGACATCAACGGCAGCCCGAAGGGGCTGGACGGGCCCAAGGGCAAGGGCGGGGACTCCACCACGCCGTCGGGCGCGAAGGGCGACGGCGACGGCACCCACACCTCGGGTGCGGACGCGCCGCCCAAGACCGACCCGCCGCCCGCGTCGAAGGGCCCGGACGACACCCCGAAGAGCCCCGACGGTGACCCGCCGCCCTCCGGCACACCCAAGGGCGGCGGCGACTCGACGACGTCGTCCGGTGCGAAGGGTGACGGCTCGAAGGGGCCCGAGCGGAACACCTCCGAGACCAAGGAACCCGTCTGCAAGGAAGGCAGCGGCGACCCGATCGACGTCGAGACCGGCGACGTCCTGGTCACCGAAAGCGACCTCGTCGTGCCGGGTCCGCTCGGCCAGCTGATCGTCCGCAACCACGTTTCGTCCTACCGGGCCGGGCGCTGGTTCGGGCCGTCGTGGGCGTCCCTGGTGGACGAACGGCTGACGGTGGCGGACGGGACCGTCACCTACCACAGCGCCGACGCGATGATCCTGCGCTTCCCGGTGCCCGCGCCGGGCAGGTCGGCCACCTCCCCGCACGGCCCGCTGCGCCGGCTTCACGCGCAGGGCACCGAATACGTCCTGGAGAACCCGGCGCGCGGCACGCTGCACCGGTTCGTCCCGGCCGAGGGCGACCCGGACCTGTTGCTGCTCAGGGAGATCCGCACCGAAGCCGGGGGGTACGTCGAGCTGGAGCACGACGCCGACGGCGCGCCCGCGCTGCTCACGCACTCCGGCGGCGCCCGGATCGCCTTCGACGTCGACGGCGGCCGGATCCGCGCGGTGCGCGCGCTGTCCGACGGCGCTGACGTCCTCGTCGCCCGGTACGACTACGACACCAACGGCCACCTCAGCCTGCGCGCGAACTCGTCGTCCCGGCCCGCCCGCTACACCCACGACCCCGAAGGCCGGATCACCGGCTGGACCAACCACATCGGCGCCTGGTACCGCTACGTCTACGACCAGCGGGGCCGCTGCGTGCGGGGGGTCGGCGACCAGGGTTACCTCGACGCCTCGCTCGTCTACGGCGACCGGCGCACCACCGTGACCGACTCGGCCGGCCGGCAGACGGTGTACGAGTTCGACGAGAACGGGAACACGGTCGCGCTGACCGACCGGACCGGCGGCGTGACCCGCCGGGAGTGGGGACCGCGTGACGTCCTGCTCTCCCGCACCGACCCGCTCGGGCGGCGCACCGAGTTCGAGCACGACGCGCAGGGGCGGCTCGTTTCGGTGCTGCGCGCCGACGGCTCCCGGGTGCTGATCGCCGAGCGTGATGACGACGCGCTGGTGATCGAGGTGGCCGACGGCGACCGGGTGTTCCGCCGCCGCTACACCGCGCCGAACCTGCCGGACCCCTACACCGACCCGCTCGGCGTGACCGCGGACCAGCACCTCGAGCAGGTGGCGGACACCGATACCGCGCCCGACACCGCCACCCCCCGCGTCGAGGCCGACCTGTTCGGGCGGCCGCGGGTGATCGAGGGCGTCGCCGGCCGGACCACGTTCGCCTGGACGGTCGAAGGCTCGTTGCGGGAGGTCGTCGCCACGGACGGCACCCGCCGGCAGTGGACGTTCGACGGCGAGAGCGAGGAAACCTCCCGCACCGACGAGCTGGGCCGGGTGGTCCGCACCGAGTACGGCCCGCAGGGCACGGTCACCGCCACGGTCGACGCCGCCGGGGCGCGCACCACCCAGCGCTACGACACCGAGCTGCGGCTGGTCGCCGTGACGAACGCCGCCGGGCAGACCTGGCACTACGCCTACGACGCCGAAGACCGGCTGCTCGCCCAGACGGACTACGCCGGCCGCGTCACGCGGTGCGAGTACGACGCCGCGGGACAGCGGGTGCGGCTCACCGGGCCGGCGGGGGAGACCGTCGAGTCCCGGTACGACGTGCTGGGCAACCTGACCGAGCGGACCAGCCCGGCCGGCACCGAGACCTACCGCTACGACCCGGTCGGCCGGCTGGTGCGCGCCACCGGCCCGGACGGCGTGCTCGAGCTGGAGCACGACGACGAGGGCCGCCTCACGCGCCAGACCACCGCGGCCGGCACCACCACCTTCGACTACCCCCACGGCGCGAAGACCCGGCGCACCCCGTCCGGAGTGGACGTCCACTGGGGACAGACGGCGGACGGCCTCGAGCTGGTGCGGGTCGCCGGTACCGAGCTGACCCTGTACCAGGACGCCGCGGGCCGCACGCTCGGCCTCGCCGCCGGGCCGAACCCGGTGCTGCGGCAGGAGTTCGACCCGGCCGGGCGGCTCGCCGCGCAGCACACCCCGGCCGGGGCCACGCGCTACCACCGGCGTCCGGACGGCAGCGTCGCCGCCCGGGAGGCGCCGGCCGGCGGCGTGCGGTACGAGTTCGACAACGCCGGCCGCGTCACCGCCGCGCTGCACCCCGGCGTGGCCGAGCGCTACGCCTACGACGTGCTCGGCAACCTGATCTCCTCCTCGCCGGGGACCGGTCCGGAGGCAGGTCCGCGCCAGTACACCGGCGGGGTGCTCGCCGCGGCGGGCGCGGTGCGTTACGCCTACGACGCGCAGGGCCGGCTGATCCGGCGGACCCTGCCCGCGCCGGACGGGACGGCGCTGACCTGGACGTTCGGCTGGGACGCGCACGACCACCTGGTCGCGGTGCGCACCCCGGACGGCACCCGGTGGCGCTACCGCTACGACGCGCTGGACCGGCGCGTCGCCAAGGAACGGCTGGACACCGCGGGCGGCGTCGCCGAACGGGTCGACTTCGCCTGGGACGGCACGAACCTCGTCGAAGCCCGCCACACCGCCGGCGGCGCGCTCGTGGAGGCCCTGACCTGGATCCACCACCCCGACGAGGACCGGGTGGTGGCGCAGGCGCGCACCCTGCCCGGCGGGCGGGTCGAGGTCTCCGCGGTGATCACCGACGAGATCGGCACGCCGACCGAGCTGGTGAGCCCCGACCACGGCACGGTCAGCCCGGTGCGGACGAGCCTGTGGGGCCTGACCGCGGCCGGCACCCGGCCGCCGACCCCGCTGCGGTTCCCCGGCCAGTACTTCGACGCGGAAACCGGCCTGCACTTCAACGTCTTCCGCTACTACGACCCGGCCAACGCGCGCTACATCTCGCCGGACCCGCTCGGCCTGACCCCGGCGCTGAACCCGGAGACCTACGTCGAGGACCCCTTCCTCGCGGCCGACCCGCTCGGCCTGACCCGCAACAGCGGCAAGGTCGTCGACTACTCCGACGACGCGTTCGCGTTCCTCGACGACGACGCGACCTTCGAGTCGGCCGCCCCGTGCAAGAAGGCCTCGAAGAAGCGCCCGAACCCCAACCAGGGCACCGGAAACGCGGCGAGCGGGTCCGGCTCCGCCACCAAGAAGCCCCGGACCGGCCGGTACGACCCGCCGCTCACCGGCAACGACAACGTGTCGCACGGGAACTCCGGCCGCACGGTGATGGAAGGCGGCGGGAAGTCGGGCGGCGGCTCACTCGACGGGTCCGGGCGGGGGAGCCGCCCCGGCGGCACCACGCCGGCGGGCAACCACCTCACCGACGTCAACGACCTGAACGCGACCAAGCACGCGGACTTCGACCCGCGCCTGCAGGCCGAGCTCGACAAGCTCAAGGGCGACGGCAAGAACGGCTACAAGCCCGACACCGACGAGGGCTACTTCATCAAGGGACACCTGAAGAACAACGAACTCGGCGGCTCCGGGACCGCCGACAACATGACCACGCTGTCCCGCAAGGCGAACTCCCAGATGTCGGGCAACTTCGAGAGCAAGCTCAAGCAGGCCGACATCCAGATCGGGCAGGTCAAGGACACGGTCAACCGGATGGGCGACACGGAGCTGCAGCGGAAGATGAACAACTGGGGCATCAGCGGGACGCCCGCGGACTTCCGCAAGGAAGCTCAAGGCCTCAAGGTGGACTACTCGGTCACGGCCAGCGACAACGTCAAGTGGCCGAACGCGAAGAACCCCGCCGAACAGGGCATCCGGGACCACGTCAAGCTCGACGCCGAGTACAAGGGCCTGACTTCGAACGTGGAGAAGTTCATCCAGCACAACAAGCCGGACAACTTCCTGACGGAGTTCCCGCCGAAGGGGACGAAGCTGGACACGGTCAGCGGCGCGTTCGACCCGCCGATCAACTGGGGTTCGAACCGGCCGATGGCCAACCTCGCCGAGTGAGGGCGGGCCTCGCGGTCAGCTCTTCTCGCCGGTGCTGCGGAGGTGCTCCTTGACCTTGGCGATCGCGAAACCCCAGCCCTGGTCCACCGTGGGCTTCGGCGGGACGGACATCTCCTCGGGGTTGGTCAGGACGTCCAGCAGGACCGGGCCCTCGGT
This sequence comes from Amycolatopsis sp. NPDC088138, assembly GCF_044741685.1. Taxonomy (NCBI): domain Bacteria; kingdom Bacillati; phylum Actinomycetota; class Actinomycetes; order Pseudonocardiales; family Pseudonocardiaceae; genus Amycolatopsis; species Amycolatopsis sp. NPDC088138. The sequence goes on from NZ_JBIUTB010000011.1 coordinate 118,824, forward strand.
GCTCAGCGCGCGCTGAACGGCCTCGGCGAGGTCGTCCGGGTCGGTGACCCGGATGCCCGTCAGGCCCATGGCGGTGGCGACGGCCGCGAAGTCGGGGTTGTCCAGCTCGGTGCCGAACTCGGGCAGCCCGGCCTGTTCCTGCTCGAGTTTCACCATGCCCAGGCGCCGGTTGTCGAAGACCACCAGCTTCACCGGCAGCCGGTGGGTGCGGATGGTCATGAGGTCGCCCAGCAGCATGCTCAGGCCGCCGTCACCGCAGAACGCGATCACCTGGCGGTCGCGGTCCTGCAGCTGGGCGCCGATCGACTGGGGCATCGCGTTGGCCATCGACCCGAGGTTGTACGAGCCGAGCAGCCGCCGTGAGCCGGTCATCCGGACGAAGCGGGACAGCCACACCGTCGCCATGCCGGTGTCGGAGGTGAACACGGCGTCGTGGGCGGCGTGCTCGTCGATCAGCGCCGCCAGTGCTTCCGGCCGGATCTGGTGCTCGGCGTTGTCGAAGACGGACCGGACCTTGCCGACGAGGCCCTTGTCGTGCTCGGGGGAGGCGAGCCGCCGCTGCCCGGCGTGCCAGCGCTCGAAGTGCGCGCGGGCGTCGTCGAGGTGGGTCCGGGACGCCTGCGGGGACAGCCGCGGCAGCAACGCGGCCACGGTGGGGGCGACGTCGCCGACCAGGCCGATGTCGACGGGGACGCGGCGGCCGATGTGCTCGGCCACGGCGTCCACCTGGATGACCTTCTTGCCCGTCGGGTACCAGGCCCGGTAGGGGAAGTCGGTGCCCAGCAGGAGCAGCAGGTCGGCGTGGTCCATCGCCTGCGCGGCGGCGGGGTTGCCGATCAGGCCGGTCTGGCCCACCTCGAACGGGTTGTCGTCCTCGAAGCCCTCCTTGGCCTTGAGGGTGAGCACCATCGGCGCGCCCAGCCGGTCCGCCAGGGCCAGCACGTCCGCGCGGGCCTGCCGGGCGCCGCGGCCGACGAGCAGGGTGACCTTCCCGGCGGCGTTGAGCAGCTGCGCGGCGGCGTCGAGCGCGGGGTCGTCGGGGCGGGTGCTGCGCTCGGCGAGGGAGAACCGCGGCTCGCGGTCGGCTTCGACCTTCTTGTCGCCGACGTCACCCGGCACGGTGAGCACGGCGGGCCCGCCGCGGCTGATCGCCGTGCGGACCGCGATCTCCAGCAGGCCGGGGATCTGCTCGGGGGAGGTCACGGTGGCGCGGAAGACGGCGACGTCCTTGAACAGCAGGTCGTTGTCGACCTCCTGGAACATGTCGGTGCCGATGTCGGCCTGCGGGACCTGCCCGGCGATGGCGAGCACCGGAGCGTGGCTCTTCGCGGCGTCGTAGAGGCCGTTGAGCAGGTGCACCGACCCGGGGCCGACGGTGCCCATGCAGACGCCGATCGTGTCGGTGAGCTGGGCCTGCGCGCCGGCGGCGAACGCGGCGGCCTCCTCGTGCCGGCAGCCGATCCACTCGATGCCCTCGGCGCGGCGGATCGCGTCGGTCAGCGGGTTGAGGGCGTCGCCGACGACCCCGAACACGTGCGTGACGTCCAGCTGGGCGAGGCTGTCGACGATGACCTGGGCGACGGTGCGGGACACGGGTTTCTCCTGTGGTCAGACGGTGAAGTGGTCGGGATCGGCCGCGGCCCAGTCCTGGGCCCAGTCCCGCGGCGGCGCGGACAGCAGCTGCCCGGGGGCGAGCCAGTCGTAGAGCTCGGCGTAGGAGCGCACCTCGTGCGGGTCGACGCGGCGGCGGAGCATGTGCGGCCGCAGCTCGGCGGGGGACCGGACGCCCATCGACGCCATGATCTGCTGGGCGCCGGCCACCGTGGAGCGCTGGAACCGTTCCACACGCAGGGACTTGTCCGCGACGTCCAGGGCGCGGGCGCGGCGGGCGTCCTGGGTGGTGACGCCGACCGGGCAGTGGTTGGTGTGGCAGCGCTGGGCCTGGATGCACCCGACGGCGAACATCATCGCCCGCGCCGCGTTGGTGTAGTCCGCGCCCTGCAGCAGGCGTTTGACGATGTCGGCGCCGGTGGCGACCTTGCCGCTGGCGCCGAGCCTGATCTTCTCGCGCAGGCCGGTGCCGACCAGTGCGTTGTGGACGGTGATGAGGCCCTCGGTCAGGGGCGTCCCGATGTGGTCGGCGAACTCCAGCGGCGCGGCGCCGGTGCCGCCTTCGGCGCCGTCGACGATGATGAAGTCGGGCGTGACGCCTTCGTCCACCATCGCCTTGCAGACGGCGAGGAACTGGCTTCGCGAGCCGACGCAGAGCTTGAAGCCCGTCGGCTTGCCGCCCGCGAGCTCGCGCATCGAGGCGACGAACCGGATCAGTTCGCGGGGTGTGGAGAACACCCGGTGGTACGGCGGGGAAATGACGGTCTTGCCCTCCGGGACGTCGCGCACGCGCGCGATCTCGGCGTTCACCTTCCCGCCGGGCAGCACCCCGCCGATGCCGGGCTTCGCTCCTTGGGAGAGCTTCAGGGACACGCACTTGACCGCGTCGTGGGCGGCCTTGTCGGCGAACTCCGCCTTGTCGAAGTCGCCGTCGCCGGTGCGGCAGCCGAAGTAGCCGGTGCCGATCTCCCAGACGAGGTCGCCGCCGTGGCGCAGGTGGTACTCCGACAGGCCGCCTTCGCCCGTGTCGTGGGCGAAGCCGCCGAGGGCGGCCCCCTTGTTGAGGGCCAGGATCGCGTTCGCGGACAGCGAGCCGAAGCTCATCGCCGACACGTTCAGCAGGGCCATGTCGTAGGGCTGGGTGCAGTCGGGCCCGCCGATCCGGACCCGCGGCGGGTCGTCGGGCTGCGCCGCCGGGGCCATCGAGTGGACGAGGGACTCGTACCCGTCGGCGTAGACGTCACGCTCCGTGCCGAACGGCTCTTCGGCGTCGGTGCCCTTGGCGCGCTGGTAGACGATGCTGCGGACGCTCCGGTCGTACGGGCGGCCGTCGAAGTTGCGCTCGACGAAGTACTGCTGCAGCTCCGGCCGGAGCCCCTCGAGGAGGAACCGCAGGTGCCCGAGCACGGGGTAGTTCCGCAGCACCGAGTGCTTCCGCTGGAGGAGGTCCCCGCACCCGAGAGCGGCGACGGCGAGCAGCGGCACCGCGAGCAGCCACCACCACGGGCCGGCGAACACGGCGAGGGCGGTGGCGCCGAGCGCGAGGAGCGAGAGCGCAGCGATCGCGCCGAATCTGAGCACGGAACCGAAGCTAACCGCGTCCCCGGCCGGGCGCAGGTCGAGCGGCGGTTACCGGCGCCGATGGGGCATTCGTCCCGGTGAGCGCGGCGGTCGAGGCGTAGATCCGGCCGTTCGGGGTAACCCACGGGCCAAGGCTGCTTTCGGCACCGGTATCGCCCGTCAAAGGACCGCATGGACCTCCCGGAACCCGCCACGCACGAATACCGGTTCGACGCCGGCGTGACGCCCGACCTCGCCGCCGTGCGGCGGTGGATACGGAGCGTGCTGGACGGTGCCTCGTCCGAGGGGCTGGAGGACGCCCTGTTGCTCGCCACCGAGCTGGTCGCCAACGCGCAGGACCACGCCCAGGGGGTGCGGGCCCTGCGCATCCGGTGCCGGGGTCCGCGGTCGGCGGTCCGGCTGGAGATCGACGACGCCCGCCCGGACCTCGCCGTCCGGCTGGGCGGTTCGTCGTCGGACGAGGATCGCGGCCGGGGCCTCCTCCTGGTCGACGCGGTCAGCCGCCGCTGGGGTGTCGTCACCCACGACGACGTCTACAAGACGGTGTGGGCCGACCTCGCGGCCAGCTGAGGACTGTGCGGTCCTTTGTGGACAGTGGCGGTGATCCTCCGTGGGAACATCCCCACCAAGAACGCCACCGTGTTCGTCATCGACAAGGTCATGACCCCGACTCCCGGCCTCCTCGTGCACCGGTGTGGTGGCACCCGATCGCCGCGGTTTAGAGTTCCCCCAGCGAATCGCCGCCGTCGGCGACTGCTCGTGCGAGAGGGGCTCGGTGCGGTGATCGTTGCTTCGACCGATTCCCCGCGGCTGCTCGTGCCGTCGCCCCCGCCCGCGGTCAACCGGCTCTCGGTCCTGCTGGTCGAGGATGACGACGGTGACGCGCTGCTGGTCGAGGAGATGCTCGCCGACGTCCCGGTCGAAGCCGAGCGGATCACGCTGCTGCGGGTGGCGACGCTGGCGGCCGCGCTGCCGCTGGCCGGGGGAGTCGACTGCGTGCTGCTGGACCTGCAGCTGCCCGACGCGTCCGGCCTGACCGCCCTCAAGACCTTGCGCCACCACAGCCCGGCCAGCGCCATCGTGGTCCTGACCGGGCAGAACGACACCGCCACCGGGATGGCCGCCGTCGCCGCCGGTGCCCAGGACTACCTCGCCAAGGACCAGGTCGACGGCCCGCTGCTGATGCGCGCCATGCGCTACGCCTGGGAACGGCGGCGAGCCGAGGGCGCCGAACAGCGGCTCCTGGAGCAGCAGCTGCTCGCGGGGGAGAACGCGCGGCTCGAACGCGGCCTGCTGCCCACTCCGCTGCTCGCCGACGACCGCCTGGGCCTGGCGGTCCGGTACCGCCCGGGTCGCGACGGCGCGTTGCTGGGCGGCGACTTCTACGACACCGTCGAGCTCGCCGACGGCACCGTCGAGGTGATCATCGGGGACGTCTGCGGGCACGGCCCGGACGAGGCCGCGCTGGGCGTGGCGCTGCGGATCGCGTGGCGGGCCCTGGTGCTCGCCGGGCTGCCGGCCACCGAGGTACTGGCCACGGTCGACCGGGTCCTGGTCAACGAGCAGATCGAGCCGCTGTTCGCCACCGCGTGCATGGTCACCGTCGCCCCGGACCGGGCGTCCGCGCGGATGGTGCTGGCCGGGCACCCGCCGCCGTTGCTGCTCCCGCGGGCCGGGGCGGCCGGGTTCCTGCCGTCGGACGCGCTGGGGCCGCCGCTGGGCATCCCGCTGAAGCGCCCCCGGCGGCAGACCGAGGTCGAACTGGAGCCGGGCTGGTCCCTGCTGCTCTACACCGACGGCATCTTCGAAGGCCGGTCCGGCGGGAACGATCGCCTCGGCCGCACGCGGATGGCCGCGCTGGCCGGCGAGCTCCTCACCGGACCGGGTGACCCCGGCGCCGCGCTGGACGCCCTGATCGGCCGCGTCCAGCAGCTGAACGACGGCCCGCTGGACGACGACGTCGCGCTGGTCCTGCTCACCGGGGAGCCCGCCGCCTGACCGGACGGGTCAGGGGTGCAGGACGACCTTCGTCCAGCCGTCTTCACGCTTGTCGAAGTGGTCGTAGCCTTCGGCGGCCTGGTCGAGGTTCAGCTCGTGCGACACCAGGAACCCCGGTGTGGCGACGCCTTCGGTGATCAGGTCCCGCAGCTGGGCGTTGTACTGCTTGGTGTTGCACTGGCCGGTGCCCATGGACTGGCCCTTGAAGAAGAACGTGCCGTAGTCGAAGGCCAGCTTGCCCTGCTTGGCCAGTTCACCCTCGGCATGGGGGTCCTGCGGCACGTAGACGCCGACGACGCCGATGCCACCGGTCGGTTTCACCGCGGCGACCAGCTCGTTGAGCACGATCTCCGGCTGCTCGACCCCGTCCGCGCCGTGCGCCTGGTAGCCGACAGCGTCGACACCGCGGTCGGCACCGCCGCCGGTGAGGTCGGTGAGCTGCTCGACCGCGTCGCCGGCGGAGCGGTCGACCGGGATGGCGCCGATCTGCTCGGCGAGCTTGAGCCGGTCGGGCTGCTGGTCGACGACGAAGACGCGGGACGCGCCCTTGATCCTGGCGGCGTGGGCGGCCATCAGGCCGACCGGCCCGGCACCGTAGACGACGATGGTCTCGCCGGGCTGCATCTTGGCCAGTTCGACGCCGTGCCAGCCGGTGGGGAAGATGTCCGAGAGCATCGTGTAGTCGAGTTCGTGCTCGGTGCCCTCGGGCAGCACGAGCGCGTTGAAGTCCGCCCACGGCACGCGCAGGTACTCGGCCTGGCCGCCGTTGTAGGGGCCCATGCTGGCGTAACCGTAGGCGGCGCCGGCGCTGCCGGGGTTGGCGCGCAGGCAGAAGCCGGTCAGGCCTTTGAAGCAGTTGGCGCAGGTGCCGCACGCGATGTTGAACGGCAGCGAAACGCGGTCGCCGACCTTGATCCGCTCGACGGCGTCACCGACGGACTCGACGACACCCATGTTCTCGTGGCCGAGGACCTTGCCTTCTTCGACGTCGGTGCGGCCTTCGTACATGTGCAGGTCCGAGCCGCAGATGTTGGTCGTGGTGATCCGGACGATCGCGTCCTTCGGGTCCTCGATCCGCGCGTCCGCGACGTCCTTGACGGTGACGTCGTACGGTCCCTGGTACACAAGTGCCTTCACGGTGCCTCTTCCCTGATCTTGGTCGTGTTCCGGGATTCCCGGACCGGCCGCGCGGAAACCTGTTCCGCGTCTGGAAGAGGGGGGACGGCCCGCCGCGTCCATTTCGGACAGCTCGGCGGCTTACCCGCTACTCAGCGGTAGCAAACTCGTTCGGGGGAAAGAAAAAACTTCGATTGTTACCCAATCCGGTGATGGCCTCCGCCCCGAAAGCTGACTGACGGTGAAGTCCAACCCTGAAGGGGGGTGAGATGGATGGATACTTCCCTGACGGATTACGCGCTGGCCCGGCACCCACTGGTACTACGGGTGCTGGTCGTGGCCGGCGCGTTGTTCGGATTCACCCTGCTGGCCCTGGCCGTGTCGGGGGCGGCGGACGCTTCCGAAGGTTCACCGCCGCCCGACCGGTCCGGTTTGCTCGATCGTGTCGGCAACGTCGCTCACGACGTGCTCGAACCCGCCGGTCCGGTGCTCAAGCCGGTCGCGGGCACGCTGCACGACGTGACGTCGCAGGTGGCGCCGGTGGTGACGCCGGTGACGAGCGGGCTCGAGCCCGTGCTCGCGCCGCTGACCCGGCCCGTGCTGCACGCGGCGGAGCCGGTGCTGTCGGCCTTGCGGCCGGTCACCGAGCCCGTGTTGCACGCGGTCTCTCCGGTGACGTCGCCGGTGCTGCACGCGACTGCTCCGGTGACCGCGCCGGTGGTGCGGGCGATCGGGGCCGAGCACGGGGGCCCGGCGCTGACCGGGCAACCGGCCACGCCGACGCCACGCGGAGACTCCAGTGTCCCGCCGGTGGCGGCCGCGCCGGCCGAGCACCTCGTGCCGGTCGCTCCGGTGGTCGTCAAGCAGGGTGACAGCCGGCGCCGTCACGACGCTCAGGCCGGTTCCCGGCACGTCGCCGGGGACCCGGTTGCGGATGCGACCGGTGTTGCCGGCCCGATGTCCGGATCCGGCGGCGGCGGACTACCCGCCGACGTGTCCGGCATGAGTGGCGCGATGTCGGCGAGTTCCGGTGGGCAGCACGGTGGTGAGTACGCCGTGACCACTGCCGGAACCGGCGCGCTTGGGATCGAGCGGTCCTGGCGGGCGCCACCCGCGGGCTCGTGGTCGTTGCACTGGCTGGAGTTCTACGGCAACGATCATCCGAGCTGACTTTCCCTTTCCACCTCAATCCACATTGGACAGATGGTAAGGAAAGGGAAGTCATGCACAAGTACGTGCGACGCGGCCTGACCGCCGCATTCATCTCCGGCGGGTTCGTCCTGCTGGGGTCTGCGGTGGCCAGTGCGGACACCGTCGACTCGGGCCCGCTGGGCGGGCTCGGCAGCACCCTGCACTCGGTCGTGACCGGCACCGCCACCGGCGGAAACGGCGGGACCTCGGGCAACGGCGGGAACGCGAGCAGCAGCAACAGTGCTGTCAGCGGGAACTCCGGCAGCTCGGGCAACTCCGGGTCCACCGGCGGCAACAGCGCTTACGGCGTCTGTGTGCTGGCCAAGTGCACCACGACGGTGTCCTCGGGCAACTCCGGGAACACGGGCGCGACCGGTTCGACCGGGAACGCCTCGAACACCAGCAGCACCACCGGTGGCCACTCCGGGAACGCCGGCAACGGCGGCTCCGGCACCTCGGTGGCGTCGGGCAAGAACACCGCGGACACGCGGGGCGCCCGCGGCTCGGTGACCGGTACCGCGAAGGGCGGCAACGGTGGCAACTCCGGCGATGCCGGGAACGCCACCAGCGGCAACACCGCCGTCAGCGGAAACTCCGGCAACTCGGGTGACTCGGGTTCCACCGGCGGGAACAGCGCCTACGGCCTGTGCCTGCTGGCGCAGTGCAGCACCTCGGTGACCTCGGGCGACTCCGGGAACACCGGCGCCACCGGCTCGACCGGTGACGCGACCAACACCAGCACCACCACCGGCGGGAACTCGGGCTGGGCGGGCAACGGTGGCGACGCCACCGTGGTCGGCACCGGCCAGAACTCCGCCACGAACAACAACGGTGGGCACGGCTGGGGCCGGAACCAGGGTGGCAAGAACACCGCTTCGGGTTCGGTCACCGGCACCGCCACGGGCGGCAACGGTGGCAACTCCGGCGACGCCGGGAACGCCACCAGCCACAACAGCGCGGTGACCGGGAACTCCGGCAACTCGGGTGACTCGGGTTCCACCGGCGGCAACACCGCCATCGTGTGGACCCTGGGCGGCCAGAACAACGGCCGTGGTCACCAGAACGGTGGCTGGAACAACGGTGGCGGCTGGAACTCCGGTTGGAACCACGACTCCGGCTGGAAGCACGAGAGCGGTTCGAAGTCGGCCACTACGGTGACCTCGGGCAACTCGGGTGACACGGGCGCCACCGGTTCGACCGGTGACGCGTGGAACACCAGCACCACCACCGGCGGGAACTCGGGCTGGGCGGGCAACGGTGGCGACGCCACCGTCGTGAGCACCGGCCAGAACTCCGCCACGAACAACAACGGTGGGCACAGCTGGGGCCGTCACAACCAGGGCGGCACCAACAGCGTCCTGGGTTCGGTCACCGGCACCGCGACCGGCGGAAAGGGTGGCAACTCCGGCGACGCCGGGAACGCCACCAGCAGCAACTCCGCGGTGAGCGGCACGTCCGGCAACTCGGGTGACTCGGGCTCGACCGGCGGCAACACCGCCGTCACGTCGACCCGCGGTGGTCACCAGGGCGGCTGGAAGCACGAGAGCGGTTCGACGTCGGCCACCACGGTGACCTCGGGCAACTCGGGTGACACCGGCGCCACCGGCTGGACCGGCGACGCGGGCAACACCAGCACCACCACCGGCGGGAACTCGGGCTGGGCGGGCAACGGCGGCGACGCCGGCGTCATCGCTTCGGGCTGGAACACCGTCGCGCACGGCCCGCACACCGTCTGACGGTCAGCGGGGAACACCAGGGCGGGGCACCGGAGGAATCCGGTGCCCCGCTTCGTGCCGCGTTGATGGCCTGTGGAGATTCCGTTGTTCCCGGCGTTAGATGAACCGGTGATCCTGGAGAGTCCAAGATCGGTTCTGACACCTGGGAGTGACCATGCCGCGTCCCTACGCCAGCGGAGTCGTCGCCGCGCCCGTCGACAAGGTCTGGGCCCGGGTCCGCGCGTTCGGTGATCTGCCCGATTTCCTGGGCGCGATCGGGCACTGCGAGATCGTCGAGGGCGCCGACGGGCACGTCGGGGCCGTCCGGCGGCTGACCCTCGCCGCCGGCGGTGACCCCTTCGACGAGCGGCTGCTCGTCCTCGACGACCCCGCTCGCACCCTCACCTACGCGTTCACCGGGGCCAACCCCTTCGGCGTGCGCCGCTACGTGTCGACGGTCCGGGTCAGCCCGGTCACCGACACCGGCGAGTCCTTCGTCGAATGGTGGGCGGAGTACGACGCCGACGCGGGCCAGGAGGAGGAACTGGACCGCACCTTCGCCCACGACGTCTACGGCGGCGGCATCGACGGCCTGCGGAAGCTGCTCGCCTAGATGTGATGTCCGGGGAGGTCGGTCAGCCGGGTGATGGGTGGCTTGCCTCCGACGGACGAGTGGGGTCGGTGGTGATCGGAGAAGTGCAGCCGGCCCGGTAGCACAACTCGGCGTTGCTGCTCGCCGGGAGAGAAGCGCGCGTAGCCCAGCCTTCGGCCAGGGTGCGGTGGAAGCGTTCGTTCTTGCCGTTGGTCTGTGGCCGGTAAGGCCGGGTTCGTTCGTCGGGGATGTTGCCGAACTTGGTGACATCGACATGGATCAGTGAGCCGGGGTGGTCGTGTTCGTAGCGGCGCAGCGGTTCGCCGGTGACCCGGTCGATGCGGGAGAGCCGGTTGATCCGGCAGCGCACCAGCACCGCGTGCACGGTCGAGGCGGGCAGGCCGAGCCGGTCGCTGTGATGCGGACGGCAGCTGCGGTCACCCATCCCGGCCGCGCCTTCGGCGCGGTAACAACCTGAGGCCTTCACCTGTCTGCACGACAGGCCGTTACCGCTCACCTCAACTCGGGACAACGTTCCTGGACATCACACCTAGAGCAACGCTCTGACCCGCGCCGGGTCCGGTCCGTCCGGCCCGATCAGGACGACGGCGTCGTCGAAGCCCGCGTCCGCGTACCGCCGCAGTACCTCGCCGGTGGGGCCGAGGTCGCCGGAATCGGGCACCGGGACGGCGCACACGATCGCCCGGCCGCCGCCGGCCGCCCGGAACCGTTCATGGGCGGCGATGATCTGGTCGGGGGTGCGGCGGTAGGCGGACGCCAGCCAGCCGTCGAACTCCCGGGCGGCCCGCTCGACGTTGGCGCCCCACGAGCCGAGGAGCAGCGGTGGCCGCTCGTCGCCGAGCAGGTCCCGTAGCAGCGGCAGGTTCTCCCGGAAGGTCCGGAAACGCGCCGCGTAGTCCCGGTCGAGCAGGGCGTAGTCGAGGTCGGTCGACCCGGGACTGACGCCGAGCGTCAACCGGTCGCCGCACACCGGCATCAGCGACCGGACGCGGTGGGCGAGGTCGGCGGGGTGGTGCAGCGGGACCTGCACGGTGGCCGTGCCCAGCTCCACGCCGCCGGTGGCCGTGGCGGCGACGGCCAGGGTGACGAACGGGTCCGGGACGAAGAAACCGCGCCCGATGATCTGGGGTGTCCAGAGGCTCTCGAAACCCGCGCCCGCCAGCCGTTTCGCGCGCTCGGCGACGGCGATCGGCGGCCCGGGGGAGAGGTCGGCGAGTGTCGCACCCAAGCGCATGTCAGAACCCTCGTTCCGCCGCGAACCGCGCGTACCAGCGCAAGGCGTCCGGATCGTCAACCGAGGCGATGTTCGCGGCCTTCGCCAGTTCCTTGCCGCTCAACAGCTTCTTGATCGGGACCTCCAGCCGCTTGCCGCTCAGGGTGTGCGGCACGGCGGGCGCCTCGACGATCTCGTCCGGGACGTGCCGGTTGGTCAGGCGCGTCCGCAGCGTGGTGCCGATCTTCTGCTTGAGAGCGTCGTCGAGCGCGTGCCCGGGCGCCGGAACGACGAACAACCCCAGCCAGTACCCGTCGTCCGGCAGGTCGATCCCGATCACCAGGGTCTCGGTGATCTCCGCCATCGTCTCCAGCACGTCGTAGAAGTCGCTGCTGCCGAGCCGGACGCCCTGGCGGTTGAGCGTCGAGTCCGAGCGGCCGTGGATGGAGACGCTGCCGTCGGCGTGCATCGTCACCCAGTCGCCGTGGCGCCACACCCCGGGCCACGTGTCGAAGTAGGACTCGGTGTAGCGAACCGCGTCCGGGTCGTTCCACAGGGACACCGGCATCGACGGCATCGGCTGGGTGATCACCAGGTCGCCGACCGCGCCGACCACCGGCTCGCCGTCGTCGTCCCAGGCCGCGCCGTCGACGCCCGCGAGCCGGCCGCCGATGCGTCCTGCCCGGACGGGGTCGTACTCGCTGGCCCCGACGAACGAACCCGAGATGTCGGTGCCGCCGCTGGTCGAGTCGATCCGCAGGTCCGGGCTGACGTGCTCCATAACCCAGTGGTAGCCGGCGGACGGCAGCGCCGAGCCGCTGACCATCACGTGCCGCAGCCGGCTCAGGTCGTGCTGCTCCCGGGGTGAGACGCCGGTGTTCGCCGTCGCGGTGATCACCGCGGCGCCGAGCAGCACGAGGTCCGCCCGCGTGCGGGCCGCGACCTCCCAGACCGCGCCCGCCGGGTGGTTCGGACTGCCCTCGTAGAGCGTGATGGCCGCGCCCTGGGTGAGCGCGCCCAGCTGCATGTTCCACAGCGCCCAGCCGGTCGAGGTGAAGGTGAACATCCGCTCGCCGGCCCGCAGCCCGCAGTACAGCCCGGACCACTTCAGGCCTTCCAGCGTGATGCCGCCGTGGCCGTGCACCAGGCCCTTGGGCAGGCCCGTGGTGCCGGAGCTGAACAGCACCCAGAGCGGGTGGGAGAACTCGACCTGCTCGAACACCGGTGGTTCGTCGCGGGCCAGCAGCTCGTCCCACGGGGTCGTGCCGTCGGGGTGCGGCCGGTCGAAGACGTACGGGACGTGGACGACGTGCCGCAGCGTCGGAAGCTCCTCGCGCAGCCGCGCGACGACGTCGCCGCGGTCGATTTCCTTGCCGTTCCAGTGGTAACCGTCCGCCGCGATCAGCACGGTGGGCTCGAGCTGGGCGAGGCGCCCGATGGCGCCGTCGGCGCCGAAGTCGGGGGAGCAGCACGCCCACACCGCGCCGACCGCGGCGGTCGCGAGGCAGGCGATCACGGCGTGCTCGGTGTTGGGCAGGTAGGCGCCGACCCGGTCGCCGGGACGCACGCCGGCCCGGCGCAGCCAGCCGGCCGCGGCCGCCACCGACCGGCGCAGCGCCCCGAAGGTGATCTCCCGCGCGGGCCGGCCACCCTCCTGGACGCAGACCAGCGCGGTGACGTCGTCGGCCCCGGCGCGCAGCGCGTGCTCCGCCCAGTTGAGCCGGGCCCCGGGGAACCAGCGGGTGTGCGGCATGGGGTCGCCGGTGCGCACCCGCGTCCACGACGTGCTGAAGGCGACGTCGTAGTAGTCGACGATCGAGAGCCAGAACCGGTCCAGGTCCTCGACCGACCACGCCCACAGCGCGTCGTGGCCGGGGAACGGCCGCCCCTCGCGCTTTTCCAGCCAGTTCAGGTACGCGCGCAGCGGGGAGTTCTCGATGCGGTCCGCCGTGGGGCTCCAGAGCACGTCCATCCGTGCAACATAGAGACCGTCCGCCGCGCTTTCCGGCACCGTTGACGGGGATTTGAGAATCGCGTGTGATCGAGTTGAGCCGGCCCGCGCACGCTGTCCCTCGACGACGACGTCTCGAGGAGGCCGGACGCATGAAGCTCGCTCTCTACCTGCCCAACTTCCGCGACGAGGTGACCGTCAAGGAGCTGGAGGACCTCACGGCACTGGCCGAGGACCTCGACTTCGACTCCGTCTGGACGCTCGACCGCATCGTCGTCCCGGAGGCGTCCGACCGCGCCGAGCTGCAGTACCCGTTCGGCATGATGACCGACCTGCCCAAAGCCCTGCCGGTGATCTCGCGCGGCAAGTGGTTCCAGGGCATGACGCTGATCCCGTGGCTCGCCGCGAAGACGACCAAGGTGCGGATCGGGATGAGCATCATCGACACCCCGTACCGCTCGCCCGGCGTGCTCGCGGCCGAGCTCGCCACCCAGGACCACCTGTCGGGCGGCCGGCTCAACGTCGGCATCGGCTCCGGCTGGATGCCCGAGGAGTTCGCCGCCGCCAGCGTGCCGGAGTTGTTCCCGCGCCGGCACGCGCACGTGCGCGAGACGATCGAGATCATGCAGGGCATCTGGTCCAACGAGCTGTTCGAGTACCACGGCGAGTTCGCGGACTTCCCGCTCTCGGGCTTCGGGCACAAGCCGGTCCAGCAGCCGCCGCCGATCTTCTTCTCCGGCCTGAAGGACCCGAAGCGCTCGGCCAAGCGCATCGCGAAGTACGGCCTGCAGGGCTGGATCGGCATCCAGGACTCCCCGGAGGACATCAAGCGCTGGAAGGGCGAGATGGAGCGGGAGCTGGGCGAGCTCGGCCGCGGTTTCCCCGACGGCTTCGAGATGTGCAGCATGATCTGGTTCGTCATCACCGACGAGCCGATGGACCGGACCCCGGCGGGTAAGGGCACCAACCTGCTGGCCGGCAGCGCGCAGCAGATCGAGGACATCCTCAAGCGCTACAAGGAAGCCGGGATGACGATGCCGCTGCTGTGGCCGCCGTTCCGCGACGTGCCGACGTCCAAGACGCTCGACGACCTCAAGCGGCTGACCGAGGAGATCATGCCCAAGGTCAACGCGGCCTAGCGCGGTTCACCGCGGCAGCCGCACCTCGACCGTCGTGCCTTGGCCCACGACGCTCGTCACCGCGAGCCGCCCGCCCATCGCCTCGGTCAGCCCCTTCGCGAGGGGCAGGCCGAGGCCGACACCCTGGCCGGTGTCCGCGCCGAGCCGGTCGAACGGCGTGAACAGCCGCTCGAGGTCCTCCGGCGCGACACCCCGGCCGCTGTCCGCGACGGTCACGATCACCGCTTTCGCTTCGACGCGGGTGGTGATCGTGACCGTGCCGCCGGTCCGGTTGTAGCGCACGGCGTTGCCCGCGAGGTTGAGCAGGACCTGCTTGAGCCGGCGCTCGTCGCAGCGCACGGCGGCCGGCCCGCTCTCGTCGCGCAGGTGCACGCCTTCGGCACCGGCGAGCGGTTCCAGCAGGTGCAGGACCTCGGCGACCACGGCCGCCACGTCGAGGTCCGCCGGGTGCAGCGGCAGCGCGCGGGCCTCGATCCGGGCCACGTCGAGGACGTCGTCGACCATGGCCAGGATGTGCCCGGCCGCGTCGTTGATGTGCTCCAGCGCCGCGCGACGGCGTTCCGGGGGCAGGTCGAGCGAGCCCAGCAGCTCGGTGAACCCGGTGACGGCCTGCAGCGGCGTGCGCAGCTCGTGGCCGAGGGCGGCGACGAAGTCGGTCTTGGCCCGGCTGGCCTGTTCCGCCGCCTGGCGCGCCACCTCGGCCTCACGCCGGCCCCGGCGTTCCCGCTCGGCGGCGCGGCGCTGGGTGACGTCGAGGACGTTCGCGATCAGCCGGACGGGACGGCCGTCGGGCCCGGCCACCGGCGACACCGAGACGACGAGGTCCAGCGTGCGCCCGTCGGGGTGGCTCAGCGTCGCCTCGTACGGCGCGGCCGACTCCCCGGCCGGGGTGAGCAGCTCGTCGAGGCGGGCGCCGAGCAGCTCGTACTCCGTGCGCCCGAGCAGGTCCCGCAGCGCTTCGTTGGTGCGCGTCACGGCGCCGTCCGGCTCGGTGATGGCCATGCCGGTCACGTTGTCGTCGAAGGCGCGCCGGAACCGCTCTTCGCTGTCGGCCAGCGCGCCGAAGAGCGTGTCGTGGTCGATGGCCACCGACGCCAGGTGGGTGAGCCGGCCGACGAGGTCGCGTTCGCGGGGCCCGGGCTGGTGGGTCCGCTCGTGGTAGACGGCGAAGGTGCCGACGACGCCGCCCCGGCCGCGGATCGGCGTCGACCAGCAGGATCGCAGCCGGTGCGCGCCGGCCAGCTCCCGGAACTGCACCCAGCGCGGGTCGGTCGTGACGTCCTCGGCGATCACCGGCACGCCCAGGAAGGCCGCCGCCCCGCAGGACCCGGCGTCGCGGCCGATGGGGAGGCCGTCGATGCCCTCGGACCAGGCCGCGGGCAGCGACGGCGCCGCGCCGTGGTGCAGCGTCGCCGACTCCAGGTCGAGCAGCAGGATCGAGCAGTGGCAGCCGGGCATCAGCCGTTCGAGGGTGGTCGCGACCTCGGTCAGCACCTCGGCCAGCGGCGCGCCGCCCGCGATGCGCTCCAGCACCCCCGACTGCGCCCGCAGCAACGCCTCGGCGTCGCCGACGGCCTCCTGGACCTCGGCGGTCACGGCTCGAGCCGGTAGCCGACACCGCGGACGGTCCGCACGAGCCCCGGCCCGAGCTTCTGGCGCAGGCGGTGGACGTGCTCGGTGACGGTCGCTTCGCTCTGCCACTCGGCGGCGCTGGCCCAGACGGATTCGAGCAGCTGGGCGCGCGTGAACACCTGCCGCGGGTGCGCCGAGAGGAAGGCCAGCAGGTCGAACTCCTTGGCGGTCGTGGTGATCTCGCGGCCGTCGAGGAAGACCTCGCGCGCGGCGTGGTCGATCCGCAGCCCGGCCGCGGTCACCGGGGGCGCCGGCGCGGCCCGCCGCAGGACTGAGCGCACGCGGGCGACCAGCTCGCCGGGGGAGAAGGGCTTCACCAGGTAGTCGTCGGCGCCGAGGTCGAGCCCGACGATCCGGTCGGTCTCGCCGCTGCGGCCCGAAAGCACGATCACCGGCAACGCGGCTCCGCGCTCGCCGCTGCGCAGCCGCCGCAGCACGTCCAGGCCGCCGACGCCGGGCAGCGCGAGGTCGAGGATGACCAGGTCCAGGTGCTCACGCCCGATGGTCTCGAGGGCGCGCCGGCCGTCGGGGGCCTCGGCGACCCGGAACCCCTCGGCCTCCAGCTGCCACGTCACGACGGTTCGCACCCGCGGGTCGTCGTCGACGACCAGCACCAGCCGCCCGGTGGCCCCGCGGTTGCCGGGCAGCGTCGCAGAGGCGTCCATCGCGGCTCCTTCACCGGCGTCCGGCCGCCACGGCGCGGCCGTCGTCCATGGTGCCTCACCTGCGGCGCAGGGGCCAGTGCCGCCGGCGCCTGACCTCCACAGTGGACAGTCGACGTCGGCGGGTCTCAGGTGGCGATCGCGAGCACGACGACGTCGTCGTCGTGACCGCCCGGCTCGACCAGGTGCGCCAGCACGGCGTCGGCCACGGTCGCGGGGTCCTGGCCGGCGAACCCGGTCAGGAACGCCGCGAGCCCGCGGATCGCTTTGTCGAGATCCTCGCCGCGGCGTTCGACGAGCCCGTCGGTGTAGAGGAAGACCAGGCTGCCCGGCTCCAGCGTCGTCCGCAGGTTCGTCCGCGGCCGGGTGCGGAAGCCGAAGTGGCTGAAGAGCACGTCGTGCTCGGTCAGCACCTCGGTGCGGCCGCCCGGGTGGACCAGGATCGGCGGCGGGTGGCCGGCGTTGGTGGTCGTCAGGTCCCAGCGGCCGTCTCCGCCGGGGTGGAGGTGGGCGTGCACGAGGGTGCCGGTCGCCGCGAGCTCGAGGCCGGTCAGCGCCGTTTCCAGGGCTTCGACCGTCTCCGCGGGGCCGGCGCCCGGCAGGTCCCACGCGGCCTGGCGCAGCATGCTGCGGACCTGCCCCATCAGGGTGGACGCGTGGACGTCGTGGCCGGTGATGTCGCCGACCGTGACGGCCAAGGCTCCCGGCCCCGGTGCGCCGGGGAGGGTGACGGCGTCGTACCAGTCGCCGCCGACGGCTTCGTCGGCCTCCGACGGCCGGTAGCGGGCCGCCATCCGCAGGCCGGGCACCGTCGGCAGCGCGGTGAGCATGGCTTCCTGCAGCTCGCGGGCCACGCCGATCCGGCGTTCCAGCTGGCGGACGCGCTCCAGCGCCTGCGCGGTGTAGGTGGCGATGGTGCTGATCACGGCCCGCTCGGCGCTGTCGAGCTCGTGCGGCCGGTCCCAGCCGAGGGTCAGGACGCCGAGGACGTCACGGCTGCCGACCAGCGGCGCGCAGGCCGTGGCGTGCAGGCCCAGCTCGCGGTAGAGCCGGCCGATCGACGCGGGGAACCCGGCGTCGATCGCGGCGGGGTGCTCGTAACACAGCAGCCGCCGTTCCCGGAACGCCTTGGCGGTCGGCATGGCGGCGTCGGCGCGGTAGACCGCGAACTCGGCCGCGTCGGCGGTGGTCGTCCGGCCCGGCTGGGCCACCCGCCGCAGCGTGCCGTCCGGCTCGGCCACGACCAGCCCGACGTAGGACGGCCGGTGGTCCGCGGAGACGAGCCAGCTGACCTCGTGGCGGATCTGCTCCGGCGTCCGGGTCCCGGCCAGCGCCTGCGCGGCGCTGAGCAGGATCTCGTTGCGGGCGTGGGCCCGGTCGAGCTGCGAGGCCAGCTCGTCGCGGCGGTCGCGGTCGCGCTTGCCCTGCCGGGTGGCCAGGCGCAGGCGGATCTCGGTCGCGCACATCGTGGCGAGGTCCGCCAGCGTCGAGATCTCGTCGTCGGTCCAGGTGCGCGGCCGGGTGTCGATCGCGCACAGCGAGCCGAGCACCTCGCCCTGGGTGTCGGTCAGCGGGATCCCCGCGTAGGCGACGACCCCGAGGTCGGGGATGGCCAGGTTGTCGCGGGTCAGCGCGGAGGTGCGGGCGTCCGAGAGCACGAGCGGCACCCCGGTGGCCACGACGTGCTGGCAGAACGAGTGGCTGAGCGGGGTCTGGCGCGCGGTCGCCCACGGTTCCGGGAGGCCCTGCATGCCCGGGAAGACCTGGCGGTCCGGTTCGACGAGCGAGACCAGCGCGACGGGGACCCGCAGCTGCACCCGGACCATGGCGGCGAACCGGTCCATCGCGCTGTCGGGCTGGGCGGACAGGCCGCTGTCGTGCAGGGCACCCACCCGCGCCGGGTCGCACAGGACCAGGTCCGGCGACCGGGGAAGGGGCGTGCCGTCGTGCATCAGGCCCCTCCCCACGCCGTCGTCGCCGCCCGGCCGGTCCGGAGCGCGAAGGCCAGGGTAGGTCGTGACGCCGGGTAAGTGCGTCACGACCGAATCACGGGGGCTAGAGCGCGTCGGCGACGGGGGTGAGCCCGGTGATCAGCTCGTCGAGCTCGGCCGCGGTGAGCACGTCGTACGCGGGTGCGGCCAGCTCGTCGGTGCGGGTCTCGAGCCGCTCCCTGAACTCCCGGCCGGCGTCGGTGAACCCGTCGGCGGCGTCCACGAGCCCGCGGCCGCGCAGCCCGTCGACGACCGCGGCCAGCCGGTCCTTCGGCAGGTGGTGGATCCGGCCGAACTCCGCCGGCTTCGTGCCGAGGGCGAGCGCGGTGAGGACGTGCGCCTCGGTGCCGCCGATGCCGTGGGCGACGAGCAGGGCGTTGTGGCCGTCGCCGCGGTGCTCCCGCAGCAGCGTCGCCGCGTGCCAGACCCGGGCCACCGGCTCCTCGGGCACGTCGAGCGTCCGGAGCCCGGCGTACAGCGCCCGGCCCTCGGTCGGCGCGCTGAGGGCGGCGCGGGTGGCGAGGTCGGCGATCCGCACCAGGCCGGGGGCGTCGGCGAGCTCCCCGATCCGCTGCCGGATGGCGGCGGCGCTGCCCCGCTCGCGCACGGCGATCGCCTCTTCGGGGGTGATCTTCCCCCAGACCCACGGGATGTGGCGGGCCACCTCGCCCTCGGCGAAGTTGTAGAAGACGGCGTGCACCACCTCGGCCGGCGCCAGGCCCAACGGCGCGGCGCGGCCCGCGAAGTACCCGTCCCAGTAGTTGCGCATGCCGACGGCCCGGAAGGCCTCGTCCGGCACCTCGGAGAAGGTGATGGTGCCGAGCACCTCGACGAGCTCGAACATGCGGCGGATCTTGGCCAGTGGGTGCGACATCGGTCGGCGTCTCCTCCGGTCGTGGCCGCGCCCCTCGTGGGCGAGCCCTCACCCTGGCCACGAACGGCGCGGCCCGGATTCGACAACTCCCGCCGGATTCGTTTCGCCGGGGACCGGTCCCCGGCGGCTCCCGGTACACCATCACGGTACGGACCTGCGGGAGGAGCGGTCATGGGGCCGGGACGCCGGCGGCGGGCGATCCGCGACGCGGCCGGCGCCGCCGGGCTGGGGAAGGTCGTCCGGATCCACCGCAAGCACAGCGGCGGCGTGGCGATCGGGCTGTGGGTCCTCACCGTGGTGGGCGCCGTCGTCGCCGTGATCGCGACGATCATCCTCCGGTCCGAGGACTCGACGGTCTGGCAGTGGCCGTTGCTCGGGTGGAGCGCGCTGGCCGGGCTGGCCTTCGTCGTGACGCACGTCGGCCCGGTGTACGGCGGACGGCACTGGATCGCCGTCGCGGAGCGGGGCGTGGTGGTCTGGCAGCGCGATGCGGGGTGGACCGCGACCTGGGCCGAAATGCCGGCCCTGGACGAAGACACCATGTGCGGCGCCCGCGACCTCGAGGAGGCGCGGTTGCGGCGGGCTCCGGTCGGGGCCTGGACACCCCGGCGGATCACGGGCCTGACCGTGCTCACCCTGGCCGCCGCGGCGGCCGTCTGGTTCACCGCCGTGCCGATCGCGCGGAACTACCTGGTCGGCGACGCGCCGGCGAAGGCCGGTCAGCTGGGCCGGCTGTGCGACGGCGGACGCGTGTTCGGCCAGGCCGCCGCCTACACCGGCCCCGCGCCGCACCCGGTCGTCGTGTTCGGCGAAGGCTCCGAGCTGTACTCCTCGGACCCGCGGATCGACGCGGCCTCGGTGCAGCTGGTCGGCTGCGTCGTCGTCACCGGCGGCGAGGAGGCCGGGCACTGCGACTTCGAGGACGGCTACCGGACGGAGTCCTACCACGGCCGGTACCGGGTCGACGTCGTCGAGACGCGGACCGGCCGCGCGGTCGGTTCGTTCCCGGTCGAGGGCGGGAAGCTCGTGCTCCGCTGCGCGGAGGCGCTGTTCGTGCGGCCGTCCGAGTCCGGCAAGCTGCGGAGGTTCTACGACCTGCCCGACCGCGAGGACCTCGGTGCCCACCTGGCCGGGTTCGTCGGCGGTGCGCCGCGCTGATCCGGGGACCGGTCCCCGGGCCGGCACCCCAAGCTCGGCGCATGCAGTTCGAAGGTGCGCCGGCCCTCGCCGGGCGTCGCAGGATCGGCTTCGGGGCCGCGCTGGCCCGCGCGGTGCGCTTGAGCTTCCGGTTCCGGGGCCGGGCGTCGCGCCCCGAGTTCTGGTTCTTCTTCCTGGCCTACGCGTCGCTGGTCCTGGCCCTGGGGATCATCGAAAACGCCGCGGACGAAGAGTGGGTCTACGTCGTCGGCACCGTGCTCTACCTGCCCTGGGTGGTGCCGTTCCTGAGCGTCGGCGTCCGGCGGCTGCACGACACCGGGCGGACCGGCTGGTGGTGCGCCGCGATCATCTCCTGCTTCGGCTGGATCTTCCTGCTCGCCTTCTGGGCCGAGCGGAGCAAGCCAGGGGAGAACCGGTACGGCCCGCCGCCGCGGTGACGCGGGGTCAGCGCACCGACACGGCGTTTCGTACACTGCCCCGCGTGGGCAAGGGGCGAGTCGTGGCCAACCGCTACCGGTTGGAGGAGGAGCTCGGCCGGGGTGGGATGGGCGTCGTCTGGCGGGCGGCCGACCTCGAGCTCGGCCGGCAGGTGACGCTCAAGCGGTCGCTGGAGGAGGACGCCGGGCAGATCCGGCGCGAGGCCCGGATCGGGGCCGGGCTGCTGCACGCGAACGTCGTCACGGTGTTCGACACGGTCGTCGACGGTGACGCGCGGTGGCTGGTCACGGAGTACCTGGCCGCGCGGAGCCTCGAAGAGCTCGTCGACGACGACGGGCCGCTGCCCGGGGACCGGGTCCGGAAGATCGGCACGCAGCTCGCCGCGGCGCTCGCGGACATGCACTCGCGCGGCATCGTCCACCGCGACGTCAAGCCGGGCAACGTCCTGGTGACCGCGGACGACGTCGCCAAGCTGACCGACCTGGGCATCGCCCGCTGGACCGAGGTCACCCGCACCGGCGGCGCCCAGCTCACCGGCACGCTCGGGTACGTCGCGCCGGAGGTGGCCGACGGCGCCGAAGCCGGGCCTGCCTCGGACGTCTTCTCCCTCGGCGCCACCCTCTACGCCGCGATCGAAGGCCGGTCGCCGTGGGGCTCAGGGGAGGACGGCCCGTTCGCGCAGATGCGCCGGGCCGCCGGCGGACGCCCGGTGCCCGCCGAGCGCGCGGGGCCGTTCGAGCCGGTGCTCGCCGCGCTGATGGCCCGGCACCCGGCCGACCGGCCCACCGCCGCCGAGGCGGTCACGCTGCTCGCGGCGGACGCGCCGGCCCCGCGACGGTCCCGGCGCCGCCTGCGCCGCCGGCTGCTCGCCGCGGCCGCCGTGGTGGCGGTGGCCGTGCTGGTGACCGGGTTCGTCCTGACCCGGCCGGACCCGTCGGCCCCGGCCCCGGCTCCGCTGGTGGCCGCGCCCAACACCCTCGGCACCGACCCGGCCGCGACCGACCCGTGCGCGGCGATCTCGACGGCCTCGCTGGCCCCGTTCGGTGAGCCGTTCGTGGACCCCGAGGTGCTGACCTTCGGCACCTGCGCGGTCACGACCACGCTCGCCGACGGCACCGGCCAGGTGCAGACCCGGCTCGCGCTGACCGGCCCGCTGCGGTACCCGACCCGGCCGCCGGTGCCCGGCAAGATGGGCGAGATCGAGCACCCCGAGGCCAAGGACGGCACCTGCGAGCGCGCCATTTCGCTGGCCGACGCCAACCGGATCGTCGTCACCTCCTACCCGGTGACCGAGGCGCAGGACGCGCCGGTGTGCGCGATCTCGGAGGCGGTGCTGTCCGGCGTGCTCCCCATGCTCGCCAACGGGCCGCTGCCGCGGCGGACCCTGCCGTTCCCGCCGTGGTCGCTGGCCCACGTGGACGCCTGCGGCCTGCTCGACACCGCCGCGGTGTCGGCGGCCGCGGGCCGCACCCCGCCGCCGGACCACGAATTCGGCGGCTGGGGCTGCACGTGGGAGGCCGATCCCCGCACGATCACCGTGGAGTTCGACCGGGAATGGCCGCTCGAGGCGGACGAGGAGGTGCCCGGCGAGCGGATCCGCCTCGGCAGCCGCACCGCCATCGTGGCGCCGGTGAAGGGCGGCAAGCCCCAGTGCGCGGTGACGATCATCCACCGCCGCTACACCCCGGTGCTGCCGGTGCTGCGCGGCACCGATCCGCAGCGGGAGGAGCTCGCCGTCGTGACGCTGGAGGACACCGGCGCGGCCGGCGGTGACGCGCTCTGCGCGGGCGCGCGGACGCTGGCGGCCACCGTCGCCGCCCGGCTGCCGTCGTGAACCGGGGACCGGTCCCCGGCGGGCCCGGCTAGAAAGGACGAGGCCGGCACGGAGCCGCCGGAACGGACGAGGAGTGGGCGATGCACGTGCTGGCCGGGGTGGCACTCCTGGTGGTGGCCATGGCCGGTCCGGCGGGCGAGGGGGCTGCCGGACCGGCACGGATCCTGCACGTCGGGCCGCACGGGGAGTACACGGGAGTCCAGGCGGCGGCCGACGCCGCGCGCCCGGGGGACACCGTCGCGATCGAAGCCGGCACGTACCCGGGCGGGCTGACCGTCCGCCGGGACGGCGCCCCGGGACGGCCGATCCGGTTCACCGGCGCCGGCGGCACCGCGGTCCTGACCGGCGCCGGCGGCCTGGCCGTGGGCGGGCACGGCTGGCTGGAGTTCACCGGCGTGACCGTGGCCGGCTCGACCGGCTTCGGCGTGTACGCCGACGGCGCGCACGACCTCGTGTTCGACCGCTTCGGCGTCGACGGCTCCCGCGACGGCGGGCTCGTGCTGGTCGGCACCCACCGGGTGCGCGTCACGCGCTGCGACATCCGCGGTACCAACGCCCGCGGCACGTCGGCCGACCACGAAGCGCTGAGCGTCGCCTCGGGCTCGTCGGACGTCGAGGTGTCCGGCTGCCGCGTGCACGACAACGGCGAGGAGGGCATCGACGTCAAGTACGACGACGCGGCCCGGGTGCGGATCCACCACAACGTCGTCACCGGCAACCGCGGGCCGGACATCTACGTCGACTCGTCGTCCACTGTGGACGTCTACGCCAACGTCGTGGGCGGCACCCGGGAGGCCACCAAGGCCGGGATCGGGCTGGCCGTCGAGGACTACTCGGAAACCCGGCTGCTCTCGGGCGTCCGGGTCTTCGACAACCTCTCCACCGGCAACGCGCAGGCCGGGCTGAGCCTGTGGGTCGAGTCGACCGGGACCATGCGGGACCTGGCGATCGTCAACAACACCTTCGCCGGCAACGCCCGCGGCTCGGTGCTCGTCGACGCCGACCGGTTCACCGGGACGAACATCCTGCGCAACAACGTCTTCGGCGACGGCCCGGTCGACGCACCGCCGTTCACCGCCGACCACAACTTCGACGGCGACCCGGGGTTCGTGAACCCGGCCCACGGTGACTACCACCTCGCCGCGGGCTCGGCCGCGATCGACGCGGGCAGCCCCGCGCGTGCCCCCGGGTCCGACCTCGACGGGGTGGCCCGGCCCGCCGGCGCGGGCTTCGACATCGGCGCCTACGAACGGAAGTAGCCGTGGCCACCGGACGTCTCGACCCGCACCGCCAGCGCAGCTTGCGCCACGGCGTCACCGTCGCCGTGCCCGGCACGCTGAGCGCGCTGACCGTCACCGGCGGCGTCGCGGTGCCGCCGTCGCCCGGGAGCCGGGTGACCTTCGGGCGCAACCGGCGGGAGGTCGACGTCTGCGTCGGCGAGGAGGACGTGCGGATCAGCCGGGTCCACGGGCTGCTCGTGCGCGAACGGGACCGCTGGTGGCTGAGCAACACCGGCCGCTCGCCGATCCGGCTCTCCGACAGCGTCCTGCTGCACCGCGACAGCGAACCGCTGCCGCTGGCCGACGGCTACACCGCGGTGTTCCTGCGCGGCACCCGGGAGCACGTGCTGGAGCTGCTCGTCTCCGACGGCGAGGCCGGTGTCTCCACGAGCCGCCCGACGCACCCGACAGCACCCCCGAAACGCTGGCGGCTCTCGCCGGAGGAGCACCTCGTGCTGGCCGTGCTCGGGCAGCGTTATCTCGGTTACGATCCCCAGCCGCTGCCGCTGTCCCGCCAGCAGGCGGCCGCCGAGCTCGCCGAGCGGCGCCCGCGCGAGAACTGGACGGCCAAGCGCGTCGAGCACCTCGTTTCCCGGGTCCGGCAACGCCTTTCCGATGCCGGCGTCCACGGCCTGCGGCGCGAGGAGGTGGGCGAGCCGGTGGGGCTGACGCTGACCGTCAACCTGCTCCGCGAACTGGTGCTGTCGACGACGCTGGTGCCGATGGACCTGGAGTGGCTGGAGCTGCCGGACCCGCCGCCGTTCTCCGACTGAACGGGTGGCGGTCACGGAAGCTTGGGCTCGAGCACTCTCGCGACACCGTAGGCCGTGGCCGAGGCCTGTGCGGTGCGCCCGTAGGCGGCGACCGCGG
The DNA here is from genome assembly GCF_044741685.1 of Amycolatopsis sp. NPDC088138. NCBI lineage: Bacteria > Bacillati > Actinomycetota > Actinomycetes > Pseudonocardiales > Pseudonocardiaceae > Amycolatopsis > Amycolatopsis sp. NPDC088138. Next base: position 143,691 of record NZ_JBIUTB010000011.1, read on the forward strand.
TGACGTCGATGCGGGACTTCGTGCCGACAGCGATGCTGAAGACGCACAGGGCGATCGGCTCCTCCACGGTCACCCCGGCCTGGTGCCGGCCGAGGGTGTGCGCGGGCTGGATGAACCGGATGTCGGGGTAGGTCCCCGACGCGGAGACCCCGCCGTTCTCGACGATCGTCACGGAAACGCTCCGGTTCACCGCCAGGTCGTAGGTGCAGGCACGTCCGTCCACAGAGGACGAGGGCACGCCCGGGCCCAGCTCCATGGTCCGTTCGTCCTGGTCGCTGAGCAGTCCGCAGGGATCCTGTTCTCGCAGGGGGCGCGGCGGACCGGTCGAAGTCGCCGGTACGGGTGCCGGGTCGGCGGACGTCGTGGCGGCGGGCGCGGTGGGTGCCGGTGCGGGCGCGGTGGGTGCCGGGTCCGGTCCGCACCCGGCCACGGCCGCCCCGGCGGCGATCAGGGCCAGCACCCGAACGCGCACGTCGCCGCCTCTCCGCCTCGGACGGCCAGGATCTCACACCCGGCCCGGGCGGCGGTTCTCAGTCTCCCGGGCAGAGGTGCAGGGCCAGGACGTTCCCGCCGGACGCCCGCACGTGCACCCGGGCGATGCTGAACCCCGGGCCCGTGGCGATGCGGAAGTCGGCGCCCGCGTTCTGGCGGTTGCCGAAACCCGCGTCCGGCAGGGTGAACGTCGCCGTCTTCCAGGTGCCCGTGTTGGTGTTCGTCACCGATGAACTGCCCTGGTACGGCTCTCCCGTCGAGTCGTACTGGACGTTCCACGTTCCGGTGCCCTGGTCGAAGTAGTCGACGTCGATCGTCGCCTGGTACGCCGAGCCGCCCGGGACCAGGTCGTTCGTGACCCCGAAGTACAGGTAGCCGTTCACCGTGGTCCGCGCCGAACGTCCCGCAACGGTGCCGGCCGTGGACCGGCCGTCGTCGTTGTCCAGCCGCTGCAGGCCGCACTCGGTGTCGGTGACGCCGAGCGTGTCGCACACCGTCGCCGCGCCGTCGGCGGCGGGGACCGTGACGCCGATCGTGCTCCCGGGTATCCCGTCGAAGCTCACCGGCACGGGGTGGCTGCCCTGCGCCGCGTCGGCGGCGACCGTGACCGTCACCGGCTGGCTCGTCCCAGGGCGCAGCACGCCCGACGACGGTGTCACGGTGATGCCCGCCGGCGGTTTCGCCGTCCAGCGCACGGGGCCCGCGTGCCCACCGGCGTCGACCACGCCGACGGTCGTGGAGAACGACGTGCCCTGACCCGTGACCACCCCGCCGCTCGGGCTGGTGTAGCCGATGGCGGGCGCCTGACGGTCCTGATAGGACGGTGGCGCGGCCCCGGCCGCCGTCGCCCACGACGTGTTCGGCTGCGCCGAGAGCGAGAAGGTCAGCTTCGCGCCGGACCGCAGTGCCGAGTCCGGCAGGAACGTCTTGTCCCAGCGCTTTCCGTCCAGGGTCAGGCCGGTGACGTACGGGTGGTCGTCGGCCGCGGCGGGGGCGTCGATCGTGATCGCCCGCCCGTTCGCCAGGTGGATCACGGCCTTCGGGAACAGCGGGCTCGCGAAGGCGAGATCGGTCGTGCCGGGTGTCACCGGGTAGACGCCGAGCGCGGCCCACACGTACCAGGACGACTGCGCGCCCAGGTCGTCGTTTCCCGGCTCGCCGTTCGGGGTCGCCGCGAACAGCTGGGTTTCGATGCGGCGGACGACTTCCTGGGTCTTCCACGGCTGCCCGGTGTAGTCGTACAACCAGGGCGTGGCGAAGTCGATTTCGTTGCCCGACCACTGGTTCGGCAGGTTCGGGCCGGTGTTGAGCAGCTGGAAGAACGCGTCGGCCCGCTGGTTGACCGCGCCGCGCCCGCCCATGGCCGCGATCAGGCCGGCCATGTTCTGCGGGACGAGGTAGTTGTACTGCGCGGCGTTGCCCTCGTCGAACCCGTCCTGGCCGAACTGGCCGGGCGGCGGCGCCACGAACCCGGGCCCGGACGGGAAGGCGCCGGTGCTGTCCTTGGGACGCACGTAGCCGGTGCCGCCGTCGAAGACGTTCTGCCAGTTCTGCCCGCGGGCCGCGTACGTACCGGCGGTGTCGTGCCGGCCGAGGGCGCCGGCGAACCGCGAGATCGCGAAGTCGTCGATCGCGTATTCCAGCGTCTGGGACGCGCCTTCGCGCACGTGACCCAGTTCGGCCCGGTCGTTGGGCACGTAACCGAGGGCCTGGTAGTCGGCGACACCCTGGCGTTCGAGGTACGGGAACCCGGCCGGGGCCGGTGTCGTCGCGCCTTTCAGCATGTACGTCAGCGCGGTGCCGGTGTCGAAGTCCTTCGCGCCGAAGGCGTGCAGCGACGCGAGGAACGGGACGACGTTGTCGCCGTTCATCACACCGGACTCCCCGTTCATGACCGGCCACTTAGGCAGCCAGCCGAACTGCTCGGCGTCGTTCACCAGCGACTGGGCGAGGTCACTGCCGACGTCCGGTAACAGCAGTGCCTGCAGCGCGGCGAGACAGCGGTAGGTGTCCCACAGCGAGTAGTTGGCGTACTGGACCCGCTGGTGGCCGCCGACCGTATGGACCTTCGCGTCGAAGCCGGTGTAGCGGCCGTCGACGTCGCTGAACGTCGTCGGGTACAGCAGCGAGTGGTAGAGCGCGGTGTAGAACGTCCGTGTCCGCTCGTCCGTCCCGCCGCCGACCTGGACGCGCGCGAGGAGGTCGTCCCACTGCTTCCGCGCGGCCGCCCGCACCGGGGCCGGGTCCCAGCCCGGGATCTCGGAGGCCATGTTCCGCTGCGCGCCGGCGGTGTCGACGAAGGAGATCGCCACCTTCGCGTGCAGTGTCCGGTTCGTGCGCGTGTCGAACGTCAGGTAGCCGCCGGAGTGCGGGCCGGAGACGTCGATCGACGCGCCGGGGGCGCCGACCGTCGTGCCGTCCCAGCCGCCCGCGGTCGTGAACGGACGGTCGAACCGCAGCGAGAAGAAGAGCGTGTACTTGTTCTGGCTGCCGCAGAAACCCCCGGTGGTGGCCGAGCCGACGACCTCGCGGTCGCCGACCGTCCGCAGGTCCGCGGCCTGGTTGCCGTTGAGGCTGGCGCCCGCCTTGACGAGCACCTGGGCCTGGTCACTGGCCGGGAAGGTGAACGCGGCCAGGCCCGTGCGGTTCGCCGAGCTCAGGTCGACGCGCACGTCCGAGTCGGCCAGCGTCACGCCGTAGGCGCCGGCCTGGGCCGTTTCGGTGCTGTGGGAGAACGTCTCGGCGCGGTTCCACGGCGCGGTGCCGACGTCCCCCACCACCGGCAGGATCGGCACGTCCCCGAACTGACGGCAGCCGACGGAGGCGTGCGTGAGGCTGAAACCGCTGATCTGGGTGCTGTCGTAGGAGTAGCCCGCGTACGCGCCGGGCGTGTCCGGGCTCCACTGGAGCATGCCGAACGGCACGGCCGGGCCGGGGAAGTTGTTGATCTGCCCGACCTCCGCGCCGCCGGTCCCCGTCCCGATCATCGGGTCGACGTACTGCGCCGGATGCGTCACGAGCGACACCGGTGCCGCGGCCGCGGCCGCTGGTGTGGTGACGCCGAGCGCGAGCAGGGTCGCTGCGGTAAGCGCTTTCCAGAGCATGGACCGGTGAGCGGTACGGCGCACGGCAAGCCTCCGAGGGCTTCGACATCGCTGTTGGACATCGCTGTGAAGCGGCGTCTCGAAGTGTCGGCATTGTTCCGATATCTGTCAATACCGCTTGCGCCGCAGGAACTTGCGGAAAGTTTACGTCTTGTCCTGTTTCGGTTTTGTCCGGAACGGGGGGACAAGATCGCGGCTTTCCCTTGACTTCTTCCACGATCCGGCGGAAGGGTTGATTCTCGCGTCGGTCCGCCCCTGGAGGTTTTCCCATGGCCCACACGCGTCCCGCCCACCGGTACACGGCTTTGGCCGTCGCCGCCCTGAGCGGAATCGCTTTCACCGCTGCCGTGGTCACCGATTCGGCCGCCGCGGCCCCGGCCGCGCCGACGCCGATTTACCGGGACACCCATTACGGCTTCGCCGAACGCGCCGCCGATCTGGTTTCGCGGATGACGCTGCCGGAAAAGGTGCAGCAGCTGCACACGAACAACGCGCCCGCGATCCCGCGGCTCGGCGTGCAGCAGTACACCTACTGGAGCGAGGGGCAGCACGGGCTGAACCGGCTCGGCGGCGACGCCGGCGCGGGCGGCCAGGGTGACGTGGACGACGTGCACGCGACGAGCTTCCCGGTGAACTTCGCCGCGACGATGTCGTGGGACCCGCAGCTGACCTACGCCGAGACGACGGCGATCTCCGACGAGGCCCGCGGTTTCCTGGACAAGTCGCTGTTCGGGACCGGGCAGAACAACATCGGCCCGGACGTCAACGAGTACGGGGACCTGACCTACTGGGCGCCCACGGTCAACCTCGACCGCGACCCGCGCTGGGGCCGCACCGACGAGGCGTTCGGCGAGGACCCGTACCTCGTCGGGCAGATGGCCGGCGCGTTCGTCGACGGCTACCAGGGCAATACCCTGGACGGCAAGCCGATGACGCCGTACCTCAAGGTGGCCGCCACGGCCAAGCACTACGCGCTGAACAACGTCGAGGACGACCGGCTCTCCGGCGACTCGCCGGCCACCGAGGCCGACCTGCACCAGTACTACCTCAAGCAGTTCCAGACACTCGTCGAGGACGACCACGTCAGCGGGCTGATGACGTCGTACAACGCGATCGACGGCACGCCCGGCGCGGTCAACACCTACCTGGTGAACCAGCTGGCCCAGCGCACCTTCGGCTTCGACGGCTACACCACATCGGACTGCGACGCGATCGCCACGGCGTGGCAGCCGCCGCCGGGCGGGCACCTGTGGGCCGCGCCGGGCTGGCGTGCGTCCGTCGCGGGCGCGCAGGTGATCTGGACGAACACCACGACCGGGGCGACGATCCCGGCGGCCGCCGGCGCCGAGGCGTACGGCCTGCGCGCCGGGACGCAGCTGAACTGCACGGGTGACCAGGCGACGCTGCCGAACATCCAGGCCGCGATCGACGCGGGCATCCTGTCGGAAGGCGTGCTGGACGCCGATCTCGTCCGCCTGTTCACCACGCGGCTGGCCACCGGCGAGTTCGACCCGGCCGACCGGGTCGGGTACACGAAGATCGGCAAGTCCGTCATCGAGAGCCCGGACCACCAGGCGCTCGCGACGAAGGTCGCCGACAACTCCCTGGTGCTGCTGAAGAACGCGCCGCTGCAAGGTGGCGCCCCGCTGCTCCCGGCCGACCCGGCGAAGACCACGAAGGTCGTCGTCCTCGGCGATCTGGCGAACACGGTGACGCTCGGCGGTTACAGCGGCCAGCCGACCCACACCGTCAACGCCGTGCAGGGCATCCAGGCCGCGCTGCCGAACGCGTCCGTCGTCTTCGACGCGGCGGGCACGTCGACCACGTCGACCGCGCCGGCCGTACTGAGCGACACGACCAAGGCGGCCATCCGGGCGGCGGACCTGGTCGTGGTGTTCGCCGGCTCCGACCACGCGACGGCGGTGGAGGGCCACGACCGGTCGTCACTCGCCATGCCGGGCAACTACACCTCGCTGATCGACCAGGTCAGCGCCCTGGGCAACCCGCGGACCGCGCTCGCGCTGCAGACCCTCGGGCCGGTCGACCTCGGCGACGTCGAGGCGAAGGTGCCGTCCATCGTGTTCAGCAGCTACAACGGGCAGAGCCAGGGCACCGCGCTCGCCGACGTCCTGTTCGGCGCCCAGAACCCCGACGGGCACCTGGACTTCACCTGGTACGCCGGCGACTCGCAGCTGCCGGACATGCACAACTACGGACTGAGTGCCGCCGCCACCGGCGGGCTCGGCCGGACCTACCAGTACTTCACCGGCGCGCCGACCCACCCGTTCGGCTACGGGCTGAGCTACAGCACGTTCCGGATCTCCCACGTCACCGTCGACCACCAGGCGGTGTCCGCCGACGGCACGGTGAACGTCGGCCTCGACGTGACGAACACGGGGCAGCGCACCGGAACCACGGTGCCCCAGCTGTACGTGGCGGCGCCCGGCGCGGGCACCGGTGACGAGCCGTTGCAGCGGCTCGCCGGGTTCCGCAAGACGCGGCCGCTGGCCCCCGGCCAGTCGCAGCACATCGTGCTGCCGGTGCAGCTCCGCGACCTCGCGGGGTGGGACACGGCCCACTCGCGCGAGACGGTCGCCGACGGCACCTACCAGTTCCGGGTCGGCACCGACGCGGCGTCGATCGTGGCGCGCCAGGACGTCCGCGTGACCGGGACGCCGAAACCGCGCGTGCGGTCGGTGACCGTGCAGCCCGAGGCCGTCGTGTACCACCCGGGGCAGAGCCTCGACCTGACCGGGAAGAACCGCTGGCTGGCCGACGACACGAACCCGGCCGAGCAGCCGGACCGCGACTTCGGCATCACCGCGGACAAGGTCGTCGAGGCGGTGAACGACGACCAGTCCTTTGTGGACCCCGCGCACGCCCGCGTCTCCTACAAGAGCAGCAATCCCGACGTCGCCAGCGTGGACGGCAAGGGGGTCGTGCGCACGATCAAGGACGGCGTCGCGACGATCACCGCGACCGTGAACGGCGTCTCCGGCTCGGCGCCGATCGTCGTCACGGGAACGTTGACGAGCACGGTGCCGGGGTTCCTGGCGGCGGGGGAGCAGGGCACGGCGACGGCCACGTTCGTCAACGGCAGCACGAAGGACGTGCGCGGGCTGGCCGTGGTGATCGCTCTTCCGGCGGGCTGGACGGCCACGCCGTCGACGCCGACCGGTTCCGGGCGGGTCCCGGCGGGCGCGTCGGTCACGGTGAAGTGGACCGTCACGGCCGGTGCAGATGCCAAGCCAGGCACCTACCCGATCACCTTCACCGCGACCTCGAGCGCCGGGACGTTCACCTCCGGCGGGGACGTCAAGGTCCCGTACGGCTCGGTGGCGGGCGCCTACAACAACACCGGGATCAGCGACGACGGCCTGCCCGCGGCCGGCGCGTTCGACGGCAGCGGGCTGAACTACTCGGCCCAGGCGCTGGCCGCCGCCGGGTTCGCGCCCGGCCAGACCGTCACCGCGGGCGGGATCCCGTTCGCCTGGCCGCGGCCGAACGTCCCGGACAACGTCATCGCGGCCGGTCAGGTGCTGCCGGTGAGCGGGCAGGGGCGGCTACTCGGGTTCCTCGGCTCCAGCGCGTTCGGGAACACCTCCGCGCCGGGGACCGTCGTCTACACCGACGGCAGCACGCAGAGCTACACGCTGTCGTTCGCCGACTGGTGGTCGGGCAGTGCGTCGCCGGGGACGTCGATCGCGGCCACCACGCCGTATATCAACGTCGGGCCGGACAGTGCGCGGCAGAACCAGAACGTGCACGTGTACCTGGCCTGGGCCGCGCTCGACCCGGCCAAGACGGTCAAGTACGTCGTCCTGCCCGACAGCGCGCCGGGGCAGGCGGCCGGCAGCCCGGCCATGCACGTCTTCGCCGTTGGGATCGGGCAGGCCGCCGACGGGGCCGCGATCGTCGGGGACTCCTTCGGCGACCCGGACAGCGCGCACGGCGCGAGCATCCGGGACGGCGACGACGGCCGGACGACCCCGGTGACCGCGGGCGGGCTGCCGGCCCGCACGACGACGGGCGCCGCGTCGCCGTACGTCTACCTGGATCTCGACGACGGCGTGGTCCCGGGCGGCCAGTATCAGGCCACCGCGTACGTCAGCTACTTCGACCGCGGGACGGGCAGCTGGACCATCCAGTACGACTCGTTCGCCGACGTGCCGAACAACGCCTACCGCGAGTCGGCGGTGGTGACCGGCACGGACACCGGCACCTGGCGGACGGCGGTGGTCCCGCTGCCCGACGCCGCGCTGGCCAACCGCGAGAACAACCATTCGGACCTGCGGTTGAACATCGGGACGGGCGGCCTGGCGATCGGCCGGATCGCGGTGACCGTCACGGGTGCCGGCGCCGTGCCGATCCAGCTGACCTCCGCCCAGCCGGGCGCCCCGGTGATCACGCAGCAGCCGCGGGACGCGGCCGCGACGTTCACCGCCTACGCCGTCGGCGACCCCTCGCCTTTGGTGCGGTGGCAGCAACTGCCGCCGGGCGGCGAGTGGGCCGACGTCCCCTCGGCGACGTCACCAACGCTCACAGTGAGCGGCGGGACGGACGGCACGCAGTACCGGGCGGTGTTCACCAACCTGGCGGGCGCCACGACCAGCGACCCGGCCACCCTGCACGCGGGCTGACGGCTGGAGCCGGCTGGCGAGCGGTCGGGTACGGGGTCAGTGGGTGCGGGTGGTGACCAGGCGGCCGCGAAACGGCCCCGAATCTCCCCATATCCCCGATCTAGCGGGGAACCGCTGTTGAAATGGTCGACGCCGAGAGGGCGTTCGCCAGCTCGGCGGGGTGGGTGAGCGGCAGCAGGTGGTTCGCTCCCGCGATCGTCGTGACGCGGGCGTCCGGCAGCATCGCCGCCAGGCGGCCGATCAGCCGGTGGGTCGCCCCGGGGCTGTCCGCGCCCTGGACGAGCAGGACCGGGGCGGTGATCCGGGCCGGGTCCGGCGGTGTCCACCGGCCGATGGCGGGAACTTCGTTGGTGAAGAAGAACTCCGCGTCCCGTTCGGCGCGGGCGAGCCCGTCTTCGCCGAGGACGCCGGTGAGCACCGCGCGGTAGTCGTGGCCGCAGACAGCGGAGTTGAACGCGTCGAAGGCCGCGGGGATGTCACCGCGCGCGGCGGCGGCCATGGCTCCGCCCAGCGCCGCGCCGATCGTGCTCCGCACCTCGGCCAGGTCGGCCGGGTCCAGCAGCTCGTCGATCAGCGGCGGCTCGGACAGCACCAGGCGGGCCACGAGATCCGGGCGGTCGACGGCGAGCTGGAGCGCGATCGCGCAGCCGGAGGAGTGGCTGACCACCGTGGCCGGCCCGGTACCGAGGCGGTCGAGCAGCGCCGCGGCGTGGGCCGCGTGCCCGGCGAGCTCGATCGGCTCGCGCACGGCCGCTCCGCCGGTGTAACCCGCGCGCAGCATCCGGATCACGCGGCCACCGAGGAGCCCGGCCAGCGGCTCGAACCAGGCGCCGAACACGCCGGCGTGCACGAGCAGGGTGGTTTCCCCGGCCCCGGTGTCCGTCCAGCCGACGGTGGCGCCGTCGATCGTCGTGGAGTTCATGGCTCGTCCCTTCAGTTCGCGTAGAGCCGGATCTCGGTGCCGTCGGGATCGTGCAGGCCGACCAGCACCTTGCCGCCGCCGTGACCGGTCACGACGCCGCCGTGGGGTTCGCCGGCCTCGTCCAGCGCGGCCTTCCACGTCTCGAGGTCCGCCCGGGACGGCACGAGCAGGGCCAGGGCGTCGAAGCCGGACAACGCCTTGGCGCGGGCGGGATCGTGGCGCAGCGCGAGCTGCGGCGAGCACCCCTCTCGCTGCAGGGCCAAGCCGCGGACTTCGCCGTCTTCGACGAACTCGATCGTCACCTCGAAGCCCAGCACCCGCTCGTACCAGGCGCGGCTGCGCGCGACGTCGCCCACGGGCAGCTTGACGTGGTGGATGCCGGTGATCTCCATGGCGACCCCGATTCGTTGTAGTCCAACTCTAGAGTTAGAGTGCAACGTGTGACCGAGAACGTCAAGCCCCGCGCGGCCCGCACCCGGGCGACCCGGCGGCGCATCGTGGACGCGGCCGCCGAGCTGTTCGTCGCCGACGGCTACACGGCGACCACGCTCGAACAGATCGCGAAGCGGGCCGAAGTCGCCGTGCAGACGGTGTACTTCCACTTCGGCAACAAGCGGACGGTGCTCAAGGAAGCCGTCGACCTCGCCGTCGTGGGGGACGACGCCCCCGTCGGCATCCTCGGCCGCCCGTGGCTGGAGGAGGCCCGGGCCGAGCGGGACCCGCGGCGGGTCATCGCCCTGTGGACGGCCTACGGCCGCGGCATCGTGACGCGGATCGGCCCGATCATGCGGGTCGTGCGCGACGCCGCCGTCGTCGACCCCGACATGGCCGCCCAGTGGACGGCGAACATGTCCCAGACCGCGACCGCGTTCGGCGTCCTGGCCGGGCAGCTCGACGGCCTGTCCGCGCTGCGCGTGCCGGCCGGCGAGGCCGTGGACATCCTGTGCGCGCTGTCCGGGCTCGAGATGTACCTGGTGCTCAGTGATCGCGGGTGGAGCCCGGACCGGTGGGAGCGGTTCGTCGTCGAATCACTCGCCCACGCGCTGCTGAAATCCGCTTAGCCGCGGGGGTCCTCGAGCAGGTCGTCGCAGAAGGCGGCGACGTCGTCACCGATGAGCTCCCGGACTCCCTTGCCGGCCGCGGCGCCCTCCTCGAAGAATTCGGCGATCCCGGCGAGCGGGGGCTCGCCGAGCCCTTCGGCCACGCCGACCTTGAAGACGTACCGCTGGATCTCCTGGTAGACGATCCGGTAGTCCGGCGGGAGCGCCTTGATCCGCGCCTGGTGCGCCCGCCACTGCTTCTTGCCCTCGATGACGTCGTGAATGCCCATTTCAGCCTCCCAGCTGTCCCAGTTTCCGCGCCACGTTCCGGTTCAGCTGCTCGCGCCACCGGTCGCGATAACTCCGGGCGCCTTCTCCGCCCGCCAGCGCCGTGCAGAAACCCTTGACGTCGTCGCCCAGTACGTCGTGAATGCGCTGCCCGTCGGACGCCGTCTCTTCGAGCAGTCCCAGCACGCCTTCGAGAATCGGCATCAGGTTCCGGCCGGAGAAGTCCCCGTACGGAAAAAGGTGACTCTTGATCTCTTCCCACGCTGCCCGGTATTCGGCCGGCAGAACCTCGGCTCGGGCTTCGAACGCCTGGCATTCCTTGGTGAGATCACTGCCGGTGATGGTCTCCCAGAGTTTCATCTCCCGCTCTCCCTGAGCTTTTCGATCCGTGACGTGACGTATTCCCATTTCGCCCAGAACGTCGCGAGCTCTTGGCGCCCGGCGTCGTTGAGCGCGTAGAACTTGCGCGGCGGGCCCACTTCGGACGGTCGTTTCGTCACCTGGACGAGCCCGTTCTTCTCCAGCCGCAGCAGGATGGTGTACACCGTCCCCTCGACGACGTCGGCGAAGCCGAGCTCGTTCAGCCGGCGCGTGATGGCGTACCCGTAGGTCTCCTCGCCGCCGATGATCTCGAGCACGCATCCCTCGAGTGTGCCCTTCAGCATCTCGGTCAGGTCGTCCATCGTGGTCCTTCGGTTCTCGTGGTACTCGGTGGCACCGAGTACTGCTACACGGTACCACTAGGTAGCGGCCCGCGGGAGCGTTCGGCCTGCGCGGGCGTCCGCGCGATCTTGATCACTCCCGGCGCCGGTCGCCCGCGCCGGTCACGCATGATGCTCGGAGATGGTTGAAGACTTCCGGCTGCGCTCGGTCGCCGCGGCGGCGTACGGGCCGGCGGCCCTGTTCGGGCTGTCCGAGGGGGCCGTGCTGCCGGTCGTCGCGCTGAGCGCGATCGACCGCGGGGCGAGCACCCCGGCGGCCGCGCTGATCGCCGCGCTGCTCGGGGTCGGGTCGCTGGCCGCGAACATCCCGGCCGGGATGCTCGCGACCCGGTTCGGCGAACGCCGGTCGATGCTCCTGGCGGCGGCCGTCATGGTCGCCGGCGTCCTGACCTGCCTGGTCGACCTCGGCCGCGGGCCGGCGTCCCTGCTGCTCTACGGCTTGGGGATCCTGCTGATCGGGGCGGCGAGCGCGGTCTACAGCCTGGCCCGGCAGTCGTACCTGACCGAGATCGTGCCGGCGCACATGCGCGCCAGGGCGCTGTCGACGCTGGGCGGGAGCATGCGCGTGGGCGTGTTCCTCGGGCCGTTCGCCGGCGCCGCGGCGATGCAGTTCGCCGGGCTGCCGGGTGCGTACTACGTGAGCCTGGCCGCGATCGTGGCGGCCGGCGCGCTGGTGTTCCGGGTGCCCGACCTGGAGGTCACCGCTGTCGACCGGGCGGACGCGTCCGCGGTCACGACGCGGGGGATGCTCCGGCAGCGGTGGCGGGTGTACGCGACGCTGGGGGTGGGGATCCTGCTGCTCTCGGCGATCCGGCAGACCCGCCAGACGGTCGTGCCCCTGTGGGCGGCGCACATCGGCCTGTCGCCGACGACCAGCTCGATCATCTACGGCGTCGCCGGAGCCGTCGACGCGCTGACGTTCTACCCGGCCGGGAAGGTGATGGACCGCCACGGGCGCCGCTGGGTGGCCGTGCCCGCGACGCTGGTGCTGGGCGTTTCCTTCGTGGTCATGCCGTTCGCGGGCGGCGCGGTCGCGCTGGCGGTGGCGGCCATGGTGATGGGCTTCGGCAACGGGATCGGCTCGGGCATCGTGATGACGCTGGGCGCCGACGTGTCCCCGCGCGTGGGCCGCCCGACGCACATCGGCATCTGGAACGAGCTGGCGGACATCGGCAGCGGGGTCGGCCCCCTGATCCTGTCCGCGGTGACCGCCCTGGCCGGCCTGGGCGCCGGAATCGTGGCGAGCGGCCTGGTCGGCTTCGCCGCGGCCGGCGCCTTGTGGCGGTGGATACCCCGTCCGCAGCGCGGCTGACCGGCCGGTCGGCCCACCTTCGAGCCCCCTTGCGCGATCGCTATTCAGCGATACTATGTACCGGTAGTCAGCATCATTGAGTAGTGAGTGAGGTGTCCGTGGGCAAGCAGGTGACGGAGATGCTCAAGGGGGTGCTGGAGGGCATCGTCCTGGCGATCCTGTCCGGCCGGGCCGCCTACGGCTACGAGATCACCGCGTGGTTGCGGGAGCAGGGCTTCGCCGACATCGCCGAGGGCACGGTCTACGCGCTGCTCGTGCGGGTCGAGCAGCGCGGCTTCGTCGACGTCGAGAAGGTCCCGTCCGAGAAGGGGCCGCCACGCAAGGTCTATTCGCTCAACGCACTGGGACAGCAGCAGCTCGACGAGTTCTGGAAGACCTGGAGTTTCCTCGCGCACCGGCTCGAGCAGCTCCGTGAAGGGGGCAACCGACCATGAAGATTTCGGATATCACCGCGAGGGTGATCGGCGACAAACGGCGCTGGCGGGCCTACAAGGCGCGCACCAAAAGGCTTCCCGAGAACTACCGCATGGCGGTCGGCGCCCTGGAGCGGTACCTGATGTTCTTCGGGGCGGCGGACGGCGACAGCGCGGCCACGATGTTCGAGGACCTGGCCGACCTGTTCGAACGGGCCGCGGCGGACGGGACGGCGATCCGCGAGATCGTCGGGGACGATCCCGTGGACTTCGCCGAGGCGTTCATCCAGAACTACACGAAGGGCGGCTGGGTCATCCGGGAACGGGACCGGCTGACCAACGGCATCAAGCGCGCCGAAGAGGCGTCCGAAGAGGCGACCGGGGAGGCACAGTCATGACGGCCCCGGTGATCCACGTGCACGGCCTCGAGAAGTCCTACAAGACGCTGCGGGTGCTGCGCGGCGTGGACTTCGAAGTGGCACGAGGCAGCATCTTCGCCCTGCTCGGCTCGAACGGCGCCGGCAAGACGACCGTCGTCAAGATCCTGTCCACGCTCCTCAAGGCCGACGCGGGGACGGCGGGGGTCAACGGCTTCGACGTCGCCACGCAGGCCGAGGACGTCCGGGCGTCCTTCAGCCTCACCGGGCAGTTCGCGGCCGTCGACGAGATCCTCAGCGGCCGGGAGAACCTGGTGCTGGTCGCCCGGCTGCGGCACCTCAAGGGCCCGGGCCGGATCGCCGACGACCTGCTCGAGCGGTTCTCCCTCACCGACGCGGCGGCGCGGAAGGTGGCGACGTACTCGGGGGGCATGCGCCGCCGCCTCGACATCGCGATGAGCCTCGTCGGGAACCCGCCGGTCGTCTTCCTCGACGAGCCGACCACCGGGCTCGACCCGCAGGGGCGCCTCGAGGTGTGGCAGGCCGTCAAGGAGCTCGCCGGCCGGGGCGCCACGGTGCTGCTCACGACGCAGTACCTGGACGAGGCCGAGCACCTCGCCGACCGGATCGCGATCCTGCACGAGGGCCGGATCATCGTGAACGGCACCCTCGCCGAGCTCAAGCGGCTGCTCCCGCCGGCCAAGGTCGAATACGTCGAGAAACAGCCGACCCTGGAAGACGTCTTCCTCGCCCTCGTCGGCACCGGAGCGAGAGGGGAGCAGCGATGACCAAGCACTTCTTCGGCGACACCACTGTCCTGTTAGGACGGTCCCTGCGCCACATCACGCGCAGCGCGGACACCATCATCACGACCGCGATCATGCCGATCGCCATGTTGCTGCTGTTCGTCTACGTGTTCGGCGGCGCGATCAAGGCCGGGTCCGATTCGTACGTGAACTACCTGCTGCCCGGCATCCTGCTCATCACCGTCGCCTCGGGCATCTCCTACACCGCGTTCCGGCTCTTCCTGGACATGAAGAACGGCATCTTCGAGCGGTTCCAGTCCATGCCGATCGCGCGGTCGTCGGTGCTGTGGGCGCACGTGCTGACCTCGCTGGTCGCCAACCTGATCTCGCTCGTGGTCGTCGTGGGTGTCGCCCTGCTCATGGGGTTCCGGTCGGGCGCGGGGGTGGGGGCGTGGCTCGCGGTGCTCGGTGTCCTGCTCCTGTTCACCCTGGCGCTGACGTGGCTCGCCGTCATCCCGGGCCTCACCGCGAAGTCCGTGGACGGCGCCAGCGCGTTCTCCTACCCGCTGATCTTCCTGCCGTTCCTCAGCTCCGCGTTCGTGCCGACCGGCACGATGCCCGGCCCGGTGCGCGCCTTCGCCGAGCACCAGCCGGTGACGTCGATCGTCAACGCGCTGCGCAGCCTGTTCACCCAGCAGCCGGTCGGTGCCGACCTCTGGATCGCGCTGGCCTGGTGCGCCGGCATCCTCGTCGTCGCGTACGTCTTCGCCACCCTCACCTACCGGCGCAAGATCTCATGAGAATCCTGCGGGTGGTGTCGGCCTTCGTCCTGCTGACCGGCGTGACCGTGCCGACGGCCTTCGCGGGGCCGGGACGTCCGGAGCTGCAGGAGACGATCCAGTCGATCGTTGAGTCCGGGTTCACCGGGGTGCAGCTGCGCGTGCACGACCAGCGGGGCGACTGGACCGGCAGCGCCGGCGTGCGCGAGCTGGGGGAGCCGGCGAAGCCGCCGGCGGACGGGCGGTTCCGGATCGGCAGCGCCACCAAGACCTTCACCGCGACCGCGGTGCTGCAGCTGGTGGCCGAGGGCCGGCTCGGGCTGGACACCCCGGTGGCCGGCTACCTGCCGGAGTTCGGCTTCGACCGGCGGATCACGGTGCGGATGCTGCTGCAGCACACCAGCGGGCTGGTCGACTACACCGGCGACCACCGTCCCGACGGGACGGTCGTGCCGGGCATTCCCTGGTCGGGCCGGGAATGGGTGGACCACCGGTTCCGCACCTACCGGCCGGAGGACCTGGTGCGGCTGGCCGTGGCCGAGCCCGTGAAGTTCGCGCCGGGCACGGACTGGAGCTATTCCAACACCAGCTACGTCGTGGCCCGGCTGCTGATCGAGAAGGTCACCGGCCGCTCGTACGCCGAGGTGCTGCAGCGGCGGATCCTGCGCCCGCTCGGGCTGCGGGACACCGTGGTCCCGGGCACGTCCGTGGACATCCCCGGCCCGCACGCCCACGGCTACTACCGGTACCCGGACGCCGGGACGGGGAAGACGGTCGACGTCACCCGCCAGAACCCGTCCTGGATCTCCAGCGCCGGGGAGCTGATCTCGACCACCCGGGACCTGGGCACGTTCCTCTCCGCGCTGACGGGCGGGAAGCTCCTCCCGGCACCGCTGCTGGCCGAGATGCTGAAGCCGCACCCGACGCCCGACCCGGCGAGCGACTACGGCCTCGGCGTGTTCGAGCTGCACGCCGACGCCAACTGCAGCGGAACCGTGCTGCTCAACCACAACGGCGGCGTCCAGGGTTACGGGACGCTGATGTACAGCACCCCCGACGGCAGCAGGACCCTGGAAGCCTCGGTCACGTACGTGGACACCGGAACCGTGCCGGCGGACGCGTACCAGCAGGGGGTACAACGCCTCATCGCCGACGAGTTCTGCGCGTAGCCGCGCGTCCGAGTTCGACTGGTTCGACCACGGCAACGCCGTCCGGAAGGCGGATTCCGTTGCGGGACCGCGGTGCGGCGGGCGGCTACCGTCCGATGTGGACGATCAGCCTGTGCCGGACGCCGTTGACTATTCGGCGTCCGGTTGGTTGGCTGGCCGGATGCGGGCGGTCGTCGTCGGTGGCGGGATCGGTGGGCTCGTCGCGGCCATCGCGTTGCGGCAGCGGGGCTGGGCGGTCACGGTGGTCGAGAGCGCGGCGAAGTTCGGCGAAGTGGGTGCCGGTGTGCAGCTCGGCCCGAACGCCACCAGGGTGCTGGCCCGGCTGGGGCTCGACGAGGAGCTCACCAGGGTCGCCGTGACGCCGGAGGTGGTGCGGTTCTGCCGGTGGGCCGACGACGCCGTGCTGACCGAATGGCCCGTGAAGCAGCGGATGCGCGAGCGGTTCGGGGCGCCGTACTACACGCTCTACCGGCCCGACCTGATCGAGGTGCTGGCCCGCGCGCAGCCCGCCGGCCAGGTGCTGCTCGGTGCGCGGGTGACCGGGGTGGCCACCGGCGGTGACGGCGCGACCGTGTCCACTGTGGACGGACGGCGCCTGGAGGCCGACCTGGTGCTCGGCTGCGACGGGATTCATTCCACCGTCCGGTCCCGCACCGTCGGTGACGCCCCGGCCCGGTTCTCCGGCATGTGCGCCTACCGTGCCCTGGTCCCGGCCGACGGCACCGAGCCGAAGGTGCGCACCTGGCTCGGGCCCGGCCGGCACCTGGTCGCCTACCCGGTCGGGCGCGGCGGGCGTTACCTCAACCTGGTGGGCGTCGTCCCGGCGGCGGACTGGCGGACCGAGTCCTGGGTCGCGCCCGGCGACGCCGGCGACCTGCGCCGTCACTTCGCGGGCTGGTCGGCGTCGGTGGCTGGGCTCCTGGACCGGGTCGGCGGCCCGGTCTACCGGTGGGCGCTCTACGACCGCGAGCCACTGCCCGCGTGGGTCGCGCGGGCGACCGCGCTGCTCGGCGACGCGTGCCACCCGATGCTCCCGTTCCTCGCCCAGGGGGCCGCGCAGGCCGTCGAGGACGCCGGGGTGCTCGCGGAGTGCCTGGCGGATGCCGACGTCCCGGCGGCGCTGGAGCGGTACCAGCGGCTGCGCCTGCCCAAGGCCTCCCGCATCCAGCGGATGTCCTGGGACAACAACACGGCCTACCACCTGCCGGACGGGCCGGAGCAGCGTGCCCGGGACGAGGCGATGCGCCGCGGGGAGGCGTTCGCGCTCGACGCCGTCAGCTGGCTCTTCGAGGACACCGGCTGACCCCGGTCAGCCGCCGGAGGCCAGCGCGGCGGCCTCGGGACTGTGGAGCCACTCGGCATAACCCGGCCCGAGGATGGTCGCGCCCGGCCGGGGGAGGAGGCCGTCCTCGGCGATGCCGGTGACGGTGTGCTCGTCGGTCCGCAGCTCCAGCCGCAGGTCGAAGTGGTCGACGAAGGCGCGGGCGAGGTCGAGCACCTCGGCCGGGTCCGGGCCGGCGATGTCGGGTGTGCGGCCCTGCGCGGGGCCCTCGGCGACCTCGACGAGCGCCGCGGCCACCGCCGTCGCGGCCACGGTCTGCACGCGCAGGCCGAACACCGTGGCGTGGCCGCCGTCGCGGGTCCGGCCCACGAGCTGCCCGGGGAACTCGTGGAAATGGGTGGCGCGCACGATCGTGGCGGGCACCGGTCCCGAACCGGCCGCGCGCTCGTGCGCCACCTTCGCGCGGAAATAGCCGAACCCGGTGTCGTCGATCCCCACGACCGACAGGGTCACGACGTGCCGCACTCCCCGCTCGGCGCCGGCGCGCTGCAGGTTGGCCGCGGCGCTGGTGAAGAACCGCCTGGCCGGCTCCTCGTCCAGGGACGCCGAATTGCTGACGTCGATAACGACGTCGACGCCGTCCAGCGCGGCGCTCAACCCGTCTTCGTCCAGCAGGTCGGTCAGCGCCACCACGGTGTGGCCGCGCCCGCGAGCCGCCTCGGCGACGTGCGGGCCGACCAGTTCGTCCGCTCCGGCCACGGCGATACGCACGGATCAACGGTAAACAGGGGCGCCGGACGGCGCAACCACGGCTCGCGCCCGTCCGCCACGCTGCGAGGGGGCGGCCGGTCCCGCACGATGGGAGCAGGACCGTCTGGGGAGACACATGGAACTCTTGCTCGATCTTTTCGCGGCCAGGGTCGCCGAGACCCCCGAGGCCACCGCTCTCGTCTTCGCGGGCGAGCGCATGACCTTCGCGCAGCTCGACCGCGAAGCGAACCGGGTCGCCCAGTACGTCGCCGGGCGGGGCCTGCGGGCCGAGGACCTGGTGGGGCTGCGGATGGACCGCGGGTTCGAGATGGCGGTCGGTGCGCTCGGCGTCCTCAAGGCCGGTGCGGCCTGCCTGCCGCTCGATCCGGTGTACCCGTCCGACCTCGTGGCCTGGATGGGCGCGGACGCGGGCGTCTCGCTGGTGCTCACCAACACCACGGAGGTCGCCGGCGACGTCCGGATCGCCGACGCCGTGGCCGGGCAGCCAGACCACGCCCCGGAGGTCGAGCTGCGGCCCGAGAACCTCGCCTACGTCATGTACACCTCGGGCTCGTCGGGCAAGCCCAAGCCGGTGGGCGTCGAGCACCGCCACCTCGCGCACGTCTTCGCGGCGTGGGACGAGCTGTTCCGGCTGCGCGAGGAGCCGCTGACCTTCGTCTCCGTCATCGGGATCGGGGTCGATCTCTTCTTCGCCGACCTGCTGCGCTCGGTGTTCGCCGGCGGGACGATGGTCATCGCGACCCGTGAGGCGGTGGCCGATCCGGCCGAGCTGCTCGCCGAGTTCCGCCGCTACGGCGGCGACGCGACCGAGCTGGTCCCCGCCCAGGCGAAGGCCCTGGGCCGCGCGGGTGAGCTGCCCGTGATGCGGCTGATGTCGGTCGGCTCGGAGGGGTGGCCCGCGGCCGACTTCCGCGAGCTCGCCGGGCGGCTGCACCTGGACTCGGTGGTGCTCAACGCCTACGGCCTCACCGAGACCACGGTGGACTCCCTCCTGCTGCGCCCGGACGTCGACGTGCTCGGCGACGCCGCGATCGTGCCGCTCGGCACGCCGATACCGCGTGTCCGCGCCTACGTTCTCGACGGGCGGCTCCGGCCGGTCGAGCCGGGCGGGGTCGGGGAGCTCTACATCGGCGGTGCGGGGGTGGCCCGCGGGTACCGGGACCGGCCCAGGCTGACCGCGTCGCTGTTCGTCGCCGACCCGTTCGTCGCGGGTGCGCGGATGTACCGCACGGGCGACGTCGTGCGGGTCCGCGCCGACGGCAACTACGACTACCTCGGCCGCGGTACCGACCAGGTCGAGCAGCGGGGTCGGCGGGTGGAGCTCGGCGCGATCGAGGACGCGCTGCTGCGGGAGCCGGGGGTCGTCCGCGCCGCCGCCGCGCTGCGCGACGGGCGGGTGATCGGTTACGTCGTTGGCCCCGCCGACGCCGGACCCGTGCGGTCCGCGCTCGCCGGGCGGCTGCCCGCGCACCTGGTCCCGCACCGGGTGCTCGTCCTCGACCGGATGCCGTTGCTGCCCAACGGGAAGCTGAACCGCCGCGAGCTGCCCGCGCCCGGCGGGTGACGTCGTCCGGCCCGCGTCACGGCGTCAGGTAGCAGGACTTCGCGACTCCGTTCAGCGGGTCGGTGCCGAAGGCCGTGGTCGTGCACGGGGTTCCGCCGGTGAAGGAGCGGTAGACGAACGCTCCCCGTGCGCCGTAGGCGACCGTGCGCTGGCCGGTGAACCCGCAGGTGGCGCCTTCGCCGGCGCACGACGTGGCATAGCCGGGCGGGCTGCCGCCGTTGGTGTAACACGCCTTCGACTCGCCCGGGATCGGGTCGCCGCCGAAGGAACCGTTGGCGCAGCTGGTGGTGCCCGTGGCGGTGGCGTACCGGAACGCGCCGTACGCGCCGTAGGCGATCGGCTGGCCGGCGGCCGCGGCACACGAGGCGCCCTCGCCCGCGCACTGGCTCCAGCCGCCCGCGGGTGGCCCGGCCGACGCGATGTAGCACGACTTCGCGACGTTGCCGATCGGATCGCCGAAGACGCCGTTGGTGCACGGGGTCCCGGCGCTGAACACCCGGTAGGCGAACGCGCCGTTCGCGCCGTAGGCGATGCTGCGGCCGTACCCGCTGAACGAGCAGGTGCCGTTTTCGGCCGCGCACGCCGTGTACCCGGCGGGGCCGCCGAGCGGCGCCACATAACAGGACTTGGCGAGGTTCGCGGCCGGGTCGGTGCCGAACGCGGCGTTCGTGCAGGCGGTCGCCGAGGTCGCGGTCTTGAACGTGTAGGTCCCGGCGCCGTAGGCGACGCTGCGGGTGCCGCTGAAGCTGCACTGCGCGCTTTCCGTGGCGCAGTGGGTGAATCCGGCCGGGAGACCGCCGGCGGCAGGCGGCGGGGGAGCGCTGGGGTTGCCGAGCCCGCTGGCGGTCACGTCGTAGGTGCCCGGCGCGACGCCGGTGAGGTAGACGTAGTCGCCGTCCTGCGACGCGGCGCCGATCCCGGGGCGGGGAGTGAAGGTGCCGCCGCTCCACACCACCGCGCCGTTGACGGAGACCGAGACGTTCGCCCCGCCCAGTTTGGGCACGCCGATCCGGCCGGTCGTGCCGCTCGGGCTGGCGAGGTGCGCGGTGTAGGTGCCGGCGCCGGGGTTGCGGGACCACGATCCGTTCACCGGCCCCTGCGGCAGCGTGATGCGGCCTTCGGCGCTGGTCAGGTCACCGGGGTGCGGCACGAACCGGTACTGGCCGACCTGGGGTTCCGGTGCGGTGCCCAGCACTTCGAAGGTGAGCGCCGAGGTCGGGCCGCTCGACCAGCCGTGCGACAGGCTCATGAACGGGCCGCCGTAGGCCGGGCTGCCGTCGGCGTTGATGCCCTCCCAGAACGTGCTCTTGGTACCGACCGGGCTGTCCAGCATGTAACCCCAGGTGCGGCGGATCTGGGCGAGGGCGGTGAAGTCGTCGTTGGCCGCGAAGTGCGCTTGCACCTCCATGCCGCCGGAGAAGGGGTGCACGCCACCGCCCCATTCGGGGGTCGTGGCGCCGAAGGCGTTCCAGCGGGTGCCGAGGGCCCGGACGATGCTGGTGGCCTTCGACGGCGAGTCGGTCAGGCCGTACCAGACCGCGAGCGAGTTGCCGTCCTGCGGGTACAGGCTGCTGTTCGGGTTGTCGCGGTACATGCCCGCACCGGAGTCCCAGAGCCGGGCGTTCGCCGCGGCCTTCAGCGCGGCGGCCTTGTTGGTGTAGGTGGCCGCCAAACCGCTGTCACCCTTGACGGTCGCGAGTTGTGCGCCGCCGGTCAGCGCGGCGTAGAGCAGCGCGTTCGCCTCGATGTTCTCGCCGCCCTGACCGGAGCGCGCCCAGTCCTGGGTCGCGGTCACGTTGAGCAGGTTGGCGGAGTCGACCTTGCCGAGGATGAACTGCATTCCGCGGGTGTAGTTCGACCACACCGAGTCGAGCCAGGAGCGGTCGGCGGAATAGGTGTAGTACAACGACGTTCCGAGCAGGGTCCACGTGTGGTAGGTGTCCGAGCCCTTGAGGTTGAACACGGGGCCGGACCAGGGAATCTCGCCGTTGGCGGCCTGCACGCCGTACATGGTCGAGAGAGCGTTCCGCGTCGCTTCCAGTTCGTTCATCGACGCGTAGGCCGTCGGGACGGAGATGCCGAGGTCGCCGGGCCAGACGGTCCGGTCGCGTTTGGCGCCGTCCACCAGCACGGAGTTCCCCACCCCGACCACGGCGCTGTTGTCCCATTCGGACGGTGGCGGTGGCCAGGCCCGGCCCTGGTTGCTCGCGATGATGTTGGTCTGCACGGTGTAGGCGCCCGCGTACCAGATCCGGTTGAGCAGGGGGTCGCTCGAAGAGAAGTAATTCGCGTACGCCGCGGGGTTCGCCTTGCCCGGTGCGGGCGTGAAGGCCAGTGACACGCCGGTGAGGTCCGCCCAGCCCGCGGTGTTCAGGAAGATCGTCAGGTACCGGAAGCCGCCGCGCAGCCGCGCCGCCGGCATCACGTAGGTGCCGTTGGTGGTGGCGTCCCCGAAGATCGCGCCGTCGGCGTTGCCGCCGCTGCTGGCGTCGCTCGTCCGTCCGATGTAGAGCGACGACTCGGTGAACGCGAGCCCGACCCGCTGCCCGCCGCTGGTGGCGCCGAACGAGAGCGTGGCGATCCCGCCGACCTCCTTGCCGAAGTCGAGGGTGATCGACGCGTTAGTCCCGGACAGCCGGGTCGCCTGCCCGGACAGGACGTTCTGCGGGTTGGCCACCGAGCCGGACGTGCCCTGGACGGCGACCGGCCGCACCGTCCGGGACGTCGGGGAGAGGTTCGGCAGGTCGAGCGCCGAAGCGAGCGACGGTGGGGAGCCGGTTCGAGCCTCCAGGGGTGGTGCCGCCAGGAGAACCAGCAGCAGGGCACCCAGCAGAGCGGCGGAACGCATGGCGACCTCCACGATTGCAACGTTTCAATTTCGGGCTGCGACGGGCCTGTGCGAAGTGCGGGCAGATTGGTCTAGACGATTTCGGTCACGCCAGGGTGCTCCTTACCACTGGTGATGTCAATGCCTTACCGGTGGTAGGTTCGGCCGGGCGGACGGCCGGCGTCCACTGTGGACGGCCTGGCGGACCTGGTGGGCCGGCTCACGGGCGACGGCTTCGACCGCGGCGGTGACCCGCCCGGTCCGGGGTGTGCCGAGCACGATCGAGCGCCGGACCTCGGGCTCGTGGAGCGGGGCGGCGCCGAGGGTGCCGGCGGCGACGTCAGCTCGGCGCGCGCCCGGTCCAGCCGCCGGGCGCATCCCGCAGGGGGACATAGCGCGTGGTTATTTCACAATAGATCACATTACGAGTCATGATGGGTGGACAGCCGGGCACCGAGAGGAAGTCGTCATGGACGGGCTCACCGAAGAGGAAGAGGCGATCGTCGCCCTGGTGGGGGCGTTCGTCGACCGGGAGGTCCGGCCCGTCGCGCAGGAACTGGACCACGGCAACGTCTACCCGGAGAAGCTCATCGAGCAGATGAAGGAGCTGGGCATCTTCGGGCTCGCGATCCCCGAGCCGTGGGGCGAGGCGCACGTGTCCGCGCGGTGCTACGCCGCCGTCACCGAAGAGCTGGCCCGCGGCTGGATGAGCCTGGCCGGCGCGATGGGCGGGCACACCGTCGTCGCGAAGCTCCTGCTCGACCACGGGACCCCGGAGCAGAAGGACGCCTACCTGCCGAAGCTGGCGACCGGCGAGATCCGCGCGACGATGGCCCTGACCGAACCCGGCGGCGGCTCCGACCTGCAGGCCCTGCGCACCACCGCGCGCCGCGACGGCGACGCCTACGTCGTCAACGGCTCGAAGACGTGGATCACCAACGCCCGCCGCTCGCGGCTCGTCGCCCTGCTGTGCAAGACCGATCCCGCGGCGGAGCCGGCCCACCGCGGCATCAGCATCCTGCTCGCCGAGCCCGGCCCCGGCTTCCACGTCTCCCGTGACCTGCCGAAACTCGGCTACAAGGGCGTCGAGAGCTGCGAACTCGCCTTCGACGACTTCCGCGTCCCGGTGACGGCCCTGCTCGGCGGCGAGGAGGGCCGCGGGTTCCCGCAGATGATGCGCGGGCTGGAGATCGGCCGGATCCAGGTCGCCAGCCGGGCCCTGGGCGTCGGGCGTGCCGCCCTCGAGGACTCCCTGCGCTACGCCCAGGAACGGGAGAGCTTCGGCAAGCCGATCTGGCAGCACCAGTCCGTCGGCAATCTCCTTGCCGACATGGCCACCAAGCTCGAGGCCGCACGCCAGCTGGTGCACCACGCCGCCCGCCGCTACGACTCGGGCGAGCGTGCGGACATGGAAGCCGGGATGGCCAAGCTCTTCGCGTCAGAGACGGCCATGGAGATCGCGCTCGACGCCGTCCGGATCCACGGCGGGTACGGCTATTCCACCGAGTTCGACGTCGAACGGTACTTCCGCGACGCGCCGCTGATGATCGTCGGCGAGGGCACCAACGAGATCCAGCGGAACGTCATCGCGCGCCAGCTGGTCAAGCGCCACCGCATCCAGTCCTGAGCCGAGAGGAGAAGCATGGACCGCACGGAGCTGATCCAGCCCGAACCGGCCGAGGCGCTCGCCGCGCTGCTCGGCGTGCCGCGGCCGGACGCCGAGGCGGGGCTTCCCCTGCTGTGGCACTGGTTGTACCTGCTGGACCGGCCCGCGCAGGAGGACCTCGGCCCGGACGGCCACCCGGTGTGCGGCGGGGTGCTCGCCCCGCCGGGCCCGGGACGGCGCCGGATGTGGGCGGGCGGCCGGGTCCGGACGGCCGGGGCCCTGCGCTGCGGCGAACCCGCCACCCGGAACTCGGAAGTCCTTTCCACGACGGAGAAACACGGCCGGTCGGGCGCGCTGACGTTCGTCGTGGTCTCGCACCAGGTCCGGCAGCGCGGGGAGGTCGTGGTCGACGAGCGGCAGGACGTCGTCTACCGCGAAGGAGCTGCCTTGCCGAGCCCGGCCGAAGACGGCCCGGAGGTGCCGCCGGACGAGGGCGAGTGGGCGCTCGACGTGACGCCGACGCTGCTGTTCCGCTTCTCCGCCTTGACCTACAACGCGCACCGCATCCACTACGACCGCGACTACAGCCGCGACGTCGAGGGGTATCCCGGCCTGCTCACCCACGGCCCGCTCCAGGCCCTGGCCATGGCGGAAGCCGCGCGGGCGCAGGGTGCCGCCGGTGATCTGGACTTCGAGTACCGGCTCGTGTCGCCGCTGTTCGACCACCAGGGACTGATCGCCCGGGCGGACGGTGCCACGACGGCCGTCCGCGACCGCCACGGCCGGCAGACCGCGACCGGGACGCTGCGGTGATCGCGGCCGCCCGTTCGTTCCTGTTCGTGCCCGGCCACCGGCCCGACCGCTTCGCCAAGGCCGCGGCGTCCGGTGCCGACGTGGTCGTGCTGGACCTGGAGGACGCCGTCGGCGCCGACCGCAAGGACGAGGCCCGCGAGCACGTCCGGTCCTGGCTGGCCGAGGGCCACGAGGCCGTCGTCCGGGTGAACGCGGCCGGGGAGCCGTGGCACGACGAGGACGTCGCCGCGGTCGGCGGCCTCGCCACCGCGATCATGCTCCCGAAGGCCGAGGACCCCGGGCCGGTCGCCGCGCTGGGCGACGTCATCCCGCTGCTCGAAACCGCCGCCGGCATCGAACGCGCGTCCGCGATCTGCCGGGCGCCGTCGGTCATCCGGCCGGCCTTCGGCAGCGTCGACCTCGCCGCGCAGCTCGGGGTGGACCATCGCTCGCACGAAGCGCTGCTGCACGCGCGGTCGGCGGTCGTCCTGGCCGCGGCCGCCTCCGGGTGCGCGGCGCCGATCGACGGCGTGACCACGGCGATCGACGACGAAGCCGTGCTGCGCGCCGACCTCGCGCACGCCGTGACGCTCGGCTTCACCGCCAAGCTGTGTGTGCACCCCCGGCAGATCGCCGTGGTGAACGCCGGGCTGACGCCGTCCGCGGAGGACGTCGAGTGGGCGCGAAGGGTTGTCGCGGCCGGTGCGGACGGGTCGGTGGCCGTCCACAACGGACAGATGATCGACCGGCCGGTGCTGCTGCGGGCCCGGGCGCTGCTGGCGCGGGCCGGGGAGTCCTGAACCTGGGAGAAACCCACCCTGGTTCGCCGTCGGCGGATCGGTGACGCTGGAAGCATGACCGACGAACACGCTCCCCTCACCGGGATGTGGGTGACCGCCGACGGCCACATCCGCCAGGAACTGCGGCCGGACGGCCGGTACGACGAGGCACGCGGCACCAGGAAGAGCGCCTACACCGGCAGCTACACCGTGACCGGCAACCACATCGACTACGTCGACGACACCGGCTTCACCGCGACCGGCGACGTCCGTGACGGCGTGCTCTACCACGAGCACCTGGTCCTCTACCGCGAGGACAGCCGAGGCTGATCCATCGTGGTCGGCCCGCACCGGGCTGCTCCAGAGGGGGACGAAATGGGCCACCTTCCGCGCTGCCGGGCACCCGTCCCGGAGGCAGAATCGAGGTCATGAGCGCGATGAGGAGCAGCGAGCTGGCCGAGTTCCTGCGGGCCGGCCGGGCCCGGGTGAGCCCGGCGGAACTGGGGCTCGACCAGGCCTCGGCCCGGCGCCGCGTTCCCGGGCTGCGGCGGGAGGAGCTCGCGCAGCTGGCCGGGGTGAGCGTCGACTACTACACGCGCCTCGAGCAGGGCCGCAGCCGCAGTGCTTCCGCCGAGGTGCTCGACGCGCTGGCGACCGCGCTGCGGCTGGACGACGCCGAGCGCCAGCACCTGATGGACCTCGCCCGGCCCGAACCCGCGCAGCGCAAGCGCCGCAGCCGGCCGCAGCGCGTCGATCCGGCCACCCTGCGGCTGATCGAGACGCTCGACGAGGTCAACTCGCCGGCGTTCGTCCTGGGACGCCGGCTGGACGTCCTGGCGCACAACCGGATCGCCGGGTCGCTCATCACGGAGTTCCGCGCGCTGCCCGCGGCCGAGCGCAACCAGGCGCGGTTCGTGTTCTTCGACCCATTCGCCCGCGAGCTGTACGAAGACTGGGACACCGTCGCGGCCGACACCGTGGCGATGCTGCGGCTCGACGCCGGGCGTTACCCCGAGGACCCGCAGCTGTCGGCCCTCATCGGCGACCTGTCCATCCACTCCGGGCAGTTCCGCCGCTGGTGGTCCGACCACCAGGTGCACCGCCGCACCACCGGGTCCAAGGGTTACCACCACCCGCTGGTCGGCGACCTGACCGTGCAGTACCAGGCGCTGCACCCGGCCGGGGACCCCGACCAGATCCTCTTCGTCTACACGACCGAACCGGGCTCGCCCTCGGAGACGTCGATGCGGCTGCTGGCCACCTGGAACAGCCAGGAGAACCGGCAGCCGCGGAACGTCCCCTCAGCCGCCGAACCCGGCTAGCGGGTTCTCGTCGCACGCCCGTTCGGGCGGGCGCCGCATCCCGATCGTCACCGGGACCGGGCGGCGCCGGTGCGAGTGGTCCAGCGACGGCTTCGGCACGCTGGTGACCCCGGCCAGCGCCGGCTCGCCGTGGCCGCGCACGCATTCGGGGTCCGGGCCGTCCAGCGGCAGCCCGGTGAAGAACTTGGCCGCCATGCAGCCGCCGCGGCAGGCGTCGAACGCCGAGCACGACGTGCACGCACCGCCGCTCTGCGGGCTGCGCAGCTCCGTGAACAGCTCGGACTCCCGCCAGACGCGGGTGAAACCGGCCGCGCGGATGTTCCCCGCGAGGAACGTGTCGTGGATGGCGAACGGGCAGGCGTAGACGTCGCCCACCGGGTCGACCAGGCACACCACCCGCCCGGCGCCGCACAGGTTCAGCCCCGGCAGCCCGCCCTCGCCGTACCCGGCGAGGTGGAAGAACGAGTCGCCGGTGAGCACCTTCTCGCCGTGGTCGACCAGCCAGTCGTACAGCTCGCGCTGCTGGGCGGCGGTCGGGTGCAGCTCGTCCCACGTGTCGGCGCCGCGGCCGGAGGGGCGCAGCCGGGTGATCCGCAGCTGGGCGCGGTAACGGTCGGCGATGGCCTTGAACTCGTCGAGCTGGCCGACGTTGTGGCGGGTCATCACCACGGAGATCTTGAAGTTCTCGAAGCCGGCGTCGGCGAGGTGCCCCATGGCGCGGATCGCCGTGGCGTAGGAGCCCGGGCCGCGGACGTGGTCGTTGACCTCGGCGGTGGCGCCGTCCAGGGAGATCTGGACGTCCACGTAGTCACTGCCGGTCAGCCGGCGGGCCACCTCGGGGGTGATCTTGACGCCGTTGGTGGAGAACTTGACGCCGACGTGGTGCGCGGTGGCGTAGTCGAGGAGTTCCCAGAAGTCCGGGCGCACGGTCGGTTCACCGCCGCCGATGTTGACGTAGAAGACCTGCATCCGCTCGAACTCGTCGATCAGCGCCTTGCACTCCGCGGTGGACAGCTCCCGCGGGTCCCGCCGTCCCGACGAGGAAAGGCAGTGCACGCAGGACAAGTTGCAGGCGTAGGTGAGCTCCCAGGTGAGGCAGATGGGAGCGTCGAGGCCGTACTGGAATTCGTCCACAAGCGACATCACACGCTCCTCGGCCGGATCATCCGTGACTCGGCCAGCGAGGCCAACGCCGCCTGGTAGCGGGGCATTTCACCGGAATCGACCCCGGCTTCGGCGCACGCCGAGCGGGCGGTCGGGTGCTCGGTGAGCCCGCGGACCACGGCCAGCAGCGTCGGGTTCTTCAGGAAGGACAGGCGGCGGGTGCCGAAGTGGTAGAGCAGCGCGCCGAACCGTTCCGGCCGGATCGAGACCCGGTCGTCGAGGCGCCACGCGCTGTCCAGGTCGAACGCCGCCCGCGGGTCAGTAGACACCGCACATGCCGTCGATCGAGACCTCTTCCACGAGCAGGTCTTCGGCGACGGGGGTTTCAACGGAGGCTTCGGTGGTTTCGGCGGATTCGGTCGCGGGGAGGGTCTTCTCGGTCATCGTGACTCCTTCGGCACGGGCTGAGCAGGACACGCGATATTCGTCACCGTGTGACGAATAGAGTAATGGCACGCGGTGCCATAATCAAGGTTGCCGCCGGAACGACCAGGACCAGCTCCGGCGGCAGCTCGACCCGTTCGGCCGTGGGAAGCAGGCGAGAAGTGCGTTGGTGTGCAGGGGAATCCTCCGAGCTCCCGGTGCGGGAACGCCGAAGGGGCGCACCGGAGGAGACCGGTGCGCCCCTTCACCCGTTCCGGTCAGACCGCCTGGGCCGTCGGCAGGATGGTGATCTCGGTGAGGTTGACGTGCCGGGGGACCGACGCGATGAATGCGATCGTCTCCGCGACGTCGGCAGGGCTGAGGCACTCGATGTCGTGCAGCAGGTCGGCCATCAGCTTGCTCGCGTCGGGGTCGGTGACGTGGTCGGGCAGCTCGGTGTCGACCATGCCCGGCTCGACCGCCGAGACGCGGACCATCTTCTGGCCCAGCTCGACGCGCGCGAGGCGGGAGAAGTGGCTGATGTAGGCCTTGGTGCCCGAGTAGACCGAGAACTTCTGCAGCACGCGCGTCGCCGCGATGGAGGACGTCGTGATCAGGTCGGCCGGGCCGCCCGCCTCGCCGGCCGCGACCAGCTGGGGCACGAACGCGCCGAGGACGTTCATCACGCCCGTGACGTTCAGGTCGATCTGGCGCTGCCAGTCGTCCACCTTCAGGTCTTCGATCGGCGAGATCAGCTGCACACCGGCGTTGTTGACCACGAGGTCGGCGCGGCCCAGCTCCCGCTCGACCCGCTGGGCCGCTTCACGGACGGCCTCGCGGTCGGTCACGTCGAGCGGCACGGCCAGCGCGGTGCCGCCGGCTTCGGTGATCCGGGCGACGAGCGCGTCGAGGTTTTCCTTGCGCCGGGCCGCGACGGCGACCTTGGCCCCGAGCTGGGCGAGCCGCTCGGCGGTGGCCTCGCCGATGCCGCTGCTGGCGCCGGTGACGACGGCGACGCGGCCGGTGAGCGGGGTGGTGGTGATGACCTGCGACATGATGGGTTCCTTCCCGATCGGAGGCTGGACCCGGGTGGTCCGTGCCTTCAGAAAACCAGTCGTGCCACCGGGAAAGGGGGCCGAAAAGGGCTCCGCGTATCCAGGGACAAAGTGGTCCCCCCCCGCCGCGCTCGGAACGTTAGAAGGTGATGACGACCTTTCCGCGGATGTGGCGGCCGGCGAAGTCGGTCAGCGCCCGGCGGGCCTCGGCGAAGGGGTATTCCGCGCCGATCTCCGGGCGCAGGGCGCCGGTCGCGGCCAGCCCGGCGAGCTCGGCGAGCCGTCCCGGGGGCGTGGTGGTGCCGGTGTAGCGGGCGGTGACGTCCCGGTCGAAGGACGGCGGCCCGCCGAGCGGCGAGACGACCAGGCCGCCGGGTTTCGCGGCGGCCGCGGACGCGGCGAGGGCCGGTCCGGCCTGGGCGACGTCGATGACGACGTCGACCCCTTCGGGCGCCCGCTCCCGGACCCGCGTGGTGACGTCTTCCGTGGTGTAGTCGACGACTTCGTCGGCACCGAGGGCCCGGAGGTAGTCGCCGTCGCCGTCACGTCCGGTGGCGAACACGGTCGCGCCGGCCCGCTTGGCGAGCTGCACGGCGTACCCGCCGAGGCCGCCGGTGGCGCCGACGACCAGCAGCGTCGACCCGGGTTTCAACCCGGCTTCGTCGAGCAGCGCGGACGCGGTCAGCGCGCCGGTGGGCAGCGCGGCGCCGTGGCGGGCGTCGAGGCCGGCGGGGCGGACGGCGGCCGCGCCGTTGGCCGGGACGAGCGTGTATTCGGCGAACGCGCCCGACGGGACGCCGTTCCAGGCGATCACCGCGTCGCCGACGGCGAACCCGGTGACGTCCTCGCCGAGGGCCTCCACCACGCCGCTGACGTCGACGCCGGGGATGAACGGGTGGCGGACGGGCAGCTCGGCCCGCAGCCGGCCGGTGACGAGGGCGACGTCGACCGGGTTCACCGCCGCGGCCTCCAGCCGGACGAGCAGCTGCCCCGGACCGGGCGCGGGCCGCGGCGCCTCGCCGATCTCCAGCTGGTCCAGCGGGCCGTAGGACCGGGCGAGCAGGGCTTTCATCGGGAGTTCCCTTCACTGGTGAACGGCTTCACGGCGAGCACCCGCTTGCCGCTGACGTGACGGGTCGCGAGGTCGCGGTAGGCGTCCCGGACGTCGTCCAGGGGGTAGGTCCGGGCGATCGGGATGGTCAGCTCGTCCTTCGCGGCGTACTCGGCCAGCCGCGCCCAGATCGCCGGCTCGTCGGCCTGCTCCTGGGCGTCGGAGTGGACGCCGTAGCGCTGGACGGCCCGGCCGTCGGCGATCGTGTTGATCCGGGCGGGGGAGACACCCAGCTCGATCGCGACGTCGACGTTGCCGTCGCCGAAGGTGTCGAGGAACGCGTCGACGCCGTCCGGAGCGGCGGCACGCAGCCGCTCGGCCAGGCCGGGGCCGTACGCGACGGGCTGGATGCCGAACCCGCGCAGGAAGGCGAAGTTGCCTTCGCTCGCGGTGCCGATCACCGTGGCGCCGCGCAGCTTCGCGAGCTGGGCGGCGAGGACCCCGACCCCGCCCGCGGCCGCGGACACCACGACCGTCTCGCCCCGCCGCGGCGCGACGGCGGCCACGCCGGCCCAGGCGGTGGCGCCCGCACCGGCGATGCTCGCCGCTTCGGCCCAGCCGAGCCCGGCGGGCATCGGGGCGAGCGCGTCCGGTCCGGCGACGACGAACTCCGCCTGCGCGGCCCGCGGGGCGAACCCGAGCACCCGGTCGCCGACCGCGAAGCCCGCGACGCCGTCACCCACTTCGGCGACATGACCGGCGAAGTCGTTGCCCTGTCCTTCGGGGAAGTGCGCCGGCCAGACGGCCGCGAACACGCCTTCCCGGATGCCGATCTCGCCCGGGTTCAGCGCCGCGGCCACCACCTCGACCAGCACCTGGCCGCGCCCGGCCCGCGGCCGGGGGACTTCGGCGACCTCGAGCACCTCGGGTCCGCCGTAGCGGGTGTAGCGCACTGCCTTCGGCACCGCAGTCTCCCTTCGACCACGACCAGTTTGTTGATGGGTCCACAAATTAGCCACGACTCTGTGGACGTGTCAACAAAGTCCGCGCTATCGTGGCGGCATGGCTGGCACGAGGTGGCTCGACGAGCGGGAGGCCCGGTTGTGGCAGGCGTACCGCGCTCTCACCCGGGATCTCCAGCGGGCGTTCGACCGCCAGCTGGACCGGGACGGCGGCGTGTCGGGGGCTGACTACGCCCTGCTGGTGCCGCTGTCGGAGGCCCCGGACGGGGTCGTCCGGATGCGCGAGCTGGGCCGCGCGGTCGGGTGGGACCGCAGCCGGCTGTCGCACCAGGTCCGCCGGATGGAGACGCGCGGCCTGGTCACCCGCGAGGACTGCGCCGACGACGCCCGCGGCCTGATGGTCCGCTTGACGCCGAGCGGCCGCACGGCGATCGAGGCGGCCGCCCCGGAGCACGTGGCCACCGTCCGGCGCTACTTCTTCGACCAGCTCTCGGAGGCTGAGCAGGCCACGCTCACCCAGCTGTTCGAGCGGCTGGCGGGGAAGCTCGCCTCGGACGCTGTCGAACAGTAGGCGTCACCGGCGGGCGAGCAGGGCTAGCACCGTGTCGGACGGTGAGCCGGGTTCCGCGTTGTTCGAGCGGCTCGCCGCGGCCGCCGACGGAACGTAGGCCGTCACCCGCGGGCCAGTTGGGTCCAGCAGGGCCGGCGCGGTGTTGGAGGGCGAGCCGGGTTCCGTCCTGTTCGAGCGGCTCGCCGCGGGCGCCGACGGAACTCAGCCCGTCACCCGCGGGCGAGCTGGTCCAGCAGGGTCAGCGCCGTGTCGGACGGTGAGCCCGGTTCCGCGGTCTGCACCACCAGCAGCTGGTCCGGGTCGCCTGCGGGCTGCCAGTTCGGGGTGGCCTATTCGAACGGCTCGCCGCGGACGCCACCGAACAGTAACCCCGTCACCCGCGGGCCAGTTGGTCCAGCAGGGCCAGTGCCGCCTCCGACGGTGAGCCCGGTTCCGCGGTCTGCACCACCAGCAGCTGGTCCGGGTCGCCGTCGGCCTGCCAGATCTGGGTGGCCAGGGTGAGGTCGCCGACCAGCGGGTGGTGGTAGCCAGCGACCGCACTCGTGCGCTGCCGGGGCGCCGCCCACCGAACCGCGAACTCCGCGCTGCGGATGGACAGGTCGCCGATCAGCTCCCCGAGCGCGGGGTCGTCGGGGTGGCGCCGGGCGTCGCGGTGCAGCAGGGCGGTCGTCGTGCCCGCCGCTGCGGGCCAGTCGGCGAACAGGTCGCGCGCGTGCGGGTCGGTGAACACGAAACGGGCCTGGTTGCGCTCGGCGCGGGGCAGCGCCGGGAAGTCGGCGATGAGCGCGGCGGCGAGGCGGTTGCAGGCGAGCACGTCCAGGCGGCGGCCCAGCAGGTGCGCCGGTGCGCGAAGGCCGTCCAGGAGCCGGAGGGTGGCCGGACGCACACGCTGACGGTGTCGTGTGGTGTCCATGACCACCAGGATGCCGCCGGTTCGCGCGCCGGGACGCGGCGAGGGTGGCCCTGTTTGTCCCCCGACCGGCTGGGCCCTTTTCGGACCCCTTTTCGCGGCTGGTGGCTGGTTGTGTGCAGGGCACAGGCAAAACCACCCAGCGAAAGGAAAGACCAATGGCCACCTGGCTCATCACCGGAGCTTCCCGCGGACTCGGCGCGGAGATCGCCCGCGCCGCACTGGCCGGCGGCGACACGGTCGCCGTGGCGGTGCGCAACCCGGACCGCCTGCCCGAGGACCTCAAGAACGCCGAGCGGGTGTTCCCGGTCGCGCTGGACGTGACCGACACCGAGGCCATCGCCCCGGCCGTGGCGTCCGTCGCGGAGCGGTTCGGCGGGATCGACGTCCTGGTCAACAACGCCGGCCGCGGCCTGCTCGGCGCCGTGGAGGAGGTCAGCGACGCCGAAGCGCGTTCGCTGTTCGACCTGAACGTCTTCGGCCTGATCAACGTGACTCGCGCGGTGCTGCCGTACCTGCGTGAAGCGGGCGGCGGCAAGATCGTCCACATCGGATCGCGGTCCGGGTTCGAGGGCGAGCCCGGCGTGGGCCTCTACAGCGCGTCGAAGTTCGCGGTCGCCGGGATCAGCGAGGCGCTGGCGGCGGAGCTGGCGCCGTTCGGGATCCAGAGCATGGTGGTCGAGCCCGGTGTGTTCCGCACCGACTTCCTCGACCAGAGCTCACTTTCCGTCCCGGCGCACCGGGTCGCCGCCTACGACGGCACCCCGGCCCACTCCACATTGGACTGGGTCGACGACGCCAACCACACCCAGCTGGGCGACCCGGTCAAGGGCGCGGCCCTGATCCGCGAGGTGGTGGGCGCGGACAAGCTGCCGGGCCACCTGCTGCTCGGTGCCGACGCGCTCGACCGCTGGCAGGTCAAGGTCGAGCGCGTCGCCGACGACGTCCAGGCGTGGCGCGAGAAGTCCGTCGCCACCGCCCACCAGGACTGAACCGCTACCCGCCGAGGGTGACGTGGAAGATCTTCTCGTCGCTGTTGTCGGGGATGCTGTCCTTGTCGCCGTTGTTGGTGGTGGTCAGCCACAGGCCGCCGTCGGGCGCGGGTTCCACCGTGCGCAACCGGCCGTAGGTGCCGTTGAAGTACGCCTGGACGTTCGTCAGGTCGCTGCCGCTGATCACCTCGCGGTACATCCGGGTCCCGCGCTCGCAGGCGACGTAGAGCACGTCGCGGACGATGGCGATGCCGGAGCAGGAACCGTCCGCCGTGGAGTACGTCCGCTTGGGTGCGATGAAGCCCGCGGTGCCGCACGTCCCGGACGTACCTTCACAGGCGGGCCAGCCGTAGTTGCCGCCCTTGGTGATCAGGTTGGTCTCGTCCATCACCGCGTTGCCGAACTCCTGCTCCCACAACCGGCCCTGGGAGTCGAACGCCAGCCCCTGCGGGTTGCGGTGGCCGTAGCTCCACACCTGGTTGCCGAACGGGTTGTCCGAGGGCACCGTGCCGTCCGGGTTGAGGCGCAGGACCTTGCCGTTGAGGCTGGCCTTGTTCTGCGCGTTGTCGCCGTTCTGGGCGTCGCCGGTGCTGGCGTACAGCTTGCCGTCGGGCCCGAAGCGCAGCCGGCCGCCGTTGTGGAACTTGTTGCGCAGCAAGCCACTGAGCAGGACCTGTTCGGTACTGGTGGTGAGCTTGTCGTTCTCCAGCTTGATCCGCACGATCCGGTTGTCGGACGGCGAGGTGTGCATGATGTAGAGCCAGTGGTCACTGGCGAACGTCGACGGGACGGCCAGGCCGAGCAGCCCGCCCTCGCCGTCGGTGTTGTCGACGCCGGGAACCGTGCCCACGCTGGTCTTGGCGCCGGTGGCGGGGTTCAGGTGGACGATGTCGTGGGCGTCGCGCCGGCTGTAGAGGATGGTGCCGTCCGGCAGGGTCACCAGGCCCCACGGGATGTCGGTGTCGGTGGCGATCTGCGTCACCGCGCACACGGAGTCGCCGCAGGCCGCGCCGGTGGTCACGGTCGTGGACGCGCTGGGCGAAGACACGTTCGCCTGCGCGTCACGCGCGACGACGTAGTACGAGTAGCTCGTGTTCGCCGCCAGGCCGCTGTCGACGAAGGTGGTCGCGGGCGGCGCGGTGGCGGTCCCGGTGACGGTGCCGACCTTGGCGCCGCCGCGGTAGACGTCGTACGCCCGGACGCCGATGTTGTCCGTCGCGGCGGTCCAGTTCAGGGTCACCGTGGTGCCGGACGCGCTGCCGGTCAGCTTCGTGGGCGCGCTCGGCGCCTGGGTGTCCGGCTGGCACTGCGGCGGCGTGATCGGCACCGTGGCACTGGCCTGCGAGACGTTGCCCGCGGCGTCCCGGGCGTTCACGTACAGGCCCCAGGTCACGCCGCCGACCACGGTCAGGCTCGTCGATAGCGTGCTCCCGCTGACCGACTTCATCAGCTGGCCGTCGTGGTACACGTCGTAGAACGCCACGCCCACGTTGTCGGTGGACGCGTTCCACGAGAACGTCACGGCGTCGCAGACCAGGTCGCTCACGCGCGGGTTGCCCGGCACGCTCGGCGGCTGGGTGTCGGCGGCCAGCGTGGTCCGCCACTTCTGGTTGCCCCCGCCGTTGCAGGTGTACAACCCGACCAGGGTGCTGTTCGCGGTGCCCGCTCCGGTGACGTCCAGGCAGAGGCCCGACTGCACGCCGGTGATGGTGCCGTCGGCGTTGATCCGCCACTTCTGGTTGGCGCCGCCGTTGCAGGTGTAGATCTGCGCGTCGGCCGGGGCGGTGGTGCTCGCGCCGGCGACGTCCAGGCACATCGCGGCGTCGTACACCCGCAGCTCGCCCGCCGAAGTGAACGTCCACGCCTGGTTGGCCTGGCCGTTGCAGTCGTAGATGTTGACGCGCGTCTTGGCCGCGGTGCTGTTGCCGACGACGTCCAGGCAGCGCCCGGAGGCCACGCCGACCACGGTCGAGCCGGTGGCGGCGGTCGCGGTGGTGGCCGTGGGCGCGACCAGCGCGGCGGCGGCGATCACCGCGGTCAGGACACCGAGGCGCAGTCTGCGACGGATGTTCGAGGAGAACATTCTCCTACCTTTCACGGTGGATCGGCCGGAGACGGCGGGGGAGGGCCGGAGTGCCGCACCACTGTCGTGGGCCCGCGACCGGACGTCAAGACTTGTCCGCCTGCTTGTCCGGTTGGTCGGCGATTGTCGTTGTACGGTGTGTCATATATCAGATCGGACTCTGGGAGGCCTGGTGGAACTCACCCGTCGTCAGGCTCTGGCGATCAGCGCGGCCGGCGTGGCCGCCGCGGGATGGCCGACGTCCGGAGTGGCTTCGGCGGCCGCGCTCGCGGGGCCGGTGACCGAGACGATGCTGCTCACCGGCGCCGACGCCGACCACACCGTCGACTGGGACTTCCAGGTCACGGCGGGACGCCGCGCCGGCGAATGGGCCACGATCCCGACGCCGTCGAACTGGGAGTGCCACGGCTTCGGCAGCTACCACTACGGCGGTGATCTCGTCCCGGCGGAGAAGGGCAACTACCGGCACTCGTTCACGCCGCCGTCGTCCTGGGCCGGCCGCCGGGTCTTCCTGGTGTTCGAGGCCGCCATGACCGACGCCGACGTGCGAGTCAACGGCGTCTCGGCGGGACCGGTGCACCAGGGCGGCTTCTACCGCTTCCGCTACGACGTCACGGCCCTGCTGCGGCTCGGCGAGGCCAACCTGCTCGAAGCGACCGTCAGCAAGGAGTCGGCCGACAACTCGGTGAACGACGCCGAGCGCCGCGGCGACTTCTGGAACTTCGGCGGGATCTTCCGGCCGGTGTCACTGGTGGCCTACCCGGCCGCCCGGATCGACCGCGTCGCGATCGACGCCCGTGCCGACGGCACCTTCGCCGCCCAGGTCGCGCTCGCCGGGGTGACCGCGGCGGCCCGGCTGACCGCGCAGCTGCGCCGGCTCGACGGCACGGCCGTCGGCAGCGCCTTCTCGGTCGCCGTCGCGAGCGGCGCCACCGGTGCGACCCTGACGACCACCGCGGACCGGCCACCCCTGTGGACGGCCGAAACGCCGAACCTCCACCAGGTCGAGCTGACGCTCGCGAGCGCCGCCGGGACCCCGCTGCACGGCACGGTCGAGCGCTTCGGCTTCCGCACGATCGAGGTGCGGGCCGGTGACGGCGTCTACGTCAACGGGAAGCGGATCGTCCTCAAAGGAGCGAACCGGCACACCTTCTGGCCGACGTCCGGCCGAGCATCCAGTCCGCGCCTCGCCCGCCTCGACATCGGGCTGATGAAGGACATGAACATGAACGCCGTCCGGATGTCGCACTACCCGCCGGACGCGTACTTCCTCGACCTCTGCGACGAGCTCGGGCTCTACGTCCTGGACGAGCTGACCGGCTGGCAGCACGACTACGACGAGGGTGTCGGCGCCCCGCTGGTCAAGGCCCTGGTCGAGCGCGACGTCAACCACCCGTCGATCCTGTTCTGGGACAACGGAAACGAAGGCGGCTGGAACACCGCGCTGGACGACGACTTCGCGCAGTACGACCCGCAGCGGCGGGCGGTGCTGCACCCGTGGACGACCTTCAGCGGCGTCGACACCAGCCACTACCAGACCTACAGCAGCACCGCGAC
Source organism: Amycolatopsis sp. NPDC088138 (assembly GCF_044741685.1). Taxonomy (NCBI): domain Bacteria; kingdom Bacillati; phylum Actinomycetota; class Actinomycetes; order Pseudonocardiales; family Pseudonocardiaceae; genus Amycolatopsis; species Amycolatopsis sp. NPDC088138. The sequence goes on from NZ_JBIUTB010000011.1 coordinate 181,346, forward strand.
CAAGGCCGCCGGCACCACGATCTTCATGCCGACCGAGTTCCTCCACGGTCTTTACGACGGCGGCGCCGGGGCCGGCCTGAACGACTACTGGAAGCTCATGGGCGGCGCCCAGCGCTCGGCGGGCGGGTTCATCTGGGCGCTCGTCGACGAAAGCGTCGCGCGGGACGACCGCGGTGGCGCCCTCGACACCAACGGCAGCCGCGCCCCCGACGGGATCCTCGGCCCGTACCGGGAGAAGGAAGGCAGCTTCTTCACGATCAAGGACATCTGGTCGCCGGTCCAGCTGGCCAGCCCGGCCTACTACGACTCGGTGTTCCCGGCGTCGTTCGACAAGACCGTGAAACTGGTCAACCGGTACGACTTCACGAACCTCCGCGAGTGCCGGTTCGCCTGGCAGCTGCTGGCTTTCCCCGCGCCCGGCGCGGGCCCCGGCCACCAGGTCCTGTCCCAGGGCGAGGCGGCCGCGCCGGACGTCGCACCGGGCGCCACCGGCGCGGTGACACTCGGCCTGCCCGCCGACTGGACCGGCGCCGACGCGCTGCGGCTGAGCGTGACCGACCGGACCGGCCGGGACGTCGCCGGCTGGACGTGGCGCGTCCGCAAGGCGCCGGACTTCGCCGCGCGCCTGGTCAAGCCGGCGACCACGGGCAGCGTCACCGCGGCCGAGACCGCCACCGACGTCATGCTCGTCGCCGGCGCCACCCGGGTCACCGTCGGCAAGTCCACCGGACGCCTGACCGGCGTACGCCGTGGCAGCACGCCGGTGTCGCTGGTCAACGGTCCCGCCCCGGCGGGCGGGACGGCCACGCTCACCGGGTTCAGCCACTTCCGCGACGGCACCGGCTGGGTCGTGCAGTGCGACTACAGCGGCGATCTGACGTCCGTGCGCTGGCGCCTGGACGCCAACGGCTGGCTGCGGCTGGAGTACCGCTACCGCGCCACCGGCGACCACGACCACCTCGGCGTGAACTTCGACTACCCCGAGGGGAACGTGCGGGGCCTCACCTGGCTCGGGGACGGGCCGTACCGCGTCTACAAGAACCGGCTGCGCGGGGTGTCCCCGGACGTCTGGACCAAGCCGTACAACAACACCGCCACCGGCGCGAGCGGGTTCGCCTACCCGGAGTTCAAGGGTTACCACGCGCGGACCTGCTGGGCGGTGCTGGACACCACCGAAGGCGCGGTCACGGTGGTCGCCGCGGACGAAGGCCTGTTCCTGCGCCTGTTCACCCCGGCGGTGGGACCCGACCCGCAGAACGCCGTGGTCACCTACCCGGCCGGCGGTATCTCGCTGCTGGACGGCATCGCGCCGATCGGCAACAAGTTCCACGGCGTCGCGTCGCTGGGCCCGGAGAGCCGGCCGAACGCCGCCACCGGCGACTACCACCGCACGGTGCACTTCCGCTTCGACGCGTAGCGCGGGATCGTCCAGGATCTGGAACCCGGGGACCACACGTTGACCGGGCGCGGCCCGGCTTCCTAAAGTCGACGACGTCAGCGGAAGGCGCCCCGGGAACGCGGGAGCCTTTCTTTCCCGTTCTTTCGGAACAGGTACCGTCATGCCCGAATCCGTCTGGGTCGCCCAGTCAGATCCGCGGGTCCGGCCGTTGCTCGCGGACCTGGCCCGTGAATACTCGGCGCGTTATCAGCGTGTCCTCAACGACGTCCACTTCGAACTCCGGGAGTACCCGGCGGATCGCTTTTCCCCGCCCGAAGGCGGATTGCTGCTGCTGGTGGCGGGCGCGCACGCCGTCGCGGGCGGCGCGTTCCAGCGCTACGACGAGGAAACCGCCGAGCTCAAGCGGATTTGGACCGACCGCGCGCACCGCGGTCACGGGCTCGGCCGCCGTGTCGTCGCCGAGCTGGAAGCCGAAGCCGCGCACCGCGGTTACACCCGGATCCACCTGACCACCGGCCCGAAACAGCCCGAAGCCCGCGGGCTCTACCTGGCCGCGGGTTACACGCCGCACTTCGACGTCGACGCCGTCCCGGCCACGCGATTGCGCTTCTCGAAAGCGCTTCCCGCCGCGGTGAGCGCGCGGTGACCAGCGACGTCGGGACCCGGCCCGCGCCACTCGCGGCACCGGAGGAGTCACTCAGGATCGTGCCCGCGCGGCACCCGCTGACCTGGCTGGCCGCCGCCGTCGTCGCGGTACTGGTCGCGATGGCGGGCCACGCCTTGGTGACCAACAAGGCCTTCGACTGGCCGACCTTCGCGAAGTACCTGTTCCAGAAATCGATCCTCGACGCCGTCCTGCTCACCCTGGAACTGACCGCGTTCGGCGTGGTCGCCGGATTCCTGATCGGCACCGTCGTGGCGGTCATGCGCATTTCCCGGAATCCGCTGCTGCGCGCGGTCGGCTGGACCTACACGTGGATCTTCCGGTCGGTCCCGCTCATTCTGCAGCTCCTTTTCTGGTACAACCTCGCGATCCTCTACAACGAGATCTCCTTCGGCGTGCCGTTCGGGCCGTCGTTCTTCTCGGTCGGCACGATGAGCCTCATCCCGCCGTTCCTCGCGGCCGGGCTCGGGCTCGCGCTGCACCAGGGGGCCTACGCCGCGGAGATCGTGCGAGCCGGGTTCCTGTCGGTCGACGCGGGCCAGCGTGAGGCGGCCGCCGCGCTGGGCATCCCGGCCGGGCGGCAGTTCCGCCGGATCGTGCTGCCGCAGGCGATGCGCACCATCGTGCCGACCGCGGCCAACGAGATCATCGGCATGGTCAAGGGCACGTCGGTGGTGTACGTGATGGCCCTGCCGGAGCTGTTCTACCAGGTCCAGGTGATCTACACGCGCAGCGGCCGGGTGATCCCGCTGCTGCTCGTCGCGACCGCGTGGTACCTCGCGCTGACCACCGTGCTGTCGATCGGGCAGTTCTACGTCGAGCGCCACTTCGCCCGCGGTGCGCTGCGCACGCTGCCGCCGACGCCGGTGCAGCGGCTGCGCGCCGCCTGGAGGCGCGCATGACCGGCTACATGGTGGACGTCCGCGGCGTGCACAAGAGTTTCGGCGCGCTCACCGTGCTCGACGGCGTGGACCTGCAGGTGCGCGCCGGCGAGGTGACTGTGCTGCTCGGGCCGTCCGGCTCGGGGAAGTCGACGCTGCTGCGGCTGATCAACCACCTCGAACGCGCCGACCGCGGGTTCATCAGCGTCGGCGGCGAGCTGATGGGCTACCGCCGGGCGGGCGACCGGCTGCACGAGCTCAAGGAACGCGAGATCCTCAAGCAGCGCACCCGGATCGGGTTCGTCTTCCAGAACTTCAACCTGTTCGGCCACCTGACCGCGCTGGAGAACGTCGTCGAGGCACCCGTCTCGGCGCAGCGCCGCCCGCGCGCCGAAGCCGAGGCCCGGGCCCGGGACCTGCTCGACCGGGTGGGCCTGGCCGACAAGGCGGGGGAGTACCCGCGGCGGCTGTCGGGCGGCCAGCAGCAGCGGGTCGCGATCGCGCGGGCCCTGGCCCTCGAACCGGACGTGCTGCTCTTCGACGAGCCGACGTCGGCACTCGACCCCGAACTCGTCGGCGAGGTCCTCGCCGTGATCCGCGACCTCGCCCGGGGCGGCACGACGATGGTCGTCGTCACCCACGAACTGGGCTTCGCCCGGGAGGTCGCCGACACCGTGGTGTTCCTCGACGGCGGCCGCGTCGTCGAGCAGGGCCCGCCCTCGGCCGTCCTCGACCACCCCCAGCACGCCCGGACGCGGGCCTTCGTCGACAAAGTCCTTTAAAGGTCCTTTGAGGAGAACCATGAGACTGCGCGCCATCCTGCTCGCTTCGGTGCTCGCGCTCACCGCGTGCGGCAGCCCCGAAGCGGCGACCGAGGCCCCGGCCAAGGCGGGCGGGGTGAACATCACCGCCCAGCAGAACCGCGTCCGGGCCGACAAGGTCGACACGATCGCCGCGCTGGTCCCCGCCGCGATCCGGGCCCGGGGAACCCTGGTCGTGGGCACCACCGGCAACGGCACCCCGCCGCTGTCGTTCCGCGCGGACGACGACAAGACGATCATCGGCGTCGAGCCCGACATCGCCTCGCTCGTGGCCGACGTTCTCGGCCTGAAGCTCGACCTGCAGGCGACGTCGTGGGAGAACCTGTTCCTGTCCATCGAGAACGGCCAGTACGACACCGGGTTCTCGAACATCACCGTGACCGAGGAGCGCAAGGACAAGTACGACTTCGCCAGCTACCGCAAGGACACGCTGGCCTTCGAGGTGCGGGCCGACAAGAACCTCACCGTGCGGGAGGCGAAGGACATCGCCGGGCTCACCGTCGGCGTGGGCGCCGGGACCAACCAGGAGCAGATCCTGCTGCGCTGGGACGAGCAGAACAAGGCGGCGGGCCTCGCCCCGGTGAAGTTCCAGTACTACAACAACACTTCCGACTACTACCTCGCGCTGCAGTCGGGCCGCATCGACGTCTACGTCGGCCCGAACCCGACGTCGGCCTACCACGTGGCGGTCGAGGGCGCGACGAAGATCGTCGGCAGCATCTCCGGCGGCGGCCAGATCCCGGCGGACATCGCGGCGATGACCAAGAAGGGCAACGGCCTGGTGGCCGCCCTGCAGCAGGCGCTGCAGACGATCATCACCGGCGGCAAGTACGCCGAGGTGCTCAAGCGCTGGAACCTGGCCTCGGAGGCGCTCCCGGCGTCGCAGGTCAACCCGCAGGGGCTGCCCCGCAAGTGAGCCCGGTCAGCGGCGGCCGGTGGCCAGGATGACGAGGAACTGGCCGCCGCCCGGCTCGACGTTCGCGGTCACCGGCATGCCCGGCACCAGCCGGGAGAACCGGTCCACCAGCCAGTCCGCCGCTTCCTGGGCGTCCTGTTTGGTCGGGCAGCGGGCCACCATCTCGCGGCCGCCCTTGCGTTCCAGGCGTCCGGCCACGGTGATCAGCGGCGCGGGTTCGGCCACGTGGAGGCGGTCCGGCCAGGCGATGACCACCTTGACCGCGCCCTTGCGGGTGTTGCAGCCGCGGTGCGCGAGCCGCTCGGCGATCTTGGCCTTGCGGTCGGCGGTCCGGCTGTCGACGCTGGGCCCGCGCGAGTCGTTCACCGACATGCCGGGGTCGACCGGTTCGTCGCACACCCAGCAGCGCCAGCCGTCGCGCTCGGCGACGTCATCGAGGAGGCTCATCCGGGCAACCTAGCCTGCCCGGACGCGGCGCCGGAACACCGGCGCCCCTCCGGGAGTTGAGCGGGGCATGAGTCAACTCGTGGACCGTACGATCACCGCCCTGCGCGCCGAGCACGACACGCTCGCCGCCCTCGTCAGCACCCTCACCGACGACCAGCTGGCCGCGACCAGCGGCGCCTCGGAGTGGACCGTCGCCCAGGCCCTGTCCCACCTCGGCAGCGGCGCGGAAATCGGCTACGCGCCCATCGCCAAGGCCGCGGGGGAGGACGTGACGCCCGAAGACAACCCGACGATCTGGGCCCGCTGGGACGGGTCGGCGCCGCGCGCGCAGGCCGAGGGCTTCCTGGAGCACAACGCCCGCTGGCTCGCCCTGGTCGAGGCGTTCACGCCCGAGCAGCGCTCGTCGCTGACCGTCGACCTCGGCTTCCTGCCGGAGCCGGTCCCGCTGCTGACCGCTTTGGGCATGCGGCTCAGCGAGGTGGCCAACCACTCGTGGGACGTGCGGGTGGCCTTCGACTCCGACGCCGGAGTGGACGCCGGCTCGGCCGACGTGCTGGTCGAGCACATGTCCGGCCCCCTCGGCTTCATGCTGGGCTTCCTCGCGAAGCCGGCCGAGCTTGCGGACCCGGCGTCGGTCGCGGTCCCCGGCGGCGCGCTGGTGATCGACGACGCGGTGACCGTGGTGGATCACCTCGAGTCGCCGTCCGCGACGTTCAACGGGCCGGCCGAGGCGTTCATCCGGCTGGTCAGCGGCCGGCTCAAGGCGCCCTACGACCAGGGCGTCACGGTCGAGGGCAAGGTCTCGCTCGACGACCTGCGCCGGGTGTTCCCCGGCTTCTAACCCAGCGCCTTCTAACCCAGTGACGCGCTGGCCGCCCGCAGGTCGTCCAGGGCCGCCAGCGTGTACGGCGCGAGGTCGCCCGCGGCGTCACGGTCGGCCTCGGACCACTCGGCGTAACCCCGCTTGAACGCCAGGACGCCCAGCTCGCCCGCGAGCTGGGCGACCGGGCCGGGTACCCCGCGGGCGGCGAGGGCGGTCGTCATGGCGGCCGCGAGCCCGATGCTCTTGAGGGCGTCACGCTCCTGGAGCTCGGTGCTGGCGGCGATGGCCGCCTTCAGGCGCGGCCCGAGCTGGTGGTTCACCGGGCCCATGGTGTTCGACGCGCGTTCGAGGCCGGCCGCGACCGCCTCGAGCGGGCTGGCCTCCGGCGGCGCCTCGGCGATCCCCTCGGCGAGCAGGCGGCTCAGCGTTTCCTGGCCGGCCACCAGCAGGTCGCGCTTGTCAGGGAAGTAGCGGAAGAACGTGCTGCGCGTGACGCCGGCGTGCTCGGCGATCTGCGCGACCGTGGTGGCGTCGTACCCCTGCTCGGTGAAGAGTTCGACGGCGGCCACGACGAGCCGTTCACGCGCCCCGGGTTCCCATCGTGCCATGGGACGATCATAGGTGATGGGACTAGTGTCTCATCACTCTGGTAGCGTGATGAGACACTAGTCCCATCACGTTCCAGGGAGTGTTCCATGGATGTTTTCGTCACCGGTGGCACCGGGCTGGTCGGCTCCGCCGTCGTCGCGGAGCTGCTCGGCCACGGCCACACCGCGGTGGTCCTCGCCCGCTCCGACGCCTCCGCGGCCGCCGCGGAGAAGGCCGGCGCCAAGACGCTGCGAGGAGGTCTCGCCGACCTGGACACCCTCCGCGCCGGCGCCGCCGGGGCCGGCGGGGTGATCCACCTGGCGTTCAGCAACGACTTCAGCAGCGCCGAGGCGGTCGCGCGGGCCGTCGCCGAGGAAAGCGCCGCCATCGCGGCACTGGGGGAGGAGCTCGTCGGCAGCGAACGTCCCTTCGTCACGGTCTCGGGGACGCCGTGGGTGCCGGGCCGCACGTCCACCGAAGCCGACCCGTTCGCGACCGAGGGCCCGGTCGGCGGCCGCGGCCGCGCCGTCATGGCCGCACTGGACCTGGCCTCGCGCGGGGTCCGGAGCACGGCCGTGCGCCTGCCGCGCACCGTCCACAACGAGGGTGACGGCGGCTTCGCGGGCCTGCTGACCCGGATCGCGCGCCAGTCCGGCGTGTCCGGCTACCCGGGCGACGGCGCCCAGCGCTGGCCGGCCGTGCACGCCCTCGACGCGGCCGTCCTGTTCCGGCTGGCCCTGGAGCAGGCCCCGGCGGGGACCGCCTGGCACGCGGTGGCCGACGAGGGTGACGCGGTGCGGGACATCGCGGCGGTCATCGGCCGCCGGCTGGGCCTGCCGGTCGAGCCGGTGGCCGAGGAGGCCTTCGGCCCGCTGGGCGCGATCTTCGCGATGGACCAGCCGTCGTCCAGCGCCCACACCCGGGAAGCGCTCGGCTGGGAGCCGAAGCACCCGAGCCTGCTCGAGGACCTGGAGAACATCCGGCCCTGACCCGGACCGAGGACCACGGCCACCGCGCTCACGGACGCGGTGGCCGTGCCGTCTCGCCGGTCAGGCAGTGCTGCACGAGCGGGCCGAACGTGGCGACCAGCTCGTCGACCGACGCCGAGGCGATCGGCTCGAGGTGCACGATGTACCGGGCCACCGCGAGCCCCAGGATCTGGACGTTGACCATGCCGGCCCGGACCGCGGCGTCCGGGGTGCCGAGCAGGGCCGCGAGCCGGCCGGTGAGCTCCCGGTCGATGAACTCGCGCAGCAGCGCTTCGGACTTCGGGTCGGTGGGGGCCGACCGGGTCAGCATCACCAGTGGCGTGCGGTCGGACTTGTCGAGGTTCTCCACGAGGGTCCGGACGACGCGCTCGCCGATCGTCGCGACGTCGCCGTCGAAGATCGAGTCGATCGCCGGCGGGACGTCGGCGGACAGGTCGATCACGGCGCCGAACAGCTTCTGCTTGGTGCCGAAGAAGTAGAAGACCATCGCCGGGTCGACCTCGGCCGCGGTGGCGATCATGCGCACGGTGGTGCCGTTGTAACCGTGCTGGTCGAACAGCTCGCGGGCGACCCGCAGGATCCGCTGCCTGCTCTCCGCGCCGGACCGCCAGCGTCCGGGACGGCCGGTGTTGTCGAGTTCTGCCATGGCCGCCGAAGCCTAACACCGCTTTCTTCATCGGCTGGTGGAGTTTTGCCCGCGTTCGCCGTAGGCTGTTCTTCATCGAGCGATGAAGAATGGGGTGAGGGGATGCGGGTCGTGGTGATCGGCGCCGGCCTGGGCGGGTTGACACTCGCGCACGGGTTGCGCCGGGAGGGGATCGACGTCGCGGTGTACGAGCGGGACGCCTCGGCAGGGCGTCCGCAGGGCATCAGCCTGCACGTCGACGAACGGGGAGCGGAAGCACTGCGGGCGTGCCTGCCGCTATCGCACGTCGCGATGGTGGAGGCGACGACGGGCGGGCCGCGCGAGCGGACGCTGGAACTGTCCGAAGTGGACGGGGAGCTCGCCGTCACGGGCACTCGGGTCTCCGGCGCCCGGCCCGGCCGTCAGGTCCACCGGCCGCTGCTGAAGGCGGTGCTGCTCACGGACCTGGACGACGTGGTCCGCTTCGGCGCGGAGTTCACCCGGTTCGAGCACCGCGCCGACGGCACGGTCCGGGTGTGGTTCGCCGACGGCCGCACGGACACCGCGGACGTCCTGGTCGGCGCGGACGGCATCGGCTCGGCGGTGCGCCGCGAGTACCTGCCCGGCGTGCGGGTGGCGGACTCGGGACGCCGGATGCTCATGGGCGCGACCCCGCTGCGCGCCGTGCTCGGCACCGGCCTGCCCGGCCTGGTCGGCGACGACCCCGCCGCCGCGCAGGTGCGCGGCACGACGATGGTGGTGGGCGTGCTGCGGTTCACGGAGTCGCCCGTGTCCGCGCGGAGCCGGTGGCTGCCCGCGCTGCGGCACAGCGCGGTCGACAGGCTCGAGGACTACGTGATGTGGGCGCTGCCGGTGACTGGGGAGCAGCCCGACCCGCACCGCGCGGAGCTACCCGAGGCCCTGCGGCTGCTCGTCACCGAGGCGTGGCCGGACGTCACGGTCACGCTGCGCATCGGGCGGATCCCGCCACCACCGCCCTGGCCTGCGGGTCCGGTGACGCTCATCGGCGACGCCATCCACCTGGCCCCGGGTTTCGGCGGCAACCTGGCGATGCGGGACGCGCACCGGCTGTCCGAGGCACTGGCCTCGGTGCACCGTGGCCGGGCCGGGTTGCTGGAGGCGATCGGTGGTTACGAGGACACCATGCGCCGCACCAGTTTCGTGCCTGTCCCGGTGGCGGTGAGTCGATGAGCCGGCTGCGCCCTGGCGGGGCTGTTCGAGGTGATCGGCGGCTACGAGGAGGCCATGCGCCGCACCAGTTTCGTGCCCATCGCGGTGGCGGTGAGTCGATGAGCCTGCAGCGCCCTGGCGGGACTGTTCGAGGTGATCGGCAGCTACAAGGAGACCATGCGCCGCGACAGTTTCGCGCCCGACGCGGCGACGGTGAGCCGATGAGTCGGCAGCGCCCTGGCCGGGCTGTTCGACGCGACCGGTGGTTACGAGGAGGCCATGCGCCGCGGCAGTTTCGTGCCCATCGCGGTGGCGGTGAGCCGATGAGTCTGCAGCGCCCTGGCCGGGTTGCTCGACACGATCGGATCTGCGAGGACACCATGCGCCGCACCGGTTTCACGCTCGACGTGGCGAAGGTGAGCCGATGAGCCCGCACCGCCGCGGCCGGGGCGGGCTGATCAGCGCCTGCGAGAACACCATGCACTGCACCAGTCTCACGTCCGACACAGCGAAGGTGAGCCGATGAGCCTGCAGCTGCTGACCGGTAAGTCGCTGTCGTTGTTCAGTGCGCTGGGCGGGTGGCGCACCGTCGCCGAAGGGGTCGCGTCGCGGGTGGTGTTCCTGGTCGCGTACCTGGTGAGCGGGCAGGTGCTCACGTCCGGGCTGATCGCGGTCGGCGGCGTGCTCGTGTTCGCCGTGGTGCGGTTGTGCACCGACCGGAAGGTGTGGCAGCCGGCGATCGGGCTGCTCGTGGTCGGGGCGTCCGCGCTGCTGGCCGGGAGCACCGGCCGCGCGGCCGACTTCTACCTCACCGTCGTCCTGGTGCAGGCGGGCGGTGTCGCGGTGTTCCTGCTGTCCCTGCTCGTGCGGTGGCCGGTCGTCGGCGTAGTGCTGGGTGGAAGCCCTTCCTGGCGGCGAGACCGTCCGCGGCGGCGCCGCTACTACTGGTGCACGGCGATCTTCCTGGGCAAGTTCGCCGTCGCCACGGCGGTACTCGTGCCGCTGTACCTGACCGAAGCGGTGATCCCGCTCGGTGTCGCCGCCACGCTGCTGGGCGGCGCCCCCGCGGCCGGCCTCTGCCTCTACCTCTGCTGGCGGATCCTGCGCGAGGACCCGTCACTCCCGTGACGCACGGCGCGAAGCTTCCGGCGCGAGATCGGTGTGCCGGAGCAGCGTCAGCGCCTGCTTGGCGGCCAGGGTGAACAGCCCCATGGTGATGTCCGGCTGGCCGAACACGACGAGCAGGAGCGTCGTTTCGACGGGGAAGACGCAGACGTAACCGGAACTGCCTTCGAACATCGCGCTGCGTGCTTCGCCGATCCGGGCCTGTGCGGTGAACTGCGCGGCGAGCCCGGCGGCCGCCGCCGACATGGCGGCGACGCTGTCGGAATCGACGCTGTCGGTGTCGTTGGCCAGCACCAGGCCGTCGTGGGTGGCCATCAGCAGCCCGGCCACCTGGTCGACCTGCTCCCGGATCTTGCGCAGGACCAGGAGCGTCCGGGCCGAGTCGGGTGGCGGGCCCGGGGCCACCGGCTCCGGTGAGCTCGCGATCGCGGACGCGGGGGTGCGGACCGGCAGCGGCGCGCGGAGGTGCTGGCTGTGGGTGTCGGTACCGCTCATACGGAGAGGCTGGTCTCGATGCGCTTGAGGCTGTGCCGCGCGAGCGCGAGGTTCGCGCGTTCGCGGTCGAGCACCAGGTAGAGGAACAGGGTGTTGTTGCCCCGGGCCGACAGCGGCCGGATCACGTGGTACTGGCGGTGGAGGGTGATGAGGATGTCCTCGATGGCGTCGTCGAGCCCGAGGGAAGCCATCACGCGCAGTTTCGCCCGGACGACCTCGGTGTTGCCGGCCGCCGCGATGTCCAGGTCGAGCCACTCGCCGCCGCCCAGGGAACCGAGGGACATCCCGCTGTCGTAGTCGACGAGCGTCGCGCCGACGGCGCCGGGAATGTTCATCGCTTCTTTCAGCGCAAGGTCGATCGTCATGGAAAAGAGCACTCCTGTCGGACGTTCACGCGCGAATACGGCAAATCGACGAGCCTGCGCCGTTGCCCCAGACAGGTGACGGTAGGTGTCCGCGGCCGATCTGAGTACGCCCGTTCGGAGCAATTTGATTGGTTCGCAGTACGTAGTTTCCGTGGCTTTTTCGCGTGACTGACGACTTGGTCCGGTAATCGTTTACCTGGAATGAGCAGAGGCCCTGGTAGCGCCTGAATCTGCAATTTGCAGTCAGCAAATGTGCGAAGTCAGCGCTGCCGCATCGCCCGGCGGAGCTCGGTGCGGGTGTCGGTGCCGAAGCGGGTGTGGGCCTCGAGCACCAGCTTCCGCACCGTGTCGAGGTTCAGCACCACCCGGTGCGCGATCTCGGCCTCCGAACGTCCCTGCGCCGCGAGCTCCGCGACGCGCCGCAAGCGTGGTGACAGGGCGTTGACGCGCGGCGGCCGCCCGGCGGTGACCCCGAGCCGGCCGAGCTGCTCGGCGAGGTCCTTGCGCAGCGCGAGGGCGCCGCAGTCGTCGGCCAGGGTGACGGCTTCGGTGAGCGTGCGGCGGGCGTCCCCGGGATGCCCGGAGCGGGCGAACTCCGCGCCGAGATCGGCGAGGGTCCGCAGGTACTGCCCCCGGTCCGGCTCGCCGCGCAGCAGCCGTGCGGATTCCTCCAGCAGCGCCGCGCGATCCGCGTCGAGCTCCGCGAGGGTCCGCAGCGCCTGCCCGCGGGTGACCGGGTCGGCGAACCGGTCGGCCAGGCGCAGCGCCTCGGACGCCACCTCGCGCGCCTCGTCCGGCGCCGCCCGGCGCAGCGCCCGGGCCAGGTCGAAGCGCCAGCCGCACACCGCGGGGTTGATCATCGGCGCCGCGTCGAGCCGGCGCCCCACCTCGCGCAGCGCGACCGCGGCGCGGCGGTGATCACCCTGCGCCAGCAGGAGCGCGCCGGTCACCGCCTTGGGCACCGGCATGATGACCGCGTCGGGACGGCGGTCGTGGTAACCGTGGTCCGCGCAGGCCGCCGCGGCCGGGCCGAGCTCCCCGCGGGCCAGCAGCGACTGGGCGAGCGTGCCGGTGGCGAACCACTCGGCGGGCGTCCCGGCGCCGCTGCGGACGGCCAGGCGCAGCGCGATGTCGGTGTCGGCGACGGCGTCGTGCAGCCGGCCGAGCCGCAACGCCGACTGCCCGCGGTTGGCGTAGGCGAACGCGAGGTGCGTGCCCCGCCAGCCGTGCTCCTCGAACTCGTCGACCGCCCGGTCGAACAGGTCGTGGGAGACGTCGGCGGCGCCGGAGTAGAGGTGCACGAACCCGGTCATGGTCGCGACCTCCATGCCCTGGTCCACGTCCGCGAACACGACACCGGCCCGGAAGACCCGCTCGACCGCGGCCAGCCCTTCGGCCCGCGGCCGGCCGCGCAGCACGAGGCTCCACGCGTGCAACACGATCAGCAGCCGCTCCACGTCGGTGCCGCCGGTCAGCGGCGGCGCGATCCGGTCGAGCACGGCCATCCGGTCGGCGCGGAGCGGGTCGTCGCCCCACCAGGCGGCCCACAGCAGCTGTTCGGCGAGCAGGCGCTGCCGCTGCCGTTCGTCGGCGCAGCGGGCGAGCGCGGCGTCGAGCAGCCGGACGCCGGCGCCGAGCTGGTCGGCGTACCCGTGGGTCTTCGCCAGCGCGACGGCCGCGTCGGTGAGCAGCAGGTCGTCGCGTGCCTGCGAGTAGGCCGCGCGCAGTTCGGGCAGCGCCGCCGCGACCTGGCCGAGGGCGAGGGCCTGGCCGTGGCGCAGCCGCACCCGCGGCAGCCGGTCGGCCGGCGGCGGTTCGTCGATCGCCCGCTCGAGGTAGCGCGCCGCGGTGGCGGCGAGACCCGACCCGAGCGCGTCCTCGGCGGCCGCGGTCATCCGGTCGGCGACCCAGGGGTCACCGGCGGCGTGGACGTCGAGCAGGTGCGCCGCGACGGCGTCGGGCGCGGCGTGCCGCTCGTGCAGCAGCCGCGCGGCGGCCAGGTGGTGATCACTGCGGCGGGACGGCTCGATGTCGTCGTAGACGGCGCTGCGGATGATCGGGTGGTGGAAGTCCGCGGTCGGCCCGGGGGCGAGGATCGCGGCACCGCACAGCCGGTCGTACTGCCGCTTCGACTCGGCCGTGGTCAGCCCGGCGAGCAGGGCGGCGTCCGGGAGCGTCTGCCCTGGGCCCAGCACGGCGACGGCGTGGGCCAGGCGCTGTGCGTCCGGGCCGAGCCCGGCGAGCCGTTCGGACAGGTACCGCACGACGTGGCGCGGGGTCAGCGTGCCGACCAGCTCCGCGTCGGCGGCGGTGGGCTTCACCCGGCTTTCCCTGGCCATGTCGAGCATCCACCGCAGGTAGAACGGGTTGCCGCCGCTGCGGTCGAGCAACGCCGCGCAGAACCGCTCGTCGGGTTCGCCGCCGGCCCGTAGGTCGCGGTGCGCCAGGGTGCGCACCGCGTTCAGCCCGAGCGGGTGCGGCCGCACGACTTCCGTCGCCCGCACCCCGATGCGCCGGAGCGTGGCCCGCTCGTGCGGCCGGTGCGCCAGCAGCAGCACGACGGGCAGCCCGGTGAGCCGGTCGGCGAGGAACTCCAGCCACTGCAACGATTCCTCGTCGAGCCAGTGCGCGTCGTCGACGGCGAGCAGCAGGCCCTCTTGGTCGCCGAGGAGGGACGTCGCGTTCACGACGAGCCAGTACAACGCCTCCGTCAGCCCGATGACCGACTCCGGGCCGCGGTGGCGGGCCTGGGGCACCCCGAGCGGCACCCGCGCGAAATCGGCCGCGCCCGCGAACAACGCCCGCCGCTCCCGCTCGGCGTGGCCGGCGACCCAGCGCCCCAGCAACGTGCGGGCCGCGCCGAACGCCATCGTCTCGTCCCGCTGGTTGCCGCGCACGGCCAGCGGCACGAACCCGCGCACCGCCGCCTCCGTGCACACCTGGGCCACGAGCTCCGACTTGCCGATCCCGGCGGGGCCCTCGATCACGACCGTCGCGCCGACCCGCGCCCCCACCGCGTCCAGCACCGCCGAGCAGCGGTCCAGATCGTCGTCGCGCTCCAGCAGCCCGCTGTCGCCGGCGGTGTGCCCCGGCAGCCGCAAGGCGTGCAGGACCCGCCGCACGTCCATCGGAGCCTGCCCGCCGGCCCGCGCCGACACGACGCACCCGGCGACCACCTTGCCGACGAACTCCGGGCGCGGCCGCCGTTTCCCGGACATCACCTCGGAGAACGTGGCCGCGGAGATCCCGCTGCGCCGCGCCAGCACCGCGTCGCTGGGCGCCCCGACCGCCCGCTGCAGGGTGCGCAACCGCCCCCGGACGCGGTCGTCGGGATCCGGGTGAGTCATCTCCGCCTCCCCGCGCCGCCCTCCGACCAGGTTATCGCGGCGCGCCGGATCGTTCGGTTCTTCGAGACGAGTGCGGGCCCGCCCGGATGGCGCCCACGCTGGTTTGTGACCAGTCACGGAGAAGGCGGAACGAACGGAAACCGAAAATGAAGATTCTCTTGACGCCGATTTCGATCGTCAAGCTGTGCGGTACCTGCCTGGCGGTGGGGCTCCTCGTCAGCTTGCTCTTCTGACGGCCGAGACCGTCTGTTGTGGACTCCGGCCTCGCCGTCAGCTGGGCTGGAAGAACGCGAGCAGCCGCCGGCCCGCGTCCGGGGACATCAGCAGTTCCTGCATTTCCGCGGACATGCGGGCGGCGGCGCCGGCGCGTTCGAACATTTCGCTTTCGTAGTCCTTGACCGCGGCGGCGAAGTCGTCCGGGTGCGCGGCCAGCGCGAGGCCGAGCAGGGCGCCGTCCAGCAACGCCATGTTGGCGCCCTCGCCCACCGGTGGCATCAGGTGCGCGGCGTCGCCGACCAGCGTGATGCCGGGGGTCGACGGCCAGGTCAGGCCGAGCGGGAGGGTGGTGATCGACCGCGGCTCTACGGTGTCGTCGCAGGCCGCGATCAGCGCGTGGAACCGCGCGTCCCAGCCGTCGAGCAGGTCGATCAGCCGCGCGCGGGCGGCGGCCGGGTCGTCGAACGGGATCCCGCTGCCGTCGAACCAGTCCTCGCCGGTGTTGTAGAAGTTGACGCCGATGCGGACGCGGCCGTCGCCGTTGCGTTGCGCCGCCAGGGAAAGGCCGTCGCCGAACACCCAGTAGTTGCCGCGCCCGACCATCGCCGCGAGGTCGGGGTGGGTGCGGTCGATGTCGGGGATGCCGAGCTCGACGACATTCTGGCCGATGTGCGCCGGGCGGGCGTCGGTCAGCAGCGCGCGGACCCGGGACTGCGCGCCGTCGGCGCCGACCAGCAGGTCGTACGGCGCCCGGCCGCCGTCGGAGAAGTGCGCCCAGCCGTCACCGGCCGAGGCGAACGCCTGCCCCCAGCGCACCGCGCCGTCGGGGATCGAGTCCAGCAGCAGGGCACGCAGATCGGCGCGGTCGACCTCGGGGCGCAGCGACGGGGCGTCGTCCGGGGTGTCCTCCTGCAGGAGCAGGGTGCCGTCCGGCTCGAGCAGGCGCATGTCCTGGCCTTCCGGACGGGCGATCTTGTGGAACTGGTCGATCAGCCCGGCCTCGCGCAGCGCCCGCTGCCCCGAATGGATGTCGAGCATGCCGCCCTGGCCACGTGCGTCCCGCGACGGTTCGCGTTCGTAGACGGCGGCTTCGATGCCGTGGACGTGCAGCACCCGGGCGAGGGCCAGGCCGCCGAGGCCCGCTCCGACGATGGCGATGGTCACGGTAGCTCTCCTTCGATACACCGTATTGACCAATACAGTGTATCGAGTGATGCGATGTATTGTCACCGTCATGTTGGTGTGGGAGAGGCCGGAGCCACCTGAACGGCCCACCCCGGCCCCGCTGAGCCGGGACGGGATCGTGCGGGCGGCGATCCGGCTGGCCGACGCGGACGGCCTGGACGCCGTGTCGCTGCGCAAGGTCGCCACCGCGCTGGACGTCGGCCCGATGCGGCTCTACGGCTACATCGACAGCAAGGAAGAGCTGCTCGACCTGATGGTCGACGCCGTCTACGCCGAGATCAGGCCGTCCGGCGACGGCTGGCGGGAGGTGCTGAGGTCGCACGCCGAAGCCACTCGCCGCGCCGTCCACCAGCACGAATGGCTCGCCGATCTGCTGGGCGGCCGGCCCCAGCTCGGGCCGAACGCGCTGGCCAACGGGGAGATCGTGCTGGCCGCGCTGGGCGGTGTCGACGTGGACGCCGTCATGCCGGTGGCCGGCGCGGTCAACGCGTACGTGACCGGCGCGGTGCGCCGCGAGATCGCCGAGCGGCGGGCCGAGCGGGCCACCGGGATGGACCAGCAGCGCTGGCAGGCCTCCCGCGGGCCCTACCTGGTGCGGACCCTCGCGACCGGCCGGTACCCGGCGCTGGAACGAGTGGTGCGCGACGCCGCCCACCACGACGCCGACGAGACCTTCCGGATCGGCCTCGACTGCCTGCTCGACGGCATCGCGGCCCGCATCGCGCAGTAACTTACGGCGCCTGGTCCACGGCCACCAGCCGCAGTTCGGCCGTGTACGCCCGGCCCTCGTCGTCGGTGAGCCAGGTCTGGTCCGGGGTGGGCAGCATCTCGGTGATCGTCAGCCGGGCCTGCGGGTCCTGGCGGGCCAGCCGGCGGACGGCTTTGGCCAGGATGTTGACGTACACCGGGCTGTCGAAGTCGACGTAGAACGGCCGCGGTTCGGTGGGGGAGACCACGAACACGAAGCGCGGCAGCTCCAGCTCTTCGCGCCACTGCCGGGCTCGGACGTAACGGCGGGCCTCGTCCTTGTCGGTGGCGAAGGCCAGGTCGGTGGCCGGGCGGCGCCAGGTCTCGCGGGCCACGACCATCCGGTCGATCGTGATCCGCGGGGCGTGGTCACCCTCGGGCAGCAGCCGGAACAGGTCCATCGCCAGCGTGGTGAGCACGTGCGCGAAAACCTCGACGAGCGGGAACCGGGCACCGTCGGGCAGGACCACTTCCAGGTCGCCGTCCCGGTCCTCGACCGCGACGTCCGCGCCCAGCACCGTCCGCGGCCGGCTGGGGTCGACGGTGTGGTCGACCAGGCCCACGTAGTAGTCCTGCTCGCGCACCAGCGACTGGCGGATCCGCGCGGACAGCCGCGCCTTGTGCTCCTTGGCCAGCAACGGGAACAGCCGCGGTTGCGGGAAGTCCCGGCCGGTCTCGGCGAGCAGCTCCCCGGGTGTGGGGTGCTGGTTGACGAACACCGAGAAGCTGATCGTGTTGGCCGCCAGGTGCAGCTCGCCGAGCACCACCTCGAAGTCGTCGCGCGCCACGGCCTCGGTGTCCCCGGCGAAGAGCAGGTCCGGGCTCAGGTAGCGGGCCGTGCCCCAGCCGGTGCGCGGCGCGGCGAAGGCGGCCTCGACCGCGGCGGCGATGTCCGCGCCGCGGCGGCGGATCCGGCTCGCGTCCGACGGCACGTCGAGGATCTCGCGCCACCGGCGCTGGAACTCGTGCTGGATCGCCTCGGCGTCGGTGACGGCGTCGCCGTGCAGGATCGGCATGCAGGCGAACCAGAGTGCGGCCAGGTCCACCGGTCCCGCCGCGCGCAGCCGCTCGAACACCGGGCGCACGCGCTCCATGACGCGTTGCCCGAGTGCCGACGTCATCCAGGTCGCGCTGGTCAGCAGCAGGTCCAGCGGGGCGACCGTGCCGAGGACGCCGGGGCCGAGGCGGGCGCGGGTGGCGCGCACGCAGTCCTGGAAGACGAGCGCGCGGCAGGGCGCCGTCTTCGCCCCTTTGGCTCGGGTGCCGGCGGTGTCGGTCAGCTCGGTGAAGTCCTGTTCCAGCGCGGACATCGCCGCCGACAGCGCGTTGGCGTCGGCGGTGTCGCCCTCGCCGACGGCCCGGATCCGCTCGCGGCCGCGTTCGAGCAGGTCGAGCCCGGCCAGGCCGCGCTCGCGCGCCGCGGGGTCGTCGATCCGGTTCAGCCAGGTGCGCAGGTAGCGCTCGGGGTGGGCGTCGGCAGGCACTTCAAGCTTCCACACGATCCACCGCCGCCGGGCCAGCTCGGCCAGTTCGGCCGTCGTGCCGTCGCCGAGTTCCCGGGCGATCTCGCGGGCCGGGCGCACGCCGTCGCAGGCCTCGAGCACCCGCCGCGTCTCCGGCGACAGCGGCTGGGGCGGGCGGCCGGGCACGACCACGGTGTCACCCGCGATCCGCACGAACGGCACCCGCCGCGGCGCCGTCCACTCCCGCAGCGCCTCGTCCGCGTCGAGGGTCTTGGCCAGGGTGTCCACGGCCCAGCTGGAGAAGTACAGGTTGGCGGCGGAGATCAGGCCGGTTCCCGGGTCGACCTCGACGCCGTGCGCGGCGGGGTCCCACGAACCCCAGCCGACCGGGCCGAAGAAGCCGATGCTGTCGTTCTTGACGCAGAACCGTTCCCAGTAGTGCGCGACCAGGCCCTCGCGGTCGCGGTGGCGGCTGGTGCGTCCGGCTTCGGGCGTCCAGGCGATGAACGGGTCGATCCCGGAGTCCAGGACCGGCCGGTTCTGCCAGGCGACGGCGGCCCGGAACGCGGGCTGGGCGGCGATGCGCTGCAGCTCGCCCGAGGTTTCCCTGGCCGTGTCGGCGAATTCGGCGGCGAAGGCGTCCCAGTCCGGTCCGGAAAGGACGGTGCCGGCGGGGAACTTGTCCGCGTCCCCGGCCAGCCCTTCGGGCGCCAGCCGCAGCACCCCGGCGGCCGGGAAACCCGGTCCGCGCAAGGCGAACTGCGACCAGAGCCGCCAGCGCTCGCCCAGCCGTACGTCGTCGCTCATGCCAGGCCTCCGACAACGGCGGCCAGCTCGGCGGGGGTGGGGTAGGCGAACACCAGCGCGACCGGGACGTCCACGTCGAGCGCGTCCTGGATCCCCGCGGCGATCTGGAAAGCGGCCAGGGAGTCGCCGCCCGCCTCGAAGAAGTCGCTTTCGGTGTCGAGGGTCGTGTCGTCGAGGGCCTCGCGGTAACCGGCCGCGATCAGTTCCGGGACGTCGAGGTGGGTGGTGGTCATGGGGTTGCCTTCCTGGTGTGGTTGTTGCCGCCGGAGACGACGACGGCGGCGCGACCGGTGAAGCCGTGGTGCAGGGCGCCGGCCAGGGCGACGCTGCCGCTGGGTTCGGCCTCGATGCCCGCGTCGTGCAGCAGGCGCATCGCGTGGGTGATCTCCTCGTCGGTGACGCCGACGAGGTCGTCGACGCGCCGGCGGATGATGGGGAACGGCACCGCGCCGGGGTGCTGGGCGCGCAGGCCGTCGGCGATGGTGTCCGGCGGCGGGATCCGCACCGGCTGGTCCGCGGCCAGCGAGCGCGCGTACCGCCGCCCGCCCATCGGCTCGACCCCGACGACCCGCACGGGCCGGGAGTGCTGCTCGGCGGCCAGGCACGCTCCGGCCAGCAGCCCACCACCGCCGGTGGGGACATAAACGACGTCGGTTTCGGGGTCGTCGTCGAGCATCTCGAGGGTGACGGTGGCCTGCCCGGCGACGACGAGTTCGTGGTCGGAGGAGGGCACGACCTGGCCACCGGTCCTCAGTGCGTACTCCCGGGCCTGACGGTCGCGCTCGGCGACCCCGCCGGCGGCGTGCCGGACCCGCGCGCCGAGCCCGCGGATGGCGGCTTCTTTGGCAGCGCTCGCACCTTCGGCCATGACGACGGTGACCTTGACGCCGAGTGCGCGGCCGAGCAGGGCCACGGCGATGCCGTGGTTGCCCGAGGACCCGGTGACGATCTCACTGGCGCCGAGACCGAGCAGGGCGTTGGCGGCTCCGCGGGCTTTGAAGGAGCCGCCTTTTTGGAGGTGCTCGGCTTTGAGCGCGATGCCGGGCAGGCCGTCGACCCGCAGGAGGGGAGTGGGCCGCACGTACCCGGCGATCCGCGCGGCGACAGCCCGCAGATCGGTGGCGGCGGCAGAGCGGAGGGCGCGGCTCATGGTCGGCCACCTTGGGTCGGCCGAGCCACAGGCTTGCAGCACCAGCGGACACCCGACTTCGCCTCGGACGCCACGGAGTGGTCGTCGAAAAACGGGAAGCTTGGGCTGACGGTGTGGTTCACGGCCGACCTCCCTGGCTCAGCCGGGCTCGCCGGGCCCTGGTCGGGTGAGCGAGGCGGCTTAAGGGCTTACCTGGCGTATCCGGGCCTCGGCGGGTCGCGGGTGCGCGGTTCTTGGCCGGTTTCCCTGGTACGGCGGCGTTTGGCCGGTCTCGGTGGGGTGGCTGGGTCCTGCGAGCCGCGGTGGGGTGGAGGGCGCCACGCGTGGCCGGGTTCTTTGGTTCAGCCGGGCCTGGCGGGGCTGTGGGTGTGAGGTTCGCGGTTGGTTTGGTGGGTGCAGCCGAGTCTGGCGGGGCTGCGCGGTTCGCGGTCGGCTCGCCCGAGCGCTGTTGGTCACGCTGGGGTCGGCGGGTTGCGGGGCTCATGGCCGACCTCCCTGGCTCAGCCTTGTCCGGTCCGCCTTGCCCGTGCGGGTGGTCGGCAGGCGGTCCACCCGCCGAAACCGCCGGGGCAGCAGGTGGTGCGGCAGCGTCTCCGCCAGGTGGCGGCGCAGCG
Source organism: Amycolatopsis sp. NPDC088138 (assembly GCF_044741685.1). Classification (NCBI taxonomy): domain Bacteria; kingdom Bacillati; phylum Actinomycetota; class Actinomycetes; order Pseudonocardiales; family Pseudonocardiaceae; genus Amycolatopsis; species Amycolatopsis sp. NPDC088138. The sequence continues at coordinate 202,204 of NZ_JBIUTB010000011.1, forward strand.
CCGCGTCCGTGACGCCGTCCGTCGCGCCCGCTACGTGCGCCACCAAGTGGGCTCGGCCGCGGTCGTCGGTGGCGGCGGTGACCACTGCGCCGTGGACCGCGGTGTGGGTCAGCAGGCGGCCTTCGATCTCGGCCGGGTCCACTCGGTAGCCGCGGATCTTCAGCTGGCGGTCCAGCCGGCCCCGGTACTCCAGGGTGCCGTCCGGGCGGCGGCGGGCCAGGTCGCCGGTGCGGTACGCGCGGGCGCCCGGCGGGCCGGACGGGTCGGGGCGGAAGCGGTCGGCCGTCAGGCCCGGGCGGCCGCGGTAGCCGCGGGCCACGCCCGTGCCGCCGAGGTGGACCTCGCCCTCGGTGCCGTCGGGCACCGGGCGCAGGTCGGCGTCGAGCAGCCGGACCGTCACTCCCGTGCGCGGGGTGCCGACGACGTCCGCCGCGTGCTCGGGCTCCGCCGGGACGTCCAAGCGGGTCGAGGTCATCGTGGCTTCCGTGGGGCCGTAGTGGTTGAGCAGCCGGCCCTCCAGGAGGCTCCGGCCGCCCGCGGCGAGGAACGGGCGCAGCGACTCGCCGCTGGACAGCGTCAGCCGCAGCGATCGCAAGGCGCGCGCGGCCGCGTCGTTCCGGCTCAGGAACGTCAGCAGGGACGGCGTGATGCTGAGGACGGTGTTCACGTCGTACGTGGTGACCGTCTCGGCGAACCCGTCCGCGCGCAGCAGCGTGGAACGCGGGGCCAGGACCAGCTGCCCGCCCGCCAGCAGCGTGGCGAACGTGTCCCGGATCGACGCGTCGTAGCCCAGGGGCGCCAGTTGCAACGTCACCGTGTGGGCGTCGAGACTGCCGTCGCGCACCACGAAACGCAGGTAGGCGTCCAGGTTGCCGCGCTCGATCAACACCGGATTGGGGACGCCGGTCGAGCCCGACGTGTGGCTGACGTACGCCAGCGCACGAGGACCAGGATCTGCGGCCAGGGGAGCGCCACCGGAGCGCCGGTCCAGCCGGATTGCCGGGCCGGGCACCGAAACCCGAGGTTCCGCGGTGCTGATCAGGAACTGCGCACCCGCGCTGTCGAGCATCTGGGCCAGCCGCGGCGCGGGCTGGTCGAGGTCGAGGGTGAGGAACGCACCGCCCGCGCGCAGGACCGCGGCCATCGCGACCACGGCGTCCACTGTGGACTCGACGGCGATCGCGCACACCCGCTCCGGCCCGAAGCCGACGTCGGCCAGTGCAGCCGCCAGCCGGTCGACGCGGGTGGCGAATTCGCCGTACGAGAGCACGGTTTCCGGCGTGCGCAGCGCGGGCGCGTCCGGGGTGTGGCCGCGGATCTCGTCGAGGAACCAGCCGGTCATCGGGCACCGTCCACGACGATGAGGCGCAGCTCGGCCGTGTAGGTCGCGCCGGTGTCGTCGGTGAGCCAGGTGCGGTCCGGGGTGGGCAGCATCTCGGTGATCGTCAGCCGGGCTTCGGGGTCCTGTCGGGCCAGCCGCCGCACCGCCTTGGCCAGGATGTTGACGTACACCGGGCTGTCGAAGTCGACGTAGAACGGACGCGGTTCGGTGGGGGAGACGACGAACACGAACCGCGGCAGCTCCAGTTCCTCCCGCCACTGCCGGGCCCGGACGAACCGGCGGGCCTCGTCGGTGTCGGTGGCGAAGTCCAGGGTCGCGGCGGCACGGCGCCACGTCTCCCGCGCGACGATCAGCCGGTCGATGGTGATCCGCGGCGTGTGGTCGCCGTCCGGGACGAGGGCGAACCGGTCGATCACGCGGTTGGTCAGGGCGCTGCAGAACCCGTCGAGCGCGTCGAACTCGGCGCCGTCGGGCAGCACGGCGACCAGCCGGCCGTCGCGGTCCTCGATCACGGCGTCGGCGCCGAAGACGGTCCGCGGGCGGTGCGGGTCACCGGTGTAGTCGACCAGGGCGACGTGGTAGTCCTCGGGCCGGACCAGCGCGTGCTGGCCGCGCGCGGAGATCCGCGGCGGTGCGGCCTTCGGCAGCATCGGGATCAGCCGCGGCCCGGGGTAGTCGCGGGCGTTCTGCGCGTGCAGCTCGGCGGGCTCGGGGTGCTGGCGCACGAACAGCGAGTGGCCCACGGTGTTCATGGCGACGTGCAGCTCGCCCAGCACCAGCTCGAACTCGCCACGCTCGACGGCGTCCGCGTCGTCGGCCACGACGAGCAGGTCGGGGCTGGCGTAGCGGGACAACGCCCAGCCGTGCTCCGGCCGCGGGAACGCCGTCCGGACGCGGTCGGCGAGTTCGGCGCTGGTGCGGTGGACGCGGCGGGCGTCGCCGGGCAGGTCGAGCACCTCGGCCCAGCGGCGGCGCAGCTCGGCCTGGATCGCGGTGATGTCGGCGACGGACTCGCCGTACGGCGCGGGCAGGCACTCCAGCCACAGCGACCCCAGGTCGACGCGGTCCTGCCGGGTCCGCAGCCGGTCGTAGGCGCGGCGCAGGTGGGCGGCCGCCGACTCGGCGAACCGGCCGGTCATCCAGCGGGCCGCCGTCAGGCACAGGCCCAGCGGGGCCAGCTCGTCCAGCACGGCGGTGCCGACGCTGGCCGTCGCCGAACGCCGGCAGTCGGCGTAGACGAGGGCGCGGCCCGGTGCCGTGCGGGCGCTCTTGGCGCGCTGGGCGGCGACCTGCGTCAGCGACGCGAACTCGGTCTCCAGCGCGGTCATGGCCGCGGACAGCTCGTCGGCGTCCAGGCCGGCCGCGGCCACGCGGTCGCGGCCCTGTTCCAGGGTGTCCAGCATCGCAAGTGCCCGGGTCCGGGCGGGCTCGTCGCCGATGCGGTTCAAGGCCGTGCGCAGGTAGCGCTCCGGGTGGGCGTCGAGCGGCACCTCCAGGCGCCAGACGAGCCAGCGCCGGGCCACCAGCGTCTCCAGATCGGCGCTGACCTCCGCTTCCGGGGCGGGCACCGCCGCGGCGAGCGCGGCCAGGTCCCGGGTGCCGTCGCAGAGGCGCAGCAGTTCCCGTTCCCGCGCGGTGGCCTCCTGCGGCGGACGGCCGGGCACGTGGACCAGGTCGCCGGCCGCGCGCACGAACGGCACCCGGCGCGGCGGGACCCACGGGCGCACCGCGGGATCGGCGTCGACGGTCTTGGCCAGCGCGTCGATCGCCCAGCTGGCGAAGAACACTTCGGTGGCGCTGACCAGGCCTTGCCCCGGGTCGACGGCCAGCCCGCGGCGTCCGGTGTCCCAGCGGCCCCAGCCGACCGGGCCGAAGAAGCCGATGGTGTCGTTCTTGACGCAGAACCGCTGCCAGTAGTGCGCGACCAGCTCCTCGCGTTCCCGCCGTTTGCTGGTGCGGCCTTCGGTGCCCGGGTCCCAGCCCAGGAACAGGCCGACGCCGCGGCCCAGGACCGCCGGGTTCTGCCAGGCGACGGCCGTGCGGAACGCCGGGCGGCTCGCGAACCCCTGCAGGGCCCGGGTCGACTCGGCCACGGCGGTGTCGAACTGGCCGGTGAACTCGGTCCACGCGGCACCGGTGAGGGCCGTTCCGGCACGGAACTTGTCGGCCGCCTCGGCCAGCCCGGCCGGGGCCATCGCGAGCACCCCGGCGGCGGGGAAACCCGGGCCGCGCAGGGCGAACTGGGGCCACAACCGCCATTCGCCGCCGGGCAGCAGCAGGTCTTCCGCCATCACGAACCTCCTCGGATCGACCATCCTCACCACCGTGCCGCCCGCCCGGGTCCCGCTCCAGGGAAGCAGCGGCAGCACCGGATCGCGGGTCCCGTTGCAGGTTTGTCCCTGGTCCGCCCGGGGCGCGGCGGGCAGCGTCGAAGGTCCGTGAAAGCCGGACAACGGAGGGACAGCCGTGGAGGACGACGAGCGCGCCTACCGCGTCGTGCGCAACGACGAGGAGCAGTACTCGATCTGGTCGGCCGAGCAGGAGATCCCGCGCGGCTGGCACGCGGACGGGTTCACCGGGACGCGGCCCGAGTGCCTCGCCCACATCGACGAGGTGTGGGTGGACATGCGGCCGCTGAGCCTGCGCCGGGCGATGGACCCGGCCGGCTGAGCCCGATGCGGATCGACAACGCGGCACTGGCCGTCGTCCGCGACCACTTCGACCGGTCGATGTACTCGCTGCTGGACCACCGGATGTCGCTGGAGCTGCGGCCGAGCCCGACGGGCTTCCCGAAGTACGAGGCGCTGCGCCGGATCGTCGCGCGCCTCGCCCCGGCGCAACGGACGCTGTTCCGGATGTTCCGGCTGGGCGAGACCGTCGACGACACGGCGTTCCACGGGGCGTTCCCGGCCGAGGTGGCCGCGGCGCTGCGGACGGGCGAGCTGGTGGTGGGCGGGCCGGACGGCTGGCGCAGCGCCGACCTGCTCGTGGTGCCCGCCCAGCGGATGCTGCTGATCACCGGCATTCCCGCCGGTTATCCGACCGCTGTGCGGCGGCCGCCGAAGGCCGTGTTCGACCTGTCGACGTCCTTCGTCGCCGCGGCCCTGCCCGCGTCGCTGGCCGGGTGTCGCGTGCTCGACGTCTGCTCGGGCACGGGGGTGCAGGCGTTGCTGTGCGCGTCGCGCGGGGCGCGGGAGGTGGTCGGGCTGGAGCTCAACGAGTCCGCGGTGACCATCGCCCGCGCGAACGCCGTGCTCAACGGGCTCACCGACCGCGTCCGGTTCCGCCGCTCGGACCTGCTCGACGCGCTGGAGCCCGGCGAGCGGTTCGACTTCGTGGTGGCCAACCTGCCCTACGCGCCGGCCCTCGACCCGGACCACCGTCCGTCCACAGTGGCCGAGATCGGCAACCGCCTGCTGTGGCCGCTGCTGACCGAGCTGCCCCCGCACCTGGCCGACGCCGCCCGCGGGATCGTGGCGACATGGCGCTCGGCCGGGCACGCGGGCCGGACGTACCAGCTGGAGTCCATCGCGGCCCGCCTGGCCGAACACGGCTGCGCGGTCGCCGCGTACGTCGACCCGGTGTTCGACACCGTGGACGGCGTCCTCGACCTGCTGCGCACCGAGGTCGGCACCCGCTCGGACGCGGACCTGCTGATGGCCGAGCTGAGGGCGTTGCTGGAGAGCGAATCGGTGGCGATGGACGGCTTCTACAACCAGCTGGTGCAGTTCCGCCACACCGGCGGCCGGGCGGTGCCCCAGGAAGCGGTGACCTTCGGACTGTCCTGAGTGGAGGGGCATCGCGGCCTGACCCAGCTGAGCAACCAAAGACCGGCGGCCGCAGGCCGCCGGTCCTTTGGCGTGCGAGGCGGATCAGCGCGAGGCGAAGCGAGAACACCCAGCGCGGTGACAGCCAGGATCACCGCCGTGCCGCTGACCATTCCGCCCGCGGAACATGGCCGCGAGGTTTCGACGGAGGATTTGGGACGCTGGATGTCCAGAATCCTCCATCGACGAATAATCAGGACCCTGAAGGCGCCGGCTCAAAGCGCCTGATGTCGCGCCTCTGACGCTCGTCAACAACTGGTCCGGCAAGACGAACTGCCGCCCGGATCTTCGACTGGCGACCCCCTCGGCCACCGGTCCTTTCAGCGCGAGGCGCGAACCCGAGGCGAGGCAAGAACACCCAGCGCAGTGACACCCAGGATCAAAGCCGTACCGCCGAACATGAGCGCCGTATGCACCTGAGCCAACGCTCCACAAAGGACCAAAGAGATCGGCGCCACCGCGTAACCCAGCACCATGTCCAGCGAGAGCACCCGGCTCAGCACCGACTCGTCGATCGTGCGCTGGATCCAGCTCAGGCCGAAGACCCCCTGGAACCCGATGGCGAACCCCATCGCCAGGACCGTCGCGACCGCCGCCACCGTGTTGTGCACGACGCCGAGCACCGCTGTGCCCACCGCGAGCCAGCCCGCCAGCGCCGCGATCAGCAGGCCGATCCGGGGACGCCCGTCGACCAGGCCGCCCGTCAGGCCACCCAGGACGGCCCCGGCGGCCAACGCACCGTTGAGGACGCCCAACGTCGTCGGGCCGCCGGAAAGCTCGAACCGGGCCAGGTCGGCGAAACCCACCGTGAACGCGCCCGCGTAGCAGAACGTCACCGCCGCGTCGATGGCGAGGATCGTGCGGATCCGGGGATCGGACCACGCGTACCGCAGGCCGGCGCGGATGCGGACGAGCATGCGCTCCGGCTCAAGCGTCCGAGCCGGGGAGTAGTCGCCACGGGTGCGGACGCCCAGGACGCACAACCCGCACAGCGCGAAGCACAGCGCGTCGACGAGGAACGCGACGTCGGCGTCGGACACGGCCACCACCACGCCGCCCACGGCCGGGCCGACCATCGCTGCGATCCGGGAACCCGTGCCGAGCAGGGCGTTGGCCGGTGCCAGCAGGTCCTTCGCCACCACCGACGGCAGGACGGTCATCCGGGCCGGCTGGAAGAACGCGTCCACCGCGCCGAACGCCGCGGCCGCGGCGCACAGCAGCCCGATGCTCAGCGTGCCCGTCAGCCCGGTCAGGCCGACCGACGCCATCACCGCCGTCCGGGCCCAGCTGGAGAGCACCATGATCCGGCGGGGTGACCACTTGTCGGCCAGCGAGCCGCCGACCAGGGTGAGCAGCGCCCGCGGGATCGCCTGCAACGCCAGCACGTACCCCAGCGCCAGCGTGGAACCGGTCAGGCTCAACGTGATCCAGGAGAACGCGACGTAGCTGAACCCGTCACCCAGCAACGACAGCGACTGGCCCAGCCAGAGCAACCGGAACGGGCCCAGCCGGGCGGGGGCCCACAGCCTCGAGCCCGCGGTCACGGCCGACCGCCCGCTCATCAGTACCTCACCGGCAACGCCGTCAGGCTCCGGTTGAGCAGGGACAGCTGCCATTCGTGCCCGGACCCGGCCGGCGCCAGGTCCGGGTAGTCGTGCACCAGCACGGTCAGCACGGCCCGGGCCACCAGCCGGGCCAGCGCGGCCCCGATGCAGAAGTGCGCGCCGTGCCCGAACCCCAGGTGGGTGGAATCGCTGCGGTGCACCGAAAACCGCTCCGGCTCGGGGAACCGGTCCGGGTCGCGGTTGGCCGCCGCGGTGACCAGGAAGATCCGGTCGCCCGCGTGCACGTCGTGGCCGTCGAGGTCGAAGTCGCGGGCCGCGGCGCGGATGGACATCTTGGACGGGCCGTCGAAGCGCAGCGCCTCCTCGACGCTCGCCGGCAGCAGCTCCGGGTCCGCACGCACCGCGGCCAGCTCCTCGGGGTGCTGGAGCAGCGCGCGGACGCCGTTGGCGATCAGGTTGCTGGTCGTCTCGCCGCCGGCGAAGGCCAGCTGGGTGAGCATCCCGACGAACTCGGCCTCGCTGACCGACGCCCCGATCTCGCCGCCCGCCAGCACCGAGCTGATCAGGTCGTCGGCGGGCTCGGCCCGCCGCGCCCGGACCAGGCCGGCCAGGTAGTCGTCCAGGTTGACCAGGGACTGCAGCGACGTCCGGTACTCGCGTTCCTCCTGGGTGGCGCCGAGCACCAGGTCGCCGACCCGGGCGTTCCAGTACCAGAACGACGGGCCGTCCCGCTGCGGGACGCCCAGCCAGCGCGCGAACACCAAGGCGGGCAACGGCTTGGCGACGTCGGCCAGCAGGTCGCCGACCTGGCCGGGCGCGGCCCGCCGGGCCAGCAGCGCCCGGGTCGCGCGGGCCACCATGTCCGCGTAACGGCCGACCGCGCGGGCGGAGAACGGCTCCTGGAACACCTTGCGCAGCCGGCGGTGCTCCGGCGGGTCGTTGAACACCATCCAGCGGGACAGGATCGCGAACGCCCGTTCGGCGTCGTCGCGGGCCCCGGCGGGCACGGCGTCCATCAGCGGCCGCACCCGGTCGGCGGTGATCGCCGGTTCGCGCAGGCACCGGGTCAGCGGCGCGTGCCCGGTCACCAGCCACGCGCGGTGCATGGTGCTCCAGTACACCGGGTCGTGCTCGCGCAGCGCGGCGAGGTACCCGTACGGCTCGGCGTTGATCGCGGGGTCGAGCAGATACCGCTCGGTGAAGGTCGTGAGCGTGCCGGTCATCGTCCCTCCCGGATCCCGTCGAGCAGCGCGGCGACCTCACGCACGTTCGGCTCGGTGAGCATCGACATGTGGCTGCCCGGCACCACGTGCACGGTCAGGCCGCCGCGGGCCAGGTCCCGCCAGCGGTCGAGGTAGGACTGGTAGTCCATGTCCAGGCCGGGCATGGGTTCGCCCGCGGGAGCGTCCGCGGCGTCCTGGCCGACGAGCAGGTGGATGGCCCCCGGGTACGGCTCGACCCGGTACTCGGCCATGGCCGTCAGCAGCGAGTGCCAGACCTCGATGGGCGCGTTCTCGACGAGCTGGGCTTCGTCGGCCCGCATCCCGGCGCCCAGCAGCAACGCCGTCAGCTCGGCCGAGAGCGCGTCCCGCCGAGGGGACGGCGCCATCGCCCGCACCTGGTCACGCAGCGGCAGCGCGTCGAGCATGTCCTGACCCAGCCGGGCCAGCCGGCGGGCCGCCTCCGGGTTGGGCAGGTAGGGCTCGATGAGGATCAGCGGGTCGACGTCCCGGCCCTGCGCCCGCAGCTGGGAAGCCATCTCCAGCACCAGGTTGCCGCCGAGCGACCAGCCCAGCACGGCGTGCGGGCCGGGCTCGTCGCGCTCGAGGATCTCGGCGACGTAGTTAGCGGCGATGCCGGGCACGGTGACCGGGTCGACCCCGCCGAGCAGGCCCCGGGCCTGGAACCCGACGACCGGGCCGCGGCCGAGGGCGCGGGCCAGCGGCACGTACCAGGTGGCGCTGCCGCCCGAGGGGTGCACGCAGTAGAGCGGTTCGCCGACGCCGTCGCGCAGCCGGACCTCCGACCGCAGCGCGGTCAGCTCCCGGTCCGGTCCGCCCGCGTCGACGCGGGTGGCCAGCTGCGCGATCGTGGTCAGCTCCACCAGATCCCGCACCGACAGCGGCACGCCGCGGGAAGTGGCGATGGCGGCGATCCGCACGGTGGACAGCGAACTGCCGCCCACGCGGTAGAAGTCGTCGTGCACGCCGACGTCGGACACGCCGAGCACCTCCTGCCAGATGTCGGCCAGGATCCGCTCGGTCGGGGTGCCCGGCGCGACGTAGTCGGTGCCGGTGTCCGGCCGCTCGGCCGGCGGCAGTGGCAGGGCCCGGCGGTCGACCTTGGCGCTGCCGTTGAGCGGCAGCGCGTCGAGGAAGACGAACCAGGCGGGCACCATCTGCGCGGGCACCCGGGTGCGCAGCGCCCGCCGCAGCGACTCGGCGTCCGACGTCTCGCCCACCACGTAGGCGACCAGCGCGGGCTCGCCGGGCAGGTCCTCACGCAGCAGCACGACGGCCTGGCGCACCTCGGGCAGCGCGCGCAGCGCGTGTTCGATCTCGCCGAGCTCGATGCGGAAGCCGCGCAGTTTCACCTGGGAGTCACGGCGCCCCAGCCATTCCACGGCGCCGTCGACGCGCTGGCGGGCCAGGTCGCCGGTGCGGAAGAGCCGCTCGCCGGGTGCGCCGTACGGGTGCGGCACGAAGCTCGCCGCGGTCAGGCCGGGCCGGCCCAGGTAGCCGCGGGCCAGGCCCGCGCCGCCGAGGTACAGCTCGCCCGGCACGCCGACCGGCACCGGCTGGAACCGCTCGTCGAGCACGTAGGACTCGGTGTTGCGGAACGGCAGGCCCATCACCGGCCGGCCTTCGCCCGGCGCGCACCGGGCGATGTGGGTCCAGACGGTGGCTTCCGTGGGCCCGAAACAGTTGTAGAAGGCCCGGCCCGGCGACCACGTCTCGACGATCTGCTCGGTGGGCGCCTCGCCGCCGGTCAGCAGGGTGCGCACGGTCGGCAGCTCCTCGCCCGCCAGCATGGTCAGCGCGGTGGGCACGATGGTCGCGGTGGTGACGCCGAGGTCGCCGATGGTGCGGGCCAGGTCCGGCCCGGGACGCAGGTTTTCCACCGGCGCCGTGCACAGCCGCGCGCCGTTGGCCAGCGCCATGACGATCTCGTGGATCGAGACGTCGAAGTTGAACGACGCCAGCTGCAGGATCCGCTCGTCCGGGGCCGTGGCGAACACCTCGCGCTGGGCGTGGACCAGGTTGACCAGCCCGCGGTGCGGCACGACGACACCCTTGGGCAGCCCGGTCGAGCCGGACGTGTAGAGCACGTACGCCGGGTGGTCCAGGTGCGGACGTACGGGCGTGCCGACCGGGCCCGACTCGGGCTCGTCCAGCAGTACCTTGGTGCCGTTGAAGGGAACTGTTCCGTCCACATCGGACTCGGTGAGCAGCACGCGCATCCCGCTGTCGGTGACCATGAAGGCCAGCCGGTCGGCCGGGTAACCGGGATCCAGCGGCAGGAACGCGCCACCGGCCTTGAGCACGGCCAGCGCCGCGCGCACCTGGTCCGGCCCCCGCCGGGCGCAGATCCCGACGACGACCTCGGGCCCGACGCCGAGCCCGGCCAGCCGCGCCGCCAGCGCGTCCGAGCCGGTGTCCAGCTCGGTGTAGGTCAGCGACGTCCCTTCGTGCGCGACGGCCACCGCGTCCGGGGTGCGGACCGCGTGCTCGTGGACGTACTCGGGGAACAGCGCCACCGGGTTGGTGGCCACCGGGCCGTGGGCCCACGGCCCGAGCGCCCGTTCGCGGGCGGCACCGGCGAGGGCCGGGCGGGTGACCGGGCCCTCGGGGTCGGCCACCATCCGCTCGACCAGGTCCCGGATCAGGTCGGCGAGCTGGTCCGCGGTCGCCGGGTCGAGGTACTCGGGGTCGACGTCGATGCTGAACCCGTCCACGCTCATGTTGATGTACAACGGGAACATCGTCCGCGCGAACTCCTCGGCCTCCTCCCAGTTCTCCGGCGCGAGCTGGTGGAAGTTGACGTAGTTGAAGACGGTGTCGAGCAGGTTCGGCGCGCCCGGGCGCAGCCGCGCGATCCGGGCCAGCGGCACCACCCGGTGCGGCATCAGGTCCTGCTCGGCGGCGAACACGGTGTGGATCAGCTCCAGCCAGCTCTCCGGCTCGCCGGTGATGCCGAAGGGCACCGTGTTGACGAACAGGCCGCGCATCCGGTCCGCGCCCGCCCGCTCCGGGCGGCCGTTGGTGGTCAACCCGACGGCGTGCCCGCGGGTCTGGTCGTCGCGTTCGGCGAACAGGCCCATCGTGTGGTGGAAGGCGGCCAGCAGCACACTGCGCCGCGGCACCCCGGCCCGGGTGGCCAGCGCGCCGATGTCCCCGGCCAGGCCGGCGAAGGAGCGGCGCACCTCGTACAGCACCGCGCCGTCGGTCGCGCCGCGGCGGGTGAACCGCACCGGGGCCAGGTCGGCGAGCACGCCGCGCCAGAAAGCCAGCGACTCCTCCGAAGACGTGGCGGCCCGTTCGGCCGCGACGTACTCGGCGTACCGCGGCGCCGGCTCCGGATCGGGCAGGGTTTCCCCGCGCACGATCCGCCCGTGCAGCGCGACCAGGTCGGCGATCATCGACGTCAGGCTCCAGCCGTCGATGGCGACGTGGCAGTCGGTGATGACGATCCGCAGGTCGTGCTCGGTGAGCTGGTGCAGGTGCACCCGGATCAGCGGGGCCCGGCCCAGGTCGAAGCGGTTGGCGAACTCGGTGTCGGCGTAGCGGCGGCGGGCCGCCCGCTGCCCGTCGCGGTCGAGCCCGCGCAGGTCGGTGTACCCGACCCGCAGCGTGGCGTTCTCGTGCACCAGCTGCAGGGGTTCGCGGTAGGACACCAGGTCGATCGCCGTGCGCAGGTTGTCGTGCGTGCGCACGAGCCGGTCCATCGCGGCCTGGAACGCGTCCCGGTCGAAGGCCTCGGTCACGGTGATCTTCAGGTCCGTGACGTTGTGGTAGGCGCCGATCCGGGGCTGCGCCAGCATTTCGTGCAGCATCCCGGCCTGCAGCATGGTCAGCGGGTAGGCGTCGGCCAGGCCCTCCGGCAGGCGGGCCCGGTCGGCCGGGTCGAGCATGGCGAACGGTTCCACCGGCGCGGGTTCGTCGCCCGGCGCCTCGGTGGTCAGCGCGGCCAGCTCGCCCAGGGTGCGGGCGCGGAACAGGTCGGCCACGGAGAGCCCCAGCCCGGCCGCGCGGGCCAACCCGATCACCCGCAGCGCCAGGATCGAGTCGCCGCCGAGCTCGAAGAAGTTGTCGGCGAGCCCGGCGCGGCCGACCCCGAGCACCTCGGCCCAGACCGCGGCCAGCGTCGCCTCGGTCGCCGTCCGCGGTGCGACGTGCTCGGCCGGGGTCACGACGGCGCCGTCCCGCACGGCCAGCAGCGCGGCCCGGTCGACCTTGCCGTTCGCGGTGACCGGCAGCGCGGGGTGGGCCACGAACAGCGCGGGCACCATGTACTCCGGCAGCGTGGCCCGGAGCGCGGTACGCAACGCGGGGACGTCGAGCGGCCGCGCCCCGTCCGTCACGACGTGCCCGACCAGCCGGGCGTCACCGCCGGGCTCGGGACGGGCCACGACGGCGGCGTCGGCCACGCCGGGGCAGTCCCGCAGCGCGCTCTCGACCTCACCCGGTTCGACGCGGTAGCCGCGGATCTTGACCTGGTGATCGGCGCGTCCGACGTAGTTCAGCTGCCCGTCGGGCAGCACCCGCACCAGGTCGCCGCTGCGGTACATCCGGGCGCCGTCGCCGGCGAACCGGTCGGTGGTGAAGCGCGCCGCGGTCAGCTCCGGGCGGTTGCGGTAGCCCAGCGCGACGCCGTCGCCGGCCACGTACAGCTCCCCGACGGTGCCCGGGGGCACGAGCCGGCCGCGCGCGTCCAGGACGTACCCGCGGGAGCCGTACATCGGCAGGCCCACCGGGGACGTCACCGCGGCGGTGGTGTCCGCGGCGGTGATCAGCCGGTAGGTGACGTGCACGGTGGTCTCGGTGATGCCGTACATGTTCACCAGCGCGGGCCGCTCGTCCGCCGGTGCGGCGAACCACTCCCGGTACTCCCGGGCGTCGAAGGCGTCCCCGGCGAAGACGACGGTGCGCAGCGCCAGGTCGGCGAAGCCCGCGCCCTCGCGCTCCAGGTGGGCCCGCAGGCCACTGAACGCGGCGTTGGTCTGGGTCAGCACGGTGACGCCCTCGTCCCGCAGCACGGCGTGCACCTCGGCCGGGTCGCGGACCTCGTCCTCGGTCAGCACCACCGTGCGGCCGCCGACGGTCAGCGCGCCCCACAGCTCCCACACCGACAGGTCGAACGTCGCCGAGTGCACCAGCGCCCAGACGTCATCGGCACCGAAGTCGAAGCACCGGTCGGCCGCGTCGAACAGCCAGGCCACGTTGCCGTGGGTGACCTCGACGCCCTTGGGCTGCCCGGTCGACCCCGAGGTGTACATGACGTACGCCGGGGCGTCGCCGGTCCGGATCTCGGGCACCATCCCGGTGAGCACGGGGCCCTCCAGCGGAATCGGCTCGACCGGCAGCCCGGCCAGCGCGGCCCGCCCGGCCTCGTCGGTGACCGCGGCCGTGATGCGAGCGTCGGTGACCACGAACTCCAGGCGGCCCCGCGGGTGCGCCGGGTCCAGCGGCAGGTAGGCCGCGCCGGCCCGCCACACCCCGAGCACCGCCACCGCCAGCTCGACCGACCGGGCCAGGCTGATCCCGACCAGGGAGTCCACCGCGATCCCGGTCGCCCGCAGGCGCAGCGCGAGCGCGTCGGCCCGGGCGTCCAGCTCGGCGTAGGTCAGGGCGGCGCCGCCCCCGCTGACCGCGACCGCGTCCGGCCGCAGCCGGACCTGCTCGGCGAAGCGGTCCAGCACCGGACGGGCGGGCGCCGCGGCGGGCCGGTGCTGTCCCGGCCCCTGCGGGCCGAGCAGCCAGGACCGCTCGGCCTCGGTCAGCAGGTCCAGCTCGCCGAGCCGGGTGTCCGGCCGTTCCGCGAACGCCTGCAGCACCGTCACCATGTGGTCGGCCAGCCGCGCGACGGTCTCCGGCGTGAACAGGTCGGTCCGGTAGAGCCAGGACAGCCGGACGCGGCCGTCGTGCTCCGCGGCCTCCAGCGCGAGGTCGAACTTGGCCTCGGTCAGCGCCACCGGGAACGCCTCCCCGGCCGCCTCGCCCAGGGTGAACCCGCCCGAGCCCGCGCCGGCGTGCGAAAACAGCACCGAGCACAGGGGAGTGCGGGAGAGGTCCCGGTCCGGCACCAGCTCGTCGACGATCCGCTCGAACGGCACGCTCTGGTGGCCCAGCGCGTCCAGCACCCGCTCCCGGGTCCGCGCGAGCAGCCCGGCGCTCGTCGGGTCGTCGGTGAGGTCGGCGCGCATGACGAGGGTGTTGACGAAGAACCCGGCCAGGTCCTCGGTTTCCGGGCGGTCGCGGTTGGCCACGATCGTGCCGACGGCGACGTCGTCCTGTCCACTGTGGAACGCCAGGGTCGCCTGCAGCGCCGCGAGCAGCGTCATGAACGGCGTGGTGTCGGCGCGGCGGCCCACCTCGGCCAGCGCTTGCGTGAGCGGCTCGGGCAGCTCGACGCGGTGCACCGCGCCCGCGTGCGACCGGATGGCGGGGCGGGGGTGATCGGTGGGCAGCTCGAGGGGGCTGAGCCCGGCCAGGGCGTCGCGCCAGTGGTCGAGGTCGGCCTTCGCCGCCTCGGAGTCGGCGGAATCCCGTTGCCAGACGGCGTAATCGAGGTAGTCGACGGCCAGCCGGGGGAGCCGGGCGGCCTCGCCCGCCAGCCGCGCCCGGTACAGCTCGCGCAGGTCGCGCAGCAGGACGTCCAGCGACCAGCCGTCGGTGACGATGTGGTGCATGGCCAGCACGAGCACGTGCTCCTCGGCCGCGAAGCGCACCAGCGCGGCCCGGAAGGCGGGCTCGGCGGCCAGGTCGAACGGCGCGGTGGCCAGCTCGTGGACGGTGTCCGCGTCACCGTCGAGTACCCGCAGGCAGCCGCTCCGGGTGGGCAGAACCTGTTGTGCCGGAACACCTTGCTCGTCGGGGAAGAGCACCCGGAGCTGCTCGTGCCGGGCGACGAGGTCGTCGATCGCCGCGCCGAGCGCGTCGACGTCCAGGGGCCCGCGCAGCCGCCAGGCGGCGGGCATCAGGTACTCCGTGCTGCCCGGTTCGAGCTGGTCCAGGAAGTAGAGCCGCTGCTGGGTGGCCGACAGCGGCGCCCGGTCGCCGCCGGGGTCCCGGCGGGGGATCCCGGCCGGTTCGGCGGTGGCCGCGCCGCGCAGCCGCTGCGCGAGCAGGCGTTGTGCAGCCGCCGACAGGTTCGCCCGTGACGACGGGGCGCGGGTCTCCGAGGTGGTCATGCCGTGTGTCCTTCCCGTTCGTCAGCTGCGGTGATCCACCGTCAGGGACAGATCGATCTCGTCGTCGCTCAACGCGGCGATCTCCGCGATGAGCCGGTCTTCCACCCGGGCCGCGAGCCGCGCGACGGTCGGGTCTTCGAACAGGTCGCGCACCTGCACCGGGCAGCCGAACGCGGCCCGCAGCCGAGCGGCGACCGCGACCGCGCGCAGGGAATGCCCGCCCAGGGCGAAGAAGTCCTCGTGCCGGCCGACCCGCGCGACCCCGAGCACCTCGGCCCAGATCTGCGCGGTGACCGTCTCGGTGGGACTGTCCGGGGCCTCGAACCCGGCCGCCACCGGCACGTCCGGGGCGGGCAGCGCGGCGACGTCGACCTTGCCCGGCACGGTCCGCGGCAACGACTCCAGCGCCACGAACACCGGCGGCACCAGGTAACCCGGCAGCCGGTTCGCGCACCACTCGCGCAGGGGTCCGACGTCGCCGGCCACGTAGGCGACCAGAGCAGGCTCGCCCCGGACGTCCCGGACCACGACGGCGGCGTCGGTCACCGCGGGGTGCTCGCGGAGCACGGCCTCGACCTCGCCCGGCTCGACCCGGAAGCCCCGGATCTGGACCTGGTCGTCGACGCGGCCGAGGAACTCCAGCGTCGCGTCCGGCCGCCACCGCACCAGGTCGCCGGTGCGGTAGAGCCGCCCGCCGGTGCCGCCGAAGGCGTCCGGCACGAACTTCTCCGCGGTGGCGCCCGGACGGCCGAGGTAGCCGTGGGCCAGCTCGTCGCCGCCCACCAGCAGCTCGCCGGGCACTCCGGCCGGGACGAGCGCGCCGCGGGCGTCCACCACGTACAGCCGGCGGCCACCCAGCGGCCCGCCGATCGGGACCCGCCCGGCGCCCGGGCCGGTGACCCGGTGCGCGGTGCTGGAGATGACGGACTCGGTGGGGCCGTAGGTGTTCACCACCGGCACCGCGGGCCGCTGCTCGAACCAGCGGTTCAGCGTCGCGGCCGGCAGGACCTCGCCGCCGGTGACCAGCAATCGGAGTCCGCCCAGGTCGACGTCGGCGGCGGTCAGCTCGGTCAAATACGACGGCGTCAGCTCCAGGACGGTCACGCCCTCGGCGCGCACGTGCTCGGCCAGCTCGTGCACCGACCAGACGTCGTCCGGGCGCAGCACGACCCTCGCTCCCACGCTGAGCGCGGGCAGGATCTGCTCGAACGAGGCGTCGAAGGAGAACGACGCGAAGGACAGCACGCGGTCGTTTTTGTTGATATCGAAGCAATCCCGGGCCGCGGCGACGTGCGCGGCGAGGGCGCCGTGCGGGACCGCGACCGCCTTGGGCCGCCCGGACGAGCCCGAGGTGAAGATGACGTAGGCGGTCTCACGAGGATCGGGCGTCCGCGGCCCGACCGCGTCCGCGCGCACGTCGGTGTCGTGGATGACGTGCTCGACCCCGGCTTCGGCGATCATGAACGCGAGCCGCTGCTCCGGGAACCGCGGGTCCAGGGGGACGTACACCCCGCCCGCGCGCCAGACGGCCAGCATCGCCACCACCGACCGCACGCCCCGGGCCAGCCGCACCCCGACCGCCGTGCTGGGCCGGACGCCGTCGGTCACCAGCGCTCCGGCCAGCCGGCCGACCTGCTCGTCCAGCTCGCGGTAGCGCAGGGTCTCGTCGCCGCACACCAGCGCGACGTCGTCCGGCGCTCCGGCGACCAGGAACGGATCGTTTTTGGTCTGGCTGTTTCCGGCCCAGGCCAGCAACTCGGTGCGCTCGGCCGCGGCGAGCAGGTCGACGTCGCCGATCCGCGCCTCCGGGTCGGCGGCCACCGCGGCCAGTGTCCGGCGCATCCACTCGGCGAACCGGTGCACGGTCTCTTCGTCGAAGAGGTCGGTGCTGTACTCGAGGTCCAGGTCGATCCGGTCGGGGTGGAGCACCACGTTCGCGGTCAGGTCGAACTTGGCCGACTGCCACGGCAGCGTGAACGGCGCGAACTCGAGATCCGCGACCGCGGGCGCCGGGCTCGCCGCCGACTCGGCCAGGTCGAACATGACCTGGAACAACGGGTTGCGCGAGAGGTCGCGCTCCGGGCGCAGGTCCTGCACCAGGTGCTCGAACGGCACGTCCTGGTGGTCGAACGCGCCGAGCACACCCTGGCGGACCCGGTCCAGGAAGGTGCTGAACGCCGGGTCGCCGGCCAGGTCGCCGCGCAGCACCACGGTGTTGACGAAGAACCCGACCAGCCGTTCCAGCTCGGTCCGCCCGCGCCCGGCCACCGGGGTGCCCACCGGGATGTCCGTCCGGCCGGCCCAGCGGCCGAGCACCACCTGGAACACGGCCAGCAGCACCATGAACCGGGTCGCGCCGCAGCGGGCGGCCAGCGCGTCGAGCTCGGTCACCAGCGGCCACGAGACGCGCACGGCCGCGCCGCGACCCGAGCGCACGGCGGGCCGGGGCCGGTCGGCGGGAAGGTCCAAAGTAGACATGTCGGCCAGCGCGTGCCGCCAGTACTCCAGCTGCCCGCTCGTGTCCCGGTCCCGTTGCCAGACCGCGAAATCGCCGTACTGCACGGATGGCTGTTCGATGTGGCGTCCGGCGTAGGACTCGGCGAGCTCGTCGAACACGAGGCCCGTGGACCAGCCGTCGGTGGCGACGTGGTGGAAGGCGAGCACCACGACGTGGTCGTCGGGACCCAGCGCCCACACCCCGGCCCGCAGCAGCGGCGGCTCGGCCAGGTTGAACCGGGCGGTGGCGAACGCGATCGCCTCGGCCCGCACGGTGTCGGCGGTCCCTTCGGTCCAGTGCAGGGGCACGGTGACGGCGTCGCGGACCAGCTGCACCGGGCGTCCGTCCAGCTCGACCAGGGCGGTGCGCAGCACCTCGTGCCGCGCCACGACGTCGTTCAGCGCGCCCTGCCACTTGGCGCGATCCAGCGGCCCGCGCACCCGCCAGGAGAACCACAGCACGTAGTCCGCGCCCAGCTCGGACATCCGGTCGAGGAACCACAGCCGTTCCTGGGCGAACGACATCGGCAGCGGCCCGCGCCGGTCCACCGGCACGATCCCGGCGCCGCCGGCCGCACGGCCCGCGGCGGCGACGCGAGGGCCGAAGTCGCGGATGCGCGGGTTCTCGAACAGCGTGCGCAGCTCGACGTCCCGGTCGAGACGCTCGGCGACGCGGGACACGGCCATCGTGGCCAGCAGCGAATGCCCGCCCAGGTCGAAGAAGGAGTCGTCGATGCCGATCGGCTCGACGCCGAGCACCTCGCTCCAGATGGCCGCGATGGCCCGCTCGGTGTCGTCGCGGGGCGCGGTGAACCCGGCGTCCGGGGCGAGCCGGTGCTGGTGCGCGTCGGGCAGGGCGGCCCGGTCGAGCTTGCCCGCAGCGTTCACCGGCAGCGCGTCCAGGGCCACGATTTCGGTGGGCACGGCGTACGCCGGCAGCCACTGCCCGCATTCGGCGCGCACGCCTGCGGTCTCGCCGACGACGTAACCGATCAGCGTCTGCCCGCCCTGCGAGTCCTGGCGCACGGCGGACGCGGCGGCGCGAACGCCTTCACAGCGGGCCAGGGCGGTGTCGACCTCGCCGAGTTCGATCCGGAAGCCGCGCACCTTGACCTGGTCGTCGACCCGGCCCAGGAACTCCAGCTCGCCGTCCGGGCGACGGCGCACCAGGTCGCCGGTGCGGTAGAGCCGCCCGCCGGTGCCGCCGAAGGGGTCGGGCACAAAGCGTTCCGCCGTCAGTCCGGGACGGCCGAGGTAGCCCCGGGCCAGCTCTTGGCCGCCGATGAGCAGCTCGCCGGTGGGTGCCGGGCGGTCTTGGCCGTCCACAATGTACGTTCGCCGGTTACCCAGCGGTCGTCCGATGGGGATCGTATCGTCCACTGTGGACACGTCGTGCACAGTCGCGGTGACGACGGTTTCGGTGGGGCCGTAGGCGTTGCCGACCCGGACCCAGGGGGCGTGGTGCCGCCATGCGGCGAGCGCGCTGGGCGGGACGGTTTCGCCGCCCAGGATCAGCAGCCGCAGCGAACGCAGGGCGGGTGCGGTGGCCTCGGTGAGCGTGAAGGCCAGTTCCGACCAGTACGTCGGCGGCAGGTTGAGCACGGTCAGGCCGCGGTCGCGGACGATCATGGGGATTTGTGAGGGCAGCCACTGGTCGTCCGGGCGGACGACCACGGTGGCGCCGGTGCTCAGCGCGGGCAGCAGCTGGTCCAGGGACGCGTCGAAGGAGAACGAGGAGAAGGCCAGGACGCGGTCGGCCGCGGTGAACCCGAAGTGCTCGCGCGCCGCGGCGACGTGCGCCGCCAAGGCGTGGTGTTCGACGCCGACGGCCTTGGGACGCCCGGAGGAACCCGAGGTGAAGATGACGTAGGCGAGGTCGTTCGGGTGCGGCTGGGCGGGCGGTGCGGACGGTCCGGTCTCGGTCACCCGTACGTCAGGCACGTTCAGGTTCCTGGCTCCGGTGTCCGTGATCACGTGCGTGACGTCCACTTCGGACACGATGAACCGCTGCCTTTCGTGCGGCAGCGCGGGGTCGAGCGGGACGTACACCCCGCCCGTCCGCCAGGTCGCGAGCATCGCGGCGACCGACCACACCCCGCGTCCGACGCACACCGCGACCGTGTCGCCGCGGTGCACGCCACGGGCATGCAGTGCACCGGCCAGTCCCTCGACCATCGTGTCGAGTTCGGCGTAGGTCACCTCGCGCTCGGCGTCGACGACGGCTGTTGCGTGCGGATCTCCTTGTACGGCGAAGTAATCCGTCGTGGTCTTGTCGCGGAGCGGGCCCAGCACGGCGGCGAGGTCGGCCACCGGGGTTTCGGGCGCGGCGAGCACCGCGGCCAGCAGCGTCCGGTAGCCCTCGCTGAACCGCTGCATGGTGCCGTCGTCGAAGAGGGTCGTGGCGTACTGCAGCCGGGCGGCGAGCCCGCCGTCGGGGCGCAGGTTGAGGTCGAGGAAGACGTCCATCGGCGCGCCGACCAGCGGCGGCGGCACCAGTTCGGCGTCCAGTCCGGGCAGGCGGATCGGCGCGAGTGCGGTGTTGACCAGGGTGAAGGAGGCCTGCGCCAGGGGGTGGCGGGACAGGTCGCGCTCGGTGCTGACCGCGCCCACGACCTGCTCGAACGGCGCCTCGGCCGCGGAAAGGCCGCTCAGCACGGTGTCCTTCACCCGGCCCAGCAGCTCGGTGAAACCCGGGCCCCCGCTCAGGTCGGTGCGCTGGACGACGGTGTTGACGAACGGCCCGATCAGCCCGGCCAGCTCGGGCCGGGTGCGGTCGGAAAGCGTGGTGCACACGGCGATGTCGTCGCGGCCGCAGTAGTGCGCGAGCAGGGCCTGGTACACGGCGAGCAGCAGCATGTACCGGGTCACGCGGTGGGTCTTGGCGAGCTCGTCCGCCGCGGCGACCAGCTCGGCGGGGATGGTGAAGCGCACGACGTCACCGGCGCCGTCCCAGAACGCCGGGCGCGGCCGGTCGGTCGGCAGGTCGAGCGGGGCGAGCCCGGCCAGCCGGGTGCGCCAGTGTTCGAGCAGCCGCTCCAGCCGTGCACCGGACAGCCGTTCGCGCTGCTTTCGGGCGACGTCGGCGTACTTCGTCGTCGGCGGGGCCACCGGCTCGCCCCGGTAACCGGCCGCGAGCTCGTTGAGCATGACGTCCCAGGACCGCCCATCGACGGCGATGTGGTGCACGACCACGAGCAGGAGATGATCGCCGGAGTCGAGGCGCGCCAGGGTGAGGCGCACGGGCGGGGCCACCGCGAGGTCCATCGGACGGCTCAGCTCCCGGTCGAACAGCTCGGCGGCGTCGCGGGCCCGGGTCCGGTCCACCCGCGCCCGCCCCGGCGGCTCGACCCGCGGCCGGGGTTCCCCGTCGACGGCGGCGAACCGGGTGCGCAGCACCTCGTGCCGGTCGACGATCGCGGTTGTGGAGCGGATGAGGGCGTCGGTGTCCAGGTCACCGGACAGCCGCAAAGCGAGCGGCAGCAGGTAGTCCGCCGAGCCCGGGTCGAGCTGCTGGGCGAACCAGAGCCGCCGCTGCGCGAACGACACCTGCGTGCCGTCGTCGTTGACCCCGTCATGCACTTTCGGCCTCCCGGGTGTTGTCCCCGGCCGAGTCTGCTTCGCCCGCAGGGGCGCTCACCAGGGAAGCGGCGGCACCCGCCGGGTGCGCCCAGTTCTGCAGGTTCTACCCATGCCGCGCGGTTCATGCGGCGGTCGTCCCGTCCAAAGCCGTGAAGGTGGCAATTAGGGGCAGAGTGTGCCACAATGAGACCAATACCGCCGTAAGGGGGGTGGCTCCCCGGGCGGGGCAGAAAAGCCCCCCGCGCCAAACGGGGGGGGCCCCCGG
>NZ_JBIUTB010000012.1:0-194766 GCF_044741685.1 Amycolatopsis sp. NPDC088138
AACGCCCGGTCCCATTCCGAACCCGGAAGCTAAGCTTGACAGCGCCGATGGTACTGCAACCGAAGGGTTGTGGGAGAGTAGGACACCGCCGAACTCATCGTCCGTACGGCCCGTTAGGATAGCCAGTTGGCTGCCCTAGCGGGCCGTACGTGTATGTCCAGACCAAGATTTTCCACGGCAGGAGGCCAGGTGTCCGAGTTCGGTCGACGAGACTCAGCAGACGATGGGTCCGGCCGGTCGGCACGCCGGGACGAAGGCTCCCGGAGCCGGTCGGACGCACCCCGGGGGAACCCCCAGCGCGGTGCCCGGCAGGACCGAGGCGGCCGCGACGGTGGCTACCAGGGCCGGCCTCGCCGTGATGACCAGGGCGTCCGCGGCGGCGGCAAGCCGTTCCGCGGCGGTGACGGTCCTCGCGACCGCGACCAGCGCGGAGGTTACGCAGGTCAGAGCCGTGACACGAGCCGCACCTCCGGTGACCGCGACGACTCCCGAGGCCGGCCCAGCAGCAGCGGCGGCCGGTCCTCCGGCGCGCCCGCGCGCTCGGGTGGCGGCCGGTTCGACGACCGTGGCGGCAACCGCTCCGGTGGGCGTTACGAGAGCTCGGACAGCCGGTCGAGCCGCGGCTCGGACGACCGCGGTGGCCGGCCGAGCGGTGGCCGTCCGCAGGGCAAGTCGTCGTTCGGCGACCGCAAGCCGCGCTGGGAAGACCGCGGCGGCTCCGGCTCCCGTACCGGTGGCCCCCGGTCGGACGACCGTGGGCGCGGGACCGGCTCGGGCGAGCGGAGCAGTTACCCCCGTCGTGACGACGACCGTGGCTCGCGTACCGGCGGTTTCCGCTCGGACGACCGTGGCAAGGGCAGCTACACCAAGCGCGACGACGACCGGGGTCGTGGCAGCTACGAGCGCCGTGACGACAACCGTGGCTCCCGCAGCGGCGGCTCGGACGACCGTAGCCGTAGCAGTTACGACAACCGTGGTTCCCGCCCTGGCGGGTCCGACGACCGTAGCCGTGGCAGTTACGACAACCGGGGTTCCCGCAGCGGCGGCTCCGATGACCGTGGCCGTAGCAGCTACGACAACCGTGGAACCCGCACTGGCGGGTCCGACGATCGCAGCCGTGGCAGCTCGGACAACCGTGGTTCCCGTAGCGGCGGCTCCGACGACCGCAGCCGTGGCAGCTATGACCGCGGCCCGCGTACCGGTGGCTTCCGCTCGGACGACCGGGGCACCCGGAGCAGCAGCGGTCCCCGGTCCGACGACCGCGGTGCGCGTACCGGCGGCGGGTTCCGTCCGGACGACCGCGGCAAGAGCAGCTACACCAAGCGCGACGACGACCGTGGCAAGGGCAGCTACGAGCGTCGCGATGACAACCGCGGCGGGTCCGACTCGCGGGGTGACCGTGGCGGCTACCAGCGCCGGGACGACGACCGTCGCCCCGCCGGCTCGCGGGATTCCGGTGGTTACCAGCGGCGCGACGACAACCGCGGTGGGCAGCGCGACTCGGGCAACCGTGAAGAGCGCACCGGCAGCAAGCCGTTCGACCGTTCGCGGGACGACCGGCGGCCCGCAGGTGACCGCAAGGACCGTCCGGAGCGCAAGGACAGCGTCCACCGCAACCCGCGGCCCTACGCCAACACCCCGCTCGACGACGAGGCCTTGGCCAGGGAGCTCCTGGAAGCGCCGGAGCTGCCCGAAGACATCGAGTTCTCGGACCTCGACGAGGAGGTCCGCCGCGAGCTGAGGACGCTGCCGAAGGGGCTGGCCGAGACCGTCGGGAAGCACCTCGTCGCGGCCGGCGGCCTGATGGACAGCGACCCCGAGGCCGCGCTCGAGCACGCCAAGTACGCCAAGGCCAAGGCCTCGCGCGTGCCGATCGTGCGCGAGGCGCTCGGCCTGGTCGCCTACCACTCCGGCAACTGGTCGGAGGCGCTGTCGGAGCTGCGCGCCGTCCGCCGGATGACCCGCAGCGACGAGCACATCGCCATCATCGCCGACGCCGAGCGCGCGCTGGGCCGGCCCGAGCGGGCCTTGGACCTCTCGAAGGAGGTCGACACGGCGAAGCTGGCGAAGTCGACGCAGGTCGAGCTGGCGATCGTCGCGGCCGGGGCGCGCCGGGACCTCGGGCAGATCGACGCCGCGGTCGTGTCCCTGCAGGGGGCCGACCTCAAGGCCGAGAAGCGTGAGCCGTGGAGCGCACGGCTCTTCTACGCCTACGCCGACAACCTGGTCGCGGCCGGGCGCAAGGACGAAGCCATCCGCTGGTTCCTCAACTCGGCGGACGCCGACGCGGAAGACGAGACGGACGCCGCCGAGCGGGCCGCGGAACTCTCGAACGAAGCGAACGAGCCGGCCAAGGCAGCTGCGCCGGCCAAGACGACGGAGCGGCCCAAGGCGGCCGAGACCGACGCGGCTGCGCCGGCCAAGGTGAGGGAGTCAGCTGAGGCGGCCGAGCCCGCGAAGGCAGGCGAATCCGCTGGGTCGGCCACAGCGACGGAGCCGACCAAGGCTGCTGAGCCGAGCAAGGTGACCGAAGCGGCTGCGGCCGACACGGCCGAGGTGGCTGCGCCGGTCGAGGCAGGCGAGTCGACCGAGGCGGCTGAGCCGGTCGAGTCGGCCGAGGTGGCTGAATCGGTCGAGGCAGGCGAGTCGACCAAGGCGGCTGAGTCGATCGAGTCGGCCGACGCGGCTGAGACCGCCGAGGCAGGCGAATCAGCCGAGGTGACCGAGGCGGCTGAGACCGCCAAGGCGGCCGACCAGGCCCCGGCCAAGGCCGACAAGCCCGCCGGCTTCGACGAGTCGGATGACTGACTCCCTGCTGGCGGCCTACGACGCCGTCCTTTTCGACCTCGACGGCACCGTCTACCACGGCACCCAGGTGATCCCGGGTGCGCCGGAGACGGTCAAGGCCGCTCGCGATCACGGCACGCCGGTGCGGTTCGTCACGAACAACGCGTCCAAGGCTCCGGCCGAGGTCGTCGAGCACCTCGTCGGGCTCGGCATGCCCGCCGACACCGACGAGGTGCACACCAGCGCGCAGGCGGCCGCTGTGCTGCTTCGCGAACGGCTTGCGCCCGGGGCCGAGGTGCTCGTCGTGGGCACCGAGTCGCTTGCGGCCGAGGTGGCCCAGGCCGGGCTGAAGGCCGTCCGGGAGAACGCCGAGAGCGTCCAGGCCGTGGTGCAGGGCCACTCGCCCGACAACACGTGGGCCGCGCTGGCCGAGGCGTGCCTGGCCATTCGGGCGGGCGCGCTGTGGGTGGCCTGCAACGTCGACGCGACGCTGCCGAGCGAGCGGGGCCTGCTGCCGGGCAACGGGTCGATGGTCGCCGCTCTGCGGACCGCCACCGACGTCGAACCGCTGGTTGCCGGGAAGCCGGAGCCGCTGCTGTTCGAGACCGCGGCGAAGTCGGCCGGTGCCGAGCATCCACTCGTGGTCGGCGACCGGCTCGACACCGACATCGCCGGCGCGGTCGCCGCGGGTGTCGACTCGCTCGTGGTGCTCTCCGGGGTCGCGACGCCGGAGCAGCTGGTCAAGGCCATCCCGGCCGAGCGCGGCACCTACCTCGCGGCGGATCTCACCGCACTCACGTCCACTCTCGAAGAACTGAAGATCGGACCGCGGCCGGGCTGGTCGGCCGAGGCCGGAGACGACGCCGTCGTCGTGACCGGCGAAGGTGACGACCTCGACCTGCTCCGGGCCCTCTGCCATGCGGCGTGGGAGTCCGGCAAGACGACGGTCCAGGGTGACGGCGAAGCCGCGAAGGCCGCGCTGGCGCGGCTCGGCCTGGCCTGACTGATACCGTTCTTGACGTGCAGGATCACCCGTACCCCGTCCCGGGCCCGCCGCCCGGTTCGTTCTCCGAGCAGACCGACCCGCGAGCCGGTATCGACGAGGCCGTCGCCGGCTTGGACGACCTGGACGCGCTTCCGCTCACCGAGCACGTCGAGCGCTTCGACGCCGTGCACACCGAGCTGACCGTCGCCCTGTCCAGCATCGACAAGGTCTGACCCGGTGCCCAAGCGGGCCCGCCTCGACGCGGAGCTGGTTCGGCGCGGCCTCGCCCGCTCCCGGGAACAAGCCTCGGCCCTTATCACCGGGGGCAAGGTCACCGTGCGGGGCATGGTCGCGTCCAAGCCGGCCACCGGTGTCGAGACCGACGCGCCCATCGTCGTGAAGGACGAGGACGACCCCGGCTGGGCCTCGCGCGGCGCGCACAAGCTGCTCGGCGCGCTCGAGGCGTTCACCCCGCTCGGGCTGGACGTCGAAGGCAAGCGCTGCCTCGACGCCGGCGCGTCCACCGGCGGGTTCACCGACGTCCTCCTCCGGAACGGCGCCGCGACCGTGATCGCCGCCGACGTCGGCCGCGGCCTGCTCGACTGGCGGATCCGCACCGACGAACGGGTCGTGGTGCTCGACCGCACCAACGTCCGCAACCTCACCCCGGACGACCTCGGCGGGCCGGTCGACCTCGTGGTCGGCGACCTTTCGTTCATCTCGCTCAAGCTCGTGCTGCCCGCGCTCGTCGAGTGCGTGCGCGAAGGCGCCGATCTGGTGCCGATGGTGAAGCCCCAGTTCGAAGTCGGCAAGGACAGGCTGGGTAGCGGGGGTGTCGTTCGCGACCCGGAGCTGCGTGCCGAGTCGGTGCTGGCCGTGCTCGACGAGGCCGCGAAACTGGGGCTTGCGCTGCGCGGGGTCACCGCCAGCCCACTGCCCGGGCCGTCCGGGAACGTCGAGTACTTCGTGTGGCTCACCAAAGAACACGTGGCCGAGTCCACTGTGGACGCGGTAGACAGGTCTGAGGCCGAGCGGCTCGTCCGAACCGCCGTCGAGGAAGGGCCCGCATGACCACCGAACGTGAAGTTCTCCTCATGGTGCACCCGGATCGCGACGCGACCGGGGAAGCCGCGCGCGAGGTTTCCGCGCGCTTCGCCAAGGCCGGGATCCGGATCCGGGTGATCGAGGACGACGTCTGCGCGCTGATCAACCCGGACGAGCACGGCGTCGGCGCGAGCTGCACCGTCGTGGACCCGGACGACAACCCCGCCGCCGGCGTCGAGCTGGTGTTCGTCCTCGGCGGTGACGGCACGCTGCTGCGCGCGGCCGAGATCGCCCGCCCGGCCGGGGTGCCGGTGCTCGGCGTGAACCTCGGCCGTGTCGGGTTCCTCGCCGAGGCCGATTCGGACGCGCTGGCCGACACCGTGCAGCGGGTCGTCGACGGCGACTACCAGGTCGAAGAGCGGATGACGATCGACGTCACCGTCACCCACGGCGGCACCGAGCTGAGCCGCACCTGGGCACTGAACGAGGCGAGCGTCGAGAAGAGCACGCGCGAGCGGGTGCTGGACGCGCTGATCGAGGTCGACGGCCGGCCGGTTTCGGCGTTCGGCTGCGACGGTGTGCTGTGCGCCACACCGACCGGTTCGACGGCGTACGCG
Source organism: Amycolatopsis sp. NPDC088138 (assembly GCF_044741685.1). NCBI lineage: Bacteria > Bacillati > Actinomycetota > Actinomycetes > Pseudonocardiales > Pseudonocardiaceae > Amycolatopsis > Amycolatopsis sp. NPDC088138. The sequence goes on from NZ_JBIUTB010000012.1 coordinate 5,434, forward strand.
TTTTCGGCCGGCGGCCCGATCATCTGGCCGGACGTGCAGGCGCTGCTGGTGGTGCCGAGCAACGCGCACGCGATGTTCTCGCGGCCGCTGGTCGTCTCCCGCGACTCGATCATCACCGTCGGGATCGACCCCGACGGTTCGTCCGCCGTCCTGACCTGCGACGGGACCCGCAGCCACGACCTGCCGCCGGGCGCCCGGGTGCGGGTCACCTGCGGCAGCACGCCGGTGCGGCTGGTCCGGCTGTGGGACGGCCCGTTCACCGATCGTCTGGTGCAGAAGTTCGCCCTGCCGGTGAAGAGCTGGCGCGAGCGCCACGCCCGCCCGAACGAATAGGGCGCGAACGGCCCGTTCGGCGCGAAATTCGAACATATCGGCGACTCGCCGGGGCTCCGGGTGCGTGGTTCGTCGGTGGTGGCCGCTACGGTAGGCGGCGTGCTGGCCGAGATGCGCATCCAGGGCCTCGGAGTCATCGAGGACGCCCTGCTGGAACTGCACGCGGGCTTCACCGTCGTCACCGGTGAGACGGGTGCCGGGAAGACCATGGTCGTCACCGGGCTGCACCTGCTCTCCGGTGGCCGGGCCGAGGTCTCCAAAGTGCGAACGGGGATGCTCAAGGCGTTCGTGGAAGGAAGATTCACCTATTCGGGTGTCGAAGGCGCCGAGCGGATCGTCACCGACTCCGGTGCCGACGTCGACGAGGACGGCAGTGTCATCGCGCTGCGCGCGATCGCCGTCGACGGGCGGTCCCGGGCCCACCTCGGTGGCCGGTCGGTGCCGGTCGGCGTGCTCGCGGAGCTGTCCGAGCAGCTGATCGCGGTGCACGGGCAGAACGACCAGCTGCGGCTGCTGCGCCCGGCCGAGCAGCGCGCGGTGATCGACCGCTTCGCCGGGGACGCCGTCACCAAGCCGCTGCGTGCCTACCAGGAGATCCGGTCCGAGTGGCTGGCGGTGATCGCCGAGCTGACCGAGCGCTCGACGCGGTCGCGCGAGATGGCGCAGCAGGCGGACCTGCTCAAGCACGGGCTCACCGAGATCGACGCGGTCGTGCCGGAACCGGGTGAGGACGTCGAGCTCACCGCGCAGATCAAGCGGCTCGCGGCGGCCGACGAGCTGCGCGCGGCCGCGACCGAGGCGCACATCGCGGTGTCGGGTTCGGCCGAAGGCGACCCGGACGCGCCCGGCGCGATGGGCCTGGTTTCCGAAGCCCTGCGGCGGTTGTCGACGTCGGAGGACGCCGTGCTGCGCGAACTGGCGCCGCGGCTGGAAGAGGCGACGGTGCTGCTGGCCGACGTCGGGGCCGAGCTCGGCGGGTACGTCGAGACGCTGGACGCCGACCCGGCGCTGCTGGAGAAGGTGCTGGCCCGCCAGGGTGACCTCAAGCGGCTGACCCGCAAGTACGCGGCGGATGTCGACGGTGTGCTCGCCTGGGCCGACGACGCCCGGCGCCGCCTCGAGACCATGGACACTTCGGAGGAGGCGCTGGCCGAGCTGGCGCTGCGGCGCGACCAGCTCGCGATCCAGCTGGCCGCGCACGCCGTCGAGGTTTCGGCGGCGCGCGAGAAGGCGGCGGCCGAGCTGGCCGCGGAGATCACGCGGGAGCTGTCCGGCCTGGCGATGGGCCAGGCCGCGATCGAGGTCACGGTCGAGCAGCGCCCGGCCGAGCACGGCGACACGCACGCGCTCGCGATCGACGGCCACGCGGTGCACGCGGGCTCGGACGGCATCGACGACGTCGAGCTGCTGCTGCGCGCGCACGACGGCGCGCCGCCGCTGCCGGTGCACAAGGCCGCTTCCGGCGGTGAGCTGTCGCGGGTGATGCTGGCGATCGAGGTCGTCCTCGCGCACGCCGACACGGTGCAGACACTGGTGTTCGACGAGGTCGACGCCGGGGTCGGCGGCCGCGCGGCGATCGAGATCGGCCGCCGGCTGGCGCGGCTCGCGCGGACCCACCAGGTCCTGGTGGTCACGCACCTGCCGCAGGTCGCGGCGTTCGCCGACCAGCACCTGGTGGTCGACAAGGGCCACAAGGGCGGGGTGACGCGCAGTGGCGTGAAGAACCTCGCGCCGGCCGAGCGGGTCAGCGAGCTGGCCCGGATGCTCGCCGGCATGGACAACGAGACCGGCCGCGCCCACGCCGAGGAGCTGCTGGCCACGGCGGAGAAGGACAAGGCCGAGTTCGAGCCGAAACGCAAGCGGGCCAAGAAGAAGTAGCCGGTCGCCGGTCGGGTAGCAGACCGAGCAAGCGGGCGGTCGGTTTGTGGTGTGCGGACTGGTCAGGGTTCGGACGCCGGTGGTGGAGCTGATCGCGCACGAGGAGCTGCTGGCCGCCGCGGCGAAGGACAAGGCCGAGTTCGAACGGAACGCAAGCGGGCCAAGAAGAAGGAATCGCGGTTCGCCGGTGACGGGAAAGCCGGGCACCGCTGAAGTCAGTGGCCGTCCAGGTCCGCGTTGATGTCGCGGAACACCTCCGCGAGTACCCGGGCCTGCTCGTGGCTCACGTGGCCCGCGAAGTAGCGCTCCACCCCCCGGACATGCGTGGGCCACGCGTTCTCCAGCGCCGCCAACCCCTCAGGCGTCAACACCACCAACGTGGCCCGGCGGTTCGCAGGATCCACTTCGCGCCGTGCGTAACCGTCGCGCTCGAGGCCGTCGACCAGGCGGGTCAGGCCGCTTGCGCTGTGCACCAGAGCGTCGGCCAGGTCCTTCATGTGCAGCCGTTGATCGGGCGCTTCCGAGAGCTGGACCAGCGCGTCGTACGTGCGGTGCGACATCCCGTGCGCGGCGCGCAGGTCCGCGTCCAGCACCCGCAGCAGCAGGGCCGACGAGCGCAGGAAGCCGCGCCACGCCGCGTCGTGTTCTCGGGACAGGGTCACCCCGGGAATAGTACTCGTGCGGACAGTTGTTGTGCGGACTGTTCGCATGCGAAGAAAGGAACCCATGATGCGCGCGGTGGTACTTCGTGAACCCGGGCCGGTCGAGAACCTCGAACTGAAAGACATCCCGCTGCCCGAGGCGAAACCGGGCTGGGTCCGGATCGCCGTCCGGGCGTTCGGCCTCAACCGTTCCGAGCTGCACACCCGGCTCGGCCTGGCCGACGGCGTCACGTTCCCGCGGGTGCCCGGCATCGAGGCCGTGGGTGTCGTCGACGCCGCGCCGGACGGGGACTTCGAGGTGGGGCAGCAGGTCGCCACGATGATGGGCGGGATGGGCCGCACCTTCGACGGCGGTTATGCCGAGTACACGCTCGTGCCGCGCGAGCAGGTCGTCCCGTTCCGCTCGGACCTGCCGTGGGAGGTGCTCGGCCAGGTCCCGGAGACGCTGCAGACCGCGTACGGCTCCCTGACCACCGGTCTGGACCTGAAAGAAGGCCAGACGCTGCTGATCCGCGGCGGCACGTCCGCGCTCGGCTTCGCCACCGCGACGCTCGCCCGCGACCTCGGCGCCACCGTCTTCGCGACGACGCGGCAGCCGGACCGCCTGGACACTCTCGCCGACCACGGGGTCGAGCACCCGCTCCTGGACGACGGCGATGTCGCCGCGAAGGTCCGCGAGATCGTGCCGGACGGGGTCGACGCGGCGCTCGAACTGGTCGGGACGCCGACCCTGCCGGACACCCTCGCGGCCACCCGCGTGCACGGCACCGTGTGCTTCACGGGCATGCTCTCGAACCAGTGGATCATTCCGAACTTCTATCCCATCGGATTCCTCCCTTCCGGCGTGCGCCTGACCGCTTATGGTGGTGAGGCGGACGACCTGCCCGCATCGGTTCTCCAGCGGTACCTCGACCGGATCGCCGCCGGCGGCGTCAGCCTCGGCCCGGCCCGGGTGTACCCGATGGAGGCGATCCGGCAGGCGCACGACGACCTGGAACACAACCGGACGGCGGGCAAGCTCGTCGTGCTGACCCGCCGAGCGGAGGGAGCCGCCCCTTGATCCTGCCGCCACCCGCCGACGTCGAAGCGCAGCTGGCCGCCGCCCGCCGGGAGGGTGACCTCGACGCCTACCTCGGGCTGCTCGCCGGGGAGGAACTGTTCGTCCCCATCCGGCGGGCCGACGCCGAGAGCATCCTCGAGGACCGCGCCGAGACGTTCCCGAACGTTTATTACGAAACCCGCGGCGACGAGTTCCTGCAGGTCTTCACCCGCGGCGCGCTGCCCGACCTCGGCTCGGACGTCGTCTTCATGAGCGGGGCACTGGACTGGGCGGTCGACGGTGTCGGGCGGCACGAGCGGGTCGTGTTCAACCGCGGCACCCGCGGCGAGTGGCGGCTGCCGGGCGCGACGCTGCAACCGTGGCTGGACGCGCACCTCGATGACGTCACGCCTCTGGAAGAGCAGGTCGAACGGCTGATCACCGCGCCGTACGGGCACCTCGAAGGGCCGATCGCGCACGCGCTGGCCTGCGGCGCGCACCTGGCCGTGCTCAACGCGGCGCCGTGGAACCTGCTCGACGCCCGCTATCACGACTACGTGGCCGAGGTCCGCGGCCTGCGCGACTGGTGGGGCGTGCCCGACCCGCCGGCCTGGCGGGCCACGATGGCCGACCTCATCGGTGACGGGTACGCGCTGACGCCCGGCAACCTGGTGCTGATGCTGCGCCTGCGGTTCGCCGCGGAGTACGGGCCGCGCAACGGCGAGTTCGACCCGCTGACCTGGGCGGAGGTCGTGAGCCGCTGGTGCGCGGAGAACGACGCCGAGGACCAGGCCGACGAGCTGCGCGACACCGTGCGCCGGGTGTCGCGCTACGAGCAGCGCTTCCGAGCCGACGGCCTGCTCGACGCCGAGGGTTTTGTCACGACGGCGTTGTCCTGGGACGTCGGCCGCGCCGTCAACATCGCGCGGTGGGGGCTGGCCGCCGGTTACTGCGACGCGCTGACCGCCGAGCTGATGGTCCTGGAGGCCGGTTCGCTCGCGCGTCGCTACCACCAGTCATGGGCCGACCTGTCGGCGGGCTACCTCATGGGCCGGGTGCTGCACAGCCGGGACGAGGAGTTCGGCGAGTGGTACCCCGCGGCCGTGCGAGTCCACCACCAGCTCCTTCAGGACCCGGGCAGCCCCTGGGTGAACCTCGATTTCGGGTCTCTTTCGGAGGAGTCCGACGCTTGAGGCGCGGCGTGGCTCACCACAACGAGTCACCTCTGCTACGGCGTGGCGTGCGCAGTCCCACGAGCAAATTTGTCACCATCGGCCACATGAAGCTCACCGGTCTGCTCACGCGGAACTCCGAACCCCTGCCGGGCATCACCGGGGTCGCCAGGGTCGACCGCCGCACCCGGGAGCTCCTGCGCCGGATCAGTCCGGGCGACATCGTCGTGCTCGACCAGCTGGACCTCGACCGCGCGACGGCCGACGCCCTGGTCGACGCCGAGGTCGCCGGCGTGGTCAACGCGTCACCGTCGATCTCCGGCCGGTTCCCCAACCTGGGCCCCGAGATCCTCATCGCCGCCGGCGTCCCGCTGGTCGACTCGGTCGGCGGTGAGCTGCTGCGCTCGATCAAGGACGGCACCAAGCTGCGCCTGCTCGACGGGGTCGTGTACGTCGGCGAGCGGCAGGTCGCCTCCGGCATCGAGCAGACCGCCGACAGCGTCGCGGACCAGATGATCGAGGCCAAGGCCGGGATGTCGACGCAGCTGGAGGCGTTCTCGGCGAACACCATCGAGTTCCTCCGCCGCGAGCGCACCCTGATCCTCGACGGCGTCGGCGTGCCGGAGCTGAAGGTGCAGCTGCGCGACCGGCACGTGCTGGTCGTCGCGGGCGGCAACGGGCACGCCGAGGACCTCAAGAAGCTGAAGAAGTACATCGCCGAGCACCGGCCGGTGCTGATCGGCGTCGACGCGGGCGCCGACACCCTGCGCGCGCAGGGCCACCTGCCGGACGTCATGGTCGGCGACCCCACCGGCATCGGCACCGCCACGCTGCGCAGCGGCGGTGAGGTCGTGGTGCCCGCGCAGCCGGACGGGCACGCCCCCGGTGTCGAGCGGATCCAGGACCTCGGCATCGGCGCGGTGACGTTCCCCGCGTCCGGCAACGCCGAAGACCTCGCCCTGCTGCTGGCCGACGCGCACGGCGCGAGCCTGGTGGTCACGGTCGGCTTCCAGGCCACCCTGCGCGAGTTCCTCGACCACGGCCGGTCCGGTTCCAACCCGTCGACGTTCCTGACCCGGCTGAAGCTCGGCACGAAGCTCGTCGACGGGAAAGCGGTGGCGACGCTGCACCGCAGCCGGGTGTCGATCGGCGCGGTCGTCCTGCTCGTGCTCGCCGCGGTCGTGGTCGTCGCCGCGGCCCTGCTGGTGTCCGACGTCGGCTCGGTCTACCTGGACTGGCTCCGGCACACCTGGAATACGTTCGCTGCCTGGGTCAAGGGATTGTTCACGTGATTTCGCTGCGCTACCACGTAGTTTCCATCGCCGCCTGCTTCCTGGCGCTCGCCGTCGGCGTCGTGCTCGGTTCGACCGCGCTGAACGGCTCGCTGCTTTCGGGGCTGGCGGGGGAGAAGAAGGACCTGGGCAGCCAGGTCTCCGACCTCGAGGCGCAGCGCAACGCGCTCAACGCCCGGCTCGCCGACGCGGACGCGTTCGCCGGCGCCATGGGGCCGAAGGTCGTCGCCGGGGTGCTGGACAAGCGGTCGGTGGTGCTCGTGACCACCGAGGACGCGCGCCCGGCCGACCGGGACGCGCTCAAGCAGCTGATCGGCCAGTCCGGTGCGACCGTGACCGGCGAGGTGCAGCTGACGGCCGCGTTCGCCGATCCCGACAAGGCCGACCAGCTCCGTGACGTCGTCACGCGGCTGCAGCCCGCCGGGTCGAAGTTCCCGACCGCGGGGGACACCGGCACGCTCGCCGGCGCGCTGCTCGGCTCGGTGCTGTTGCTGGACAAGACTTCCGCCAAACCGCAGTCCTCGGGTGAGGAACTGGCCGCGGCTCTCGGCGGGCTCACCGACGGCGGGTTCGTGAAGGCGGGCCCCGACGTCAAGCCGGCTCAGCTGGCCGTGGTGCTCACCGGCGCGCAGGCGACCGGCGACGGCGCGGGCGACCGGGCGGCGACGATCGCGCGGTTCGCCACGCAGCTCGACCGCACCGGCGCGGGCACGGTACTCGCGGGGGACGCCGGTTCCGCCGACGGCACCGGCGCGCTCGGGGTCGTCCGCGCCGACACGTCGTCGACGTCGATCCTGTCCACTGTGGACAACGTGGACACCTCCGCCGGGCGGGTGAGCACCGTGCTGGCGTTGAAGGAACAGCTCGACGGCGCCGCCGGCCGCTACGGCATCGCCGGCAACGCCCAGGCTCCCGCGCCGGGCGTCGCCAGCCCCACCGGAAACTGACCCTCCGCTCCCGCGGTGCAGGTAATGCCGTGAAGGCCACCTTGAGGGACTCAGAGTCCCTCAAGGTGGCCTTCACGGATTTTGGCCTCAGCTAGCGAGCCAGAGGGCCGGGACGTTCGGCGGTTCCCAGCCCACCAGCGAGGTGTGGGCCTGGCGGCACGTGTACGTGACGCCGTTGTAGGTCACCTTCGCGCCCGCGGCGTACGCCGTGTTCGGCGCCCACGCGGGGACCGACGGCGGCGTGGTGGGCGTGGTCGTCGGCGGGGTCGTGGGGGTGGTCGGCGTGGTGGGGGTCGTCGGGGTGGTGGGCGTGGTCGGAGTGGTCGGGGTCGTGGTGGGCGGCGGTGTCGAGCAGTTCGGCGTCGAGGCGGCCAGGCCGTTCACGACGGCGTGGAACAGCGTCGAGCCCGGGTCTAGGTCGTAGAGCGAGAACATCATCGCGCCGCCGAGGCCGGTGCAGTGGATGTAGTCGGTGCGGGCCTTGATGGACTGCGCGGACGAGCCGCCGTAGAAGTTCGTGCCGTCGTAGAACCAGGCCGACTGCGTGACCGGGTCCCAGAACGTGTCGGACGGGTTGTCGACGATACCGGTGAGTTCCTTGTACATCGCCACACCCGGCACGTTGCCGCTCAGCGTGTGTCCCGCCGACGGCCCCGAAGCCGACTGGTACAGGCCGTGGTTCGACCCGGCGGGGACACCGGTCCAGCCGCGGTAGTAGAACGGGATGCCCAGCGTCAGCTTGCCCGCGGGGAACCCGCCCGCGATGCCGTACGCGCTGTTGCCGTGCAGGTAGTCCTTGACGACCGAGTCGATCGTGTACTTCTCGGTGCCCGGCGGGATCGTGCCCGACGGGTCGTTCGGCGCGGAGTACAGCGGGTCCTGGAAGTTCGTCGGCCCGGTCGCGTCCCACGCGCCGTGCATGTCGTAGGTCATCGCGTTGCCGAAGTCCAGGTACTGGCCGATCTTGTCGGTCTGGATCTTCGCGATCTTGTCCTGCCCGCCCGGCAGCGCGGCCGAGAGCGCGTAGTGCTTGCCGCCCAAGGCGTCCAGCTCGGTGCGGAACTCCGCCATCAGCGCGGTGTAGTTCGCGGTGTCGGCGGCGCCGTAGTGGTTGCCGACGTGCCCGGTCGGGGAACCCGGGTACTCCCAGTCGATGTCTATGCCGTCGAAGATGCCCGCCGCGGTGCCCGGGCCGCCGTACCCGCCGGCGGCCGGGATGTTGCCCTTGATGAACATGTCCAGGCACGAGCTGACGAACTTCTTGCGCGACGCGTCGGTCGCGGCGGCGTCGGAGAAGTACTTCGAGTACGTCCAGCCGCCGATCGACAGCAGCACCTTGAGGTTCGGGTGCCGCGCCTTGAGCTCCTGCAGCTGGTGGAAGTTGCCGGCGACCGGCTGGTTCCAGACGTCGGCGGTGCCGTCGACGCTGATGTCGGAGCCGAAGGACTTCTGGTAGTCGGCGAACTGGTCGCCGCCGCCGTCACCGGCGTTCGGGTCGGTCTCGCCGCCCGGGTCGGGCGTGGTCGCCTTCGTCGCTTCGAAGCAGGTGTGGTTCGTCGGATCGATGTTCTCGAAGTCGTAGAGCAGGTAGTCGAGGTTGTTGGCGATGGAGTCGACGTTCTTCAGGTAGTACGCGTTCTGGTAGATGCTCCACTGGTCGAAGTAGGCGATCCGGACCCCGCCGGACGTCGCGGCGGACGCGGGTGGCGCGGCCGGGCCGGCGACCGTCAGCGCGCCCACGACCACGGCGGCCGCGGCGGCGGCGAACATCGCCAATCTTCGGGAAACCCTCTGCATGCTGTCTCCTCGCGCAGGCGGACGGCCCCCTCCCGGGCCGCGACGGCGCGAGAGGGGGCGGTACGCGATGGTTCTTCACGAACAGGTGCCGGCCCGTTCATGAATGTGCGCGTGCGCACACCGAGTGTCAATACTTTGGACTAGACCAATCTCGGAGTGTGTGCGCTATGGGGTGCGGTGTCCGGATTTCCCAGCGTTAGTAGGGGTTACTTGAGCGGCGGGTCGAGCGGGAAGCACGACACGCGCACCGGCCACGTGTCACCGCCGGCGGGCAGCGGCATCTTCTTGAGCGCCGCGGCCGCGTCCTGGTCGTGCGCCTCCTCGGCCGCGGCGTGGAAGATGTCCGCCGCGATCGACTGGTCGAACACGCCGATCTGCTGGTGCGGCCAGCCCGCCGCGCCCTGCAGCGCACCGGGGATCAGCTGGTCGACGACCTTGCGCAGGGTCGCCCCGTTCGGCGCGGTGTACTTCCAGACGTCGACGCCGAGGTTCTTGCCCAGCTCCGCCATCCGGCCCCACGCGGTGAGGTTGAAGTTGACGTAGTGCCACGACATCGTCCGCGACAGTTCGAGCGGCTGGCTGCCGTCGGCGGCGAACTGCACCGGGAACCGGTTCTTCTCCGCGTCCAGCACGATCTTCTTCGCCGTGTCCCGCTTGCCGAGGTAGGCGGCGATCGTCGCGTTCTGCATGTCGAGGAACGTGCCGTGGTTGTTCGTGGCGGCCAGTTCCAGCTTCGCCTGCGGGCTGGTCTGCATCCAGTTCAGGTACTGCGACAGCCACGCCTTGATGCCCGTGCGGTCCTTGCTCGTCCAGCCCGGTGCACCGGTGTCGAGCAGCGCGAAGACGTCGAGGACCTGGCTGAACGACTGCGTCGAGTCGATGATGCCGGTGCCGCTGATCGTGTTCTTGCACGGGATGATCTGCGAGTACGTCATGTTCGGGTTCATCCGGGTGGCCGGGTCGAGGAACCACGTCCGGATGTCCAGTGCCGCGCGCTTCGCGTACTTCGTGTCGCCGGTGTAGTACCAGGCGAGCGAGAGGTAGTACATCGCGTCCCACGCCACCATCCGGTAGGTGTGGTCGGTGATCGCGTCGGCCTCCGGGTTGCGCTGGCCGTCCTTGTTGACGTACGGGCAGCCCTGCGGGTTCTCCGGGGTCTTTTCACTCGCCCACCAGTAGGGCGCCTGGCTCATGTAGTCGTGCTTGTCGCCGCTGGGCGGCGCGGTCGGCTTGTCCATGACCGACCACGGCCCGGCGCTCAGCGCGGTGTTCGCCTTGTCCAGCACCACCTTCAGCGCGTCACGCTGCGCGCGGGTCGCGTGGCCGTGCTTGAGCGCCGACTGGATGTCCGCGAGCTTCTTGCCGTCGGTGACGACGGTGCGCGGCGCCTGCCCGGCCGTCGCCGTCCCGCTGACCGGGACCATGGCCAGGCACGCGGCCAGCACCGCCGCCCCGAGAACGTGTAACTGCCTTCGCACCTTCGACCGCCCTTTCGGGGACGCCAGGATCCCCACTCGTCACCGGGCGGCGGTACGGCAGTGGCGTCGGCGATTCTGGCTCTCCGGTGCGGCGGCTGTCAAACGGGCCAGGTGCGTTTCTTGGCCAGCGGCTTGGCGTACGAACCGGCCCGGCTGGTCTTCAGGCCCAGCCCGACGAGCGACTCGGCGAGCCGGACGGCGGCGGCGACACCGTCGATCACCGGGATGTCGAGCATCGTCGCGATCCGGCGGTCCAGCCCGGTCATCCCGGCGCAGCCGAGCACCAGGACCTCCGCGCCGGCGTCACGGGCGCGCCGGCCGGCGGTCAGCAGCGCCGACTCCGTCCGGCGTTCGTCGGTCAGCTCCAGCACGCCGAGGCCGGCACCCGTGACCGTCACGCAGTTCTGGGCGACCCCCGCGGAGTGCAGGCTGTCCTCGATCAGCCCGCACGTGCGGTCCAATGTGGTCACGACGCCGTAGCGGCGGCCCAGCAGGCAGGCCAGGTGCGCGGCGGCCTCGGTGATGTCGACGACCGGGACGTCCAGGAGTTCGCGGGCCCCCTCGCGGCCGTGGGGGGGGGCCCCCCCCCCCCCCCCCCCCCCCCCCCCCGGGGGGGGGCCCCCCCCCCGGCGGCGCGCGGGGGGGGGGGCGGGGGGGTGGTGGCGCCCCCCGGCCCCCCCCCCCCCCCCCCCCCCGCCGCCGCCCCCGCCCCCCCCCCCCCCCCCCCCCACGACCGCGTCGAACGGTTCTTCCAGGCCCCGCAACAGATCGAGGACGGCGGCGGCCGAGAGGAAGCTGTCCAGCCAGCCCTCGGCCGACTCCGGGCCCCACTTCGGGGTCCTGGCCAGGATTTCGGTGCCGGGGCTCGCCGCGGCGCGGGCACCGGCACCGATCTCCTTCGTCATCGCTTCGGTGGTGTTGCAGTTGGTGACGACGATCCTCATCGCTGGTTCCGCGAGACCACGAAGTACAGCGCCGCGGACGACGCCGTGCCGATGAACCACGAGTACGGCGCGGCCGGGGCGAAGAACGGCACCAGCGCGATCACCGCGGCCAGCGCGGCGGTCGGGAAGAACGTCACCAGCGCGCGCGGGTTCACCCGCGGGTGGATCCCGCCGTCGACGAACAGCTGCGCGACGTCGACCTTGCCGCGCCGGATCAGGTAGTAGTCGACGATCATGATCCCGAACAGCGGCCCGAGGAACGCGCCGAGCCCGCCGAGGAAGTAGTTGACCACCGTGGGCGAGGAGTACAGCTTCCACGGCAGCACGCACAGCGCGGCGACCGCGCTGATCATCCCGCCGATGGTGAACGTGATCCGCTTCGGCCAGATGTTGGCCAGGTCGTAGGCGGGGGAGACGAAGTTCGCGACGATGTTGACGCCCATCGTGGCGATCGCGAAGGTCAGCGCGCCGACGACGAGCACCGGCGTGTTGTGCACTTTGGACAGCAGCTCGGCCGGGTCGGTGATGGCCTCGCCGAACACCTGCATGCTGCCCGCGGTGACGACGACCGACAGCAGCGCGAACGCCGTCGAGTTGATCGGCAGGCCCCAGAAGTTGCCGCGCCGCACGGTCTTCTGGTCCGGTGCGTTGCGGGAGAAGTCGCAGAAGTTGAGCATCAGCGTGCCGTAGGTGGCCAGGATCAGCCCGGCGGCGCCGAACCACTGCCGGATCTGCTCACCCGTGGACAGCTGTTTCGGGCTGCTGGTGAACGAGATGTTCCAGTGGGCGGCGGCGAGGATCCACACCGCGAGCGCGATCATCACGACCCAGATCGCCGGGCCGCACCAGTCCTGGAACTTGCGGATCGACTCCATGCCGCGGGTCAGGATCAGCGCCTGGGCCGCCCACAGGGCGATGAAACAGATCCAGCCGAGTGCGTGCAGGCCGAGGAAACCGTGTTCGGTCAACGGTTTCAGGCCCGGGTCGATGGCGAGCACGAGCAGCGTGATGGCCACGCTCGCGAGGTAGGTCTGGATGCCGTACCAGAAGATCGCGATGACCGCGCGGATCAGCGCGGGAAGGTTGGCGCCGAAGGTGCCGAAGCTCAGCCGCGCGACGACCGGGAACGGCACGCCGGTGCGCTGCCCGATCCGGCCCATCAGGTTCATGCCGACGTAGATGATGACGAAGCCGAACAGCAGGGCGGTGAACACCTGCCAGGCCGAGAGGCCGAGCACGAACAGCCCGGCCGCGAAGGTGTAGTTGCCCAGGTTGTGCACGTCGGACATCCACAGCGCGAAGATGTCGTAGACCTTCCACCGGCGGTCCTGCACGGGGGCGAGGTCTTCGTTCCAGAGCCGGGGATCCGGCGGGGCTGGTGTCTCTTGTCCGGTTTCGGTGAGCGGGGCGGCCGTCATACGAGCCTCCGGTCGACGTGCGGGGACGGAGATTTGGGATACCAAAATTTGGTATCCCAAATATCACCCCGACGTCCGCGTCCGTCAACCCTCCGGCGGATAAACTCGCGTTACGTCCGGTTACGGGCGTGTTGAACGAGAGGGGACCCGTGACGTCGGCGAGCGAGCGGCAGCCCCTCGCGGCCACCCGCCAGCGGGTGCGCGACGAGCTGCGCGAACGGATCCTGACCGGCCGCCTCCGCCCGGGCGACCGGCTGGTCGAGCGCGAGCTGGCCGAGGACCTCGGGGTGTCCAGGGTGCCGGTGCGTGAGGCCATCCGCAGCTTGGAGGCCGAAGGGTTCCTCGTCGAGCAGTCGGCCCGCCGGATCGTCGTCCGGCAGCTCGCGCGGGTCGACGTCGAGGAGCTGTTCGACGTCCGCGAGGCCCTGGAGGGGCTCGCCGCGGGGCGGGCCGCCGAGCGAGCGGGGGCGCCGGAGCTGAAGCGGCTCGAGCGGACGCTCGCCGACGCCGCCCGCGCGACGGCCCGGGGCGACGCGGCCAAGATCACCGTGCTCAACTCGCGCTTCCACGACGAGATCGTGGCCCTCGCGGGCAACACGCTGCTCACCACGATGCTGCAGCCCCTGCAGGGCAGGCTCCGCTGGCTGACCAGCCAGAACGAGCACTTCACCGAGCTGCTCGACGAGCACCGCCGGCTCTACGACGCGATCGCGTCGGGGGACGCCGAGCGCGCGCACGCCGAAGCCGTCGAGCACGTGCGGGTCAACCGCGAGGTGACCTTGAAGTCCCTCTTCGGTGACGAGCGGGATCAGGAAGCGGCGACGGCCGGTTCGAGGTAGGGCGTGACGTTGCGCAGGGCACGCGCGACGTAGTCGTCCTTCTCCCCGACCGGCGCGACGTAGTGCATGGCGTGCTCGGCGGCCTCGACGCCCTGGAGCCGCGCGATGACCCAGGTGGCGAGGTAGGTCGAGGCCAGGCAGCCGCCGGCGGTGGCGAGGTCACCGCGGGCGAAGAACGGCTGGTTCAGCACCTCGACCCCGGCGGCGAGCACCCACGGCTTGGTCGTCAGGTCGGTGCACGCGGGCACGCCGTCCAGCAGCCCGAGCTTCGCCAGCACGAGCGTGCCCGAGCACTGCGCGGCCAGCAGCTGCCGGGCGGGATCGAGGCCGCGCAGCGTGGCCATGACGGCCGGGTCCTCGACGACCTCGCGGGTCTTCGAGCCACTGCCGACGATGACGGCGTCGGCCGTGCAGGCCTCTTCCAAGCCGATCGTGGCGTCGATCGTGACGCCGTTCATCGACGTCACCCGCGGTGCCGGGCTCGCGATCGACACCCGCCAGCCGGGCACCCGGTTGAGGACGCCCAGCGCGATGAGCGAGTCGAGTTCGTTGTAGCCGTCGAAGGTGAGGATCGCGATGTTCATGACCTGCACGCTAAGGCGGCCGATCCAGGACAGTCCACAAATTGTCCTGCCTACAATCGCGGCGTGCGGGTGCCGAAGTACAAGGTGATCGTGGACGCGTTCGCGGCGAAGATCCGTGGCGGGCAGTGGCCGGTCGGCACGCGGCTGCCCACCCACCGGCGGCTCGCGGCCGACGAGGGCATCGCCGTCGTGACCGCGTCGCGGGTCTACGCCGAACTCGAAGCGATGGGTCTGGTCAGCTGCGAGCAGGGGCGGGGCACGTTCGTCCGCGATCTGGCTGCCGCCGACGACGTCGATGAGCGGGCGGTCGCGGCCGACGCGGTCGACCTCAGCTTCAACTCACCCTCGGTCCCAGGTCAGGCCGACCTGCTCCGCGAGGCGCTGCGGGACCTGGCCACCTCCGGGGACCTCGACGCGCTGCTGCGCTACCAGCCGCACCGCGGGCGCGCCGACGACCGGGAGGCCGTCGCCCGGTACCTGCGCCGTCGCGGGCTCGACACCGGCCGGGAACGGGTGCTGATCGTCAACGGTGCGCAGCACGGCCTCGCCGTGACGGCCATGGCGCTGTTCCGCGCCGGCGATGTCGTCGCCGTCGACGCCCTCACCTACCCCGGGTTCCGGGTGCTCGCCCGCACCCTCGGGCTGGAGCTCGCCCCGCTGCCGGTGACCGGGGAGGGGCCGGACCTCGACGCGCTCGACCGGCTGTGCCGCGGGCGCCGGGTCCGCGCGGTCTACACGATGCCGACCCTGCACAACCCGCTCGGCTGGGTGCTCGGTGGCGACCAGCGGGCGCGGCTCGTCTCGCTCGCCCGCCGCCACGGCCTGACGATCGTCGAGGACGCCTCGTACGCCTACCTCGCCGAGGACGCGCCGCCGCCGCTGGCGATGCTCGCGCCGGAGGTGACCGTGCACGTGTCGGGCCTGTCGAAGAGCGTCGCGACCGGCCTGCGGATCGGGTTCGTGACCGCACCCGTGCCGCTCGTCCCGGCGATCGAGCGCGCCATCCGGGCCACGACGTGGAACACCCCGGCCCTGACCGCGGCGATCGCCCGCCGGTGGCTCGACGACGGCACCGTCGACCGGCTCGAGGCGCGCAAGCGCGAAGACGCCCGCGCGCGCCAAGCCGTCGCGTCGGAGGTGCTGGCCGGCCTGCCTGGCGCCGGGCACCCGGTGTCGTACTTCCGGTGGCTGCCGCTGGGACCGGACACGCGCCCGGACCGGATCGCCGCGGCGCTGGCCCGGCGGCGGGTCGCGGTGTCCACCGCCGAGCCGTTCGCGACGACGCCGGCGGTGCCGCGCGCGCTGCGGCTGGCCCTGGGCTCGGTCGGGCCCGGCGAGTTACGCACCGCGTTGGAAGCCGTCCGCGAGGAGGTCGAGGCGGACGCGCGTCGCTGAACCGGCCTAGCGTGAGCGTCACATTGAGTACCCGGAAGCTCACGCGATAACATGATCACCGGCTCCCCGCTCCCTGAACGGACGTGGCATATCCGACACCGCGGGGGAGCTGGTCCAACAGGCGGTTCCCAGTGGCTTCATGGGAAATTCACAGAATGGGCGGCAAACCTGAAACCGTGATCAACGCCGAAACCGGTGCCGTGAAGGTGGCACGATGACGACCGCCCAGGCCACGCTCGAGGCCCCCGCCCGCGTCGCGAGACCGGGCGGCAAAGCGCCCTACCTCCACCAGATCGACCTGTTCCGGTTGATCACGTTCGCCTGCGTGATCCTCATCCACGTGGTCGGCGCGACGAACTTCGCGCAGGACGTCGGCGCGAACGCCGTCGAGACCCCGCTGCACTTCACGCGTGAGGCGTTCTTCGCGCTGACCGGGTTCGTGCTGGTGTTCCAGAACCGCGGCCGCGAGCTCACCGCGGGTACGTTCTGGCGCCGCCGGCTGCCGCTGGTCGCGACGCCCTACCTCGCGTGGACGATGTTCTTCTGGGCGTATTCGCTGGTCACCGGCGGGCAGCAGCCCGGCTCGCTCGAGGCGTCGATGCGCCTGCTCCTGACCGACCTGCTCACCGGCGGCGCCTGGTACCACCTGTACTTCCTGCTCGTGACGATGCAGGTCTACCTGCTCTTCCCGGTGCTGATGAAGCTCCTGCGGGCCACCGCGGGCAAGCACAAGTGGCTGCTGCTGGGCAGCGGGCTGCTGCAGGTCGGCGTGGTCGCGTTCATGACCTACCAGCCGCTGGGCGTCAGCTACGAGACGATCACGCACCTCTACGCCACGATCCTGCCGTACCAGTTCTACACACTGTTCGGCGCGCTGGTGGCCATGCACTTCGAGACCGTGCACGCCTGGGTGGGCCGGCACCGGCTGCTGCTCGGCGGCGCCCTGGTGGCGGTGCTGGCCGGCACCGAGTGGTACTACCTCCGCACCGTCCACAGTGGAACGTTCCCGCAGGTGGCCAGCGACCCGTTCCAGCCGTACCTGATCCCGTGGTTCCTCACGGTCATCGCGGCGATCTACGCGTTCACCACGTGGTGGGCCGCGCGCCGCACCGAGGGCGGCCGCGGCGCGCGCCTGGTCTCGTGGGCGGCGAACCGGTCGTTCAGCATCTTCCTGGTCCACCCGCTCGCGCTCGCCCTGCTCGGCCCGGTGATCCCGCACGTGGCGGACCACTTCGGCGCGCCGTGGCTCAGTGTGATCATTTACTTCGCCACGATCGCGCTGACGATCGCCTTCGTCGAGGTGCTGCGGCGGCTGCCCGGCAGCCGCGCGCTCACCGGCCGTCCGCGGCTGAAGTTGGCGAAGGCCGCCGCCTGACGCGTGGTCAGGAGCACAAAACGCCGTTCGGGCATGTCACAGCGAGCGGATCCGCGAGCTTCGGATATGCTGGCGGCCCGTGGGACTTCAGTCGCGGGCTACCAAGTACGTATTTGTCACCGGAGGCGTCGCCTCCTCTCTGGGTAAGGGACTCACGGCCTCGAGCCTGGGACAACTCCTTACCGCGCGCGGGCTTCGCGTCACGATGCAGAAGCTCGATCCGTACCTCAACGTCGACCCCGGGACGATGAACCCGTTCCAGCACGGTGAGGTGTTCGTCACCGACGACGGCGCCGAGACCGACCTCGACATCGGGCACTACGAGCGCTTCCTCGACCGCGACCTCGACGGCAAGGCCAACGTCACGACCGGTCAGGTCTACTCCGAGGTGATCGCCAAGGAGCGCCGCGGCGAGTACCTCGGCGACACGGTGCAGGTCATCCCGCACATCACCGACGAGATCAAGTCCCGGATCACCGCCGCCGCCGAGCCCGACGAGGCCGGCCAGACGCCGGACGTCGTCATCACCGAGGTCGGCGGCACGGTCGGCGACATCGAGTCGCTGCCGTTCCTCGAGGCGTGCCGCCAGGTCCGCCACGACGTCGGCCGGGACCACTGCTTCTTCCTGCACGTCTCGCTGGTGCCGTACCTGGCGCCCTCGGGCGAGCTGAAGACGAAGCCGACCCAGCACTCGGTCGCCGCGCTGCGCAACATCGGCATCCAGCCCGACGCGCTGGTCTGCCGGGCCGACCGGGAGATCCCCGAGGACCTCAAGCGCAAGATCGGCCTGATGTGCGACGTCGACACCGAGGCCGTCATCGCCTGCCCGGACGCGCGATCGATCTACGACATCCCGAAGGTGCTGCACAGCGAGGCGCTCGACGCCTACGTGGTGCGCCGCCTCGGCCTGCCGTTCCGCGACGTCGACTGGACGGTGTGGGGCGACCTGCTCGACCGGGTGCACAACCCGAGCGAGACGGTGAAGGTCGCGGTCGTCGGCAAGTACATCGACCTGCCGGACGCCTACCTCTCGGTCACCGAGGCGCTGCGCGCGGGCGGGTTCGCCCACCGGGCCAAGGTCGAGATCGTCTGGGTCGCCTCCGACGACGCGCAGACCGCGTCCGGCGCGGCCTCCGTACTGTCCGATGTGGACGGTGTGCTGATCCCGGGCGGGTTCGGCATCCGCGGCATCGAGGGCAAGGTCGGCGCGATCGAGTACGCCCGCACCCGCGGCGTGCCGCTGCTCGGCCTGTGCCTCGGCCTGCAGTGCATGGTCATCGAGGCCGCGCGGAACCTGGCGGGCATCGAGGACGCCGGCTCGTCGGAGTTCGACGAGAACACCAAGCACCCGGTGATCTCGACGATGGCCGACCAGCGCGACGTCGTCGCGGGCGAGCGGGACATGGGCGGCACCATGCGACTCGGCGCGTACCCGGCGAAGCTCAAGGCGGGCTCGCAGGTCGCGAAGGCCTACGGCACCACCGAGGTGTCCGAGCGGCACCGGCACCGCTACGAGGTGAACAACGCCTACCGCAAGCAGCTGACCGACGCGGGCCTGGTGTTCTCCGGCACCTCGCCGGACGACCGCCTGGTCGAGTTCGTCGAGCTGCCCGCCGAAAAGCACCCGTTCTTCGTCGGCACGCAGGCGCACCCCGAGCTGAAGAGCCGCCCGACCCGGCCGCACCCGCTGTTCAGCGCGTTCGTCAAGGCCGTGGTGGACCGCAAGGTCGCCGAGCGGCTGCCGGTCGCGCTGCCCGAGGCCCCCGTGGCGGCCCGGTGACCGCGCCGGGCGAGCACGAGTTCACCGTCGCCTCCAGCCGCGACGTCCACATCGGACGGGTCGTCGGCCTGCGGATCGACGACGTCGTGATGCCGGGCGGGAACACCGCCGTCCGCGAGGTGATCGAGCACCTGGGCGCGGTCGCGATCGTCACCCTCGACGACGAGAAGCGGATCACGCTCATCCACCAGTACCGGCACCCGATGGGGCACCGGCTGTGGGAGCTGCCCGCCGGCCTGATCGACCACCTCGGCGAGGACCCGGTCGGCGCGGCTCGCCGGGAGCTCGTGGAGGAGGTCGGGCAGACCGCGGAGGACTGGGTGACCCTGGTCGACGTCGCGGCGTCACCCGGCTTCACCGACGAGGTGGTGCGGGTGTTCCTCGCCCGCGGACTGTCCGATGTGGAGCGTGACGTGCTCGGCGAGGAGGAGGCGGACCTGGTCGTCCGCAAGTTCCCGCTGGCCGAGGCGGTCCGGATGGCCCTGGCGGGCGAGCTGGTGAACGGCGCCGCGGTGTCGGGCGTGCTGGCCGCGCACGCGGTCGTCGGCGGCGTGGCCGAGCCCCGCCCGGCCGACGCCCCGTGGCCCGACCGCCCGACGGCGTTCGCCAAGCGCCGCGAAGGCTGAGCGCCCGGGTCCAGCGCAGGTCCGTGAATGGCCCATTGAGGGACTTCAAGTCCCTCAATGGGCCATTCACGGCTTCTGGTCAGGGGCGCAGCGGGCGGCCTTCGGCGTCGAGGCCGCCGTTGGCCAGCAGCATGATGCCGTCGATGATCGGCCAGAGCACGCCCACGCCGGTCATCAGCACGACGAGGAGCTGGAGCAGGCCCAGCCCGGTCTGGCCGGTGTAGAACCGGCCGACGCCGAACGGCAGCACGATCTGGAGCACTCCGGCCGTGGTCTTGGACCGGTAGGACACCGGCATCGGCATCGACGGCGCGTACGGCATCGGGAGTGGCATCGACGGCGGGGGCGGGCCGTACATCGGCAGCTGCATCGTCGGCTGCGCGTACGTCGGCAGCTGGGGCACCTGCGGCGGGGTCAGGAACCCCGGGTGCGGCTGCGGCAGGTCGCGGAACAACGGCCGCAGGTCGCCCAGCGTCGTCGCGCTGTAGGCGTCCGTCACCCGCGTCTCGTACTCGTCGGGGGTGATGCGGCCCATGCCGAAGTGGTCGGCGAGCAGCCGCGCCGCCTCTTCCCGCTCGGCCGTGCCGATGCGGAGCTCGTCCGTCTCCATGAAATCCAAGGTAACCGCGTCCGGCCGAGAACGGGGTTTCTCCCGGGTCACGGTGCCCGCACGGCCTAAGGTGACCGCCGTGGCCTCCAGCCCGCACAGCACGGCCGACGTGATCGCCGCCTACCTCGACCACCTGGTCGTCGAACGCGGGACCGCGCGCAACACGCTGGACAGCTACGCCCGCGACCTGCGCCGCTACGCCGCCCACCTCGACGGCGCCGGCATCGCGAAGATCGCCGACATCACGCCCGCGCACGTCACGTCGTTCGGTGCCGCGCTGCGCGAGGGCGACGGCGAGCACATGCCCCTCGCGGCGTCGTCGGCCGCCCGGGCGCTGGTCGCCGTGCGGGGCCTGCACAAGTTCGCGCACGCCGAGGGCGTCACCGAGCACAACCCGGCCCGCGAGGTCCGGCCGCCGACCCCGGCGAAACGGCTGCCCAAGGCCCTGCCCGTCGGCGACGTGCTGCGGCTGCTGGAGACGCCGGCGCCGGAGGGCGAACGCGCGCTGCGCGACCGGGCGCTGCTGGAGCTGCTCTACTCGACCGGCGCCCGGATCTCCGAAGCCGTCGGCCTCGACCTGGACGACGTCGACGACGACGAGCGCACCGTCCTGCTCGACGGCAAGGGCGGCAAGCAGCGGCTGGTGCCGATCGGGCGCCCGGCGATCGCCGCGCTGCACGCCTACACCGTCCGCGCGCGGCCCGTGCTCGCCGCGCACGGCCGCGGCACCGCGGCGATGTTCCTCAACGTCCGCGGCAGCAGGCTTTCGCGGCAGAGCGCGTGGCAGGTCCTCAAGGACACCGCCGAACGGGCCGGGATCGCCGCCGTCGTCTCGCCGCACACGCTCCGCCACTCCTTCGCCACGCATCTGCTCGAAGGCGGCGCGGACGTCCGGGTCGTGCAGGAACTGCTCGGCCACGCGTCGGTGACCACGACGCAGGTGTACACGCTGGTCACGGTCAACACCCTGCGCGAGGTGTACGCCACGGCGCACCCCCGGGCGCTGGGCTAGACGGCCCTATAAAGGGTCCAGGGCCTTCCTACGCTGGACCGACGGCCGACTGACATTGCCCCCTCGGGTCCGGCGCGTTGCTTTGCCGGGGCTCGGAGTCCGCGCATAGGCTGCCCCGGACGCCACGGACAAGGAGCCTTCTCGCCATGTCGACACCGAACCAGCCGGCCGTACCGGCCGCGTCCGCCGGGTCGGCCGCGGCGAACCTCCAGCACGTCACGATCGCCACCCCCGCGAACCACGACGGCGACGAACCGAGAGAGCGCAACGGCAAGAAGGTGAAGCTCGAGGGTATCGGGCCGACCGGCCGCCCGATCCGCGAGCACCCCGATCCGGCCCCGCTGGAGCGCCACGGCCCGGCCAAGATCATGGCGATGTGCAACCAGAAGGGCGGCGTCGGCAAGACGACGTCGACCATCAACCTGGGCGCCGCCCTCGCCGAGTACGGCCGCAAGGTGCTGCTCGTCGACTTCGACCCGCAGGGCGCGCTCGCCGTCGGTCTCGGCATCCAGCCGCACGAACTGGACCACACGGTCTACAACGCCATCATGGAGCGGGCCGTCAGCGCCACCGACGTGCTGCTGAAAACCCGCGTCGACGGCGTTGACCTGCTGCCGAGCAACATCGACCTGTCCGCGGCGGAGGTCCAGCTCGTCGCTGAGGTAGGGCGCGAACACACGTTGTTACGGGTCCTTCGTCCGGTCATGAACGACTACGACTATGTTCTTGTCGACTGCCAGCCCTCGCTCGGCCTTCTCACGGTGAACGCGCTGACCGCCGCGGACGGCGTGATCATCCCGTTGGAGTGCGAGTTCTTCAGTCTGCGAGGTGTAGCGCTCCTGATCGACACGATCGAGAAGGTGCAGGAACGCCTCAACCCCAAACTGGACATAGTCGGGATTCTCGCCACCATGTACGACCCGAGAACCCTGCACTCGAAGGAGGTCATGGCTCGCGTGGTGGAGGCATTCGGCGAGACCGTGTTCGACACGGTCATCAACCGCACGGTGCGGTTCCCCGAGACGACGGTCGCGGGTGAGCCGATCACGACCTGGGCCCCCAAGTCGGCCGGCGCGGCGGCGTACCGTCAGCTGGCTCGCGAGGTGATCGCTCGGTGAGCAGGCGCGCCTCCCTGCCCGGAGCGTCGGAACTCTTCCGCATCACCTCCAGCCCCGCTCTCGATCTCCCGCCCCAGACGTCGTCGGCGCCCGCCGAACCCGTCGAAAACGGCAACGGCAAGGGCCACGGTCGCACGGAGCAGCTCGCCCGCAGCGGCGACGCCCCGCACGGCTCCGGCCGGACCAAGCACGACGCGAAGATCACCGTCTACGTCTCCGGTGACGAGCTCGTGGCCATGGAGCAGGCCCGGCTGACGCTGCGGGCCAAGCACGAGCTGGTCGTCGACCGCGGCCGGCTGGTCCGCGAGGCCGTCGCGGTGCTGCTGGCCGACTTCGACGCGAACGGCGAAGACTCGGTGCTGGTGCAGAGGTTGCGGGTGGTCGGCTCAGACGGCGGCGAAACCGAGGGCTGATGGACACCCCGGCATCGGCCGAAGTGCCGCCGGAGCCGGTTGGAGAGGCCCCGGAAGAGCTGGCACCGGAAGCACAGGTACCGGACGAACCGCCGCACGAGCACGAGACGGTGCACGGCGGCATGGTTCCCGAAGGCCTGGCCAACGAGGAACTGAGCACGTCGAAGTTCAAGGTGCGGCTGGCCAACTTCGAAGGGCCGTTCGACCTGCTGCTGCAGCTGATCTCGCAGCACCAGCTCGACGTCACCGAGGTGGCGCTGCACCGCGTCACCGACGACTTCATCGCCTACACGCGGGCGCTGGGCACCGACTGGAACCTCGACGAGACGACCGAGTTCCTGGTCATCGCGGCGACCCTGCTCGACCTCAAGGCCGCGCGGCTGCTGCCGTCGGCCGAGGTGGAGAACGAGGACGACCTCGCTCTGCTCGAAGCCCGTGACCTGCTGTTCGCGCGGATCCTGCAGTACCGCGCGTACAAGCAGGTGGCGGCGCTGTTCGGCGAGCTGGAGCAGGGCGCGCTGCGGCGGTACCCGCGGTCGGTGGCGCTGGAGGACCGGTTCGTCGGGCTGCTGCCCGAAGTGATGCTGGGCGTGACGCCGGAGAAGTTCGCCGAGATCGCCGTGGCGGTGTTCAAGCCGAAGCCGCCGCCGACGGTGTCGATCGCCCACATCCACATGGGCCGCGTCTCGGTGCGCGAGCACGCGGCGCTGCTGCGGGTGATGCTGGCCGAGCGCGGCCAGGCGACGTTCGGCGAGCTGGTCGACGACTGCGAGCACACCGTCGAGATCGTGGCGCGGTTCCTGGCGCTGCTGGAGCTCTACCGCGAGGCGACGGTGCAGTTCGAGCAGTCCGAGGCGCTGGCCGAGCTGCACGTGCGCTGGACCGGCGGTTCGAAGGAAGAAGCCTCCGTGGCGGCCGAGCAGGACCTGACCGCCGGAGACGAAGAGGAGTACGGGTGACCCCCGAAGACACGACGCCGGACGAGGAGACCACGCCGGCCGAGACCGCTGCGCCAGAGACCGCCGAGACCGTGGTCGCAGAGGTCGAGGCCCCGGAACCGCCTGCGTCCGCCGCGGCCGAGCCGGCCTTCGACGAGGCCCTGTCCGGCGAACCGGTGACCGAGGACGGCCGGCCGGAGGAACCGCTGGTGGAGCCGGTACCCGCCGAAGAGGCGGCTGCCGAGCCGGAGCCGGAAGCGTCACTTTCACGTGAAAGTGACGCTCCCGCGGAAGCGAGTGAAGACGCCCCGGCCGAGCCGGGCCCCGCCGATCCCGAGTCGGACCTCGTCGCCGCCGGGGACGTCGACTCGATGCCCGACATCAGCTCCGACGAGGCGCTCGAAGCCGCGCTCGAGGCGTTGCTGCTGGTCGTCGACTCGCCCGCCAGCGAAGATTCCCTCGCCGAGACGCTGCAGCAACCGCGGGCGCGCATCGTCGTCGCGCTGCGGACGATGGCGCAGAAGTTCACCGACCGCGTCAGCGGGATCGACCTGCGGCGAGTCGGTGAAGGGTGGCGGTTCTACACTAGGGACGTCTATGCACCGTTCGTGGAGAAGCTCCTGCTGGACGGCCAGCGGTCGAAGCTGACCCGGGCCGCGCTGGAGAGCCTCTCCGTGATCGCGTACCGGCAGCCGGTGACCCGTTCCAGGGTCGCCGCGGTGCGCGGCGTGAACGTGGACGGCGTGATCCGGACGCTGCTCGCGCGCGGCCTCATCGCAGAGATGGGGACCGACCCCGAGACGACCGGGACGCTGTACGTGACGACCGAGCTGTTCCTGGAGCGACTGGGGCTGTCGTCACTGAACGACCTGCCCGCCATCGCTCCGTTGCTACCCGAAGTGGACACCATCGATGACTTCCAGTGAACACCCCGACGGCATCCGGCTGCAGAAGGTGCTGTCGCAGGCCGGGGTCGCGTCCCGGCGTGCGGCGGAGGACCTGATCGTCGCCGGCCGGGTCGAGGTGAACGGCGAGGTCGTCACCGAGCTGGGCCGCCGCGTCGACCCCGACGGGGCGATCATCCACGTCGACGGCACCCGCGTGAACCTGCGCGACGACCTGATCTACCTGGCGCTGAACAAGCCCAAGGGCGTGCACTCGACGATGTCGGACGACCGCGGCCGCCCCTGCGTCGGCGACTACCTCAAGGGCCGCTACGAGGAGACGCCCGGCGTCGTGCACGTCGGCCGCCTCGACGAGAACACCGAGGGCCTGCTGCTGCTGACCAACGACGGTGACCTCGGCCACCGGCTGATGCACCCGTCCTACCGGGTGCTCAAGACCTACCTCGCCGAGGTCGACGGCCTGGTGCCGCGCGGGCTCGGCAAGGAGCTGCGCAGCGGCTGGGAGCTGCCGGACGGCATCATCAAGGTCGACCAGTTCCGGGTCAAGGACATGCACTCCGGCAAGTCCCTGGTGGAGCTGGTCATCCACGAGGGCAAGAAGCACATCGTGCGCCGCCTGCTCAAGGACGCCGGGCACCCCGTGCTCAAGCTGGTCCGCACCGCGGTCGGTGACGTCCAGCTCGGCAACCAGCGCGTCGGCTCGATCCGCCGCCTGACCAAGGTCGAGGTCGGAACGCTTTACCGCAACGTCGAGCTCTGACGCACGGCGGTGACGAACCCGTCCGGGGTCTGCTCGTCCTGGCGGCCGTAGCGCGCCGCCAGCGCGGAGCGGGTGACCGTGGCGGGTTCCCAGCCGTGCTCGCCGAGCCACCGCGGGGCCTGGTCGCCGAGGCCGCCCTTCCACAGGCGCGTGACGTGCTCGCCGTCGGGGGTCGCCTTGGCCCGGGTCAGCAGGCTGTCCGGGGTGTCGGTCGTCCCGTGCTCGAACGACACCCGGCTGCCCGGTGCGGACAGCTCGCTCACCGTGGTGAGCATCCGGTCCGCGTCCTCGCGGGACAGGTAGACGAGCAGGCCTTCGGCCAGCCACGCGGCCGGGACGCGCGCGTCGAACCCGGCGGTGCGCAACGCGGCCGCCCAGTCACCGCGCAGGTCCACGCCCACGGCGACCCGCTCGCACGACGGTTGCGCGCCCTGCCCGGCCAGCACCCGGTCCTTGAACGCCAGCACCTCGGGCAGGTCGAGTTCGAACAGCCGTGTCCCGGGCGGCCAGGGCAGCCGGAACGCCCGCGCGTCGAGGCCCGCGGCGAGCAGGACCACCTGGGGGCACCCGGCGTCGAGCAGGTAGTCGTCGTAGAAGCGGGTGCGGATCGCGACCTGCGAAGCGAAGATCTGGCCCAGTCCGTCACGGGTCGCCGGCAGCACCGAGCGGCCCGCGGCGTAGAACGCGGTGGCGTACGGGTCGTCGAACAGCCGATCCGGGCGGCGGCTTTCCAGGGCGCGTAACGCGGCCACGCCGACGGCCGTGCGGCCGACCGCGGGCAGGGACTCCGTCATGACCGCCAAGCTACCCCCGACTTTCCGCCGTGGCGGGAACGATCTCCGCCTCGTAGCGTGACCCGCATGCGATCCGGTCTGGTGTGCGGAGTCCTCGCGGTGGTCCTGTTCGGCGCGCTCGCCCCGGCGGTGGCCGCGGCGCCCCGGAGCAGTGAACCCGTGTACGACTACACGAAGGCGATCCGCGAGACCGTCTGGGTCGACATCGGCCGGGACGGCGACGGCGACGGCAAGCCCGACCGGGTCGCCGCCGACATCGTGCGCCCGTCGGAACCCGCGGCGGCGGGCACCAAGGTGCCGGTGATCATGGACGCCAGCCCGTACTACTCGTGCTGCGGGCGGGGCAACGAGAGCGAGCTGAAGACCTACGACAGCGCCGGTAAACCGGTGAAGTTCCCGCTGTTCTACGACAACTACTTCGTGCCGCGCGGCTACGCGGCGGTGCTCGTGGACCTGGCCGGGACGAACCGCTCGGCCGGGTGCGCGGACGTCGGCGGCGCGTCCGACGTCGGCTCGGCCCGCAAGGTCGTCGACTGGCTCAACGGCCGCGCGACCGGCTACAGCGCGAAGACCGGCGGCAGTGCGGTGAGCGCGAGCTGGAGCACCGGGAACGTCGGCATGATCGGCAAGTCCTACGACGGCACGATCGCCAACGGCGTCGCCGCGACCGGGGTCGCCGGGCTGAAGACCATCGTGCCGATCTCCGCGATCAGCTCCTGGTACGACTACTACCGTTCCGACGGCGCGACCTTCGGTTTCGACCCGGCCGGGCTGGCGCAGACGGTCGAGGCGAACAACAGCGGGCAGAACTGCGCGGCGCAGAACCAGGAACTGGCCACGGGCGCGACGGCCAACGGTGACTACGGGCCGCTCTGGGCCGCGCGGGACTACGTCGCCCAGGCGCGCAACGTCCACGCCAGCGTGCTGGTTTCCCACGGTGTCAACGACCTCAACGTCAAGACGATCAACTTCGGGCAGTGGTGGGACGCGCTGGCCGCGAACCACGTCGAGCGGAAGATCTGGCTCGCGCAGACCGGGCACGTCGACCCGTTCGACTACCGGCGTTCCGACTGGGTCGACCTGCTGCACCGGTGGTTCGACCACTACCTGCTCGGCGTCGACAACGGCGTGCAGAACGGCCCGATGGCCAGCGTCGAGCGGCAGCCGGACCAGTGGGCCGACCAGCCCGCCTACCCGGCCGCGAAGGCGGTCGCGACGGCGTTGCGCCCGCAGGCCGGCGGCAAGCTCGGCACGGCCGCGGCGTCCGGCACGGCGTCGTTCACCGACAACCCGAACGTCGGCGAGGACACCTGGGTCACGAACCCGGGCAGCGCGGCGCTGACCTACTCGACCGGCACGCTGGCGTCGGACCTGCAGGTGTCGGGGACGTCTTCGCTCACGGTCACGGCGACGCCGAGCACGTCGTCGGCGCGGCTTTCGGCGCTGCTGGTGGACCTCGGCCCGGCGACGATCCGCAACTTCGCGGGCAGCGGCGAGGGCATCAAGACGGGCACAGCGGAGAACTGCTGGGGCTCGTCGGCGACGGGTGACGACGCCTGCTACCGCGTGACCTCCGCGGATCCGAAGAAGGTGAACTACACGATCCTCAGCCGTGGCTGGGCCGACCTCGCGAACTACGCTTCCCTTGCGCAGGAACGGGTTCTGACGCCGGGCACGGCGTACACGATGACGTTCCGGCTGGCGTCCACCGACCACGTCGTGCCGAAGGGCCACGCGCTGGCGCTGATCATCGGCGGCACGGACGGCAGCTTCATCAGCGGCCCGGCCCGTCCCGGGCGCGTGACGCTGGACCTGGCGAAGACGTCGGCGTCGGTCCCGCTGGCGGGTGTCCTGCCGGCGGCGTCGACCCACCCGACCCTCGGCGGCGGCGCGTTCGTGCCGTCCGCGAGCCGGGCGGGCCTGGGCTAATCCGGGTCGTACTCCCGGGAGAGCACGTCGACGCGGCCGGTGCCGGGGTCGGCCCGCACGGTGTCCAGGCCCATCGAGTCCAGTCCGGCGATCGTCTCGGCGTGTGTGGTCGTGTTCAGCGCGAGCATGCCCACCGGGACGTCCCGGCCGCGTCGGCGAGGAGTGACTGCATCAGCCGGTCCGCCGTCGCCGAAGGCAGGTCCTCGTCGACCGCGATGTGCACCATCAGGTGCTCGGCGCCCGTGGCGAGCCGCCGCGCGTTCGAGACCCACACCGTGCGCACCGCCGGGAACTCCCGGATCCGCCGGACCGCGCCGTCGCGCAGGGCCACCGCCACCGGGTGCCGCGACCAGCTGAGCTCCAGCTGCTCGCCGGGGGCCTGCTGACCACGCTCCTGCAGCGTCTCCCGCAGCAGCGGCACCGGCACGCGCGCCCAGCCGCCGGTGGAGAACAGGGCCAGTACGTCTACGCCGGTGTCGCCCGTGATGTCCAGCAGCCGAAGCGCGTCGCAGCGGACGGCCCCGTCGGCAGCGGGCAGCAGCTGTGCGCAGCACGTTTCGCTGACGTAGCCGGGCAGCACGGGTTTGCCGTCCTCGCCCTTGAGGAACAGCACCGAGCCGTCCGGGCGCACCGGGACGTACACCCCGTGGTCCACGAGCGCGGCGAGGATCTGCGGCCCGTCCCGTTCCTCGCGGTCGAGGACGGCGGCGAGAGCGGAGTTCACGTCAGCTCGCCTCGGCGGGTGCGGTCTTCGCGGCCGACTTCCGTTGCAGGGCACGGGCGACCGGCTCGACGACGCGCGCGGCCGTCGGGCCGAGGATGGCCATCAGCAGGACGTAGGCCGTCGCCAGGGCGGCCAGC
The DNA here is from genome assembly GCF_044741685.1 of Amycolatopsis sp. NPDC088138. NCBI lineage: Bacteria > Bacillati > Actinomycetota > Actinomycetes > Pseudonocardiales > Pseudonocardiaceae > Amycolatopsis > Amycolatopsis sp. NPDC088138. Next base: position 34,333 of record NZ_JBIUTB010000012.1, read on the forward strand.
TCGCCGTCCACCGCGCCCGCCGTCACCGCCAGGCCGGCGATGACGATCGAGAACTCGCCGCGGGCGACCAGCGAGGCCCCGGCTCTGGCCCGGCCCATCTTCCCGATGCCCTGGCGGCGCGCGGCCCACCAGCCGGTGGCGACCTTCGTCAGCGTCGTCACCACCGCGAGCACCACGGCCCAGCCCAGGACCGGCGGGATCGACGCCGGGTTTGTGTTGAGCCCGAACACCACGAAGAACACCGCGGCGAACAGGTCCCGCAGCGGCTCGAGCATGTGCGTCGCGTTCTCCGCCGTCGAACCCGAGATCGCGATGCCCAGCAGGAACGCGCCGACCGCGGCCGACACCTGCAGCGCCGACGCGATCCCGGCCACCAGCAGCGCCGCGCCGAGCACCTTGAGCAGGAACACCTCGCGGTCCGGGCTGTCGACGGCGGCCGAGACGTACCGGCCGAACTTGAGCGCGATCACCAGGACCACGGTGATCACCAGCAGCGAGATCCCGACGGCCTCCATGCCGCCCAGCAGCGAGACCCCGCCCAGCACGGCGGTGAGGATCGGCAGGTAGAGGGCCATCACGAGGTCCTCGAACACGAGGATCGACAGCACCACCGGCGTCTCGCGGTTGCCGAGCCGGCCGAGGTCGCCGAGCACCTTCGCGACGATCCCGGACGACGAGATGTACGTGACACCCGCCATCACCATCGCGCCGACCGGGCCCCAGCCCAGCAGCAACGCGACGGCCGCGCCGGGGGCGGCGTTGAGGACGATGTCGAGCAGTCCCGCCGTCCAGGAGCGGCGCAGCCCGGTGAACAGCTCGGCCGCCGAGTACTCGAGGCCGAGCAGCAGGAGCAGGAGCACGACGCCGATTTCGCTGGCGAGGTGCGTGAAGCCGCCGATGTCGGTCAGCGGGATCAGCCCGCCGGAGCCGAAGCAGAGGCCGCCGAGCAGGTAGAGGGGGATGGGGGAGAGGCCGATCTTCCCGGCCAGGCGCCCGAGCGCGCCCAGCACGAAGAAGACCGCCCCCAGTTCGATCAGGGACAGCGCGGTGTGGTCCATGGTGCGCTCAGCCGTACTTCAGGATCTTGACGGCGGCCTCGAGACCTTCGCCGGTGCCGACCGCGACCAGCAGGTCGCCTCCGGTCAGGGTGAAGTCCGGCGCCGGTGAGGGGTGCACCTGGCCGGCCCGCGCCACCGCGACCACCGAAACCCCGGTGCGGGTGCGCATGGCCGTGTCGCCGAGCGTGCGGCCGTCGAACGGCCCGGACGGCTTGATCGGCAGCTGCCGGGTGCTGATCCCGGGCAGGTCCCGGTGCTCCTCGGTCAGCTGCGCGACCAGCTGGGGCGCGCCGAGCAGGTTGGCCAGCGCGCCCGCTTCGTCGGCGGTCAGCGGGATCGAGGCGACGCAGGTGTCGGGATCGTCGGTCTTGGACACGATCAGCTCGATGTGCCCGTCCCGCTGGGTGACGACGCCGATGCGGCGGCCGGTACGGGTGGCGAAGTCCTTGCGGACCCCGATGCCGGGCAGGGGAGTTACTTCGACGTTCACCTAACCACCGTAACCCACGTGTCCGATTCGCGACGTTCAGCCGAGGAGGAGCAGGCCCGACGCGATGACCATCACCAGGGCGGTCAGGCCGTGGACGCCGAACGCGATGGCCTTCTTCCCACCGTGGCGCAGGACGATCAGCATGTCGAGGACGGGCCAGACGGCCGCGGCGAGGAAGGCCCAGCCGAGCGCGTGCGGGTCGCCGTAGATCATCAGGGCCAGCGGGATCAGCCCCGCGCCGATGTCACGGCCGCCCTTGACGTTGAGGAAGCTTTCGGCGTTTTCGGGGACCTCGGTGAACCCGAAGCCCGCGGCGATCTTGGCCGGCGCGAAGAGGTAGTTGAGGCCGACGTAGATGATCCCGAGCGAGACGATCGCGACGAGGACGTATCCGGCGACGAGCATGGGGTTCCCTCCAGTTTTCTAGCGTTGCTAGCGATACTAGCAACGCTAACCTAGCGACGCTAGATTGTCTAGCAGTGCTAGTATCGGCGGCATGACCCAGCGACAGCGCCGTGTGCGCGACCGATCCGAACGCGGACAGCGGATCGTCTCCGCGGCCAGAGAGCTGGCCGAGGCGGAGGGCTGGGACGCCGTCACCACCCGGCGGCTCGCGGCGCTGATCGAGTACAGCCAGCCGGTGCTCTACAGCCACTTCCCGGGCGGCAAGGACGCGATCATGGCGGCGGCCGCGCTGGAGGGCTTCGCCGAGCTGGCCGAGGTGCTGGCTTCGGCCCGCGAAGGCGGTGTCGCGGGGGTCGCGGGGGCGTACGTCGCCTTCGCCGAGGCCAAGCCCGCGCTCTACGACGCGATGTTCACGCTGGCTTCGGACCTGCCCTTCGCCCAGGACGACACCCCGCCCGTGCTCCAGGAGGCGTTCGCGGGCCTGTACGCGGTGGTCGAGCCGGTCGCCGGCGGGCAGGCGCCGGGCACGCTGACCGAGGTGTTCTGGGGCGCGCTCCACGGCCTGATCACGCTGGACCGCGGCCACCGTCTCTCCCCGGAGAACCACGCGGATCGGCTGGCGGTGGTGGTGGCCCGCTTCGGCGCGCTTCCCGCCTCGCCGCCCACGCCGCCGACTCCGACGCCGTGAGGGGCACCTTCAGGGCTTGGTGAGTCGTGAGGGGCACCTTCAGGGACTTAAAAGCCATGAGGGTGCCCCTCACGGCTTCGCACACGTCGGCGGCGCGGGGCGGCCGGGCCGGGCAGCTCGCGTACTCAGATGGACGACTCGCGTGCCCAACTGGACGACTCGCGTACTCAGAGGGTCGGCTTGCGTGTCTGGAGGGTCGACACGCGTGATTGGGGCGACGACACGTGTGTCTGGGGGGTCGACACGGTGGGAGTCGGCCGCGTCGGCCGGTTCCCGCCTTGCCGCTGGTGCCGTGAGGGGCACCCTCAGGGACGGAAGGGCCGTGAAGGTGCCCCTCATGGCGTCGCGCGCGGGGGTGGGGCGCGGGCCGACTGATCTCCTCCGTACCCCGCCCGGCAGAATGGGGTACGGCCCGAACGAGACGAGAACGCGAGGAGAGTGCCGGTGACGGGAGCCCTACGTGGTGTGGTCGCGCTGGACGGCCCGTCGGGGACCGGGAAGACCACCGTCGCGCGCAAGCTCGCCCAGCGCCTCGGCGCCGGCTACCTCGACACCGGCGCGATGTACCGGATGGTCACCCTCGCCGTGCTGCGCGCGGACGTCGACCCGGCCGATCCCCAGGCCGTCGCGAAGCTCGCCGACCACGCCGACTTCGCCATCGGGACCAGCCCCGACCGGCCCGAGATCCGCCTCGCCGGCCAGGACGTCGCCGCCGACATCCGCGGGCCCGAGGTCACCAAGGCCGTCTCGCCCGTCTCGGCCGTGCCGCACGTGCGTGAGCTGCTCGTCGCCCGGCAGCGGCGGATCATCGACGAGGTGCTCGGCGGCGTCGGCGGCATCGTCGTCGAAGGCCGGGACATCGGCACCGTCGTCGCGCCGGACTCGCCGCTCAAGGTCTACCTGACCGCGTCGGCCGACGTCCGCGCTTCGCGGCGCAGCACCCAGGACTCCGCGGCCGGCCGGAAGTCGTCGGTCTCGGACGCGCTGGCGAGCGTCGAGCGCCGCGACCACCTCGACTCGACCCGCGCGACCTCGCCGCTGCGCGCGGCCGAGGACGCCGTCCACGTGGACACCTCGGAACTGTCCATCGACCAGGTGATCGTGGCGCTCAGCGAACTGGCCAGCCACCGCGGCCTGCTGGTGGGGTGCAACGCCGAGGTAGCTCGATGAAAGCTGACGGACTGCCCGAGGGCTCCGTCGGCTGGCTCCACGACGCCGGGCGGCTCTTCGGCCGGTACCATCTGCGGGCGGTCTTCCGGATCCGCGTCCACGGCCGCGAGCGCATGCCCGCGTCCGGGCCGGTGCTGGTGGTCGCCAACCACAGCTCGTTCGTCGAACCGCAGCTGATCTTCGGAATGCTGCCGCGGCGCTCGGCGTTCCTGGTCAAGGCCGAGCTGTTCGCCGGGATCGTCGGGAAGTTCTTCCTGGCGATCGGGCAGATCCCGCTCAAGCGCGGCGCGATCGACCGCAAACCGCTGATGACGGCGGTGGGCGTGCTGAAGGACGGCGGTGTCGTCGGGATCTTCCCGGAGGGCACCCGCGGTGCCGGGGACGTCGGCGCGGCCGAACGCGGCGCGGCGTGGCTGGTCCGGGCGTCCGGCGCGGTCGTGCTGCCGGTGGCGACGCGCGGGACGCTCAAGCCCGCGAACGGCAAGAGGCGCTGGCGCCCGCGCGTGGACATCCTCGTGGGGGAGCCGTTCTCGCCGAAGGTCGGACCCGGGAAGACCGGGCTCGACCAGGGCACCGAGGAGCTGCGCGGCGAGCTCGCGGCGCTCGTGAAGACTTTGGACGATTGGCGTGCCGAAAACGGTTTCGGTACGCCATAAGGGAAATTGGGTAGTGATGGAAGAGTTGGACAGCGTCGGCGAAGTCGACGGCACCTGGTCGGACGAGACCGAGTTCGCCAGGATCGACGCGCAGATCGACGCGGCCGAAGCGGCCGAGGAGGCCGCGCTCGCGCAGCCGGTGCTCGCCGTGGTCGGCCGGCCGAACGTGGGCAAGTCCACGCTGGTCAACCGCATCATCGGCCGCCGCGAAGCCGTGGTGCAGGACGTGCCGGGTGTCACCCGCGACCGCGTCGCCTACGACGCCTACTGGGGCGGGCGCAAGTTCACCCTGGTCGACACCGGCGGCTGGGAACCGGACGCCACCGGGCTGCAGGCCTCCGTCGCCGCCCAGGCCGAGCTGGCCATGCAGACCGCGGACGCGATCCTGCTGGTGATCGACGCCTCGGTCGGGGCCACGGCCACCGACGAAGCCGCCTCGAAGGTGCTGCGCCGCTCGAAGAAGCCGGTGCTGCTCGTGGCGAACAAGGTCGACGACGACCGGCTGCTCGCGGACACCGCGTCGCTGTGGTCGCTCGGCCTCGGCGAGCCGCACCCGGTCAGCGCGCTGCACGGCCGCAGCTCCGGCGACCTGCTCGACGCCATCCTCAAGACCTTGCCCGAGGCGCCGCGCGAGGGTGCCGCCGCGACGTCGGGCCCGCGGCGCGTCGCGCTGGTCGGGAAGCCGAACGTCGGCAAGTCGAGCCTGCTGAACAAGCTGTCGGGCGAGGAGCGCTCGGTCGTCGACTCGGTGGCCGGCACCACGGTCGACCCGGTCGACTCGCTGGTCGAGCTGGACGGCGAGACCTGGCGGTTCGTCGACACCGCGGGCCTGCGCAAGCGGGTCAACTTCGCCGCGGGCGCCGAGTACTACGCCTCGCTGCGCACCAAGACCGCGATCGACGCGGCCGAGGTCGCGGTCGTGCTGCTGGACGCCGGCGAGCCCATCTCGGAGCAGGACCTGCGGGTGCTGAGCATGGTCGTCGAGGCCGGGCGCGCGTGCGTGCTGGTGTTCAACAAGTGGGACCTGGTCGACGAGGACCGCCGCCACGCCATGGTCCGCGAGCTGGACCGCGGCCTGGTCCGCGTCCCGTGGGCGGAGAAGGTCAACGTCTCCGCGCTGACCGGCCGTTCGGTGCGCAAGATCGCCCCGGCGCTGCGGACGGCGCTGGCGTCGTGGGACAAGCGGGTGCCGACCGGCCAGCTCAACGCCTGGCTGTCCGACCTCATCGCGGCCACCCCGCCGCCGGTGCGCGGAGGCAAGCAGCCGAAGGTGCTGTTCGCGACGCAGGCGGGCATCCGGCCGCCGACGCTGGTGCTGTTCACCACCGGCTTCCTCGAGGCGGGCTACCGCCGGTTCATCGAGCGGAAGTTCCGCGAGCAGTTCGGCTTCGAAGGCAGCCCCGTCCGGGTGAATGTGCGCGTTCGCGAAAAGAACGCAAAGCCGAAGGCGGGCGGAAAAGCGGCACGTCCCTCCAAATCCCGGTGATTTCCTGGCCCGTTCCGGCGAACCCGCGGGACTGAACGGCCGACACGTGATTGCGCAGCCGGCACGCCTGATCACGGGGAGGACACGGCGAATCTTCGGCAAGACGCCGTGTCGACCCCGTAATCACGCGTGTCGGCGCCTCGATCACGGGGGTCCGTCCGGGGCGTGAGGTCCGACACTCCGCCGTGACCCACGAGATATCTTTCGTTCATCTTCGGTTACAGTGGAGGGTCGTTGCGGGCGCCTCATTCCGGAGAGCAAGCCCGATAGAGGCTCGCGGAAGGTGAGTGATGGGCTTGTCCGCCCATAGTTCGTTCCTGCACGTCTGCACCACGCTCGAAGTCGCGCTCGAGGTGACCGGGCGATGACCGTCACGATCGAGCCGGCCGAAACGGCTGCCGAGATCACCGCGCCGCTGCCCTGCGTCGCCGAGGTGACCCACGCGCCGTCGACGTCCCCCGTCGCCGACCGCGCCCTGTTCTGGTCCGGCCTCGGCGCGAGCGAGCGCACCCTGCTCGACATCCTGGCCGCCACGGCCGAGCGTCACCCCAACGCCGCCGCCATCGACGACGGCACCACCACCCTGACCTACCGCCGGCTCCTCGAAGAGATCGACGCCTACGGCCGCCGCCTGCGCGGGTACGGCGTCGGCGTCGGCGACCGGGTCGGCATCCGGATCTCCTCCGGCACCGCCGAGCTGTACGTCGCGATCCTCGCCACCCTGTCCGTCGGCGCCGCCTACGTGCCGGTCGACGCGGACGACCCCGACGAGCGCGCCGAGCTGGTCTTCGAAGAGGCCCAGGTCGCCGCCGTCGCCACCGACGGCAGGATCAACGTCCACAGCACCCCGGGCGGCCGCGAGGGCACCCCCGGCCCGGCCGACGACGCCTGGATCATCTTCACCTCCGGTTCCACCGGCAAGCCCAAGGGCGTCGCGGTCACGCACGCCTCCGCCGCCGCGTTCGTCGACGCCGAGGCCCGCCTGTTCCTCACCGAAGAGCCGATCGGCCCGGGCGACCGCGTGCTGGCCGGGCTGAGCGTCGCCTTCGACGCCTCCTGCGAAGAGATGTGGCTGGCCTGGCGCCACGGCGCCTGCCTGGTCCCGGCGCCCCGCGCGCTGGTCCGCACCGGCGTCGACCTCGGCCCCTGGCTGGTCGCGCAGCAGATCACCGTCGTCTCCACCGTGCCGACACTGGCCGCCCTGTGGCCCGCCGACGCCCTCGAAGACGTCCGCCTGCTCATCTTCGGCGGCGAAGCCTGCCCGCCGGAGCTGGCCGAGCGCGTCGCCGTCGAAGGCCGCGAAGTCTGGAACACCTACGGCCCCACCGAAGCCACCGTCGTCGCCTGCGCCGCACAGCTGACCGGCGAAGGCCCGGTCCGCATCGGCCTGCCGCTCGCGGGCTGGCAGCTGGCCGTGGTCAACGACGAGGGACAGCCGGTCGCCATGGGCGAAACCGGCGAGCTCGTCATCGGCGGCGCCGGCCTGGCCCGCTACCTCGACGCCGAGAAGGACGCCGAGAAGTTCGCGGCCCTGCCGTCCCTGGGCTGGCAGCGCGCCTACCGCTCCGGCGACATGGTCCGCGCCGAAACCGAAGGCCTGCTGTTCCTCGGCCGCCTCGACGAGCAGGTCAAGCTCGGCGGCCGCCGCATCGAGCTGGGCGAGGTCGACGCCGCGCTGCAGGCCCTCCCGGGCGTGCAGGGCGCGGCCGCCGCGATCCGCCGCACCAAGGCGGGCAACCAGGTCCTCGTCGGCTACGTCGTCCCCGCCGCAGGCGTGTCGTTCGACCACGAGCAGGCCGCGACCCGGCTGCGCGAGCACCTGCCCGCCGCGCTGGTGCCGCTGCTCGCCGTTGTCGAAGACCTGCCCACCCGCACCTCCGGCAAGGTCGACCGCAACGCCCTCCCGTGGCCGCTGTCCACTGTGGACGCCGCCGCGGCCGGGCTGTCGCCGACCCAGGCGTGGCTCGCCGAAGGCTGGGCCGAGATCCTCGGCGTGTCCGTCGACGACCCGAAGGCCGACTTCTTCACCCACGGCGGCGGCAGCCTGACCGCCGCCCAGGTCGTCGCGCGGATCCGCACCCGCCACCCGCAGGTGTCGGTCGCCGACATCTACCAGTACCCGAAGCTGGGCGCGCTGGCCGCGATGCTGGACGCCCTGAGCGGCCAGGCCACCGAACGCCGCGACATCCAGCCGACCAAGCGCCGCGCCGGCGTGATCCAGACGCTGCTGACGGTCCCGCTCATGGGGCTCGTCGGCCTGCGCTGGGCGACGCTCGCCGCCGCGCTGTCGAACATCCTGTCCCTGCTCGGGTTCGCCTGGGCGCCGACACTGCACTGGGCCTGGATCGGCCTGGCCTGGGTCGTGCTGTTCAGCCCGGCCGGGCGCATCGCGATCGCCGCGGGCGGCGCCCGCGTGCTGCTCTCCGGCGTGCGGCCCGGCACCTACCCGCGCGGTGGCAGCGTCCACCTGCGCCTGTGGACGGCCGAAAAGCTCGCCGAGTTCTCCGGCGCCGACAGCATCGCCGGCGCGTCCTGGATGACGACCTACGCCAAGGCGCTCGGCGCCCGCATCGCCAAGGACGTCGACCTGCACTCGCCGCCGCCGGTCACCGGGTTCCTCAAGCTGGGCCGCGGTGCCGCCGTCGAGCCCGAGGTCGACCTGACCGGGCACTGGGTCGACGGCGACCTCGTCCACATCGGCAAGGTCCGCATCGGCGCGGAGGCCCGGATCGGCGCGCGCAGCACGCTGTTCCCCGGCGTCCGCATCGGCAAGGGCGCCGAGATCGCGGCCGGGTCGACCGTCCGCGGCGCGGTGAAGGCCGGCCAGCACTGGGCCGGTTCGCCCGCCGCCCCCGTCGGCAAGGACGGCAAGGACGCGAAGGACGCGCTGAAGTGGCCGTCGAGCCGCCCGCCGCGCTCGCACTTCTGGGCCGGCGTCTACGGCGTGACCTCGGTGGTCCTCGGCTTCCTGCCGGGCCTCGCCGCCCTTTCGGGCGTGGTGGTGCTCGGCTACGCCATCGCCGGCGCGCCGACGCTGCTCGACGCGTTCACCCAGGCGCTGATCTTCGTGCCGGTCGCGACCGCCGCGTACTTCCTGACCTACATGCTGCTCGTGCTCGTCGGCGTCCGGTGCTTGAGCATCGGCATGGTCGAGGGTTACCACCCGGTGCACGGCCGCGTCGCGTGGCAGGTCTGGGCCACCGAGCGGCTGATGAGCATGGCCCGCGAAGGCCTGTTCCCGTTGTACGCCAGCCTGTTCACGCCGGTGTGGCTGCGGCTGCTCGGCGCGAAGGTCGGCCGCAACGTCGAGGCCTCGACCGTGCTCGCGCTGCCGAAGATGACCAAGGTCGACAGCGGCGCGTTCCTGGCCGACGACACCATGGTCGCCACCTACGAGCTCGGCCACGGCTGGCTGCACGTGGCCCCGGCCCGGATCGGCAAGCAGGCCTTCCTCGGCAACTCGGGGATGACCGCGCCCGGCCGTTCGGTGCCCAAGCGCGGACTCGTGGGTGTGCTGTCCTCGACGCCGCTGCGGGCGAAGAAGGGTTCGTCGTACCTGGGCATGCCGCCGCTGCCGGTGCGCCGCGCGATCGGCGACGCCGACACGAGCCGCACCTACACCCCGGCGCTGCACCTCAAGGCGGCGCGGGCGCTGGTCGAGCTGTGCCGGATCATCCCGGTCATGTGCGGGGTCGCGCTGACCGTCTCGGTCGCCTTCGGCCTGCTGTGGGCCGCGTCGGTGTTCGGGTTCGGTGTCGCCGTGCTGCTGGCCGGGCCCGCCCTGCTGGCCGCCGGGATCGTCGCGGCGCTGACCGCCACCGTCATGAAGTGGCTGCTGGTCGGGAAGTTCCGCGAGGTCGACCACCCGCTGTGGAGCTCGTTCGTCTGGCGCAACGAGCTGGCCGACACGTTCGTCGAGGCGCTCGCGGTGCCGTGGCTGATCGGCTCGATCGGCGGCACCCCGCTGCTCACGGCCTGGCTGCGCACGATGGGCGTCAAGATCGGCCGCGGGGTGTGGCTGGAGACGTACTGGCTGCCGGAGTCCGACCTCGTCGAGCTCGGCGACGGCGCGACGATCAACCGCGGCTGCGTCGTGCAGACCCACCTGTTCCACGACCGGATCATGAGCATGTCGCGGGTGACCCTCGGCGAGGGCGCGACCCTCGGCCCGCACGGCATCGTGCTGCCGGGCGCCGGGATCGGCGCGCGCACCACGGTCGGCCCGGGGTCCCTGGTGACCCGCGGCGACGAGGTGCCGGCCGACACCCGCTGGCTCGGCAACCCGATCTCCGCGTGGACGGGTAAGTAGAAGGTCACGAAGTACCCACCCGGCTCGCACGGAATCACCCCTCCGTGCGAGCCTGGTTTGACGTAGGCACTTGTGAAGCAGGTACGAGGAAAGGTTCGCGACGGGTGATTTCGAAGGCCTCCGCTCCCGCACCCGGCGCGGACACCTCCGGCGACTCCTACCTCCCCGCGCACGGCAACGGCGGCTACCGGGTCAAGCACTACGACCTGACCCTCGACTACAAGGTCGCCCCGAACCGGCTGTCGGCGTCGGCGGTGATCACCGCGGAGGCGACGCAGGCGCTCTCGCGCATCACCCTCGACTTCGGCGAGTTCCGGATCAACCGCGTGCTGGTCGACGGCAAGCCCGCGAAGTACCTCAAGCGCGTCCGGAAGCTCCAGGTCAAGCCGCAGAAGTCGATCGCCGCCGGCAGCGCGTTCGTCGTCGAGGTCAGCTACGTCGGCAACCCGCGCCCGGTGGGGAGCCGCTGGGGTGACGTCGGCTGGGACGAGCTGACCGACGGCGCGCTCGTGGCGAGCCAGCCGGTCGGCGCGCCGTCGTGGTTCCCGTGCAACGACCACCCGTCCGACAAGGCGACCTACCGGGTCGCCGTGACGACGTCGTCGCCGTACCTGGTCGCCGTCACCGGGGACCTGGTCGACCGCTACACCTCGGCGAGCACGACGAAGTGGGTCTTCGAACGGCACGAGCCGACGGCGACCTACCTGATGAGCGTGCAGATCGGCCGGTACGACGACATCGACCTGACCGGCGGGGGCTGGCTCGCCCGCGTGGGCGCGGCCGCGCGCCGGCTGAGTGTCGATTTCGGCCGTGAGAGCGGGCAGGTGGAGTCGGTCTTCGCGACCGTGCCGCAGCGCGCCGCCGTCCCGCCGCGGCTGCGCCGGCTGTTCGAGCACGACTTCGGCCGGCAGGGCCGGATGATGGAGGTCCTGCAGCGGCTGTTCGGCCCGTACCCGTTCGGCGAGTACCGGATCGTCGTGGCCGACGACGCCCTCGACGACCCGATCGAGGCGCAGGGCATGTCGATCTTCGGCGCCAACCACGTCGACGGCCGCCGCACGTACGAGCGGCTCGTGGTGCACGAGCTGGCGCACCAGTGGTTCGGCAACAGCCTGACGGTGGCCGACTGGCGCCACATCTGGCTGAACGAGGGCTTCGCGACCTACGCCGAGTGGCTGTGGTCGGAGGAGTCGGGCGGCGAGTCCGCGCAGTCGCTGGCCCGCACCTGGCACACGCGCATGAAGGCCAGGCCCGCGGACGTCCGGGTCGCCGATCCCGGCGTGGCGCGGATGTTCGACGAGCGCGTCTACAAGCGCGGCGCGCTGACCCTGCACGCGCTGCGGGCGGAGATCGGCGATCAGGCGTTCTTCGCGCTGCTGAAGGCGTGGACGACCGACCACCGGCACGGGCTCGTCACGACCGACGGGTTCGTCGCGATGGCGGAGGCGTACGCGGCCCGTTCGCTGGGGACGTTCTTCACGCGCTGGCTGGACACCCCGGCGCTGCCGCCACTGCCCTAGGTTTCGTAGACGGCCTGGGCGCGCCCGAGCCGGTACGCGCCGGCCGCGTCGCCCGCGAACTCCGGCTCGGCCTCGCCGAACTCCAGCGCCCGCCGCGCCAGCACGTACCCCATCTCCGGCGGGGACAGGTACCCGACGCGGAACGTCGTCCGGCGGCGCGTGTACCGCCCCTGCGTCACCTCGACGCGGTAGGCCGCGAGCATCGGGCGGCCGAGGCCGAGGTAGAGCGCCGCGGTGTCGGTGAGGATCTCGTTGCGCGCGCGGCCGTCGAACCGGATGTCGTTGCGGTGCAGGAAGATGTGCGTCACCTCGTGCGCCAGGACCGCCGGGACGTCACGCGGGTCGTGCACGCCGAGCGTCACGAAGTACTCCGGGCCGGGGCCGAGCTCGACCTCGCCGACGTGCCCGCCGAGCGCGTCGAAGGTGACGGTCACCCGGGTGTCGCCGATGCCGAGGTGGCGGGTCATCGCGGCCACGGTTCCGCCGGGCTCGGGCTCCCACGTGCCGAAGGCCTCGATCACCGGGCGGGACAGTCTCGTGTGGAGCTCGCGGATCGCGGCCCGGACGTCGTCGATGCGGTCGAACGTCCCTGGCGGCGCGACCGGGCGGGGCCGCCGGAGAAAGGCCATACCCGGTAGACGACCGGGCGGGCGGTGGAGTTCCTCGGCCGTTCCGGCCCGGACGGGTGGTCTTCCCGGCAGAATGGGGCCCGACGAGGGGAGCGCCGATGAGCGAGCCAGGGGGCGGGCCCGGTCAGCGGCCGCCTTACGGGTATCCGCAGTGGCAGCCGCCGGTGCCGCCGAAAAAGACGTCGCCGGCCGCCGTCGTGCTGATCACCGCTTCGGTCGTCGTGGTCGTGCTGATGGCCTTCGCGTTCCTGGCCTGGGGTTATCCCGGATTCCTGCGTGAGGAGGAGGCGAAAACGGAGATCGGGGTCCTGCCTGCCTCGTCGGCGACACTCGTGTCCCCGGTCCCGACGACGACCACGCCCGCCCCGCCGCCGGGCGGCCGGGCCGCGATGCCGAAGCGGACGACACCGCTCGCCGACCCGATCACCTGCGCGTTCACGCCCGCCCCCGGCACACCCGCGCCGAAGACGGCCACCCCGCCGCCGGACGGCCCGGCGCCGTCGTCGGGCACCGTCCCGGTGCGGCTCGCGACCAGCGCGGGCGGGATCGGGCTGACGCTGGACCGCGCGCTGGCGCCGTGCACGGTGGTGAACTTCCTGAGCCTGGCCAAGCAAGGGTTCTACGACGGCATGTCGTGCCACCGGCTCTCGGTGGCCGACGGGCTGCGGATGCTGCAGTGCGGCGACCCGGTCGGCGACGGCACCGGCGGCCCGGGCTACACGATCAAGGACGAGACGTTTCCCGGGCTGACGTACGGCCGCGGCATCCTCGCGATGTCCAAGACGTCCGAACCCGACTCGGGCGGCTCCCAGTTCTTCCTGGTCTTCGGCGACACGCAAATCCCGCCGGAGTACACGGTGTTCGGCAGCATCGACGACGCCGGCCTCGCGGTGCTGGACAAGGTCGCCGCCGCCGGCGTCGACCCGTCCAAGCCGGGCATCGGCGACGGCAGCGGCCCCCCGAAAACCCCGGTCACCTTCACCGCCATCACCACCCCGTGATCAAAGCGCCAACACGCGTGATTGGGGAGCCGACACGCGTGATTGGAGAGCCGACACGGCGGGCGGTGCCGATGCCGGCCGGGTCGACTCCTCAATCACGTGAGTCGACCCTTCAATCACGCGTGTCGACTCTCTGATCACGGGTTACGGGCGGGCCAGTAGTTCGCGGAGGGCGCTCAGCAGGGTGGGGGTCGCTGTGGGGGAGGTGGTGCGGCGGCGCCAGGCGATGTAGCCGTCCGGGCGGACCAGGAGGCAGCCGTCTTCGGCGATGCCGCTGAGGCGGGACCAGTCGCCGTAGGCGTCGCGGAGCTCCGGTGCGCCGATGAGGACCGCTCGCAGGTCCAGGCCGAGTTCCGCGCCCGCCTTGGCCGCGGCGTCGCGCCAGGCGGTGCCGGTCAGGCCGGTCAGGACCGTCCAGCGGCCGCCGCCGGCGACGTCCAAAGTGGACACCCGGCGGCCGTGCGCGCCGACCAGCCACGCGTGCGGAAGCTTCGCGCCCGGCTCGGTGCTGGGCCGGTGGAACAACTCGGGATCGCGCGGCGAATCCGCCGACGCGACGCCGTCGGGCAGCACCGCGCCGGAGACGTACCGCTGGTCCATCTCGACGCCGTGCGCGTTGAACTCGTAGTGCTTCAGCTCGATCGCCTTCTCCAGTTCACGCCGTTTCAGCGCGCCCTCGGGCGTCGGCGCGAGGCAGGTTTCGAGGCCCGCCGTGATGCCGTCGGAGTCGGTGTCGCCGGAGATGCCGAGCGCGGCGAAGATCGGCCCGAACTGGTCACGGCTGAGGTTCGCCCGGTCGACGATCTGCTTGCCGACCGGCGCGCGTTCGGCGGTGTAGCTGTCCAGCAGGCCTTCGCCCGCCTCGCCGCGCAGCACCATCGCGAGCTTCCACGCCAGGTTGTACGAGTCCTGGATGGACGTGTTCGAGCCGAGCCCGTTGGACGGCGGGTGCCGGTGCACGGCGTCCCCGGCGCAGAACACCCGGCCGTTGCGGTACTCCGTCGCGTAGTTGTGGTTGACCGTCCACAGGGACGTCGAGGTGATCTCGACGTCGAGGCCCGGGTCGCCGACGAGGTCGCGCACCAGCCGCGTCGCCTCTTCGACGTCGACCTCCGGCGGCGCCTGCTCGATGTCGTAACCCCAGGTCAGCAGCCACTCGTTCCACGGCCGCACCATCCGGACCAGGCCCATCCCGATCCCGCCGAGGTGCGCGCCCGGCCGCATCACCCAGTACAGCACGCTCGGCCGGTGGGCCACGTACGGCGCGAGGTCGGCGGTGAACGTGATGTTCATGCTGCCCGCCTTGCCGGTCTGCCCGGCGATCGGCAGCCCGGCCTGCTCGGCGACGCGGCTGCGCGCGCCGTCCGCGCCGATCAGGTACTTGGCGCGCAACGTGAACTCGTCACCCCGGACGCGGTCGAGGAACCGCGCGGTGACGCCGTCTTCGTCCTGGGTGAAGTCGAGGAACTCGGTGTCCAGCCGCAGTTTCGCGCCGCGCGCGGCGGCCTCGCTCGCCAGGATCGGCTCGAGGTAGGTCTGCGGCAGGTCGATCATGTGGCACGGGCTCGCGGCGCCGTACTCGGACGCCGACCCGGCCCCGGTGCCCCAGCTGGCGATCCGGCCGATCTCCGGCCCGGTCAGCGACGTGCACAGCACGGTGTCGCCCATCAGGTCCGGCGGCGTGCCGACGGCGAGGGCCTTGTCCTCGACGCCGAGGTCGCGGAAGACCTCCATGGTGCGCTGGTTGGTGATGTGCGCGCGGGGCGTGTTGGCCATCCAGCCGTACTTCGTCGCGAGCACGGTGGGGACGCCGTAGGTGGCGAGCAGCAGCGCCGCCGAACCACCCGCGGGGCCGCTGCCGATCACTATGACGTCGGTGTCGTAGGTCATGCGCTGCTCCCTGAGATGCGGAACGTGAACTCGAGCCGCCGCCCGGTTTCGCCGGGCTGCTCGGTGAAGTCGACGATCAGGCCGTCCTTGACGCCGAACACGGTGTCGGAGTCGAGGTACTCGCCCCCGGCGACGAACAGCTGGGTGATCAGGGTGCGGTAACCGGGCTTGGCGATCATGAAGTGCACGTGCGGGGCCCGGTAGGGGTGGCGCCCGACGACGTCGAGCATGTGCCCGACCGGGCCGTCGGCGGGGATCGGGTACGCGCTCGGCACGATCGTCGCGAACCGCAGCCGCCCGCCGGCGTCGGTGCGGAAGCGCGCCCGCAGCACCGGGCCGTCGACGTCGGGGAGCTGGACGTCGTAGAAGCCGTCCTCATTGGACTGCCAGACGTCCACGACCGCGTCCGGGACCGGGTTTCCCTCGGTGTCGACCACGTGGACATCCGTCCACAGTGGAGTACCGGGAAGGCCGTCGGCCAGATCGGCGCCCTGTGGCGTCTCCGGCGGGCCCTCGACGTAGAACGGGCCCAGCACCGCCGACGGCGTCGTGTCCGGCGTGCGCGAGTTCGTCAGGACGTCGACGACGCTCGACACACCGAGGGTGTCCGACAGCAGGATGAACTCCTGGCGCGTGTCGCTGGAGATCTGCCCGGTGCGGGTCAGGAAGCCGATCGCGTACTCCCACTCCTCCTGCGTGAGGTCGGTGCGGATCGCGTACCCGTGCAGCGTCTCGACGAGGTCGGTGAGCAGCTCGCGCACGCGGTCCGGCGCGCCCGCGAAGCTCTCGACGACCTGCCTCGTGAGCGCTTTCAGGCTGGGCGGGGCGGTCGGCCGGGTGCCGTTCACCGCTTGGCGCAGCAACTCCGCCTCCGGCTCGTCGGCGATGTCGGCCTCGGTGAGCCCGAGTTCGGCCAGCGAATGCGGGATCGGGAGCGACGCCGTCAGCTCGAAGACGTCGCTCGCGTCGTCGACACCCAGGTGCGCCATGACGTAGGGGAGGAGGACGGCGTGGGTTTCGGCGTGCGGCAGCCCGAACTTGCCGCCGAGGTGGTGGCACAGCTTGTGGTGCAGGCCCATCGAAACGCTGTCGAGGCACGAGCCCGCCAGCCACGCACCCCGCAGCGCGGCGGCGCGGGCGTCCACATCGGACGGATCGGCCACGATCCGCGGCAGGGCGTCCGTGAGCAGCCGGACGGCTTCCGCGGCGAGCAGGTCGGTCATCGGGTTGGCGTCCGGGGCGTAGCGGGCCTCGACGGCGTGGGCGAGCGCGTTGATCCCGCTGGCGGCCGAAACGGGCCCGGGCAGCGAGAGCGTCAGAGCGACGTCGTAGAGCACGACCTCGGGGCACACCTTCGGGGACCGCTGCGTGGTCTTGCGGCCGTCGGCCGTCTCGCCGAGGACCGACGTCAGCTCCGAGCCCGCGTACGTCGTGGGCACGATCAGCTGCGGCAGGTCGGTGCGCAGCGCGATCGCCTTGGCCAGCCCGGTGGCCGAGCCGCCGCCGACCGCGACGACACCGTCGACGTCGTGCTCGGCGACGACCTTCAGCGCGCGCTCGGTGACGTCGACCGGGGTGTGCATCGCCGCGTCCTCGAACCGCGCGGCCAGCCGCGGGCCGAGGAGCCGCGCGGCCCGGTCGCCGTAGCGCGGGCCGGCGACGAGCAGGACACGCCCGAGGCCCAGGCGATCGGCTTCGTCGCCGACGTCGTCGAGGGAACCGAACACCACCCGGACGGGGTTCGCGGCGTAGCTGAACGAGGTCATGTGACGCAGTATCAGCGGCTCGGCGGCGGCGGGTCCTGCACGTTCGTGCTGCGCCGAGGCACAAAACGCGCGTCTCAGCCCGCCCGGCGCAGCGCCGCGGGTGTCGTGCCGAGCTGGGCGCGCAGCACGCGCGTCAGGTGCTCCTGGTGCGAGAAGCCGCAGCGGAGCGCGATCTCGGCGATCGGGTCGGTGCCCGTGCGCAGCAGCAGCCCGGCCTGCTCGACGCGCAGCCGCAGCAGGAACCGGTGCGGCGGCAGGCCGGTGCGCGCCTTGAACTGCCGGGAGAACTGGCTGACGCTCAGCCCGGCGAGCGCGGCCAGGTCGGCCAGCGGCACCGGCTCGGCCAGCCGGTCCGCCATCCGGTCGCGCACCCGCGCGAACTGGTGGTCGGACAGGCCGCGGGACGGCTCGGGGCCGCGGGCGCGCCCGGCCTGGTGGTGGCGCACGAGCTGCGCGGCGACGAGCGCGCCCAGCTGGTCGGCGTAGGTCCGCGCGCCCGGCTCCCAGTCGCGCACGACGCCGTCGAGGCTCAGCACGAGCTGCTCCAGCAGCGGGTCGCTGCCGAACTCCTCGGCGAGCCGCACCGGCGTGCCGTCGCCGGCGGCCTCCTGCACGGCGTCGTCGGCGACGTAGACGTGCACGGTGTCCAGCTCACCGCCCAGCTCGACGGACAGGTCCACGTGCGAAGGCTGCAGGAACAGCCCGCCGGCGGGCATCCGCCGGCTCTGCTCGCGCGGGGTCCCGACCCCGCGCCGGACCGTCACGGGCCCGCCGAGGTGCAGGATCAGCTGGTGGCTGCGCGCGGCGCCGAACTGGGCACGATAGGGCCGTTCGCGCTGCTTGGAGAGGTAGAGGCGGTCCCAGCCGAGGCCTTCGCTGGTGCGTTCCGGGTGGACCCAGGGCAGCGCGAGGATGCCGTTGGTGTCGGCCAGCCCGAATTCGCCCACGCCTGCCTCCTCGACGTCGAGGCCGACCGCGATCGTACCCGCCCTAGGCTGGCGTTCCGGTCACGCAGACGCAGGGCGAGTCCGTTGCCGTTCACCTTCGCCCACCCGGCCGCCGTGCTGCCGCTGGCCCGCCGCCTCTGGCTGCCCGGGCTCGTCGCGGGCTCGCTGGCCCCGGACGTCGCCTACTACCTGCCGGTGCCCGGCGGCGAGGTGACGCACGACGTCGCCGGTTTGCCGGGCATCGACCTGCTGCTCGGGCTGGTGCTGGTGGCCGTCGGCTACCTCGTGCTCGCGCCGGTGCTGGCGCTCGGCCCGGCCGGGTGGCGGGAGCGGGTGCCGCGCCCGGACGTGCTCGCGCCGTGGCGGACGCCGCGAGCCGCGCTGGTCTCCCTCCTCTCGGTGGTCGTCGGGGCGGCGACCCACCTGCTCTGGGACGCCTTCACCCAGACCGGCGGCTTCGCCGTCCGGCACTGGGCGGTGCTGCACGTGTCCGTCGTCGGCCCGCACCGGCTGTACAACGTGCTCGGTTACGTCTCCTCCGCCGGTGGCCTCCTCCTGCTCGGCGTCCTGGTGACTCGGTGGTACCGCCGCGCGCCGCGGGCCGAGGGCTCCTGGCCGGCGCTGCCGCCCGCCGCCCGGGTGGTGGTGGCCGCCGGTCTCGGCGCCGGGCTGGTGGCGGGGGCGCTGCTCGGCCTGACGGATCCGGTCAGCGGGGTCAGCGAGTACGACCGGGTCCGGTGCCTGCTCCTCGGCGCGGTGCGCGGCGCCGCGGTCGCGGCCGCCCTCTACGTCCTGTGCTGGCCCCGGCTGCCGCGAATGGCTCGGGTGGCTCAGCCCGGGCTGGCGCGGCCGTGGCGCCAGTAGCCGAGGAACGCGATGTCCGATCTCGGCCGGCCGCGGTCGCGCACGAGGTGACGTCGCACGCCCGTCGCCAGCTTCGCCTCGCCCGCGACCCACGTGTACGACGGGCCGTCCGGTAGCGGCGCCGACCGGATCGTCTCCAGGGCGAGCGTGCCGGGCAGGCGGCCGGAGTCCCGGGGCAGCCAATGCACGTTCACCCCGGACGGCGCTTCGACCTCCCGGACGTCCGATTTCGACGGCACCTCCAGGAACACCTCCGCCACCAGGTCGGCGGCGGCGTTCTCGAGGATCGCCAGTGCCGCGGGCAGCGCGCTCTCGTCCGCGGCGAGCAGCTGCCAGGACACCCCGGACGGCGGCAGGTAGCTCACGCCGAGGTCGAAGACCCCCGCCGGGTCGCCCGGGCGGGCGCGACGGGCCCAGTCGGCGGCCGGCGCGTCCCCGTCGTGCAGGGCGAACTCGATGTCGATCTCCCCGGGGCGTGACCGCCGGATCGTGTAGTTGCGGACCCACGGGCGGCGGCTCTTCGGCATCATCAGCACCTCGGCCATCCAGCCCTCGTGGTCCAGGGTCGGCATCCGCAGCCCGTCCTGCCCGGCGCGCGGGAAGAACAGCCGGACGGCCTGGTCGTCCCCCGCCGGCTCGAACGCGTCCAGGTCCGGCCCGCCGAGGGTGACGGTCCGGAACGCCGGGCTCGGGGCGGTGTTCGCCAGGACCTCGAGCGTGACCATCTTCCGCGTCTTGGCGCGGCGCACCTTCGGGATCATCAGACGTCCAGCACGAGCCGGGGCGAGAGCGCGCGCGACACGCACGCGTACATCCGGCCGGGCGGGGCGCCGATGTCGTCGCGGTGCTCGGGTTCGCCGTCGACGACCGCCACTTCGCAGCTGCCGCAGACGCCTTCGCGGCAGCCGGACGGCACCGGGCGCCCGGCGTGGGTCAGCGCGTCGAGCAGGGACTCGTCCGGCGGGACCTGGATCGTCTGCCCGGAGCGGGCGCAGACGACCTCGAACGCCGTGTCGGGCCCGAAAACGCGGCGGGTGGGCTGGAAGCGTTCGGCGTGCACCCGTGGGAACACCGCCTCGGCCGCGGCGAGCATCGACGCCGGGCCGCAGCAGTAGACCTCGGCACGCGGATCAAGGCTCGCGAAGTCCGGCCGGCCGCGCTCGGCCGTGGGGAACAGCCGCACGCGTTCGCCGTACTCGGCAAGGAGTTCCGCGGCGAACGGCATGGTCGACAGGGACCGGCCCGCGTACACGAGCGTCGCCGCGGCACCGGACGCGACGGCCGCCCGCAGCATCGGCACGATCGGCGTGATCCCGATCCCGCCGGCCAGGAACAGGTACTCCGGGGCCGGTTCCAGCGGGAAGTGGTTGCGGGGCAAGGAGACTTCGAGGGTCCGGCCCGGGCGCAGGTACAGGTGGACGTACTCCGAGCCGCCGCGGCTGAGCGGGTCGTGGCGGACCGCGATCCGGTAGCTCGTGAGATCACCCGGGTCGCCGCACAGCGAGTACTGCCGGGTCAGCCAGTTCGGCAGCGCCAGGTCGACGTGCGCGCCCGGTTCCCACGGCGCCAGTGGCCCTTCATCTCCGTGCAGGACCAGGGAAACGACGTCGTCGGCGACCCGCTCGACGCGGTCGAGGATCGTCTTCTGCATGGGTCAGTACAGCTTCCGATAGCCGGCTTCGAGCATGGCCTCGAACCGCGCCGGATCGATGTCCATGCCGAGCTGGTCGGTGACGATCTCGCCGGCCGACGGCAGCTCCTCGGCCAGAGCCTGGCTCGCGGGATCCCAGAGCCGTGACCGGATCAGCGCGCGGCCGCAGTGGAAGTACACCTGCTCGACCTCGACGACGATCGCCAGGATCGGCTCCTTCGCCTCGGTCCGCATGCGGGCGAGCACGTCGGGCTCGTCGGTGACGTACGCGCGGCCGTTGACCCGCAGGGTTTCGCGCATGCCGGGGACGAAGAACAGCATGCCGACGCCGTCGTTCTCGGCGATGTTGCGGAACGAGTCGGCGATCTTGTTGCCGGTGCGGTCGGGCATGGCGAGCGTGCGCTCGCCGAGGACCTTCACGAAGCCGGGGTAGTCGCCGCGGGGCGAGCAGTCGGCGCGGCCCGCCGCGTCGGCGGTGGCCAGCGTGAGGAAGGGGGAGTGGGCGATGAAGCGGCGGGCGTGCTTGTCGACGTGGTCGCCGACCTTGGCCTCGATCATCGGCTCGGGGTCGCCCAGCCGGGCCCGCACCTCGGCCATGGAGACTCGGTGCAGCGTATCTGTGCTGGTCATGCCACAATTATGAGCAAATACTCAGGTCTTGCGCTACTCGCTTTCGAGGCGCGCGGAGGGGAGCGCCGTGCCGTCGGACCAGCGCCGCATCCAGCCACGTAAACAGCCGCGTCAGGTCCGCGCCGAGCTGACCCGGCAGCGGATCCTGACCGCGGCTGCTCACGTTTTCGGCGAGCACGGGTACGCCGCGGGCACCACCAACCGCATCGCCGAGCGGGCCGGGATCTCCATCGGCTCGCTGTACCAGTACTTCCCGAACAAGGACGCGATCCTCGCCGAGCTGCTCGTCCGCCACCTCGACGACGGCGCGGCGATCGCCGAACGGGTCCAGCGCGAGGAGCTGCCCGGCCCGATCGAGGAGATCTTCCGCCTCTTCGTCCGCGGCGCGATCGAAAGCCACCTCGACGAGCCGCGGCTGCTGCGGGTGCTGCTGGAGCAGGCCCCGAAGTCGACCGACGTGCTCGAGCGGGTCGAGCTGCTCAAGAAGAACCTGGTCGCCTACATGCGGGAGCTGCTGGACGACCACCCCGAGGTCCGGGTCACCGACACGGAGACCGCGGCCCGGCTGATCGTCACGACGGCCGAGCTGGTCATCCACCAGCTCGTGGCCGACCACGAGCCGGTGGACCTCGGGAAGCTGGAGAACGAGCTGGTCGCGATGCTGACCCGCTACGTCAGGGGGTGACCGCGAGCGCGGCGTCGTCGCGGCGGGTGAACGGCGTACAAGACTTTCGTCGTCCTCCGCGCGGGGGACCGGGCGCCGCCCCGGCGTCACGCGGCCGGGCGGCGGAGGTTTCCCCGGTGCACGCGAGGGAGCGTCGTGCACGTCCTCGACGGGCCGGGGGGCTCGAGGGCGAACGGGGAGAGGTGCCGGGCTCGCACGGGGCGGGCCCGGCACCACCGCCTGTGCGTCAGTCGAGCAGCTTCATGATCATTTCCGCTTCCTCCCAGCTGACCGGGAGTTCCTCGTCCGACCAGCCGCCGGTCTCGAGGCTGCGCAGCAACGTCGTGGGTTCCCAGCGGCCTCCGCCGGTGTAACGCTCGGCCTCCATGCTGTGGCTTCCCCGGATGAGGGTGTGGGCCCGGCGGACGTCGAGCCCGTCCGCGCACGTCCGGAAGACGCCGTGGTAAGCCGCGCCCTGCCACACGTGGCGTTGCTTGAACTGGCGCACCCGCCGGGCCAGCAGGAAGGCGTGCGTGACTTCGGTGTCCGGGTCGGCTTCCTCGACCGTCCAGTACGGGTGCTCGGCGACCTCCGCCAGCAGTCCGGACGCCGTCCACGCGAGGTCGCGCCCGAAGGCCCGCTCGGTTCCGTCGTCGAGGTGCACCACCGCGCGCGGAAAGGCGCGTCCGTCGTCGACCAGGAAACAGCGTGACCGGGGCAGCCGCGCGGTGATCCGCTCGACCTCCTCGGCGCCGAGCGGCAGGTTCCGGTGCCAGTCGTCGCGGAGCCGGTCGGAGCGAACCCACAACCCGTCGCGGACATAGACCTCTTCGACGCCGTTGTCGCGCCGGACCACGGAAAAGACGTCGTCGAGGTCGATGCTGGTGGACCGGCCGGGCAGGATCCCGAAGTACTCGACGGTGCCGGTCCGGCGCGCCTGCCGGACGCCGGTCGTGAGCGCGAACAGAAGGTCTCCGGCCTGGCTCTCGCGGATCTCCTCGAGCCGAAGCCCCGGCGGAACGGGCTCCCAGCGCAAGTTCCGCGTGTAGGCCTCGGCGAACGCCGGGATGCGGCGGACGACGGCGACGGGGTAGGACAGGTCGTCCCGGGCCACCGACCACTGTGGCGCGGCGACCCGCCAGCGGAGCCGGTCGTGTTCCGCCTCGGTGACCGGCAGGGACACGGTGCCCGGCGGGTCTTCCGCCGCCCGCCAAGTTCCGTCGGCGCCGAGCCGTTCGCGGACACCCTCGCGACAGCGCACCAGAGCTTCGGGGGGCTTCAGCGTATCGGCGCAAGAGGCGCTTTCGAGGTGCACGAAGTACTCGTACTCACCTCGCCATTCGGTGCGCTGAAGTTCCTCCCGGGCGTGCCGGGCGATCGCGTACAGGTACTGCTCGAAGTCCTCGTAGCCGCACTCTTCGGCGGTCGCGCCCGGCAGGTCGGCCGGCACCCATGCCAGATCGCGGGTGAACGCCTTCGCCGACTCGCGGACCACGTTGACCACAGCGGACGGGACGGCCGAGCCGTCGCGAATCACGTGATAGCTCATGTCGATCCCCCTTTGACCGAGGTTAGCCGTCGCGGGCGCGCGCGGCGAGCGCCGCCTGGGTGCGGCTGGTCACGCCGAGCTTCGCCAGCACGCTGCCGACGTGCGCCTTCACCGTCCGCTCGGCCAGCCGCAGCCGGGCCGCGATGTCCTTATTGGACAGTCCATCGCCGAGCAGCTCCAGCACGTCCCGCTCGCGCGGGGTCAGCGTGCCGCCCGCGGTGAGTGCCGCCGCGACCGCCGGGCTCAGCGCCGTCACACCCTCGTGGGCGGCCCGGACGGCGGCGGCCAGCTCCTCGCCGGAGGAGTCCTTCAGCACGAACCCGGCCGCGCCCGCGGCCAGGGCCTCGCGGATCTCGCGCGGCCGTCCGACCGTGGTGAGCATCAGCACGCGCGGCGCCGGGGACCGGAGGCGGCGCAGGACTTCGAGGCCGTCCATGCCGGGCAGGTAGAGGTCGAGCAGCACGACGTCGGCGGCCACGGACGACGCCAGCAGCTCCGGCCCGCTGCCGTACTGCGCGACGACGTCGAGGTCCGGCCGGGCGCCCAGGACCAGGGCGAGTCCCTCGCGCACCACCGCGTGGTCGTCGACGACCTGCACCCGGATCATGCCCGCACTCTACTGTCGGGCCCATGCGCCAGTCCCTCGTCACGACGGCCGCGGCGGCCGCGGTGTTCCTCGCCGCCGGGGCCTGGACCCCGCACCAGGGCTGGGTCGCCGCCCTGCTCAGCGCGGTGCAGCTGGTGCCGCTGCTGTGGTCGCGGCGCGCGCCGGCCGTCGTGCTGGTGGTCGTCACCCTCGCCACGGCCGGGCACCTGCTGCTCGACCAGCCGCGCAACACCATGTACGTCCCGGTGCTGCTGGCGCTCTACAGCACCCCGCGGCGATGGCTCGCGGCGTCCGCGGCGCTCGCGATCGGCGTGGCGGTGTTCCCGGCGAAGGGCCCGCTCGACGGCACGGTGCTGGCCGTGACGATCTGCGCGGTCGCCTGGCTGCTCGGCGCCGAACGCCGCCGTGCGCTCGCCGACCGGGCCGAACGCGCCGCGCGGCGGCTGCACGACACGCTCGCCCAGACCACGGCCGTGATGCTCGTGCAGGCGGAGACGCTGCGCGCGGTCGGCGATCTGACCGACGCCGACCGCGCGCGGCTCGACACGCTGCTGTCGGCCGGCCGCGGCGCGCTGACGCTCGTCCGCCGCACCCTCGACGACCTGCACGACGACGAGGACCGCCCGCCCGACCTCGCCGAGGTGCTGGCCCGGCTCCGCACCGCCGGACTGGTCCTCGACCGCGACCCGGTGCTGCCCGCGCTGCCGCGTCCGGTGCGCGAGCTGGCCGAACGGTTCGTCGCGGAGACGGCGGTGAACGCGTTGCGGCACAACGGTCCCGGTGTCCGGCTGCGCCTCGACGTCCGGAGCGGCGACGGCGTGATGATCACGGCCCGCAACACGCTCAAAGGCACACCGCGCGCGGGCGGCGGTTACGGCTTGGCCGGGCTCGCGGAACAAGCCGCCGCGGCCGGCGGTGCACTGCGCCACGGATCGCGTGACGGCGAGTGGGTCGTCAGTGTGGTGCTGCCAGCAGCTGCGACACGGTCACGAACCGGAAGCCGCGCTGCTTGAGCCCGTCGACGATCGGCCCGATCGCCTGGCGCGTCTGCGCGCGTGACGCGTACATCGCGTGCAGCAGGACGATCGAGCCGGGCCGCACCTGAGCGAGCGTGGTGTCGCGGACGGTCGTGG
Organism: Amycolatopsis sp. NPDC088138; assembly: GCF_044741685.1. Lineage (NCBI taxonomy): Bacteria > Bacillati > Actinomycetota > Actinomycetes > Pseudonocardiales > Pseudonocardiaceae > Amycolatopsis > Amycolatopsis sp. NPDC088138. The sequence continues at coordinate 59,446 of NZ_JBIUTB010000012.1, forward strand.
CGTCCGGCGTGCCCGCGGAGTCCGGCTCGACGTCCCAGGTGATCGTCGTGCGGCCGTGCTCAGCCAGGTAGTGCGGGAGGGCGAAGAGCTTCTTGCCGTTGGGCGGGCGGAACAGGATGTCGCCGGAGTAGCCGGCCGTGCGGATGAGCGCGTCGGTGGCCTCGACCTCGTCGGCGACCCACGCGGGCGTCACGCCGATCATCCGGTCGTGGGAGAAGCTGTGGTTGCCGACCTCGTGCCCGGCCGCGGCGATGTCGTGGGCCAGGTCCGGGTGCGCGGCGATCTCGCGGCCGATGAGGAAGAAGGTCGCGGGCACCTGACGGCTCTTCAGCGTGTCCAGGATGGTGTGCGTGCCCGCCGGGTCCGGCCCGTCGTCGAAGGTCAGCGCGACGACCTTTTCGGTGGTGTCGACGCGGTTCACGAGGGTGCCGAAGAACTGGAACGTCCGCGAGTCGGCGACCTGCAGCAGCGCGTAGGCACCCACGAGCACGACTACCAGGCCGCTCGCCACGCCGATGGTCCACTTCCGCGCACGCCGGGATTTCAAGATCATGCGGCCACCCTGGCGTCACCCTCGCGGCCCCCGGAAGGCGCGAAGGTACTAGTACCAAAGCCGTGAATGGCCCATTGAGGGACTTGAAGTCCCTCAATGGGCCATTCACGGACCACCGCGGGAGGTGGGGTCAGAGCGGGTTGAACTCGCCCAGCGGGGCGGTGCAGAACGGGCCGCCGACGAACTCGGCCGCCGCGCCCGTCGGGGCCGGCTTGCCCGCCAGCTGGTCCGCGTAGACCTCGGCGTTGTCCAGGGACTTGTAGCCCAGCGCCTCGGCCTCGGCCAGCGAGTAGATCCGGCGCGTGTTGTCCGAGACGCCCCAGATCAGGCGGTACCCCGGCGACGGCGCGCTCAAGCACGCCTCGAACAGCCGCGCCCCGTCGTCCGGCGAGAGCCACGTCGTGAGGCCGCGCGGGCCCAGCGGCAACGGCGTCTCGAAGCACGAGCCGATGCGGATCACGATGACGTCCATGCCGAACCGCGAGTGGTACAGGCTGCCCAGCGCCTCGATCGCCGCCTTGCTGACGCCGTAGTAGGTGTCCGGGCGCGGCGACGAGTCCGCGGGCAGGTCCTCGTCGTTGCGGCGGAAGCCGACGGCGTGGTTGCTCGACGCCAGGATCACGCGCCCGACCCCGGCCGCGCGGGCCGCCTCCAGGACCGTGTGGGTGCCGTTGATGTTGACGTCGAGCGTCGCTTCCCAGGAGTTCTCGCGGCTGTGGCCACCGAGGTGGATCAGCGCGTCGGCGCCTTCGCACGCCGACGCCATCGCCGCCGCGTCGGTGACCGACGCCGTCACGATTTCCTCGGCGTCGTCCGACGCCGTTTGCGGAGCCACGTCGAGCAGGCGCAGCACCCGGCCGGAGCGCCGCAGGCGGGGGCGCATCAGGGTGCCGACGACACCCGCCGACCCGGTGATGAGCACACGCTGGTCCGTCAATGGACTTCCTCTCGGTAAGGGCGGCGGTCAGCGGATCCCGGCCCGGCGCAGCTGCTGCCCGAGCTCGGTGGTGATTTCGGCGAGCAGCTCGCCGACGCGCTGGGCGTCGGCGTCGGTCACCTGGGAGATGGGCATCGAGCAGCTGATCGCGTCCGTGCCCGGGATCCGGTAGGGGATCACCGCGGCGACGCACCGGACGCCCAGCGTGCCCTCCTCGATCTCGGCGGCGTACCCGCGCTCGCGGGTCGCGGCGCACTCGGCGTGCAGGGCGTCGAGCGAGGTGATGGTGTTCGGGGTCAGCGCGATCAGCGACGGCGGCATCAGCGCCTCGATCTCGTCGTGCGTCAGCTCGGCCAGCAGCGCCTTGCCCAGCGCGGTCGCGTGCGTGGGCAGCGTCCGCCCGACGCGCGAGACGAGGTGCGTGGAGCGCTGCGACTCCCGCGTCTCCAGGTAGACGACCTCGGTGGCGTTGCGGCGCGCGAAGTGCGCGGTGAAACCGGTCTTCTCCCGGATCCGCTCGAGGGCCTCGGTGGCGAACGGGACGACAGCGTCGCGGTCGAGGTAGGCCGTGCCGCAGATCAGGGCGCGGACGCCGAGGCGGTAGCGGGCGGTGTTGGCGTCCGCCTCCAGCCAGCCGGCTTCCAGGAGGGTCCGCAGCAGCCCGTGCAGCGAGGAGCGCGGGAACCCCGTGCGCGCGTGCAGGTCGGAGAGCGAGAGCCAGACGTCGTTGGCCGCGAAGGTCTCGATGAGGTCCACCGCGCGGCGCGCGGACTTCACGCCCGAGGACTCGGCGGGGGCGCCGTCGGTCACCGCCGGGTTGTCCACCTTCTGCGGCATTTTCGCGCCTCCGTCCGGCCGTTGACTTGTGACTCCGGCCATATTAGCGTCCCGAACAGCGTTCTTATGGATGAACATAATCACTATAACAGACTGCGTTCAAGGATGTGAATAGGTCCTCGGGACTCGCACCCCCGCCGCGCATGCCATCGTCTCGCTCGCTCATGTGCCAGTGAAGCCGCTCGAGTACAACGGAGGCATGGGGGACCTGGTGCAGCACCGCGAAGCAGCGCCGATCACGGCCGAAACCGACAAAAGGACGAGAGAGCAGAATCTGATGGCACAGACCGAGATCGAGCTGGACGGCCTGCTGGCGTTCCCCCTCACCCCGTTCGGCGAGGACCTCGAGGTCAACCTCGACGCGCTCGCGGAGAACGTGGAGAGCCACATCGCGGCCGGCGCCGGTGCGCTGTTCGTCGCGTGCGGCACCGGCGAGTTCAGCTCGCTCTCGCCCGCCGAGCACGCCGCGGTGCTCGCCCGGTCCCGCGAGGTGGCCGCCGGCCGCGTGCCGGTCTGGGTGGGCGCCGGTGGCGGCGCCGCGTCGGCGCGGGCCGGGGTCGCGGCGGCCGCGGCCGGTGGCGCGGACGGCGTCCTGCTGCTGCCGCCGTACCTCGTGTCCGGGCCGCAGTCGGGCTTGGTCGACTTCGTCCGCTACGCCGTCGGCGACACGTCCGTGCCGGTAATCGTCTACCACCGCGGCACCGGCGTCTTCACCGCGCCGGCCGCGGCGTCGCTGCTCGACATTCCCTCGGTCGTGGGACTCAAGGACGGCTACGGCGACGTCGAGGTGATGACCCGGATCGTCACCACGATCCGCTCCCTCGACACCGACCGCGCGCGGAACTTCCTGTTCTTCAACGGGTTGCCGACCGCCGAGGTCTCGGCCAAGGCGTACGCCTCGATCGGCGTCGCCCGCTACTCCTCGGCCGTGCACTGCTTCGCGCCGGAGATCGCCCACCGCTTCCACCGCGCGCTCGCCGAAGGTGACACCGCGGTGATGGACACCCTGCTCGCCGGGTTCTACCTGCCGCTGGTGGCGCTGCGCGACGAGTCGCCCGGCTTCGCCGTGTCGCTGGTCAAGGCCGCCGCCCGGCTGCGCGGCGACAAGGTCGGCTCGGTTCGCCCGCCGCTGGTCGAGCCGACGACGGAGCAGATCGACCGGCTGCAGAAGATCGTGGAGGACGGCTTCGCGACGCTGAAGGCGCTCGGCTGATGAAGATCCTCGATGTGGTGCTGACCCCGGTCGCGTTCGCCGACCCGCCGCTGCTCAACGTCATGGGCGTGCACGAGCCGTTCGCCTTGCGCGGCATCGTCCAGGTCAAGTGCGAGGACGGGATCGTCGGGCTCGGTGAGTCCTATGGGGACGAAGCGTTCCTCGGCGAGGTGCGCAAGGTGCTGCCGCAGCTGCGCGGCCACGACGTCTTCGACCTGCCCGGCCTGCAGCGCCTGGTCGCGAACGCGCTCTCGGGCACGGTGCTGACCGACGCGCACGGGCTGATCGGCGGCTTCTCCATCCGCAAGACCGTCGGGAGTGTGTACTCCCTGTTCGAGGTCGCCTGCCTGGACGCGCAGGGGCAGCTGCTCGGCCGCCCGGTGTCCGACCTGCTCGGCGGCAAGGCCCGCGACGCCGTCGAGTTCTCCGCGTACCTGTTCTACAAGTACGGCAAGCACATCGACGGCCGTGAGGACTCCTGGGGCGAGATCACCACGCCGGAAACCCTGGTCGGCTCGGCGAAGCGGATGATCGACGAGTACGGCTTCCGCTCGATCAAGCTCAAGGGCGGCGTCTACGAGCCCGCGCAGGAGGTCGACGGGATCCGCGCGCTGGCCGAGGCGTTCCCCGGGCACCCGCTGCGGATCGACCCTAACGCCGCGTGGACGGTCGAGACCGGCATTCGCGTGGCGGAGGAACTCGACGGTGTCCTGGAGTACCTCGAAGACCCGACACCGGGCATCGAGGGCATGGCCCAGGTGGCCGAGCGGGCGTCGATGCCGTTGGCCACCAACATGTGCGTGGTGAACTTCGGCGACATCGAGCCCGGCTTCCGGGCGCGCGCGATCGGCGTTCTCCTTTCGGACCACCACTTCTGGGGTGGCCTGCGGGCGACGCAGTCGTTGTCGGTGACGTGCGAGAGCTTCGGCGTCGGCCTGTCGATGCACTCCAACAGCCACCTCGGGATCAGCCTGGCCGCGATGGTGCACGTCGCCGCCGCGACTCCGCACCTGACCTACGCCTGTGACACGCACTGGCCGTGGAAGGTCGAGGACGTCATCAACCCGGGTGTGCTGGAGTTCCGCGAGGGCGCCGTCGCGGTGCCGACGACCCCAGGCCTGGGCGTCACGATCGACGAGGACGCGCTGGCGAAGCTGCACGAGAACTACGTCCGATGTGGACAGACAAAACGGGACGACGTGACCTACATGCGCAAGTACGTCGAGGGTTTCGAGCCCAACACGGCGAGGTGGTGACCCGGTGAAGGTGACCGGATACGCCTACCCGTGGGACGTCCTGGAGGCCGGGTTCGCCGCGCGGGCCCGCGATCTGGGCGTCGACGAGGTGGCCGTGGCGCTGTCGTACCACAGCACCCGCGCGGCGACGCCGTGGTCGGCCTCGCGCACGGCGGTGGTCGCGCGGCACGCCGCGTTCTACCGGCCGGTGCGCTCCGGCGCCTGGGGCGCGCTGAGCCCGGCCGCGCCTGACTGGGTGTCCTCCGAGGACAGTGGCGGTGACGCCGTCCGGCTGCTCAACGAGGCCGGGATCCCGGCCGCCGCGTGGATCGTGCTGACGCACAACTCGCAGCTCGGCTACGAGCACCCGGACGTCGCCGTGCGGAACTGCTTCGGCGAGGTCTACCCGTGGGCGCTCTGCCCGTCGCGGCCCGCGGTGCGCGAGTACGCCGCGGCGCTGACCGCGGAAGCCGTCGCCGGGCTCGACCTGTCGTCGGTGATCCTCGAAGCCTGCGGTCCGCTCGGCGCGGTGCACCAGCACCAGCACGAGAAGACCGACGGTGTGTGGGCGCCCGCGGTGGCCCGGCTGCTGTCGATCTGCTGCTGCGACGCGTGCGCTTCTTCGTGGGACGTCGATGCGGACACCGTCCGGGCCCAGCTCGTCGAGGAGGTCCGGCGGCTCGTCGCCACCGGCGACCTCGGCGTCACGGCCGACGCCCTGCCGCCGTCGCTGACCCAGACGCTGCTGCGGGTCCGGCAGGCCGCCACCGACGCGCTGCGGGCCGCCGTGCTGGCGACGCTGCCGGAGGGCACCCGGATCGTGCTGCACGGCGCGCTCGACCCGTGGGTCACCGGCGCGCTGCCCGGCCTCACGCCGGGCGCCATCGAGGACGCCGATTCCGTCGTATTGTTCGGCTGGGCGCCCGCGACGGGAGCCGACGCCGTCGCCGCGGCCAGGGAGGCCCTGCCGGAGCGGGTGGCGATCGGCAGCTACATCACCGCCGTGGCGGCCGCCCCCGTGCCCGACATCGCCGCCTACGTCGGCGAGCTCGCCAAAGCGGGCGCGGCCGAGCTGCACCTGTACCACCTCGGACTGGCCGGTCCGGGCCGCTGGCGCGACCTGGACACCGCCACCGCCGCCGCCCATGAGAACTGAGGAGCTGTACCCGAAATGAGCCAGGCAACCGACGCCGCCACGCTCGAGAAGATCCTGGCGGCCGCCGCCGAAGCCGCCCGCCCGGCCGCCGAGGCCACCCCGGCCGACCGCGGCCGCTGGCTGACCGCGGTCGCCGACGCGCTCGACGCCGCGGCCGACGAACTGGTCCCGCTGGCCCACGCCGAGACGCACCTGCCCGCCACCCCGCGGCTGGCCGGCGAGCTGAAGCGCACCACGTTCCAGCTGCGCCTGTTCGCCGAGGTCCTCACCGAGGGCGAGTACCTCGGCGCCACCGTCGACCACGCCGACCCGGACTGGCCGATGGGGGCGCGCCCGGACATCCGGCGCGTCAAGACCGCGATCGGCCCGGTGCTGGTGTTCGCGGCCAGCAACTTCCCGTTCGCGTTCAGCGTCGCCGGTGGCGACACGGCGTCGGCGCTGGCCGCGGGCTGCCCGGTGATCCTCAAGGCGCACCCGGGCCACCCGGAACTGTCCGCGCAGACCGGCCTGATCGTGCGCGAGGCGCTGCTCAAGGCGGGTGCTCCCGCCGGCCTGTTCAACGTGATCTTCGGCCAGGACGAGGGCGTCACCGCGCTGAAGGACCCGCGGATCGCGGCGGCGTCGTTCACCGGGTCGATCCCGGGCGGGCGGGCGCTGTTCGACATCGCGAACGCGCGGCCGCGGCCGATCCCGTTCTACGGCGAGCTGGGCAGCGTGAACCCGGTCGTCGTCACCGAGGGCGCGATCGCCGCCCGCGGTGAGGCCGTCGCGAAGGGCTACGCCGGGTCGTTCACCCTCGGCGCCGGCCAGTTCTGCACCAAGCCGGGCCTGCTCTTCCTGCCGGAGGACCACGGCCTGACCGAGACGCTGCGCTCGGCGCTGGAAGGTGCGGCGCCCCAGCCGATGCTCAACGACCGCATCGCGAGCGGGTACGCCTCGACGCTCGCGAAGCTGCGTGAGGTGCCGGGGGTCGACGTCGTGTCGGCGTCGCCGTCCGAGGCGCCCGCGTTCACCCCGACGCTGCTGGCGACCACCGGCAATCAGTTCCTCGAGGGCGGCGAGGCCGTGCACCAGGAGTGCTTCGGCCCGGCGTCCCTGATCGTCACCTACGCCGACCAGGCCGAGCTGCTGAGCCTGCTCGACGTCGTCGAACCGGGGCTCACCGCCACGATCCACGGCGAGGAGTCCGACGCGGACTGGCTCCGGCCGGTCCTGCCGTCCCTGGCCCGCGTCGCCGGCCGGCTGCTGTGGAACGACTGGCCCACCGGCGTCACGGTGAGCTGGGCCCAGCAGCACGGCGGCCCGTACCCGGCCACGACCGCCCCGACCACGACGTCCGTCGGCACCGCGGCGATCGAGCGGTTCCTCCGCCCGATCGCCTGGCAGGGCTTCCCGGACGCGCTACTGCCCGAACCCCTGCAGGAGGCCAACCCCTGGCAGCTGCCCCGGCGCACCGACGGAACCCGCTGACCCGACGACGCGGCACTTTCACGTGAAAGTGCCCACCTGGCCCCGGCGCTTTCACGTGAAAGTGCCGGGGCGTTCCACCCACGCCGCCGCAGTTTCTGTTCCCTTTTCCCGCAAGCCAAGGATGTCTTGATCCTGGGAGGCATTGTCATGCCCGTGAACCGGAGAAACGCCCTGCGCGGCGGCGCCCTGGCGGCCGCTTCCACCGTGTTCCTCACCCGTCCCGCGTTCGCTTCGGCGGCCACCCCGGTGGCGGCGGCGAGTGGCGTTCCCGCCGCGACCGCGCCGATCGTCGCGGCCTACCGGCAGCTGCAGAGCGGCATCAACCGGCCCTCGCCCGAACGCACCGCGGCGCTGGCCAACGTGGGCCGCGTCGCCAAGGCGTACAACGACAGCCTGTCCGTGGCGGGCGGTGGCGCTCCACTGTGGACGGACCTGCCGCTCGGTCCCGGCAGCGACTACACGACGTCGATGTACGCGCGGCTGCGCGCCATCGCCGTCGACTGGGGCACGCCGGGCGGCGCGCTCTACGGTGATCCCGCGGTCCTGACCCGGATCAAGGCCGCGCTGGAGCTGATCTACCAAAGCCAGTACAACACCACGGTCGGCGAGATCGGCAACTGGTACACCTACGAAATCGGCGTCCCGTACTACGTCCTGCACACGCTGTCGGTGGTCGCCGACCAGCTGACCGCCGACGAGCTGGCCCGGTACGTCAGCCCGATCAAGCGGTTCGTCGGCAACCCGAACGTCCGCGCGAACAACACCGCGCTCGTCGAGACCGGCGCCAATCGCGCCGACAAGGGCCTGATCTCGATCGTCGCCGGCGCGCTGATCGGTGATGCGGCCTGGATCAAGACGGGCATCGACGCGCTCACCGACGTCGCGGGCGGAGGTGCGGCGAGCGTCGTCGCGCGGCTGGACCGTGCGGCGGGCGACGGCTTCCACGTCGACGGCTCGTTCATCCAGCACGACACCATCCCGTACCCCGGGCACTACGGCATCGTGCTGCTCACCGCGCTGGCCGGCGCCATCCACGTCACGCAGGGCACCGAGTACGCGCTCCCGCAGCCGCTGAAGGACAAGATCTACGCGCTGGTCGCGGACGCGTTCGCGCCGTTCGTCTACGCCGGCGCGCTGCTGGAGCCGGTACGCGGGCGGATGCTGTCGCGGCAGGGGGAGACCGCGCACGACATCGGCCACCAGCTGACCGTCGCGACGCTGGTGCTGGCCCGCACGGCTGCGGGCAAGACCAAGACCGACCTCAACGCGCTGGCCGCGAAGTGGATCACCGAGGGCACGTACGCGCCGTTCCTCAAGATCCCGGACCCCGAGCGGTTCGCGCCCGGCCCGGACCTCGTGGCCACGCCGGGCATCGAGTTCGCCCAGGACATGCTCGCCGCGCACACCCGCCCCGCCCGGACGACGGCCGCGCACCGGATCTTCGGCCAGCAGGACCGGATGGTGCACGTCACCGAGGACTGGACGTCGTCGCTCGGCGTCAGCTCGACGCGGATCTCCCGCTACGAGTCCATCAACGGCCAGAACCTCAAGGGCTACTACGTCGGCGACGGCGTGCTCTACACGTTCCTGCCCGACGCCAAGGGGCACTACACCGACGCGTACTGGCCGACTGTCGACCCGCTGCTGCTGCCGGGCACGACCGAGAACGACGGCCCGGTCGACCCGGCGTTCGGCAACGTGCCGGTCGGCCCGAACCCCCACACCGGCGGCGTCCGCTGGGACGACAAGCACGGCGCCTACGCGTTCGACTTCAAGTCCTGGGACGGTTCGCTGGTCGCGAAGAAGTCGTGGTTCTTCACCCCGTCCGGGGTCGTCTGCCTGGGCGCCGGGATCACCAGCACGTCGGCGTCGGCGGTCCGCACGACGATCGAGAACCGCAACCTCGGCGAGGGCGGTAAGGGCGCGCTGACCGCGGACTTCCGGCGCGTCGCGACCGACCTCGGCAAGGCCTCCGCGCTGCGGCCGAAGTGGCTGCACCTGGAGAACGTCAGCGGGTACGTCCTGCTCGACGACGCGTCCGTGACGGCGTTGCGGGAGGACCGCACCGGCGCGTGGCGCGACATCGACACCGGCGCCAACACCAAGGGCACCACGACACCGAACACGCGCCGGTACCAGAAGCTGGTGCTGGAGCATGGGATCAAGCCGTCGAACGCGAAGTACGCGTACGCGGTGCTGCCCGGTGCGTCGGTCCTCGGCACGGTCGGCGCGGCCGGAGTGTTTTCGGCATGGCAGGTCCGGGCCAACACCGCGACGGTCCAGGCGGTCCAGGTCGGTGAAACCCTGCTGGCGAACTTCTTCGCGGCGGGTTCGGTCGGCGACGTGCGGGTGTCCGGGCCGGCGTCCGTGGCGATCGGGCGGTGCGGCTGGGGCCGGCAGCTCGCGGTGTCGGACCCGACGCAGACGCAGGACAGCGTGACGGTGACGGTGCGCGGGAAGTCCGTGGTGGTACCGCTGAAGGGCACCTTCGGTGCGACGAAGGTCGTGCCGCTGCCGTAGTTTCCTCGCCGGGCCGGTGCCCCGACCCGGCCCGGCGGGGTCCCCACCTCCGTTACGCTGGATTTCATGACCAGCGCGGAGCACGTGGACGTCCTGATCGTGGGCGCCGGCCTGTCCGGCGTCGGCGCGGCCTGCCGTCTCCAGGAACGGTTGCCGGGCAAGAGTTACGCGATCCTCGAAGCGCGTGACACGATCGGGGGAACCTGGGACCTGTTCCGGTACCCGGGCATCCGGTCCGATTCGGACATGTTCACCCTCGGCTACCCGTTCCGCCCGTGGAAGGACGCGAAGGCGATCGCCGACGGCCCGTCGATCCTCGCCTACGTCCGCGAGACCGCGGCCGCGTACGGCATCGAGCGGCACATCCGGTTCGGGCACCGGGTGGCCGCCGCGAGCTGGTCGTCCGCCGACGCGCTCTGGACGGTCTCGACCGCGCACGGAGCCACGTTCACCTGCCGGTTCCTCTACCTGTGCAGCGGTTACTACGACTACGCGGGCGGGCACGTCGTCGACTTCCCGGGCCGCGGCGAGTTCGCGGGCGAGATCGTGCACCCGCAGCAGTGGCCGGACGAGCTGGACTACGACGGCAAGCAGGTCGTCGTGATCGGCAGCGGCGCGACGGCGGTGACGCTCGTCCCGGCGATGGCCCCGCGCGCGGCCCGCGTGACGATGCTGCAGCGCTCGCCGTCGTACATCGTGGCGCGGCCGGGGCGGGACGCGCTCGCCGACCGGATCCGCGCGCTGCTGCCGGAGAACCTCGCGCACCGGGTGGTGCGCGGCAAGAACGTCGTCATGGGCACGTTCTTCTTCCAGCTGCTGCGGCGGCTGCCGGACCGGGCGTCCCGGACCCTGCGCGACCGGGTGGCGGCGCAGCTGCCCGCGTCGATCCCGGTCGACCCGCACTTCGTGCCGGACTACAACCCGTGGGACCAGCGGCTGTGCCTGGTGCCGGACGCGGACCTCTTCCATGCGCTGCGCTCGGGCAAGGCGGACATCGTGACCGACCGGATCACGCGGTTCACTTCTGGCGGCGTGCTTCTGGAGTCCGGCCGTGAACTGCCCGCGGACGTCATCGTGACGGCGACCGGGCTGCGGCTGGTGGCGTTCGGCGGGATCACGCTGAGCGTCGACGGCCGCGAGATCGAGCCGGGGGAGCAGCGCGCCTACAAGGGCATGATGTTCGGCGGCATCCCGAACCTGGCGTGGTGCGTCGGCTACACGAACAACTCGTGGACGCTGCGCGCGGACCTGACGTCCCGGTACGTCTGCCGCCTCCTGGAACACATGGACCGCCGCGGGTTCGTGTCGTGCACCCCGGACGCGGCCGGCGCGTCGAGCGCGGGCCGTCCGCGCCCGATCGTCGACCTGGCGTCCGGGTACATCAAACGGGCCGCCGCGAACCTGCCGAAGCAAGGCGAGCGACGGCCCTGGATGATGCGGCAGAACTACCTGCTGGACCTCGCGGACATGCGCTTCAACCGCCTCGAGGACGGCGTGATGCGCTTTGGCCGCGCGGAATCCCCGGTGCCCGCTTAGCCTGCGTTTTCGGGCAGCGGAAAGGCCGCCCCTGTGGGTGGAATTCCGTGTCCGTTCGCTTCTGGTGATCGATTCCCGGCCGTGTCACGGTGATGGACGTACGCATTCACGTGATTACGGGAGGAACACCTGATGCGACGAAAGTTCGTTTCCCTGGCGAAATCGACGGCGGTGGCGCTGGCCGTCCTGGCGAGCGGGTTCGCGCTCACCACCCCGGCCTCGGCCGCTCAGCCGTCCACGGTCACCGCGGCTCCGGCGTCCACGGCCGCGGGGATCCGCTTCACCTGGAACGGTGACCTGCACTCCGGTGACTGCACCCTGTTCCACGGCGCGAGCTGGACCCTGAACCCGGACGGCACGGCCTCGTTCGACGGCACGGTCACCAGCAGCGACGACAACGACGCCTGGCTGATGTGGGTGCACGTGCTGGACCGCAACGGCGCCGAGCTCGGCCTGCTCGGCAACACGTTCCCGAACACCCCGGACGGGAACGAGTTCGCGAAGAACCTGCCGGACAGCAGCCTGCAGTACCGGTGGTTCGCGACCGGCCACTTTCCGGCCAACTGGTACGGCCTGATCGGGACCCTGCGGATGGACTACCACTGCTGAAGTCCCGCGGGCAGCAAAACGGCCGGGCCCGGAACCGTGTGGTTCCGGGCCCGGCCGTCTTTGCTCAGCCCTGGCGGCCCTTGGAGCGCGGGTTGTCCTTGTTGATGACGAACACGCGCGTCCCGCGGCGGATGACCTGGGCGCCCGGCTGGCGGGCGAGCGAACGAAGCGAACTGCGGACCTTCATGGTGAGCCGTCCCTTCCTGGTCGGCGGTGCGGGCCCCGAAAACGTCCCACGGTGGCTTCAACAGCGGCCGGGGTGGGTTTAATCCCGCAACTCAGCTGCTCTCGCGGGCAGCCCAGGCCTGCAGGTCGTCACCGCGGACGGCGGCCGCCATCAGCTCCGGGAACTGGTCCGGGGTGCACGCGAACGCCGGGACGCCCAGCTCGGCCAGCGCCGCCGCGTTCTCGTGGTCGTACGACGGCGCGCCCGAGTCGGACAGCGCCAGCAGCGTCACCACCTGGACGCCCGAGTTGACCAGCTCGGCGATCCGCTGCAGCAGCTCGTCCTCGTCGCCGCCTTCGTAGAGGTCGCTGATCAGCACCAGCAGCGTCTGCTCGGGGCGGCCGACCAGGCCCTGGCAGTAGGCGATCGCGCGGTTGATGTCGGTGCCGCCGCCCAGCTGGGTGCCGAACAGCACGTCGACCGGGTCGGCGAGGTGCTCGGTGAGGTCGGCGACCTCGGTGTCGAACGCGACGAACGACGTCTTCAGCGCCCGCATCGACGCCAGCACCGCGCCGAACAGCCCGGAGTACACCACCGACTCCGCCATCGAGCCCGACTGGTCGACGGCCAGGATCACGTCGCGCTGCACCGCCTGCTGCCGCCGGCCGAAGCCGATCAGCTTCTCCGGCACGATCGTGCGCAGCTCGGGGGAGTAGTGCTTGAGGTTGGCGTGGATCGTGCGGGCCCAGTTGATGTCGCCCGGACGCGGCCGGTGGGTGCGCGACGCCTTGTCGAGCGCGCCCTTGATCGCCGCGCGCGTGCGGTCGGCGAGCCGTTCCTCCAGCTCTTCGACGACCTTGCGGACGACCTCGCGCGCGGTCTCCTTGGTCTCCTCGGGCAGCACGCTGTTGAGCGAGAGCAGGGTGCCGACCAGGTGGACGTCCGGCTCGACCGCCGAGAGCAGCTCCTTCTCCAGCAGCATCCGGGTCAGCCCGAGCCGGTCGACCGCGTCGCGCTGCATCACCTGCACGACGGTGCTGGGGAAGTAGCGCCGGACGTCGCCGAGCCAGCGCGCGACCCGCGGCGCCGACGCGCCCAGGTTCGCGCTCCGCGGGCCGCCGGTGGACTCCTCGTCCGGCTTGTCGTAGAGGGCCGCCAGGGCCTTGTCCACGCCACTGTCCTCTTCGGACAGCTGGGCGTCTTCGAGTCCCGAGCCCGGCCCGCCGCCTTCGCCGCCCAGCACCAGCCGCCAGCGGCGCAACCGGTCCGTGTCCACGCTCATACTCCGGCCCCCAGCAAAGTCGCCATGACGGGCAGCACGCGCTCGGCCCGTTCCTCGTCCAGTTCGTCGGCCGTCGGCACGACGGCCCGCGCGGCGCCGGTCAACCCGGCCGCCCGCTGCCCGATCGCCCGCTTCTCGGGCCCGCTGAACGCCCCGAAAGTGCGCCGCAGCAACGGAAGCACCTCGGTGAAGACGTCGGCGGGGATCGCCGCGAGCCAGGCGTCGATCACCTGCAGCAGGGCTTCGTCGTGCACCAGGAGCAGGGCCCCGCCGTCGAAGAAGCCCTCGACGTACGCCGCGCCCGCCGACGGGGTGATGCCCGGCGTGAGTGCCCGGCCGAGCCGCAGTTCGATGTCGAGCGAGCCGAGCAGCCCGGCGTCGTGCAGGATCCGGGTCAGCCGCCCGGCCAGCAGCGGCGGCAGCGACGGGCGTTCGGCCAGCCGCGCGAGCGCGGCCAGCCAGCGTGCCTTCGCGTCCTCGCCCAGCAACGCGGTGGCGTCGTGGACGCCGTCGACCAGCTTGCAGAACCGGGTCGCGGCGTCGTCGTCGATCCCGTGGGTCGCCGGGGGCAGCCCGGCGCAGACCCGGTCCAGCATGCGGAGGGCGACCGCGCGCAGGGAGCCGGTGTCGGTGCCGCGGACGTCGCCGTAGCGGGTCGCCCTGGCCAGCGCGGGCAGCGCGGACATCAGCCGCGCGACGTCCGAGTCGGCCGCGGCCCGCGCGTCGAGCGCCGCGAGCGCGTCGGGCAGCGCGTCGGCCAGGTCCGCGAGCAGGCAGTTCTCGACGGCGGTGGTGACCTCGTCGAGCGGCGGGGTGCCTTCGACCGTGCCGCGGACCGCGGAGGTGGCCGCCGACGGAACAGTCGTGCCGTGGACGGCGGCCGCGACGAGGTCGACCTCGAACGACGGTTCCCAGCACAGCGCCCAGGTCTCCCGGAACGTCCCCCGGTTCCGCCGCGCCGACGCCTCCCGCGTGCCCCACTCGATGCCGAGGATCCGCAGCCGGTGCAGCAGCTTCGAGCGGTCGAGGCCGCCCGGCGTCCGCAGGTCGAGGTCGAGCTCCTTGACGACCGGGTCCTTCTTGAGCCGCAGGCGTTTCGCGGTCGCGGTCAGGTCCGCGGCCAGCGGCGGCTGCGGGACGCGGTCCGGCACCTCGCCGAGCCGTTCGCCGACGACGAGCCGCCGGGTGACCAGCGCGACCTGCACGTCGTCCCCGCCGCACAGCACCGACCGGGTGGCTTCGGTGACCTCCGCCAGACCGGCCGACGACCGGCCGCGCAGCGCGGCCAGCGCCTCGGCCAGCCGGACGGCCTCGATGACGTGCGCGGTCGAGACCGGCAGGTCCTCTTCGCGCAGCACCGCCGCGACACCGGCCAGCCAGCGCGTGGTGACGTCGGAGGCCGTGGTGAACAGGTGGTGGTACCAGCCCGGCGACAGCACGCCCGCGCCGTAGCCGCTGGCCGCGGCGAGCCGTCCGTGCGTCCACGGCACCCAGGTGCACGCGACCTTCCGCTTCGGCAGTCCTTTGAGGACGCTCTGGTCGTGCGACGCGGGCGGCAGCGGGTCGGCCAGCGCCGGCACGTGCCAGGCACCGCACACGACGGCGATGTTCTCGAAGCCGTCCTTGCGGGTCTTGCGCAGCACCGAGCGCATGTAGGCCTCACGGCGTGCTTCGTTGCCCTGCGGCGGTTTTTCGTCCTCGCGCAGCGCGGTCATCGCCTCGGCGATCACCTCGAACGGCGACGCGTTGTCCCGCCGCGACTCGACGACGTCGTCCCACCAGCGTTCCGGGTCGTCGTAGCCGCCCGCGGCGGCCAGCGACGCGAGCGGGTCGCCGGGCGGCCCGGCGTGCTCGTCCGGCCCGGCGGCGAAGGTGTTCGCGGCGGGCAGGTCGCAGAACCGCACCGGGACACCGGCTTCGCGAGCGTACGCAAGCGCTTGCCACTCGGGGCTGAACACGGCGAAGGGCCAGAACGCGGCCCGCGAGACGTCGTCGGTCGCGTACGCCAGCAGCGCCACCGGCGGCGCCATCGCCGGGTCCTCGGTCAGCTCGACGAGCGCGTCGGCTTCCGGCGGCCCTTCGATCAGCACGACGTCCGGTTCGAGCTCCGCCAGCCGCGCCGCCACGGCCCGGGCCGAGCCCGGACCGTGGTGGCGGATGCCGAGCAGGTGGGTGATGGTCACGAAATCTCCTGGCCCGCCCGGTAGAAGTCGGACCAGCCGTCGCGCTCGCGGACGACCGTTTCCAGGTACTCCAGCCAGATCGCGCGGTCGGCGACCGGGTCCTTGACCACCGCGCCGTGGATGCCGGCCGCGATGTCGTGCGGGCGCAGCACGCCGTCACCGAAGTGGGTCGCCAGGGCCAGGCCGCCGGTGAGCACGCTGATCGCCTCGGCGGTGGACAGCGTGCCGGACGGCGACTTCACCGCCGTGCGGCCGTCTTCGGTGCGGCCCGAGCGCAGCTCGCGGAACACCGTCACGACCCGGCGGATCTCGGCCAGCTCGGCGGCTTCGGCCGGCAGCTGCAGGGACGTGCCCAGCTCCAGGACCCGCCGGCTGACGATCTCGATCTCCGCCTCCGCGCTGTCGGGCAGCGGCAGGACCACGGTGTTGAACCGCCGCCGCAGCGCGCTGGACAGCTCGTTGACGCCCTTGTCGCGGTTGTTCGCCGTCGCGATCATGTTGAAGCCGGGCCGCGCCTGGACCTCGTCACCCAGCTCCGGGATCGGGAGCGTCTTCTCGGACAGGATGGTGATCAGCGTGTCCTGGACGTCCGCCGGGATGCGGGTGAGCTCCTCGAGCCGGGCGATTTTCCCGTCGCGCATCGCACGCACCACCGGGCTTTCGACGAGGGCGGCTGCGCTCGGGCCCTCGGCGATCAGCCGGGCGTAGTTCCAGCCGTAGCGGATCGACTCCTCGGACGTGCCCGCGGTGCCCTGCACCAGCAGTGTCGAGTCGCCGCTGATCGCGGCGGTCAGGTGCTCGGACACCCACGTCTTCGCCGTGCCCGGCACGCCGAGCAGCAGTAGCGCGCGGTCGGTGGCGAGGGTGGCGACGGCGACCTCGATCAGCCGCCGCGGGCCGACGTACTTCGGCGTGATGACGGTGCCGTCCGGCAGGGTGCCGCCGAGCAGGTACTCGACGACCGCCCAGGGGGAGAGGTTCCAGTTGGGCGGCTTGGCCCGGTCGTCGTTGGCGGCCAGCGCGGCCAGTTCGGCGGCGTGCTCCTGTTCGGCGTGCGGCCTCAGGACGGTGGCGGGGGCGGTCATGCGAGCTCCTCGTACATTTCGCGGCGGAAGTTCAACGTTTCGGTGAGCGCCCGGCGCCACGGCCCGGCGTCCATGGTCAGCCGGGTGGTGGCCAGCGGGTGGCGCAGGCAGCCGGGCGGGACCGCGCGGGCGATCACGACGGCGGCGTGCGAGACCAGGCGGTGGTCGTCCTGGCGGGCGATCCAGTCGAGCAGCGCGGTGCCCAGCTCGGCGGTCCACGGCCGGGGCAGCTCGTGCACCAGCCGGGCGAACGACTCGGTGGGCAGCCGCCCGACCAGGTGCCCGATGGTGGCGGCCTGGCTCGCCGCGCCCAGCACCCCGAGCAGCGGCGGGGTGGTGCGCCCGCCGGGGTCGGCGCCGATCAGGGCGTGCGCCCAGGTTTCGTCGCGCTGGCGCAGGGCCGCGGCGGCCCAGGCGTCACGCAGGACGCCGGGCGGGCAGCCCTCGACGGTCATCCGCACCACTTCGGCGGGCGGCCCGAACTCCGTCCAGAAGGATAAAGGTGCGGCCGAGACCAGCGTCCGCAGCCGGACGGTGCCCTCGTCCTTGCCGCGTTCGGTCTGGGGCAGGGCGACGTCGAGGACGCGGCCGTGGCGCCGGACGAGCGGCCGCAGCCGCTCGGCCATCCGGTGCCCGTGGCGGGTGTCCGGCAGCCGTCCGAGCAGGTCGGCCGCCTTCTCCCGGACGGCGGCCGCGCGGTCGGCGAGGGCGGCTTCGAGGAAGTCCTCGTCGTCGTCCCGGACGTGCCCGGCGAGCACGCCGAGGAAGTCGGCGCGGACGTCGGCGGGCTCGCTCTTCCACGACGTCGTCAGCGCTTCCCGGGCCGCGCCGGCGTCGTCGATCAGGCGGGCGGCCAGCCAGCGGCGGCGCTGGGCGAGGCTGCCGTACTGCCAGACGTCACCGGATTCTTCGGCGGGCGCGGCCAGGAAGGCCCAGTCGGGGTTCCGCTGCCCGAGCCAGGCCCCGACGGGCCCGGCGACCGCGACGAGCGGCCCGCGCAGGGCCGTCTTGGAGCGGGCGGCTTCGGCCAGCAGGGGCAGGAACTCGGGCGGGACGCGGTAGTGCGTGCCGGCGAGGATGCCGAGCCACTCCTGGAGCAGGTCGGGATGGCTCGCGGCGAGCAGCCGGGCCAGCCGTTCCCGCGCCAGAGCGGGAACGAAAGGCCGTTCGTCGGGCGCGGCGACGGGCAGCGGCTTGACGTCGGTGAGCGACCGCCGCCCGGCCCGCTTGTAGGTGGTGAGCACCGCGGCGGCGGCCAGCAGCTGTTCGGCGGGCTCGCTGCGTACGTTGGCAAGCTCCTGCACGGCGGCAGGTTGTCCGCTGAGATCGAGCGGCCGGCGGCGGGTGCCGAGGAGCGCGGTGCCGACGAGGTCTTCCCAGGCTTTCATGAGCGCACCTCCTTGGTCTGCCGGCGTTCGTTCGGTGGGTTGGTGCGGGATCCCGGCCCGTCTGGGTACGGAGTCGGTACACGTGTCTGGACGGTCGGCTCGCGTGATTGGGGAGTCGACTCGCGTGATTGGGGAGTCGACTCGCGTGCCTGGGGAGTCGACTCGCGTGCCTGGAGGGTCGACACGTGTGCCTGGAGGGTCGACACGCGTGTTTGGGGAGTCGACACCCGTGATTGGGGAGTCGACTCGCGTGATTGGAGGGTCGACTCGCGTGCCTGGAGGGTCGACACGCGTGTTTGGGGAGTCGACACCCGTGATTGGGGAGTCGACACGTGTGATTGGAGGGTCGACACGCGTACCTGGAGGGTCGACACGCGTACCCGGAGGGGCGACTCGCGTGCCTGGAGGGACGACACGCGTACTTGGGTGGACGACTCGCGTATCTGGATGGACGACACGGGTGATTGGGGGGTCGACACGTGTGATTGGGGGGTCGACACGGGGGTGGGGGTCACAGGCGGACCGCCCGGTTCTCGTGCCAGCACGTCAGCGGGCGCAGGCCTGCCTGGCTCCATTCGGCCGCCACCGTCAGCGGGCCGCCGGCCGAAAGCGCCAGTAGGGACCATGGGAAGGCGTACGGAACCAAGGGCAGCGCTGTTCCGTCCTTTTCGGACAGACACCAGCCGTCGCCGTGTTCGGCGGGGGTCACCTCCGACAGCAGGACCGGCCAGCGCTCCAGCCACGGGTCCGCCGCCATCGCCGTGGCGTACGCCGCCAGCGCTTCCGCGATCGAGCCGCCCGAGGCCGTCGGGGCCGGGAGCGGGATGCCCCGCTCGGCCACGAGCGCCCGCAGGGGAGCGGCGCCCGGGTAGAACGCCAGCTCCGCGGTCAGCAGGTGCCCGGGCGGCAGCGACGCGTCGAGCGGCCGGCCCGGCGGCGCGAACGAAAGCACCAGGGCGTCGCGCCCCGTGCGACTCCCGCGCAGCCAGGTGCGCCGGGTCAGCAGCCGGTCGTTCTCCTCGTCGGCCGCGCCGGTGATCAGCCAGTCGTCCGAGACGCGCTCGCCGCTCTCCACGACCCGGGCCGTCTCCACCGAGAACCCGAGCCGCGTCCGCACCGTCTCCGCCAGCCCGGGCGGCAGCTCATTCAGCCGGCCCGCCGCGTCCGCGAGCAGGTACAACAGCGACAGCTCGGCCAGCAGCGCGTCCGGCCAGTCGCGGCGGCCGACGATCCCGGCCGCCCGCCGCAGCCCGCCCGCCAGGCCCGACGCCTGGGCGTCGACCATCCGGGCGGCGACCGTGCGCAGCTCCTCGGACCCGCTGCGGTCGAAGCCCGCGAACCCCGCGCCGACCCGGTCGGTCAGCCACACCTTCAGCTCCGCGACACCGCCTTCGACGCGCGCCGCGCGGCCCTCGGCGCGTTTGGCCGCGGCCTCTTCGTCCTTGGGGCCCGCGGCTTCCGCGCGCTTCTCCGCCTTCCGCGCCCGGTCCGCGCGCTCGGCGAGCCAGGTGTGCACCCACTCCGGCGGGTCCGCGGCGTCGATCCGGCCGGCGGCCCACATCAGCAGCAGGCCGAGCGCGTGCTTGCACGGGAACTTGCGGCTGGGGCAGGAACACCGGAACGCGGGCTCGGCCAGCTCGCAGCACGTCTGGTACGGCTTTTTGCCGCTGCCTTGGCAAAAGCCCCAGATCGCTTCGCTCGAGACGCCCGCGCCGGACCACTTCGCCGGTGTCGCGAGCGCCCGGCCCGCCTTCTCCGAAGCGGGATCCGGCGCGAGCCCGGCCACGCGTTCCGCGGTCCACGGCACCGCCGTCACCACCTGTCCCCCCACTGGTTTCCTTTGCCGTCCGGTCGGTTCTCCCCGGGCGGTGGCCCGGGGTGGCTTACCCGACGAAGCATGCCAGTACCCACCGACAATTTCCGTGAGCGCAGGTCAGGCCTGCGATCTATGCTGGGCCGCCCCGGAGGTGAGTGTGGACGCTCGGCAGCTCGAGTACTTCCTCGCCGTGGTCGACCACGGCGGGATGAGCCGGGCCGCCCAGGCGCTCTACATCGCGCAGCCGTCGCTCTCCCAAGCCGTCCGCGTCCTCGAGCGGGACCTCGGCACCAGCCTGTTCGACCGCGTCGGACGCCGGCTCGTGCTGACCCAGGCCGGGCACGCGCTCGTGGAACCGGCGCGGCAGATCGTGCGCGGGCTCGCCGCCGCGCGGGCCGCCGTCGATTCGGTCGGCGGGCTCGAAGCGGGGCGGGTCGAGATCGCCGCCATGCCGTCGCAGGCGGTCGAGCCGCTGAGCGGCATGATCCGCCGGTTCACGGAGCGCCACCCCGGGCTGACGGTGGCCGTGCGCTCGGCGTTCACCCCGGACGACGTCCTCGGCATGGTGCGCAGCGGGGTCACCGAACTCGGCCTCGCCGCCGGTCCGGAGCCGCTGAAAGCGCCTGGGCTCGACGTCGTCCCGTGCGGCCGGCAGCGGTTCGTGCTGGTCACCGGCCCGGACGTGCCGTTCCCGGACGGCGAGCCGGTGCCACGGGAGCTGCTCGCCGGCCGTCGTCTGATCGTCGGCCAGCCGGGCACCGGCATGCGGCGGCTGGTCGACGACATCCGGGCGAGCGGCGTCGACGTCGTGCCGGTGGTGGAGACCGAGCACCGCGAGGCCATCCTGCCGCTGGTGCTGGGCGGGGTCGGGATGGCGGTGCTGGCCGACTCGTGGACGTCGCTCGCGCAGCGGGCCGGCGCGCGGGTGTTCGCGTTGGATCCGCCCGCCCACCTGCACGTCGCGCTGGTCGGCCGGGCGGCGCTCACCCCGACGGCGGCGGCCTTCGTCGCCACGATCGATAGGCAGGGCCTATCAACCGAGCCGTGATCCGGTCTTGGACGGGGGCCGTCACCGCCTGCTGACATCGAGGGCATGACCTCCCACCGCATCGCCCTCGTCCCCGGTGACGGCATCGGCCGCGAAGTGACCCCGGCGGCCCGCGCCGTGCTCGACGCGGCCGGCGCGCGGCACGGCGTGAGCTTCCGCTACGACGAGTTCGACTGGTCCTGCGAGCGTTACCTCGCCGAGGGCGCGATGATGCCCGCCGACGGCCTCGACCGCGTCCGCCACCACGACGCGCTCTTCCTCGGCGCCGTCGGCGCGCCCGGCGTGCCCGACCACGTTTCCCTGTGGGGCCTGCTCATCCCGCTGCGCCGCGGCTTCCGCCAGTACGTCAACCTCCGGCCGATCCGGGTGTTCGACGGCCTCGACAGCCCGGTCCGTGGCGCCCGTGACGTCGACTTCGTCGTGGTGCGCGAGAACGTCGAGGGGGAGTACAGCGAGATCGGCGGCCGGCTCAACCGCGGCCTGCCCGACGAACTCGCGGTGCAGGAGGCCGTGTTCACCCGGCCCGGCGTCACGCGGGTCGTCGACTTCGCGCTCGATCTCGCCGGGCGCCGCCGCGGGAGGCTGACGTCCGCGACGAAGTCCAACGGCATCGTGCACACCATGCCGTTCTGGGACGAGATCGTCGCCGAACGCGCCGCGACGAAGCCCGAGGTCGACGTCGAGTCCGAGCACATCGACGCCCTCGCCGCGAAGTTCGTGCTCGACCCGGGCCGCTACGACGTCGTCGTCGCGTCCAACCTCTTCGGCGACATCCTCAGCGACCTCGCGGCCGCCGTCGCGGGCGGGATCGGCCTCGCCCCGGCCGCGAACCTCAACCCCGAGCGCGACTTCCCGTCGATGTTCGAGCCGGTGCACGGCTCCGCGCCGGACATCGCCGGGCGGGGGATCGCGAACCCGATCGGCGCCATCTGGACGGCCGCGCTGCTGCTGGACCACCTCGGCCACGCCGAGGCCGCCGCCGGCGTCGAAGGTGCGCTCGCCGCGGTGCTGGCGAAGACTCGGCTGCGCACGCCCGACCTGGGCGGC
Source organism: Amycolatopsis sp. NPDC088138 (assembly GCF_044741685.1). Classification (NCBI taxonomy): domain Bacteria; kingdom Bacillati; phylum Actinomycetota; class Actinomycetes; order Pseudonocardiales; family Pseudonocardiaceae; genus Amycolatopsis; species Amycolatopsis sp. NPDC088138. The sequence goes on from NZ_JBIUTB010000012.1 coordinate 81,527, forward strand.
ACCGCGACGACGGTGAGCTTCACCCGTGCGGTGCTCGACGAGCTGGGAGGAGCCCGATGAGCGTCCCGCTGCCGTTCCGGTACCGCACGGTCGAGGCCGGTGTCCCGATCCGCTGCGCCGTCGGCGGCGAGGGCCCGCCCGTGCTGCTCCTGCACGGTTATCCGCAGACGCACGTGATCTGGCACGCCGTCGCGCCGCTGCTCGCGGAGCGCTTCACGGTCGTGGCGGCCGATCTGCGCGGGTACGGCGACAGCGGCAAACCCGCGCCCAGCGAAGGAGACGCGGAGTACGCGAAGCGGGCCATGGCCGCCGACCAGGTGGCCGTGATGGCCGCACTCGGGTTCGACCGCTTCGCCGTCGCCGGGCACGACCGCGGGGGCCGCGTCGCGCACCGGATGGCGCTGGACCGGCCGGACGCCGTGCGCGCGCTCGCCGTGCTCGACATCGTGCCGACCCGCCACGCCTTCGCCCACGCCGACCGGGACTTCGCGACCGGCTACTGGCACTGGTTCTTCCTCACCGCGGGCCACGGCATCCCGGAGCGGATGATCGGCGCCGACCCGGAGTTCTGGATCCGCGCCCGGATGACGTCCCGGCACGCGGGCGGCACGCCGTTCGACCCGGCCGCGATGGCCGAGTACGTGCGGTGCTTCGACGAAGCGTCGATCGCCGCGTCCTGCGCGGACTACCGCGCCGCCGCGACGCTCGACCTCGAGCACGACGAGGCCGACGCGGGCCGCCGCCTCCAGGTCCCGGTCCGGGCGCTCTGGGGCGAGCGCAGCTTCGTCGGCCGGAACCACGACGTCCTCGACGTCTGGCGCGGCTACGCCGCCGACGTCACCGGCCGGGCCCTGCCGTCCGACCACTACCTGCCCGAGGAGGCGCCGGCCGAGGTCGCGGCGGAGCTGACCCGGTTCTTCGGTTGACGGCACGACCTATTCCAGCACTAGAATAGCCGGGTGCTCACCGACGCGGAGCTGACGGTGCTCGGCCTCGTGGCCGAGCGGCCGAGGCACGGTTACGAGCTGGACGAAGTGGTCGAGGAACGCGGCATGCGCGACTGGACCGCCCTCGGTTTCAGCTCGATCTACTACGTCCTCGGCAAGCTGCGCGACCGCGGCCTGATCGCCGAGGTCGCGGCCGACCGCGCGCACGCGAAGGCGAAGAAGACGTTCACGGCCACCGAAGCCGGCCGGGCAGCGTGCGCGGAAGCCGCGGAGGCGGCCATCGCGGAGCTGCGCCCGGTGCACCCGCCGGTGCTGGCCGGGCTCGCGAACAGCCCGCTCCTCCCGCCCGAGCGGCTCGCCTCGGCGCTGGCCAGGCGCGCCGAAGCCGTCGACGCACGGCTGGCCGAGGTGCGCCGGGCGGCCGCCGCCCAGCCGTCCGCGCCGCCGTTCGTCCGGGCGATCTTCGACTACTCGATCACGCAGCTCGAAGCCGAAGCCGCGTGGCTGGCCACCCGGACCGAAGGAACACCCTGATGCCGTACGACATCAAGAAGGACCTGAAGCAGCTGTACGCGCCGAAGAACACCGACTGGGCGCTGCTGGACGTGCCCGCGCAGCGGTTCATCGCGATCGACGGCCGGGGAAACCCGAACACCGCCGAGAGCTACCAGCGCGCCGTCGAAGCGCTCTACGCGGTCGCGTACACGCTCAAGCGGGCCGCGGAGCGGGACTTCGTCGTGGGGCCGCTGGAAGGCTTGTGGTGGGCCGAGGACATGGCCGCGTTCACCGTCCGCGCCAAGGACAGCTGGCAGTGGACGATGCTCATCGCCCAGCCGGAGTGGATCGACGGGGACGCCGTCGAGGAAGCCCGGGAAACCGTGCGCCGCAAGAAGAAGCTCGACGCCGACGTCCGGTTCGAGACCCTCACCGAGGGCCGGTGCGCCCAGGCGCTGCACGTCGGTTCCTACGACGACGAGGGCCCGCTGCTGGCCCGGCTGCACGAAGACTTCCTTGCCGCGCAAGGCTTGAAGCCGTCCGGACTGCACCACGAGGTCTACCTCGGCGACCCCCGGCGCACGGAACCCGCGAAGCTCAAGACCGTGCTGCGGCAGCCGGTTTCCTGAGGTCAGTCGAGGTCGGCGAGGCCGCGCTCCCAGCGTTCCCGGCGCTGGGCGGACGTCTGCTCCCACCACGGCTCGCCGCGTTCGCCGAGTGCCACCTTCGCCAGCTGGACGCGCTCGCGCGCCTGGGCGCGAGCCGCGTCGTCGTCGCCCGCCGCCCCGACGGCGCGCCGCGCGGCCATCAGGTGCTTCTGCAGCCGGTCGCGGACGTCGCCGGGGATCTCCGGGTCGGTCGCGCGCCAGCGGCGGCCGCCGACCACGATGTAGCGGCCGTCCGGGGTGTGTTCCGGCATCAGTAGTCGGTGGTGACGGGCCAGGTGTCGTCGTGCAGCAGGCGCTTGAGGATCTTGCCCGTGGCGTTGCGGGGCAGGTCCGGCACGAAGTAGACGTCACGCGGCACGGCGAAGCGGGCCAGGCGCTGGTGGATGTAGGCCCGGATGTCCTCCGCGTGCAGCGAGGCGCCGCGCCGCGGGACGACGTAGGCCGCCAGGCGCTGGCCCCACTCCGCGTCGGCCACGCCGACCACCGCCGCGTCGTGCACGCCGGGCAGCGCCACCAGGGCTTCCTCGACCGGGCGCGGGAAGACGTTCTCGCCGCCGGAGACGATCATCTCGTCGGCCCGGCCGGTGACGAACAGCCGGCCCGCCGCGTCGAGGTAGCCGACGTCGCCGGTGGCCATCAGGTCCGCCGCCCGCGCCGGGTCGATGCCGGAGGTGTAGCCGTCGAAGAGCATGTCGTTGCCGACGAAGATCTGGCCCTCGCCGCCGGGCGGCACCGGCTTGCGCTCCTCGTCGAGGATCGCGACGTTCGTGCCGAGCGGGCACCGGCCCGCGGTGGTCGGCGCGGCGCGCAGGTCGGCGGGGTCGGCGATGCTCGCCCAGGACACCTCGGTCGAGCCGTAGAAGTTGTAGAGGACGTCGCCGAAGGTGTCCATGAACGCCGTCACGAACGTCCCGGACATCGCCGAGCCGCTGCTCGCGACGATCCGCAGCGACGACAGGTCGTACCGCGCGCGGACCCGTTCGGGCAGGTCCATGATCCGCTGCAGCATGATCGGGACGACGAACAGCGCGTCGCACTTCTGCTCGGCGATCGTCCTCAGTGTCTCTTCGGCGTCGAACTTGCGGACCAGCGCCAGCGTCGAGCGCAGCGCCATGCCGATCTGCATCGCGGCCAGGCCCCAGCTGTGGAACAGCGGTGCCGCGACGAGGATCCGGTCGCCGGCCTTCAGGGGGATGCGGTCGAGGATCGACGCGGCCGCGCCCATGCCCTTCGGGGTCGGGCGGCGCGCGCCCTTCGGCGTCCCGCTGGTGCCGGAGGTGAGCACGACCAGCCGGCCCGGCCGCTCGGCCGGCTTGGGCCGGTCGGCGGGGGCGGACTGGATCAGCTCGTCGACGGTCGGGTAGCCGGTCTCGGCGTCCGGCCAGGTGCTGATGCGCGCGAAGTCGCCGGGGACGTTCGCGATGGTCCGGGCGAACTCGTCGTCGGCCAGCACGGCGGCCGGCCGGTGCTCGGCCAGCACGTCCTTGACCGACGACGCGGAGAGGCCGGTGTTGAGCAGGATGACGTCGGCGCCGAGCTTGCTGGCCGCGACGAACGACTCGACCATCGCGGAGTGGTTGCGGCACATGAGCGCGATCCGGTCGCGCTCGTTGACCCCGAGCTCGCTGAGCGCGTTGGTGAGCCGGTCGCTGCGTTCCTGGACCTGGGCGAAGGTGCGGACGTTGCGCTCGTCGTGCAGCGCGACGTCGTCGGCGGCGCGGGCCGCGGCGGCCTGGTAGCCACCGGCGATGGTGGCGCCCCACTGCGAGACGGAGCTGAGCTGGCGCGCCAGCTTGTCCGGCCGGCCGGGGCTGAGCACCCCGGCGCGCACCAGGATGCTCGTGGTGCGCAGCTTGGTGGCCTTGACGCCGGCGGGACCGGCGTCCGGGTCGGGCTCACCCGACAGGTGCAGGTCGAGGCGCCGCGCGACGGCACGGATGTCCTTCTTGATGGAGGCCACCAGCTCCATGTGCGCCGGCTGCAGCATCATCCGCACGAAGAGTTCGGTCTTCCCGCCGGCCAGCGGTCTCAGCTCGAGGGAGACCCACGTGCCGTCGTCGGGGACGCCGCACCACACGACGTGCTCGCCCGGCCGGTAGACGACGGCCTGGACCTGCGTCTCCAGCATCGGGCGGCGGTCGGCGACGATCCGGATCAGGCCCTTGGGGCCCCGCCCGCGCGAGGCCGGCTCCTGCACCTCGCTCCAGCTGATCTCCGGGACGAAGCGGGGATACCACTCCGGCGACCCGACGATCTGCCACACCACGTCCGGCGGATGCCCGACCACGGCACTCGCCTCGACCACATCGTCACGCATCGTCTGCCCTCACCGAAGTGTCACCGAACACACGTTCAGGTCACGGAGGCGTTACGGTAGCAGCAAACGGGTGATCGGCGGTACTCCGAACGGCATGATACCGGAGAGTAACGGACACTCTTGGTGGGTCCTCGTACTGTCCACAGTGTACCGATTAACGGTGTTTACCGAGTATGGCACGGAAAAGCGCACGCTCAGTGGGTGCGCTAAAAGATCTTCACCCGTACCGGTTCACCAGCTCCGAACCGAGGCGAGCGAGCTCCGCGCGGACCGATTCCGGGCCCTCGACGTCCACTAAGGAGCCCCAGCCGGCCAGCTCCTGGGCGATCATGATCGGCGCGGGCGCCGCGACGCGGACCCGGACGCGGTCCCCGGGCAGCTCGCCGATCAGCTCGCAGTGCCGGCCGAACCGGTCGCGCAGCACCCGGAGGTACCGCCGGTCCAGGACGACGTCCGCGGTGAGCGGGGAGCGGCGCCGTTCGACTTCTTCGACGACTTCTTCCCACACCTTGGCCAGTTCCAGGTCCGAGGGCCGGTCCGCGGTGTCGCCGGTCGGCTCGGCCGCGACGATCCGGTCGACGCGGAACGTGCGGCGTCCCTTGTCCGTGCCGGCCACGAGGTACCAGACGTCGTCCTTGTCGACCAGGCCCCACGGGTCGACGAGCCGCTCCGACGTCGCGCGCCCCGCGTAGGTCAGGCGGACCTTGCGGCGCGCGATGACGGCGTCCCGCAGCGCCTCGACCATCGGCGGCCGGTCCTTCGGGCGCTCGCCCCAGCCGACCTGGTCGACGAACACCGCGTCCGCGGCGGCCTCGGCGTCCGCGCGGAACGTGCCGGGCAGCGCGCCCATCAGCTTGCGCAGCGCGGACTTCACCTCCGGCGCGATCGCCGCCGCCGGCCCGGCCAGCAGGAACAGCGCCTGCGCCTCGCGGGAGGTGAGGCCGGACAGGTCGGTCCGCGCGCCGCCGACGAGCTGCCACCCGCCGCCCCGGCCGGGCTGCGGGTAGACGGGCACCCCGGCTGCCGACAGCGCCTCGAGGTCACGGCGGGCGGTCGCGACGGAGATCTCGAGCTCTGCGGCCAGCTCGCCCGCGGTCACGCGGCCGCGGGTCTGCATCAACAGGAGGGTGGCCACGAGGCGGTCGGCGCGCATGGGACCAGTCTCGCAAACAAAGTGCTCACTCGATGCGCACTTTCACCCCGCATGCTTGTGACCAGACCAAGAAGAAGGAGCAGACATGCTGCGAGGAATGGCCACCGTCTCGTACTTCGCCGACGACCACGCGGCCGCGCAGGCCTGGTACACGGAGTTCCTGGGCGTCGAGCCGTACTTCCACCGCCCCGGGTACGCCGAGTTCCGCCTCGGCGACTACCAGCACGAACTGGGCCTCATCGATCGCAAGTACGCACCGGCCGGCGCTGACACGCCGGGCGGCGAGATCGTCTACTGGCACGTCGACGACCTCGAGGCGACCGTCGCGCGGCTGCACGAGCTGGGGGCGAAGGAGTACGAGCCGATCACCGAGCGCGGCCCGGGCTTCGTGACGGCGTCGGTCGTAGACCCGTTCGGCAACGTCCTGGGTGTCATGACCAACGTGCACTACCTGTCGGTGCTCGAGGACCGGTAGCGGCCGCCGCCACTGGATCTTGCCGGGTTGTGGGTTTCGCGCACATGGCTCGCGACCGGCGTCACGCTTACCGTTCCCGTCCATGACCAGCGATCTGGACGGGCGCACCGCCCTCGTCACCGGCGGGGCCGGCGGTATCGGCCTGGCCTGCGTCCGCGCCCTGGCCGCGGCCGGGGCCAAGGTGCACGTCGTCGACGTCGACGGGGAGAAGGCCGAGGCCGCCGCGGGGGAGGTCGGGGGGTGGGCGCACGCCGCCGACCTCACCGACCCGGCCGCCGTCGACACGCTGCCCGCCGAGGTCGACGTCCTGGTCAACAACGCCGGGATCCAGCACGTCGCGCCGCTCGAGGACTTCCCGCCCGAGGCGTTCACGCGCATCCAGGCGCTGATGGTCACGGCGCCCTTCCTCCTCATCCGCCGGACCCTGCCGAGCATGTACGCGCGGGGGTGGGGGCGGATCGTCAACATGTCGAGCGTCCACGGGCTGCGGGCCTCGCCCTACAAAGCCGCCTACGTCGCCGCGAAGCACGGCCTTGAGGGGCTCTCCAAGGTCGCCGCGCTGGAGGGGGCGGAACACGGCGTCACCAGCAACTGCGTCAGCCCCGGGTACGTGCGCACGCCGCTCGTCGACGGGCAGATCGACGCGCAGGCCGCCGAGCACGACATCCCGCGAGAGGACGTCGTCGCCGAGGTTCTCCTCAAGCGCGCCGCCATCAAGAAGCTCATCGAACCCGGGGACGTCGCTTCCCTGGTGACGTGGCTGTGCTCGCCGCACGCCGGCCACGTCACCGGGGCCTCCATCCCGCTCGACGGCGGCTGGACCGCTGCTTAACCAAACCGCCCGAAAACCCACGACGAAGTGGAGCCCGCAGTGAGCCAACCCCAGCGGTCGGCGATCGCCAAGATCGTCGGCGCGAGCCTGATCGGCACCACCATCGAGTGGTACGACTTCTTCCTCTACACCTCCGCCGCCGCGCTGGTGTTCAACAAGCTGTTCTTCCCGACGGCGAACCCGCTCACCGGCACGTTGCTGGCGTTCCTGACCTACGCCGTCGGGTTCCTCGCCCGCCCGATCGGCGGGCTGGTCTTCGGCCACTACGGCGACCGGCTCGGCCGCAAGAAGCTCCTGGTCCTCAGCCTGGTGCTGATGGGCGGCTCGACGTGCCTGATGGGCGTCCTGCCGACCTACGCCACCGCGGGCGTCGCCGCGCCGATCCTGCTGACGCTGCTTCGCCTCGTCCAGGGCTTCGCGCTCGGCGGCGAGTGGGGTGGCGCGGTGCTGATCGTCTCCGAGCACGGGGACGCGAAGCGGCGCGGGTTCTGGGCGTCGTGGCCCCAGTGCGGCGCGCCCGGCGGCAACCTGCTTGCCACCGGCGTGCTGGCGATCCTGTCGGCGACGCAGTCCGACGCGGCGTTCCTGGCGTGGGGCTGGCGGGTCCCGTTCCTGCTCTCCGGCGTGCTGCTGGTGATCGGCCTGTGGATCCGGCTGGCCGTCTCGGAGTCGCCGGTGTTCCTGGCCGCCCAGCGCCGCGCCGAGGACCGCGTCGAGAAGCACGTCCCCGTCGTCGAGGTCTTCCGCGACAGCTGGCGCCAGGTGCTGGTCACGATCGGCGCGCGGATGGCCGAGAACGTCTCGTACTACGTGCTGACGGCGTTCATCCTCGTGTACGTCACGACCGGGCTGCACCTGGCGAAGGGCCTCGGCCTGAGTGCGGTGCTGATCGGTTCGGCCGTCCACTTCGTGACGATTCCCCTGTGGGGCGCGCTTTCGGACCGGGTCGGCCGCCGTCCGGTGTACCTGTTCGGCGCGATCGGCATGGCTCTGTGGGGCTTCGCGTTCTTCGCGCTGCTGGACACGAAGTCGTCCGCGGTGATCGTGCTGGCGACGACCGTCGGGCTGGTGCTGCACGGCGCGATGTACGGGCCGCAGGCCGCGTTCTTCGCCGAGCAGTTCCCGACCCGCGTCCGCTACACCGGGCTTTCTGTCGGCGGCCAGCTGTCGTCGATCGCGGCCGGGGCCGTCGCGCCCTTGATCGCCGTGGCGCTGTTCCAGAGCTGGGGCAGCACCATCCCGGTGTCGCTGTACGTCGCGGCGATGTGCCTGATCACGGTCGTCGCGCTGCTCGCCTCCCGCGAGACGCGCGGCGAATCCCTGCACGACGACGACGTCCAGGCGGAAACGGCGACCGTTTCGCCCTAGCATGACCGCCGTGACCGCACCCTCGGACGCGCTGCGCCGGCTGCTCGACCTGCTCGCCTCCGGGGCGAGCACCGAGCAGCTGGCGCACGTCGTCGTGGCCGCGCGCGCCGAGGGCGCCCTCGGCACCGCCGACCTCGCCGCGGTGGCGGACGCGGGTGAGCTGGCCCTGCGGATCCGCGAGACGCTCGCCGAGCACCGGCGCCGCGAGGCCCAGCTGGTCGCGTTGTTCGACACCGCGAGCGAGCTGGCCGGACTGTCCGAACCGGACACCGTGCTGCGCTCGATCGTCCGCCGCGCGCGGGCGCTGCTCGGCGTCGACGTCTCGTACCTGAGCCTCAACAACGAGGCCGAGGGCAAGACCTACGTCCGGGTCAGCGACGGCTCGGTGTCGGCGGAGTTCCAGCAGATCGTGCTCGGCATGGGGGAGGGTCTCGGCGGGCTGGTCGCGCAGACCGCGCGGCCGTACGCGACGGCGGACTACTTCAACGACGACCGGTTCCGGCACACGCGCCACATCGACTCCGGCGTCCAGGACGAAGGCCTGACCGCGATCCTCGGCGTGCCACTGGCCATCGGCTCGAAGGTGCTCGGCGTGCTCTTCGCCTCCGACCGCGGCACCCGCGAGTTCTCCGCGGACGAGGTCGCGCTGCTCTCGTCACTGGCCGACCACGCGGCGATCGCCCTGGACAGCGCGAACCTGCTGGACCAGACGCGCCGGGCCGTCGCCGAGCTGAACGAGGCCAACGCGACGATCCGCGCGCACAACGAGGCGATGGAACGCGCCGAGGACGCCCACGACCGGCTCACCGACCTGGTGCTGCGCGGCGGTGACCTGCCGGACGTCGCGGCGGCCGTCGCCGGGGTGCTGCACGGTGCGCTCACGGTGTTCGACACCGAAGGCGCGGTGCTGGCGAACTCGGCGGAACCGGCGTGCCACGACCCGGCCGCGCTCGCCGCGTCCCGGGCGACCGGCCGGGCGGTGTCTACAAAGGACACCTGGGTTTGCTCGGTGCAGGCAGGTCCCGAACTGCTCGGCAGCCTCGTGCTCACCGGACGCGCGGACCTCGCCGACCCGGACCGGCGGCTGTTCGAACGCGCCGGCGTCGTGACGGCGTTGCTGCTCATGCTGCGGCGGTCGGTGGTGCGGGCCGAGGACGAGGTCCGCGGCGAGCTGCTGACCGACCTGCTCACCGCGCCCGGCCGCAACCCGCGGGCGCTGCTGGCCCGCGGCCGCCGCCTCGGCATCGACCTCGCCGCGCCGCACGGGGTGCTGGTCGTGCACACCGGCGACGTCTCCCGGCGCCGCCTCGCCAGCGCCGCCGCGCGGCACGCGACGCTGGTCGGGGTGCACGCCGAGGAGGTCGTCCTGCTGGGCACCGGCGACCCGGGCGAGCTCGCCCGCCGCGTCGCCGCCGACCTCGGCGGGGTGACCGGACGTCCGGTCACCGTCGGCGCGGCCGGGCCCGCGGGCGGTCCGGAGGCCCTGGCCGCGGCCCACGCCGAAGCGGCGCGGTGCGTCCGGGCGCTGCTCGCGCTCGGCCGGACCGGCGAGGGCGCGGACATGGCGGGTCTCGGTTTTCTTGGCCAGCTGCTCGGTGACCAGGCCGACCTCGGCGCGTTCGTCCGCGCGACGCTCGGGCCGGTCCTCGACTACGACGAGCGCCGCGGCACCGATCTGGTCGCGACGCTGAGGGCGTACTTCGCGAGCGGTTCGCAGCTGGCGCGGACGAAGGACGTGCTGCACGTCCACGTCAACACCGTGGTGCAGCGGCTGGAGCGGATCGCGTCGCTGCTGGGGGAGGACTGGCAGGCGCCGGACCGGGCCCTGGAGATCCAGCTGGCGCTGCGGCTGCACCGCCTCGGTTAGGACACGCGCAGCACGATCTTGCCCCGCCGCGGCCCGGTGACGGCGTGCGCCGCGGCGGCCTCGCCCAGCGGGAAGACCTGCTGCACCGGCACGTGGAAGCGGCCTTCCTCGAAGAGCTGGGCCGCGTGGGCGAGGCCGTGCCGCCCGTCCGGCTGCCCGCCCAGCGCGCCGACGGACACGCGAACCCCGTGCTCCGGGCCGCTGAAGTCGGCCAGCGTGACCACTGTGGACGGTGAGCCGGTCAGCTCGATCAGCTCCGGCAGCGACCCCTTCCCGGCGACGTCGAGCGCGGCGTCGACCGTCTCGGAGACGCGTTCGTGCAGGCCGGGGCCGTATTCGACGGGGATCGCGCCCAGCCCGGCGAGGAACTCCCGGTTCTCCGGGGCGCCGGTGCCGAGCACCCGTGCGCCCCGGGCCATGGCCAGGACGGCCGCGAGGCTGCCGACCCCGCCGGACGCGCCGTCGATCAGCAGCGTCGAGCCCGCGCCGACGTCCAGGAGGTCGAGCGCGCGGGTCGCCGTCTCGACACCGGACGCGGCGCCGCCGGCCTGCTCCCAGGGCATCGACGGCGGCTTCGGCGTCCAGAACGCGAGGACGGCGAACTCGGCGCTCGCCCCGCCGAGGCGGGCGACGTCGACGGCGCCGAAGACCTCGTCGCCGATCCCGGGACCTTCGTCGACGACGCCCGCCCCGTCCACCCCGGGGATGTGCGGCAGGGTGACGGGCGAGCGCGACTTCCCGGCACGGATCGCCAGGTCGACGGGCGAGACCCCGGCCGCCCGCACGCGGATCCGGACCTCGCCCGGGCCGGCGTGCGGCTCCGGCAGCGCACCGACGGACAGGACCTCGGGCGGGCCGAACCGCTCGAACCGGGCTGCGAACACGCTCACTCCTTCACGGGGGATTTGCGCCTACGGTAGAAGTGATCACCGGTCTTGAGCGGGGAAGTGAGAGCCGTGCGTGACGAAGTGACGCAGAAGCGCCGGGCGGACGCCGAGCACAACCGCCGTCACCTGGTGGCGGTGGCGCACGCCGCGTTCGCCCAGCACGGCCCGGACCTGCCGGTGCGCGAGATCGCGCGGCGCGCGGGCCTGGCCCCGGCGACGGTCCACCGCCACTTCCCCTCCCGCGACGACCTCCTCGCCGCCGTGCTCGCCGGGCAGGTCGAGCGGTGCGAGCGGCAGCTGCGGGCCGCGCTCGCGGACCCGGACAGCCGCCGCGCGCTGACCCGGACGTTCCACCGCTTCGGCGAATGGCAGGTCCAGGAGCGCGGCCTGGTCGAGGCGCTGGGTGGAGCGGCCTTCGCCGACCGGCGCCGGGAACACGCGGAGGCGTTCGGCCGGCTGATCGAGCGGGCTCAAGCCGACGGAGTGCTGCGACCCCGGGTGACGGTCGACGACGCCCGCCTCGCACTGACGGCGATCACGTCGGCGCGAGCGCTGCCGGCGGTCCGGCAGCTGACCGGGGTGCTGCTGACGGGACTGCTGAGCGGTTAGCCCTCGGCGTCCGGGAGTCTGTGGGTGCAGCAGGAAACGGCTGACCGTCCCCACCGGACTACCACTCTGCGGGCGTAACACAGTGGCCGCCGTTTTCGACCTTATCGACAACATCATCGTCGCCACTGATCTTCCGCCCCCGCTGCGCACAGGCACGCCCGGGGGCGACAATTCAGAAAAGAGCGAACCGCCATGAAGAAGATCGCTATCGGCGTCGGTATCGGGTTCGCCCTGCTCGTGATCGCCACGGCCTGCAATAGCCCGACACCCCGGGCGTCCGCGCCGACCGAGCAGCCCGCCGCGGCCGCTGACCAGCTGGTTACCAGCCCGCCGGCCACCACTCAGCTGGTCACCTACCCGCCCAGCACGCCGGTGCCGACCAGCCCGAGCCACACCACCGAAACGAGCGCCGAAACGAGCACGGTGGAGGCGGCCGCACAGTTCTCGCCGCAGGTGGAAATGGCCCGCGACAAGGCGCAGAGCTACCTCGGTTTCAGCGCGTTCTCCCGCACCGGCCTGATTCGGCAGCTTTCCTCGGACGCCGGGGAAGGTTTTCCGAAAGCCGTGGCCACCGAAGCCGTGGACAGCCTGTCGGTCGACTGGAACGCGCAGGCCGTCAAGTCGGCCGAGAGCTACCTGAGCTTCACGTCGTTCTCCTGCTCAGGCCTGAAGCAGCAGCTCTCGTCGTCTGCCGGTGAAGGCTTCACCAAGGCGCAGGCCGCCTACGGAGCCGGCCACAGCGACGCGTGCAAGTGAGGCCGACCGGTTAGTCCTCCGTGAGGACGCCCGCCTGAGAAGTCCTTTGGTACAACACAAAACGCCCGTCCCGCACCTTGCTCACCAGGCCCGCGCGGTGCAACGCGCTGAGGTGGTAGGACACCGTGCCGGGCGTGTAGCCGATCCGGGTCGAGAGCTCCGTGGTCGACCGGGCCGTCTCGAGGTCCGCCAGGAGCGCCGCGCGGGCCGCGCCGACCACCCGGGCGATCGTGGCCGGCTTGCGGTCGCGGCCGGTGCCGACCCGGTGGGCCGGGTAGTAGAGCACGACCTGCCCGGGCACGTCGACCTGGATGACGGCGCCGGGCCAGCTCAGGACGCTGGGGGCGAGCACCAGATCCCGGCCCGTGACGTCGAGTTCGCCGTCCCAGGCCGAGTCGAAGGTGATCGCGTCGCCCGTCCAGCCGATGCCGGGGTGCAGCGACCCGAGCACCCGGCCGACGCCGTGGCCGACGACGGTCCGTGCGCGGTGCGTGATGTCCTGGTCGATGATCGAGCGCAGCTCGGGCCAGCCGTCGGACAGGGCGTCGCGCCAGAACCGGGCGAGCCCCGACGCGAGGCGTCGCTGCATCCGCCCCGACTCGGCGACCTGCCGGACCGCGGCGGGCAACGGCCGGGACCAGTGGGCCTGGGTGCCGGTGAGCACCTGGAGTTCGAGGTCCTCCTGCGCCGTCGCCTCGATCCGGGCGATCTGCTCGTCGAGCAGGTCGTGGTAGGCGGTTCCCGCGCCCGGCTGCGGGGTGAGCAGGTCGGGGGTGTAGCCGGCCCCGCCCCGGGGCAGCAGGTGCGCGAGCAGGGCGACGTCCGGGTGGGCGAGTGACGCGCGGGCGAGGGGCCCGGGATCCCCGAAGACCGGGTGGTGTCCCGCCGCGGTGGTGAGTTTCAGCCACGCCACGGATTCCGAAGCCGGCGAAGGCGACAGGCGGGTCCGGGACACCGTCTCGGCGTCGACCCGCAGCGTGAACACCGGATCGACGGTAGCAGCCGCCGTGGCGGATTTGAACCGGCTCGAATGCCTTCCGGTTCGCCGCGCCCACCGGGTTGGGTGACCGGGTGTGGCGAATCCTGTGGGCGGCGGTCGTGGCGCTTTCCGTGACGCTGGTACCCCCGGCCTCCGGCGCGGAGGCGGGCGGTGCCCGGCCGCAGCTGTACTGGCGGCCGGGCAGGGTGCACCGGATCAGCGCACCCTGCCGTCCCGCGCCGGAGGGGTGTGTCAGGAGGATCGAGGTGACGACGGTGGTGTTCGTCCGCCTGGGTTCAGGTGAACAGCGGGACCTGGCTGCCCGGCGGAACCCGGTGCGCGTCGGCGATCTTGTTCAGCTCGAGCTGGTAGTAGAGCACGCCGAGCCCGAAGACGAGCGTCAGCACGCAGCCGAGGCCGGCTGAGCAGGTGGGCCGCAGCCCCGCCGCGTTCTGGGCCGTGCGGATCCGGTTCCCGGTGTTGTAGTAGCTGATCAACGGCGCGATGAAGGTCCAGCTGAGGAACAGCAGGACGAGCAGCGGCCCGGCGACCGGCACGGCACGGCGGCGGTCGAACTCCGCCGTCTCCTTTTCTTCATCGCCGGCCCGGTCGCCACGGGAACCCGCTCGACCGCGGCCGGGTACTGGGGGTTCGGGACGATGGCGCCGACGGAGTTCGTCGATACGGGTTCGGACATGGTGATTCTTCGCAGGGTGGCGGCACAGGACGTGATCACGTCCGGCGATGCACTACGTGGTCGCGGCCGGGCCCCGAGGTGTTACGGATCAGGGTGTGCGCAGCCGGTGCCGGACCTCGGCGGTGAGGTCGGCCGCGGCGTCGCGAAGGGACTCGGCGAAGGCGCGGCGGGGACCGGGCTCGCCGCCCGGACGGGACGCGAGGGCCGTCGTGCGGACCGCCGCCGGGTGGTCGATGCGCGTGATCACGATCCCCGGCGGGAGCGCCGGCACGGCCAGCCCGGGCACGACCGTGACGCCGAGCCCGGCGGCGACCAGGCCGAACTTCGCGACCCAATCCCGGGCCACGAAAGCGATTTCCGGCTGCCACGACGGGGCCGCCCACGCGCCGAGCAGCGTCGTGCCCGGTTCGGTGCTGCCCGTGATCCACGGCTGGTCGCGCAGCATCTCCCCGGTGACGCTCGGGTGGCGCGCGAGCGGGTGGCCCGGCGCCATCGCCACGAACAGCGGGTCCTCCAGGATCGTGACCAGCTCGACCTCGGCGGGTGGCTGCCGGGGCGGGGTGACGACGGCGAGGTCGAGCCGTCCCCGGGCGACCGCCTTCAGCAACCCCGGGCTGAGGCCTTCGCGCAGCGGCACGCGTGTGCGCGGCTCGCGGCCGGCGAACGCGGCGATCGCACGCGGCACCAAGGCCGCCATGGCGGTGGAGAACGCGCCGACGCGCAGCCGGGAGGGCGGCCGGTCGCCCAGGTCCTGGAGGGCCTGGCGGGTGGCCTGCAGCTCGCCGAGCACCGCCTCCGCGTGCTGGACGACGACCAGCCCCGCTTCGGTGGGCCGGACCCCGCGCGCCAGGCGGTCGAACAACGGCCGTCCCGCCGCCTGTTCCATCAGCGCGATCTGGCGCGAGATCGCCGACTGCGTGTACCCGAGCCGGTCCGCCGCCACCGAAAACGAGCCGTGCCGGGCCGCTTCGCGCACGACCCGCAGGCCGGCGACGGTGAACTCACTCATGCGTACTACTGATAGCACATATGCGAGACAGTCGTTTGTCGCATGGCTCCGCCGATCCTAGGCTCGGTCGCATGAGCGCTGCACAGAACGAAAAGCTCCTGCGGGAGATCTTCGCCCAGCTCGCCGCGGGCAACGGCCGGGCCCTCACCGACGCGATGGCCGACGACTTCCGCTGGACCTTCCCCGGCCACTGGTCGTGGTCCGGCACCTGGGAACCGAAGTCCGAGGTCGTGCACGGGCTGCTCCGGCCGCTGATGGCGCAGTTCGCCGGCGACTACCGGTGTGAGGCCGACTGGATCGTCGCCCAGGGGGACCAGGTCGTCGTCCAGGCCCGCAGCCACGCCACCACGCTGCGCGGCGAGCGGTACGACCAGACGTACTGCTTCGTCTACCGCGTCACCGGCGGCCGGCTGCGCGAAGTCGTCGAACACTGCGACACCGCGCTGGTGGAGCGGGTCCTGGCCCGGATCCCCGGCCCAGGACCCGCGTCTTAGCACTGCCCGTCGGCCAGCACCCAGTAGCCCGTGGACGTCTCGCGCAGGGCGTGGGTGGTGAAGGTGTTCCACAGTCCCATCGCCTGGTTGGAGCCGTTCGCGTACGTCTGGCCGCTGCTCTGGTGCGCGCGGCCCGCCTGGGTGTGGGCGTAGTTGCTGGCCGACACGCAGGCACCCGACGGCGGCGGCGTGGTCGTGGTCGTGGTCGTCGTCGGCGGGGTGGTGGTCGGGGGCGGCGTGGTCCCGGATCCCTTGTCCAACCCGAAGAACACACCCGTGTAGTAGCTGGAGCAGATGCCGGCGAGGAAGTACGCGCCCGTGCTGCCGCACTGCGTCGTGCCGGAGCCGGGGTCGACCGCGGTGCCGTGGCCCATGCCCGCGATCGAGTACAGCTGGACCTTGTCGCCGTAGTTCGTCAGCGTCGTGCCGCCCGGCAGGGACTGCGTGCTCGTCGGCGTCTGGGAGAGGCCGTGGACCGCGGTCCACTGGTCGCGCAGCTCGGTGCCGTTGACCGGGTAGACGGTGTAGTCGCCGGTGCCCTGCCAGATCGCGACGCGCGGCCACGGGCCGCCGTAACCGGGGTACTGCGCCGTGACGCGGGACGCCCACTGCGCCGGGGTCAGGTTCTGGTTGTTCTGCTGGCAGTTCGTCGCCTGCGTGACGCTGGTGGCGCACTGCGCAGGCAGCCCGGCCATGATGCCGCCGCCGGCGAAGACGTCCGGGTAGGCGGCGAGCAGGTCCGCCGTCATGCCGCCGCCCGCCGACAGGCCCGTGACGAACACCCGGGAGCGGTCCGAGCCGTGGTCGCCGACCGCCTTGTCCACCATGGACTTGACGGACGCGGCCTCGCCGTTGCCGCGGGTGTCGTCGGCGGTGCCGAACCAGTTGAAGCACTTCAGGGAGTTGTTCGCGGTCGACTGCTGCGGGAACACGACCTCGAACCGCCACCGGTCGGCCAGCGCGGGCCAGCCGGAGTGGGCGTAATAGTCCGACGCGCTCTGCGTGCAGCCGTGCAGCGCGACGACGACCGGGCGGCCGGTCTCGAGGCCGGTCGGGGTGTAGGTGTACATCGCCAGCGCGCCCGGGTTGGCGCCGAACGACGAGACCTGGACGAGGGACGCGGCGGGCGGGTCGGCGGAGGCCACCCCGACGGTGGTGAGCACGGCGGCGGTGATCGCGGCGAGTCCGGCGAAGGCGAGCTTGCGCATAGTGACGTCCTTCTCGGCGTTGAGAGGGTTTCCGACGACGTTAGGTCGGCCGCGAAGGCCTGACCATGTGGCTCCGCACCACATCGGCGCGGGAATTCATGGTGGCGGCCGGGATGGCTCTTCCGGTCCGCGCGCGCTTGGGTTCTGTCTCATCCGAGACCTCGTCCGAGACCGGAGGTGGACCGTGCGCGGTTGGCTTGCTGTGGTGCTGGCTTCTGTTCTGGCGACGGCGGTGCCCGCACCGGCGTCGGCTTCCCGGGTTTTCGTGCCCGGCGCCCAGAAGCAGGTCGCCGTCCACCTGGACGACCTGACGACGACCGGCACCCTCGCGTCCGGCCACACCGTCCAGGCGGACTGGGCGGGGCTGACGTCGGCCGGGCTGCCCGCGCCGGGCGGCGTCCCCGGCGTCCAGGTCGACGGCTACTTCCCGGATACCTCGACGACGAACACCAACAACGGCTGGAACCACGACGCCCAGTTCGTGCTGCGCCTGCCGGACCGCTGGAACGGCGGCCTGGTCGTCGCCGGCTCGCCGGGGACGCGCCGGCAGTACGCGAACGACCGCGCGATCGGCGACCAGGTGCTGGCCGAGGGCTACGCGTTCGCCGCGACCGACAAGGGCAACACCGGCGCCGCGTTCTTCGAGGACGGCGTCCGGCCCGGCGACGCCCTGACCGAGTGGAACACGCGCGTCACCCAGCTGACGCTGGCCGCGAAGGCGGCTGCGCTGCTGCACTACGGCCGGCAGCCGTCGCGGACCCTGGCCGCCGGGTTGTCCAACGGCGGGTACCTCGTGCGGTGGCAGCTGGAGAACCGGCCGTGGCTCTACGACGGCGGCGTCGACTGGGAAGGCACCCTGTGGCGGGCCGGCGGCCCGAACCTGTTCACGTTCCTGCCGCCCGCGATGCGCGCCTATCCGGCCTACGCCGCCGGTTCCGAGGCCGCCCGCCAGTCCATTGTGGACGCCGGGTTCGCGCCGGGCTCGGAGTTCCTGTGGGACTACCACTACCGCGTCTACTGGGACCTGACGCAGCGGATCTACCGGGAAGAGGTCGACCCGTCGTTCGACGGCGCGCTCGCCGCCGGGGTCCCGTTCTGCGCCAGTGGCACGCCGTCGTGCGACGCGGACTACGCCTACGCGTCCCGGCCCGCTTCGGTGGCCCGCGCGGTGGAGCGGATCTCGCTGACCGGCCGGATCGGCAAGCCCCTGCTGACGCTGCACGGCACGCTCGACACGCTCCTGCCGATCACCCGCGACTCGGACGTCTACGACCGGATGATCACCGACGCCGGCCGCGGCGCGCTGCACCGCTACTACCGCGTCGAGGGCGGCAACCACGTCGACGGGCTCGTCGACCAGTTCCCGGAGCAGCTGCGCCCGCTCGGCCCGTGCTTCCGGACGGCGTTCGACGCACTGGCGGGCTGGCTGGGCGGCGCGCGCCCGCCGGAGTCGGCGACGATCGCCCGGCCCGCCGGGGCGACCCCGGCGGACCTGGCTCGCACCTGCTCGCTGCGCTGACACCCTCACGCGCCCCAATGTGGCGTTCGGTGCGTCAGACGCACCCAACGCCACATTGGGGCGTTCGGCACGCGGTCGTCACCGGTGATCAGTGCCGGGCCGGCGCCGAGCTGATCGGGCCGGCCCGTCCTTCTTCCGGGTGATCATGGACCCCACGAGGCCGCGTTGCCGTCCGGATCGACGCAGAAGCCGTTCGCCTTCTCGATCGGGTCACCCGTCGGCCGCGACGATCACGAGACCGGTCGTGATGCGCATTTCCGCAGCGTGCCGGGGTGCGGTACAAGCGTCGTGCAAAAGAAAAGTGAACCGGATCGAACCGGTGTGCGTACTACCCAGTGAGGGGCTTGGTCGAGCCATCGCAAAAACGCTCTGACCAGCTGTTTCACCGCCCGGATGGGCGACCCCGTTCGGCCGCTTGCGGGACCGTTGTACGTCGTTCATGATGGTCCTCGGGGTCCGTGAACAATCGATTACGTCGAATATCCAGGTGCCGCGCATGCTTCGGAAGAACCGTCCGTCCGGAAGTGAACCTCATGCTGCTACCCGTCGCCGGGGCCGCCTGATGGCCGCGGATCTGCCCGGTCTCGCGATCATCGCCGGCGTGCTGCTGCCGGCGCTCGCCGCCGCGGCCTGGGCCATCTCGCTCGAGCGGCGCTCGCGCCGCGGGCCCGGCCTGCCCGACCAGGAACCCGACTGGACGGTGGCCGGCATCCAGGCCCGGCTCCGCTTCGAGCAGGCCGCCCGGCGGTTCGCCGACGCGGGCACGATCGCGCTGCCGACCCTGCCGATCCCCGAGCAGATCGGCCGCGACTCCTCACCGGACCGGCTGCCGTGGCGGGTGCCCCGCACCATCCCGCCGCCGAGCCCGTCCTCGGGCTTCATCCCGATCCCGATGCCGGTGTCCCGCTACGCGTTCGCGCCCCCGGACAACGACCTGATGCGCCGCATCCTGGACGGTCTTCGCAAAATGGACTAATCGCCCACCCCGGTCGCCTGGCCACAAAGCCGTGAGGGGCACCTTCAGGGACTCCAGGTCCCTGAAGGTGCCCCTCACGGCATTCGAGGTTCCCGGGGTCAGGGGGCGAGCGCCGAGGGGGACTCGGCGTCCGGGATCAGGAGGCGGGGTTCGCCCGTGCCGTCCGCCGGGGTCGACCAGACGTCCGCGTGGCCCGGGCCGCGGGGTACGCCGTACCCGATCGTGTGATCGTCGAGCCAGGCCGGCTGGTCGTCGACGCTGCGGGTCTCGGCCAGCGGTGTCACCCGCGAATCCGCCAGGTCCAGGACCGAAAGCCGCCAGCCCTTGGCCGGGTCCGCGTCGATCGCGGACTTGAACGCCACCCGCGTCCCGTCCGGCGAGAGTGAGGGGCACTCGACGTTCTCCCGCAGCGTGCGGATCGTGTGCGCCGCGAAGTCGCCCGTGACCAGGTAGCGGTGCCCGGCCGTCGACATCGTCGCGTAGAAGTGTCGGTCGTCGCGGGTGAACGTGACGCCCCAGAAGTTGAGGTCGGCCGCCTGGTACGGCTTCCCGTCGAGCGTCACCGCGTAGTCCTCCAGCGTGCCGGCCAGGTCACCGGTCGCCGTGTCGAGGATGCCGGCGCGCGTGGAGAACATCCCGCCGTTGTACGAGTCGCCCGTGACGAACACCGTCCACGCCAGCATCCGGCCGCTCGCCGACACCCGCGCCCGGTTCGGCAGCCCGACCAGCGGGATCTCCCGCTGCGACGCCAGCCGCGCGTCGAGGACCACCAGCTGGTAGGTGGTCAGGTCGCCGTCCGGGCGCAGGCAGAGGCCGGTGCCGCCGGCGGCGTAGACCCGGGCGCACGACAGCGGTGACACCGTCCGCGCGCCGCCGGGGTCGGCGGCCGCGACGGTGGTGACGTGCCCGCGGTCGGCGTCCGCGGTGCTGCGGAACAGCAGCCGTGGCCCCGGCGTGAGGCTGACCGACCCGGTCGCGGTGACGTCGTGGTTGCGCGCGCTGGCGAACCCGACGTACGCGACGGCCACCCCGGCCAGCACGAGCACCCCGGCGAGCGCGATCAGGATCCGCGCCTTCACGCCGTCACCTTCCGCGGGGTGAGGACTGCGAACGTCACGCCGATCGCGACCACCGCCGCGCCGGCCGCGACGCCGATCGCCTGTTCCGCGCCCCAGAACTGCCAGGCCAGTCCGAAAAGGACGGACGAGGTGAAGTACGCTAGCGCTTGCGCCGTCTGCACCAGCGAAATCCCCGTGGTGCGCAACGCTTCCGGCAGCAGCGGCCCGGCCAGCGCCATGAGCACGCCGTCGGTGGCGGCGTAGAACGCGCCGTACAACGCCAGCGCCAGCGCGAACAGCGGCCAGCCCGTCACCGGCCCGGCCAGCAGCAGGTAGACGACGGCCAGCGCGCCGTAGCCGCCGAGCACCACCGGCAGCCGCCCGACGCGGTCGGCCAGCGCGCCCAGCGGCGCCGCGAGCAGCAGGTAGCTGAGGTTGGTGCCGACCGCGAGCAGCGGGAACCAGCCGGTGGCGACGTCCTCCTTGTGCTGCAGCAGCAGGTAGACGAACCCGTCGCCGACGGTCGCCAGCCCGAGCACGCACGCCGCGACCAGCAGTCGCCGGACGCCGCTGCCGCGCAGCAGTCCCAGTGCCGCACGAGGGGACACCGCGGCGGCCGTTCGTGGCGTCCGGCGGTCGCGCACGAACAGCACCAGCAGCAGCACGCCGATGGCCGCGATGCAGAAGCTCACGACGAACACCGCGTCGAACGCCTCGGGGTTCGTGGCGCCGACCACCGCGAGGACGCCGAGCGCGACCAGCGGGCCGGCGAACGCGCCCATGCTGTCCATCGCGCGGTGCACGCCGAACGCCCGGCCGAGCAGGGGTTCGGGCGCCGACAACGTGATCAGCGCGTCGCGGGGCGCCGTCCGCAGGCCCTTGCCGGTGCGGTCGAGGGTGATCACGGCACCGATCGCGGCCGCCGACGACCCGGCCGCGAGCAGGCCGAGCTTCATCACCGCGGACAGCGCGTAACCCACGCCGGCCACGACCTTGCGGCGCCGAACCCGGTCCGCGACATACCCGCCGACGAGCCGCAGCAACGCCGTCGCGCCGGTGTAGAGACCGTCGAACAGGCCGTAGGCCGCCGGGCTCAGGTGCAGGCCGAGCACCAGGTAGACCGGCAGGATCGCGGTGACCATCTCCGAGGAGACGTCGGTGACCAGGCTGACGGCGCCGAGCGCGAACACGTTGGCGCCGACCGCCGAGAGCTTGCGAGGCGACGCTGCCCCGGCATGCTCTCGGCGGCCGATGGTCGAGAGGTACACGCGGCCTACTGCCAGACGTCGAGGATCGGCGACTTGCTCGCGGCACCGGCGATGCCCGGCAGGCCGTAGGACGCCTCGATCGTGCGCAGCACGGTGTAGTGGTTGATCGATTCGCTGTAGCTGCCGACCTTGACGTGCGCGCCGGTGAACGAGGTGAAGATCTGGTTGACCGACGTGCCGCTGTCCTCGTCGAAGGTGGTGATCAGCAGGCTGTTGTGCGTCTTGGCCCACTGGGCGTACGCGTCGAGGTGGGCCTTGAGCCAGGTGTCGCCGGTGCCGACGGAGCAGTCGTGCATGTCGCTGCACATGTTCGGCGTCACGAAGGCGACCGTCGGAAGCTGGGTGAAGTCGGTCGGGAAGCTCGTGTAGCGCACGTTGCTCGCCGCCGGGACGTTGGAGAAGTCCACCCAGCTGTTGTGCTTGCGCATGTACGTGCCGCTGGAGCAGCCGGTGTAGCCGTCCGACGGCATCGACTCGGAGTAGCCCTTGAACGTCTTCCCGGCGCCGATCAGCTGCTGGCCCAGGTTGTCCTTGGCGCCGAGGTTCGCCGGGCAGCTGTCGCTGGTGACCCCCTGCGTAGCGCCGGAGAACAGGGCGACGTAGTTGGGCTGGCTCGGGTGCGTGATCGCGAACGAGTTCGTGAACTTCGCGCTCTGCGAGGCCAGGGTGTTGAAGTAGGGCGCGCTGGAACTGCCGTTGATCGACGAGTACTTCTTGTTCTCGAACATCACCAGGACGATGTGGTCGAACGCGGGCACGGCCGCCGCCGTCGGCTGCACGGCGGGCTCGGCCGGCCGGGTGACGACGGCCGCCGTCACGGCACCGGCGGTGACGAGGGCGGCTGCGGCGAACACGGCGAAGATCCGCTTGCGGATCATGGGTCCTCCAGCGCTGGTGCGGCCGGTCCGGCCGCGGGCTTCGTGGTGGGAGCGCCTCATGGTGCCGACGGCAGGGAGCCGGTGCGTGCCGTGCTGCGGTCCAGCACGTGAACACCGGGAAACCACCGTCGGACAAGGGAAAGGGTGGGTGAATCGCTTTCCGGCGTCAACCTCCTTTGGTAGCAGGAATGGGTAGTAGGGATCTGACAGGTTGTTCCCAGGGGGCTCACAGGAGCGGCGCCGAGACTCGTTCCCATGGACCCCGAAACGACAGCCAGGACCGCCCGCCGCGAGCACGGCCGCCGCAAGGCCGCGCTGGCCACCGCGGCCGCCGCCGTGCTCGGCGCGGCCGCCGTCGGCGCGATCGGCTTCGGCCTGTCGTCGGCGAACGCCGCCGACGACACCACCACGCAGACCACGACCACCGACAACACCACGTCGCAGGACCAGCTGCAGTCGCCGGACAGCGGCGGCTTCGACTCCGGCTCCGGCAGCGCGCACACCGGCTCGGGTGCGTCGTGACCAGCGCGAGTGCTGCCCCGAGCGGCGTCGCTGCGGCGGCGTTCCGCGCGCTGGGCACCACCGCGGAGGTGCTCGTCACCGACCCGGCCCGCCTCGATACCGCCGTCGAGCTGTTGCACGACGAGCTGGACGCGGTCGACGCGGCATGCAGCCGGTTCCGCGCCGACTCCGAGATCTCCCGGCTGCACGACGCCGCCGGACGGCAGGTCCGGGTCGGCCCGCTGCTCACCGAGGCCCTGGCCGCCGCCCTGCGCGCGGCCCGGCTCACCGGCGGGCTGGTCGACCCGACCGTCGGGACGGCCGTCCGGGCGCTGGGGTACGACCGCGACTTCGCCGCCGTCACCGACGGCCCGCTCGGCGCGGCGGCACCCGCCCCGGGCTGGCACCGGGTGCTGTTCGACCCGGTCCGCGCGCTGGTCGTGCTGCCCCGGGGCGTCCACCTCGACCTCGGCGCGACGGCGAAGGCGCTGGCCGCCGACCGCGCGGCCCGCCGGATCCACACCGCGACCGGCTGCGGGACGCTGGTGAACCTCGGCGGCGACCTCCGCGTCGAGGGCCCGGCACCCGCGGGCGGCTGGCAGGTCGCGATCGGCGACGACCACGCCGACGCCGTCACCCGGCCGGACACGACGGTCGCGCTGTCCGGTGGCGGGCTGGCGACGTCCGGGACGACCCGGCGGCGCTGGCAACGAGGCGGCCGCGCGGTGCACCACATCGTCGACCCGCGCACCGGCGACGTGCCGAAACCGCGCTGGCGCACGGTTTCCGTCGCGGCGAAGTCCACTGTGGACGCCAACGCCGCGAGCACCGCGGCGGTCGTCCTCGGCGACGCCGCGCCGTCGTGGCTCGCCGGACGCGGCCTGCCCGCGCGGCTCGTCGGCGTCGGCGGCGACGTCGTCACGACGCCGGGCTGGCCGCGCGAGACCGGGCTGCGGGAGGCGTCGTGAGCTCCGCCGTCTGGTACTTCAGCCGCGCGACCGGGCTGGTGTCGCTGGTGCTCTTCACCGCCGTCGTCGTCCTCGGCGCGCTCGGCGCCGGCCGGTTCGCGACGCGCGAGTGGCCGCGGTTCACCGTCGCCGCGGTGCACCGGAACCTGGCCCTGACCAGCCTCGTGTTCCTCGCCGTGCACATCGCGTCGGCGATCCTCGACGGGTACGTCTCGCTGAGCTGGCTCGACGTCGTCATCCCGTTCGGCGCGGACTACCAGCCGTTCTGGGTCGGCCTCGGCGCCGTCGCGATCGACCTGCTGCTCGCGATCGTCGTCACCAGCCTGGTACGCACCCGCATCCCGGCGAAGGCGTGGAAGGCCGTGCACTGGCTGGCCTACCTGTGCTGGCCGGTCGCGCTGGTGCACGGCATCGGCATGGCCGAGAGCGACGCCGCGCACGGCTGGCTGATCGCGCTCGACGTCCTGTGCGTGCTCGCCGTGCTGGGCGGGATCGCCTTCCGCGCCGGCACCCGGCACGCCGACACCGAAACCCGCAGGCTCTCCCCGCTCGGAGGCACCCGATGAGCACGCTCACCCCGCATCGCCTCGACCTGGCCGGTCACCGGCGGCACCACGGCGTCGTGCCCTGGGTCGCCTACCACGGTGACGACGGCCGCGACCGGCTGATCGAGGCCGCCCGGGCGGCGGACCTGCGCGGCCGCGGCGGCGGCGGGTTCCCGACCGCGGTCAAGCTGCGCGCGGCCCGGGCCCGGCGCTCGATCGTCGTCGCGAACGGCTGTGAGGGCGACCCCCTGAGCCGGAAGGACACGACCCTGCTCGCGCTGGCCCCGCACCTGGTGCTGGACGGCCTGCAGCTGGCCGCGCACGCGATCGGCGCCGCCGAGGCCGTGCTGTGCGTGCACGCGGGCAGCCCGGTGCTCGGGAGCGTCGCCGCGGCGCTGGCCGAGCGGGACGACCGGGTGCCGGTGCGCGTCGCGGAGATCCCGCGCCGGTACGTCGCCAGCGAGGAGTCGGCGCTCGTCCACTACCTGACGTCGGGGGACGCGCGGCCGCTCGGCAAGGAGCCACGGCCCGCCGAGCGCGGGGTGCGGGGACGGCCGACGCTGGTGGACAACGTCGACACCCTGGCCCAGCTCGCGCTGGTCGTCCTGCTCGGGCCGCACCACTACCGCGCGGCGCGGACGGACCTGGTCACGGTGACCGGCGCGGTGCGCCGGCCAGGCGTCGTCTCGGTGCGGCCGGGCGCGACTTTGGCCGAGATACTCGAGGCCGCGGGCGGCGAGGCCGAGCCGGTGCAGGCGGTGCTCGTCGGCGGTTACGGCGGAACCTGGACGGCCGAGCTGCGTGGCGGTTTGTCCGGGATCGCGGCGGTGCACGTCCTGCCGGCGTCGGCGTGCGGGCTCGACTACACGGCGAAGGTGCTGGCGTTTCTCGCTGCGGAGTCGGCACGGCAGTGCGGGCCGTGCATGTTCGGCCTCCCGGCCGTCGCGGCGGACTTCGCCGAGCTGGTCCGCGGCGGCGCCTCGGCGGACCGTCTCGCCCGCCGCGTCCCGCTGCTGAGCGGCCGCGGCGCGTGCGCCCACCCGGACGGCGCGGCGCGGCTCGCGGCGTCGGCGCTGCGGACGTTCGCGGCCGACGTCGACGCGCACCTGGCCGGCGGCCGGTGCCGGGTCCCGGCGGGTGTGGCATGAGGCTCACGGTGGACCCGATCGGCTGCCGGGCGCACGGGCTGTGCGCGGACCTGCTCCCGGAACGGATCCGGCTCGACGAATGGGGCTACCCGATCATGGCGTCGGGTCCGGTCCCGTCGGGATTGGTGGCCGAAGCCCGCCGCGCGGCGGCGGCTTGCCCCGTTCTGGCCCTGCGGCTGCGGCCGTCCTGATTGGATGTCCACATGGGAGAGCTGCTCGGGACCGCGTCGTTCCCGTCCGGAGACGTCCTGCTGATCGACTTCGGGCTGTTGCGCCTGTGGTCCGGTGACCGGGTGCCGGAGCCCGGCCCGGAGACGGACTTCGAGATCACCGGCCCGGACGCCCGGGCGGTCGCGGCCGCGCTCGACCTGGCCGTCGTCAAGGGCCGGTACGCGTTCGACCTCGAGGACGGCAGTGCCGTGGCCGCCAAGGTCGCGGAGGTCTGCCGGACGACCGGGCTCGACGCCACCCTGCGGCCGACCCCGCGGACGGCGCACCACACCCGCGTCCGGCGGCTGCTCGAGGACCACCCCGAAGGCGCCGAGGTGCCGTTCCCCGGCGGCTGGGCGGTGGCGGTGCGCGGGGTGCCGGCCGGGCGGGAGCTGCGGGTGCTCGGCGAGCGGATGGACCCCGGTGGCCCGGACGCCGGCAAGTGGCACTCGGTGTGGGTCGAGTGCGCCGACGGGGCGCCGGTCAAGACGGTCGAGTGCGGGTACGTGCTGGTGGACGAGGCCCGGCTGCTGTTCGCCGACCCGGCCGCGCTGAACGGCTGGCGCAACGACGAGCCGTACGACGGCCGGTACGACCTCGTGTTCTGGGGCGCCGACGCCTCCACGGTCGCGGACCGGGTTTCGGCGTCCACTGTGGACGACGACGGCGTGTACGGGTGGACCGGCCTTACCCGCGACGAAGCGGCGTCCTGGCACCGAGAACTCCAGGACTTGGGGGAGTTGCGGTTCCGCTTCGACGTCCGCCCGCACGACGACCACTACCGCGTGCTGCGGCAGATGTACCGCTCGCCGACGGAGTCGGGCGCGATCGAGGTGGCCGGCGCGACGATGACGGGCTGGTTCACCGGCTGGGGCGACGGCGCGTACCCCGTCTTCCGCGACCTCGCCGCCGACGGCACCCTGCTGCGCGTGCGTGTGGAGCTGGGCGCGCCG
Source organism: Amycolatopsis sp. NPDC088138 (assembly GCF_044741685.1). Classification (NCBI taxonomy): domain Bacteria; kingdom Bacillati; phylum Actinomycetota; class Actinomycetes; order Pseudonocardiales; family Pseudonocardiaceae; genus Amycolatopsis; species Amycolatopsis sp. NPDC088138. The sequence goes on from NZ_JBIUTB010000012.1 coordinate 108,312, forward strand.
GAGATCGTCCGGCGCCAGCGCCGCTTCGAGCGGCTGTGGTTCGGCGACCTCGCGAAGCTGGCGCTGGTGTCGGCCCGGGTCGCGCGCGAGGGCGCGCCGGTGACGTGGCTGCACCGTGAAGCCCCGGACAACGACCGGGACAGCGGCTGGCGCGTCTTCGCGGGCGACGAGACGCAGGATTACCTCGACGACGCCGCCAACTGCCAGCTGGTGCCGTTGCGTGACCTGATCCGCGCGGACCCGGGCTTGGAGGAGCTGTTCGGCCATCCGGCCCCGGCGGCGTTCGAGCGCGCCGGCCCGGACGTCGCGTTCGTGCAAATACCGGAGGAGGGCCGATGACCGACGAAGCCGCCCCGGGATGGGACGCGATCGAAGCGGCGGTGGCGGCGCACCTTCCGGCGCAGGAGCCGCTGCACTGGGGGACAGACACGTCGGCCCGCGATCGCTGAACCTTCTGTGACGGCTCGGTGGTCAAGTTCTTGACCGGCCGCGTGTCCGAGCCGGCCATCACCTGAACCCGTGCGGGCCGGCAACCCCCTGCTGATCACCGATCCCGCGCGGTAAATCGGTCGTCGCGCCGCCCGACGCTGGTTAACCTCGGTCACCATGACCGAGGAGTACGTCGACTGGGCACCGACCGAGATCGTCGTGTGCCGGGAGTCCTGGCGTGCGTCGCGGGCGCCGACGACCCGGCGGTTCCGCAGCGCGGCGCGGTCTCCGTCCTTTTCGGACAGATGCGCGATGTGCGGAACCTCGCCACGGCGCGGGGATTCCTCGTGGCCGCCGGCGGTTCGCCACCGGTGGAGCCGTTCCCGCGTGCGGTGGCGGTACGGGCCGGGACGACGCTGGTGATCCGTGACGCCCGCGCGGCGGACTGGCCGGGCATCCGGCCGATCCTCCACGACGTCGTCACCGAGCAGGAGACGTTCCCCTACGACCCGGCCATGACCGAGGACGCCGCCCGGCGGATGTGGCTGCTGCGTCCACCCGCCAGAACCGTCGTCGCGACCGACGGGGGCCGGGTGACCGGGACCGCGAACATGTACGCCAACCGGCCCGGGCCCGGCAGCCACGTCGCGTCCGGGAGCCTGATGGTCGCCGCCGAGGCCAGGGGCACCGGCGTGGGCCGGGCCCTGGCCACCGACCTGGTCGCCTGGGCCCGCCGCACCGGCTTCGCGGCGGTCCAGTTCAACGCCGTCGTCGACGTGAACACCGCCGCGATCTGCCTCTACGAGAGCCTCGGGTTCGTCACCCTCGGCGTCGCGCCCGGCGCGTTCCGCCACCCCCGGCTGGGCGACGTCGGCCTGCGCATCATGTGGCTCGACCTGCGCTGACCGCTACTCGAACGGATGGCCGGTCCGCGCGACGACGTGCTTGCGCACCCGGTCCTCCGTCAGCTCCGCCGACGACGTGGGCGGCGGGGCGATGGCCCGCCACGCGTCCAGGATCTCCTGCGTCTCCCAGTGCTCGAAGATGTTCACCCGGCCCGGGTCGACCGGGTCGGGGGAGATCGACACGTCGAGGCAGCCCGGGTGCTGCCGAGCCGCCTCGACGACGACCCGGAGCCCGGCCACGACCCGGTCGCGGTCGGCGGGCTCGACGAACACCGGTCCGGCGATGATGACAGTCATGGGTGAGTCCATACCAGGCCGACGAACGGCGCGGGGCCGGACAGACACTCAGGCCGACGTGAGTGGCGCCATCTCCAGCAGGTGCCGCGCCGCGACGCTCGCGCCGTCGGGGCGCACCCGGCCTGCGAACTCGCTCGCCCGTAAAGCGATCTCCGGCCGCAACGCGGCACCGAGAGCCTCGACGAGTGATGGCGCACCGGATGCGCCGATACCCAGCTCACCGACCCGGTCGGCGAAGTAGAACTGGTCGTACATCCGGGGCGCGACGACCTGGGGCGCACCCGCGCGGGCCGCCGTAGTCGTGGTGCCCGCGCCGCCGTGGTGGACGACCGCCGCGACCCGGCCGAACAGGGCCTGCTGGTTGATCTCGCCGATACCCAGGGCGTCCGGCTGCGCGTCGGCCAGGGCCAGGTCCGCCCAGCCGCGGGCGAAGATCGCCCGGCGGCCGTGCGCCCGGGCCGCGGCCAGCAGCGTCTCGGCGAGGCCGTCCTCGGCGCGCATGCTGCCGAAGCCGAAGTACACCGGCGGCTCACCCGCGTCCAGGAACTCCCGCACCTCGGCCGGCAGCGGCCGCTCGTCGGGCCGGATCCAGGCACCGGTCTGCACGACGCCGGCGGGGCCGGGCCACGGCGCCAGGGCGGCGTCGGCCGCGAGCCACGGCCGGTCGGTGAAAACGTGGGTCTGCAGATCGTCGACCGGTGCGAGCCCGGAATCCGCCCGGTGCGCGTTCAGCGTCGCGCCGAAAAGGGTGTTCAAGTGCTGAGCATCCTCATTCCACCGGTCGTGATGCGTTTCCGCCGAGCGCCACGGCATCGGCGGCGGTGAATGGCGGTCCGACGGCAGCGTGATCGGGCAGAAACTCGCGTAGACGTAGGCGGCGCCGGTCCGCTCGGCGATCGACCGGGCGGCCAGCTGCGGCGCGCCGGCGGCCACGATCACGTCGCAGCCCTCGGCCGCCTCGGCGACCGTCGCGAACTGGGTGGCGACGGTCTCCTCGGCCAGTTTCCGCAGGTCACCGGACGGACGAGCCTTCGCCGTCCCGCGCAGCTCGGGGCCGATGGGCGTGACCGTGAAGCCGAGCCCGGCGAGCCAGTCGCGGAAGTCCGGCGGTACGCACAGGCGGACGTCCTGGCCGAGCGCCCGCAGTTCCGACGCCAGCGCCAGGACCGGCTGGACCTCGCCCCGGGAACCGATCGTGGACAGCAGCACGCGCATGAAGGAATCCCCTCGACGAGAAATGGTGAGCCCGCAGTGTGGACCCGCCCCGGGGTCTTGCCGCAAGTCCCCCTCTCGGCTATACCTTGAAAAGGGGAGAGGGGAATCAACCCAGCGTGAACGGATCGCGGGTGCCTCCGGACAGCTCGACCCACACCGCCTTGTCGGTCAGGTACTCGTCGATCGCGTGGACGCCGTTCTCGCGGCCCAGGCCGGAGTCCTTGACCCCGCCGAACGGCACGGACGGCGCGACCACGCGGTAGGCGTTCACCCACACGGTCCCGGCCTTGATCTTCGCCGCGACGCGGTGGGCGCGGTGCACGTCCTTCGTCCACACCGCGCCGGCGAGGCCGTACGGCGTGTCGTTGGCCAGCCGGATCGCCTCCGCCTCGTCGGTGAAGGTCAGCGCGGCCAGCACCGGCCCGAACACCTCCTCGCGGAACACCGTCGACGCCGGCGTCACGCCGGTCAGCACGGTCGGCTGCACGAACAGCCCGCCCAGCCCGGGGTCGGCCACCCCGCCGCAGGCGACCGTGGCGCCTTCGGCCTTCGCGGTTTCCAGGTAGTGCAGCACTTTCGCGTACTGCGGCGCGTTGGCGACCGGGCCCATCTCGGTGGCCGGGTCGTTCGGGTCGCCCAGCTTGATCGCCGACGCGCGCTCGGCGATGAGGCGGATCAGCTCGTCGTGGACGTCGGCGTGCACGATCAGCCGCGAGCCGGCCATGCACGTCTGGCCGGTGGCGGCGAACACGCCCGCGATCACGCCGTTCGCGGCCGCGGCCAGGTCGGCGTCGGGGAACACCACCTGCGGCGACTTGCCGCCCAGCTCGAGTGTCACCTTGTTCAGCAGCTCGGCGGCCGCCACCGCGACGGCCCGGCCGGTGGCGGTCGACCCGGTGAACGCCACCTTGTCGACGCCGGGGTGCCCGGCCAGCGCCGCGCCCGTCTCGCGGGACAGGCCGGTGACGACGTTGACCACGCCGGGCGGGAACCCGGCCTCGGTGATCAGCTCGGCCAGCCCGAGCGTGGAGACGGGGGAGTGTTCGGACGGCTTCACCACCACCGTGCAGCCGGCCGCCAGCGCGGGCGCGAGCTTCCAGGTGAGCAGCAGCAGCGGCGAGTTCCACGGCGTGATGGCCGCGACGACGCCGGCCGGCTCGCGGCGGGTGTAGACGAGGTAGTCCGGGTTCGGCGCCGGGATCTGGCGGCCTTCGATCTTGTCGGCGAGGCCCGCGTAGTAGTGGTACCAGCCGCCCAAAGCGGTGAGCTGGCCGAGCATCTCGCGGTAGAGCTTGCCGGAGTCGTTCACCTCGAGCCGGGCGAGCCGCTCGGCGTGCTCGCCGATGAGGTCGCCGAGCCGGTGCATGAGGGCCGCCCGCGCGAACCCCGTCAGCGCGCCCCACTCGCCCTCCAGCGCCGCACGGGCCGCCGCGACGGCGTCGTCGACGTCCTCGGGGCCGCCGTCCGGCACGACGGCCCACGGCTGCCCGGTGTACGGGTTCGGCGACTCGAAGGTGCGCCCGGAGCGGGCGCCGACGGCCTTGCCGTCGATCAGCAGGGAGAAGGTCGGCAGCTGTGCGTTCATGGTCCCGTCCTCGTCGGCGTACTGCTTCCGGTGTGCTCTAGCTGCTTCTCAGCCTGCACCCGCGGGGCCGCCTGACGTAACCTTCGAAGAACGAAACCCGGACGTGGTCGGGCAATACCGGTCGCCAGGAGGCGAGATGACCCTGCACAGCGTGTTACTGGAAGACGAGGTCATCCTCGCCGTCGAGGGGGTGTTCGACGGTGATGTGGCCGCCGCCCACCACCGCGCGATGGAGGCGGCCTACGCCGCCGACGCCCGCCGCGTGGTCGTGGACCTGACGATGGCCACGGCGGTCGACGGCGGTGCCGCGGCGGTGCTGGCGGCGACGGTGACCGGCTGCTCGGCGCGCGGCACGCACCTCATCATCGCGATGCCGGACGGCGTCGAAGCCGAGGTCACCGATCCGGCGCAGGTCGAGATGCTGCTGCGCACCTTCGAGCCCTGGCGGGACGCCGGTTAGCCGGAACAGTTTCGCGGAAATGATCTCCGGTCAAGAGATCTCGGCCGCGACGGCGCTTTCAACATCAATTTCCGCCACGCGGGGAGCGGACAGTTCTTCGGCGAAGATCGTGTCGATCTTCGCGCTCGCGGTGCGCAGTTTCGCGACGCTCGCCACGAGCAGCACCAGCACCGCGGCGGGCACCACGAGCAGCACCGGCGGCCAGCCGAGGCCGACGACCACACCGGCCGAGATCAAGGCCAGGGCCAGGAAAAGTGTCCGGGCGACGACCCGCGGCCACGAGGGTGCGGGCTTGGCGTGCCGTCCGCGCGACGATCCGAGAACGGGTCGCGCCAGGGCAGCGTGGACACTCATCCCAACCTCCGGAAAAGTAGTGGAACCGGTCGTTCCGGCACGAAACGCGGGTGTTCGGCACGCGCTGCGGCACACGCTGGTTCTGTCGGGCCGCGGGGCGCTTCGGTTACCGGTCGTTATTGCTTCGAGTCCGAATTCGGAAAAGAGAATTCCGACGGTGTAAGGACTATTCCACCGCCATTCCCGGCGGTAGGGCCGTTGGGCCCTGCTTCGCCGGCCGGAGGCCCCGTCAGGAGTCGCTGCCCGGCCCCTTGCCCTTCCCGTTGCCCGGCGGCGGGCCGCTCTTCCCGGACTTGCCGTGCTGTTTCACCGTCTTGGGCGGCTGGGGCGCGTTCTGGGCCGTGTTGTGGTGCGTCACGGCGGCCGGCTCGAGGTCGGCGGACTCGGTCGCGGCGGGCGCGGCCACCTCCTGCGGCGACGACGAGGACGGCGGGGGCGCCGCGGCCGCGGTGGACCCCGGCACCGGCTGCTGGGCGGGCGTGGTGGTGCCCGTCCCGGCCTCCGGCGCGGCCAGCAGGACGGCGGCGACCGTGGCGGCGGCCGCGGTGGCCAGCGTGGCGGTCACCATGGCCCGGCGCCGCCGCGGCGGGCGGGCGTCCGGTGCGGCCGCAGCGGCGGGCGCTGCTGGTGCCCGGCCCCGGCGCCACCTCGGCGGGCGGGCGTCCGGCGCGGCCGAGGGGAGCGTCGCGGGCGGGGTGCGCAGCAGCCGCAGCACCTCGGCGGCGGACGGCCGGTCCGCGGGCTCGCGCTGCGTCATCCGGCGGAGGGTGTGGGCGAGCGCCGGGGGCAGGCCGTCCGGGATCCGGGGCGGCCGGGCGAGCCGGGCCATGGCCGACTCGATCATCGTGCCCTGGTACTCCCGCTCGCCGGTCAGGCATTCGAGCAGGATCAGGCCGAGCGCGTAGACGTCCGCGGCGGGCCCGGCCGGTTCGCCGCCGACCTGCTCCGGCGCGAGGTAGGCGGCGGTGCCCGGGATGACGCCGGTGCCGGTGATGTGCGTGGTGTCCAGCGCGTGGGCGATGCCGAAGTCGCCGATCAGCGGGCCGTCCGCGTCCAGGAAGATGTTGGCCGGCTTGAGGTCGCGGTGGACCACCCGCAGGCCGTGCACGTGGGCCAGTGCTTCGGTGAGCCCGGTGGCCAGCACCGTCACCTCGGCGGCGGTCATCGGGCCGCCCAGCAGCCGTTCCGCCAGGTTCTCACCCTCGACGAGCTGCATCACCAGGAACGTCCGGCCGTGCTCGATGCCGCTGTCGTGCAGCGCGACGACGCCGGGGTGGGCGATGCTGCCCTGGATGCTCATCTCGCGCAGCCGGCGGCGCTGGTCGAGCGCCACCGCGCCGCGGTCGTAGATCTTGACGGCGACCTGGCGGTCGAGCCGCAGGTCGTAGGCGCGGTAGACGCGGGCCGTGCCGCCGCTGCCGATCAGGCGGCCGACCTCGTAGCGCCCGGCGAGCGTGGCCGGCGGCCGCTCGTCCCCGAGCGGTGCCTGGGGCACCACGGCGAATTCGCCCAGCGCGTAGTGAGCACACGTGGCCTCGTCCGCGTCGCTCATCGCCGGGCACCCCGCTTCGTCGGCCACGACCGCTGTCTACCCCGATCCCGTGAACCGGAAACCTGCGCGAGATCACGGGCGGGACACCGCGGCGTCAGCGCGCGAAAGCGTCCACTCCGGTCAGCTGCGCCGACAGGGTCCACAGCCGCTCGGCCTGCTCCGGGTCGACGGCGTAGCGGCGGACGCCCGAGGGGGCGAGTCCCTCGGCGTCCTCGGGGGACAGCTCGGCGACGTCGCAGTCCTCGAGGTACAGCCCGCCGAGCCCGGCCAGCTGGGGTGACGTCGCGGCCCAGACGGTCGTCGCCGCGCCCTGCTCCGGCGTCTTGAACTCGACGAGCATCGTGCCGTTCTCGTCCATCCAGCCCCGCTCGACCATCTCCGCGCGCGACAGGTGCCGCTGCAGTGGCGTCATGATGCCGCCCGGGTGCAGCGCGAAGGCGTGGACGCCCTTGTCCGCCGCCAGCTTGTCGAGCTGGACGGCGAAGAGCACGTTGGCCGTCTTGGCCTGGCCGTAGGCGGCCCACTTCTCGTAGCCCTCGGTGAACATGACGTCGTCCCAGCGGATCGGCGAGTTGTGGTGGCCGCGTGAGGACAGCGCGACCACGCGCGCACCGTCGGCGACGGCCGGCCACAGCCGGTTGACCAGGGCGAAGTGGCCGAGGTGGTTGGTGGCGAACTGGGCCTCCCAGCCCGGCCCGACGCGGGTCTCGGGGCAGGCCATGATCCCGGCGTTGGTGACGAGCAGGTCGATCCGGCGGCCGGTGGCGAGGAAACGGTCGGCGAACGCACGGACGCTCTCGAGGTCACCCAGGTCCAGCTCGTCGACCTCGACGTTCGCCAGGCCTTCGAGGGCCTGCTCGGCGGTCTCCCGGCGGCGGGCCGGGACGACGACGTGGGCGCCGGCGCCGGTGAGCGCGCGGGTCGCCTCCAGGCCGATGCCGGAGTAACCGCCGGTGACGACGGCGAGCTTCCCGGTGAGGTCGATGCCCGCGACGGCTTCCGCCGCGGTGGTGGCGGCGCCGAAGCCCGATCCGATCTTGTGCTGTGCGGTGGTCATGCTCCCGACGCTAGGACCTGGAGTGCACTCCAGCGCAAATCGCGCGTGCCGGGCCGAAAGAGGGGACAATCGACCGCGAGAGGCCCAGCCGACGTGAGGAAGGCCGTGATGTCCGACTACTACGGGAACACACCCCAGGACGTCCGCCCGGGGATCGACGCCCGCCGCCTGTGGGCCGGTGGCGTGGCGACAGCGGTGGTCGCGGCCCTGGTCGCGGTGGTCGGGCTGCTGATCGCCCGCGGCATCTTCGAGGTCGAAGTGCTGGCCCCAAAAGGGGAAGGCGTCTGGGGCAACGCCAGCACCACGACGTACGCACTGGTCGCCGCGGCGGTGGCGTTGCTGGCGACCGGCCTGATGCACCTGCTGAGCGTGGCGACGCCGGCGCCGTCCCAGTTCTTCGGCTGGATCATGGTGCTGGTGACGCTGATCGCGGTGGTGCTGCCGCTGACGCTGAGCGTCGCACCGAGCGCGAAGATCGCCACGGCGGCGATCAACCTGGTGATCGGCCTGGTGATCGCGGCGATCGTGAGCAGCATGGCGGCGAGCGCGCGCACCCTGCACCGGCGCCGCTCGACGGCCCGGCCGGCCCAGAACCAGCCGCCGGTGGCGCAGCAGCCGCCGCCGACCCGGCAGTGGGATCAGCAACAGCAGCAGGAGCCGCCGACCCGCTACTACGACCGCTGAGCATGGGGCAGCGCAAGACGAACCGCCGCGTGATCGAGCAGTTCCGCGCGGGCGAGGAGGTGGACGGCATGCACCGCGAACGACTCGTGCTCCTGACGACGACGGGCCGCAACTCGGGCAAGCCGCGCACCGTCCCGATGATGTTCCACCGGGACGGCGAGCGGATGCTGGTGGTCGCCTCGAACGTGGGAGCCCCGAAGGACCCCGACTGGTACCAGAACCTGACGGCCGACTCCCGGGTGAAGGTGGAGGTCGACGGCCGCGCGTTCGAGGCCGAGGCGCTGCCGCTGCTGGGCGCGGACTACGTGCGCACCTGGACGGAGCTGGAGAAGCACTACCCGTTCCTGGCCGACCACCGCGAGAAGGCGAAGCGGTCGATCCCGATCGTCGAACTGTCCGAAGAGGATCAAGAGGTCCGGTAGCGCAGCAGGGCGGCGGCGCCGTTCGGTTCCACCGAGACGGGCTGAAGATCACCGGGTCCGGTGAACCACGTGCGGCCGGAGCCGAGCACGACCGGGAAGACGAGCAGGCGGTATTCGTCGACCAGGCCGTGCTCGGCCAGGGTGTGCACGATGCTCGTGCTGCCGATGACGACGACGTCGCGCTCTGCGCGCAGCCGCCGGACCTCGCCGAGCAGGTCCCCGGTGAGCAGGGCCGAGTTCTCCCAGGCGCCGACGTCGGTGAGCGTGCGTGAAGCGACCCGCTTGGCGGCCTGGTTCATGCGCGTCGAGAAGTCGTCCGTCCGGGCAGGCCACAGCTTCGAGAACAGCTCCCACGTGCCCCGGCCCAGCAGCAGGACGCCGGTGTCGAGCAGCGCGCCGAGCTTGAACTTGTCCCCGGCCACGGCTTCCGGGCCGTGCCGGAACGCCCAGCCGCCGCCGGTGGTGCCGCCCGAGCCGTCCGGGTCCTCGACGACCCCGTCGAGGGTGGTGAACTGGATGACGATGACGTCGTTCATGGTGTTCCCTTCGCGATGGGGTGCGGTCACGGGTACATACCGGGGACCTCCGCGAAACTCATCGCGATCCGGGGCACAATCTCGGGCGTGGACTCCGACGCGGGTTTCGAGCCGTTCCGGCGTGAGCTGGTGGTGCACTGCTACCGGATGCTCGGTTCGCTGCACGACGCCGAGGACCTGGCCCAGGACACGCTCCTGCGCGCGTGGAAGGCGCGTGAGCGCTACGACGAACGGCGCGCGTCCGTGCGCACCTGGCTCTACCGCATCGCGACCAACGTCTGCCTGACCGCGCTCGAAGGCCGGGCGCGGCGGCCGCTGCCGTCCGGGCTCGGCGCGGCGAGCACCGACCCGGACGTCCCGCTCGTCCCGGACTTCGAGGTGCCCTGGCTGCAGCCGCTGCCCGAGCGCTACACCGGCGACCCGCAGGCCCGCGCCGGGGTGCGGCTCGCGTTCGTCGCCGCCGTGCAGGTGCTCCCGCCACGCCAGCGGGCGGTCCTGCTGCTGCGCGACGTCCTGCAGTTCAGCGCGGCCGAGGTCGCCACGCAGCTGGACACGTCGGCGGCGTCCGTCAACAGCTCACTGCAGCGGGCTCGCGCCGCGCTCGCCACGGCCACGCCCCGGGAGCACGAGCTGCGCGAGCCCGGCGACCGGGCCGTCCGGGAGACGGTCGAGAGGTACGTCCGCGCGTTCGAGGCCGCCGACGTCCCCGCGCTCGTCACCCTGCTGACCGGCGACGCCGTGCTCGAGATGCCGCCGGTGCCGCTCTGGTACGCCGGGCGCGCGGACTACGGCCGCTTCATGGCCCGGGTCTTCACGATGCGCCCCGGCGCCTGGCGGGCGGTCCCGCTCACCGCGAACGGGCAGCCCGCGCTCGCCGCCTACTGCCCGGACGACGGTGGCCACCGCCTGCACACCCTGCAGGTGCTGACGGTGACGCCGGCCGGCATCGCGCACAACGTCGTGTTCCAGGATCCCCGGCTGTTCGAGGCTTTCGGGCTTCCAGCGTCCTTTGAGGACTACTTGCTCGCCACCTTGCGGTAGCGGGCGGTGGCCAGGGGCGCGAACACCGCGATGATCGCGACGCAGCACAGGATCGAGTACAGCGCCGCGTGTTCCGCGGGCCAGCCCGTCGGCGCGGCGCCGAAGCGGTTGCCGAACAGATCGCGCGTCGCGTTGATCACCGCCGTGAACGGGTTCCAGTCGGCGATCGCGCGGAGGAACGGCGGCATCTTGTCGGTCGGGACGAACGCCGACGACACGAAGCTCAGCGGGAACATCCAGATCAGCCCGGCGCTCTGCGCCACCTCGACGCTGCGGGCCGTGAGGCCGATCAGCGCGCCGACCCAGGACAGCGCCCAGGCGAACATCAGCATCACCAGGTAGCCGAGCACCGCGTCGAGGAAGCTGCCGCGGATCCGCCAGCCGACGATCAGCCCGCACAGCGACATCACGACCAGCGCCACCACGCTGACCACCAGGTCCGACGTCGTGCGGCCGAGCACCACCGCGATGCGGGACATCGGCAGCGAGCGGAACCGGTCGATGATGCCCTTCTGCAGGTCGTTGGCGAAGCCGATCACGGTGAACGCCGAGTTGAACGCCACCGTCTGGGCGAAGATCCCGGCGATGAGGAACTCGCGGTAGGCCGCGCCGCCCGCGTCCCCGCCGATCGCGTCGCCGAAGACGTAGGCGAACAGCAGCACGAACATGATCGGCTGCAGCGTCGCGGCCATCAGCCAGTCCGGGTTGCGCCGGACGTTCATCAGGTTGCGCCAGGTGATGATCCCGCCGTCGGAGATGCCCTTGGCGATCGCGCTCATTCGGTGGCCTCCTGGGCGCCGTGCCCGGTGAGGGACAGGAAGACGTCGTCGAGTGTCGGCCGGTGCAGCGCGACGTCCTGCACCGTGATGCCGTGCGCGTCGAGCTGCCGCAGCGCCTCGATGAGCGCCTTCGGCCCGGTGTCGACGAGGATCTCCGCCCGGCGCGTGTGGTCGTTCCCGGTGGGCTCGCCGGAGCCGACCGCGCGCAGCACCTCGAGGGTGGCGGGCAGGTCCGCGGCCGACGCGACGACCAGCTCCAGGCGCTCGCCGCCGATCTGGGCCTTGAGCTCGTCGGCGGAACCGCGCGCGATCACCTTGCCGTGGTCGATCACCACGATCGAGTCGGCCAGCTGGTCGGCCTCCTCCAGGTACTGGGTGGTGAGCAGGACGGTGGTGCCGTCGGCGACCAGTTCCTTGATCACCGCCCAGGTGTCGAGGCGCCCGCCCGGGTCGAGGCCGGTGGTCGGCTCGTCGAGGACGACGACGGCCGGCTCGGCCACCAGCGCACCGGCCAGGTCGAGCCGTCGCCGCATGCCGCCCGAGTACCCCTTCGCCGGCCGGTCGGCGGCCTCTTCGAGCTGGAACCGCGCCAGCAGCTCCCGCGCCCGCGCTCGCGCCGGGCCCTTCTTCCGGCCGTAGAGCCGCCCGACCATGTAGAGGTTCTCGAAACCGGTGAGGTTCTCGTCGACGGCCGTGTACTGGCCGGACAGCCCGATCCGCTGCCGCACCGCGTCCGGCTCGGCCAGGACGTCGTGGCCCGCCACCCACGCCTCACCCGAGTCGGGGCGCAGCAGCGTGGTCAGGATCCGGACGGTCGTGGTCTTCCCGGCGCCGTTCGGGCCGAGCAGGCCGAGCACCCGCCCGGCCGGGATCTCGAGGTCGACGCCGTCGAGCGCGCGGGTCGAACCATAGGTCTTCACTAACCCGCGTACCTGGACGGCGACGTCCGGATCCGGTGGTGACATGGCGGCTCCCCTTCCGGTGACACCGCCAAGCTAAGCCACCCTGTCCGCTTTGTCCTCCGGGTTTCTCCCTGAGAGGGGTCAGTTCGCCGAGAGCGTCACGGCGAACTCCGGCGGCGTCCGCAGTGACTGGAACACCACGCAGTACCGCTCGGTGAGCTTCTTGAGGGTCGCCAGCTGCTCTTCGGAAGCGTCGGTGTCGAGGTCGAACGACAGCCGGATCGCGCGGAAGCCGACCGGCGCGTCCTTCGCGACGGCGAGCGTGCCGCGGAAGTCGAGGTCACCTTCGGCACGGACGCGCCCGCCGCGCACCTCCAGCCCCAGCGACGTCGCGACCGCCCGCAACGTCACCCCGGCGCACGCCACGAGCGCCTCCAGGAGCATGTCGCCCGAGCAGGCGAGGGTGCCGTCACCACCGGTGGCCGGGTGCAATCCGGCTTCGACGACCGCGCGGCCCGTCTCGACCTTGCACGAGATGCCGAGGCCGTCGAGCTCGGCGTCGGCGTGCAGGGTGACGAGCGCGCTTTCCGGTGCGTCGCGGTACTTGTCCTTCAGCGGGGCCTGGGTCGCTCGCAGCTCTTCGGTGTCCATGCGCCCGATTGTGCCCGCCCGCGGCGGGAAAACGAAAAGGCGGGGAACCCGGGATTTCCCGGATTCCCCGCCTTCTCAGTGCGGATTCAGCGGATTCAGCGGTTTCAGCTCAGGGTCACGGCCACGTCGTCGATGACGAACGAGGTCTGCAGCGAGCTGTCCTCGGTGCCGGTGAACTTCAGCGCGAGGGTGCCGCCGGCGGCCGACGAGACGTCGATCGTCTTGAGCGCGTACCCGGTCGCCTTGTTCAGGTTGGAGTAGCTGCCCAGCGTCGCGCTGCCGTTGGTGACGGTCAGCTTGTCGTAGGCCGTGGTGGTGGTCGTTTCCGCGGTGTCGATGTGCACGTAGAACGTCAGGCTGGCGTGGCAGCCCGCCGGGACGCTCACCGACTGCGCGACGGACTCCGTGTGCGTGGTGCCGTAGCCGTCGAGGTAGGCGGAGTAGGTGCCGCCGTGCGCGGCCTGACCCGAAGACGCCCACTGGCCGATGGCACCGGTGGTGCCGGTCCAGTTCGCGGAGCCCGACTCGTAACCGCCGTTGACGATCTTCTGGCCGGAGCAGCCGGTGGTGGTGCCGACGGTCCAGGAGAACGACGCCGTGCCGGTCTTGTTGGCCGCGTCCTTCGCCGTCACCGTGACGTTCGAGGTGCCCGCGGTGGTCGCGGTGCCCGAGATCGTGCCGGTGGAGGCGTTGATCGACAGGCCTGCCGGGAGGCCGGTGGCGGTCCAGGAGTACGGCGAGGTGCCGCCCGAGGCCGACAGCGGCAGGTTCACCGCGGTGCCGGTGACGGTCGACTGGTTGCCCGGGTTGGACACGGTGACGGTGCCGGTCGCCGAGCACGTCGGGTCACCCGACTGCGCCGGCACCGAGATGGCGTCCCACGCGGCCTTGACGGTGTTGAACTCGGTGCAGCTGCCCGGGAAGAGGTTCTTCGCCGCGGTCAGCGTCCAGGTGCGGTACTTCAGGTACGAGCTGCCGGAGGTCTTGAGCAGCATCGCGTTGTAGAAGATCTTCACCGCGTTCTGGACACCGATGCCGGTGACGCTGGAGCTGTTGCACGTGGTGCTGGTCGGCTGCCCGTTGGTCGGGTTGGTGCCTTCGGCCAGCAGGTAGAACCAGTGGTTGCCGGGGCCGGCCGAGGCGTGGACCTCACCGTTGGGGACGGAGCTGTCGTAGCAGTTCTTGTCGCCCAGCGCCGACGGGTTGTACATGTTGCGGATCGGGCCGGAGCCGACCAGGTTGACCGACTCGCCGACGAGGAAGTCCGGCACGTCGCCGCCCGAGGGCTCGTTCGCGAACCACTCGGTCGAAGCGCCGAAGACGTCCGCGACGAACTCCTGCGTGCCCGCGCCGGAGATGCCGCCGGGGGTGTGGTCGTCGATGCCGTGGCCGTGCTCGTGCGCGACGACGTCGATCGAGCCGATCCACTGGTTCTGCGTGTTGTGGCCGATCTGGACCTGGGTGCCGTCGTAGTAGGCGTTCTCGTCGTTCAGGCCCACGCGGATCGGCCAGCCGCCGCCGCTGCCGTCGAAGCCGTTGCGGCCCAGCCACTGCGAGAGCATCTTGTTCTCGGTCTGGGCGGCGAAGAGCGAGTCGACGCAGCCGGTTTCGCGGCTGGTGGCGTTGCCGTTGCCCCAGGCGTCGTCCGGACCGCTGAAGGTGGTGTTGCTGGCCGCGTCCTGGCAGGACGTGTTGGTGATGGCCGGGTCCTTCAGGGTGTAGGTGCTGCCCGAGTGCGTGGTGTCGAGGTGCACCGGGTTCGGCTTATTGTAGGCGCTGGTGCCGTCACCGTTCATGACGTGTTCCTGCGTCTTGAGCACCTTGCCGGAGGCGGCGTCGACGATGACGTCGAGCCGGCTCGGGCCTTCGGCGTCGCGGCCGACGACGGTGCTCTTCCAGGCCAGCGCCGGCGAACCGAGCGCGTAGACGACCTGCTGGGCGGGGCTCACACTGTCCACGGAGGGCAGCTGCTGCCGGGCGGTGGCCTCGGCCGCGGCCCCGGTCACCTTCGCGGTGGTCGAGCCGAGGTTGATGGTCTGGTCCTGCGCGACGGAGGTGCCGAGCACCTGGCCCGTCGAGTTGGTCGCGACGACGAAGTCGCCACCCACCACGGGCAGGCCCTTGTAGCTGCGCTCGTAGGGGATGTACTGCAGGCCGTTCGTCGAGGAAATCGCTTTCTGGGCCTGGAAAACGTCGTCCGAGCTGGCGTGCAGCGCGGCCGGCCTGCTCGCTACGAGACCGGCGGCCGCGGAGACGGCCTGGGCCTGGGCACTCGGGACAGCGGTCGGGGTGGGTTGCGCCTGTGCGGTGCCGGTGATGCAGAGCGCGCCGACGAGGACGCCGGTTGCTGCCAAGACGACAGGACGTCTCAGTTCCATCGAGGGATCTCCTCAGGGCAGGGTGAATCAGGCCCGGGTTCGAGGCCGGGCCGGATCAAGGGGACGAGAGGTGGTGCTGTGGAACGGAAATCAGAATCCGGTGCCGAGGGCTCGTGAACAAGCGACTAACGTACGGTCTTATTGACATATGGCGATACTTCCCAAAAAGGACAATAGCCGCCTTTGGGATTCTGTCACTTGATCGTCCATTGAGGACTGACGTCGGCTCACCGCCGTTCGGGTGATCTTTCCCGCCGTGGAAACGACGAAGGCCCCTTCGCCGGGAATGGCGAAGGGGCCTTGAGGTGGTGCGGTTGTATCAGGCGGTCGTCTCGCGCTTCGGGAGCTTCCAGCCCGGGCGCACGAAGTGGCACGTGTACCCGTTCGGGATGCGCTGGAGGTAGTCCTGGTGCTCCGGCTCGGCCTCCCAGAAATCACCCACCGGGGCGACCTCGGTGACGACCTTGCCCGGCCACAGCCCGGACGCCTCGACGTCGGCGATCGTGTCCTCGGCGACCCGCTTCTGCTCGTCGTTCTCGAAGTAGATCGCCGAGCGGTAGCTCAGGCCGATGTCGTTGCCCTGGCGGTTCTTCGTCGTCGGGTCGTGCACCTGGAAGAAGAACTCGAGCAGGTCGCGGAACGTGGTCTTCGCGGGGTCGTAGATCACCTCGATCGCCTCGGCGTGCGTGCCGTGGTTGCGGTAGGTGGCGTTGGGGACGTCACCGCCGCTGTAACCGACCCGGGTCGAGATCACCCCGGGCAGACGGCGGAACAGCTCCTGCATTCCCCAGAAGCAGCCGCCGGCCAGGACGGCCCTTTCGGTTGACGTGCTCACGGCGTCACTCCTTCTCCTCGTGCGGTGCTACCACCGGTACAACTTCTGTCGTCAGCCGATGATTCCACGCGGGGATTACGGAAGCCTGACGTCAGCCGGCCTGGAGCTCGGCGAGGGTGAGCACGCCGCCGCCGATGCCCCAGCCGCCGTCGGCGACCTCCTCGACCAGCACCATCGTGTTCGCGCGGGCGCGGTCGCCGTAGATCTCGGCGTAGAGCTCGGTGGTGCGGGTGACGATCAGCGTTTTTTGTTCGGCGGTGAGTGTGCCGGCGGGGACCTTGAAGTTGGCGAACGGCATGGTGACGTCCTTCGGTATCGGCGCTTACTTGCTGACGTAATCGACGCTAACACGTTGACCGGATCGGCGCTACCGTCTGCTTGATAACGACGATAACCGCTGGTAACGTCGTTGCCGTGGACTTGCGAACGCGGATTCTGGAAGCGGCCGCCGACCTGCTGTCGCGGTCGGCCGAGGCCGACTTCTCGACGCGGGCGGTCTGCGAGGCGGCCGGGGTCGGCGCGCCCGCGCTCTACCGGCAGTTCGGCGACAAAGAGGGCCTGATGTCCGCGGTCGTCGACCACGGCTTCGAGAAGTACCTCGCCGGGAAGCGGGCCGCGGAGGCGTCCGACGACCCGGTGCGCGACCTGCGGGACGGCTGGGACAACCACGTCGCGTTCGCGCTGGAGAACCCGAACTACTACCGGCTGATGTACTCCGGCCTCTCGACGCCGCCGAACGCCGCGGCCGAGGCGCACAGCCTGCTGCTCGAGGTGCTCGGGCGCTGCGCGGCCGCGGGACGGCTCGCGGTCGCGCCGCCGGTCGCCGCGCAGATGGTCATGGCGGCCAACGCCGGGGTCGCGCTGTCGATGATCACCCGCCCGGCCCTCTACCCGGACACCGGCTTCTCGGTGCGCGTCCGGGAGAGCGTGTTCGCGGGCATCCTGGCCGGCGAACCGGCGGAGCCCGCCGGGGGAGTGGCCGCCACGGCGACGACCCTCGGCGCCCAGCTGCGCAAGGAAGCACCGGCCGGGCTGTCGGCCGCCGAACTGACCCTGATGCAGGAGTGGCTGGAGCGCTTGGCCGAGTGATCCACAATGGACACTGACCCGGATGGCCGCACCGGATACGGCCATCCGGGTTGACTTCGGCGGGTTCCGATTCCCACGCAGCGATAACGCGGCAGCGGTGCGAGACCATGACCCCGGGGCCGGGCCCCGGCCTTGGGGAGGAGGCGCGATGCACGACATCGCTCCGGAGCGCACCAGCGGCGTCCTGGTCGTCGAAGTGGGCGGGGAGCTCGACATCGCGACGGTGGTCCGCTGGACGACGGTGCTCGAAGCCGCGATCTGCGAACTGCCGGGCCCGCACCTGCTGGCGGTGGACCTCGGCGAGCTGGGCTTCCTGTCGGCCCGCGGCGCGGCGGGCCTGCTGGAGGCGTTCGACCTCTGCCGGGACCGCGGCATCGACGGCTGCCTGATCGTCCCCCCGGGCACGGCGGTCAGCCGGGTGGTGCGCCTGAGCGGTCTCGACCGGCGGGTCCCGGTGTACCCGGACCGCCTGGCCGCGATCGCGGCCAGCCAGCCGGTGGAGATGCGCTGGCTGCAAGCCCAAGCCCGCTGACCCCTGTTTACGGACTTGGGCTGTGTCAGGCGGGTTCGCGCACCAGGTCGGCCGCCGCTTCGGTGAACGCGCGGAGCCGGGCCGTCACGGCGTCGGCGCGCCGGACCAGGGCCCACTCCAGCCGCGGCGCGCCGTCGAGCGGGACGTACGCCAGGTCGGGCCGCGGGTAGTAGCGCCGGATGTGGGCGCCGACCGGCAGCACCCCCTCACCCGCGCCCGCCGACGTCAGCAGCTCCTGAAGCCCGGACGCCGGCCGGGTCACCGCCGCCGGCGCGTGCTCGTCGAGCCACGGGTCCGGCAGCGTGCAGCGCAGCACCGTCACCCGGGCCAGGTCCGCGACCGGCACCGACGCACGCCGCGCGAACGGGTGGTCCGCGGCCATCGCGAGGAAACGCCGCTCCCGCACCAGGACCGGACCGGTGACCAGGCCCGGCGCGTCGAGCGGGAGGCCGGCCAGCACGACGTCGACCTCGCCGCCCCGCAGCCACGGCAGCACCTCGGCCGGCCGGACCTCGCGGAACTCGACCCGGCAGCCCGGCTGCCGGGTCCGGAACAGCTCGGCCACCCCGGCCAGCAGCTGGCCGCCCGCCGCGTCGCCGAACGCGACCCGCAGCGTGCCCGTCACCCCGCGGCCCGCCTCGACCGCCCGGCCGAGCGCCGTCCCGACCGCCGACCACGCGGGCGCCAGGTCGGCCAGCAGCTGACGGCCGACCGGTGTCAGCTCGACCCGGCGGCTGGTCCGGGCGAACAACGGCACGCCGACCCGCCGTTCGAGCTTCCGGATCGTCTGGCTGACCTGCGCGGTCGACACGTGCAGCCGCTCGGCCGTCCGGCCGAAGTGCAGCTCGTCGGCGAGCGTCAGGAACGATTCCACCTCACGTCGCTCCGGCACATCGTTCATCCCCACTTCACGATCGTGGCACAGAAGCGCGTTGATCACCGTCGTGGGCGGAACCAGCCTGGGGTGCGTGACCACCACTTCCGAACTCCACGACCGCGTCGAGATCGTCGACGCCCTGTACCGCTTCGGCCTCGGCCAGGACCTGAAGGACCGGGCGCTGTTCGCGTCGGCGTTCGCCGCCGACGCCGAGGTCGACTTCCGGCCGGCGGCCGCGCGCTGGGGCGCGGCGCCCCCGGTGCTGACCGGCCGGGACGCCATCGTCGACACGATCCTCACGCTCTTCGAGGGCCGCGTCGACACGACCCACCAGGTGACCAACCCGCGCGTCACCGTCGACGGCGACACCGCGCACCTGACCGCGATGGTGGAGGCGCAGCACCTGCTGAGCCCCGCCCACGACACCCACGCGCTGCTGAAGAACCGCTACGACGTGGATCTCGTGCGCGACGGCGGCCGCTGGGTGCTGCGCCGCGTCGTCATCGAAAACGCTTGGTACACCGGCGATCCCGCGGCGATCTTCGGCTGAGCGTCAGGCGACCCGGTAGGTCTCGGGATAGTCCACAGTGCACACCAGCGCGTCCCGGCGGGCGCGCCCGCCGGGCGGGTCGACGAGCGGGCTGGCCGTGTGCAGGAACCGGGCGTCTTCGAACACGATGAGCTGGCCGGGCGCGAGCTGCCGGCGGTGGACCGGAGTGCGCGGGTCCTCGGGGCGGAACAGCGTGGTCTCCGCCCCGTCGCCCTGCCGGTCGACGACGTAGACGAACACGTACTCCTCGCCGTCAGCGTGCGGCCGGGTCACGACGTTCGTGAAGGTCCGGAAGATGTTGACGCCGAAGGTGCCGCGGACCCGCCGCCTGCCGTCCGGCACGAGGTTCAGCGCGGCGCGGATCCACGCCGCGAACAGCGCGTCGTGCACCACCGGGGTCCGCGCGTACTCCCGCCGCTCGGGCCGGCCGCCTCGGCCCTCGATCGCGATCTCGGTGTGCTCGGACAGGTCGGGACCCTCGCCGTGCCAGTGGTACTCGACGACGTCACGGGCCCGCTCGCGGTCGGCGGGGATGTCGCCGGGGTAGCAGCGGAGCACGTCGGGCGTGAAGTACGTGCGGAGCAGGTGGTTCCGGAGCCGGGTGCCGGGGAGCCCGAGCTCGTCGTCGGAGACGACGAGGTAGCCGTCGGTGTCCAGCTGCTTCCGGCGGAGGTGGAGCTCCTCGCCGACGGGACCGGGAAGGTCGAGAGCCATGCGTTCTTCCCAACGTGAAAGGGGAAATGGGGGACCTGCGGCCGGAAAGGGGGAGAACTCAGCCGAACTGCTGGGCCTGGACGGCGCGGATGAGGGTGCGGCTCTCGCCGGGTTCGAGCGAGGCGGCCACCAGTGCGTCGTGGTAGCCGCGGTAGTACCCGACCGTCACGGCCGTTTCGATGTGCCGGAACCCCGCGTGCGTCTCGATGTGCACGATGTCGCGGTCGAGCTCGTCCTCGAACTCGAAGTAGGCGTACATGCAGCCCATCGAGAACAGCGGGGGGTGGCTGAAGGGGAACACGCGCAGCTCGATGTTCGGCTCGGTCGACCGTTCGACCAGGTGGTCCAGCTGGGCCCGCATGATCTCCGGCGACCCGACGAGTTGCCGGAGCGCGCTCTCGTGGGTCACGGCGACCAGTTTCAGCGGCGCGATGCCCTCGCGTTCGGAGAGCGCGTCCTTGCGCCGCTCCCGCAGCTCGACGAGCTGCTCGACCTCTTCGGCCGACCACCAGGGCTCGTGGGAGGAGTACTGCGCGCGGGCGTACTCCGGGGTCTGCAGGAGCACCGGCAGCAGCGGGATCGTGTAGATCCGCGCCACCGTGGCCTCGGACTCGTACGCGAGGTGGGCGTCGAGTCCCGGCGTGGCCGTGGTCTGGGAGTAGTCGGTCCACCAGGCCTTGCGCTGCGACGACCGGACCCAGCGCCCCAGCCGGTCGGCGAGCTGGGTGTTCTCGATCCCGTAGAACTGGATCAGGTCGCGGACGTCCCGGGGCTGCGGGCTGCCCTGCGCGTTCTCCAGCCGGGACAGCTTCGACGTCGAGATCAGCAGCGTCTCGGCCACCTCTTCGAGGGTCCGGCCGGACTCGTCGCGCAGCCGCCTGAGCGTGTCCGCGATCCGGCGTCGCGGCACGATGGGACCTTGGGTGGGGGCCATGGGACCTTCGTTCTGGCAGTGCGCAACGGGCTGTCCGTGATGGGATCCGGTGAGTGGGTTTCCCATCGAGGGGCCACGCTACTCCCTTCGATGCCTTGAGGTGGGACCTACACCCCCTCTGGCGAGGTTCGCTAGGGCGTCGCGGGGTCGACGACTCAATCGAGACCTGGGTTGCGCCGTTCGGGTAGCCCACTATGGGATCTCGCTTTGGGAATTGCAAAACCATCTATCCCGGAGTGACACTTGCAACACAAGCCGGCGGCAGGCCCGGATCCCCGGACGGAAGGACGCACCAAGGGACGACGACAGGGGTGAGGGCCTCGCCCGGCGGACGGCACCGAGCGGAAAGGACCCACCATGCTTGTCGTTTTGAGACCCGGGGCTCTGGCCCGGGTGCTGGCCGTCACCGCGGTGGTCGCCGGCCTGCTCGCGCTCCTGCTGGGCAACGGGCTCACCGAGGGGCCGGCCGGGACGCCCGGCCAGACCTCTCCGGCTCCCGTGCCGACCGGCGACCGGCTCACGCGCACCACGCCGAGCGCCTACCGGGTCGTCGGTACCGCCGGCAGCGGGCTCAACGTCCGCTCCTGCGCGGCCTCGACGTGCCGGCGCGTCGGCTGGCTCGGCGAGGGGGTGACGTTCCAGGCGGACTGCTGGCTCCACGGAACGGCCGTGTCCGGCGACGACCGGTGGCTGCACGGCACCGCGAACGGGCACACCGGGTTCGCCGCCGCGCACTTCCTGCGGGGCGGTGACGCCCCGGAATGCGGCGCGGACGCCGCGCGCGAAAGCTGAGCTACTCGCCGCGCATCGAGCGGCGGATCTCGGCCAGCCTGTCCTTCGCCGCCTGGTCGCGGTCGGCGATCTTCTTGTCGAGGGCCTCGGTCGTGTTCTCCGTGCCCAGCCCGGCCACGTCCTGCGCGCCGAGCGACGTCGTGTACCGGCCTTCGATCTTGTCCCGGACGAAGTCGAAGCTGGGGACGCCGCCCTCGCTGTAGTCCGGGTCCGGCAGGGCCGGTGACGGCAGTGCGAGGGCGGCGGTGGGCGTGTCGTCGACGATCTCGCCGTCCACCACGTTCGGGTCGTCCCCGGGCTTGTCGTTCATCGTCGCTCCTCGCGCAGCCGGTCTGCCACCGACCTTAGCGCCGGAGCGGTCAGTCGCGCCGGTGCTTGGCGGGCGCGGCCAGCGTGGCGCGGACCGCTCGCTCGACCAGGATCGGGACGAAGACGTGGATGCGCGCGTCGGCGAAGCGGGACCGCTCGCGTTCGACGAGGTTGTGGACGGAACTGCTGCTCACGGCGGTGTAGTCGTGGGCCAATCGGTCCTCCACCACCGAGAGCTGCAGGTCCAGCTGCTCGGAAGCGATGGTGTCCAGCGTGGGTGTGCTCATGAAGGGCCTCCCTGCGTCGCGTGACTGGTGAAGTACCCGGCAAGACGACCTGGAGGTGAACTGAAGATGAACGACAGGTGCCGGTCCGGCAGTGGGTAATTCGGCCGTGTGCCGTCGCGGCGGGGTGGTGAATTCTCGACGCGGAAGCCCGCTTGCCGGAGGGAGCAGACCATGAGTGCCGGGGCGTACCACGCCGAAACGACGGAGATGGGGACGGTCGTCAAGGCGGTCGAAGACGTCGGGTCGTCGTTCCTGTCGACCACGCGCGACCTCGAAGGCCTGGTGCTGGACGCCATGTCGTTCGCCGGGATCGGCAGCGGGGTCGCCGCCGCGAACTCGGCGCTGCACTCGCAGCTCGGCAGCGCGCTGCAGAAGTTCCTCAGCCTGATCGGGAACGTCAACCAGAACGTCCAGACGGCCGCGAACGGCTACAACGCCGCGGACGCCGACGTCGCGCGGGGCTACGGCGGCGGCACGCAGACCGCGCAGGTCGCCACCGGCGGTGGCGGGGCGGCGGCCGCGGCGGCCCCGCCGCAGCTCGACCCGCGGGTCGTCGACTCGATCATGGCGTCCGAAGGCGCCACGGGCGAGCAGGGCGGGGTGCCCGAGGCCTACGGGTTCCGGCAGAACATGCACAACGGCTACGACCAGATCATCGCCGCGCGTGAGCAGTACGGGCAGGGCAGCGCCGAGGAGCGCGCCGTCGTCAGCGACCTGATGACCGCGAACGCCCGCACGGCCGGCGCGCTCAACTTCACCGACCCCGGCACGCAGGCCGCGATCATGTCCGGCGCGCACATGCGCGGGGCCGGCGGCGTCCGCGCGATCGTCAACCACATGGCGGGCGACGACATCGTGCGCAGCTCGGGCACGCTCAGCGACGCGGCCGTCCAGCACGCGCAGGGCCTGACGCCCGAGCAGTTCCAGCAGGAGTTCCACGACGCCCGCATCGAGTACGACCGTCAGGTCTACGGCGGCACGACCACCCACCAGGGTGGCCACACGGCGAACTGGTGGGACCGCTACGGCAACGGCCTGACCCAGCGCTACGACCGCGAGCAGAACGAGTTCCTCGGGCTGTCCCAGCCGCAGAACTGATCCGTTCCAATGATCTTCGGGGTGATTCGAAGATCGGGAAACGGGGCACCTTACCTCCTGTAGCCGAACGACAGCGGGAGGCACACGATGAACCGGAGGATGATCGCGGTACTGGGCGGGATCGCCGCCATGGCGGGCACGGTGGTGCTCGCCGGGACGGCGGAAGCGGCTTCAACGCCGTGCAGTGCCGAAGCGAAAGCCTGCGTCCAGCGCAGTACGAACACGGCGTGGTTGACGGACGGCGCCGGGAACGTCACGCACGGCGGGGTCCCGATCACGGTCGGGCTCGCGAAGTACCCGACCCCGCTCGGGACGTTCCACGTGCAGTACAAGGACATCGACCACTACAGCAAGCAGTTCAACGGGCCGATGCCGTATTCGGTGTTCTTCACGAACACCGGGGTCGCGTTCCACCAGGGCAGCCTGAAGGTGAAGTCCCACGGCTGCGTGCACCTTTCGCACGCGGACGCGGTGACGTTCTACAACTCGCTGCACCCGGGTGACGTGGTCCAGGTCGTGGCCTGACCTATCGTCCACTGTGGAGCAGTCCACAGAGGACGGCGCCGAAGACCACGTGGTCGAACACCTGCGGAACGCGGGGAAGTGTGCGCACCGCCGGGTAGGCCCTCGCGACGATCCCGAGATCGAGCGCCGCGATGGCCAGCCCGGCCACGGCACCGCGGGTGACGCCGAGTTCGCAGCGGCGGGCGGCGAAGGTCAGCGCGACGGTCCAGAGGGCCGAGACACCGACGTGCGCGACCAGCCCGGCGGCGACGCCGGGCCGGTCGCGCCGCCCGGGCAGCAGGGTGCCGGCCGCGCGTGTCGCGGCGAGGACGTCACCGTGCGTCAGCAAGGCGTGGGCGGTGGAGGGAATCCCGCTCACCACGGCGGCGATCACTCCCGCCCGGAACGCGCGTCTCACAACGCCGCGAGGTAGGCCGCCACCCGGATCCGCAGCCCGCGGACGTGGGGGAGCGCGATCGTGAACGCGGCGGCGGGGTGGTAACCCGGCAGCCGGTCGCCGTGCGTGCACGGCCCGGCGAAGTAGACGAAGGCGTCTTCGTCGTCGTAGCGGCCGGGGGACCAGCGCGTCGCGTCACCGGCCCGGCGATCCGGGTTTTCGGCGCGCGCGATCCAGTACGCGTGGTGCTTCATCACCTTGGCCAGCTGGACGGCGAACCCGGCGAGGTCGGCTTCCGGCAGCCCGAGCCCGTGCCCGCTCCACACCCGGGGCGTGCGGTAGTCGTCGCCGACGAGGTGGCCGAACGTGACCGAGCCGCCCGTGCACAGCCGGGTCCAGCGAGCGTTTTCCGTTCCCACGGCGAAAGATCCGGGCCATCCGCCCCGGCCGCCGGTGATCTCCAGCGTCATGAGGGAACGATAGTCGATCAAGCGGTGATCGACACCGCCGCGCGGGTTGCGTTCGCTGGTCCGCCCGGCCCAGTGCTCCCGTGACAGACTGGGGGCGTGATGGGCGGGCAGTCCGAGCACCCCGAGCTCTGGGCGTTCCTGGCGGCGCTGCGCAGCGGCGAGGTGCTTTCCGGCACCGTCGCGGCGATCGAACGGTTCGGCGTGTTCGTGGCGCTGGACGAGGGCCCCCGCCACCCGGTCTTCCCCGGGGTCGGGTTCGTCACCTATCCCGAGCTGTCCTGGCGGCGGTTCGAGGCCGCCACCGAGATCGTGCAAGCCGGACAGCGCGTCTCGGGTGAGTTCCTCCAGTTCGACACCTGGAACCTCGAGGCCAGGATGTCCTTGCGGGCGATACAGGCGGATCCGTTCCCGGCGTTCGCCGAGGTCACCACGGTGGGCAGCGAACTGCGCGGAGTCGTCACCGCGCTGTCCCCGATCGGCACCTTCGTCGAGGTCGCCGACGGAATCGAGGGGCTGGTCCCGCCGCGGACACCGGCAGAACCCCAGCCCGAGGCCGGTGCCGAGGTCACGGTCGTCGTCACCGGCATCGACCGAGAGCGCCGCCGGCTCACCCTCAGAGGCCGGTGTCAAGGGTAGACGCTTGCGTCCATCGCGTAGCGACGCCGCAGGCGCCCTTGATGGCGGTCCTCCGGTGTTAAACGATCGCTGACGACGGAGCTTGCCCGCCCTGAATCGGCGCTCCAGCACGACCACGCCAGAACCCCTACCTGCCCAATGTCACCCGATCAGGTCAGATTTGGCCACCTCGGCGTGCCTCGCTTGCTTCAGCCAGCTTCCGTGCTGGACTGGTATTAGCATCGAACATGAGTTCGATCTTGATCAGCACGGTGGCGCACCATGAAATTCCTATACAAGGACCTCGGCGTCCGCACCGCGGGCGACCGGATCAAGTTCACCATCTCCGGCGACGCGATGAACGTACATCTCCTCACGGCGAGCGACTTCGCCGCCTATAAGGCTGGGCGTTCGTACAAGTCCTACGGCGGGCACGCAAACAAGTCGTCGGTCGTACTCGCCACTCCGACTGCCGGCCACTGGTACGGGGTTGTTGACTTCGGGGGCTACCCCGGCAATAGCCAAGTAGCCATCGAGATTCTGGACTGACCAGCGCTCGTCAATCGATCAGCGCGCCCCTGCCTCGATGGAGGTGCGAGATCGATCCGGAGGTAATCAGCCTAGGTTACCGAGGCGGCGCGCTACGCGGTCTTGCACCATCGGCGGACCCGCTCGGCGACCGGCGGCCGAAGCGGAGCGGCAGGCCGTCCATGTCGCCTGTGAGGCGGGCCCGCCGTACGGGCGGTGACGTGCGCGCCGCCGCTGGCGGCGCGCCTTGATCCCATAGAGCCTAATTCGGCACCACCACACGGTGATTGCCGCCGCTAGAAGGACATCAGACTCTCAACGACACGCCGAAGTGCCGTTGCAGCATCTAGAGTGTCGGTGGTCCCAGCCATACTTGAACCCAAGTACAGCGAACGCTCAGTGACCGTCGCTCTTCCACGGCATCAACAGCCTGGGAGGAACCTGCCTGGGTGCACCTCTTGGTCGAGTACGCAGTGGAGAAGAAGTGGCGACAGAGTCAGCAGCTAAGGCGAGACAAGAGGAATACCTGCTCGCGCAGGTCCGCGAGGCGTTCGGCCGGGTGGTCTACAGCCACAAGACCCACGAGAAGCAGGCGGACATCTGCTTTAGGCGATACCGGTGGCAGCAAGGCGTGCTGGTTGCCTTCACGGCAGTTAGCACCGGCACGTTTCTCGCGTCCGTGCTCGGCACGCTGGGCAATCAGGTCGTGACCAGCCTCGCGACCTCGTTCATCGCCCTCGTCGTGAGCGCGCTGAGCCTCGCCTCCAAGAGCTTCAAGTTCAGCGAGGAGTCTGAGGCCCACCGCAGAGTCGCCTCGCGGCTGTGGGACGTACGCGAGTCGTACATGTCGCTGATCACCGACCTGATGTCTGGCGCGACGGTGCCTGCGGATGCTCGTGCGCGCCGCGACGAGCTTCAAGAGGCCACGCGTGCGGCTTACGCCGACGCGCCCAGGACCACGTCCAAAGCCTACGGTCGGGCGCAGGACGGGCTCAAGATCAACGAGGAGCTGACCTTCACCTCGCACGAGATCGACCTGTTCCTCCCAGAGACGCTCCGTCTCAATGAAGACGAGTCGGGACGATGAAGGTAGACGAGATCTTTGACGCTCTGCTCGAGAATCTGAAAGTCGGCGAAACCAGCACCACCATCGCCGCACGGCGCGACGAGATCACGAAGGCGTTGAATAAGGACTTCCGGTCGGTCGAGGGGTCTACGGCGAATCGGCTCATGGTCGGCTCCTACGGCCGGCACACTGCGATCCGCGGCGTATCGGACCTGGACATGATCTACGTCCTCCCGGCTGGTCTCCGCTCGAACTACAGCAGCGAGACGGGTCCACGGAGAATGCTCGACCGTGTTCGGAAGGATCTGACCGCGCGGTACCCGAACACCGGCATACGCGTCGACCAGTGCGTCGTGCGTGTGCAGTTCACGAGCAACAAGTTCAAGTTCGAGGTGCAGCCGGCCTTCGAGAACAGCGATGGCAGTTTCGACTACCCCGACACGAAGGCCAAGAGCTGGAAGGTCACCAAGCCGCGCGCGGAGATCACTGCGACGAAGGGCTGCAACGACCGTACATCGACGAACATGCGCCACCTCGCGCGGATGGCCCGGGCGTGGAAGGACACGAACGGCGTGGCCATGGGTGGCCTGCTCATCGACACGCTCGTCCACCGGTTCTTCTCGACCACGTCCGAGTATGACGACAAGGGAAGCCTCTGGTTCGACCTCATGGTCAGGGACTTCTTCGAGTTCCTCATGAACGAGCCGGACAAGGACTATTACCTCGCGCTGGGCAGCAACCAGCGGGTGAACGTGAAGAAGCGGTTCCAGCCGAAAGCGAAGAAGGCGTACAACCGCTGCCTCGATGCCATCGACAAAGCTGGCAAAGCCTCCGCGAACAAGAAATGGCGCGAGGTGTTTGGGTCGGCAGTTCCGCTGCAGGTCAGCAAGTCCGCCCGCTCGTTCAAAGACACCGAGGAGTTCATTGAGAACCAATACCCCGTCGACATCAGCGAGTCGCTCGAGATCGACTGCAAGGTCACGCAGAACGGATGGCGAACGGCGTCACTTCGGGAGATGCTCAAGAATAAGACCTTGCTGCTCCCGAACAAGGGACTCGACTTCACCATCACCGAGTGCAACATCGCGTACCCGTATGTCGTGAAGTGGAAGGTGTTGAACCGCGGAGACGAGGCCGAGCGTCGGAACAACATTCGCGGAGAAATCATCTCACCCAACAGTTTCGGCAACGCTCGGCACGAGGAAACTCGCTTCCGCGGCGAGCACGTCGTCGAGTGTTACGTCATCAAGGACGGGATCGTGGTTGCACGGGACGCCATCGATGTGCCAATCAGCAACAGCTCCGCTTAGAGTCGGCCTGGAGCCAGCGCCGCCTACGCCAAACCGGGCACCAGTCACTACCGACGCCACAAACTGCCGTTGCAGGACTAGGAGTAATAGGGCGAATCTGCTTCGGATAAAGCATGCTTGATCCGAAGCATGATGGAGTCGTGGATATTCAGGTCGAGCCGTAAGCGGGCTCGCGCGGCGACCAACCGCGTGTTCAAGCCCCGCCGACCGCAGACGGCCCAGGATTCCGAGACGGCCTGACGACGGCCTGGCGGAGCCAAACGCAACAAAACAGCAGGTCAGAGGCGTATCGGTTTCTTGTTCATGAACTCCTCGATGCCCAGCGCACCCAGCTCCCGGCCGATGCCCGAGCGCTTGATCCCGCCGAACGGGAGATCCGCCTCCGAGCCGCCTGACTTGTTCAGGTAGACCATGCCCGCCTCGATCGACCTCGCCACCCTGGTCGTGCGGGCGCGGTCGGTGCCGAAGACGCTCGCGCCCAGGCCGAACGGCGTGTCGTTGGCCAGGGCGATCGCCTCCTCTTCCGTCTCCGCGCGGAACACCAGGACCACCGGGCCGAAGATCTCCTCGTGGTAGGCCGCCATTTCCGGTGTCACGTCGGTGAGGACCGTGGCCTCCAGGAAGGCGCCCGGGCCGGGGACGCGGTGGCCGCCCGCGCGCAGCGTCGCGCCTTCGCGGATCGCCGTCTCGACCTGGGCGGCGACCTCGTCGGCCGCCGCGATCGAGGCCAGCGGGGGCAGGGTCGTCGCCGGGTCCGCCGGGTCGCCCGGTACGAAGTACTCCGTGACGCGCTTGGCCAGCCGGTCGACGAACTCGTCGTAGAGCTCGCCCAGCACGATCATCCGCTTGGGCGCGTTGCAGGACTGGCCGCAGTTGCGCATCCGGGCGGTCGCGGTGACCTTCACCGTCTCGTCCAGGTCGTCGGTGTCCAGCACGATCAGCGGGTCGGACCCGCCCAGCTCCAGGACGCACTTCTTGAGGTTCCGCCCGGCCTCGGCCGCGACGGAGATCCCGGCCTGCTCGCTGCCGGTCAGCGAGACGCCCTGGATGCGCGGGTCGGCGAGCATCCACGGCACCTGCCTGCTGGAGGCGAAGACGTTCACGTAGGCGTCTTCGGGCACGCCGGCGTCCCGCAGCACCCGCTCGATCGCCTCGGCCGAGCGCGGGCAGATCGACGCGTGCTTGAGCAGGATCGTGTTGCCCAGCACCAGGTTCGGCGCGACGAACCGCGCGACCTGGTAACACGGGAAGTTCCACGGCATGACGCCGAGCAGCGCGCCGATCGGCTCCTTGGTGAGCACGGCCTCACCGCCGCGGATCGGCAGCGGCTCGTCCGCGAGCAGCTCCGGGCCGCGTTCGCCGTAGTACCGGAAGATGTCGACGACGACGCCCACCTCGCCGCGGCCTTCGTTGATCCGCTTCCCCATTTCGAGGGTCATGATCGCGGCCAGCTCGTCGGCGCGTTCGGCGAACAGCTCCGCGGCCCGCAGGACGATCGCGGCCCGCTCGGCGACCGGCCGGCGCCGCCAGGCCTGGTATCCGCCGTGCACCCGCCCGATCGCGGCGCGCACCTCGTCGTCGGTCGCGTTCGGGATTTCCTCGACCAGCTCACCCGTCGCGGGGTCGGTGACTGAATACATGCCGACAGCGTAGCCTACAGGATACTGTATACACTAGCCTCGCCCGTTTTGTCGGACCTCCCGGGCATCATGGGCCGCATGATCGGAACCTGGCACGGCCTCGTCCTCGACTGTCCCGACCCGGGCGCCCTCGCGGCGTTCTACCAGGAGCTGCTCGGCATGGTCCGGGTGCAGGACGGCGAGGACTTCGTCGTCATCGGGGACGCGCCGGACCGCCCCGGGGTGGCCTTCGCGCGGGTGCCCGGCCTGCGCGCGCCCGGGTGGCCCGAGGGTGACCCGCCGCAGCAGATGCACTTCGACGTGCGGGTCGAGGACCTCGACGTCGCCCAGGAGCAGGTGCTGGCGCTCGGGGCGAGTCCGCTCAAGGGCGGCGAGCGGTTCCGCGTCTTCGCCGACCCCGCCGGGCACCCGTTCTGCTTGGTGTCCTGGTGACACCGTTACGGGATGATGCCCCGCGACGCCAGCGCGTCCGCCAGGCGCTCGCGCAGCTCCTGCGCCGTGGCCTGGACGTCGATCTCCGCCGGGGGTGAGAGCACCTTCGAGATCACCGTCGAGAGGTTCTGGTACGCCGGGGTCAGGGGGCGGACCGCCGCGTCCGTCAGCGCCGCCTGGATGTCGCCCTTCATCGGGTACTGGTCGGCCATCGTCGGGTTTTCCTTCGGGTCACCCGGTTTCGCCGGGTCGAGCGGGGCCGTGTCGCGGTAGATCGACGCGAGACTCGGCGGGATACCGTCGACCAGGGCCTGGTACTTCTGGCTCGACGCGTTGCGCAGGCACAGCGCCGCTTCGAACGCCTCCGGCTTGTGCTGCGAGTACGTGCTGACGGCCAGGTTGAACCCGCCGATCGTCACCCGGCTCGCCTGGCCGGGCACCACCGACGGGTACCGCGTCCACTTGAAGTGGCTCAGCTCCTGCGGCTTCTCCTTGGCGTAGGAGGCGTACACGAACGGCCAGTTCAGCTCGGTCGCCGCCTGCCCGCGCTGGAACGCCTGCCGGATCTCGTCCTCTTTCTGGTTCGTCAGCGACGGGTCGGTGATCCCCGCGGTGGTGAGCCGCTTGAGCAGCTCGAGGGCCTTCACCGCGCCGTCGTCCATCACCACGGACTTGCCGTCGTCGGACAGGATGTGCCCGCCCGCCGACGCCACCAGCGTGTTGTAGAAGACGACCAGCCCCTCGTACTGCGCGCCGGTGAACACGACCTGGTACGGCTTCCCGGCCGCCTTCAGCTGCTGCGCCTGGTCCATCAGCTGGTCGAACGTCTTGGGCGGCGTCGGCGTGATCCGGTCGTCGTACCAGAGCAGCTGGACGTTCGTGTTCTTCGTCGCGCCGTAGAGCTTTCCGTTCCACTTGGCCGTGGCCAGCGGGCCGGGCAGGACGTCGCGGGTGGCGGCCGCGGCGTCGGCGCCGGTCCACTCCTGCGCCCAGCCCGCCTCGGCGAACTCGGGCACCCAGGTGACGTCGAGGCCGAGCACGTCCAGCGACGTGTCTCCCGCGGCGAGCCGGCGCACCATCTGCTCGCGCTGGCCGTCCGCCCCGCGGGGCAGTTTGTTGTAGACGATCTTGTACCGGCCGCCGGCTTCCTGCGTGCACTTGTCGACCACGGTCTGGAGGTGGTCCTCCGGTGAGATGTAGAGGTTGATCGTCGTGCCCGAGCTCCCGGAGCACGCGACCAGCGCGGTGCCCGCCAGGAGTGCGGCGCCCACGACGGGGAGGATCTGGCGCATGTCGGCCTCCTTGCCGGACAGGCCACGCTGATTGCAAGCGCTTGCAGCGATGATTATCCTCGATCAAGGTGGGTGTCAATCCGCCAACCGTGAGTTAATGCAAGCGCTTGCAACGCCGGGAGTGGGGGAATGCCGGACAAGCTCGACGACGTCGCCCGGCTCGCCGGGGTCTCCGCGGCGACCGTTTCGCGGGCTCTGCGGGGCGTGCGGGGAGTCGCCGAAGGCACGCGGGCGCGGGTGCTGGCGGCCGCCGCGGAGCTCGGGTACGCGGTCTCACCCGCCGCGTCGAGCCTGGCCACGGGCCGGACCGGCACGGTCGGCGTGATCGTGCCGTACGTCGATCGCTGGTACTTCTCGCGGATCATCTCGGGGGTCGAGCGCGTGCTGCGCGAGGCCGGGATCAGCCTGCTGCTCTACAACCTCGGTGACGACGCGGGCCGCGCCCGGTTCTTCGCCGACCTCCCGCTGCGCCGCCGCGTCGACGCGGTGCTCGTGCTCTCCCTGCCGCTTTCCGAGGCCGAACGCGCGCTGCTGCTGGGCCTCGGCACACCGCTCGTCACGGTCGGCACCGAGGAGCCGGGCGCGGACTCCGTCGGGATCGACGACCACGGCGCGGCGGTGACCGCGATGCGCCACCTGGTCCAGCTCGGGCACCGCGAAATCGGGTTCATCGGCGAAACCGCGCCGGTGCCGCTCGGGTTCACGACGCCGCTGCGCCGGCTGGCGGCCTACCGCGAGGTCTACCACGCGGTGTGCCGGGAGGACGGCCGCGAGCCGGAAGCCGCCTTCGAGACCGGCGGCGGGTTCACCGTCACCGGCGGGGAACAGGCGATGGGCACCCTGCTCGGCCTGCCCCGGCGGCCGAGTGCGGTGTTCGCGGCGTCCGACGAGATGGCGTTCGGGGCGCTGCGGGCGCTCCGCCGGGCCGGGCTGCGGGTGCCGCACGACGTCTCGGTGCTCGGGTTCGACGACCACGACCTGGCCGGCCTGCTCGAGCTGAGCACCGTCGCGCAGCCGGTGGCCGAGCTCGGCGAGCACGCCGGACGGCGGCTGCTCGCGCGATTGTCCGAGGGAAAAATCCTGACATCCCCGGCGATTCTCCGGACAAGACTAGTCCTTCGCGGCAGTACCGCTCCGCCGACGACGCGTTGACCTGCACTTTCTCCGGCGTTGCTCTGTTCGGTCGATTGCGGCCGAGTCGATCAAAGAGTCAAATAATCGCCGACAAGGATTAATCGCCGTGAGGAGCTGGCTGTGCACTGGGGGTCCGTGCTCGAAGAAGGCGGGGCGGGCATGGTCCGTCCGTACTTCCGCACCCATGGCCGTACGCGGCCTACGCGAGATCTCCCGGTCGAGACATTGGTCTCGACCACTCCGCGGGGCCGGGCGGTGGTGCGGGGGAGTTCGCGGGAGGAATCGGAGATCTGCGCCCTGCTGCGCACCTCCCAGTCGGTCGCCGAGGTCGCGGCCCTGCGCCGGATCCCGCTGGGGGTGGCGCGGGTCCTGCTGTCCGACCTCGCCGACCGCGGCCTGGTCGCGGTGCACACCGCCCGGATGACCTCGGGCAACCGGCCGAGCCTCGACCTGATGCACCGGATCCTGCGGGGCCTCAGCGCGTTGTGACCCGTCGCGGGATGATCGATCCGTGACGCTCATCGCCATCGAAGAACACTGGTTCACGCCGGAGCTGACGGCCGCCCTCGCGGGCCGCGACGAAAGCCTCGCCTTCAACGAGCGCGACGGCAACCAGGAACGACTGCGGGACCTGGGCGCGGGCCGGATCGCGACGCTGGACGAGCAGGGCATCGACGTCTCGATCGTCGCGCTGGCGCCACCCGGGACCCAGCCGCTGCCGCCCGGGGACGCCCTGCGCCTGAGCCGCGCCGCGAACGACGTCGCCGCGGCGGCCGTCGAGGCTCATCCGTCGCGGTTGCGGGCGCTGTCGACGCTGCCCCTGTCGTCCCCGCCGGACGTCGCGGGGGAGCTGGAACGGGCCGCGGGGCTGGGACACGTGGGCACCATGGTCTACGGCCGCTCGGGTGAGGTCTTCCTCGACGACCCGGCCTACGACGGGTTCTTCGCCGCCGCGGCGCGGCTCGGGCAGCCGGTGTTCATCCACCCCCAGCTGCCGTCGGCCGCCGTCCGGGACGCGTCGTACCGCGGCTTCGACCCCGCGACCGAGCTCGCCCTCGCGACCTACGGCTGGGGCTGGCACCTGGACACCGCGACCGCGGCCCTGCGGCTGATCCTGCGCGGCACCTTCGACCGGCACCCCGAGCTGCAGGTCGTGCTCGGCCACTGGGGTGAGATGCTGCTGTTCTGGCTGGACCGGGCCGAGAGCGCGGGCCGCGCCGCCGGCCTGCCGCGGCCGATCGCCGACTACCTGCGCTCGAACTTCCACATCACCTGCTCGGGCATGTTCAACCCGGCGCTGCTTCGGCACGCCCTGTCGGTGGTTCCCGTCGACCGGCTGCTCTTCTCGACCGACTACCCCTACCTGCGGCCGGGCCGGGACGAGATCGGCACCTTCCTCGGGCACTTCGAGTCCGATGTGGACCGTGAGAAGTTCGCGTCGGGCAACGCGGAACGCCTGTTCGGCCTCAGCGCGCGGTGAACTCGCGGATCAGCCGCGCGAACTCCGCCGGCCGGTCCAGCGGCAGCAGCGTGTAGCTGTCCGCCACCTCGGCGAGCTCTCCCTTGGGCAGCAACGCCGCCAGGCGCTTCCCGTGGTCCAGGGGCATCACGCGGTCCTCGCTCGCCCAGGCGACCAGCACCGGGCGGTCGAACGCCGGCAGGCGCTCGGTCGGCTCGAGCAGGAAGCCCGGGTCCGCGCCGGCCGCGCGCAGCATCCGCACGGTGTCGCGGCGGATCGCCGCGTCGGCCAGCAGCGGGCGCACCCAGCCGGCTGTCGTCGCGTCGCCGCGCTTGGTCAACCAGCCGAACGCGATCGGCAGCCGGCGGACCGCGCGCAGACGCATCTGCTGCATGAACGCCCCGAACAGGCCGGGGGACAGCTTGCCCGTCGCCACCAGCGTCTTGCCGGTGAGCCCGGGCGGGAAGTTGTCGAAGGCCTCGCACGAGCCGAGCACCACGCGGCTGACCCGGGACGCGCCGTCCGCCATCAGCAGCTGGACCAGCGCACCGCCGGTGTCGACGCCGACCAGCGTCACGTCGCGCAGGTCCAGCCGTGAGAGGAACTCGCCCAGCAGCCGGGCGATCCCGGGCAGCGACAGGTCGGCGTCCTCGCGCATCGGGTGCCGGTGCGCGCCCAGTGGCAGCGTCGGGACGACGCAGCGGTGGTCGGGCGCCAGGTGCGCGACCGGGCCGTCCCACAGCGAACCGGCCATCAGCAGGCCGTGGACCAGCACGACGACCGGGCCCGGCCCGCCGGTGTCGGTGTACTCGACGGTCCCCGCGGACAGTGCGACCTGCATGCCGGCCTCCCAGTGACGTCCCTCTGGACAGAAGTGAACCACGCGGTTCGCAAACTGTCGAGGAATCCTCAGCCGGCCGCTTCCTCCCGTTCGACCGCGCGCAGCAGCGCCGCGAACCCGGCTTCCGCGCCGGAGCCGTCTTCGCTGGTCAGCAGGTCCACCAGGAACCCGCGCAGGGTCGCCAGGATCATCTCCGCGACCTCGTGTTTGCGCTGGTCAGGCCAGTG
Source organism: Amycolatopsis sp. NPDC088138 (assembly GCF_044741685.1). Classification (NCBI taxonomy): domain Bacteria; kingdom Bacillati; phylum Actinomycetota; class Actinomycetes; order Pseudonocardiales; family Pseudonocardiaceae; genus Amycolatopsis; species Amycolatopsis sp. NPDC088138. The sequence continues at coordinate 143,491 of NZ_JBIUTB010000012.1, forward strand.
CGGCGGGCAGAATGACACGAGCGTCGGCAGGTACTGCTGCGACGCGCCCCGGCCGAGGGCGGCGTACCGGCCCGGGTCGTACATCGCCAGGCCCATCGCCTGGTCGAGCACCCGCCGCAGCTGCGACTCCTCGTCGCGCAGGCTGTGCCACGCCGCCCGGACGCGGGCGGTGAGCGTGGCCGCCTCGGCGGTGCCCGCCGCCAGCGCGTTGCCGATCCGGCGTTCGCGCAGGGTGACGACCGCCTGGCGGAGCAGGTCCTCGGCGCCGTCGAAGTGGTAGAGCAGCACCTTGTGCGTCGTCCCGGCCGCGCGCGCGGCCCGCCGGAGCGAGAAGTCGACGAGGCCGTTCTCCGCGACGTCGTCGGTCACCTTGTCCAGCAGTGCCCGGCGCCGGGCCTCCCCGCGCGGCGATCCCGCCGATCGCCGGTAGCCGGCGCGTTCCCCGGTAGCGTTGTCCACGCGAGACAGCTTGGCACGGGGAGGGGACGTTCATGCGGGTGCTGGTGACCGGGGGCAACGCCGGGATCGGCTACTTCGCCGCCGAGCAGCTGGCCTCGGCCGGCGCGGAGGTCGTGATCGGCAGCCGCGACCCGGCGAAGGCGGAAGCCGCGCGGGCAGCCATCCGTTCGCAGGTCTCCGGGGCGAAGGTCGACTACGTCCGGCTCGACCTCGCCGACCTGGCCTCGCTCGAAGATCTCGACCCGGGCGAGCTCGACGCCGTCGTCTGCAACGCCGGGGTCATGCTCGACCACCCGCCGCGGCGCGAGACGGCCGACGGCCACGAAATGATGTTCGGCACCAACCATCTCGGCCACTTCGCCCTCGTGGCTCGGCTGCTGCCGAAGCTCGTCCCGGAGGGCCGGATCGTCACCACCGGCAGCTTCGCGGCGAAGTCGTCGAGCCTCGACTTCGCCGACCTCCAGAGCGAGCGCGACTACCAGCCGAAACGCGCGTACGAGCGGTCCAAGCTGGCCCAGATGCTGTTCGCGGTGGAGCTCGACCGGCGGCTGCGGGCCGCGGGGTCGAAGCGGCTGAGCGTGCTCGCGCACCCGGGCGGTGCGCTCGACTCGCTGACGCCGTCCCGGCCGCCCGTGCACGTCCGCACCGCCGGCCAGTGGCTGCGCGGCGTCCCGGCCCGGGTGGCGCTGCAGGGCAAGGACGCCGGCGCGCGTCCCGCCGTCCGCGCGGTGCTCGGCCCGGACGTCGCGGGCGGGCAGCTGTGGGGGCCGCGGACGTTCGGCCTGCGTGGCCGCCCCCGGCTCGAACCGCGCTGGGCGAACCTGGCCGAAGAAGCGGCCGCGTCGCGGTTGTGGGCGGAGAGTGTCACGCTGACCGGGCTGGACCCGCTGGGCTGACCGTGCGACCTGCACAGTCCTGACGCTGCGGATGTGCACATCGCACGGTGACGTCTCCGGGAGGGCTGCTTACGGTCTGGGCAACCGTTCCCCAGCCCGGAGAAGGAGGTCGACGTGGCCTCAACAGTCGGTGTCGACGACTATGCCCTGACCAGAGTGCCGGACCACGCCCGGTACTCGTGGTGGTCGGTCGCGGTCCAGCGGTTCGGCCAGGTTTCCGCTCTGTCCCAGTTCCTGCTCGGCGCCACCGTCGGCTTCGGGATGGGCTTCTGGCCGGCGGTGCTGGCGTTCACCCTCGGCTCGGTCATCCTCGAGCTCATCACCATCCTCGTCGGCGTCATCGGCGTCCGCGAGGGCCTCTCGACGTCCATGATCGCCCGCTGGACCGGCTTCGGCCGCGGCGGCTCGGCGCTCATCGGGCTCGCCATCGGGATCAGCCTCATCGGCTGGTTCGGCATCCAGTCCGCGGTCTCCGCCCAAGGCCTCGTCGCGCTCATCGGCGGCCTGCCGGAGTGGGGCTGGGCGCTCGTGTTCGGCCTGCTCGTCACCGCGATCGTGGTGCGGGGCTTCCACTCCATGGCCTGGACGGCGTACCTGACCGTCCCGGCGTTCCTGATCCTGGTCGGCTGGTCGGTCATTTCGGAGCTGACCCGCCACGACGTCGGCGCGCTCGTCTCCTCGGCCCCGCCCGGGCCGGCGCTGAGCCTGCTGCAGGGCACCACCCTGGTGGCCGGCGGTTTCATCGTCGGCGCCGTGATCACCCCGGACATGACCCGCTTCAACCGGTCCACTTCGGACGTCGTCAAGCAGACGCTCGTCGGGATCACCCTCGGCGAGTACGTCATCGGCCTGTCCGGTGTGCTGCTCGCGCACGCCGTCGGCTCGGCCGGGATCACCACGATCGTGACGTCGTCGGTCGGCTGGATCGGATTGCTGATCGTCATCGCGGGCACGATGAAGATCAACGACTGGAACCTGTACTCCTCCGGGCTCGGCGTCGTGAACTTCATCGGCACCGTGTCCGGCCGCAAGGCCCACCGCGGGCTCGTCACGGCCGCGCTCGGCCTGGCCGGCAGCGTGCTCGCCGCGGCCGGGATCCTGGCGAAGTTCACCGACTTCCTCACCGTGCTGGGCGTCGCGTTCCCGCCGATCGCCGGGATCATGGTCGCCGAGTACTTCGTGGTCAAGAAGTGGCGCGGTGACCTGGAATCCGCCCGGGCGCGCGGCACGCTGCCCGACGACGCGCCGCTGTGGGTGCCCGCCACGATCGTCGTCTGGATCGCCGCGGCGCTCTTCGGCGAGTTCGTCGAATGGGGCCTGCCGAGCATCAACTCGCTCGTCGTGGCCTTCGTCCTGTACGTCGTCGCCGGGAAGCTCGGCCTGGTGCGGGGGTTCGGCAGCAGCCGGACCGCCGACGCCGCTCCCGCCGTCCAGACCGCTTAAGGAGAATCTTCGTGCGCATCGGCATCGACGTCGGCGGCACCAACACGGACGCCGTCCTGCTCGACGGACACCAGGTCCTCGCCTCGGTGAAGACCAGCACGACCGCGGACGTCACCTCGGGCATCGTCGCCGCGATCGACGGCCTGCAGCGGCAGCGCGCGTTCGACCCGGCGGCGGTGCGGGCGGTGATGATCGGCACCACGCACTTCATCAACGCCCTCGTCGAGGCGCACCGGCTGGCGCCGACCGCGGCCGTGCGGCTCAGCCTGCCCGCCGGGGCGTCGCTGCCGCCGATGGTCGACTGGCCGCAGCGGCTCGTCGACGCCGTGTCGGGGCGCAGCTACCTGGTCCACGGTGGACACGAGTTCGACGGCCGCCACATCGCGGAGCTCGACGAGAGCGAGCTGCGCAAGGCCGCCGACGACATGGGGGCGGCCGGGGTGCGCAGCGTCGCGATCACCTCGGTCTTCTCCCCGGTCAACGCCGAGTTCGAGACCCGCGCGGCCGAGATCATCGGCGCGCAGCTGCCCGACGTCGCGATCTCGCTGTCCCACGAGATCGGCCGGATCGGCTTGCTGGAACGGGAAAACGCGACGGTGATCAACGCGGCGCTGCGGGAGCTGGCCGCGCACATCGTCGACGGCCTGGCCGCGTCGGTCACCGGCGCGGGCATCACCGCGCCGCTGTACCTGAGCCAGAACGACGGCACGCTGATGGACGTCGACTTCGCCCGCCGCTACCCGGTCGCGACCTTCGCGTCCGGGCCGACCAACTCGATGCGCGGCGCGGCCGTGCTGTCCGGTTTGGACACCTGCGCGGTGGTCGACGTCGGCGGCACGACTTCGGACGTCGGCGTGCTGCGCCAGGGTTTCCCTCGCGAGGCGACGACCGACGTGAGCGTCGCCGGGATCCGCACCAACTTCCGGATGCCGGACGTCCTGTCGATCGGCCTCGGCGGCGGCAGCCGGGTACGCGGGAACGTCACCGTGGGCCCGGATTCGGTCGGTTACGAGCTGACGTCGAAGGCCCTGGTCTTCGGCGGCGACACGCTCACCGCGACCGACATCGCGGTCGCCGCCGGCCGCGCGGAGATCGGGGACGCGTCGCTGGTCGCCCACCTCGACCGCGCGCTGGTCCGGGCCGCGCTGGACAAGATCGCCGCCGACGTGTCCGATGTGGTCGAACGGATGCGGACGTCCGCCGAGCCGCTGCCGGTGGTGGCGGTCGGCGGCGGTTCGGTGCTGCTGCCGGACGAGCTGGCCGGGTGCGGCGAGGTGCACCGGCCGGAGAACTACGCCGTGGCCAACGCCATCGGCGCGGCCATCGCCCAGATCGGCGGTGAGGTCGACCGCGTCTACGTGATCGAACCCGGCCGTCGCGAGTCCGTTGTGGACGAGGCCAAGCAAGAAGCCGTCGACCGGGCGGTCGCCGCGGGCGCGTCGCCGGCCTCGGTCGGCATCGTCGACTTCGACGAGGTGCCCATCCCGTACCTGCCCGGCAACGCCACGCGCATCCGCGTCAAGGCCGTCGGCGACCTGCAGCTGGGGGCGTGATGCGCGAGATCACCCTCACCGATCTGGACGACATCGCGCGCGGCGCGGCGATCCTCGGCACCGGCGGCGGGGGAGACCCGTACATCGGCCGGCTGCTGGCGGCCTCGGCCGTCCGGGCGGACGGCCCGGTGCCGCTGGTGCCCCTGGCGGAGCTGGACGACGACGCCGTCGTGCTGCCCGTGGCGATGATGGGCGCGCCGACCGTGATGGTCGAGAAACTGCCCTCGGCCGAGCAGGTGGGCCTCGCGGCCCGCACGCTCGCCGGGTACCTCGGCAAGGAGCTGACGCACATCGCGTGCGCCGAGGCGGGCGGCGTCAACTCGCTGATCCCGGTCGTCGCGGCCGCGCAGCTGGGCCTGCCGCTGGTCGACGCCGACGGCATGGGCCGCGCGTTCCCGGAACTGCAAATGGTTTTGCCGACATTGTACGGAATCCGCGCGACCCCGATGTCCATCGCGGACGAGAAGGGCAACCGCGGGGTACTGGACACAGTGGACAACCATTGGGCCGAGCGGCTGGCCCGGTCGGCGACCATCGACATGGGCTGCTCGGCGATGATCAGCAACTACGCCATGTCCGGCGCCCAGGCGCGCGAGGCGATGGTGCCGGGCACGCTCAGCCTGTGCGCCGAGCTGGGTGCGCTGGTGCGGTCCGCGCGGGAGGCGCACGCCGACCCCGTCGCGAAGGTCGTCGAGCGGCTCGGCGGCCGTCGCCTGTTCAGCGGCAAGGTCGTCGACGTCGCCCGCCGGACCGTCACCGGCTTCGCCCGCGGTGAGGCCCGGCTGTCCGGGATGGACGGTGACACCGGCGCGGAACTGGTGCTGCGATTCCAGAACGAGCACCTGGTCGCCGAGCGCGACGGTGTCGTCGAGGCGTCGGTGCCGGACCTGATCTGCACGCTGGAACGCGAGTCCGGCGAGGCCGTGACCACCGAAGGCCTGCGGTACGGCCAGCGCGTCACGGTCATCGCGGCGCCCGCCGACCCGCGCTGGCACACCCCGGAGGGCCTCGCGCTGGCCGGGCCGCGGTACTTCGGGTACGACATCGACCCGATCGGGGTGGCCGGGTGAGCTGGACCCTGACCGAGGACGACCTGCCCGATCTCGCCCGCGGTGCCGCGGTGCTGGGCACCGGCGGGGGCGGCGACCCGTACGTCGGACGGCTGCTCGTGCGCGAGGCGATCCGCGAGCACGGGCCGGTCACGATCCTCGATCCGTCCGAAGTGGACGACGACGCCCTGGTCATCCCGACCGCGCAGATGGGCGCGCCGACCGTCGTGCACGAGAAGCTGCCCAGCGGGGCGGAACCCGTGCTGGCGTTGCGGACGCTGGAGCAGCACCTCGGCCGCCGCGCCGATGCGACCATGCCCATCGAGTGCGGCGGCATCAACTCGATGATCCCGCTGCTCGTCGGCGCGCGGCTCGGCCTGCCTGTGGTCGACGCCGACGGCATGGGCCGCGCTTTCCCCGAGCTGCAGATGGAGACGTTCGGCGTATACGGCGTCCCGGGCTCGCCGATGGCGATCGGCGGCGAGCGGGGTGAGACGGCGGTGATCGACACCGGTACCGACAACCGCCGGATGGAGTGGCTCGCGCGCGGCGTCACCGTCCGGCTCGGCGGTGTCGCGCACATCGCCGAGTACGCGATGAGCGGCGCCGACGTCAAGCGGACCGCCGTACCGCAAACGCTTTCGCTGGCCCTGACCGTGGGCCGGACCATCCGGGAGGCCCGTTCGCGCAACGAGGATCCGGTCGCGCGGCTGGCCGCCGCGCTCGTCGAAACGCCGTACCAGCACCTGCGTGTGCTGTTCCGCGGCAAGGTGTCCGATGTGGAGCGCCGCACGGAGGAGGGCTTCGCCCGGGGGCGCGCGGCGGCGGTGTCCTTCGACGGCGCGCACAAGCTGGAGATCCTGTTCCAGAACGAGAACCTGCTCGCCACCGTGGACGGTTCCGTCCGGTGCCTGGTGCCGGACCTGATCTGCGTGCTCGAGGCGAACACGGCCGAGCCGATCACCACCGAGACCCTGCGTTACGGCCAGCGTGTCACCGTGGTCGGCATCTCGACCCCGCCCCTGATGCGCACGCCCGAGGCGCTGGACACCTTCGGCCCCGGCGCCTTCGGGCTGCCGCACCCCTTCACCCCCGTCGAGGAGATCGCGTGAGCAGCCTGGAAGACCGGACCGTCGTGGTCATCGGCGGCGGCTCGGGCATCGGCCTCGAGGTCGCCCGGCGAGCGGCTCTCGACGGCGCCAAGGTGCACCTCGGCGGGCGCACGTCGGCGAAGCTCTCGGCCGCGGCCGAGCCGCTCGGCGCCACCTGGCAGGTCGTCGACAGCACCGACCAGGACTCCCTGGCCGCGTTCTTCGGTGCGCTCGACCGCGTCGACCACCTGTTCACGCCCGGCGCGTCCTATGTGGTCGGACCGCTGCGCGAGCTGAGCGGCGAGGACGCGGCCAGCCCGTTCGAGACGAAGTTCTGGGGCCAGTACCACGCCGTCAAGCACGCGGTGCCGCGATTGTCCGCCGACGCCTCGATCGTGCTGATGTCCGGCGCAGCGAGCGTCCGGCCACCCGGCGCGGCGCCCGCGTACGTGGCCTGCAACGCGGCGATCGAAGGCCTCGGGCGCGGGCTCGCGGTGGAGCTGGCCCCGGTCCGGGTGAACGTCGTCGCGCCGGGCACGATCGACGGCAACCTCTGGGCCGGGCGGCCGGCCGCGGTGCGGGAGGCGAGCTTCGCGCAGTACTCACGCGACACGCTGCTGCACCGCGTCGGCCGGGAGTCCGAAGTGGCCGACGCGGTGCTGTACCTGTTCGGCAACGGCTACACGACCGGGTCGACGCTCTATCCCGACGGAGGCTACGCGCTGCGCTGACCTCGGCTAATGTGGTCGTCCATGCGCATCACGGCCGGTGACGTGCCCGCTCTCGAACGCGGCGCCGCCCTGCTCGGCTCCGGCGGTGGCGGCGACACCGCCACCAGCGCCGTCCTGCTGCGCCGGCAGCTGGAACGCGGTCCCGAGCCGGTCGTGCGGTCCCTCGGCGAGCTGCCGCCGACGGCCTGGGTCGTGCCGGTCGGCGTGGTCGGCGCGACGGCCGCGTTCACCGAGAAACTGCCGAGCGGTGACGAGTTCGCCTCCGCCGTGGCGGCGGTCGAACGCTGGACCGGCGAGCGCGCCGACGCGGTGATGTCCATCGAGATCGGCGGCCTCAACGGGCTCATGCCGCTGGTGGTGGCCGGGCAGCTCGGGCTGTCCTACGTGGACGCCGACCTGTCCGGCCGTGGCCTGCCCCGGCTCGACCAGCTGGCGGTCGCCGCGGCCGGCCGCGGCGTCGCTCCCGCCGCGCTGGCCGAACAGGGCGGGCACGTCATGGTGCTGGCGGCCGGTTCGGACGTGATGGTCGAGCGCAGCGCCCGGGCGTTCGTGGCCAGTTCCGGTGGCTGGGCGGCGCTCGCGCTCGCGCCGATCCCGGCCGGTGAGCTGGCGGCGTGCTCGATCCCGGGGACCACCAGCGCCGCGCTGGCGCTCGGCCGCCGCGTGCTCGCCGTGGGGGAGAGCCCGGCGCGGCCGGCCCTCGAAGAAGCGTTGGACGGTTCGGTGCTGGCCCGCGGCCGGGTCCTCGAGGTGGCGCGGCACGTCGGCCCGGGTCCCCACGGCAGTCCGGGGTTCGGCCGGGGCAGCGTCACCCTTGCCGACCACCGCAGCGGCGAGCTGCTGCGGCTGGAGATGGAGAACGAGTACCTCCTGGCGTTGCGCGACGGCGTGCCGGTCGCGTCCACCCCGGACGTCCTGTCGGTGCTGGACCACCGCACCGGGGTGCCGGTGCAGTGCGACGCGATCCGCGCCGGCCTGGAAGTCGACGTCGTGCGCCTGGCCGCGGCTCCCTTCTGGTCCGACCCGCGGCGGCTGCCGGTGCTGCAGCCGCGCGCGTACGGGATCGACTGCGACCCGGTGGGTGTCCGATGAGCCTGCGGCGGGTGCTCGCGTCGCCGTCCTGGGCCGAGCACGTCCACCTGCTCGCCGGGGCCGCCGGCCTCGACCGTCCACTCGCGACGGTTCAGGCCACTTTGGACGCTTCCCACGACCCGGTGCCGGACGAGCTGGTCGTCGTCGTCCGGCCGGTCGCCGGGATCGACTGGCAGATCGACGCCCTGCTGCGCCGGTGCGCCGACGCCGGAGCCACCGGTGTCCTGCTGCCGGGCACCGAGCCGCTCGCCGCGTCGCGGCTGCTCGCCGACCGGCTGGCCGTGCCGCTGCTGACCACCGGCGCGTCACCGCTGGACCTCGTCGTGGAGGCACGGTTGCTGCTCGCGGCGCCGGAACTGGCCCGGGCGGACCTGCTGCTGGCCACGCACCGCGCCCTCGGCGACCGGCCGCGCCCGCCCGAGGACGTCGTCGCGGTGCTGCGGCGGCTGCTGCGCTCCCCGGTCGCGGTGCTCGACGATGGTGGCGCACCCCTGGCCGGTGACCTCGCCGAAGCCGGGCGCGTCCGGCTGGGCGAGCCGGTGCCGCAGCGGATCGACCTCGACGACGGAGTGCTGCTCGCGCACCCCGTCCTGCTGCAGCGACCCGCTCTGTGGCTGACCGTCGAGCTGCGAGGAACCGAGGCCGCCCGCGCCGACGTCGTGCCGCCCGCGCTCGCCGTGGCGGCCGGGGTCCTGCAGCGCTGGCTGCTCGCCAACCGTCTCGAGCTGGAACGCGACGCGCGCTCGCGCACGGCGTTGCTCGGCGACCTGCTGCGCCTCGACTCCGAGCCGGGTGCCGACCTGCGCCGCCGTGTCGCCGACGCGGGCTGGCGGCTCGGCGGCTGGCACGTCGGGCTGCACATCGGCGTGCCGGCGGCGGTCGACACCGTGGCCCGCACCCAGGAGGTGGTGCGGGCGCTGCGGGCGGAGGACGTCGAGGCGGTCGTGGTCGAGCACGGCGACGGCTGGACCGGCTGGGTCACGTTCGACCAGGAGCCGACCGCCGAGCGGGTGCGGTCGCTGGCGAGCCGGTTGCAGGCCGCGCACCGGGCGCTGCGGCTCGGGTCGCACATGGGGGTGGGGCGGCCGCACCCGCGGCCGGACGGCCTGGCCGCGACCGTCGCCGAGGCGAGTGACGCGTCCCGGCTGGCCGCGACCCGCCCGGAGACCGGGCACTTCCTGCACGTCGACCAGCTCGGCATGGCCCAGCTGCTGCTCGAGTGGACCCGCACGGACACCTTCGAACCCGCGGCCCGGGCGCTGGTCGCGCCCTTGCGGGACGCGCCGGGGGATCTGGTGCGGACGCTCGCGTCCTATTTGGACGCCGAGTCGTCGATCGCGGAGACGGCGACGGTCCTCGGCGTGCACCGCAACACGGTGGCGGCCCGGATCGCGCGGATCGAGCAGCTGCTGGGCGTGGACCTGTCCCGCCCGGACGAGCGGCTGGCGCTGCACCTGGCGTCGCGCGCGGTGATCCTCTCCGGCCCGTGACCGGCGGGGCGCTTCGCGGCGCCCCGCCGGATGGGGCTAGTCGTCGTCCCCGCCGCCGGTGACGTTGCCGATGCTGGCCGGCACGCCCTTGATCAGGTCGACGACGGTCTTACCGGCCAGCCCGGACTTGCCGAACCACGGGTCGGTCATGACCTTGATCGCCGACTCGAACTTCTCGGCGCCTTCCTTGCCGAAGACCTTGCCCAGCTCGTGCACGGAGTAGTTGCTGATCTTGTCGAACTTCTGCATGATCTCCGGCGTCACACCGTCCATCTTGGACAGTTTGTCCCGGATGACGTTGGTCATCTGGTCGGTGAACGGCTTGTGCGGGGTCGGCGCCGGGGTGGCCGCCGGGTCGGGCGTGGCCGACGACGGTGCCGGGTCGGGCTTCGGCGGCGCGGGATCCGGCTTGGGGGGCGCCGGATCGGGAGTCGTCGACGACGAGGACGGCGTGGTGTCCGGCTTGGGCGGTGCCGGGTCCGGGGTCGTCGACGAGGAGGACGGCGCCGGGTCGGGCTTGGGCGGTGCCGGGTCAGGGGTGGCCGACGAGGACGACGGTGCGGGGTCCGGCTTCGGCGTTGCCGGAGGTGGCGTCGGCGTTGGGTCCGGGGTGGCCGAAGAGGGCGTGGTGTCCGGCTTGGGTGGCGCGGGCTCGGGCTTCGGTGTTGCCGGAGTCGGCGTCGGCGTCGGGTCCGGGGTGGCCGAGGACGGCGTGGTGTCCGGCTTGGGCGGTGCGGGTTCGGGTTTGGGCGTCGCCGGGGGCGGTGTGGGCGTCGGGCCCGGGGTCGCCGAAGAGGGCGTGGTGTCCGGCTTGGGCGGTGCGGGCTCGGGTTTCGGCGTTGCCGGAGTCGGCGTCGGATCCGGTGTCGCGGAGGACGGCGTCGTGTCCGGCTTCGGGTCCGGAGTGGACGGTGCCGGGTCGGGCTTCGGCGTCGCCGGAGTCGGGTCCGGGGTGGCCGAGGACGGGGTGGTGTCCGGCTTGGGTGGTGCGGGGTCGGGTTTGGGCGTGGCCGGCGGGGGTGTCGTGCTGCTGTCGCCCGGTTTCGGCGGTGCCGGTGTCGCGTCCGGCTTCGGCAACGGGGTCGCGGGCGGCTTCGGGGTGGGCGTCGGCGTCAGGCTGCTCGTCGGGGGCTTCGCCCCGGCCAGCTCGTCGCCCGCCTTGCCCATCTTCGCCAGGGACGCCACCAGGTCGCCCAGCTTCTTGGCCAGCTCGATGAGCTTCGTGCCGATCTTGCCCAGGGCCGTGGCCACCGTGCCGATCGTCGTGCCGACGAAGATCGCGATCGACGCGCCGAACGTCACCGGCGCGAGCGCCGCCGCGATCAGGGCGCCCTTGACGATCGTCGCCAGGAGCATCGCGATCAGGTCGCGGAAGATGCCGCGGAACGCGCCGACGATGCCGCCGGCGATCTTCATGTTCTTGCCGGCCTGGTCCAGGTACCAGCCGAGCGAGCTCAGCTGCTCGGTGACCGCGTCCATGTCCTTCTTGAACGCGTCGGCCGCCTTGCCGGACCAGTCCTTCAGCAGCGTGTCGAGCGCCGTCTGGTGGTCCTGCGACCACTGTTCCAGCTTCTTCTTCTCCGCGGTGAGCGCCTCGCTGGCCGCCGCGATGCCGATCGGGTCGCCCATCAGGATGTCCAGCGGCCACCGCAGGATCGTGATGTGCTCGATGAGCCAGCCGATCCCGGCCGTCAGCAGGCTGCCGATCGGGTCCAGCACGAGACCGATGGTCTCCAGCGCCATGCCCGCCGAGCCGATGCCGATCGCGACCTTGTCGTTGTCCTTGACGGCCTTGTCCAGGCCCACCGCGGCCTCGAAGAACCCGGCCCCGGCCGACGCGTTGTCGCTGTTGAAGAGCTCGCCGCCGTGGAGGCTGACGTCCTTGCTCTTGTAGTCGTCGGCCACTATTCGAACCTCACGATCGAGTCGACGGCGTCGTCTTCGCCCGCCTTGTAGCGCTTCGCCGCCTCCGCGACCTTGTCGGCGAACTCGCCGATGGTCTTCGCGTAGTCCCCGAACTGGTGGTGGGCCTTGTCGGTCCACGTGCTCGCACCCGCGGCCATCAGCTGGCACGCCGGGTTGATGCCGAACATGCCGGGGTCGCAGGTCATGCCGCCGACGAGGTCCGCGGTGCTCTTGAGGTTGCTCTCGAGGTCGTCGAGGTGCTGGCCGAACTTCGCCAGCGGCTCGGAGTCGACCCGGAAGCCGCCGCCGCTCACCAGGGGTTCGATTCGTCGTCGAAGGTGTCGTCGGCCGCGGGACGGCGACGCGGGGCAGGCCCGGCCGACGGCGGCGGCGCGGACGGCCGCGGTGGCGGCGATGAGGGCGGCGGCGGGGTCGCGGCGGGCGGCGGGGTCCGTTCGGGCTCGGCGTTCTCCGGCGCGGCGAAGTCGCCGTCCGGCGGCGGGTCCGGCGGCAGGAAGGACCGGACCATGTCGGTGGATTCGCTGTCGCCGTTGATGGTGGCGAAGGAGTCGGCGACGCTGCGGGCGGTCTGGCGCTGCGCGTCCCGCACCGTGCTCATGATCGCCGCGGTCAGCCGGGCGGGGCCCATCTCGCAGGCCCGGAAGCCGAGCTCGAGGTTCGTCAGGGCGCCGTTGGGGGCGAGCGTCACGGTGACCGCGCCGTCGCGGGACCGGACCGTGGCGCCGGCCGTCGAAATCGCTTCGGTCAGCGCGGCCGCCTTCGCCTGCATGTCCCGGACCTGCCGGTCGAGCAGCAGCTGGAAGTCTTCACCTGGCCCCAGGTTCGGTTGCACGAATTCGACTCCTCGCCATCCGGCAGGCCGCCTACCTGCGGCGACCTGGATTCGGGCAGATTAGCGCACACCGGACGTTCACCCGCTGATAGTCGGGGGTATGCCTGCTTTTCTCCTCGTTCTTGCCCGGTTGTGCATCACCCGATGGGGTTGACCCGGAGCGCGGTCCGGGTTGCAAGCTCGGATGCATGACCGAACTGGACGACTACCGGCCGCTGGGCCGCTCCGGGTTGCGGGTCTCGCCGCTCGCCCTGGGCGCGATGACCTTCGGCACCGGCGCCTTCTGCGCCGACGACGACACCGCCCGCAAGATCTTCCGCACCTACGTCGAGAGCGGCGGCAACTTCGTCGACACCGCGGACAACTACAGCGACGGCCGCAGCGAAGAGCTCGTCGGCGAGTTCCTGCGCGACACCGAACGCGACGACATCGTGCTCGCCACCAAGTACTCCGGGCCCAAGTTCCGCGAGGGCGGCCCGGTGTCGGATCCCCGGCACCGCAGCAACGGGCGCAAGAACATGGTCGCCTCCCTGGAGGCGTCCCTGCGCCGGCTCGGCGTCGACCACGTGGATCTCTACTGGCTGCACATCTGGGACGGCAGCACGCCGGCCGAAGAGGTGATGGCCGCGTTCGACGAGCTGGTGCGCGCCGGCAAGGTCCGCGCCGTCGGGCTCAGCGACGTCCCGGCCTGGTACGCGACGAAGGCGGCCATGCTGGGCGGCCCGCCGGTGACGGCCCTGCAGCTGGCGTACTCCCTGGTCGAGCGCGCGATCGAGGCGGAGTACGTGCCCCTGGCCCAGGAGTTCGGCACCGCGATCCAGCCCTGGGGCGCGATCGCCGGCGGTTTCCTCTCGGGCAAGTACACCCGCGACGGCGCGGGCACCGGCCGCCTGGTCGGGGTCGACGTACCGGAGAAGCGCTGGGCGATCGTGGACGCCGTCCGCGAGACAGCCGCCGAGGTGGGCGCCACCCCGGCCCAGGTGGCCCTGCACTGGGTGACCCGCCGGCCCGCGATGCCCGCGCCGTTGATCGGCGCGAGGTCACCGGAGCAGCTGACGGAGAGCTTGGGCGCCCTCGCCTTGGACCTGACAGCCGCTCAACTGGACCGGCTGACCGAGGTGAGCGAGGTGCCCTTGCCGTTTCCGCACGACGTCTTGAAGCAGCTCAACGCCGGCTTGCCTCGCTGAGTGTCTCGGCGATGGAGGATTCGGGACGTCGGGCGGCCAGGATCCTCCATCGACCTTCCCGCTTGCAGCGCGAGAACCTGCGCCGGCGGCCTCAGGGCGGCCGGGTCGCCGGATACTCGGCACCGGCCGGAAAGTAGCGGGCCACCGCAGGAACAGCCGACACAACACCCGGCACAACGCCCGGCCCAACCCGGGCTAGCCGCGGCCGCCGTGGTGGCCGTCGTCGGCGACCGTGTCGGCGCGGGGTTTGCCGTCGTGGCAGGTCACGACCACCTCGTTCTCGGTCCCTCCGTTCTTGAACTTGATCGACGCGGTGGCGGCCGGGCCGCGGGAGATGTCGTCGGTGCGGTAACCCGGGTCCGGGCTCCACGACAGCAGCGTGACCAAGCCGCCCTCGCACTGGGCGACGATCGTGCCGCCCGGCGCGGTCAGCCCGCGGGGCGCCGGCGCGCCCGACGACACGGTGGTGGCCGCCGCCGAAGGGGTGACTGACACCGAAGAAGGCGCTTCCGCCAGCGCGCGGGCGACGTCGTCCTGGGACAGGGGCTGGTTCTGCGGGCCGAGGATGCCGGCGCCCACGGCATCGAGCGCGACCGTGCCGACCGCGGCCGTGGCGCAGGCGGCCAGCACCCACCCCACCGCGATCGCCACCACCCGCCGTCTCATCAGTCCACTGTGCCACCCCAGAGGGTTAAGGCGTGGCTAAGGAGTCCCTAGCGTTCGCCGAGATCCGGTCGGCGGCGCCGCGCCGGTATACCGTCCTGGAAATGGCCACGGTGTTGATCGTCGAAGACGACGCGACCATCCGGACGGCGGTGATCCGCACGCTGAGCGAGCGCGGGCACACCGTGACGTCCGCCGCGACCGCCATGTCCGGGCTGCAGGCGGCGGTCACCGACCGGCCCGACGTCGTCCTGCTCGACCTCGGGCTGCCCGACCTCGACGGCCGCGAGGTGCTGCGCATGGTGCGGGCGGTCAGCGCGGTGCCGATCATCGTGGTCACCGCCCGCGGCGCCGAGGACGAGATCGTCCGGCTGCTCGACGCCGGCGCCGACGACTACGTCGTGAAGCCGTTCGGCGGTGCGCAGCTCGACGCGCGGATCCGCGCGGTGCTGCGGCGGAGCGAACCGGAGGAGACGACGGCCCCGGTCGTCGTCGGCGGGCTCTCGGTCGACGCGCGGACGCGGCAGGCGTCCCTCGACGGCGTCCCGCTCGACCTCACCCCGCGCGAGTTCGACCTCCTGCACTACCTCGCCGCGCGTGCCGGGGCCGTCGTGAGCAAGCGCGAACTGCTCGCCGACGTCTGGAAGCTGCCCTACGCCGGCGCGGACAAGACCGTGGACGTGCACCTGTCGTGGCTGCGGCGCAAGCTCGGCGAGACCGCGCAGGAGCCGCGGTACCTGCACACCGTGCGCCGCGTCGGCGTCCGGCTGGCCGAGCCGGGAGCCGGGTCGTGAGGAAACGGCTCGCGGTGCTGGTCGCCGCCGCGATGAGCCTGGTGCTCGCCGCTTTCCTCGTGCCGCTGGCGATCCTGCTGAGCTCGGTCACGGCCGACCGGGCGGTCACCGCGGCCACGGCGAAGGCGCAGTCCCTCACGTCACTGGTGGCGACGGCCGACGCGCGGACGCTGCGGCCTGCGGTCGACCAGCTCAACACCACTGCGGGCCACCCGGTGACCGTGTTCCTCCCGGACGGCACCGTCCTGGGCGCGCCGGCCCCGCGCACGCCCGGCGTTCAGCTGGCCGCGGTGCAGGGCAGCCTGACGGTCGAGGACGCGGACGGGCGGGAGATCCTCGTCGCCGTCCAGGGCCTGCCGCGGGGGACGGCGGTGGTGCGGGCCTACGTCGACCGGGCCGAGCTGACCCGCGGCCTGGGCTCGGCGTGGCTGGTGCTGGCCGGGCTGGGCGTCCTGCTGCTGGCGCTCGGTGTGTTCGTCGCCGACCGGCTGGCCCGCTCGATCGTGGCGCCGGTCCTCGAGCTCTCCGCGGTGTCGCGCCGGCTCGCGGGCGGCGACCTCGATGCGCGGGCGCGCCCCGGCGGCCCCGCCGAGGTGCGGTCGGTCGCCCTGGCCCTGAACTCGCTCGCCACCCGGATCCGCGAGCTCGTCCGGCAGGAGCGGGAGGCCGTCGCCGACATTTCGCACCGGCTGCGGACCCCGCTGACCGTGCTGAGGCTGGACGCCGAGTCGTTGCGCGACGCGGACGAGGCGGAGCGGATCACGGGCCACGCCGAGAGCCTGGAACGCCAGGTCACCGCGTTGATCGACCAGGCGCGCAACCGCGACGCGGCGCCCGGCTCGTGCGACGCGGCGCAGGTCGTCGTCGAGCGGGTGGAGTTCTGGTCGGTGCTGGCCCAGGACCAGGACCGCGAGGTGGAGCTGCTCCTCGACCCGGGGCCACTGCCGGTCGCGGTCGGCGCGACGGAGCTGGCCGCCTGCCTGGACGCGTTGCTGGGCAACGTCTTCGCGCACACGCCCGAGGGAACGATGTACGCGATCCAGCTCTATCCGGCGGGGGACGTGGTGCGGCTGATGGTCGAGGACCAGGGCCCGGGCTTCAGCGACGTCCCGGTCCGCGGCACGAGTGGTTCCGGATCCACCGGGCTGGGACTGGACATCGCCCGCCAGACGGCCCGGGCCTCGGGCGGCAAGCTCTCCGTGTGGCCGTCGAAGCCGCACGGCGCGCGGATCGTCATCGATCTCGGCCGTCCTTAGGAGTTCTTTAAGGCGCAGGAAGGGCGCCGCTATCCCTTCCTGCGGAATGCTCGGTTTCGTTGTCGGAGAACGAAAAGGAGCAGCGATGCGCAAGGTACTGGTGTTCGCGGTGGCGGGAGCGGCCCTCACGATCGGCGGGACGACGGCGGCACTGGCGTCGTCGTCGCACCCGGGCACGGACGACACCGTCCGGCCTTCGACGATCTCGACGTCTTCGGGAACGTCCAGGTACAGCACGGTTCCGTCGGCGGTGACGTCCGTGCCGAGTACATACCCGTCGGCGCCCGGCACGTACCCGTCGGCCGATCGGCACGGCGGCCGGGGCGTGGAGCCCGGTGACGACCACGGCGGCCGGGGCGCGGAACGGGGGGACGACCACGGAAACCACCACGAGGCAGGTGATGACCACGGCGGCCGCCGGTGATCGTTCGGGACCTCGTCGGCCGCGCGCGTTGACAGCCGTCTGACCAGGACGGACGATGCCGACGTGGCTCCTGAACCCGGTGACGTCGTCCTCCCGGCCCTCCTGCGCGCGGCCCGCGGCAGCTACGGCGCGGCGATCCGCGCCCGGCTGGCCGAGGGTGGATTCGACGACATGCCGCGTAACGGCCCGTACGTGCTCGGCGGCCTGGTGAACCACGGCGGGGCGGCCCGGCAGCTGGTCCGCGAGCTGGGCGTCGGCAAGCAGGCCGCCGGTCAGCTGGTCGACACCCTGGTCGCGCGCGGTTACCTGACCCGGGAACCGGACTCGGATGTCACGGCGACCGAACGAGGCCGCGCGGCCGCGGCGGCGATCCGCGCGGCGGTGACGTCGGTGGACGACGAGCTGGCCACGCTGGTCACCCCGGCCGAGCTGGCCGGCCTGCGTGCCGGGCTGGTCGCGCTCACCGAGATCCGGGAACGCCTGGAGGACGTCGAGCGCAGGTCTGCCGTGGACTGAGGTTCGACCACAGTGGGCTCAGCGGGCATCGCGACGTGGGTGCGGTGACGGTGAGACTGTGCGCCTCGGTCGAGCTGGCCGACCCGGCGCGACGGGCCGGTCGTGTTCACCGGTGCCCGGAGCGCCTGGATGGCGTGGAACGGTGGTCCACCGTGGGCTGAATTCGTCCACAGTGGACCGGGTGGGCGTCACGCGGCGGGCGTGCTTGCGGTCACTGGGCCGGCGGTCAGGGTGCGTCTCGGTCGAGCTGGCCGGCCTGCGTACCGGGCTAGTCGCGTTCAGCGAGGTCCGGGAAGGATTCGATAACGTCGGCCGGGTGGGCGTTACTGCGTGGGCGCGCTCACGCTGACCGACGTCCTGGGGCTCCTGGAGGGCGTGGTAGGCCGGTCCACCGTGGACTGAAGTCGTCCACAGTGGACCGGGGGAGCGTCACGCCGTGGGTGTGCCTGCGGTCACCAGGTCGATGGCCAGGTTTGCCTCAGTTGGGCTGGCCGGCCTGCGCGCTGGGCTGGTCGCGTTCAGCGAGATCTGGGAAGGACTCGAGGACGCCCGCGTTACTGCCTGGGTGCGCCCGCTCTGACCGGCATCCGGGGCGGCTGGTGGCGTCGAGCGCCGGTCCACCGTGGACTGAAGGTGTCCATAGTGGACCGGGGGCGCGTCACGCTGTGGGTGTGCCTGCGGTCACCGGGCCGACGGTCAGGGTGTGCGCCTCGGCGGAGTCGTCCACTGCGCCCTGGTTCCAGGGCAGGGTGATCGCCGGCTCGAAGGTGTCGCCGCGGGGGGTGGTCGTTGCCGGGGCCGTCACCGTCACGCTCGTCGGCGACACCTGGTTCTCCGGGGCCTCGATGCCGGTCCAGTGCAGGAGCATCGAGGCGGGCGCGCCGTCGGCGACGGTGACCGGCGGGGCGTCCGCGGCGGCCGGGTCGGCGGTCACGGTGACGCCGTCGGCGCCGGTCAGGGTCACCGGGAGCGCGCCCGGGAGGGTGCACGACTCGCCTGGCTTCGCGGTGAACACCACCGAGGCGTAGCGCTGGCCCGCACCGGGGTCGCCGGCTACGAGGGTGGTGTCGACCTGGCCGGAGGCGCAGTTGAAGTCGGTCGGCATCGCGGAGGCGGCCCCGGCCCCGGCGACGACGGCGGACGCGGCGGCGCCGGTCACGGCGAGGACGGTCACGGTGCGGCGGACGCTCGGACGAATGGTCATGAGCTGGACCCCTTCCTGTGTCAGGCGGGTTCGGTGAGTCCTTCACCGAACTTCGCGCTCACTAGGAAAGATGCCCACGACTCGTTCGGGTTAGCTCGGAAGTGGGGTTGCCCGCACAAAAGCAACCCTGGGTGATCTTGAACGTCTTACCTGACGTGGTCCCGTGTGCGGGGTGGGCTGAAGCCGCCCGCGACGACGGCCGATCGGCGAGCGGCTTCAACCGCCTCGAGATCCGGATCTGCCCGTCGGGGCCACCTGGTGCGGCGATCCCCGTTCACCCGCCTGGCGAGCGTCGCCGAGCAGCTGTGTCCTGATTGGGCGGGGCAAACACCAGCACTCAGCCCACCAGCACTCAGCCCACCAGCACTCAGCCCACCGGCACTCAGCCCACCGGCACCCCGCGCACCGCGACCGGGCCGCGAGTCGGGTCCAGCTCGGCGGCTTGGTCCACGCCCGCCGGGGTCAGGACGTCCAGCGCCTTCGGCGCCGTGGCCGGGTCCGCGGTGCACACCGGGGACGTTCCGCCCGCCGCGCACAGGCCGAACGTGTACTGGCCCGCCGTCGGAGTGAAGGGCCTCGCCTGGTCGGGGGAGTTGCCGTCCTGGCCGGTGAGGACCACCGCGAACGTCCAGCCCGCGGCCGGGGTCCCGAACGCCGACTTCGCGACGCTCACCGTGATGTACCGCGTCGCCTGCGAAGCCTGGACCGATGGTGTCGCCAGCGCGGCTCCCGAAGCGTCCACCAGCGACGGGTCGGCGAAGCCTTGGACTTCAAGGCGGCGGCTCCACGCGTCGGACGGGGCGATCGTGTACGCCCGGGTCGGGAACGGCGGCGCGGTCGACGTGACCGTCGCGGCCGGGTCGTGGGCGTAGATCGTCAGGAGCTGGGCGCCCAGGGGGGAGCCGAACGTCGGGGACAGGTCGCGGACCTGGGCGCGGAACACCAGAGTGGTGCCCGAGTCGATGACCTGGAACCGCTGCAGGTCGAACGCGCCCGCGTGGAAGTCCGTCGCCGTCGGGTAGGTGTACGTGCCCGGGCCGGTGTCGTCACCGTCCGGGTCGGTCTGGTCCAGCAAGACCGTGCCGGTGACGAAATCCGAGCTGATCGTCCGCTGCGCGTAGCCCGTGCCGGCACCCGTGGCCGTCGCGGTGACGACGTTCGCGCCCAGCGGGGTCGGGACCGTCGCGGCGAAAGTGCCGGCTGCGGAAGCGCGCACCGAAAGGACCGTGGTCGTCCCGGCGTCGGTGGCCGAGACGGCCAGGTCGACCTGGCTGCGCGCGGGTGCGGTGCCCGTGACCGCGGCCGTCGCGGTCGAGACCGACGCGGGCGCGTCCAGGGTGACCGCCAGCGCCGCGGGCGGGGCGTGGGTGACGTAGCGGTTGCGGACGTCGGCGGGCTGCTCGGGCAGCTTGCCGTCCGCGACGGCCCGGGCCAGGCGGACCGACTGGGACTGGGCCCAGCTCAGCGGCGCGACCGAGCCGACCGACTGGCCTGGTGTGAAGCCGATGGAGGCGGTACGCGGATCCGTGCCGTACGGCGACGCCGGCACCGCGGGGTTCTCCCAGATCTGCTCGGGAATCAGCCCGGTCCCGCCGGTCTGCGCCCGCATGGCGCGCAGCAGCGCCGCGGCGCCCGCGCGGTCGCCGGTCTGCACGGCCTGCTCACCACGCTCCCCGGCGAGCACCGGCCAGAGGTGCCCGGACCCGGTGTTGGTCGTCGGCCACGGGGTGCCGGTCGGGGCGCAGTTCGTCGGGTCGGGCTCGTAGCAGTCGCCGTAGCCGTCTTCGCTGCCCGGCGCCGACGTGCCGTAGCGGTACCAGCCCGGCCCGGCCGGGGTGTCCCGCTTGATCACGCGGTCGACGACGGCCAGCGACGCCGTGACGTCCGGGTCGTTCGCCGGCAGCACGCCGAGGCGGGTCAGCTCGAGGAACCCGGCGTCGACGACGGCGCGCTGGTCGGCGTCGACCGAGCCGTTGCCCAGGTTGTAGATGTACTCCGAGTTCGGGTCGCCGTTCTTGGTCAGCCGCAGGAAGTACCGGCCGCCGTAGGGACCGGTGGATGTCACCGTCCAGCCCTTGATGCTGCGCTGGAACTGGTCGGCGGTGGCCCGGTAGACGCGGGCGCGCGCCGGGTCGCCGTTGCGGTCGGCGATGACGCCTGCGGCGACGAGGCCGGCGATCTCCGCGGCGATCGTCGAGGGGGAGTAGCCGCCCTGTTCCTCCCAACGCTCGGAGCCGAACGACGGGCCGTGCGCCACCACGAAGTCCGCGGCCGCCCGGATGTGGTTCGTGTACAGCGTCCGGTCGCGGTCCAGGCCGGCCTGCAACGCCATGAGGATCGGGTACGCGCTTTCGTCGAGCTGGTCACCGCCGGAGTCGGGCGCCTTCTTGCCGTTGAGCAGCGAGTTGCGCGGGAACCGGCCGTCCGGCTGCTGCTGGCGCGAGAACAGCCACCGCACGCTCGCCCGCGCCGTGTCGCGGTCGCCGGCGGCCAGCAGGCCGGAGAAGCTTTCGTAGAGGTCGCGGGCGAAGATCTCGCGGTAGGAGCCGAAGTAGACCGGCTTGCCGCCCGGCGCGTCACCCGCGGACACCGCCTGGCCCCACGGACTGCCGAGCGACGCGACCACCGCGCCCGGGAACGTCTTGTCCTCACTGGCCTTCAGGACGTTGGCCGACTGGTAGTACGCGTCGGAATCCTTGCCGCGCAACGGGTTCAGGCCCTTGTCGTAGTCCTGCCAGCCGCGCGCGTAGTCGCGGTAGCTCTGGTCGAACGGCGTGCGCAGGCTCGCCCCGGCCGTCGCGACGGCCGCGCGTGCGTCGGCGCCGAAACCCAGCGCGAGCACGGCCGGGCGGCGCGGGGCCAGGTCCAGCTGCGCGGTCTGCACCACGTTGCCGTTCACCGCCGACGGCGTCGTGTCGGTGAGGCGGTGGTCGCGGTCCAGCTGGGCCAGCCCGTCACCGGCCGTGCCGGCGAACCCGCTCGAGGTATTCAGGAACCGGTGGTCGGCGCGCAGCGCGGCGGCCAGGGGAGTGCCGTAGTCGCGGGCGGGCGCGCTGGAGACGGTGTTCGTGTCCGCGCTGACCAGGGCGGACGTCGCAGCGTCCACGGTGGCCGTGTCGCCGCCGCCGTTGGCCTCGCCGCCACCGCCGTTGCCGTTGATGCTCGCGTCGAACCGCACGTAGACCTTGAGGTCCCGGCCGGAGTCCCGCAGCGGCTCGAGGCGGGTGCGGATCAGCACGCCGGTGCGCGCCGGGTCGGCCAGGTACTCGGTGACCAGCCGGTACCTGCCGCTGCGCGGGGTCGACGTCACCTCGCAGGCCATCCCGCCCGCGCTGGTCCGGACCGTGTAGGTCATGTCGCGCGCCTGCAGGTCGGTGAAGCTGCGGCCGTCGGTGACGGCGAACTGCAGCGTCTCGACGTTCGTGTTGTCGATCACCGGCGCGTAGACGTCCGAGAGGACGCCGTTCGCCACGGTGAACCACGCCTTGCTGGTCGTGTTCCGCGCCGTGCCCAGGCAGTCCTTGCGGGCCAGGCCGAAGTGCGAGACGGCGCCCGGCCCGGGATCGGCGGCGGCCGAGGCCACCGGGGCGGGCAGGAGGGTGGCGGCGGCCAGCACCGCGCACAGCACCACGGACGACGTCGACCGAGTCATCGGGTCATCCGATCACGCCCGCCCGCCGCGCACCAGGTCCGAACGCACCATGCTCGCGGTGAACCGCTGATTGAGAACCTCGGCACGTGGGTAGCAATCCACCAGTCCCCCGAGGAGGTGAATGTGGAAGAGCACGGAACGGACGGGTGGCGCTACCGCGGCACCATCTCCCCACGCACGCTGCCGGGTCTGCGCCGCCATCTCATGTCGTGGCTGCGCCGGAGGGCGGGCGACGAGGTGAGCAGGCAGGCCGAAGACGTCGTGCTGGCCTCCTGGGAGGCCATGGCGAACGTGCTGGACCACGCCTACGGAGGCCGGCCGGGACAGATCGACGTCCGGGCCCGCATCGACGACCAGGTGCTGATCATCACGATCGCCGACGAAGGCAGCTGGCAGGCACTGGAAGAGAAGGGCGGCCGCGGTCGTGGCCTGCGCCTGATCCAGGCGCTGGTGGACGGCCTCGACCTGCGCTCGACCGACGACGGCACGGTCATGACCCTGACTTGGCCGTTCCCGGTCCGGCGTAGCGCATAGGACCGGGTCAGCCCGGCGAGCCACCGGCGGACAGCTCCGCGACGAACCGGGTCGCGACGTCCCGCAGCTTCACGTTGCTGCGCTGGGACTCGGTGATCAGGCGCTGCATGGCTTCGTCGGCGGAGATCCGGTGCACGGCCATCAGGATGCCCTTGGCCTGCTCGATCACCGCCCGCGATCTCATCGCCGCCTCGAGCTCGACGGCCCGCTGCCGGGCGTGGTGGTAACGGCGCGTCGTGCGCAGCCCGAACGTCACGATCGTGGTGTAGAGCTTCAGCAGCTGGGAGTCGGTTTCGGCGAAGCCGTGGCCGCCGTGGCCGAAGAGGTTCAGCGCGCCGCCGAGGTGCTCGTCGACGCGCAGCGGCGCGGCGAGGTAGCTGCCGACCCCGATGCTCGTGGCGTAGTCGGTGAACTCCGGCCACACCCGCCCGGCGGTGGCGAGCGGGACCCGGACGATCTCGCCGGTCGACGCCGCCTGCAGGCACGGGCCTTCACCCGCCGCGTACTGGACGCGGTCGATCTCGACGGCGCGGTCGTCGGTGGCGGCCGCGGTCTCGGGCTCGCCGTCGCGGATCGCGGTGATGCTGGCCATGTCGGCGCCGGGGATGGCGCGGACCGCCTCCGCGCAGACGACTTCGAGGATCTCCTCGGCGGGTTCGCTCTCCAGGGCACCGGTGAGGTCCGCCATGGCGGCGGTCAGCTCGTCGAGGTCTTCGGCCGGGATCGGCGCACCGCTCATGCTCATCTCCGTCCGGGCGGCTGCGGTCAGGTTTCGAACCGCTGCTGCTTCAACGGATCCGGCGAAACCCTACCCGCGCCGGTCGCGACTTCCGCAACACTGGGCCCGGTACGGCGGTGGCACCGGCCCGGGCTCGCTGCTGAACACCGTGGGTTGGCTGCCGAGAAGCCACCTAACGACCACCGGCAGTGCAACCCACCCTCCGACCGTCGCTGCCCCTCGCGTACCCAGGCGCGGCCGATCCCAACCCCTGCGGGCTCAGCGGATCGTGACCTTCGCGACCCGGGTGAGGCCCGACACCTGCAGAACGCGGGTGAGCAGCCGCGGCGCGACCAGCCGGAGGTCGTGCGCGTCCGC
The DNA here is from genome assembly GCF_044741685.1 of Amycolatopsis sp. NPDC088138. NCBI lineage: Bacteria > Bacillati > Actinomycetota > Actinomycetes > Pseudonocardiales > Pseudonocardiaceae > Amycolatopsis > Amycolatopsis sp. NPDC088138. Next base: position 167,379 of record NZ_JBIUTB010000012.1, read on the forward strand.
GCGGTCGAACAGCACGGCGACGCCCGCGCTGTCGAGGTAGGTCACCGCGGTGAGGTCCACCGTGACGGCGGCGCCCGCCGCCAGCTCGCGGTCGAGCGCGGAGCCGAACTCCGCGGCGTTGCTCATGTCGATCTCGCCGGTCACGGTCAGGATCCGGTCTCCTTCGTCGCCCGGACCGGGGTCCAGCGTGAGTGCCGTCGTCACGAACCGATTCTCCATTCCAGGGTGACGGTGGTGCCCTCGGTGTCGTGCCGGATGGTGACCGCGTCGGCCAGCGCCTCCATCATCGGCATGCCGCGCCCGCGCAGCACGTGGTTGTCCGGTGGCGGCTGCTTCCAGCGGCCGTGGTCGGCGATCGTGACGACCAGGTGCGCGCCGGTGAGCCGCACGGACAGCTGCGCGTTCGGCCCGGTCCCGCCGGTGTAGGCGTGCTCCACGGCGTTGGCGCAGGCCTCGCCGGCGGCGACGAGTACGTCCTGCTCGAGGTCCTCGCCGAGGCCGGCGTCGGCCAGCCACGCCCGCAGCCAGTGCCGGGTCGAGGCGAGGCTCTCCGGGTGCGCCGCGAACTCCATGGTCAGCGGCGGCACCGTCCGGCGGTAGAGCAGCAGCGCGACGTCGTCCTCGTAGCCGTCGGCCGGCCGCAGCGAGCTCATCAGCGTGCTCGCCAGGTCGGAGAGCTCGGCGTCGTGCGCGTCGTGGGCGACCCCGGTCGCGCGGTCGATGCCGTCGTCGAGCGGCTCACGGCGGCGTTCGACGAGCCCGTCGGTGTAGAGCATCAGCAGCGAGCCGACGGGGACGACCGCGGTGGCCTCCGGCCGGGCCTCGGGGACCCGCACCGCGAGCGGGACGCTGCCGCCGGCGTCGAGGGACTCGGCCGTGCCGTCCGGGTGGATCAGGGTCGCGGGCGGGTGCCCGGCGCTGCTGTAGGTGAGGGTGCCGGTGGCCGGGTCGAGCACACCGCAGAAGACGGTGGTGCACAGCGCGTCCGGCACCTGCAGGGCGAAGCGGTCCAGCGCGGTCAGGGTGTGCGACGGGCTGCTGGCCTCGAGCAGCAACGCCCGGCAGGCGCTGCGCAGCTGGCCCATCACGGCCGCCGCGGACAGGCCCCGGCCGACGCAGTCGCCGACCACGATGCCGATGCGGTCGTCGTCGAGGGTGATCACGTCGTACCAGTCACCGCCGACCTCCAGGGGCGGTGTCGCCGGTTCGTAGCGCACCGCGAACCCGTCCGGGAGCCGGGCGGGGCCGAGGATCGAGCGCTGCAGGGCGAGGGCGACCTCGCGCTGCCGGTCGTCGCGGTGGGCGCGGCGCAGGGCGTGCGCGAGCGTGCCGGCCAGCAGGGCCAGCAACGTCTGGTCCTCGGTGCCGAGCGGCCGCCCGGCCGCGGGCTCCACCCAGAGCGTCAGCTGCCCGTCGGGGTGGTCGAGGGTGGTGCCGACGGCCGATCCCGCCGGTGCCGCGTGCAACGCGGGCAGCGAGCGGATCCGGTCGAGCGTCGCGCGCACCGGCGCGGCGAGCCCGGTCCACCGCCGGTCGGCGGGATCGGTGGAGACCAGCTCGGGCTCGCCGATGCGAGGCCAGGTCACGGCGAGCACCCGCTCGGCCCGCCACAGGTCGCGCAGCAGCGCCACCGCGGCGTCGAGGACGTCCGGGACGCCGCTCAGCCCGGCGAGGCGCTGGTTCATCGCCGCGAGCGCGCTTTCCCGCTGCACGGCGTAGCGCTCCGCGGTGACGTCGCGGATCGTGCCGACGAGCCGGCGGCGGCCTTCGTCGTCGTGCAGCACGTTGTAGGTGGACGCGGTCCACACGCGGTGGCCGTCGCGGTGCCGCATCGGCAGCACGAAACTGCCGCCGGGCTCGGCCTTGGTCCGCGCGAGGGCGTCGAGAACCTGCTGGTGTCCCACGGGATCCGCGTCCGCGACCGGCAGCCAGGGGAACGGCTGGGTGTAGGGCAGGCCGTCCGCGCCGTACCCCAGCAGCTCGGTGAACGCGGTGTTGATCTCGACGATCCGCCCGTCGGCGTCACCGACGAAGAACCCCTCCTGCAGCGAGTCGATCATCGCCGCGCGCCAGCGTGCGTGCTGCGTGCGCAACCGGGCGAGCTGGAGCGTGGTGCGGACCCTGGCCAGCAGTTCCCGCGCGGAGAACGGCTTCACGAGGTAGTCGTCGGCGCCGGCGGCCAGCCCGTCGACCGCGGCTTCCTGCCCGGCCCGCGCCGAGAGCAGGAGCACGGGGACGGCGGCCGTGCGCGGGTCGCCGCGCAGTTGCGCCAGCAGCTCCAGGCCGTCCATCCGGGGCATCATCACGTCGCTGACGATCAGGTCCGGCGGGTCGGCGGCCGCGGCGGCCAGCGCCTCGACGCCGTCACGCACGGACGTCACGGCGTACTCGTCGCGCAGCAGCCGGGCGAGGTAGTCGCGCATGTCGGCGTTGTCGTCGGCGACCAGCACCCGCGCGCCCGCCGTCCCGGCCGGGACGGTGACCGGCTCGTCGTCCGGCCCGGGGAGCCAGCGCAGGGCTTCCGCGACGAACGGCTCCACGGTCTCCACGGCGATCCCGGCGCGCACGGGCCCGGGGGCGACCTGGTCGGCGGGCAGGTGCCGGGTACCCAGCGGCAGCCGGATCCGGAACGCCGTGCCGGCGCCGGGGGTGCTGTCCGCGGTGATGTCGCCGCCGTGCATGCCGACCAGCTCGCGCACCAGCGCCAGGCCGATCCCGCTGCCCTCGTCCGAGCGCGCCCGCGCCGAGGAGATCCGGTGGAACCGCTCGAACAGCCGGGGCATCTCGTCGGCGGCGACGCCGATCCCGGTGTCGGACACGGTCACCACGGCGTGGTCGCCGTCGCGGCCGGTGTGCACCCGGATGGTGCCGTCGAAGGTGTACTTGACCGCGTTGGACAGCAGGTTGAGGACGACCTTCTCCCACATCCCGCGATCGACGTGCACCGGCTCGCCCACGGGCTCGCTCTCGACCTCGAACGCCAGCCCGGCCCGCTCGACCGCGGCGCGGAACACACTCGCCAGCTCCGAGGTGAACTCCGGGAGGCCGACCGGCTCGAACCGGGCCTGCATCCGGCCCGCCTCGATCCGGGAGAAGTCGAGCAGGTTGGTCACCAGCCGCCCCAGCCGCAGGGCGCTGCGGTGGATGACGTCGATCTCCTCGCGCACCGCCGGATCGGCGTCGCCGAGCTTTTCCCGCAACTCCGCCGCGGGCCCCAGGATCAGCGTGAGCGGCGTCCGGAACTCGTGGCTGACGTTGGAGAAGAACGTCGTCTTCGCCACGTCCAGCGCGGCCAGCTCCTCGGCGCGCTCCTGCTGGACCTGGTAGGCGACGGCGCCGTTGACCAGGGCCGTGGTCTGCTGGGCGACCAGCCCGAGGAACGTCCGGTAGGACTCGTCGACGGCGTGCCCGGCGCTCGCCGCGAGCACGATCACCCCGGTGGCCGGGCCGCCCGCGTCCCCCGGCAGCGGCAGGACCACGGCTTCGGCGGGTGGTTCGGACCACTCGCCCGACGGCAGTTCGCCGAACTTCGCGGTCAGGCCGGACACGGTGCGCGGGACGCCGTCGGCGAGCACCTCGGCCAGCGGCCAGCCTTCCGCGTCCCCGGAACCGCCGGGGGTGACGGCGGCGAGCGCGAGCTCGCCGGTGCCCGGCCGGCGGACGTGGATCGCGGCGTACGGGACGTCGGCCCCGGCGCGGCCCAGCACGTCGGCCACCAGTTCGCACGCTTCGGCGACGGTGCGGGCGATCCCGGCCCGCGCGCCCAGCTCGCGCAGCGCGGCGAGCCGGCGTTCGCCGATCACGCGCTCGGTGCTGTCGGTGCAGGCGGTGAACACCGCTTGCACCGCCCCGCTGTCGTCGTGCAGCGGGCTGTAGGAGTACGTCCAGTACGTCTCTTCCCAGTAGCCGTGCCGGTTCATCGGCAGCAGCATGTCCTCCGACCAGGTCGCCTCGCCGGTCTCCATCACCCCGGCCAGCATCGGCCCGATGATGTGCCAGATCTCGGACCAGACCTGCGCACCCGGCTTGTCGAGCGCCGGGTGCTTGGTGCCGAGCAGCGGCAGGTAGGCGTCGTTGTAGAGGAACCGCAGATCGGGTCCCCACCAGACGATCATCGGGAAGCGGGACGTCAGGCAGATCCGCACCGCCGTCGTCAGGTTCGGCGGCCAGTCCTCCGGACGGCCCAGCGGTGACGAAGCCCAGTCGAACTCCCGCATCCGCGCCGCCATCCGGCTGGTTCCGGGGAACAGGCCCGGAAACGCGGGGCGGGGGGATTCCTCGGCGACGGTCATCACTCTCCCGGATCGGGGACCCCGGAAAGCCTACCCGGGGCCCGCCGGGCGCGCCGGTTGCCACCGGCCGCGGTGTCAGGCCGGTGCGAGGCCGTCGGACCAGCTCATGGTGATCGTCGTGCCGTCCTCGCGGTGGACCTGGGCGCACTGGTCGGCGAGGCTGTCGATGAGCAGGAGCCCGCGGCCCCGCAGGCCGTTCGTCGGCACCGGGGCCCGCCAGTTCCCGTAGTCGGTGACCGTGACGGTCAGCCGTCCCGCCAGTGACTCGGCCCGCACGTCGACGTACCCGGCTTCCCGGTCGCGGTAGGCGTGTTCGGCGGAGTTGGCCATCGCTTCGTAGCCGGCGAGGACGACGTCCTCCACGCGTTCGTCGTCCAGGCCGAGCGTGCGCACCCAGTCGGCCAGCGCCTCGCGCAGCTCCGGCAGCCGGTCGGCGAGCGCGACCGTGCGCCGGTGGAACGACGTCGGGGAGGTGGGGGCGCCCGGGGGGAGGGGGTCTGTCATGTGCCGTCCTCTCCGCGGTGACGCACGTGGATCAGCGCGATGTCGTCGTCGTGTCGCCCGTGCGTGAGCTCCTCGACGAGGGCGTCCCACGCCGCGTCGAGGTCGGTGGCGGCCAGCACGCCCGGGATACCCGCCAGCAGCCATTCGATGCCCAGGGTGAGGTCGCGGGTGCGGCTCTCGACCAGGCCGTCGGTGTAGAGCACCAGGTCGGCGCCCGGCGGGAAGGTGGTGCTGCGCTGGGGGAACTCCGAGCCGACGCCCAGCGGTTGCGCCAGCGCCTCGCCGAGCTGTTCCGCCTCGGCACCGGGCCGGACCAGGATCGCCGGCAGGTGCCCGGCGTTCGCGTAGGTCAGCGTGCCGTCCGGGTGGTGGACGGCGTAGAAGCAGGTGACGAAGCTCGCGCCGAACAGCCCGCCGGTCAGCTCCGAGACGTTCCGCAGCACCTCCGACGGCGCCAGCTCCAGCAGGGCGTAACACCGGATCGCCGTGCGGACCTGGGCCATCACGGTCGCGGCGGTGACGCCGTGCCCGACGACGTCGCCGATCACGAACGCGGTCGCGCCGGACGGGAGCCGGAACACGTCGAACCAGTCGCCGCCGATCTTCGTCCCGGTGGCCGCGGGCAGGTACCGGGTGAGCACGCCGAGGCCGGGGATCTCCGGCGCGACCGGCAGCATGCTGCGGGACAGCTCGGTGACGAGGGTGCGTTCCCGCTCGTAGAGGCGGGCGTTGTCCAGCGCGATGGCGGTGTAGCCGGCGATGCCCTCGGCGAGGTACTCGTGCCGCTCGGTGAACCGGCCGGTCTCGGGGTGGCCGAAGAAGAAGCCGCCCAGCACCTCGCCGGTGGTCGGGCTGATCGCCGAGACCGCCAGGTAGCTGCGGACGGGCAGGTGCCCCTCGGGCATCCCGCGGTAGGGCGCGTTCTTCCCGAACCGGGGGTCCGCGGTGATGTCGGGGCTGCGGACGGTGCCGGTGCCGTCGAAGGTCGGGCCGAACACCGCGGTGTTGCGCGGCATCGGGAACCGCTCGAACGCCTCCCGCGGCACGCCCGAGAGCGTGTAGAGGGTGTACGACTCGCCGACATCGTTGACGAGGTTGTAGAAGAACGCGCCGAAGCCTGCGCCGGTCGCCTTCGTCGCGGCGTCGGTCGCGTCCTGCACGATCCCGCCGAGGTCCAGCTGGGCGGTCAGCTGCCGGCCCACCGAGTGCAGCGCGTCGATCACCGCGGCGTCACCCTGCAGCCGCAGCACGGTGTCCGCGAGGTCGGCGGTGGCGGCCTGGACGGCGGCGGCGACGGCCTCGGGCAGGCCGCCGACCTCGGCGCCGGTGTAGACCAGCGTGCCGCCGTCGTGACCGCCGGTGACCGCGACCGCGGCGGTGACCGCCCGGCCCGGCAGCAGGCCCGCCAGGACCGCGGGTTCGGTCACGGCCGCCGTGACGCCGTCGCCGAGCAGGGCACGGGCCTCGGCCGCGCCCAGCGGCCTCAGCTCGGTGCCGACCGGCCGGCCCGCCCCGTCGACGAAGGCCCGGCGCACGGCGTCGAGTACGGCGTCGAAGTGGGGCGGGGGCGGCATCAGGGACTCAGTGCGTCGGTCAACGACGGGAAGATGGCGAGCTCGTCGGTCAGCCGCGTCAGCTCCAGCGGGCGCAACGTGATCCGGCCGTTCGCCACCACCCGCAGCGGGGCGGCCCCGGAGTCGCCGCGGTGCGCCCGCACCAGCTCGGCCATCCCGGCCGAGGCCAGGAAGGTGACGTCGGTCAGGTCGATGACCAGCATCGCGGGTTGCTGACGGGAAGCGCGGTCGGCGAACTGCCGCAGCTTCGGCGCGAGAGCGAGGTCGAGGGCGCCGCTCACCCGGAGCACCGCCGCGCCTTCGCGGTGCTCCAGGACGACGGTGCCCGCGGCACTCGCGTCCGTTTCGGCCATGGTCACCATCCTGCCTGTTCGCGGGCGCGACGCAAACCCGGAGGGTGCTGACGCGGCGGGAGCGCGGTGCTACGGGCATGATTGGTCCTGGTTGAGCAGACAGCCTTCGTGATCAAGCGCGCCCGCCGGAGCTTCCGGCGTCGCCGCCGAGGGCGGGAGAGAACACCATGACCGAGAACACCCACACTGCGGGCTCTCCGGCTGCTGTGCCATTCGGGGCGTTCAGGATCGCCCGAACGGAGCAGGACGGCGCGGTCGTCCTCGACGTCTCCGGGGACGTCGACACCACCACCGCGCCCGCCGTGGTCCAAGCCGCGGACGAAGCACTGGCCGCGGCGCCGAGACTGCTCGTGGTCGACCTGAGCAACGTCGAGTTCCTGGCGTCGCCGGGGCTGACCGCGCTGCTGATGATCCACCGCAACGCCGGGCCGGGCACCGCGGTGCGGATCGTCGCGACCGGCCGGGCCACCCTGCGGCCGATCCAGCTGACCGGGCTCGAGGACAGCCTTTCGCTGTTCCCGACGCGGGAGGCGGCCCTGACGGAGTCCTGACCGGCGCTTCGGAGGGCGTGCTTCAGAGGGCGTGGCGGTGGACGACGAGCAGGGCGACGTCGTCCTGCGCCGGCCGGGAGCCGATCATCGTGGCCATCACCCGGGCGCACACGCGCTCGGGTTCCCCGGCCCGGACCGTGGCCGCGAGTTCGGTCATGCCGTCGTCCACCGGCCGGTCGCGGCGCTCGACGAGCCCGTCGGTGTAGAAGGCGAGCACCCCGTCGACCGGCAGCTCGACGACGGTGGTGCGCCGCTCGGGCCGTCCGATGGACAGGCCGATCGGCGGGTCCACCGGCGTCGTCACGAGCTCGCCCAGCTCACCCGGGCGCGCCAGCACCGGCGGCAGGTGCCCGGCCAGCGACAGCCGCAGTGACTCCCGCAGCGGGTCGATGATCCCGTAGGCGACGGTGGCCATCGCGCCGTGCTCGAAGTGGTTGGCCTTGCGGTCGAGCTTGCCGAGCGTCTCGGCCGGGTCGTCGCAGTCGAGGGCGTAGGCGCGCAGGGCGCTGCGCAGCCGTCCCATGATCACGGCCGCCTCCAGGCCGTGCCCGGAGACGTCGCCCATCACGACGCCGACGCGGTCGCCCGGCAGCGAGAAGAGGTCGTACCAGTCGCCGCCGAGCCCGGTCTCCGCGCCGGGGACGTACCGGGCGGCGAAGGCGAGGCCGGGCAGGTCGGGCAGGACGTCCGGCAGCAGGCTGCGCTGCAGCGCCATGGTCGCGGCGCGGTTCTCCTCGAGCGCCTCGACCTGGATCGCCATGGCGAGCCGGTCGGCGAGCAGCTGCAGGGTGCCGATCTCGGCCTCGGAGAACCGCCGCTCCCGGACCGACCCGACGTGCAGCACGCCGACCAGGTCGGCGCCGACGACCATCGGCACGCCGAGCATGGAGCGCAGGCCGCGTTCCCACAGCAGGGAGTTCACGACGGTGGTCTCGTCGACGTGGTCGAGCACGACGGGTTCCCGGTCGAGGGCCACCCGGCCGGCGAACCCGGTGCCGACCGGCACGCGGACCCCCTGGTGGACCTCTTCTTCGATGCCCACGGCCGCGATCGCCACGAGCTGCTGCCCGCCCGGCTGGTACCGGAGCACGGTCGAGGTGTCGACCTTCAGCACCTCGCGGACGCGGTCCAGCGTCTCGGTCAGCACCGTGGTCAGCCCGAGGTGGCCGGAAGGGGCGCCGAGGATCGACTCCAGCAGCTGCAGCCGGTCCTGGCCGTCGAGGCTCCGCGACATGGACCGACCCTAGCCGGACGTCTTCGGCGGGCCCAACCATCCCGGGTTTCGGCCGCGGGTGTCGGGGGGTACCAGCCGCGCGTGAAGGTCGACCTGGAGTGGGTGGGGTTGCTGCGGCACGGCGAGAGCACGGGCAACGTGGCCCGCGAGGAGGCGGAGGTGGCGGGCGCCGACGTGATCGACCTCGCCGAACGCGACGCCGACGTGCCGCTGACCGCCCTGGGCCGGGACCAGGCCGAGGCGGCGGGGGAGCTGCTCGCCGGGCACCCGCCGGACGTCGTGGTCACCTCGACCTACCGCCGGGCCTGGGACACCGCCCGGCTGGCCGCGCCCGCCGGGGTGGCGATCGTGCCCGACGAGCGGCTGCGCGACCGCGAGCTCGGCGTCCTGGACCTGCTGACCACCCGTGGTGTCCGCGAGCGCTGGCCCGAGGAGGCCCGGCGCAAGCAGCGCCTCGGCCGGTTCTACTACCGGCCGCCGGGCGGCGAGTCCTGGGCCGACGTCGTGCTGCGGGTGCGGCCCCTGCTCGCCGAGCTGAGCGCCGAGCGGCCGGGCGCGCGTGTCCTGTTCTGCGCGCACGAGATGACGGTGTTCGCCCTCCGGTACCTCCTGGAGGGCGTGCCGGAACCCGACCTCATGCGCGCGGCCGCCGTCACGCCGGTCCCCAACGCCTCGCTGACGACCTGGGAGCGTGACCGCGACGGCGGCTTCACGATGGTCACCGCTGGGCGGTCGGCCGGACCACCAGCTCGTTGACGTCGACGCCGTCCGGCTGCCCGATCGCGTACGAGATCGCCCCGGCGATGGCGTCCGGCGGCATCGCGTGCGCGCGGTAGGCGGCCATCGCCTCCTTCGCGCCCGCCTCGGTGATCGTGTCCGCCAGCTCGGACTCCACGACACCCGGCGAGATCGTCGTGACGCGCAGGCTCGGGTCGGACTCCAGGCGCAGGCCCTCGGTGATCGCCCGGGCCGCGTACTTGGTGGCGCAGTAGACCGCCGCCGTCGGCACCACCTCGTACGCGCCGGTGGAGGCGATCGTCACGAAGTGGCCGGATCCCTGGCGCTGGAAGTGCGGCAGGGTCGCGGCGATCCCGTGGAGCAGGCCGCGGACGTTCACGTCGAGCATCCGGTCCCACTCCTCGACGTGCAGGGAATCCAGGCGGGACAACGGCATCACGCCGGCGTTGGCGACGAACACGTCGATCCGGCCGTGCTCACGCACCGCCGCGTCGGCGAAGGCGGCGACGTCGGCGCGGTCGGTGACGTCCAGGCTGTGCACGTCGGCCCGGCCGCCCGCCGCCCGGATCTCCCCGGCGAGCGCCTCGAGACGGTCTTTCCGCCGGGCGCCGAGCACGACGTGGTGGCCTTCGGCGGCCAGCCGCACCGCGGTGGCGTGGCCGATGCCGCTGCTGGCACCGGTGATGAGGACGACCTTCACGGATCTTTCCTTTCCAAGGGTTTTCGGGCAGCACGAACTAGACTGTCCATTGTGGAATTGGCTCAGCGGTTGACGTTCTGCCGAGCGCTTTCGGTCGTCAGGCTGCCCAGCAGCGTCAACGCCGCTTCCGACGGGCTGCCCGGCTCCGCCTGGTAGACGACCAGCTGCTGCCCGGGCGCGCTGTTCACCGTCAGCGCCTCGTAGCTCAGGGTCAGGTCACCGACCAGCCGGTGGTGGAACCGTTTGGTCTCCTGGGTTTTCTGCCGGATGTCGTGACGCGCCCACAGTGTGTGGAACGCCTCGCTCTTGACCGACAGCTCGCCGACCGTCTCGATCAGCAGCGGGTCGTCGGGGTCGATCCCGGCCGCCGCCCGCAGGCCGCCGACGGTGTTGACCGCGACGCGCTCCCAGTCCGGGTAGAACTCGCGCGCGTCCGGGTCGAGGAACACCAGCCGGACCAGGTCGCCGCTGTGGGTGTGCCCGTCGAACAGCGCCTTGCCCAGCGCGTTGTGCGCCAGCACGGTCAGGCACCGGCCGAGGACGACGGCGGGGGTGCCCGGCCAGCCGTCCATCAGCCGCAGCAGGTTCGGGCCGACCTGCTCACGCCGTCGCGGACGGCGCCGGGGCGCCGCGGCCGGGCGGCCCAGCCGGTGCAGGTGGTCGGCAGCCTCGCCGTCCAGGTCCAGCGCCCGCGCCAGCGCGTCGAGCACCTGCGCCGACGGGTGCCGTTCGCGGCCCTGCTCCAGCCGCACGTAGTAGTCGGTGCTGACGCCCGCCAGCAGCGCGACCTCCTCCCGGCGCAGCCCCGCGACCCGGCGCCCGCTCCCGGCGGGCAGGCCGAGATCGGCCGGGCGCACCTGCGCGCGGCGGGCCCGGAGGAACTCCCCGAGTGCGGTCTCCTTGGCCATGATCCGAGGCTAACCCGGATCCCGCGGGGGAGGGTGGCCGCGCCGCACCCACCCTCAGGTGAGCCGGATCGTCGCCCCGTCGGCGAGCCCGTCGCCGTCGGGCTGCTGCAGCGTGGCCCACGCCGTGCGCCCGTCGACGTCCAGCGTCATCACGGCGTTGCCGAAGTGCGGGCCCGAAACGCAGCTCCACGTCAGGTCCGTGGGCGGGACACCGGCGCGGCGCGCGAACCACCCGGTCAGCCGGGTCAGCCACCGGGCCCAGCCGAGCCGGAACACGCGGTTCATGTACCAGGGCACGGTGTTGTGCATCGGCGAGCAGGTGAGCTGGTGCACCGGCGCCTTGTGCTCGGATGGGAACTCGGCCCGCGCGACGTAGGCGTGGTGGACGTCGCCGGAGAGCACGTTGACCGAAGCCGCGCCGTCGTCGGCGACCCGGGCCAGGAGCTTCCCCAGCCGGTCGAACGACGTGCGGAACGCCGGCCAGTGCTCGAGGTCGGCGAACTGCCGGAACCACTCGGCCGCCCGGCCGAGCAGGCCCGGCCGCTCGCAGAGGCGCTCGTTGACCGACTGGGCGTACGACAGCGCGGTCGGCAGCAGCCACGGCAGCGACGTGCCGACCATCAGGTGGTCGAACTCGCCGGCGGCCTGCTCCTCGATCCAGGCGAACTCGTCCTCGCCGATCATCGCGCGCACGCCGCCTTCGAGGATCCGCCCGGCCCGCGAGTCGATCACGAGCAGCCGGACCGGGCCGAAGTCGCGCCGGTAGGACCAGCGGGTGCCCTTGGCGCCGTCGGCCTCCCGGTCGGCGTGGTCGGCGAACGCGCGCAGCAGCTCCGCGTTGTCCGTCCCGGACGTGCTGACCTGCTGGAACGTCTTGTCCGACGCGAGCTCGTCCGGCCCGAGGTTGCCCAGGTGCTGGTAGATCCAGTACGAGACCAGCGCGCCGCGGATGCGTTCGGGCCACCATGACGTGCGGGCCATCTCCGCCCGCCAGGCCTGCGAGGTGTTCCAGTCGTCGCGGACGTCGTGGTCGTCGAAGATCATCGACGTCGGCAGCGTGGACAGCAGCCAGCGCACGGCCGGGTCGGACCAGGCCTCGGAGTAGAGGTGGCAGTACTCCTCGAAGTCGGCGACCTCGGTGCCGGGCGGCTGCGCCGTGTCCCGCCGGCTCTTGAGCCACTCCTGCGTCGCGCCGGTGGTCTCGTCGGCGTACACCTGGTCACCGAGCAGCACCAGCGACTCCGGCCACTCCTCCTCGTCGAGCCGGGCCATCCGGCGGGCGTAGGCGGCGAGCGCGTCCTGCCCGAGGGCGTCCTGCTCGCGCGGCTTGCGGCAGGAGCCGAACACCAGCCGGAAGCGGGAGTCCCCGGGGGAGAGGGTGCGGATCCGGCTCGGCGGCAGCTCACCGCCGGGTTCGGGCCAGACGACGTCACCGTCGAGCCGGACCTCGTACGGCGTGCTCCGCGCCGGTTCGAGGCCGGTGAGCACGACCAGCCCGTAGTGGTGGCCGGAGACCTCGAACGTGCGGGCCGAGGCGTCGCCGGCGCCGACCTCGCACGGGCCGTCCGTCTCGACCCAGATCGTCGCCGAGGTGTCGTCGACGTGCCGGAGGAGCGGGCCCAGCAGCAGCGCGGTCATCGGCTGATCCTCCCAGAACCGCGCCGCCCCGGCTGATCGGCTCCGGAGCGCGGTCGAAAGGTTCCGAAACGTGGCGAAAGTCGTTGACCGGCTCGCCGCCGGCGGCCAACGATCGTCTTGCTGCGCGCCCTGCTCCCCGGAAGGAACCCCGAGTGAGAAGACTGCTCACTGTGCTGCTGGCCGCCGTCGTGCCGGTGGTCGCCGCGGTCGTGCTGCTCGCCGCGCAGCCCGCGTCCGCGGCGTCGCTGACCCGCGTGACCGGTTTCGGAAACAACCCCAGCAACCTCAACATGTACACCTACGTCCCGGACCGGGTGGCGACCCGGCCGGCGCTGCTGGTCGCGCTGCACTACTGCAGCGGTTCGGCTTCGGCCGTCTTCAACGGCTACGCCCGCGACTACGTCACCGCGGCCGACCAGTACGGCTACGTCATCGTGTTCCCGGAGGCCACCCGCAGCGGCACCTGCTTCGACGTCTCCACGCAGCAGGCGCTGACCCGCGGCGGCGGCAGCGACCCGGTCGGCATCCTCTCGATGGTCGACTACGCGAAGCAGCACTACAACGTCGATCCGTCCCGGGTCTACGTCACCGGGTTCTCCTCGGGCGCGATGATGACGAACGTGCTCGCGGCGGAGTACCCGGACGTGTTCGCCGCGGGTTCGGCCTTCATGGGCGTGCCCGCCGGCTGCTTCGCCACCACCGACGGGTCGGGTTGGAACTCCCAGTGCGCCAACGGCCAGGTGACGAAGACCGCTCAGCAGTGGGGCGACCAGGCCCGCCAGATGAGCGGCGGCCGCAGCGGCCCGTTCCCGCGGATGCAGCTGTGGCACGGCACCGCCGACGACACCCTGCGCTACCCGAACTTCGGCGAAGAGGTCAAGCAGTGGACCAACCTCGCCGGGGTCAGCCAGACGGCGTCGACGACCGACCAGCCGCAGTCCGGCTGGACCCGCGCGCGGTACGGCGGCTCCGGCGTCCAGGCGCCGGTCGAGGCGATCAGCGTCCAGGGTGCCGGCCACACGCTGCCGCAGAGCGGCATGGTCGGCTACGCGATCTCGTTCCTCGGCCTGAACAGCGGCAGCACGACCACCACGCCGCCGCCGACCACGACGACGTCTCCGCCGCCCGCGGCGGGCACCACGCTCGGCAGCGCGGCGGCGCGGACCGGCCGGTACTTCGGCACGGCCGTCTCGGCGAGCAAGCTCTCGGACAGCGTCTACACCGGGATCCTGAGCCGTGAGTTCAGCATGGTCACGCCCGAGAACGAGATGAAGATCGACGCGACCGAGCCGAACCAGGGCCAGTTCTCCTACACCAGCGCCGACCGGATCGTGGCGCAGGCGAAGTCCCAGGGTGCCCAGGTCCGCGGGCACACGCTGGCCTGGTACTCGCAGCAGCCCGGCTGGATGCAGAGCATGGAGGGCTCGTCGCTGCGCACGGCGATGCTCAACCACGTCACGCAGGTCGCGACCCACTACCGCGGCCAGCTCTACTCGTGGGACGTGGTGAACGAGGCGTTCGCCGACGGCAGTTCCGGCGCCCGCCGCGACTCCAACCTGCAGCGCACCGGCAACGACTGGATCGAGGCGGCGTTCCGCGCCGCGCGGGCGGCCGACCCGGGCGCGAAGCTCTGCTACAACGACTACAACACCGACGACTGGGCCCAGGCGAAGACCCAGGCCGTGTACCGCATGGTCCAGGACTTCAAGAGCCGCGGCGTGCCGATCGACTGCGTCGGCTTCCAGTCGCACTTCAACAGCGCCAGCCCGGTGCCGTCGAACTACCAGACCACGCTGCAGAACTTCGCGAGCCTCGGCGTGGACGTCCAGATCACCGAGCTGGACATCGAGGGGTCGGGTACCGCGCAGGCGAACAGCTACCGCACGGTCACCCAGGCCTGTCTCGCCGTGGCCCGCTGCAACGGCCTGACGGTGTGGGGCATCCGGGACACCGACTCCTGGCGCGCGTCCGCCACCCCGCTGCTGTTCGACGGCAGCGGGAACAAGAAGGCCGCCTACACCGCGGTCCTCGACGCCCTGAACGGCGGCACCACCACGCCGCCGCCCACGACGACCACACCGCCGCCGACGACCACGACCCCGCCGCCGTCGGGCGGGTGCACCGGGACCTACACCAAGACCGCGGAGTGGAACGTCGGCTTCAACGGCCAGGTTGCGGTGTCCGGCTCGAATAACTGGGTGCTCACGATCACCTTCCACGCGCCACAGAAGGTCATCGGCAGCTGGAACTACACCGGCACCTGGGACAGCACCGGGTACGTGCTGACCGCCCGGCCCAACGGGAGCGGCAACGTCATCGGGTTCACCGTCGAGCACGGCGGGAACCTGACGGCGCCCACCGTGACCTGCTCGGCGAGCTAGAACAACCGGCCGACCTCGTCCGCGGGCGGTTCCTCCAGGCTCAGGAGGAACCGCTTGCGGGTGAGGCCGCCGGCGTACCCGGTCAGGCCGCCGCTCGTGCCGACCACCCGGTGGCACGGCACGATCACGCTGATCGGGTTCCAGCCGTTGGCGTTCCCGACCGCCTGCGCGGCGCCGGGGTCGCCCAGCTCGGCGGCCAGCTGCCCGTAGGTGCGGGTTTCGCCGTACGGGATCTTCGTGAGCAGCGCCCAGACCTGCTTCTCGAACGCCGAGCCGCGCGGCGCGAGCTCGAGGTCGAACTCGCGCCGCGTGCCCGCGAAGTACTCACGGAGCTGCGCTTCCGCGGCTTCGAAACCGTCGTCGACCCGGGGCCCGTGGTCGACGAGGCGCGGGGTGCGCAGGTGGCCGTCGAAGTACAGGCCGAGCAGCGCGGCACCCTCGCCGACCAGGGTCAGCGGTCCCACGGGTGAGTCGATGACGGTGTGCCGGACGCTCATGGCGCCAGCCTAGCGTCAGCTGGTGCTGACCTTGACCGAGAGCGAGTCGATGCTCATTTCGGCGCCCGGGGTGATGTCGGCGGACGGGCTCGTGCAGCCGCAGACCTTGTTCGGGTACGAGCCGCCGATGGCGACGTCGAAGATGACGAAGAACCCGTGGTCGACCGCGGCCTGCCAGGTCGCGTCGGACACCTGGTTCTGCTTCACGGAGTAGGTCTGGTTGCCGTCGAGGTAGAAGCGCAGCTCCTCCGCGGCGGCGTCCCGGCGGTCCACCACGACCGAGTAGGAGTGGTAACCGTCCTGGCAGCCCGGGCAGTCCTGCAGGTCGCTCGTGATGCCGTCCGGGTCGTGGCACTCGCCCTGCCACTGTCCACAGTGGAACGTGGTGGAGTGCTTGCTGAGCGCGTTGACGTCCTCCATGATGTCGAGCTCGCCGATGCTCGGCCAGTTCGTAGCGCCGACCGGCCGCGCGTCGGCGCCCATCGCCCAGAACGCCGGCCAGTAGCCGAGCCCGCTCGCGGGGGACGGCTGCTTGAGCGTCGCGCTGATCTCCGCCTGCCCGCCGGCCGGGGCGCCGAAGTCGGTCCGCTGCGTCTCGATCCGCCCGGACGTCCAGTTGCCCGCGGCGTCGCGCACCGGCTTGATGGCGAGGTGGCCGGCGCCGTCGTGGTAGACGTTCTCGGTCGAGTCCGTCGCCGTCTCGATCTCGCCGGTGCCCCAGGCGCCCGCGCCGCCCGGGTAGCCGGTTCCCTTGTCGTAGAGCCAGTCCTGGGCGTTCAGGCCGGTGCCGGCGGCGCCGTCGAAGTCGTCCTGGAACACGGTGGTCCAGGTCTCCGCGGCGGACGTCGTCGCGGGCGCGAGGAAGGGCAGTGACAACGTTGCCATCACGGCGGTCAGACGCAGGAAACGCTTGCTGGGCTGCATGGGGTCCGCTTTCTCTGTGCGTAGGCCGGAAAAGGGGAGGCGTCCACCTGCGAGGCCGTCCACTCTCACCCCCGGTTTCCGGGGAAGTCAAGGCCCCTGCCCGGAATTACCCGCGACCCGGTACCCGGGGGCACTGCCGCACCGGGATTGTTTGAAAAAACTCCGTGCGGGGCACCGCGCGCCGGATGCGACGGTGGTCTAGACCTACCTTGGAGGGGTTGTCAGGCCCCGCAGGCGGCGTTCATAGTTTGTTGGCGTCCACAACGAACTGCGAGCGCGGCCGGTGCGTCCATTATGGAGCACGCCGCGTGTTCCGGTCATCCTCAAAGTGGAGGAATCATGATTTCGCGCCGCTCGTTCCTGAGCCTCTCGGCGGCCACGCTCGCCACCGCCACCGTGCTGCCCCTGGCGGCACGCACCGCCTCCGCGGCCACGCCCGCGACCTTCGGTCTCAAGCTGGTGAACAACTCCGGCTCCGGAACCGTGTACGCCTACGTGACCGGCACGACCCCGGACGGCCGGCTGGTCCTGCTGCGCGCCGACGGCTCGCCGTACTACCCGGACTCGCCCGGCGCCGCGCACACGCCGCTGCCGGAGGACTGCGCCATCCCGGTCGGTTCCGGGGCCCAGGTCTCCGTGCCCAAGATGGGCGGCGCGCGCGTGTACGTCGTCACGGACGCGAAGCTGGACTTCTTCCTCGACCCGGGGCCGGCCCTGGTGCACCCGAGCTTCCTGAACCCCGACGACCCGAACTTCCAGAAGAACTGGTCGTTCAGCGAATTCACGTTCAACGACGAGCAGCTGTTCGCCAACATCAGCTACGTCGACTTCGTCGGCATCCCGATGGGACTGTCGCTCACGACGTCCGGCTCGGGCACGAAGACCGTCAACGGCCTGCCTTCGGGCTCACTCGACGCGATTTCTTCGGAATTGACGGCGCTGGGCGGGAACTGGCCGGGCCTGGTGCAGACCGGCGGCGGCGGGAACCTGCGCGCGCTGTCCCCGCACCACCACGCCGACCAGTTCGGCGGGTACCTGGACGGTTACATCGACCAGGTCTGGCAGAAGTACGAGGGCACGGACCTCGTCGTGGACTCGCAGAACCCGGGGCTGGGCACGTTCACCGGGCGCGTCAGCGGCGGCCAGCTGGTGTTCGGGGCCGAGTCGTTCGCGAAACCGGCCACGGCCGACGTCTGGAGCTGCGACAGCGGCCCGTTCGCCATCCCGCAGGGCGCGAGCGACGCGCGCAAGAGCATCGTCCCGCGCCTGGCGGCGGCGCTGAACCGCACGACGCTGCTGGACAACGCCAACCAGCCCACGGCGGAGGACCCGGCGAAGTTCTACCAGGGTGACGTCACCAACCACTACGCCCGCATCGTGCACTCGAAACTCCCCGACAACCGGGGCTACGCCTTCCCGTACGACGACGTCAGCCCCGGCCCGGACTTCAGCGGCGCGGTGTTCGCGGGCGACCCGGACGTCCTGACGATCACGGTGGGTGCCACTCATGGCTGAGCCCGTGCGAAAACTGTCGGTGGTGACGGTTAGCCTCATGACATGAAAACGGACGACGCGACGGTCCCGGCGGACCAGCTGACCAAGGGCCAGTGGTTCTGGCACGAGCCCGCGCCGGGGCTGCCCGCGTGGCAGCTGCAGGTGAATTCCGCGGACATCCTGGAGGATTCCGTCGAAATCTTCACCACGGACGAGGAGCGCGAACTGGTTTCGTACCCGCGCAACCGCCTGGTCCGGCTGGCCGGCGCGGCCTGAGATTCCCTGGAGCGCGGTGGGCCGAGGTCCGGCTCACCGCGCTTCACCGCTTTCCGGGCTTGGTCACGCACCGCGACGCTCTCATTGAGCGATGTTGAGGTGACTGACGGTATCGGCCCGGTATTTTCTGCGCTGCGGCGTTCTCTTGTCTTGCTCTATTCCCCAGTTCGCGGCAGCCGCTCGTCGGCGAACTTGCCGTTTCGTTCGAGCGGGTCGGCAGGTCATCGGCAAGGTCTCGAACCGATCTCGCGCGGACGTGCCGTCCGGTCCTGCCGCCGGCTTGAGTCTCCGGTGTGCCCGCTTCGGCCACTCCCGGCTGAGCAGGCCGCCGGGCCGGCTCAGGCCGCTCCCGCGTCCCGCAGGGCCGCCGGGCGCCAGGTCATGCGGATTCGTGTGCCCTGCTCGCCGGTGTCGATCTCGGACTGGTCCGTCACCTTGTCGATCAGCAGCAGGCCGCGGCCGCCGGAGGTGCGTACGGCCGCCGAGCGGGGGCGGGTCGCCGGGATACCGCAGCCGGTGTCGGTGACCGTCACCATCACCGCGTCACCCACCCGGGTCGCCTGCAGGCGGGCCCAGCCGCGGCCGTCCGGGTAGGCGTGGGCCGCCACGTTCGCCAGCGCCTCGTAGGTCGCCAGCGTGATGTCGTGCGTGCTCTCCGGGTCGAGTGGCAGCTCGGACAGCCAGCGGATCAGCTTGCGGCGCAGGTCGGCGACCTCGTTGGGCAGTGCCGGAGCGAGCTCTTCGAAGGTCGAGGTGACCACGGTCCCCAGGGGCAGGCGGCCGGGGGAGAGGGTCCCGGCGTCGGCGGTGTCGACCTCGGGTTCGGGGGTATGTCGTTGCACGATGTGCTCCCATCCGTCGGCGACGTTCAGCGTGTTCCCCTGAGACCTACCCACCGCCACGGGTTCTCACGCGTTGTGTTCCGCGGAAACTCCGGCTACAGTGAAGGTGCTCCTCACGGATGTCGGCCTCTGGCCGCCCGGAGGAAGCTCCCTCGGATCCAGGCCGATCGGCCTCTTTCCTTTCACTTCACGGCCCGTCCCGGCCGTTCCCCTTTCAGGAGAAAATCATGCCTTTTCACGGAATCCTTGACGTACAAGGAAAATCCGCCTTCGTCCGCGCCGGCTACCGGCGCGCCGACGGCGACATCACCCTGCCGCTTTCCGTCGTCCGCAAGCACAAGCTGCGCACCGGCGACGAAATCACCGGCACCGCCGAAGAAATCATCAGCGTCGACGGCGCCAACCCGGCCGCCCCGCGCCCGCACTTCGAGGACCTGGTCCCGGTGCACCCCGACGAGCGCCTGCTGCTCGAAACCACGCCGGCGCGGGTGCTGACCCGGGTCATCGACCTCGTCACCCCGATCGGCAAGGGCCAGCGCGCGCTGGTCGTCTCACCGCCGAAGGCGGGGAAAACCACGGTGCTGCGCGAAATCGCGCACGGCATCGCCACCAACCACCCCGAGTGCCGGCTGATGGTGCTGCTTGCCGACGAGCGCCCGGAGGAGGTCACCGAACTGAGCCGGACCGTGCGTGGGGAGGTGATCGCGTCCACTTTCGACCGGCCGCCCGCCGAGCACGTCGCGGTCGCGGAACTCGCGGTCGAGCGGGCCAAACGCCTGGTGGAGCGCGGAGAAGACGTCGTGCTGCTGCTCGACTCCCTGACCCGGCTCGGCCGCGCGTACAACCTTTCGGCGCGCCCCTCCGGCCGCACCCTGTCCGGCGGCGTCGACGCGGCCGCCCTGCAGCCGATGAAGCGCATCCTCGGCGCGGCAAGGAATGTGGAGGGCGGCGGCTCCCTCACGATCATCGCGACAGCCCTGGTGGAAACCGGCTCCCTGGCCGACACGGTGTTCTTCGAGGAGCTGAAGAGCACCGGCAACGCCGAGCTCAAGCTGGACCGCCGCACCGCGGAACGCCGCGTCTTCCCGGCGGTCGACCTGGCCGCCTCCGGCACCCGGCGCGAGGAACTGCTGGTCACCCCGGGCGAACTCGCCGCCATGCGCGACGTCCGCCGGGCCCTGCAGGGCCCGCACGCGGTCGAGCAGCTGCTGGACCAGCTCCGCAAGACAGGCTCGAACGCCGAGTTCCTGCTCCGCGTGACGGGCGCCGCATCGCTGCCCGAGGCCGCCTGAGCCCGCTCGGCCACCGCGCCGCTGCCCGAGGCCGCCTGAACCCGCTCGGCCGCCGCGCACCCGCCGAGTTGCCCTTGTTGCTTGCGCGGCCGCCGTGCTCGCCTCGGCTGGAGCACACGAGTCGGTACACACGCTGTGGCCACTCAAAGGCTGAGCGCCCGCCGACCCGGGCCAGGATCACCCACGGCCGAGAAAGTCCCGCCAGCTGAGCCAAGCCGCCAGCCAACCCGCTGTGCCGCTCAGGTGCCGAGCATCTTCAGCCGCTGCAGGCCACCAAACTGCTCAGTCGGCTGCTGTAGGCCCGGCTCTGGCCGCAGTGTCCGCTCAGCTCGCCTCGAGCCCGCTCGAACCGCAGGCACCCGCCAAGCCAGCCTCAGGCCCGGCTTAAGCGCCGCATCGCTGCAGCGGTTGTGCCCTCTCGGTCCGCCGAGTTCCCACTCGAACCGCGGTTGCCCGCTCTGGCCGCAGGGCCCGCTCAGGCGCCCGTACCGCCGCAGCGGTGGCGCCGCGTAGTTGGCCGCGAGTCCACTCGAACCGCGGGCTCAGCCAGCCTTGCTCCCGTTCAGCGCGGTGTCGCTGCGGCAGCAGTGCCTCTCGGTCCGCTGCGAGCTCCCTCGAACCGCGGGTGCCTGCTTCTGGCCGCAGCGCGCCCGCTTAGCTCGCCTTGAGCCTGCTCAGGCGCCGCACCGCTGCAGCAGCTGCGCCCGCTCAGCCGGCCTCGCGCCGCTCAGCCGGCCTCAAGCCCGGCTCAGGCGCCGCGACCAGTCGTCTGCTGCAGCTCGTCGATCCGCTTCGATGCCTCCGCCTTCGTCAAGTTGTCAGGCACCTCTTCCCCCGCCTCCTGGGCGAGGGTCTGCAGGTAGGACTTCTGCGGCCCGGTCATCGGCTCGTCGCCGGTGGTCCACTCGCTCGGGTCCTTCTCCGGGTTGGGTTCCGGCTGTTCGGTCATCACCACTCCATTCGAACGTCTGTTCGCTTGCGATCGACTTTAACTCACGGGACTGACAGTTTCAGAAGACACCTCTGGCGGAGGGGTACTCGGCGGCCCGGCCTCGTGGCCGGCGCGGCCGCGGGTGCGGCGGGCGTCCTTCATCTGCTGTTCCTGCAGGTGACGGCGTCCCCCGGTGAACTCCGCCAGCAGGGAACGCTCCAGGTCGCGGGACGTCTTGTAGTAGCCGTCGTCGTACTCCTCGACCACCTGGAACGTCCAGCGGTCGGCCAGGACGTTGAGGCCGACCAGCTCCTCGCGGATGCGTGCCGCCCACGCTGGGTGGCCGGCCTTCTCGAGCCGGTCCGCCGCGTCGCCGAAGAGGAGGTCCGCCCAGCCCGTCTGCTGGTGGAACGCGTAGAGGTGGCCCCGCGCTCGCTCGATCGTCTCGAGTGCTTCGGTCAGCTTGCCCACGGCGTCGAGGGTGGCTTCGTCGGGTACGGGGTTCTCGGCCATTGCGAGGTGGTTCCCCGGAAATCCCGCCCGGAAACGCGAAAATCCGCCCACAGCGGTGGAATCACCACTGTGGACGGATCGCGACCGACACTCAGGCCGTCGGGCGGGTCGCTCCCGCGTACTCGCTCATCAGCGGGGAAATCTTGACCACGTCGCCACTGGTGGGGGCGTGGACCATCTTGCCGTCGCCGATGTACATCCCGATGTGGGACACGGGGGAGTAGTAGGCGACCAGGTCGCCCGGCTGCAGCTGGTCGCGCGAGACCGGCGTGCCGAAGCCCGCCTGCGCCGCCGAGTTCCGCGGCAGCGTGATGCCGGCCTGCTTGTAGGCCCACTGCATCAGGCCCGAGCAGTCGAACGTGCCCGGCCCGGTCGCGCCCCAGACGTAGGCGCTGCCGAGCTTGCTCAGCGCCGCGTTGACCGCGGTCTGGGCGGCCCCGGTCGCCGCCTTGACAACGGGGGCCTTGCCGCCGGTGTCCTTCTGCGCCGCCTTGTCGGCCGAGCTGAGGGACTTGCTCTGCGCCTCGATCTGGTCGATCTGGGTCTGCAGGTTCTTCTTCTTGCCCTCGATGTCCGAGGTCAGCTTGGCCGCCGCGTCACGGGCGTCGGTCGCCTTCTTCGCGGCGTCCGTCGCCGTCTTCTCGGCGGTCTTGGCCTTTTCGGCCGCACCGCTGAGGTTGTCCATCGCGCCGTTCTTCTCGGTCGCGATGACCTCGAGCGCCGACGACCGGTCCAGGAAGTCCTGAGTGGACGTCCCGGCCAGCAGCGCGGACAGCTTGTTCAGCTGGACGCCGCTGGTGAACGACGCGCCGGCGAACTTGTCCACCTGGGACTGGTACTTCTGCTTCGCGTCGGCGGCTTCGGCACCGGCGGCCTTCGCCGCGTTGACGTCGTTGGTGGCCTTGTCGAGCTCACCCTGCTTGGCCTTCAGGTCGTCCTGGGCCTTGAGCAGGTCCTCGTTGAGCTTCTCGGCCTGCGCCGCGAGGTCGCGGTACTTGGCCAGGGCTTCCGACCCGGTGGGCGGAGCCTGGAGGACGGGGATGGGGGCGGCGGTGGCCACGGGGTCCGCGACGGTGATCACAGCGATCACCGCGGCGGCCGCGAGGGCACCGGACACCACGCGCTTGACGGGATGCGAATGCACGGTCGCGCGGGTCTCCTTTGCTGATCAGCCGCCGGTCGGGGGACCGGGGCGGCGAGTCGGGGGCCTCGTCCGCGCTGCCCCGCCACGAGTGCGTGCTCGACCGCAACAGGTGAGCCACGCGGAGTGGGGGTCCGGTACCCGGCAGGGGGGTATCGACGGCGATCTCGCGTCGCCACCTGTCGGCAGCTCGGGGCCGCGAGATCTCGAACAGGTTACGAAAAGAACACGGGAGAGTCCAGTGGTACCCCGACAACACTCTCCGTGACGCCCTGAAACACGGCTGGACCAGCGGTGCCGTAGCTGACTGTGTCCGGGGTTACACCTCGTCACGGCATTGCTTACCCTACCCCCCTAGGGTATATCTGAGGCATGAGCGACAGCACCTACACCGTCACGGGCATGACCTGCGGCCACTGCGCCCGGTCGGTCGAAGAGGAGATCCGCGGGATCGGCGGCGTCACCGGCGTCGCCGTCGACCTGGCCACCGGGGCCGTGACCGTCCGCAGCGCCGCCGCGCTCGCCGTCGAGGACGTGCGCGGCGCCGTCGAGGAAGCGGGGTACCGGCTGACATGAACACCGCAGCGAAGCTCTCCGCCTACGCCGCGGCCCTCGTCCTGGTCGCCGGCGGCGCCTGGGCGCTCGGGACCGCCGCCGGCCCGTTCCCCGGCCAGGCCGAGGCGCACGGCGGCGAGGACACCATGCACGGCGAAACCGCGGAGCACCCGCCGGGCGGCCTGGCGTCGTCCGAGGACGGCTACACCCTCGTCCCGGCGAGCACGACCCTGACGCCGGGAGCGACGACCCGCTTCACCTTCCGGATCACCGGGCCGGGTGGCGCGCCGGTGACCGCGTTCGACGTCGAGCACGAGAAGCGGCTGCACTTCATCGTCGTCCGGCGGGACACCGCCGGGTACCGGCACCTGCACCCGGACCTCGGCGCCGACGGCACCTGGAGCGTGCCGCTCACCGTCGCCGACGCGGGCAGCTACCGCGCCTTCGCCGACTTCAAGCCTGCCGGCGCGAACCCGCTGACGCTCGGCGTGGACCTCCAAGCGCCGGGGACGTTCCAGCCGGTCGAGCACCCGGAGTCGCGCGTCGCCGACGTCGACGGCTACCGCGTCCGGCTCGACGGCGACCTCGTCCCGGGTCAGTCGTCCCGGCTGACCGCAACCGTCGCCAAAGACGGCCGCGAGGTGACTCCGCAGCCCTACCTCGGCGCGACCGGGCACCTCGTCGCGCTGCGCGGCGGCGACCTCGCCTACCTGCACGTCCACCCGGCCGGGCCCGGGCTCACCTTCCTGGCCGAAGTGCCGTCCGCCGGGACCTACCGGCTGTTCCTGGACTTCCGCCACGGCGACGTCGTCCGCACCGCCGAATTCACCACCGGTACGGGGGAACCGCGATGACCGTCGAACTCGCGATCACCGGCATGACCTGCGCGTCCTGCGCGATGCGCATCGAGCGCAAGCTCAACAAGCTGGACGGCGTCACGGCGACCGTCAACTACGCCACCGAGAAGGCGAAGGTCGACTTCGCCGGTGACGTCGAACCGCAGGACCTGGTGGCCCAGGTCGAAGCCGCGGGTTACGGCGCGAAACTACCGGCCGACGAGCCACCGGAAGCCGAAGAGGACGACGGCACGAGCGCGCTGCGGCAGCGGCTCGTCACCTCGGCCGTGCTCGCGCTGCCGGTGATCCTGCTGGCGATGGTGCCGGCGTGGCAGTTCACCTACTGGCAGTGGATTTCGCTGACCCTCGCCGCGCCGGTGGTGGTGTGGGGCGCGTGGCCGTTCCACCGCGCCGCGTTCGCCAACCTGCGCCACGGCGCCGCCACGATGGACACGCTCATCTCGCTCGGCACCCTCGCCGCGTTCGGCTGGTCGCTGTACGCGCTGCTGTTCGGCACCGCGGGCACACCCGGAATGCGGCACCCGTTCGAGTTCACCATCGAGCGGATGTCCGGCGACGGCGCGATCTACCTCGAGGTCGCCGCGGGCGTCACGACGTTCATCCTGGCCGGGCGCTACTTCGAGGCCCGCGCCAAGCGCCGCGCCGGTGCCGCGTTGCGGGCACTGCTGGACCTCGGCGCGAAGGACGTCGCCGTCCTGCGTGACGGCCGCGAGGTGCGGATCCCGGTCGGCGAGCTGGCCGTCGGCGACGAGTTCGTCGTGCGGCCGGGGGAGAAGGTGGCTACCGACGGTGTCGTCGAGGACGGCGGTTCCGCGATCGACGCGAGCCTGCTGACCGGCGAGAGCGTGCCGGTCGAAGTCGGGCCGGGGGACGCCGTGGCCGGGGCGACGGTCAACGTCGGCGGCCGGCTCGTCGTGCGGGCCACGCGGGTCGGCGCCGACACTCAGCTGGCGCAGACCGCGCGGCTCGTCGAGGAGGCGCAGACCGGGAAAGCCCAGGTCCAGCGGCTCGCGGACCGCGTCTCGGCGGTGTTCGTGCCGATCGTCATCGCGCTGGCCGTGGCGACGCTCGCCTTCTGGCTCGGCGCGGGCGGGACGCCGTCGGCCGCGTTCACCGCCGCCGTCGCGGTGCTGATCATCGCCTGCCCGTGCGCGCTCGGCCTCGCGACGCCGACGGCGCTGCTGGTCGGCACCGGCCGGGGTGCGCAGCTCGGCATCCTGATCAAGGGCCCGGAGGTGCTGGAGTCGACCCGGCGCGTCGACACCGTCGTGCTGGACAAGACCGGCACGGTGACCACCGGCCGGATGGCGCTGGTCGAGGGGGACGGCGAGGTGCTGCGGCTCGCGGGGGCCGTCGAGGCCGCCTCCGAACACCCGGTGGCCCGGGCGATCGCGGACGCCGCTCGCGAGCGTTTCGGTTCACTGCCTGCGGTTTCCGGCTTCCGCAACACACCGGGGCTGGGCGTCGAGGGTGTGGTCGAGGGACACCGGGTCGTCGTCGGACGGGCGGAGTTCGTCGGCGGCGCGCCGTCCGAGTCCTCCAAGACCGCCGCGATCCACGTCGCCTGGGACGGCGAGGTCCGCGGGCGGCTGGTCGTCGCGGACACCGTCAAGCCGACGTCGGCCGAAGCGGTCCGGCGGCTGCGCGCACTCGGCCTGACCCCGATCCTGCTGACCGGCGACAACGCCGCCACGGCCCGGGCGGTCGCCGGGCAGGTCGGCATCGACCAGGTGATCGCCGAGGTGCTGCCGAAGGAGAAGGCCGCCGTCGTGAAGCGGCTGCAGGCCGAGGGGCACGTGGTGGCCATGGCCGGCGACGGCGTCAACGACGCGGCCGCGCTCGCCCAGGCCGACCTGGGCCTGGCGATGGGCACCGGCACCGACGTCGCGATCGAGGCGGCGGACCTGACGCTCGTGCGTGGCGACCTGCGCGCCGCCGTCGACGCGATCCGGCTGTCGCGGCGGACGCTGGCCACGATCAAGGGGAACCTGTTCTGGGCGTTCGCCTACAACGTGGCCGCGCTGCCGCTGGCCGCGGCGGGCCTGCTGAACCCGATGCTCGCCGGGGCGGCGATGGCGGTCAGCTCGGTCTTCGTCGTGACCAACAGCCTGCGTCTGCGCAGCTTCCGGATGGGTGATTGGAGCCCGTTTGTACGTCCCTTGTATCCGGCCGGGTGATCGTGGTGGCGTAACCGATTCCGACCGATGGAGGACAGGGATGTTCACGAAGGCCGCCGTGTTGACGGCGCTCACCGCCGCGGCGTTCGCCGTGGCCGCGCCGGCGCAGGCCGCGCCCGCCGCCACGACGGCGCTGCCGACGGCGAACATGGAGGCCGTGCTGAAGGCGGCCCAGATCGACCCGCGCCGTGCCGACAGCACCCAGACGCCGGGCGCGCACGACAGCGTCCTGCTGGTCGAGCAGGCGCTGCAGGCGAAGGGGCTGCTGGACAGCAAGTACGTCGACGGCTACTTCGGCACCACGACCATCACGGCGTACTCGCAGTACCAGAAGTCCTTGGGCTACACCGGAATCGACGCCTCGGGCCTGCCGGGCAAGACGTCGCTGGAGAAGCTGGGCGACGCCCGGTTCACCGTGACTAGCCCGGTTTCCGCGGGCAGCCGGGTGGCCTACCGCGGCGTCACGATCAACACCCGCACCAAGGCGATGCTGCTGGCCGCCGAGAAGATCGCCGGCATCACGGTGAGCCTGACGCAGGGCTCGTACAACCCCGGCGGCGTCGACGCTTCGGCCGGGACGCACGACGGCGGCGGCGCGATGGACATCTCGGTGTCCGGCATGTCGGCCACGACCCGGACGAACCTGATCAAGGCGCTGCGCCAGGTCGGGTTCGCGGCCTGGTACCGCACGCCGGCGCAGGGGTTCGCCTACCACGTCCACGCGATGGCGATCTCCGACCCGGACCTGTCGTCGGGCGCGCAGCACCAGACGGGCGACTACTACCTGGGCCAGAACGGCCTGGCCGGCCGCGGCGCCGACGACGGCCCCTCGGTCACCAAGGTCACCTGGGAGGAGTACCAGCGGGGCTGAGGCTCCCGAACGTCCGTGAAGGCCACCTTGAGGGACTCAGAGTCCCTCAAGGTGGCCTTCACGGACGTGGGTGATCTCAGCGGCGGGTGGCGCGCAGCCACCTCGAGCGGCGGCGTTCCTGGGCCGGCACCGTCGGCTCGGCCGG
>NZ_JBIUTB010000013.1:0-114155 GCF_044741685.1 Amycolatopsis sp. NPDC088138
TGGAACAAGGCCGAAGCTCAATGGGGTGACCGGCGCATGGACACCATCATCGCCAGCGAAATCAAGACCATGGCCGAAACGGTCCGCAGCACCGCACGGGTCCGGCGGAACTCCCGCGGCGGACGCAACGCGGCGGAGAACTTCATCGCGGCCATGCGCTGCCTCTACAAACACCTCGTCAACGACGGACGGCTCGACGAACGCCGCAACCCCGCCATGCGCGTCACCAAACCACGCCGCAATGCATCGACCCGCCGTGCCCTGGCAGGCAACCGGCTGAGCGAGCTGAACGACGTCGTGGCCAGCACCGGCGATGACCCGGAACTCGACTCGCTGATCTGCCGCCTGCACGAGGAGAGCGCCTGCCGCCGCGGCGGTGCCCTCGCCCTGCGGCCCCGTGATCTGGACCGCAGGCAATGCACGGTCCTGTTGCGGGAGAAAGGCGAGACCGAGCGCTGGCAGCCCGTCTCGCCCACCCTGATGCGTCACCTCATCGCCCACAACGAGGAACGCGGTAACGGCGACCCGCAAGGCCAGTTGCTGCGCTACAGCAGCGGAAAGCCGATTACCTACCGTCGCTACGACTACATCTTTGGCCGGGTTCAGAACGAGCTGGACTGGGCCAGGGCTCTGCAGGTCAGTGCCCACTGGCTCCGCCATACCACTCTGACGTGGGTGGAGCGCAACTTCGGCATGGCGTCGCTCGCGCCTATGCCGGGCACGCCGAGTCAGGCGGTGACCTGACCACCACCAGCTACGTGAAGGCTGACATCAGCGAGGTGGCCGAGGCTCTCGCAGCGCTGACGGGGGGATCGCACCCGCTTGCACCCGCGAGGACTGCGCGGGACGAGGCGTAGTGATGGTCGGTGGGCGCGGCGGCAAGCCGCCGCGCCCGCCTTCAGTCGGCTGTCCGATGTGGTGTGCTCGCCAGGTCGGCGTGATAGGTGGTGACCATCTCATGCAGGACATGTTGTGGGTAGACGACCAGGAGATCGTGCTCCGGCAGGGCCGCGAGCAGGACCTGGTCGCCAGGGCGTATCCGGCACTGTGCACGTAACCGGGCGGGCAGAGTTAGGCTCATCTTCGGAGGTACGGACCCCAGCCCTCGCGTGGCGCACGGTGTTACGACGAGCAGGCCCTAAGACACTGCGAGTTGAATCGGCAAGCCGACGGCCCAGCCCAGCTGTTCCAGAGCCACCCGCGCCGCCACCACGCCGTTTCCGCCGACTCGAGCCAAACTGAAGATGACAGAGCTGCCGTCCACCAAAGGTCCGAGATCTGCTATTGGCAAGGGAACGACAGCGTCCAGGCTTCGCTTTCGAGCGGGTAGAGCTAGTGCGGAGACGATCCGATCCGCTGACTGGGGAACACCAACTGAGAAGCTACCAATCGCTGGCTCAGATTCTGCAGTGCATTCAGGCGTATCGGCCTCGGCGCCACTCCATGTTCTCGACATCCTGCATCCACGTGTTCTCGGCGTGGGAGGGCCTCTCTGAGGAGGCCGCACAAATTCAAGGTCGACAATGTCCTGCGCAGGGATTCGACCCTCTGACGACCGCCTTAGGAGAGTGGGTGACGGTGTCGTCCAAGGTCTCTACCAGCCACTATAGCCTCACGGTTGCCTCATGTGACCCCAGAAGTAACGCTGTTCTACACAGTTTCGGGTCACGAAATGAATCGCGGGGGAGCCGCGTGAAGTGGCGTAGAACACATCTGAGTCGCGTGTGTCGCCTGCCTGCGGCTGAAGTCCGTGGGTGTGGGCCCACGTGGCGTGGACGGGGTGGCCACGTGTGGCGAGGAGGCGCGGGTGACTCTTTCGCCACTGTTCGATCAGGTCTCCTCGTCTGAGGCTAACCGTTGGTCGGACGATGGTCTGGCGACCGGCAGGTGCTCCATCGGCGCCGGAAGGTTGCAAGCCGAGAGTTCGCCGCTCGACTTGAGTCCTTCGGCAGTTGTCGCGGGCTGCAGCAAGCAAGCCGCGAGATTATGCTGAGCGTGTGTAGCGTGGGACTCAATCGAGGTAGTGTCCGTGGGTGGTCTGACACGCCGGAGATTGTTTGTCAAAGAACACCAGTACGCCGTATGTCCGGCGAACCTCAGGTTCGACCGTGGCCGGTGTTGCCGAACTACAGCAACCGGCGCCGCCACCGCCCGACCATGCGTTCATCCTCGACGTCTCCGGTCTCCTGGAATGCGGCAATCGCATTTTCGGTAGCTTTCCTCGCCTCATCTTTTCGCCCCGCGGCAAGAAACATCAATCCGAGCCGGTTCAGCGTCAAGCCTTCCGTGTGGTGATCGCCGATTTTTTGGAAGATAGCGACAGCTCGGCCTGAGACTGTGACCGCGTCGTCGAATAACTCAACTTTGCGCAGGGAGTATCCGAGGTTGTCCAGTGCTCGGGCTTCGTTGGAGCGGTCGCCGAGCTTCCTGAAGATATCGGCTGAGAGCTCGTGGTAAGCGATTGTGTCCTCAAACATTTCTAATCCCTGTAGGGCGACCCCGGTATTTTCAACTGCCTCGCCCGCATTGTGGTGGTCGGCAACCTCGTCGAGGATAACTGTAGCTTTGCGGTGGGCAAAGATCGCATTAGCGAATTGTTCAGACTGATAATATGCGGCCCCGAGATGATCCAGTATCAAGCCTTCGGCATGACGTTCGCCGAGTTCTTTGAAGATGACGGCAGATTTCTGAAAGGATGTCACCGCGTCATCGAACCTTCCCCGTCCCATCTGTGCCAACCCCAAGTTATTCAACGCTTCGCCTGCGTCGCAGGCGTCGCCGAGTTCTTCCAAGATGGTGATAGCTTCTTGGCGGACGGTGATCGCGTTTTCTGCCTGTCTCAGCTGGACGAACGCGATCCCGAGTTCGACTAGTGCTTGAACTTCGCCTTCACGGTCGCCGAGGTCTCGGCAGATGGCCAAGTGCTGTCGATAAGCAGTCACTGCCTCGTCTGCTCTGCCTGACAGCCTCAAGGCGAGCCCGATATTGCTCAGTGCTGAGCTTTCGTTGTGGCGGTTGCCAAGTTCCCCGAAGATGGCCAGGGCCTGCTGCTGGGCGGCGATCGCGTCATTGAATCGCCGTAGTTCCAGCAGAGCACGCCCGAGGTTGTGCCAGGCTGCACCTTCGCCCTGGCGGTGGCCGATCTCCTGGCAGCCGGAGATGCACTCCTGGTGGGCAATGATCGCGTCGTCGAATCTCCGCAACTCGGCCCAGACGAGTCCGAGGCTCCTCCACGCCGATGCGCGCGCGGCATCGTTGCTGATGCGATCAGCCGCGTGGCGAGCGTCTACGCTGATCGACGCCCAATCATTGAGGTACCGACACTGCTGAAGGTATGGGCTCAGGCTTCCTGCGATGGCGAAGGTGTGCTCGTAGTGGCCGGTGCTGAGGGCGAGCGGGACCGCGGCGGTCAAATTGACGCGTTCAGCCTGGAACCAGCGCAGTGCCTCGTCGCGGCTGCCGAAGCGGCCGGTCTCCTCGCCGCCCATCAGGGCATAGGTTTGACTGTCCGCAGCTTGGGCTGCCCGGGAATAGTGCTCCAGCATCCGGTCCAGCGCCGGGCCTCGGCGAGCATCGTCGAGCAGCTCGCGCGCGTGCAGGCGGATCAGGTCATGCAGCGACCACCCCGTGCCCCCACCTGCCGCAGCAGGCTCGCCTCGCGTAGCACGCGAAGCTGGGGGCAACCCTTGGTTCTGGAACGCCGGCGATAGCCGCCACAGTGTAGTTATGGAAGTCGGGGCCGGGGTTGAGAGTCAGCAACGGCAGGAGCGTCGCCGCCTCCGGCGCCCGTGCTTGCAGCCGCCGCCACGACACATCGAACACCGTTGTCAAAGACTTCTCGGCGTGGTGGGCGTGATGTACGCCTTCCCCCTCCGCTGCAATCAATTCCGAGAGTAGCTTGCCGATCGTCAAGGCGAGATCGTTAGCCAGGATCGACGCCGTAACTTCCACGGCAAGCGGAAGCGCTCCGCATATCGCCACCAGTTGCAGCGCTGCCTCCTGGTGGACCTCAGTGATCCGTGGGTCGTCGGGCTGGCGCAGGGTGAGAATGTCGTACAGCATCTGTCTGGCGTCGTCGGTGTGCAGAACCTCGAGTTCGAGACGGTGAGAGGACGCAAGGCTCAGCGAGTCTCGGGTGGTGACCAGGACTCGGTGGGCCCGGTGTCGCGGGAGCAGCGCAGCACTTGCTGTCCGGCGGCGGCGTTGTCCAGGACCAGCAGCACTCGTCGGCCTGCATCACCGAGCTTGTTGAGGACATGGTGGTAGACCGTCGCCTGGTCATCGGGCGAGGTCGGGATGTCCTCTCCGCGCACACCGAGCAGTCGCAACACCGGCCCAAACACCTGCTCGGGGTGGACGTGGTCGTCCTCAAGGTCGTAACCGCGCAGATTTACCCACGCAATGCCGCCGGCGAACCATTCTTTGTGGGCGGCGATCGACGCGATGCGGCGAGCCAGGGCCGTTTTGCCGACACCGCCCATCCCTGCCACCGCCGACACCACCGGCCACCGAGAATCCCGTGGAACAGAGGCCAGCAGCACCGGTAGTTGCCCGATCTGCGTGTCACGGCCGATGAACAGCTCACCTGGATCCCGGGTACCGGCGGTGATCGCGGTGACCATGGCTGCGGTGCGCGGTGCTGTGGCCTGGTTGACGGTCACGTTCCCATTGACTATGCCCGTGGCGAAGGCGCCGTAGGAGGCTTCGATCTGCCAAGACGGGGAAGGAGCGTCGATGGCTCCGGTGCCGGGGTGCACTAGGCCCGGTCCGGCTGGTGAGGGTTCGGGGCCTGCCTGATGTGCGCGTCGCCTCCGACTACGCCAAACGCGATACCGTGGCCGTGTCCGCTCGCGGTGACCGGTCCGTTTACCACAATCCGGTCCGACGTGGTGAACGTGACACCGCTGCCGCGTGCGTCGGCCAGCGCGGATCGCAGCTTGGTGGCGAACACGGTGTCCTGTTCGACCGCGTCCGTCAGCGACAGCGTCACCCGCTGTGTAGTCCGGTCGCGGACGTCGCCCGACTCGGCTTCCAACTCCAGCTGCCG
This sequence comes from Amycolatopsis sp. NPDC088138, assembly GCF_044741685.1. Lineage (NCBI taxonomy): Bacteria > Bacillati > Actinomycetota > Actinomycetes > Pseudonocardiales > Pseudonocardiaceae > Amycolatopsis > Amycolatopsis sp. NPDC088138. Next base: position 5,048 of record NZ_JBIUTB010000013.1, read on the forward strand.
TAGTGCGGAATCCGCGCTCAGTTTTCGCAGTAGGACCTCGCGCAGGCGCGTCGATGCCGCGTCGACGACCTGATCGGCAACATCGTCGACCTGCTTGCCAACCCGGCGTGCTTTTCCGACCGCCCAAGCGATCAGAAAGCCGACCGCAGCTACAATTTCCGGCCCCATGAGCAAGCTCCTCTCGGTGCCGCCATGCCCGAGCTCCTCCGGCTACAGCTTGTATGTCGCCGATCAGCGCCCGATCGTCACAAGATCTCGTAACTTGGCCGGAACGCTGTACCGACAGCGCCGGTTGGCCGCGCAGACCAGCCGGCGGGACCGCACGCCGACGTCCTCGGGGTGAAGCTGCGAGCGCCGCATTCTGAGAAACTCTCCGAGCAGTGCGACGTGGTTCATGGATCCGAGTACGTGCCTCGCCTGGGCGCCTCACTTGTCCCAACTGGCGATATGCAGAGCCGGGGAGTGGTCCGTCCGCACGGCAGCCGCTCGGATCGGTCATGAACGACATCGACCTGACCTAACTCATCCCCACCTCGCCAAGTGTGGGCTGACTCCGCTCCCACCCACGTTTACCTGCTCGTCAGCAACCTGCATGCGATCTGCCGCTGGAGCCCGAACGCGGGCGACGTCGTGTTCGACGACCGCTTGGGACCTTAGGTGGGGGCGTGGTCCAGCGGCCGCAACCGTCGTGGCGGCAAAGGGTGGACCAGTCGCTTCCAGACGGTGAAAGCCGAACCCGCTTCGCGTTCGCCTTCGTGCTCGGCGGCGTCAGGGATCGCACTTCTCGCCGTCGGCGCCCGAATCCACTGGCGGCCGCGCCGGTAGTTAGCCGGGATCGATACGGTCGGACTTACACTTGTCACCATGGTCGATCCTTGGCGAGCGAGATGAGCTTCAATTGGGCGGAAGTGGGGCGATACGTCACGTTCTTCCTGAGCGGGGTCGCCGCGATGTCGGTCGTCTCGGCTCGCCTGATTCCCATCCTCCGCCGGCAGCGAGCCAGAAATCGGTCGAGAACGCGGCTGGAGGACTTGCAGGCAGCTGAACCGGTTCACCCTCCCGGGAAGTCACTGAGCAAGGTCAAGCCACGTCTGCCTGAGGAGCGATCGCCTGCGCCGTTCCTCTACTTGACTGATTTGCATATTTCCAACATGCGATGCTTTCCGGAGGTCAGTCTCTCCCTCCGCTTCCCGGGCGAAGGGCGCAATGTCCGGATGCAGAACGTGAACTTGCTGTTAGGCGACAACGGATCTGGGAAGTCCACCGTGCTACGTGCCGCGGCGATGGTCGCCTTGGGCCCGGTCCTCGCGAGTTCCGGGCTAGTTCCATATCGCATGGTGCGCGAGGGGCAGAAGGCCGCAGTCGCGACCGGGGCGCTTGCTTTCGGCGGCCCCCGGCGGCCCGAAGTGCTTCTGAGCGAAGTTGCCGTCCAGCGACGGGGGGACCTCGAGGAGTTGCACAGCGAGACCGACGGCCCGTACTGGCAGGACTTGTTCGACGAGTCTTCCACGTCGTTTTTCGTCGTCGGTTACGGCGTGAATCGGCGAGTGGCGGACGAGTCCCGCTCTGATCCTTCGATGGAGCGCGGTCGTCGCCGGCGGCGCTATCAGCGGGTATCGAGCCTCTTCGACGAGAGCATCTCACTCGTCCCGTTCGGTGGATGGCTGCCTGCGAGCGGCAGCATCCGGCAGCGGGAAGTCCGGGAGCTTCTCGACCGGCTCCTCCCTCGAAACGCGAAGTTCCTCGGGTCGTACGCAGGTGACGAGCCGGTCTTCGCCCACCGTGGGGTGGAGATACCGTTCCGAGCACTTTCAGACGGCTTCCGTTCCTACCTCGGATGGCTCGGCGACCTGATGTTCCACCTCAGCGCCGTGACGCCGGAACCCCTGTCGTTGCGGGAGACCGGTGGCATCGTGCTGGTCGACGAGATCGACCTTCTGCTGCATCCGGCCTGGCAGCGCGTGGTGGTACCGACCATCAGCCGGATGTTCCCGAAGGTCCAGTTCATCTTCACGTCCCACAGTCCCTTGGTCGCCGGAACACTCGAAGCTGCGAACATCTGTGTGGCGAAGGTTGCTGACGCATCATCTGCCTCGACCCTGGAGCGCATTCCCGCAGAAGTGCACGGGCTCAACGCCGAGCAAGTTCTCCTCAGCTCCTACTTCGAACTCACGACGACGCGTTCTCCCGACGTCGCGCGATCGCTTGAAGACTTGGCGCGGCGTGCAGTTAAGGGTGGACCCGAAGACCGGAACCGTTACCTTAGGGCTCTGGCCGAGAGTCTCCCGCTAGAGGACTCCGGACGATGATCCGTGTGGCAATCCCGTGCTCTGAGCTGCTGGCTCGCATCGATGAAGCCGTATCAGACTGGCTGACCCGCGCCGCTTTGCTGAAGACTCAGAACGAGCAAGCCGGATACCATAAAGATGCCGATAAGTTCTGGCAGAAGATAACGCACGTGCTGGTGCGCATCCAGCTCGGCAAGTGCGGGTACTGCGAACGTCCTCTCGGGTCATCCGGCGACGACTCCACGGTGGACCACTTTCGGCCAAAGGGCCGGGTCGACGCGTGGCAGGGCACAGGCGAGCTCCAGGACGGCGGTGGCTCGTCTAGAGTGGGCTACTACCTACTTGCCTACGACCCGCGTAACTACGTGGTCGCCTGCCGGCGGTGCAATAACCGGCAGAAGAAAAGCATGTTCCCCACGCGCCGCGCGCGTCAGCTCACGACGACCGACGAACAGGCGTTGGCGGAGGAACAGCCGTACCTGGTCAACCCGGCTGATCCGCACGAGCCCGATCCGGAGGAGCTGATCGGCTGGGACGGCGTGATCCCCGTTCCGGCGGGGATAACCGAACTCGAGCGGGAACGAGCGCTCGTCACGATCGATGTCCTCGGGTTGGCGAACGAAGACCTCATCAGGGAGCGGCATCTCGTGGTGTTCGGTGTCTGGGTGGGCCATCTTCAGACCACGAACGGGAGGCCTGACCCGCTCGCGAAGCAAATGCTCGATCGGCTGTGTTCCTCTAGGAGTCCGCACGCCGCATGCGCCCGACGGTTTCGGCAGTTGTGCGACGAAGATCCCGACGCGGCACGTGAGGTAGTCGACCAAGTGATGCGTGCAACAAGCACGCCGTCGCACGGCTAAATGGCGCGCTCGACGGCTTCCACCGCCGGGAGCAACGGGTCGATCCGTAGCCGCGCGATCTCGCTGCGGTAAGTCCTCTTGCCGTTCCCCAGATGCAGGACACGCAACCGGTTCAGGATCACCCGGATCAAGGGCTGGATCGCCAGCGGGACCGCCTTGCCCTGGGATATCCAGTCAGCGGACCAATCGACGATGCCAGCGAGGGCTTCGATCTGTACCGCAAGGTCGGTGTGGTTGCGGACGAGACAGACGAGAGCATCGCCCGGATGGAGGATGCGTGCGGGATGCCAGAGCGCGTGCCCGTCTTTCAGCACGTACGCGCGTGCACCGCGGTTCGCGTTGCTGTTGACACCAAGTAACTTCACGCTGTCGAACTCACCAGGCGGCCCAAGGCTCGCCAAGCCCGCGACGCATGCTTGCACGTGCGGGTCGTTCAGACTAAGCGAGTCGGCTGACCCGACGCCGGCGACCGGCGCGGCGACAGTGTGTACGACGTCCGGCCTGGCTTCGGGAGCTGGGTCCCCGGTACCGGCTAAGAACGTCGCAGCATCATCGCGTAGGTCGGTGGCGATTCCTTGCAGCGTGCGGGTGGTCTCCGCTGACCCTGGCGCACCCCAATGGCGACCCGAGTACAACGCCGCGATCCCGTCAGCGAGCTCGTCGACCCGCCAACTCCCCGTTGCGTTGACGGCGATGGTCACCGAGATGGCGGCAGGGTAGAGCAGCACGCGGGAGCGCGCGACGGCGTCGACCGGCCCGAGCAGCGCGGGCTGATGCCACATTTGGAATGGGATCACGTGCTCCCAGGCCGAGTCGTGTTCCCAACTCGGGTCGGTACCCAGCTTCCGCAGGGCGCGGGGGCTGCCGAGATAGGAGGACCAGAACCTGCTCCAGCTCGGACGGTCGAGTGCCGAGTCCCAGGGCATGCCGAGCAGCCTTCCGCGATCCGCGAAGACGTTCGCGTAGCCGGAACGAGTCGCCAGTCGGCCGGTTTGCTCCGCGAGTACCGACGGAAAAGTCGATGTCCAGCTCACCGTGAACATCGCGTGTTGGACGGTGGTCATCGTTCTCCTGTACAATGTCGTCGACTACTCACTACGGTGAGGGGGCGGCCGGTTCGCCGGCCGCTCGTTCTATGTTGTGGTTCAACTGCCGGGCGCAGCTTCGATGAGTGGGACCTTCGAGGCGGACGGCGTGGTGCCCTCTTTCGGAACTTCAGCGACTGTCACAACGTCACCGGGCTTGTATCGCAGGAGATCTTCCCGCCGGTGCAGACGCAGTTCCTGCCATAGCTCCCACGCGCCATTCCCTGAGATCTGTTCGATGCACGCCTTGTCCGGGGCACCTCCTGACGGCCGCGCATCGACGACGATCCTCGGCGCGACCAGCACGGTCCCGTTGCGTTGCTCACTCAGCAGAACGGCACCCATGCCCGCGAATTCAACACGCAGGAACACCGCTGAGCGACCAGTGAAGAAGCCTTGGGTTCCCAGCTTGCGCAGCAACGCCCGGGGCGGATCGCCAGGCTGAGGCAATAAGAGCGCGCGCCAGCAGAATCTGCTGGCATACGCGAGCAGCGTGAGCAGCCATGCCGTAGCGCCAAGCAGGAATCCGTACGCTAGGACGTAGTAGAAGTCGAGGAACCCGTATGCGTGTCGGTAGTCGCGCTGACGGCCGGGGAAGAGATTGCCGGTGAGCCAAGGGTAGAGCGCGGCCAGCAAGAGCGAGATCACGACTCCGAGAATCCCCGTGACGGCGGTCTGACTTACGACGCCGACGTGGCTCTCCTGAGCGGTGAACGCGCTTCGCCATGGTGAAAAGCGTCGAACGAGAACGTAAGCGGCCAGCACGGCGACGACGCCAGGTAGAACGAGGAACACCGGCACGCCGACCGCTTGGAGAATTTCGGACTCCCCGAACACCTCCAAAGAGAATGATGTGGAGGCGATGACGCTGGCCGCGGACCCATGCCCGTCGGATGCGTGCACGACAAAACTGAGGGAGCGTGCGCCCGGTGTCACCAATTCGGTAGCGGAAAACGTGATCGGGAGCAGTTGTTGCTCCCTCGGTGGAACAGTGAATGCGCAGGTCGCGGCCCTTGTCGTGGTACCGCCTTCGGCTCTGATATCGGGTCCGGAAGGGCACCGCACCGTGACTGTGGTCGATGAAGGAGCACTCACCGCGACCGATTCCACTTTGACTGGCGTATCCCGTGGGTTGTTCACAGCCAGGGAAGCGGCACCGGGCCTATTCTCGTCGATCCGTTCCACTGCGGAATCGACCTTTGCTTCAAGCAGAACTGGGTGTGCGGCCACCTTGATGGTCACCGTGGTGGTCGCGGCACCACGTGGGGAGGTCGCGATGAACGACACCGCGGAGTCCAGGCCGCTCCCTTCTGCAACCCGGGTGACCTGGAAGTCGAAAACGGCGGAGGAACCAGCGGTAAGCCTCGCGGCAGTCTTGGGCATGTCCACCTGGACCGACTGATCCGAGGGAACCCAACGGATGGCGACTACCGCTTGAGCAGCGTCGCTGTTGGTGACAGACACAGTGCCAGCAGCAGTCGAGCTTGGCACGAGGTTCACCTGTTCCGGCGAAGCACTGATCGATATACCCGCCGCGGCTGCTGGACTCGATGCCAACCAAAGCCACGAGGAACCGCTCACCAGGACGAACAGCAGCACCCCGAGGCGCTCGGCAGGCGATTTCGTTGCCATCGCACCTCCGTAACCTTGGGCTCACCCGCGAAAACCGGGTGCAGCTTCAGTCGCCGCGCGTCGATCACCTGTTACGAAAAGTCGGCTGATCGCAATCTGAGCGCAGCGAACTCGATTTCGAAGGGTTACCTGGCGTGGTCCGGCCATCGCAGGTCGAGGGGCGCGGTACCGGACGCCGTTGGCACCGTGACTGCGCCGCCGTCAGAGACAAACCCGTTCCGACCTCGTCGTGCCTCACGAACACGTAAATGTCCGCGAGCCAGCTCGCCCCGGTCCGGCTGGCGCTCCGTGCGGTTCAGAGCGTCGTGCTGGCCAGAACGGACGTGGTGGCGGCGGTGTTCCTAATCGCCATGCTGACGCTGATGTAAACCGAGGAGGGGTGATACGGCCCGAGTGACCCCTCCTCAGCTCTGGACGGATCGCCCTGACTATCAGGGCCTCGACGCCAAGCCTGGCGGAGCCTCATGGGTGAGCTCTCCCTCGGCGGCACGATCAGTCAGTTCCTTCCTCGCCTTCGACCTCGTCGGGCGCTTCCTCATCATCGGGGAGGTCGAACCGCTTCATCGCTTCGTCGATGGCCGATGTGTCGGTGGCCAGCACGCTTCGCGTGGAGACGAAGGGCGGTTCGACTGGCGTGTTCTCATCGATCGCGTGGAGGCCGGCTTGACCGTGGTAGCTCCGAGCGAGATCGATGATCTGCATGGCGGCTCCGGACGGGGCCATCGCGGCCTGCAGTTCGTCAAGACGAGACCTGTCCGCCGACTGCCGGACCTTCGCGGCCCGCTCGTCCGCCTCGACGGCCGCCTTCTCGTGACCAGTGACGACCGCCTCCGCGTCGCGCACCAGCTTGGTGAGCGATTCGATCGTGCGGACCTCCAACGAACCGGAGCGCATGCGGTTCCACACGATCAACCACGGTGCGAGAAATGCGAAAATGCCCAGCCCGATGCCGACCATCCACTCGACCGGCCCCGCGTGGAAGGTCGAAGTGGGGTGGATGATCCGCGTGGCGATGGAGATTGCCGTCGTCAGACTTACCGCGAACAGGCTGCCCGCCTTAACGTACAAGAGATTCTTCGGGTTCGGGAACTCCGGTTCTCGCCGAACCTCCGGGGGATCCTCCTCCTCGTCTTCCGCGGTCAGTCGGCCAGAGACGGAGCGCAGGTGCCAGGCAGCGTTACCGGTCGAGTGCGCCAGCAAGGCGAGCACAAGCGCGCCGAGCAGCGAAAAGCCCACCGTGGTCACTGTCTCGGGGATTTTGATGGAAGCGGTCTCCAAGTTGACGTTCAGGATCTTCGCGATCACAGCCATCAACGCGAGGATGTCGACAACGAGCGGCGACGAGGTGGCGACGTCTCGAGCTGTGGACGGCCGGTCCTGATGACGGGTGTACCCCCGTCCCGTGTCCTCTTCAATCTTCCGCTGGCACTGGACGATCACTTTCTTCGCCCGTTTAACTGACACCGGTCCAGCGACGTATACCGGGACCGGCACGGCCGGAGCCAGTCGGCGGTCCCGCTCGATCCGCGCCAGCCTCCGCTCACGAGCAGCGTCGGCGCGGAGCGCCTGATAACGGTCGGCCAAACCGTCGATGCGCTTCACGATGCGGGCGATCTCGGCCCGTTGCGCCTGGTGGGCGTGCTTGCATACCGCACGCTCGGCGAGGGTTAGGGCTTCGGGACGGGTGTTGGACTCGCCGCGCCAGCGAAACGCCTCACGAATCAACTGGGTGATCCACCAAGCGCGCCTGGGGTACCGCAGCCAGTACCACAGTGACACCCGTGGTGGCTTGTTCCGGCGCAGGATCAGGGCCGGCAGACCCGGCTCACCGGGCATCGGCGATGAGTCGGAGGGGGTTTCCGCGTGCAGGGTCATCCGGTACTCCAGGTTCGGGTGACGGTGAGAATGACGGTGCGGTTCTGCTCGGCGGCCTCGGCAATCAAGTGCCCCGCGGCATCCAGGTCGGGCACGACCGGCCGGTCGAAGCCGACACCGTCGACGCGGTCGGCGCCGTCGAACAACGAACCGCGCACGCCGGCCGCGACCAAGACGTCCACGACACGCCTCGCTCGTTGCTTGGAGAGCGTTCGCGCGCCGGGCGCCTTGCCGTAGTGCGCGGTGTGACCGATCGCCGTGGCGGCGATGGGCACGGTGGTGGCGTCCGGTTGGAAGTAACCGACCATCGCGCGCAGCTGTCGTTCCGCATCGGGCAGGAAATCGGCACTCTCCCGGCGGAAGAGGACTCCATTCGGCAGCGCGATGGTGGTGACCTGGCCGGTCTTCAAGTCCCCAGACTTTGTAACCGGAACCAAAGCGGGTACGGGAATTGTCGGCACGACGACCTTCGAACCCGGCGCACCGCCGTCGGTCGGGAGAACCGTCGGATCGCAGGTGCCGTGCGCCTTGCGGCATACGGAGAGCCACAGGTCCCGGACATCAGCGCGCATCAGCTCGGTGAGCCGTTGCTGGGGGCCCGCGACCTGGCCCAGACCCACGAAGACAACCCGCTTGCCGGTCAGGTCCGGAAGCTGGTCCTGCGGCAGCGCGGCGACGGTCGCCGCCACATCCAGGTCGGACCCCGGACCGCGCAGGTCGAGCAAGCTGGCGGTCTGCAGACCGCTGCTGTGCACAAACAGCGTCGCAGGTGACGGCGTGTGCGCCAGTACTCCAAGCAGCCCCAGCAAATCGAGATTCGACTGGTTCCCGGCCGCGGTCCTCAGCTTCGCGGTCACCGGCTTCAAGTTGTCGTCGAAGCCCTGCTGCAGCCGGCCCGGATCCTTATCGAGCTCCTTGGTGTCGACGTCGTAGTAGACGGACATGTCACGGTTCAGCACCGCGTGGTCGGTCGCAGACCCGACGAAGGCCGTCAGCTGTACCTTGCCCTGGCTCACCGCATCCCGGATCTGCCCGGTCTCCGCCGACCCCAGGGTGACCGCCGGCTCGTTCGCGGTGGCAGTCGCGCCGATCACGAACCTTGACTGCGGCGCGTCCGCGAAGGTGTCACCGGACGGCGGTGGGGCGGAATCCTCGGCACATCCGCCGAGGAGGTGACTCGTCACCAGGAGCACTCCGAAATAGACTGCCGTCCGGCGCACACGGGGTTTTCGAGCCTGCAGCAAGAGCCCGGAGAACAACTTCATTAGTGCCCACCCCTTCACAGGATCCGTCGATCGACGAGCACAGCCCGTCGCTCAACCATGCCCTCGGTGACTCACAGTCAGCAACGAAGACCCGATTGACCGAACAGCCCTCGACCCAATGGCCTAACCCTGGCCTCTGGTCCGGGAGGTCACCCGCTGGTGTGAACGGTCTTCGCGAATTGTGCAAACAGTGCAACAGTCTTTGCGCGCAGAGCGATGTAGGTCAGGTCTCCCCACCCGACATGGGCGCTCCGGCGCCGGAGGTACCTCCATGGCTTCCCCGAACACCAACCGTCAGCGGATGTTGGACGCGGGCGCGGAAATCCTGCTCCGTGACGGGATGAAGATCCTCGAACGTGGGATTCCGGTTGAGGACGTTGCCGCGCGGGCGGGTTTGAGCAAGAACACCTTCTTCAATGTGTTCCAAAGCAAGGAGAAGTACCTCGACGAACTCATCGTGTCCTTGAGCGCCGTCCAGGAGGACGTGACGTCGGAGCTTTCCACGATGATCGACCGCGTGCTGCTCGACTCCCAAGGCGACCTGCACAGCACGGTGCGCGCCGTGTGCGACTGGGATTTCCAGACGGTCAAGCACGACCCGGGCACTCTCGCGCAATTGGCGGTCTTCCTGCTGGGGCGGAAGCACCCGGAAGCGATGAGGGGCCTGCGCGAGGTCTACGCGAGGTACGACAACACCACCATGCTGGCGTACGAAAGGATCCTGGCCAGCTGGGGCGCCTCGATGCGGAAGCCCTTCTCCTCGAAGCTCGTCGCGGTGGCGTTGACCGCGCTGGTGGAAGGCCTGGCGCTGCGCTCGATCTTCGACCCCGAGGCGGTGCCCGACGACCTGTTCGGCGATCTGACCATCGCGCTCATCGCGGCGATCGTCGATCCCGACCACAACCACGAACACATCAACGACGTGGTGGCTCCCATATCCGAACAGGTCCAGCTGAAATTCGCGTCGGCGAAACCGGACGGGCTCCCCGAGGATCCGCGCGCGGCGATCCTCGACGCGGCCCGTACCGAATTCGGCGTACGCGGCTACTTCCTCACCACCTTCTCCTTGATCGCTGCACGGGCTCACGTGCCGTCACCGGTGCTGAGGCAGTTGTTCCCGTCCAAAGCGGCGATCATCATCGACGCGCTGGACGGCCCGTGCGAACGGCTCGCCCAGCAGGTCGACGACGACGTCAAGCTCAGCTATCCGCCGCAGGAAACCATCACCCGCCACCTGGGCAGGTTGGAGAACCTGGCGACCCAAAACCCGGAATTCGTCCAGGCGCTGCTGATGCTCGCCGCCCACGAGACCGCCGCGTCGCCGGATATGAACGTCGTGGTGAAACGGGAGCTTGATCTTCCCCAGATGCTCGTACCGACGATCGAACGAGCCCAGAAAGCTGGAGCGTTCCGAGCGGACATCCCGGCCTACGACGCCGCAGCCATGCTGACCAACGCCTTGTTCCTCCACTGGTTCACCAGGCGCGACGCGCCGCCGCAGGAACACGCCCGCCTGATCTCGCAGCTGCTTCTCGACGGCCTCGCGGTTCCCGAACCGACGGAGTGAACCACTCCGCCCCGGCAGGTGACGTAGTCGACTACGCGATTTTCGGGCGAGCAACAAGTCCGGCAGGCTGCCGAGTTTTGCCGTCCGGCGCGCCAAGGATCCTGCTTCGCACCGGTCGTCTTTTTGCGCCAGTACTCCACCTGCTCGACGGCTGGACCGTGGCTGCGAGTTGATAGGATCTGACAGTGAGTAACTGACCGGTTGATGCTGGCCATTCGGGGCGATCCGACGTGTCTCCTTCAGAACTACGGCCTGGAGTGCGTCGTCGTTCACGTGTTCGCAGGTGGTGGATTCGGCCGCGCGGGCGATATTCCGGAGCGTCACTTCGTTCTTACCCGTGGTCATGTGACGATCGGAAGATCGGCTGCGGGGAGGGCCTCCCTATGGCGAAAGGCACCAGCGCTGGCCTCCTGGACAACCAGCAGGCTCAATCGGTGTTCAAGCACGAGCTGCTACGGGGCTACGCCCTCCCGTTCGTCGTGATGACCGCGTCGAAAATCCCAGGTCGGCGGGCGGTGGTGGTGGACGGCTACGCAGGTCGCGGCCGTTACGACGATGGACGACCGGCATCTGCGGAGCTGTTGCTGCAGGCCGCCCACCGCGCGCGTACATCCACCCAAGTTGAGGTGCTGCTGGTCGAACGCAGCAGACAGGACTATCGAAGGCTGTCGACGGTCGCGGCCGAGTACCGCGACCAAGGCTTACAGGTCGAGGCGTTTCACGGCCAAGTCCAGGATCACCTGCCCGAGATCGTGTCCCGCGCTGGCGGAGTGCCGCTGTTCTTGTTCCTCGACCCCTGTGGCGCGATCCTGCCGTTCGTCGAGCTGCACCGTCTGCTTCGGCGGGCACGCGGTAGCAGCTGGCCGCGAACCGAAGCGCTCCTGAACTTCAGCGCCGACTTCACCCGACGCGCCGCGGGCGTCCTACACAAAAACTTGCTCGACCATGCTGCGATCCAGGCGATGGACGCCGTCTGCGGCGGCCCGTGGTGGCGGAAAGTCGCGTTTGAGGCGCACAACAGCTCACGGCGCGGAGACTGGGAGTCTGCGGCAGAAGCCGTCGTCACCGAATACGCGCGCCGGCTCGGCGCCGCCACGAACATGGAACATGTCGTGGTCCCAGTGCGTAGGCAAATGCACCATCAACCGGTCTATCACCTGGTGTTCTTAACCAGGGGTGAGCACGGGATCTGGGTCTTCGGGCACAGCGCCGCCGCGGCGCGACGCGCGTGGCTGGACGTAGTTGGTCCCGGCGCCGACCCGCCAGAAGGGGTGCTGTTCAACCTCGCCGAGTTCCAGCAGGAAGACGATCTCCCCGACCAGCTCAGGTTCGACCCAGTGGGCGCCGCGGACATCCTCCCGTGGCGGCGCCACGACGAACGGGTGCGTGCGGCGCTCATGGGGTTCCAGCTGGGCCAGGAGGTCGGCGCGGGCGGCCTGGCTGAAGCCGGTGCCGACGGCACCGATGTAGATCAGCTCGCCGGACTCGGGGTCGTGCGCGCCGAGCAGCAGCCCGCCGAGGATGCCGGCGAAGCTGCGCTGCCCGGGTCCGCCACCCGCAGATGATTACTTCCTGGGTCTGGATGAACGGGTGCTTGAGTCAGGAGTCCGGTCGCCGCCCGGGGACGTAGGTGGAGTTGCGTAGCTTCGCGACGACGCCTTCGTAACCGGCGGCCGCGGCGTGCGCCAGGAAGTCGGCCGGGCTGCGGCGGTCGGCGGCCAGCTCGTCGAACGTGACCGCGCGGACCACGGAGACGCGGTACGGGTCGGGCATCGGCAAGCTCTCCAGGAGCCGGCGGCGTTCGTCATACGGCTGCTTGAGCAGGTCGCGGTCGCCGAGGCGGAGCAGGTCGAAGGCCAGGAAGCGTACGGCGATGTCGTCGAAGGGCTCGTCTCGGCGCAGGGAGCTGTGGTGCTTGATGTAGCGGCCGCGGCGTTCCTGCATGAGCTCGAAATCGATCCGGCCGTCCTCGCCGTAGACGACGACTTCCCCGTCCAGGTAAGCGGCCTGCCCGTCGAGCGCCGGGGCGAGGACGCCGGCGAGGTCGGCGAACTCGGCGGTGAAGTCGATGTTGTTGCGGCTGGTGAGCACGGTGGTGCCGTCGACGCCGATGCGCATGGCCGCGCGGTAGCCGTCGAGCTTGTACTCATACGCCCACTCGGGGCCGCTGCGCAGGCGGCCGCCGTCGGCCTTAGCCAGCATCGGCTCCACTCACGCCGGGACCCGCGATGCGCCGTCCTGACCGACCATACGGAGCCTCCGTCCCGACGCCAACGGTGTGCTCCGACGGCAACCCGATCAGCCCAGTCCCGCTGTGTTTACGCTGGTCAATGACCTGATCGGCGACCGTCGGTGTCGCCTCGACCGCGCTGCGCCGATCTTTCTCGCCTGAGTGAGTGACGTCGGGCGGCGTGGCTTGACAGACCGGCGTCACTCTCGCATCCTCCGAACAGGTGTTCGATGAGAGTGGTCGGGTTCGCCCGCGGGTGTGGTGCGCGGGTGTCTCCGGTGCGGGCTCGTGGTGCTGGAGGTGAGCGGCAGTGGCAGTGCCGGAAGCGCTTGCGGAGCTGACCGCGATCGCCGGTGTCCGCACGGCCTCCCAGCTACGACAACCCAGCCCCGACCAGACGGGGCCGGCCGAGGCCTTTCCGGTCCTGCCGACCGTGGCCGGCTTGCTGCCCGGCGGTGGGCTGCGGCGGGGGAGCACGGTCTCGGTGCTCGGGTCGACGTCGCTGGTCCTGGCCTTGCTGGACGAAGCGACCCAAAAGGGCTCGTGGGCCGCGATCGCCGGCATGCCCTACCTCGGAGTGGCCGCGGCCGCCGAGCTTGGCGTCGATCTGGACCGGATCGCGCTGGTCCCCGAGGCGGGTGCGGAGCTGGTGGCGGTGCTCTCGGCGCTGGTCGACGGCTTCGACCTGGTCGTGCTGGGTCCGACGGTGTGCCGCGGGGCACAGCCGCAGCTGGCGCGGCGGCTGGCCGGACGCCTGCGCACCCGCGGCACCGTGCTGGTCATCGCCGGGCCATGGCCCGGCGCCGACGTCGAACTGCGCCTGTCCGGCCACACCTGGCGCGGCACCGCCCCGGACGGTCATGGCTACCTGCAGACGTGCGATGTCGTGGCCAGTAGCCGCGGCCGCGGCGCCGCCACGCGCCCGCACTCGACGCCTTTGCAGCTGCCGGGCGCCGGCGGAGTGGTCGCCGCGAGCGAACCCCCGCGCCTCCCGGTCCTTGGTGGAGGTGGCGGGGTGAACGACGCGCCGCGGCTGCTGGTGCTGTGGTGTCCCGACTGGCCGGTCGTCGCCGCCGGCGCCGCTACGGGAACGCCACCGTTGGTCCCGGCGGCGGTGTTCTCGGCGAACCGGGTCGTGGCCTGCTCCGCCGCGGCCCGTCACAGTGGTGTCGGGCGTGGGCTGCGGCCCCGCGACGCGCAATCCCGATGCCCAGGGCTCGTTGTGCACCAGCACGACCCGGACCGGGACGCCCGGGTGTTCGAACCGGTCGCGGCCGCGGTCGAGCAGCACGCAGTCGGCGTCGAGGTCGTGCGCCCCGGCATCGTCGCCGTCCCGGTCGGCGGGGCAGCCGGCTACTTCGGCGGCGAGGAAGCGCTGGCGGAGCGGCTGCTGGACGAGGTGTCGGCGAACGCCGGGGTGGAATGCCAGGTCGGGATCGCCGACGGCCTGTTCGCCGCGACCCTCGCCGCCCGCCGCGCCACCTTCATTGCACCGGGCGGCTCGGCGGCGTTCTTGGCGCCGTTGCCGGTCGCGGAGCTGGACCAGCCGGGGGAGGAGCGCGGCGAGCTGGTCGGCTTGCTGGGCCGGCTCGGGTTGCGGACGCTGGGCGCGTTCGCTGCGGTCGCGGAGCGGGACGTCGCCGGTCGGTTCGGGCGTGACGCGATCCTGGCGCACCGGCTGGCCCGGGGGTTGTCACAGCGACCGCCGTTGCGGCGCGCCCTGCCACCGGAGCTGGAAGTTCTGGAGCAGTTCGAGACACCGCTGGAGCGGATCGACGAGGCGGCGTTCATCGCGAAAACGCTCGGGGAACGGTTCTTCTCCGGCCTGGCCCGCCACGGCATGGCGTGCACGCGGCTGGCGATCGTGGCGATGGCCGAGTCAGGGGAGGAGCGGGTGCGGGTCTGGCGCTGCGCAGAACCGCTGACCGCGCGGGCGACCGCGGATCGGGTCCGGTGGCAGTGCGAAGGCTGGCTCACCGCAGCACCCGGGGACCGGCCCAATTCCGGCATCATCCGGCTGCGGCTGGCGCCCGAGGAGCTGGTCGGGGGAGAGGCCCTGCAGCTGCAGCTGCAGCTGGGCGCGATGGGCCGCGACGCCGACGCCGCAGAGCGGGCCAGCCGGGCGATGGTCCGGATCCAGGGCCTGCTCGGCCCCGAAGCCGTCCTCACCCCGCTGCTGGACGGTGGCCGCACACCAGCCGACCGCGCACGGCTCATTCCCTAGGGCGATCCCCGGGCCACCCTGACCGCGGACGCGCCATGGCCGGGACGTCTCCCGGTGCCGTCTCCGGCGACCACCCCTCGACGCACGATCCAGGCCGCGGTCCGGGACGCCGCCGGGTGCACTGTCGGGTGCACGGCTCGAGGCGAGCTGACCGGGCCGCCAGCCGCGGTCGCGGTCGGCGATGAGGCTTCGTTGCCGGTGATCAGCTGGTCTGGTCCCTGGCTGTACCGCCCCACACCGCAAGCCGGGGATCCGACGGGGGGTGGCCCGGGTGCAGGTAGTCCTCGCCGACGCGACCGCCGACCGCGACAGAGCACTGATCTTGGCCGTCACACTGGACCAGAAGCCACAATGGACGGTCGAGGGGATTTACGACTGACCCGTCCCGAAAACCTGTCCGATGGGCTGCACCCGTTCGGGTGGTTGCCGGAGGTTTGCTCCGTTGTGTGGCTGGTCTTCCTGACACTGAACGTCAGAACAGGCCGAGCCGGAGGCGAACGGGGGACATCGTGGGCGTATTGCTGAGGCCGACCCCGGACATGGGGGACCGGGTCGTCGAGATGTTCACCGACCGGACTTGCCTTCGCCGACCAGCGCCCGCCGATAGTGCGGCTGCCGGCGCAGGCGCAGCCAGGTCTGCTGGACCCGGGCAGGACGAGGTCACGCTGCCGGAGCTGGACGTCGATGCGGCGCCGTCAGAGCGAGGCTTCGGGTTCGAGATCACCGACCTCGAACCGGTGATCGCCGCCCTCGGCCAAGTACTCGACGCCCCCCCCGTACCTCGACCACATCGGCCGAGTGAACGTCGACCTCGGCCGATGGGCACGCCCGCACGCCGAGGGCGGCTGGATCACGATCGACGGCCCAGTCGTCGACGCCGCCACCAGGGTCCGTGACCGCACGGTTGAGCTGAGCTACGTCCACGTCGCTGAACTGCGGCTGAGGTTGGTGGACTTCGCTGACGCGCTTGCAGCCGTCGACACCGCGTGGTGACCGACAGAGCGGGGCGTGCGACACGAGCTGAGAACGCTCGGAGGGCAGCGAAACGAACGCCGCAGGCGGCGCCGCCTGACCACTAAATATGTCAGCCATCAACGTGTTCTCTTGGTAACTTCCGAGCGTGAACCTGACCGACCTCAGTAGTGGCTTCCGTGACGGGGCACAGCGTCGGCGCGTGCAAGCCGTGATAGAGGAACGGCTCGCGGATGACCGAGAACAGGACGAATGCCGATACCTCATGAGGTTCTGGTGGCAACTGACCATGACCTACCAAGAGGTGTCGGCACGTGAACTTCAGGCGCACGTGAGCGCGGGCAAGCTGAACGCCGTCGAAGCGCTGATCGAAGCGATCAGGTGCTCACCCGACCGGATCGACGTCTGGATCCTGTCGGCAGAGCAAGCTTCCCCCGTCATCCGTGATCGAGGCCATGAAGCAGGTCTGTAACTCCGCCCCGTACCGTAATCACCAGTAGGGACCTTCGACAGCACGATCATGTGCACCCGCCACGGCGGCCCTGTCAACATCGGTATGCCCGTCTCCTGGTACTGACGACGGCCGAATCTCGCGTTTCGACCTTGACCTCCAGCGCCGTGAAGCGCGGCTGGCCGGCATCTGGCGGGGTTTCCTTGCCCACCGCTGGGCGACCCCGAGCAGTCATCGTCTGGCATGAACTTGCCCGCGGACATGAACGTCCGCTTCTGCCGACGAGCAGATAGCCCAAGGTGACGTAGCGGGCAGACGTGGCCACGGTTGATAGCTCCGACACGATCTGGCGGCACGTCGACCGAGTCCAATTCGCGATGACGGCGGCGAGTCGAATGTTCCGAGGCCTGAGTCGGGTGACTTCCGGCAGGTACGCCAGCGCCTGGACTGATGCTCTGCCCGGAGTTCGTCAACGTCGTTCGCGGTCGATCGAGCGCAAAGCCTCCAACGGCGTACGGCCCGTCGCCTCGGCGAGGGTCGTGACAGCTGCTGCCGCCAGCGCGGTTAGGCTTAGAGTAGCCATCTCCACGTCCTCTCGGACGGCGGCATCGGCAATGTTGTAGACATCCGCGTCCTCATCGGCTAGTTAGGCCGCTACCCCCTCGACCGCGGCTCGGCGCGTGGCTGCCTGCTTCCTTCGTTCGCTGGTCGACACTTTGCCAGCAACCCTCGCCGGCATCTGCAATGCCGCTGATCGCGCTGCCGCGACGCGCATACATGCCGATGTGAGTGCGGACGAGTGACAAGTTTTCGTCGGTCCCCCGCAGACCTGCTATCACAGGTCGACGGGTGACTCGGCCACTCGCGGTAGAGCGGAGGGTCCATGGCCACGGGTTTGACCTTTGCCGACGCGGCGAAGCTACTGGACGACAGCTCTGCGGTGGGGGCATTGTCCGTTGCAGCGATCACTCAAGCTCGACATGGTGTACATCGAGAGACTTATCCCCGGCATCCAAGGTGCCGATCGTAACGGCAAGTGTGCTGCTGGCGACGTAGACGAAGTACGCATGTAGGAGGCCCTGTGTTAGGTCGCGAGCGTCGATCGCGTCAGCCCCGCTCCGAGGATCCCGAGGTTCGGCGGTACCAGCGGCTCGTCCAAAGCGCATTTGCGCTGCTGGGGCTCGGCCTTCTCGCGACTATCGGGTACGGAATCGCAGTTGACGGATCCGCCGGGATCGCCACCTTCGGCGTACTCGTAGCGCTCGCCGCACTGACGATTGGGCTCCTCATGGGCTTCATATTTGGCGTGCCGAGGTCTACCCAAGGGGACAACAAGACAAGTCGCGGCAGCTACTCCGTAAACACAAATCTTGAACAGATCTCAGACTGGCTCACTAAGATCATCGTCGGTATCGGCCTGGTCCAGTTCGGGGCAATCGTGTCAAATTACGGAAAGCTCACCGATCAACTGGCAGCTGGCCTTGGTGGCCATTCGTCGAGCAATGCGGTCGCGGGTGTGCTGATTGCTTTTTTCGGCCCTCTCGGCTTCTTGTTGGGCCACGTCATCACCCGCACTTCCCTGATGACAACATTTCAGTACTTTGACCGCTTGACAACAGGGAAGGTTGCCGAGTCACTAAGGGAACTTCGCTCGAACCTGACCGGCTTGAATAGCGACATCGTGGCCAAGTATCGCGACACTGACGCCGAGGCTGATCCGACGGCCATGACCGTCCAGCATAATCGTGAACCGTTCGTTCCTGTTCCAAATCTTGACGTCGCTCGAATTGAGGATATTGTTGAACTGGAAACGCATATCGAGGAACTGTTGGGTGAACTCATTTTCCCGCTCTCGCCTCGAGGGCGCACTCCCGACAATCTCATAGAGATACTGCTGCGGCGCGGCGTTCTCGATCAAGCTACAGCACGTTCGCTGACAGACCTACTGACCTCTGCGCAGCGGGTGGCGGGTGGCGCGGAACTGTCGACGGAGGACACGGCTGCGGTGCGCAACTCGGGGCTCGCCGTACTGAGACAGCTGTCAGCCTTGCGGCGCACTGCGTTTGCGGCATTCGAGTCGCATGTTTTGGAGTTGCTGACGCAGGAAGCCTCAACTAAACCCGACGTCCGAGTGGTGCTCGATGCTGTGCTCTCCAACGGAAATCGAGGCTACGCGTCCGATCTTTCCGAAACGCAATCACCATCTCCACGTGTCGACGCCCTCGTAGAGTATGGCGAGAAAAGAGTTATTGTCGAGACGCGTGCACAAGTGCGCATTGGCGAGTACCGCCATATTACACCCTTGACGAAATGGCTCTACAGCCTGCCAGCGCAAAGCATGGTACTACTTATCCTCCTAGGGGACAGGCTGAGAGCGTTTGAGGAGCGCGAACTGATACTACCCGACATAGTCAACGTCGAGATCCTGATGTGGGACTCCGATTTCGACGAGTTGTGGCCTCGCGTTTCCCGTTTACTCAGGCGTCCATAAACGGTGCTGCTTAGCGATTGAGTGGCCTTGGGGCGACTTGGGGAGCCGGCCCGAATCGAACCGCTCGACCCGCACGGGGATCTCCGCCACTGGGTTGTTGCAGCATGGAAAGATGTGACAGGCCGCAAATGGTGACCGAACCGTCTTCGGTGCCCCCAATTGATCAGGGCGGCCGATTGATGAACAAGCTCGTCGTAGCGCTCTATCGAGTACCGACGAACCGAAACGTGCCGCTTAACTTGGGCTACATCTAGGACTTACGCAGACTCTATCAATTGCCCAGCGGATACAGCCCATGACTCCGGGTCTCGCGCGGCGCAACACCCGCTCATGCCGCTGATCGAGCGTCGCGACGTCCTCACATGCCGAATTGAGGACGTAGCGCATCGCTCATGCTCATTCGGAAGGTGGCGCTAGTTTGCTAGATCATCTCCCGGGAGAGATTGCCTCAGCTAGTTGATCTGGAATCGGCTTGTCTAGTCTGTTGAGGGCTTGTTGGACGGTGTGGTCGCTGACGTGTTCCCGCTCTGCGGCAATGAGCGCTAGGTCGGCGGGATCGAACTGGCCGGTCAGGTGGTGCCAGCTTGCGGCGGCGTCGATGGCCATGGCGAAGGCATCGTCATGGCGTTCGGTCTCCGCCAATAGTTTGCTCAACGATGTCGTAACCGCGGACGCACGCTGATGATCTCCGGCGTTGCAGTAGGCTTCGAGGGCCTGCTGGTAGTGGCGTTCGGCCTCCTCGAACCGCCCCTGCTCCTGCGCCACTACGCCGAGATTATGGTAGGCGTCTGCGGCGCCGTGCCGGTCCTTGAACTCCAGCTTCAGGTCGAGAGACTGCTGGTAGTGGCGTTCGGCCTCCTCGAACCGCCCCTGCTCCTGCGCTACCACGCCGAGCTGACCGTAGGTTATCGCGGCGGCGTGCCGGTCGTTGAACTCCAGGAACAGGTCGAGGGCCTGCTGGTAGTGGCGTTCGGCCTCCTCGCGCCTCCCCTGCTCCTGCGCCACTACGCCGAGATTATGGTAGGCGTCTGCGGCGGCGTGCCGGTCGTTGAACTCCAGCTTCAGGTCGAGAGACTGCTGGTAGTGGCGTTCGGCCTCCTCGAACCGCCCCTGCTTCTGCGCTACCACGCCGAGCTGACCGTAGGTTATCGCGGCGCTGTGCCGGTCGTTGAACTCCAGGGACAGGTCGAGGGCCTGCTGGTAGTGGCGTTCGGCCTCCTCGAACTGCCCCTGCTCCTGTGCCACCATGCCGAGATTATGGTAGGTGTCTGCGGCGCCGTGCCGGTCGTTGAACTCCAGGAACAAGTCGAGGGCCTGCTGGTAGTGGCGTTCGGCCTCCTCGCGCCTCCCCTGCTCCTGCGCCACTACGCCGAGCTGATGGTAAGTGCCCGCGGCGCCGTGCCGGTCCTTAAACTCCAGCTTCAGGTCGAGAGACTGCTGGTAGTGGCGTTCGGCCTCCTCGAACCGCCTCTGCTTCTGCGCCAGCAAGCCGAGCTGACCGTAGGTCATCGCGGCGCTGTGCCGGTCGTTGAACTCCAGGGACAGGTCGAGGGCCTGCTGGTAGTGGCGTTCGGCCTCCTCGAACCGCCTCTGTTCCTGTGCCACCACGCCGAGATGGTGGTAAGTGCTCACGGCGCCGTGCCGGTCGTTGAACTTCAGCCTTTGGCTGAGGGCCTGCTGGAGGTGCCGTTCGGCATCGGCAAACCGTCGCAGGTGCTGTGCTGCCATACCGGCGAGGTGTTCGAGTTCGGCGAGTTCGGTGGAATCGGGTGTGGTCTTGGTGATGGTCGTGATGATGTCGTTCATCGACTTCAGGCGGGCTCTGTGCTGCTGCGTCTGGTCGAGCAGTTCCTCGACGGCTCTGAGCGCGGGGAGCGCGGGGAGACCGTGGCCGGCGGCGTAGGCGCTCGCAGCGGTCAGATTGGCGTAGCTGGCGGCGGTGGCCGCTTGTCCAGTGCGTCGTTGCTCGGGTTCGGTGCCGGTGAGCATGCTGAGCAAAGCGGGTCCGAGCTGGGCATACAGTCGGTAGTGCGCGAGATCGGTGGCGTCTTTCCAGCGAGGGTGATCGCGGACTCGTTGCCGTAAGAAGTACGGCAAACGGGGACGATCTGAGCGAAGGGCCGGATATCAGGGTGAGGGATGGCTAGGCCGAGATCGGTCGTGGCGGCGAGTGCGGCGGGCAGGTCGAGCGGTCCCCAGGGATCGTCGTCGGGTTCGAGATCGGCGAGCAGACCCTGATAGTCGTTGATGATGTTCCCGCTGGGGATGGTGGTGGTGAAGGGGGCGAGGAGGAGCAGGGAATGTTGGAGGGCGGGGTCGAGTTTGCCGTGGCTGTATTCGATGGCGGCCTGGATCAACCCGGTGGGATCCGCCGTGTGACCGCCGGCAGTGAGTTCCTCCAGTACCGTGGCTGGTGGCGTAGTGGCCAGGGCGGGGAGGACGACTTCCAGCGGGAGGGGGTAGCCCTCGAGAAGTTTGATGATCCGGCTCAGAGCGTCGCGGTGCTGGTCGTCGTCGCGGTAGTGGGTGACGTTGTAGCGGTTCAGGATGCGGTCAGTTAGCGCGGACGCCGCTTGGGGATCCAGTCCGCCCAGCTGGTGGATGTTGTCGGCGAAGCTGTCCGCAGCGACCCAGGTTTCGGCTTCCCGGGATCCCCAGATGACCAGGGTGCGGCCGCCCCGCAGCCGCCGGATCCAGGCGCGCAACTGGTCGCGCTCGTCCTGGTTGAGGGCGTGCGGGATGGCGGCGGGGCCGGCGGTGATGGACTCGGCGTTGTCGATCACCAGCAGATGCCGCGACGCCCGCAACGCTTGCGCGACCTGGGCGCGGCCAGCGGTTTCCGATAGCGTGTTCCACCGCGCGAACTCGACCGGACCCCATAACTGCTGGGCGATAGCGCGGACGATCTGGTTCGCCGTCCAGGCCCGCTCCTCGAAGCTGAACGTGTAGACCTGATCGACAAGTCCGGTGCGCTGCCACCACCAGCCCACATGACGCAACAACGTGGATTTCCCAGCACCGGCCATACCCCGCACAAGCAGATGGTTGCGGGCGTCGTCAACGAGCAGGGCATGTTCGATCGCCTGGATGTCGAGGTCACGGCCGAGGAACCCGTACTCCGGCTCCGGTTCCCGATCGACCCGGTCCTGGCGAGAATAGAACGCTTCGGTTTCCGGACCGGTCATCTCCCTTAACTTCATCCGTACAGGTTGTTGCTGGAACACTACGGGCAGCACCCAGTCCTGCAGCGGCAGCGTCTGATCGAAATACCCACGCCGATCCGGGCTGTCGCGCAGGGCACGGCGCATGGCCTGCAGCGCCACATCCGGGTCTTCGTGCTCGACCAGCCGCCGATACAGCTGCGGCATCGCCAGCTCCGCAGCCGTCACCGTCACTGAGTACGCCATGCCGACCACGACCGGCACGCCGGCGTGCACCAATTGCTGGGCCAGCGCGGCCTCGGTTGCCGTTGACATCGCCGACTGGCACGCGTTCAGCACTGCCATCGGCACCCGATGCTCGGCCAGCAGACTCGCGATCTCCTCCGCCGACCGCGGGTCCGCAGTACCCGTGGCACCTGTCTCGAAGAACAAGAACCCGCGCTTACCCTCAAACTCCTCGCGGCCGGCGAACAGGTATTGGCCGTTCGCGTGTCCGGCGGCAATCGCTGCGTGGTCGGCGAAGGCGCCGTGCAGATCGAAGTGGATTAGCTGATACCAGCCCGTGCCATGCCGATCCCGCGTCACGGCCAGGTACTCACGTATCGCCTGCCAGGTGCCGGGTCGTACAAGGTCGATCCTGACCGGTAACGAAGACTGGTGTATCGCGTTCACCAACGGCCGCGAGACCGTCCGGTACCCCACATCGTGCGCACCATCCGGACGCGCCGTCACCACCAGGATGTTCAATGTCGGCTGCGCACCGGGCAGCGTGAACCGCACGGGGTTGCTGTCTACTCTTCGGGTCATCGGGACCCGCAGCGCCACCGGGGACTCCAACGCGGGGTCGACCAACGCTTCCCAATGCAACCGGTGCATCCTGGTGCCACCGGTCACCTCGATCCGGCACCCGTCGAACCCCCCCTTCCGGAATGTCCGGTACCCCTCGCCCGGCTCACCGGCAAACACTTGTTCAAACAGCTCGCGGCCGTACCGGTCGAGTAGCTTCACTGCCGCGGCGCGCTTGTCCCAATCCAGGAACGGGAACCGCAGATGCCGCTCGAAGTACCACGCCAGCAGCTGCTCATCTGCCTCTGACGCGGGGTCAACGACCTCGACTTCATACTCTGAGCCGTCCGGGTAGACCACCCGTACTACCAGCGACCCATCAGCCCGAGCCTGTTGCTCCCGCAGTTGGATCATCGCCGCGCGGTCCCTCGCATCCGCCACCGGAACCGTCATCGCGACCCGGTCGACGCCCGGACAATCACCAACGGCGCACCCTCAGCCGTCACTGTCGCCACCACTTCCCACTCCAGGCCAATCGTTGCTGGAGCAGCAGAGGGCAGGGCATCAGGCGGCCTGGCTGTCACTCCGTCGCGGGTCCGCAGCTTCGACACCACTCGCTTCACCACGTCATACACCGCGCTGCTCGCCAAGTTCACCGCCAGTGGAATGGCCACCCATTCCACCCACTCGAATCCGAACTCACCTCGGCCTGCTGGCCGCACCACCGCTTCCCCCAACTTCGCAGCCTCCACGTCAGCACTCCATGCCGACACAAACGCCGCAGGATTCATCCCAAGTTCAGGCTCAAACACCACCACAGCATCCACGCCAGCAAACCCTCAAATCCTGCGTCACCCAACATGACCGCTCCGCGGAAAGTCGCCAGCTCACGTGCACCCGTTACGCGCGCGCTGCCAACGCCCTGTCATGCCGAAGAGCGGATGCGGGTCGGTCATAGCGGCGAGCGGTGATGGGCACGTTGCGTAACAGTTCGGGTGGGGGAAGCGACTGTGTGCGGTAGCCGGAAGGAGGAGCCGTCGTGGCTGGTCAGGTGGTGCCGATGCGTTTCGGTGGGGTCGACGTGCTGGTGGCGGCGGTGTCGGTGGCGGGGACGGAGCCGACGTCGAAGTCGAGCAATGCCGGCGCAAAGGCGTTGGACGCGTTCACTCGAGCACATGAGGTGATCGTGGGCGCGGCGGCTTCCACGGTTGAGGTGCTGGGCAAGCTGGCGGCGGAGGCGACACGTCCGGCGAAGCTGGAAGTCGAGTTCGGCCTGGGGTTTTCGGCCAAAGGCAATGTGATCGTCGCGGGCGGGTCGGTGGATGCGACGTTGAAGGTGAAACTGACCTACGAGCCCCAGGACGCGGAGTAGTCCGGTGCCGAAGGAACCCCCGCATTCCCGCCTATCTGGGCCGGGTGCTCACGGACGCGGGCGAAGCGTTCGGCACGTGCTTCCAGGTGTCGCCGGGTGTCGTGGTTACGGCGTGGCACGTCCTGGACGGTCTCGGCCGCAGTGCTGAACACGACAGCGTCAGCGTCGACCCGCTCAACGGCGTGAGCGAGCCCACTGCGGCAGAAGTCATCCGGATCGATCCGCTGCACGATCTGGCCGTGCTGCGGCTGGCGCAGCCGTTGTCCGGGTCGGCGGCCGGGTGGTTCGCGACCGACTGGGCGCCGCTAAACGATCCGGTCGTGGTCACTGGGGTCGTCGAGGTGAACGACCCAGGACACGAGTACGGGCACCTCGACGCACCCGGGCGCTGGGCGGGTGGGACGACCCGGGACCGGCAGGTGCCGCTGGGGCGGTTGTCGGCGAAGGACGTCATGAAGGGCATGAGCGGCGCCCCGGTCCGCCGGATCTCCGACGACCGGGTGGTCGGGGTCGTGTCGGCGCGCTACAACGCGGCGGATGGCTGGTTGCAGCATTCGGTGTGGGCGGCCCGCACCGAAGATGTCGAGAACCTTCTCGCCGGCATTGCTGCCGTGTCGGCGGAGGGTGCGCCGGATCTGGGCGAAGCTGTGGACTTGATCCTGTCGGTGACGGAAACCGAGGTACAGCTGACGGGCCCTGGTACCAAAGTCGCCGCACCGCATCGCGGAATCAACCTCGGGCTGGCTGCGGCGCTGGGGGACGTGCGCCGGGCCCGGGCCCGCGTCGGTGCCGCGGGCCGCACGATCGCGCCCGATACAGAACGAGCCACATCGGCCGGAGCGGTGTCGCTGCGCCGAGCCGGGCGGTTGCTGGCGGAGTCGTTCCTGCCTGCGTCGGTCGCGGACGCGCTGGCGCGAATGCTGCGGCGCGCCACGGCAGAACACGTCCCTGTACGCATCGGTGTCGATGCGCCGGGCTGGCCGGGACTGCCGTGGGAGGCGCTGCCGGACCCTGTGTCGTTGCGGCCGCTGGCCTTGTGCCCGCTGGTCATCGTGTTCCGTCTGGTGCAGGCACCGAAAGTTCGCAAGATTCCGGCGCCATTGCGGATCCTCGTCGCGATTTCCGCCCCGGAACGCGGCGGTGGCCCGGAGCTCGATTATGAACGCGAACTTCGCAACGTGGTCGCTGCGGTCCGCGGTGCCCGCGCCGGGGATGCAGACGTGCGGGTGGTGCCGTTCGCGACGACGGCCGCGATCCGCGCCGCGCTGGACGAGGCGCCGGCGCACGTTCTGCACCTGTCGTGCCATGGTGGTCCCGGGGTGCTCGATCTGGAAGACGAGGACGGTTCGGCACGGGCTGTGACCGCGGAACAGCTGGTGGAGGAAGCCATCCCGCCGGGGATGATGCCACCGGTGATCTGCCTGGCAGCCTGCTACACCGACGTTCCCGGCGAGGAGGGGGCGCCGTCGCTGGCGGCGAGCCTGGTGGGGCACGGGGCGAGCGTGGCGATCGGGACCGAAACCTCGGTGGCCGACTGGTACGCCACCGCCCTGTTCGCACGCGTCTACCAAGAACTCGCCCAGTCCTCGATCCCGGACGTGATCGCCGCCGTCGCCGACGCCCGCCGGATCGTGCAGCTGCAGCTCGCAGCTTCGGACCATCCGCGAGAGAGCAAGCTGGCGGAGCTGGACGAATGGAGCGTCGTCACCGTCCTGGCCGGCTCCGGCTCGACGCCCGTGTTCGACCCGGCACAGCGCGAGCCCCTGCGCGAGCGGGAGAGCACGTCGGTGGCGGGGTTGTCGTGGTGTGGGCACGGCAACTTCGTCGGCCGCCGCCACGAGCAGCGAGCCTTACCGGCCGCACTGGCCGGACCGTCGGTCAGCGGGGTTGTCCTGCACGGCATCGGCGGCGTGGGGAAGACGACCTTGGCCGCCGAGCTGCTGCAGCACCTGCGGTTCCCTGTGAAAGCGGTCTGCCTACGCGAACTGTCGGTGGATGTCGTACTCACCGAGGTGACGAGTGCGCTCCGCCGTCACCTGGCCATGCAACAGGGCGGCTATGACAAGCTGCTGCGGGCTGTCGGCTACGCCAGCCAGGTCAGCGAGCCGTGGTGGGATCGGTTCGCCGTCTTGCGTGAGCAGGTTCTCATCCGGCTGCCGGTGTTGCTGGTGCTCGACAACTTCGAGGACAACCTCACCGACCGCCGGCTCGGCGACGACGCGCTCGCGGAGCTGCTGGCGCGCTGGGCAACGGATCCGGGTGGGAGCCGGTTGCTGATCACTTCCCGTTACGAGTTCACCCTGCCGGGCGACGCACACCGGCATCTGCGGTCTTCGCTGGTCGGGCCGATGTCGATGGCCGAGACGTTCAAGCTGATCTGGTCGCTGCCGGCGCTGGACCAGCTGGACGATGAAGACCTCGGGAAGGTGTGGCGGCTGGTCGGCGGGCATCCCCGCAGCCTCGAATACCTCGATGCCCTCCTCGACCACGGGCACGCCCGCTACCACGACGTCACCGCACGCCTCTCCGAAGCGATCCAAGCCCATCCTGATGCGCAGGCTGTCGAGACTGCTGACACTCTCGACGCTGCACTGGCGCAGACGGTGACGCTGATTGCTGATGACGTCCTGCTCGACGCTCTCGTGAGCACTCTCGAGCAGCACCCCGGTGCACGCGAACTGCTGCTCGGCGCGGCCGTCTACCGGGAACCGGTGGGCCTTGATGCGCTGCTGTTCCAGATCGGCGACGTCGACGAGAGCGCCGCACACATGCCGGATCGCCAAGACGCGCAGCAACGCATCCTGGCCGTGCTCGAACAACACCACATCCCGCCGACCAACATCGATATCGGCGAGCTGCCAGCTCAGGTCCTGGTTCAGATTCAATCCGACCTTGAAGAGCTCTCAGCTGTGCCGACGCCGCCACGGTCAACCTCATACGACCTTGGCGACCTCGTCGCGGAGCTGGTAGCGACCAGTCTGCTGGCCGTGGACTCCGAGGCCGGAACGGTGTTCGTGCATCGCTGGACCGCCTCCGCCCTCGACCGCCGCTCCCACGACGACGAGCTGCAGCAAGGACACCGCCAGGCCGCCGAATATTGGAACTGGCGCATCAAGGTCTGGCCTCAAGGCCACGACGCGAACCTGCACGACGCGCTGGAAGCGCGCCACCACCTCATCGCAGGCAACCAACTCGACGACGCAGAAGCGATCAGTCGTGCGATCGCCAGCCGACTTCATGTCGTGGGCGCCTGGGACCACGAGCTGACGCTCATCCAGCACACACTCGCTGTCCTGGCAAGCACACCAGCACAACAAGCACCGTGGCAACATCGGCTCGGCATGATCGCCCAGGACCGGGGTGACTACACCGAAGCCGAACGCCGCTACACCGACTCCCTCACCATCAACGAAGAACTCGGCAACCGCGCCAGCACGGCGCGCACAGTCAGTCAGCTTGGAACTCTCCTTGAAGCGATGAACGACCATGTTGGTGCTGTCGCACGTCACGCGCACGCCGCCTACTTGCGCGTTCAACTGCAGCTGCACGAGAAGGTTTTTGATCTGTGGCGACTTCAGTCCCTGCGCGATGTTGTGGGAGCACAACGATTTGACGAGGCAGTGCGAGGAGCTATCGGCGAAAACGCAGCTTCTACACTCGCGACTGTTCTGGGAAGCGGCGGGGCCAAAGAATAGCCGCTCAACAACCTCGCCGACGTACTACTTTCAGTAGCTTGACTATCTACTCGAACCGCTACACCGACGTCCGCTCATGCCGCTGGCCGCGCGCCGTCACGCCCGTCAGCGCACAGTTAGCAGCCAGCCATGCGGCGGGTATTGCGGTCATCGGAAGTCTCGGGATGGCGCGGTGACCATGGATAAGTCGATGGCCTCGAGGCGGTCGGCCAGGAGGGTCACGACGCCTTCGGCGGTTTGGACGCGGCCGCGGATCAGCAGCGCTGAGCTGGTACGGGCGATGAGGCGCTGCCGTTGCCAAAGCCCGGGCGAGACGAGGATGTTGGCCATACCGGTCTCATCCTCGAGGTTGAGGAAGGTGATGCCGCCAGCGGTGGCGGGCCGCTGGCGGTGGGTGACAGCGCCCCCGACCCAGACCCGTGTCCCGTCCTCGGCGTGTGCCAGCTGGGCGGCGGTCAGCGCGCCCCGCTTGTTGAGGTATTCGCGCAAGTACTCGACCGGGTTGCTGTCCGGCGAGACGCTGGTGGCCCACAGGTCGGCTGCGGTGACCTCGAACCGGGTCATCCCGGGCAGGGCGGGTGCGTCCAGGCCTGGTGCGAGGCCGGGCAGGTGTGCGGGCCGGGTTGTCGCCGCGGCACCGGCGGCCCACAGGGCCTGGCGGCGGTCGGGGCCGAATCGGGTGAAGGTGCCGGCGGTGGCGAGTGCTACGGCGGCGGTTTTCTTCAGCTGGATCCGGCCGGTCAGGTCGCCGATGCTGGTGTACGGACCGTGCGCCTGGCGCTCGGAGACGATCGCGTCAGCGACGTCGGCACCGACGTGGCGGACCGCGGCCAACCCCAAGCGGATCGCGACGCCGCCGGTGCTGTCCGGTTCGGGTTCGAGGGTGGCGTGGGCGAGGCTGGCGTTGATGTCGGGTTCCCGCACCAGGACGCCGTGGCGGCGGGCGTCGGCGACCAGTGACTGCGGGCTGTAGAACCCCATCGGCTGGGCGCGTAGTAGGCCGGCGCAGAACGCGGCCGGGTAGTAGCGCTTGAACCACGCCGACGTGTAGACCAGCAGCGCGAAGCTCATGGAGTGGGCCTCAGGGAAGCCGTAGCCGGAGAAGGCGTGGATCTGTTCGAAGATCCGCGTCGCTAACTCCCGGTCGAGGCCGTTGGCGGCGCAGCCGTCGAAGAACCGCGCCATCAGGGCCTTCATCTTCGCGCTCGAGCGTTTGGCGCCCATGGCGCGGCTGGTCGGCTTCGGCGCCGGTGAAGGGGGCGACGTCGACGGTCATCTGCATGACCTGCTCCTGGAACAGCGGCACCCCGAGTGTCCGGTCCAGGGAGCCGGCGAGCAGCGGGTGGGCGTGCTGCCACTGCTCCTCTCCGCGTCGGCGCCGGATGTAGGGGTGTACCGACCCGCCCTGGATCAGGCCGGGGCGGATGAGCGCGACTTCGACGACGAGGTCGTAGAACGTCCGCGGCCGCAGGCGGGGCAGAGTGGCAAGCTGGGCTCGGGACTCGACCTGGGACACGCCGACCGCGTCGGCTGCGCAGAGCATGTCGTAGACGGCCGGGTCGGCTGGGTCGAGTTTGCCGATGTCCACGACGGTGTCGTGGTGTTCGGTGACGAGGTCGATCATGTAATGCAGTGCCGAGAGCATGCCGAGGCCGAGCAGGTCGAACTTGACCAGTCCGACGGTGGCGCAGTCGTCCTTGTCCCACTGCAGGATCGACCGGTCGGCCATGGTCGCCCATTCGACTGGGACGATTTCCGACACCGGCTGCTTGGAGATCACCATGCCGCCGGAGTGGATGCCGAGGTGGCGGGGGAAGTCTTCGATCCGGCCGGCCAGGTCGAGGATGTCGGCGGGGATCTCGCCGGCCGTCTGTTGCTTCGTTGCGGCGACGCCGCCCCAGCGGTCGACGAGCTTGCCGTAGGCGTCCTGCTGGCCGGGGCTGTGTCCGAGGGCTTTCGCGGCGTCGCGGACCGCGGATGGGGCGCGGTAGGTGATGACGTTGGCGACCTGGGCGGCGTGAAACCGGCCGTGCTTGGCGTAGACGTACTGGATGGCTTCTTCGCGGCGGTCGGACTCGATGTCGATGTCCGGCGGTCCGTCCCGCTCCGGCGCCAGGAAGCGTTCGAACAGCAGGTTCCACTTGACCGGGTCGGCGTGGCAGATGCCGAGGGCGTAGCAGACGGCGGAGTTGGCGGCGGATCCGCGGCCTTGGCAGAGGATGTTGGCTTCTCATCGAGGAACAGATCGCACGACCACGCCGATACTTCGTGCTGGAGCGATCGACCGAGTCCGGCACCAGGTACCTGTTTCCCGGTCACCCGCCTCACCTGCCGCGCAGCGCAAGCAGCATCTGCCACCTCCTGCGCAGACACCATCTGCCCGTCGCACCAGCCCGGAACACCGCCATGCTCGAAGCGGCCACCACGCTCCCGCCCAATCGTGCTCAGCGACCTGTTCGGCATCAGCACCACCACCGCCAACGCGTGGGCCAACTACACCCAGACGAACTGGGCGGACTTCCCGACAGCACAAGAAACTGCAGCTTCGAATGGTCACTTCGTCAGGCGGGGGTCGGCTGGGAGAGGAGTTATCGATGATCGTGCTGTGGTCCCTACCGAGCGGCTCGCCGACCGATGCGATCAGGGCCGTCGAGGGTGTTCTCCGCTTCGGTCCAAAGCGCCGTACGCGCGCTCAGCTGCTGATCATGAACTTTGAGCGACGCCGGGCCGCTCAATTCTCTCTCCCGGCGGGGCACGGCTCCCGGTGGTCGGCGACGATGCCGAGCCGGCGGGCGGCGGCTGCGGCTTGGCGGCGGGAATCGACGGCGAGTTTGGCCAGGATCGCGGCTACGTGGTGGTCGACCGTGCGTACCGACAGCATCAGCCGTGCCGCTATGTCGACGTTGCGCAGGCCTTCGGCGAGAAGAGCGAGCACCTCCAGCTGCCGCGCGGTCAGGTTGGCCGGGTTGGCCACCGTGGCCGGGCGGGGCCCACGGGGTACTCGCAGACCGCCGAGCCGCCGCAACCGGTGCCGCAACCGGCGGGCGGCCGCTTTGGCACCGAGCCGGTCGAACGTCTCCAGTGCGCGCAAGGTCGCGGCGCCGTCTCCGCCGCAGGCCAAGGCCTCGGCCTCCTCGTACGGACAGCTCAGCTCCCTCCAGACTTCCGCGGCGTCGCGCCAATTCCCGGTGAGCAGCAGCCGGTAGGGCTCCGCGTACCAATCGGAGACCGGGGGTGTCGCGCCGGCGCGGCGCAGCCACCACGCCAGCTCGCCCGCGTACCAGGGATGGCCGACCCGGTGCGCCAGCTCGAAAGCGGCGGTCAGCTCGGCCGTGTCCGGGTTCCCTCCGCGCCCCAGCCACGCGTGTTCGGCCTGGGCGGCGGCGACCAGCGCGATCCCCTGCACCTCGCCCATCTTCCAGGCCGGGACGGCCGCCTCCCGCAGCAGTCCGGTCGCGGACGCCTGGCCGCGCCGTGCTTGCAGCCGCCCCAGCGCGCACAACGCCGGAAGCACGATCGGGCCGGACGGCCGAGGCGTTACCAGTACGGCAAGCGCGTCTTCTTCCGCGCCGGTCCAGTCACCGTGGCCCAGCCGCTGCCACGAGCGAAGCGAGAGCAACTGTGCCACGATGCCCGGCAGTTCGTGGCCGGTGGCGAAGCCGAACGCCCGGTCGAGGTCCGCCGGTCCCTGCCGGGGGTCGTGGCGCGCGACGCCGTCGGCCGCGAGGTTCACCCACGCGCGCGCGGCGTCCTCGATCAGCCCGTGCTCCTGCGCGAGCGCGTGGCCCTGGTTCAGATCACGACGTCCGGCGGCGTCACCGGCCGCGAGCCGTGCGGTACCGAGGTCGATCAGCGCGGGAGCCAGACTCACCGGATCGTCGAGCCGGGTCGCCATCCGCATCGCTTTCCGGCCGAACGCGATCGCGGTCGCCGGGGCGTGCGCGAGCACGTCGAGCTGCGCAAGATTGCCGTACGCCAGCGCGAGTTGCGGGCCGTCGCCGCCGGGTTCCAGTGTCTCGACTGCGCGGCTCGCGGCCGCCTCCGCCCGCTCGCGGCGGCCGGTCCACCAGTACAGGCGGGACAGCAGGCGCAGGTTCTCTCCCACTTTCTCCTGCTGGCCGGCCGTTTCCCGCATGGCTAGCGCCGTTTGCCGTGCTGCCACGGCCTGTTCGGCCTCACCGGCGAGCAACAGGTGCAGCGCGAACGACTCGAACAGTTCGGCACGGTGCTGCTCGGGCATCCGGACCGCCGCCCGCGCATACCGCAGGACCGCGGCCGTGTCGCCGCACTCCCCGGCGTGGTGTACCAGCCGCGCCGGGTTCACCTCCCGGCCGGACGGCCGGGACGTGAGCACGCCGAGAACTCGGCGGTTGAGCTCGCGCCGGGCGAAGGCGGGCAGCGCGTCGTGCACCGTGCGGCGCAGCAGTTCGTGCCGGAACCGGATCCGGCCGCCGATGCTCGACAGCAAACCGGCGCACAGGCACTCCTCGAGTACCGCGGGGCCGGCCGGCCCCGCGCCTTCGAGCAGCCATGGTTCGGCCCCGTCCGGGCTGATCGCCACGAGACGGACGGCATCCCGGGCCGCCGCGCTCAGGCCGGCCAGCCTCGCCCGGATCAGCGCGCGGACCCCGGGCGGCGCGTCCATCGCGCTCCCGGCGGCGAGCAGTTCGGTGATCAGCAGCGGATTCCCGCCGGTGAGCCGGTACAACTCGGCGCCGTCGTAGCCGGCCGGGTGGCTCAGCGCGCTGACCGCGCACCGGGACAGCGGCGGCAACCGCAGGTAGGACACGCGCTCCGAGGGCAGGCTGGCCAGCACCGCGTGCAGCGGATGGGGCACCCCCAGCTCGTCGTCGCGGTAGGTCAACACGATCAGCGCCGACGTGCGATCGAGCCGCCGGCCGAGGAACGCCAGCAGGTCAAGGGTGGCGTCGTCGGCCCAATGGACGTCTTCGAACACGACGACGATCCGCCGGTGAGCACGCTCGAGAACGCCCAGGAACGCGGCGAACACCTCGGCTCGGTCGTCGAAGGCCGGCATGGCCACGAGCCCGGCACCGATCTGGGCGTTGATATCGTGAAGCGGCCCCAGAGGGCGTGACAGTGCCAGCGGATCGCACAGCCCGACGAGGACCTCCGCCCGGCCCTCCTGCCGCCGGGCGAACGAGCGCACCAAAGCCGACTTCCCGCTCCCGGCCTCGCCGGTCACCAGCGCGACCCGTCCCCTCGGCGGATCTTCAGCCACCGCGTGATCAAGCTCGGCCAGCAGCGTGCCGCGCTCCAGCAGTTCGCTCACGAAGCCCCCTAGGTTCGTGCGGCAACTCGCGCCGGAAACCCCTCCTCGGCGCACCTCCACCTTTCCCCGGTCCGTCGACAACTCGTCGACAGCCTTCCCGCATCGGCGGGTCCGTCCGCTCAAGATGGGCAACCAGGCGGCCAAACCGGGCAGTGTTCACCGATCCCGCGTCCGGCGACCCGCGAAACACTTCGGTTTCGGCGACCAATGAAGAAGAACCGGAAGATGGGTGTCCCCGAATGCGGTTCCTCCACGATCTGCTCACTGTCCAGGCACAGGAAAGGCCGCACGGGACAGCGGCGGTCCACCACGGCGACTCGAGCACGTTCGGCCAGGTCGACACCGCGGCGACCCGGGTCGCCGCGGGGCTGGCCGCTCGGGGGGTGCGCCCGGGCGAGCGCGTCGGCCTGCACCTGGACCGCTCGCTGAACCTGCTGCCCGCACTCTTCGGGTTGCTCCGGGCCGGCGCGGTCTGTGTGCCCGTCGACCCGGACGACCCTCCCGCGCGGCGGTCCGCGATCCTGGAGTTCTCCCAGGTCGGCCTGGTACTGACCGAACGCGCGCTGCTCGGCGCTCCCTACCCGGCGGGCACGCGCACGGTGGCGGTGGAGGACCTGCTCGACGACGACACCGGTCACGACCGGGTGGACCTGCCGGCGGACGCGCTCGCCTTCGTCTTCTACACCTCCGGTTCCACCGGCGTGCCCAAGGGCGTGATGCTCACGCACCGGGCGCTGCTCAGCGGCCAGCAGTGGCTCCAGCGAAGGTTCCCGCTGCCGCCCGGCGACCGGCACCTGCTGCGCACGACGCTCAGTGTCACCAACCTGGTTCGCGAAGTGTTCTGGCCGATGCTGTCCGGCGGGACCACGGTCATCGTGCCGCCCGGCGAGCACAAGGACCCGGACCGGCTGGTCGAGCTGATCACCGGCGCCGCGGTGACCACGGTGATGGTGGTGCCGGCGTTGCTGTCCGGAATGCTGGACAGTCCGGGCTTCGCGGCGAACACCTCGCTCCGGCACGTGTTCTGCAGCAGTGACGCGATGCCGGGCGAGCTTCCGGAAAAGTACTTCGCCACCGGCTTGCCCGCTCGGCTCTACAACATCTACGGGCTCACCGAAGCGCTCTACGGGGCCTGCTGGGAATGCCTGCCCGGTGCGGCGTACGAGGGCTTCGTCC
The DNA here is from genome assembly GCF_044741685.1 of Amycolatopsis sp. NPDC088138. NCBI lineage: Bacteria > Bacillati > Actinomycetota > Actinomycetes > Pseudonocardiales > Pseudonocardiaceae > Amycolatopsis > Amycolatopsis sp. NPDC088138. Next base: position 39,471 of record NZ_JBIUTB010000013.1, read on the forward strand.
CGATCGGCTTCCCGGCCGAGCTCGACCCGGTGGTGCTCGATGCGGACCTGCGCCCCGTCGCCGACGGACGGACCGGCGAGCTGTGCCTGTCCGGTGCCGGCATCGCCGAGGGCTACGACCGGTTGCCCGAGCTGACCGCGGCGAAGTTCGCCGACACCGCCGCGGGCCGGGTGTTCCGCACCGGTGATCTGAGCCGGCGCGCCGGCGACGGCTCGTTCGAGCTGCTCGGCCGGATCGACGACCAGGTCAAGATCGCGGGCTACCGGGTGGAACTGGGCGAGGTGGAGGCCCGGCTCAAGGAGGTGCCGGGCATTACCGGCGCGGTCGTGTCCGGTCGCCGCGGGGTCGGCGGGCACCAGCGGCTCGTCGCCCACCTCACCTGCGCGGACCCGCCGCCCAGCGCCGCCGGCATCCGCGGGCACCTGGCCGGGAACCTGCCCGAGTACATGATCCCGGCATCGTTCTCGGTGCTCGACGCACTGCCGCTGACCCACAACGGCAAGGTGGACCGGCGGGCCATCGGAGAGCTGGCGGGAGCCCGCCTCGAACTCGCCGAGGACCACACCCCACCCCGCACCGAGCTGGAAGCCGAGCTGTGCCGGTTGTGGGCCGAGGTCCTTTCGCTGCCCGGAGTCGGGGTGCACGACAACTTCCTGGCCCTCGGCGGCGACTCCATCCAGGGCTTCATGATCAGCGCGCGCGCCGACCGGGACGGGCTCGGGCTGACCGCGACGCAGGTCTTCGCCACCCCGACCGTCGCGGAGCTGGCGTCGCGCATCGAGGAGCTGCGTCGCACGGGTGCCGGGCGACCCGCTTTCGTACCGGCCGCCTTCGCCGTCGCGCCCGGGGACCAAGCCGCGCTGGACGGCGGCGCGCACGACCTGCGCGGCGTCCAGAAGGTGTACCCGCTGACCGAGATGCAGACGGGCATGATGTTCCACTCCCTGCTCGATCCGGAGTCCGCGGTCTACGTGGAGCAGTTCCTCTTCGCCCTCGACGGTGAGCTCGACCCGGAGGCCTACGGGCGGGCCTGGCAGCGGGTGGTGGACCGGCACGAGATCCTGCGCGTCCGGATCGCCACCGAGGGGCCGGCCGAGCCGGTGCAGGTGGTGCAGCGGCACGCCGAAGTGGAGTGGACCGTACTGGACTGGGCCGGTGACACCTCGGACGACCAGCGCGCCGAGCTCGTGGCCTACCTGTCCGACGACCGGCAGCGTGGCTTCGCGTTCGAGCGGGCTCCGCTGTTCCGGCTGACCCTGGTCCGGGTCGGCGAAGCGCGCCACCGGCTCGTGCTGAGCTACCACCACCTCATCCTCGACGTGTGGTCGTTGTTCCTGATGCTGCGTGACTCCCTGGAGTTCTACCGCGCCGAGCGCGCCGGAGAAGCACCCGCGCTGCCGCCGACCCGTCCGTTCGGCGACTACGTGTCCTTCGTCGGCCAGCAGGACACCGCCCCGGCGCGCGAGTACTGGCTCGACCAGCTCAGCGGGTTCAACGGCCCGACCGCCATCGGCCGGGCGGTGCAACGGGGGTTGTCCGCGAGCGGGCACGACCTGCACGCCGCGGCCACCTTCCCGATGAGCGAGGATCTGACCGAACGGCTGATCGCCTACGGCCGCGCCCACCAGCTGACGCTCAATTCGCTGGTGCAGGCCGCGTGGGCCGCGGTGATCGGCGGGATCAGCGGCCGGAACGACGTCTGCTTCGGCATGACCGTCACGCACCGCCCGGTGGCGCTGGCCGGGGTCGAGGAGATGGTCGGCATCCTCGTGAACATCCTGCCGATGCGCTTGTCGCTGGACGCCGACCAGCCATTGGAGCACTGGCTGCGGCGGGTGCAGCGGACCCAGATCACCGCGCGCGCCAACGACAACTACCCGCTGCCGCTCATCCAGCAGAACCCCGGACTGCCCAGCGGCCACCCGCTGTTCGAGTCACTGCTGATCTTCGAGAACATCCCGCACGGCATCGGCTGGGACGAACTCGGCGGCGTGCGGGTGCGGCACGAGGAGAACTTCGGCTGGACCAACTACCCGTTCACCGCGGGGGTGACGGCGGTCGGCCGGCTGTCCTTCCAAGTCGAGTACGACCTGGCCTACTTCGACGCCGAATCGGTGAACCGGGTGATGACCGCGCTGAGCGAGGTCCTCGGCGCGATCAGCCTGGCCACCGGCACCGATTCGGTCGGCAAACTCGTCGGCTCGGTCGACCGCACCCCGGGCTGGGCGGCACCCGCCCCCGCGCCCGCCCTGGTACGGGACGGCGTCGAGGCGGCGGTGCCGGAGACGGCCCGGGAGGCCGAACTGGCCGGCGTCGTGGCCCAGGTGCTCGGGCTGGACCGGGTCGACGCGCGGACGCCCTTCCTCGAGCTGGGCGGCAGTTCGCTCGCGGCACTGAAAGTGGTGGCCCTGGCGAAGGAGAAGGGCTTCACCATCGCGCTGCGGGACCTGTTCGGCAGCGAGGGCACGGTACGCCGCTTGGCGACCGGTTAGCCGGCACGTCGACGGGGGAGGACAGATGACCACGTCACCGGTTCGGCGCTACCGCCTGCTCGGCGTCGGGTTCGGCCCCTCGCACCTGTCACTGAGCGCGGTGTGCGAGTCCACCCGCGACCCGGCCGTGGGTGCGCGCGTGCACTTCCTCGAGGCGAAGCCGGAGTTCGCCTGGCATCCGGACATGCTCCTCGACGGCGCCCGGATGCAGGTGGCCTTCCTGAAGGACCTGGTCACCCCGCACGATCCCACCAGCTCGTACACCTTCGCCAACTACCTGGTGCACAAGGGAAGGCTGGAACAGTTCCTCAACCTCGGCACGCTGCACCCGACCCGGCGGGAGTACGCCGACTACTTCCGGTGGGCCGCCGAACGGCTTGCGCACTACGTCTCCTACGGCTGCGCGGCCCGCCGGGTGCGCCCGGCCGCCGGCCGCGACGGCGTGGTCACGCATCTGGAGGTCGAGCACCTCGACCGGCGGGGTGCGCCGCGCACGGTGCTCGCCGAGCACCTGTCCCTGGCGCCTGGCGGGCGGCCGAAGATCCCGTCCGGGGTGGCACCGGCCGCGTTGGCGAGCGGCGCGGTGTTCCACAGCAGCCGGTTCCTCGACGGCATCGCGCGGTTCCGCCGGCGGGACCCCGCGATGCCGTACCGCTTCCTCGTCGTGGGCGCGGGCCAGAGCGCCGCGGAGATCTTCCGGCACCTGGCGGGCGAGTTCCCTTCCGCCCGGGTCACCCTGGCCCACCACGGTTTCGCCCTGCAGCCCGCGAACAGCAGCCCGCTGGCCAACGAGATCTTCAACCCCGAGTCAGTGGACCTGTTCCACGGCGCCGAACCCGCTCGGCGCCGCGCGATCCTCGGCGAGCTGCGGATGACCAACTACGGGGCCGTCGACGACGAAGACATCCGCTCCATCGCCGGGCTGCTCTACGACCAGCGGGTGCACGGCGGCGACCGGCTGCGGCTCCGCCGGCTCACCGACCTCGCCGGCGCGTCGACGGACGACACCGGCCTGGTCCGGGTCGTTCTGCGCGACCTGCTCACCGGCGGTACCGCGCACGACCGCTACGACGGGGTCGTGCTGGCCACCGGGTACGACTTCCGGGAGGCCCGGGACCTGCTGACCGGCATCGAGCCCCACCTGGTGAGGGACGCCGGCGGGGCGCTGCGGATCCGCCGGGACTACTCGGTGGAGACCACCGAGCGCTTCCGGCCGAAGGTGTTCCTGCACGGCGCCGCGGAGCACACGCACGGCCTGTCCAGCACTCTGCTGTCGGTGCAAGCGCACCGCGCCGCGGACATCCTGGCCGCCACCTTCGGCGACCCCGCCGGCGAGCCGACTCCCCTCCCGATCCACCTCGAAGGAGCCGACAAATGACCAGCATCCAGATCCAGCGTCGCGCGGAGGCAGTGACCCGCGAGGAGTACGGCTGCGTGTTCCGCCGGATCCTGCCGTGGGGGCACACCGGCCCGTCGGACACCGGCCTCGGTGTGTGTGTCGTCGGGCCGGGCGCGGTGTCCACCCCGCACTCGCACGTCGACCACGAGCAGTTCTACGTGGTGCGCGGTGCGGGGCTGGTGCACGTCGACGACGAGGTGACCGCGATCGCGCCCGGAGACGCCTTGGTCGTGGCCTCCCGGCAGGTGCACTACTTCGAGAACCACTCGGCGACCGACGAGCTCGAACTGGTGTCGGTGTGGTCCGCGGGACCGTTCGGGTCGCGGCCGTGAGACGCTTCCTGGTCACCGCGACCCCGCCGACCACCAACGGGGACCTGCACGTCGGTCACCTGTCCGGACCCTACCTCGGGGCCGACGTGTTCTGCCGCGCCCAGCGGCTGCTGGGGCACGAGGCGCTCTACGCCAGCGGCGGCGACGACCACCAGACCTACGTGGTGACCACCGCGCAGGCGCTGAACCTGGCCCCGGCCGAGCTGGCCGCCCGGTGCGGCCGGGACATCCGGGAGACGCTGTGCCTGGCCGGCATCGACATCGACGCGTTCACCACCGTGGACGAGGTGTACCTGGCCCGCGTGCGGGCGTTCTTCACGAGGCTGCGCGATCGCGGAAAGCTGGTCCGTCGCAAGTGGACCTTCCCCTACTGCGAGCGGACCGGGCGGTACCTGCTGGAGGCGTTCGTCAACGGCTACTGCCCGGAGTGTTTCGCCACCACTTCCGGGGCGATCTGCGAAAGCTGCGGGCACCCCAACGATCCCGGCTCGTTGCTGTTCGGCGTCGGCACCGGCGCTCCCGCGCGGAGCCGGGTCCGGCCGCGCGAGGTCGAGATCCTGGTGCTGCCGCTGGAGCAGTACCGCGAGCAGATCTCCGGGTTCTTCGCTCGCCGCCGCGAAACCATGCGGCCCCGGGTGCTGCGGTTCGTCGACGAGATGCTGGCGCGGCCGCTGCCCGACTTCCCGGTCACCTACCCGGCGGACTGGGGCGTGCCGGTGCCGTTCGCGGGATTCGCCGGGCAGGTGTTCAACGTGTGGGCGGAGATGCTGCCCGGCCTCATGCACATGGCCGAGGTGGCGCGGGTCCGGCGCGCGCCGGACTCGAGCGCGGGCGTGTGGGCGCCGGACTCGGGCTACGAGCTGGTGCAGTTCCTCGGCTACGACAACACTTTCTACTTCTCCCTGGCGCACCTCGGCATGAGCTTCGCGCACGGTGACCTGCTCGCGCCGACGGCCATCGTCACCAACGAGTTCTACCACCTCGACGGCGCCAAGTTCTCCACCAGCAGGCGGCACCTGGTGTGGGCCCGCGACCTCGTCGGCACGCACGGGGCCGACAGCGTGCGGTTCTACCTGGCCCTGGACAACCCGGAGCAGCAGAGCGCGAACTTCACCGAGCCGGAGTTCCGCAAGACCGTGGCCACCCGGCTGTGGGAACCGCTGGCCGCGATCGAGGCCGCGGGCGGGCCGGCGGCCGAGGGCCCGGAACCCGCGTTGCTGTCCCGCTACCGCGACCGCATGCGGCGCGCCTACACACTGGAAACCTTCAGCCTGCGCCAGGCCGCCGAGTCCACCGCGAACCTGCTCGCGCTGCTGGCGGCGCGGGCCGGCACCGACCCGGCCCTGGCCGGGCACGGGCTGCGGGCGATCGCGGAGCTGGCGGCACCGCTGCTGCCGGGGCTGGCGGCGCGGCTGCGCGACGGCACCGGTGAGCGTCCGGGATGAAGCTGTTCTGCCTCCCTTACGCGGGTGGGTCCGCGCGCGTCTTCGCCGATTGGCCGCAGGAGCTGCCGGCGTCGATCCGGCTGCGGCCGCTGGAACTGCCCGGCCGGGGCGTGCGCCACCGGGAACCGCCCGCGACCGACCTGCCCGCGCTGGTGCGGGACCTCGCCGCGATCGTCCTGGCGGAGGCCGGCGAACCCGTGGCCGTGCTCGGCTACAGCTTCGGCGCCTTCCTCGCCTTCGAGCCGGCACTCAGCCTGGAGCAGGACCACGACGTCCCGGTGCGGCACCTGATCACGGCCTCGGCGCGCGGCGCGGTGCGCCCGCCCCGGCAGCCGCCCGGTCCGGTCCGGGGAACGCGGGAGCTCCGTGACCGGCTCGCCGCGATGAACGGGACGGCCCCGGAAGTCCTTCGGAGCGACGAGCTGATGGAGATCATGCTGCCGGTGCTGCGCGCCGACTTCGGCATGTCCGACCGCTACCACTACCGCCCCGGCCCGCTGCTGAACTGCCCGATCACCGCGTTCGGCGGCGCCCGCGACGCGGCTGTGAGCCTGCCGTCCCTGCTCGCCTGGCGGGAGTGCACGAAGGGCCGGTTCCTCGCGCACCAGATCCCGGGCGACCACTTCTTCCTCCACACCGCGCGTTCGCGGTTCCTCGGCCTGGTCGCCGGCGAACTCGGGCGGCACCGCACGACCGAGGGGTGACGATGAGCCGGCAAGCCGACGGAAAACCCGCACGCGGGGCCCACGACCGGGAGATCCTCCGGCTGGCGGTGCCCGCGTTCGGCGCCCTGGTCGCCGAACCGCTGTTCCTGCTCACCGACTCCGCCATCGTCGGGCACCTGGGCACCGCCGCGCTGGGCGGACTCGGCGTCGGCGGTCAGGCGCTGGGCACCCTGCTCAACATCTGCGTGTTCCTGGCGTACGGCACCACCGCGGCCGTGGCGCGGCAGGTGGGCGCCGGCAACCTGCCCGCCGCGATCCGCCAGGGCGTGGACGGCATCTGGCTGGCCGTCGGCATCGGGCTGGCCGTGCTCGTGGTCGGCTGGCCGCTGACGCCGTGGATCGTGCACGCGTTCGGCGCGTCGTCCGCGGTCGCCCCGGCGGCCGTGACCTACCTGCGGATCAGCCTGTTCGGCGTGCCCGGCATGCTGGTCACCCTGGCGGGCACGGGGGTGTTGCGTGGTCTCCAGGACACCCGTACGCCCCTGGTGGTCTCGGTCGGCATGTTCGCGGCCAACGCGGCGCTCAACGCCGCCTTCGTGTTCGGGTTCGGCTGGGGGATCGGCGGCTCCGCGCTCGGCACGGTGACCGCGCAGACCGTGGGCGGCCTGGTGTACGGCCTCGCGGTGCTGCGCAAGGCACAACGGCAGAACGTCCTCGTGCGGCCGGACCTCGCCGGGCTGCGCCTCGCCGCGAAAGCCGGCTTCAACCTGGTGATCCGCACCTTGTCGCTGCGGGTCGTGCTGGTCGTGAGCACCGTGGTGGCCACCAGGATGGGCGACGCCGAGATCGCCGCGTACCAGGTGGGTTTCCAGGTGTGGTGGCTGCTGGCACTGGCGCTGGACGCCATCGCGGTGGCCGGGCAGGCGATCACCGGCCGCTACCTCGGCGCCGGGGACGTCGGGCGCGCGCGGACGGCCACCTGGCGGATGACCCAGTGGGGACTGGCCTGCGGCGTGGTGTTCGCCCTGCTCCTGCTCGCCACCCGAGGACTGCTGCCCGCCCTGTTCACCACCGACCCCGCCGTGCGGGCGCAGTTGCTCGGCAGCCTCCTCGTGGTGGCCCTGCTGCAACCGCTCGCCGGTCCGTTGTTCGTGCTCGACGGCGTGCTGATCGGTGCGGGCGACATGCGGTTCCTCGCGGTGGCGGGCGTGCTCACCACGGTGGTGTTCCTACCCTGCGCGCTGCTGGTATTCCTGCTCGGCGGCGGGCTGGTAGCCCTGTGGCTCGCGATCGGGGTGTGGATCCTGGCCCGCCTGACGACGCTGGTGTGGCGCGCCCGCGGCACGGCCTGGCTGATCACCGGAGCGGTAGGCGGCTGACACGTCGACCAGGTGGGTACGCGCCATGCCGGTCTGGGCTGCGAGCAGCCCGGCGAGGAGCAACGCCGTCCCGGACACCTGCGGAAGCGACAGCCGCTCGCCGAGCAGCAGGGCGGCCAGCACCGCCGCGACCACCACCTCCAGCGTCGCGAACTGGCTCACCACCGCCGGAGCCAGGTGCTGCTGGGCGCTCACGCCGGCCAAGTACGCCAACACGGTGCAGACCACCGCGATCCAGCCCAGCAGCACCCAGGCCGGCACCTGAAACCGGCCGATTTCGGCGTGGCCGTGCCACGCGAGGGCGAACGGGAAGGACGTGACCGGCGAGAGGACGTCCAGGGCGACCGCACCGACCGTGGTCCCGAGCGCGGCCAGCGCGACCGGGCCGCGCGATCGCAACCCCCGTTCGGAAAGCAGGAACCGCGCGGTCAGCGCCCCGGCCGCGCCGACGCCGGCCAGCACGCCCATGACGTCGAGCCGGAAGCCCGACCACACCTCGACGACCAGCATCAGCCCGGCGACCACCGCGCCGACCCCGAGCCAAGCCCGCCTCGCCATCGTCACGCGACGCACGAACCGCACCCAGAGCACGATCATCACCGGTGCCAGGTACAGCAGGACGAGCGCGATCCCGACCGGCAACCGGCCGACGGCCACCGTGTAGAAGGTCTGGTTCACGCAGAACGCGAGGATGCCGAACGCGGCCACCGCCGCCCAGTCACCGGCGCGGACCACCAGTTGCCGTGGGACGGTGACCACCGCGAACGCCAGCAGCAGCACCATGGCGACGCTCATCCGCGCCTGGGCTATCTGCAGAGCGGACAGACCCGTCGTGGCCAGTGCCTTGGTGGCGGGCGCCCCGCTGCCGAAACAGCACGCGGAGGCCACGGCCCGGACCACGCCGCCCACGGCCTTCCGCCTTGTCGGTGGTGCCAGTGTGTGCAGCATCGACGTTCAGGAGTTCTCTTCGATGAAGGTCTTGTCGTTGCTTCCCAGGGGAACCAGCTCGTCCCACCACTGGGCGGCCGGATCCCACTTCGCGTGGAACGGCCGGCCGACCAGGGCCGGATCGCGCGCCTGCAGGAAGTGCAACGCGAACGCCCTGCCGTGCGGCAGGTCGACCACACCGTTGATGACCACCTTGCCCGGGGTGGCCGACATGACGGGCCCACGGGCCGTGCGCGCGAGGCCGGACACCTGGCTGATGGCGTCCCGGTAGATCTCGTGGGCCCGGGTCAGCGGAAGCCCGAAATAGTGCTGTGCGCCGGTGTCCCGTTCGACGAACATGTAGTACGGGTGGATTCCGGCGTTGACCTGGTTCGTCCACATGCGAGCCCAGATCGCGGCGTCGTCGTTGACGTGCCGCACGACCGGAGCCTGTGAACGCAACTGTGCGCCGGTGTCCCTCAGCAGCCGCAGCGCGGTGCGGGTCAGCTCCGGCTCCAATTCCCTCGGGTGCGAGAAGTGCAGCATGAACGCGAGCTGACGACCACTGTCGACGACGCTTTCCGCCAGCCGCAGCAGTTCCGCGGCATCGGCACCGCCAGCCACCCTCGCCGGGTGGAAGGACAGCGCCTTCGTGCCGATCCGGATCGTCCTGATGTGCTCGAGTCCCGGTCGCAGCAGCGCGTTGACGTACTGGGCGAGCCGATCGGTCTTCATGATCAGCGGATCGCCGCCGGTCAGCAGGACGTCCGTGACCTCGCGGTGATCGCGAAGGTACGCGGACATCTCCTCGGGGCCGTCCACCGCGAGCTTCAGCCCCGGCTCCCCGATGAATTGCGCCCAGCGAAAGCAGTAAGCGCAATACGAATGACAGGTCTGCCCCTGCCGGGGGAAGACAAGGACCGTTTCCGCGTACTTGTGCTGCAGACCCGACTGGTCCTGCGGCACGTTGCGGGTGAGCTGACCGCCCGGATGCGGGTTCAACCGCGACCGCACGTCGGCGACGACCTGCCGCAGCCGGGCCGGCTCGCCGAGCGCCCGTTCGACCAGCCCGAAATCCGCCGCGGTGAGCATGTCCCGATGCGGGAACAGCAAGCGGTACAACGGGTCTTCCGGCGCGGCGTGCCAGTCGATCAGGTTCTCGACCACGTGCGCACTGACCTTGAACGGCAACACCCGCCCGACCACCTCGACATCGCGGGCCAGGTCGTCACCACAGCGCGTGCGGACCAGTTCCACCATTCGCCTGCCGGAAATCGAGTTCACCGCACGATCGGTCGATTCGATCGTCGTCATGATCTTTCCGCCCGGTGTGGCGCGTTGGCTCTGCGCATGATTCTCCCCCTGGAACGATGTCGAAATCGCGGGCTGTTTTCGGCGACTTCGCGGCCGGCAGGCCACAGTGATCACCGGTCAGGAAATCATGCCTCGTCCCGGCTGGAGCCGGATCGGTGATCGTTGCCCACATTGGCCGGATCCGCTACCCAGGTTCGGTGGCCACGCATGCCGGGCCGCGACGTCGGCGGACTGTCGACCGGCAACTCGTTCCTGACTGGGCAGTGCCGGTCGCCGTGTGACCGGATCAGCCGCCGGTCCTTCGCACGGTGCAGATCCGGGTGTGGAAGCACATCCCGAAGGGCCTGGCATTGGCTGCCGAGTGCGTGCCTGTCGTCCATCTCGCCGACCTCCAAAAGGGCTATCAAGCCTGTCAAGGGGGTAGCCCGCGCGCACACTCACCACTCCCAGAGACCGGCCCCCTTGACAGGCTTGATCGGGCCCACGCCAGGTCGAGGGGCTGGACGTAGAGGCCCCACTAGGTGGTCATAACCACGCTCGGCGCAGATGAGAATGGGTGTCTGCAGCCGGGCATCACGCTAATCACGAATTTGGCACGGGCGAACGAAGCCGCTCAATGGCACTCTCTGTGCAAATCCAACTCGACAGGTCTCATTTCCATGGTTACGCGAGATGGTTCCGGCGCAATGATGACACTCGAAGAAGTGTGCGCCGAACTGCGAATAAACCGATCAACGTTCAACGACTGGCGCGCGAAGAAGTGCGCACCGACGTGCTTGAAGCTGCCCAACGGGAAGGTGCGGTTCCGGCGTTCCGAGCTGGACCGCCGGCTGTCCTCGCGCGCGGAGGTGACTGCGTGATGGAAACGACATTCGATGTCTGTATCCGGGACATGCGCGTGAAGATCGGGCGCCCGCGCAAGGGCGGCAAGCCGGGGAAGACGTCGTACGTCGTGCAGACACGCCTAATCCGGACAGGTTATGTCCAGTATTCAGGATAGCGTCGTGATCATGACAACGAACACCGTCCAACTGGCCTCCGTCCGCGTGATCACCAACGACCTGCCGCAACTCGTCCGCTTCTACGAGGTCCTCACCGGCGCCACCCCGCAGTACCTGACTGACGACTTCGTTGAGCTGGTGACACCGTCCGCGACATTCGCGCTCAGCACGCCGGAGCGAGTCGCTTTCATCGCGGACAACCCACCGCGAGCGGCCGCCAACCGCACCGCCATCGTCGAGTTCGTCGTGGAGGACGTCGAATCCCTGCTTGCCCTCATGAAGACCGAACTCGGCGACGACCTCGACATCGTGCAGGCGCCGACGATGATGCCCTGGGGCAACATGTCTGTTCTGATCCGCGACCCCGAAGGGTCACTCGTCAACCTCTACACGCCGGTCACGCCGCAGGCGCTGCAACTGCAGCAGAACCGGACACCCAAGATGCCACCGCCCACCAACAACGCGGACTGACCACAGACGCAGGCCTGCTTCGCGATCGGGTGCTCCTCGTGCCGTTGGAGTCCGTGCGAGCGCCACGCGGTCCTAGCCCGAGTCACCGCTGGGATCGACGGTCGCCGCGGCGATCAGCTTCTGTCCCAGCGCGGCAACGACCCCGTGCAGAGCTTTCGGCTGCTCGATGACGAACGGTCGATCGAGAGCGGCCAATCTTCCCGCGACCCATTCCAGACGTTCCGCACGTACGAAGATTCTCAGCCAGTGGCCATTTCCGGCGACGCCGGCTACCGGTTCGACCGACGCCAGCGTCTCCGGGAACAACGCTCGCACATGCATTGCGTCAGCGTCGACGAGCACTGACACCTCATGTCGCCCGGGACCCGCCGCGAGCGGTCCCACAACCCGCTGCACCGGGTTCAGGTCATCCGGCACCTCGAACGTGCCCTCCAGCAGGCGCAGGCCGGCGATGCGGTCCAGGCGGAACGTCCGCTCCGCCTGGCGCCCGACGTCGTGGCCGGTGAGGTAGAGCAGCCCGTGCATGGCAACGATTCCGTGCGGATGAACGGTGCGTAACCGTGCACGCCCGTGCCGCGGCATGTAGTCGAAGGCGATCGGACGCCGGTCTCTCGCCGCCTGCGCCAGTCCGAGAAGCACTTTCGCGCTTGCTTCCTCGCCACCCCCGGTGCGCTCGGCCTCGCCGATCCGACCGTCGGTGAAATTCACGGTTTCGACCACTGCGTCGATCTGTCGTGCCAGGGCCGGGGGCAGTACCCGGCGCACCTTCGAGGTGGCGGCCTCCACGTCACCGATCGTGGCCGGCCCGGACCCCGGCCGGCCCGTCAGCAGAAGCCCCCAGACGACCGCCAGTGCTTCCTCGTCGGTGAGCATCAACGGAGGCATCCGGTAGTGGCGCGCCAGTCGGTAACCGCCGTAACGACCACGCACGGAATCCACCGGAATGCCGAGGGCGCGCAGGTGCTCCACGTAGCGGCGCACCGTGCGTCCATCCACGTTCAGCCGCTCGGCCAGCTCAGCAGAGGTACGGGTGCCGCCGGACTGCAATAACTCGAGCAACGTCAATACCCGAGCTGTCGGTCGTGCCACGTCACCCCACACCATGATCGGGCTGACAGCACGTTGACGCCCTAATCGGGGACGCATCCATGGGGACTGCCAGGCCCCGAAGTCCGGTACATCCCGCCCCCGGGGCACCGACCCGATACCGCCACACGGTCCCCTTGAGCGTCAAACGATGATCGTTCCACGGGCGACCCGCCCGCACACCAGGACTGGGCCGCACCGGCTCGATCAACGCCCACAACTCATCAGAAAACACCTCAGCGCGCACTATTCGCCCATCCTCGGCCCGAGAGATCACATAATTAGGAGACACGCCCTAGTCCAAGTTCAGCAACAGCAACACGCCGTGAACCCCGGTACGACAGCACCCTTTGGGGGCGCACTCGTGGGTTGAACACCGAGAGAACATGTTCTTGCCGCCCCGGTGCCCGTCAGGTGCGGCTGCCGGCGCATCGCCACGGTGACGCCGGCAACGGTGGTCTCGACCGAAGGCAGTGTCTCGGTGCGACGTTGTGCTCAGGACAAGTGTGCCGACAGCAGCCAGGCCGGTGTCGACTTGCGGCCGTTGCCCTCGTTCCGGACATCGCCGCCGGCGAAGTCCGCGAAGTCGGGAAAGTTCTCGGGGACGTTGGCGTGGATGCGGGCCGGCCGGATCTCGTCGATCGTCCAGTACGCGCCCACGACCTTCCGCAGTTCCGCCGCGGAGACGGGGTTGACCCTGCCGGAGGGCACGGTCGCGCTGTCGAACACCAGCACGAAATAGGATGCGCCGGGTGCTGCGGCGCGCACGATCGATTCCTGGTATCCCTGACGCAGCTCGACCGGCATCGAGTGGAACAAGGTGCTGTCGACAATGGTGCCGAAACGGCCGTCGTAGCCGGTGAAGGTGCTGATGTCGGCGAGCGCGAAGCCGGCGTTGGTCAAGCCGCGCCGGTCGGCTTCCGCACGTGCGAGCTCGATCGCGGTCGGCGACAGGTCCAGGCCGACGGTCGTGAAGCCCCGCTCGGCGAGGTAGAGCGACGTTGCGCCCTCGCCGCAGCCGGCGTCGAGGACCTCACCGTGGAATGCGCCCGTGTCGATGAGCGCGGCGATCTCGGGTTGCGGTTCGCCGATACTCCACGGCGGCCGGAAGCCCTGTCCCATCTCGGGCGCTTGACCTCGATAGGCGGATTCGAACAACGCGTCGCTGGATGAGCTGGTCATGCCTCCAGAGTGTCAACCAGGTTGATATATGTCAACATGGTTGACATGGAAGACGTCCGGGACGAGCCGCTCGGTTACCTGCTGCATCGGGTCACCGCGGCCTTGCGCGCCGAGGTGGCCACCACCGTGCTCGAGCCGTCGGAGCTGGCGGCGCCCGAGTACCTCTGCCTGCGGATGCTGTCGCAGTCGCCGAAGTCCAACGCCCAGTTGGCCCGCGAGGCTCAGGTGTCGCCGCAGGCGATGAACAAGGTGGTTCTCGCGCTGCAGGATCGCGGTCTGGTGGCGCGACCCGCCACGGTGTCGTCCGGGAGGTCGTTGCCTGCCACGTTGACGCGCGAGGGTGTGACCGTGCTTGCGCGCCTCGACCCCGAGGTGGCCGAGGCCGAGGATCGGGTTCTGGCAGAGCTGGACGAACACGATCGGCGTGAGCTCCGGCGGCTCCTCGTCGCGGCCGGCCGGCTGGTGTCCCGGCGGTGATCCCATCGGGACACCACGCAGCGGTCACACGAGCGCCGCCGCCCACATCCTCATTGCAGCAGAAGAGGGTGTTCACCCGGCATGCTGTCAAGACAACCCATACCGCCTGGGACGAGTGGCGGGGGCCAGCTGAGAAGCAGCTCAGCGCGGTGAGGCGCGCCAGCCGTGTTCCAGGATGGCGAACGCGGCTTCGACTGTGCGGGCCGGGTCTTCGGAGCGGATGGCGAGTGCCGAGGTTTCTTCGCTCTCGATAGGCCCCGTTCCCACCGACTGGATGGCGCCCTACCGGCAACGACTGGCAGCCGGCGACGACTACGGCGCGTTCGTCCACTTCATCCGGGGCGCGGGCGGCGCACCACGCATCTTGACGAAGTTGCCGCATTGGTACCTGCGCATCGCTTTCAGAGGGCGGAGCTGGCAACGGATGCAACCGCTGCTCGAGACCAACCTGGTCGAGCACCAGCAGATAACCGCCCAAGCCGGGCACCTTGCCGCGTTCGGAACGGTTTCCGCCCCTGGTGTTGCTGCTGCGTGGCGGCCGCACAATCGGGGCCGGGTCATTCGGCCCTCTCCGCGACACTCTGCCGAACGCCACGCTCGAGACCATCGAAGGACTCGATCACTTCGGTCCGGAAGGAAAGAGCGCTCCGCTTGCCGCCCAACGGGCGCTGGACTTTGACCCACATGATGTCCGGCGTGAAAGCGCTGAGGATTCGAAGCCCGAGACCGGTCTGGAGGAGCAACTCGTGGCGCAGCTGACCAAGCGGCTGGTGGAGTCCGCGCTCGAGGGTGAGGTCACCGACCATCTCGGCTGTGACAAGCGCGACCCGGCTGGCCGCGGGACGGGCAACTCACGCAACGGCGCCTTCAGCCCGGGTTACACCGCTCGTTTGACAAACCCGGGTGGGCGCAACGCCATTCTCGGAGATGCGCCCACCAGGCGGTCACACGCAGGGCGTGAACGTCGAGACGTTGATCGCTGGGCTCCAGCCGGCGCTGTCATGTCGAACGGTGAGCCACTCGGTGGTCTGGATGTTGCACGATGACGGCCAAGTGCATCGGGAACGACGCCCGTCAGGTCGTCGCCAAGGCCTCGGTGGGGGCGAGGCGGGCGGCGCGGATCGCCGGGTAGAGGCCCGCTGTCGCGCCGATGAGCACGGTCGCGCCGACGCCGCCCGCGAGGACCCACCCCGGCACCACGGTCGGCCACTCCTGCGTCTTGGCGTACACCCCGGTCACCAGGTAGCCGAGCAGCGCGCCGGACGCGCCACCGATCAGTGACAGCAGCAGCGACTCCGCGACGAACTGGGTCCGGATCTGGCCTCGGGTGGCGCCGAGCGACCTGCGCAGGCCGATCTCCGGGCGTCGTTCCAGTACCGAGATCACCATCGTGTTGGCGACGCCGATCCCGCCCACGAGCAGTGCGACCGCGCCCAGTCCGAGCAGCAGCGCGGTGAACGTCGCGTTCGTGGCACGGCGTGCCACCAACGCGTCGGACGGCTTCGACACCTGCACCTCACCCGGCGCCTGCGGGTCGGCCGTGGGGGCGAGCACCGCGCGTACCGCCTCGACCTGCGACTCCACCGACCGCGTGTAGACCTTCGTCGGATGCCCGTCGAAGCCCAGGTAGGTCGTGGCCGCCGGCCACCCCATGAGCACCGCGGAGTCGAGATCCGGCGCGAGGGGCAGCGTCCGCAGCACTCCGGCCACGACCCACCACCGGCCGCCGATGTAGACGGCCGGCACGTTCCCGAGTCGCTCGGCCGCCGTCGCACCGAGCACCACCGCCGGGTACCGGTCGGTCGCCGCGTTGAGCCAGGAGCCGTGGTCAAGCACGCCGCCGACCGCGTCGAGCAGGTCGAGCCGGGCCGCCTGCACGGACAGACCGCCCGACTGCGCCGCGGGGATCCGGTCGTTGCGGTAGACGTAGGTGCCGCTGAGCGCGCCGGTCGCGGTGGCCGACCGCACCGGCCCGATCCGGTTGATCATGGCGATCGACTCGTCGGGCAACGTGGCTTGTTCGCCGGACATCGTGGTGCCGGGCGACACCGTCAGCAGGTTGGTGCCGAGCGCGGCGAGTTCCTGGTCGAGGCCGGCGCGGCTGGAGGCGGAGATGCCGACCACGGCGGTCATCGCCGCGATGCCGATCGCGATGCCCAGCGCCGACAGCACGGCGCGCAGGGGGCGCGAGCGCAGGCCGTAACCGCCGAGCCGGGCCAGGTCCGAGGGGCGTAGCCGGGCAGGTTTGAGGGACATCTCAGATCACCTGCCCGTCACGCATGGACACCTGGCGTGGCAGGCTGTCCGCGATGTCGCGGTCGTGCGTGATGACCAGGACCGTCGTGCCGGTCTCGTGCAACTCGTGCAGCAGCCCCATCACCCCGGCGCCGGAGGCGGAGTCGAGGTTTCCGGTCGGCTCGTCTGCGAGCAGCAGCGGCGGGTCGCCGACGACGGCGCGGGCGATGGCGACCCGCTGGCGTTCGCCGCCGGAGAGCTGGTGCGGACGGTGGGTGAGCCGGTCGGCCAGGCCGACCCGCGCCAGCGCGGCCTCGGCGCGCCGTTCGCGGGCCCGTTTGCCGGCTCCGGTGTAGAGCAGGCCGTCGGCGACGTTGCCGAGTGCGTCGACTCCCGGTGCGAGGTGGAACTGCTGGAAGACGAAGCCGATGCGCCCGGCGCGCAGCGCGGACAGCTGCCGGTCGGACAGGGCCGCGACGTCGTGGCCGTCGATCCGGACGGTGCCCTGCGACGGCCGGTCCAGGGTGCCGATCAGGTGCAGCATCGTGGACTTGCCCGAGCCCGAAGGCCCGACGATCGCCAGTAGTTCGCCGTAGCCGACGACGAGATCGACGCAGCGAAGCGCGGTGACCCCACCGGGATAGGTCTTGGTGACGCCGGCGAGCTCGATCACCGGGCGGGCGACGGCCTCCACGACGGCAGGCACGGCGGTCGCGACGGGGTTCATGACGGCACCGTCACCTTCAGGCCGGCCCGCAACCCGGCCCCGGTGATCTCTACCTTGCCGTCGGCGAAGAGTCCGGTCTCGACGGCCACGATCCGCGTCGTGCCTCCGTCGGCGACCTGCACCCCGTACCCGCCTTCGGCGAGTGCGAGCAGCGCGACCACCGGAACGGCGAGCACAGCGGGCCGTTCGCCGGCGGTGAACGCCACGGTGACGGCGGCCGGGTTGGGGCTCTGGACCGGCGAGGTGAAGCCGATCGTCACGTGGATCTTGGTGGTGTACCCGTCGCCGTTCTCGCCGGGGCTCACGACCGTGACGACCTTGGTGATCCGGCCCGGTACGGGTTTGCCGTCAGACGTCGTGACCTGCACCGGGGCGCCCTGCTTGGCCAGGCGCGCCGAGGTCATGTCCAGCTCGACCGTGACCAGTGGCGTGGTGTCGGCGACCTTCTCGACCGCGGCGCCGGGCCCGACCACGGCTCCTACCTGCAGGCTGAGCGAGTCCACGCGCACGTCGCCGGTGGCGTAGACGATCTGGCCGGGGCCGACCGAGCCGGTCTTGGGGAGACCGAGGTCCTTCTGCCAGTGTTCGACCGCGGAGGCGGTCGAGGCGTCGTACTTCTCGTCGACGGTGAATCCCCGGTAGCCCAGTGCCCAGAGGTTCTGCTCGAATTGCCTGACGTCGGCGCCCTTGACACCCGCCGAAAGCGGGCGATAGGCGGGAAGCGAGCCGTAGAGCAGGGTGACCGGCTTGTTGTCGAGGCGGAAGAGCGCCGCGCCGTGGGTGACGGTCTCTCCTTCGGCCGGCAGCCCGGTCACGGTGCCGTCCTCGCGCGAGGAGACCGTCGTGGTGTCGCCGTGGCCGAGGGTGCCGCCGTGGTTCTCCCGGTCGGTGAGCGTCTGCTCGGTGATCTCGGTGGTGGTCGCCGGCGTCGTCGTGGCCGGGACGGGGCTGCTGGCGGCGTCCGGCAGGGTGACGACCGTGATCGCGGCGACCACGGCCCCGGCCGAGACCACGCCGGCGACCACGCCCGTGGTGCGTCGCGCACCCATCAAGAGTTTCCCTTGCTGTTCTTCGGCGCCGGCAGGTACTTCTGGCACTCCCGCATCGCCTTCTGGAAGGCCGGGTCGCCGGGCTCGACACCGAGCGCCCGCGAGTCGACCGTGATGGAACCGTTCGCGTCGGGGTCCGGGTACTTCGCGAATCCGTGATCCCGCATGCACTGCGACACCTGCTGGATCTTCTTGAGGTCCTCAGCGGGAAGCGGGCCCTGCCCGCCCTGGCCGGGCTGGTACTTCTTGCACGCTTCCTCGGCCTTCGCCAGCTTGCTCTGGTCGACGCCGTCGGGGTTGTGCACCACCAAACCGCCGTCGGGCTGAGGGTCGGGGTACCACGAGAAGCCCTGATCGCGCATGCACTGCGAGAACTTCAGCAGCGAAGCCTCGCCGTTGCCCGCCGGAGCTGAACTGCTGGTGGCGCCGGGGTTCGCGGTCACGACTTTCGGGTCCTGCTCCGCGGCGCAACCAGCTGTCACGGCCAGGAGCAGAAACGATGCGGAGATGGTCCACAGTGGACGTTTGTTCGTCGGCATGCGTGAAGTTCTACTCCACGACCGGTCACAGCACGGGCACAAGAACCGTGCTTTCCTCACCAGGAAACAGAACTCTGATCCGGAGGCCACCGGTCGGCCGGGCGCAGAGGGTCAGGTCCGCCGAGTGGGCCGCGGCGATCGAGTCGACGATGGACAGCCCGAGGCCGTGGTGACCGTCGTCGGCGGCCGCGCGGTCGAGCCGTTCGAACGGGCTGAGCAACAGCTCCACCGACTCCGGCGGAACGAGCGGCCCCGTGTTGGCCACCGACAGGAAGGCACGCCCGTCCTCGGTGCCCGTCGCCACCTCGACCCGCCCGCCCGCGACGTTGTAGCTCAGCGCGTTGTCGACCAGGTTGGCCACCATCCGCGCGACGAGCACGGGGTCGCCGGTGACGCGCGCGGGCATGACCTCCGCATCGACGGCCAGGTCGTGGTGCCGTGCCTTCGGTTCGGCCGCCTGGAGCACGTCGCCGGTCAGTCCCGACAGATCGACGCTCTCCCGGCGGTCCAGGCCGCGCTCGCTGGTCGCCAGGACGAGCAGTGACTCGAGGAGCCGGGCCTGCTGGTCGCTGACGACCATCAGCTCCTTGAACTGGGCGCGGAAACCCTCCGCCGTCGCGTCGGTGTCGAGGACGCTCTCTTCCAGCAGGGCGTGCTCCAGCGTCAGCGGCGTCCGCAGTTCGTGCGCGGCGTTGGCCACGAACCGCTTGTGCGACTCGAGCGCGGACTCCAGCCGGCCGAGCAGCCCGTCAACGGTGTCCGCGAGGCTCTTCACCTCGTCGCGCGGACCGGTGACAGCGAGCCGCTCGTGGACGTTCCGCGCCGAGATGAGCTGAATGGTGGCGGTCATGGTCCGCAGCGGCCGCAGCACCCGCCCGGCCACCAGCCAGCCGAGCACGACCGCGATGACCGACATGACGCCGAGCGCCACCCCCGACTTCACGAGCAGCTGATGCATGGTCGCCGCGTGCTGCTGGACGGCCTGCTCCTGGACCACCTCGGCGATCCGGCGCTCCGCATCGGTCAGCCGGGAGTCCGCAGGCAAGGCCTCACCCAGGATGACGCTGACACTCTGGTCGCCGGCGGACGACGTGGTGTGGGTGGACAGCGCGACGTTCGACCCGCTCTGCCCGACCAGCAGGTAGGTGATGGTCAGCAGCACGGCGCCGGAGAGCAGGAAGAGCACGCCGTACAAGAGGGTGAGCCGCAGCCGGACCCGCGTGCCGGACATCCGGGAGATCAGGCCCACGAGGACTCCTTCCTTCAGCTCAGATCCGGTAGCCGGCACGGGGAACCGTCTCGATGACGGGCGGCTCGCCGAGCTTCGACCGCAGGCGGTTCATGGTGGCCTTCACCGTCGTCGTGAACGGATCGGCGGCCTCGTCCCACACCCGTTCCAGGAGCTCCTCCGCGGAGACCACCCGGCCCTGAGCGGCCAGCAGGCATTCGAGGACCGCCAGCTCCTTGGGGTTGAGCGCCAGCCGCGTCCCGGCCCGGGTGGCGATCCGCCGAGCCGGATCCAGTGCCAGGTCACCGCGCGCCAGGACGGGTGGCACGGCGGGCTGGGCCCGCCGGCCGAGCGCCCGGATGCGCGCCACCAGCTCGGGATAGGCGAACGGCTTCGGCAGGTAGTCGTCCGCGCCGAGGGACAGCCCCGCCACCCGGTCGGCGACGGTCGCGGCGGCGGTCAGCATGAGCACCCGCGTGCGCAGCGGCTCCCGCATCAGCCGGCGGCACACCTCGTCGCCGGGCACTCCCGGCAGATCCCGGTCCAGGACCACCACGTCGTAATCCACCTCGACGGTCCGGTCGAGCGCCGCTGCCCCATCGAAGGCCACGTCGACCGCCATGCCCTCGCGCCGCAGTACCCGCGCCACCGACTGAGCGAGCCGCACGTGATCCTCGACCACCAAGACCCTCATCCATCGCCCTCCCCGCCCCCGAGTCGGGCTCCGGACCGAAACGCCAGCGTACGGGTGAGACGGTCACACAGGCGTCACA
This sequence comes from Amycolatopsis sp. NPDC088138, assembly GCF_044741685.1. Lineage (NCBI taxonomy): Bacteria > Bacillati > Actinomycetota > Actinomycetes > Pseudonocardiales > Pseudonocardiaceae > Amycolatopsis > Amycolatopsis sp. NPDC088138. Next base: position 60,192 of record NZ_JBIUTB010000013.1, read on the forward strand.
GCGACTTGACCGGATCCCCGTACACACGCGGAATACCGGGTGGTGGCGGGTTAGGGCGTGCCAGCGGCGTCGGGAAGGTGCTCGCGACGGCGAACTCGCAGGGCGTGCTGGTGTAGGTAGCCGGCGATGGTCCCCATGCCGCCGGGAACGGGAGTGAGCGCGGCGGTGGCGCCTTGCAGCAGCCTGGTGGCGTAGTCCACGGCCTCCTTGAGCCAGTCTGGGGTGCGGTGGCCACGTCCTGCTCGTTGAGGTGGCCGGGTGCGGCACCGGCGAGGAGTCGCGGGTAGAGAGGTGCGTGGGCGCCGACGCGGCGGGTGTCGAGTGCAGCGGTGATAACCGCCATGGCGTGGCCGGGTGCCTGTGTCCAGTGGCGGATCAGTTCCGGTCCTGCGGTCATCACCTGTGTGAAGCCGGCGTCGGGGGTGTCGAGCGTGGTCCGGATCCGGTGATCGGTGCCGGCGAGGTCCTTGGCGCGGCGCCCCTCGTCGGTGCTGAACGCGGCGGGCACGTGCAGCACGTCAGCCGGACCGAGCAGGCGCCGGTCGTTGGCATACGGGTCCGGCCGGTCCTTCTCAGGCAGCGCCACGCGCTTGCTGTGCTCGCCCGGCCGGCACGTCGCGACCAGCACGACCCCGGCCGCGATCAGCTCGCGGACCTGGCCGCCCGGCACGCCCCCGGCAAAGTCGAGGTAGTCCTGCAGCTCGTTCAGCCACAGCACCGTCCGCCCGGCCGGATGCGCGGCGACTCCCGCAGCGCCACCAGTCCGGCATCACCGCCTCGAACAGGGCGCGGGTCTTTCCGGCCGAGGAGTCTCCGGCCAGCAGCGGTCGTCGGCTCAGCTCCTGACGTCGGCCGCGGCCGCGAGGATCCGGTTGTTGCGGGCGTTGATGGCCTCCCGCGTCGCGGGCACGACCAGGTCCGCGCCCGCGCCCACACTCGCCTGTCCGGTGTGGACATAGGGGCGCTGCCGGGCTTCGTAGCGTTCGAACGCGACGGTGTGGTCGCCGTTCGCCCGGTCGAGCTCTTCGGCGAGGAACCAGGCTCCGGTCAGCGCGAGCGACGTGCCGCGTCCCGACAGACCGGACGCGGCGTGCGCGGCGTCACCGACCAGGACGATCCGTCCGGTGTGCCAGGTGGGCAGGTGGATCTGGCTCGCCGAGTCGAAGTACAGCTCGGGGTCGTCGCGGACGGCGTCGAGCAGTTCCGGGATCTTCCACTCCGGGTGCCCAGCGAAAGCGTCGATCACGATCTTCTTCTGCACGTCGAGGTCGTGGTAGTCGTAGTCGAGCAGCTCGGAGCGGAACATCAGCACGGCAAGCGCCTTGTCGTGGTACCGCGTGATGCCCGCCATGTGCCCGGGATAGTTGTAGATCGGGTTGATCCGGTCGTCCTGGCCGTCGGACGACGGCAGCTCGCTGAGGGCGACGTAGCAGCCGAGGTACTTCAGGTAGTCCCGCTCGGGCCCGAACGCCAGCCGCCGGACCGCGGAGTGCAGGCCGTCGGCGCCGATCACGAGGTCGAACCGGCCGGCGGCGCCGGAAGCGAACTGGACGTCGACTCCGTCGCCGTCGTCGGCCAGCGCGGTGACGGAGTCGTGGAACCGCACGGTCGTCCCGGCGGGCAGTTCGCCGGCGAGCAGGTTCGCCAGGTCTTCGCGGGCGATCTCGACGTCGTCGCCGGAGTCGCTGGTTTCGCTCACCGGCAGCTGGACGATCGGTTCGCCGTCCTGGTCCACGAACACGCTCCGCTCGGTCATGTGCACCCGCTGCTCGCGGATCCGGTCGAGCAGCCCCATCTTCTCGGCGATCCCGAGGGCGTCACCACGGACGTCGATCGGTGAGCCGTTGACGCGGAAGTGGCCGCTGCGTTCGATGACGGTGACCTGGTGGCCGCGGGTGGCGAGGTTCAGCGCCTGCGACAGTCCGGCCACTCCGGCACCGGACACGAGGATGTTCATCCGAAAGCTCTTTCCCTTTGGGTGAATGAGGTTCCACTCAGGCGTTCCGCCGGAAGCGGCCGAGTCCGTTGTGGACCCAAGGCTCTTCCGCCGCGTGCGGGGACGGCCCGAGGAGTTCGACGATCAGGTGCGTGGTCGGCGTGTCGCCGACGTTGCGGATCCGGTGGGGCCGCAGAGGCCCGGCCCGGCCGACGGCCTTGTAGAGCACGAACCCCGGTTCCGCGTCCTGGGTGATGCCCCACTCCGGTTCGCCGAGCTCCTGGCCTTGGGATCGGCCTGCCTCCGGCCAGAGCACGACGTGGTCGTGGTGGTGCTGGTGGAAGTCGAACATCCCGCCGGGGGCCAGCGTCATCGACCAGACGCGCACCCGGTCGTTCTCGAAGAGCAGGGTGTCGCCCGGTGCGGTGGGTGGCTCGGTCATTCCGGCCCTTCCCGGGTTCGGCTGCCGTGTTCGAGCACGAACCGGCGCACCAGGCCGGCGGTGACGTCCCGCTGTTCGAGCGTCAGCCCGTGCCGGCCGCCTTCGATCAGCTCGAGCACCGCCCCGGGGATCCGCTCGGCGAGCAGTTCCGCCGTCGTGACCGGGACCAGCGGATCGTCCGTCCCGTTGAGCACCAGGGTCGGCGCGGAGATGCCGCCCAGCCGGTCCGTGCAGTCGTGGGTGCGGATCGCGGCCTGACGGCGTTCCCCGAGCCCCGCCGACGCCGTGAGCAACGAGCGGACCTGCGCCGCCAGTCCGGGGTCCCGGCGCTGTCCGTCCGGGGTGAGCACCGCGTCGAGCATGAACGCCGCGCGCTCGGGCGGGCTCATCGCCATGACCTTCTTGGCGGTGGCGTCGGTGGCGACCGGAACGCTCGGTGGCGCCGAAATCAACGTCAGGCTGGCGACCCGTCCCGGGTGGTCGAGGGCCACGTTCATCGCGATCGCGCCGCCGAGGGACGCGCCCACCACGTGGGCCCGTTCCAGGCCGAGCGCTTCGATCAGGCCGGCGCAGTCCGCCGCCAGGGTTGCGATGGTGTAGGGATCCGGGCCGTTCACGGTGCCGCCCACGTCGCGCTGGTCGTAGGCGATCGCCCGGATCCCGGGCTCCAGCAGCGGGCGGAACAGGTCGAACTGGCGCAGGCTGCTTTCCCCGCCGTGCAGCAACACCACCGGCTCGCCCTCGCCCGACTCGATGTAGGCGACGGAGATCGGGCCGATCTCGATGTGCTCCGCTGCTTCGGTCATGGTTTCACCGTAGCACCTTATGCAACTTTTTGTAGCTTTAAGGCGGTGGGCTACCGTCCTCAGGGCGTGACGAGGGAACGGAGTGGGCGACTGATGGCCGAAAGTCCGGCGGAACACCCCGCCGTCCAGCGGCCGGGCGGCCGCACCGCCCGCGTGCGGAAGCGGATCCTGGACGCGACGGTGACCCTTGTGGCCAGTCACGGTGTCGCGGGGCTGCGCTACGAGGACGTGGCCGAGCTGGCCGGGGTCAACAAGACCAGCGTGTACCGCAATTGGCCGGACCGTGACGAGCTGATCAGCGAGGCGCTCGTCCAGCTCGCTCAGGACGAGGCGCCCCTGCCCGACACCGGCGACCTGCGCCAGGACCTCGTCGACTTCCTCACAGCGCTCGCAGCGAGCCTGTCCACGCCGACGGGCCAGGCGCTGGTGACGGCGATGCGGACGGCCGGTGATCGCACCGAGGTCCGGCAGACCGTGCGCGCGTTCATCGAGCGGCGCGTGGCCGTCGTCGAGCGCCGGATCGAGCACGCGGTCGCGCAAGGCGAGCTGCCGCCGATCGACGCGTATTTCCTCGCCGAGCTGCTTTCCGGTCCGGTCCACCTTTACGTCACCCGCGGCATCCGCGAGTTCACCCGCGTCGAGGCCGAGATGATCACGGACATCGTGCTCGCCGGCGTCCGGACCTTCAACCGATGACGGAGCCGAGTCAGGCCGGTACTGCTGAGGGGCGTGCCGAGCGGTTGAACCACTCCTGGGCGCAACCGTTCGACACGACCGGCGCTACTGGGTGTGTCCGAGCCCGTCGATCTTCACATGCTCCAGGTCGCCGAGTCATGCCGTCCTGATATTTCGCGTCTGGTCATCGATTCCTCGCAGGCGCGTCCGAAGCGTGAGCGATCACGCCCTGGGCCACGTCTCCTGGACCGGTGAGGGGGACTGCGTGGAATCGTTGCAGTGAAAGCTGGTGCCGCGGCAGTTGCCGGGTGGGTTCCGGTTGGCCCGGGGCGGACCATCCGAATTTCGGAGGGTTTGGTGTAGTGAAGGCCGCGCGACAAGTCAGAGGCTTGTGCGCACACTTCACCGCGGGGCGACCGCGTTCCCGGACGCCCGCGCAGGAACGCCATCGGATCGTCGCTGCACTTGTGTCGCGCGCGGTAAAAACGAAGACATGTTGACTTCACCGGCGGGCATGGCATGTAATCAGTACATGCGCATTTTTATTGGATTAGGCATCATGGGCATGATATGCGCCGGCGGCTGCGCCACCAGCAATCCGTCCACAAGTACATCCACCCCCACTGCGGCGTCGTCGTTCACTGCTACGGACCGCGCTTGGATTGAGATCAACATAGCTATGGACGAGCAGCTTGTTCCAATGCTCGCCCTTGTCGGCAGCCACACCGGATCCGCGGCCGTCCGCGACCTCGGTGAAAAAGCTGACGCATCGACGAAATCAGAGCTGTTGGATCTGCGGCGGCTTCATGATCAGGCCGACCTCCCGGCGGAAAACCCCCACAAAGGGATGGAGATGCCCGGAATGGTTTCCTCGAACCAGATCACGCACGCCGGCGCTTTGCGCGATACGGATTTCGACAGCTACTTCAAAAAGTGCCTGCGCGATCACCTGGATCAAACGGGACGTTTGGCGCTCGACGAGAATTCGTCCGGCAAAGAGCCGCAGACCGTGAGCCTGGCTTCGCGAGTCCTGCAAGAACAAGACCGGCTCTCCGCGCTGGCTGAATAGCGGCACCGGTGGGGTGCCGCGCCGGCGCGATCAGGTCGAACGTTGAGCCGTGACCATGCGACGTTCGGCCGCACCGCGCGCGGAGCGCCTCGTCCTGAGCTCGTCGATCGATCACTGCCGGCTTCCACAATCGCGATCGCCAGGAAGAGTCAACTGAAGAGCGCGGCAGCGTCACCCCCGTTCTGAGACGAGGGCCGCCGTGTCGGTCGATCGGGACGACACGGCGCGGCGGCCACTTGCCGTCGCTCTCAGCCGCCGGTGAAGCTCGGCGTGGTCCCGCACTTCGCGTTCTGGTTCAGGCAGGTCTTGACCAGTGCGGCCAGCTTGACGTGGTCCCAGCCGTTCATGAAGTCACCGTGCATCGACGACGCCATTCCCGACGACAGCGCGAGGCCGTCGCCGCCCAGGATGTCGTAGTTGACCATGTACGAGAGGTTCGGTATCGCGACCGGGTAGGCTCCCTGGCATTTGCCGGCGACCGCGTCCCCCATGTGCGACTTGTGGTCGGGCGAGTCGATGTGCTTGCCGTCCCAGCAATCCTTGAACGGGAGTTGAAAGATCAGGTTCCCGCCAGGGGTGCACACGGGCCAGTTCCCGTCGGCACTCCGCCCGACCTCGGCGCTGCCCGCGCACCAGAATTGGTTTCCCTGCCCCTTCGGGGTGGGTACCTGCAGTTTGGCGTCACCCTGCACCATCACCAGACCGGGCGGGAACGGCCGGACGGCCGACGGGTCGGGGAGCCGGGAACCGTAGTAGATGCGCATGCTCTTGAACGGAACGGCCACACCGTTCCTCTGCAACTGCGGTACCCAGTAAGCGGCGTTGTCACCCAGGGAGTTGCACGTCGTCGACCCGGCGGCGAGAAGCGTTTCCGTAGTCATGAAGGCGTCGTTCCTCGGCCCGAAGAACGTGTGCATATGGGAGGCGCCGGAAAGACGGGGGAAGATGATCGCATCGTCCTTGGCTTCGTTCGCAATCGTGCAGTCGGTGTGGAACTCAGGCACCCTCGTCGTCCCGGCCGGCACCGGTGGCGGCACGATGCCCTGGTAGTCGGCCAGTTCGCGTTGGTACCGGGCCTGGTCTACATCCACCCAGCCGGCATCCGCCGCGACGGAGTTGCCCGAAGCCCCGGCCGCAGCGGATCCCGGTCCGTTGCTTTCGGTCGCGCCGGCCACGAAGGCCGTACTCCCGGCCAGCGCCAGAGCGAGGGCTGTGGTGAGGACGGCCCGGATCCGAAGCCGGGACTGTCGAGGTCGACAACCAGCAGCCCGATTTAACGTATTTCGCATTTGAATATCCTTACTTTCGCTGTCGAAATTTTGTACACTCAATTGTGTCAGGATCAAGTGAAATGTCTTCCGTGGCCGGGTTTGACCGGCACTTCTTCGAAACATTGGAACAGAAGATCAGGCGCGCCGAACAGTCGCATATCGCGAAGATCTGGATCAATGCAATCGCGGAAATGTCATGGTTGCCGTTGAGGTGCACGATCGCGCCGATACCGCTGGGCAGCTGAACGCGTGCGCTTCACGCACCCGTGGCCGCGGATCTTGCGATCGTCGCAGTGGTACCGGATCGTCTCGGATGCCTAGGCTCCGTGGTGATGCCGCTCGCGAGGACGGCAGCCCACTGTCGAGAAGTTGTGGTACCGCTCGCGTCGGCGATCACGGTCGGCCGCGAACCGGGACCGGGGGATGCATGCTGGCGCCGGCGCACCATTGTTCGCGGTAGAGTCGGCGGCCGCACGGAAGTCGTGCTGCAACGACTCGATCCCGCGGACACGGGGCAACGCGCGGGCGGAGCGGGCGGCGGATGCACCCGCGGCTGCGCTCGGTGGTGCTATGGCACGTCGTGGTCGGGAGAACGTCTTTGATCTCATCGAGCCCACCTGATCAGTCGTGATCCATCGTGCCGCGCGCTACGCGCGTCACGATGCCGATACGAGCGCACCGCTCGCGTCGGCATTCGGGTGATGTAGCAGACTTACCACTGAAGCTTGGTCGCGCCCGGGAGTGAACTGACGGGTCCGACGTTTGAAGCAGTGGAGCATCAACTAACCCGAGATGCTGGAGTGGTCCAGGTGGCGGCCGCGGAACCGGTTCCATCGAGGCAACTGACAGTAAACCGTGTCGATTGGGTGACGTCAAGACGCCTGACTGCAAATTTCCCACCACGAAGGTTCGTCGCAGACGTGTGCTGCCGTGACCGTCGAACAATTCGACGACCTCGGCTTCGACGGTGGGGCCACCGCCGCGGAGCCGGCGCTGCGTGGCCGAATTCGGCGTCGTCGCCAACGTCGACCGCGACGACAGTCTTCGAAACCCACTGCCTCGAGCACGCTCGTGGCCACGACACCGGCAACCACTGGAAAACCGGTTGCCGGCAAAGAAGATGACAGCCGCTCGGCTGTGTCCTCGCGCTCGCCGTACTTGGTGGTTCGTGGCTGCGCGGACCGGCCCCGTTGCGTCGCTGGGACGGTTGCGAGTGCGGATCTGACGTCGTGAGCCGTGTCACTCCGGTGTGATGGATGCGGCCAGAGCGCAGCATGGAGGTTCCCGTCAGCGGTCAGTGAGGCAATTCCGATGATGTCGCCGCGGTTGCTTATCAGCGACGCCTCGCTTTTATCGGACGCACCGGGGCCGACCGGGGTCTCGGAGCTGCCCACGACGCGGTGCCTGCGCCATTGATGGCCGCGGCTCTGCTTCTCGTGTCGCCCGACTGGGTTCCGAGATTGGGCGCCACGGTCCCAGCGCACAGCGTGATTCCGACCGTCACTTCCGTCAGAGATCCCGACGACGGCGCCGTGAATGTGTCCTCGTCGAATTCGGCCTGGGGTCCACCTCACGGTGTCGTAGTTGGATGATGGTGATTTCGAGATGGGGCCTGAGCGCGCGAGACGGTTCTCTTGACCGGTAGAGGTCGGTGATTTCGCCGACTTCGAATGGGCTGACGTTGGTGCGCTGATGCTTCTTTCGCGCCCTGCGCTCAAGGTTCTGGAACAGTGGGACCATGTCTGCGCGACTGGCCAGACGACGCTCTTCTGAGCTTGTCCACAGACTTCGCAGAGTCGCAATGGCTATCGAGCGCCGCCCCGCTCTACGGCCCGGTGCGGCTGTTCCGTACGGCTAGCGAGGCCGAAGCCGAAACCCGCGTCGCCGTCGTGATTTCGGAGAAGCGATCGGCGATGGTTCTGTCGCGGTCACTTAAGCTGCAGGTCCGTGGCGAACACGACCGCGTCGAACCCGCGCTCATCTTCGCGCAATGCGGCCAGGAGCCGGGTCGCTTCGGGGCGTCGTTCCACGGGATCGAACGGGATTGCCTGATGTCGAAGAACTCGGCCACGATGTCACCGTGGGCATTGACCAGGGCTTTGGCGCGGGCGAGCTGCCAGTTCAGGGAGGCGACGGGGTCCTGCTGGTCTTCGGTGGAAACCCGGCTGTAGAACGCGAATCGCATCAGGCTGCCACCTGACCAGCGAGATGCGGCGTGATCACCGCGCCCGAGAAGACCTCGGGTTGTGGTCGCCATCCGCGGCTCCGGTCAACTCGGCGAGACCCTTTCCCGTTCTCGCCGGTACCGCCGGCGAGAACAGCGGTCGGTATGGCGAATCGCTTCGGCTCGGTGGGTGGGTGGTCTCGCGGGCGGTCGGGGTGCGGGGTCAGAAGGGTTCGGCGACCATCCAGTGCTCGACCAGGTGACCGTCGACCACCCGGATCATGTCCATGCCGGTGACCTCGAACCGGCGGCCGGTCGGTGGCCGACCGAAGAAGTCGCCGGTGTGGGTGCCGCGGACGGTGTAGCGGTTGGCGACCCACTCGCCGTTCTCCACGCTGGACTCGACGACGACGTCGAAGTCCGGAACGCCGGTCAGCAGGCCCTCCCATTTCCTTCGCCAGTCTCCGCGGGTGACGCGGTGTCCTTGGTCTCGCGATTCGGCCGCGACGTAGCTCAACGCGGTGTCCAGGTCGCCGGCGGCGCGGGCGACGAGGATCGCCCGGTTCACCTCCGCGGGGGTCGACGGTGGGGTCATCGCTGGTCTCCTTGTGCGGGGATCTCGTAACGGGGATTGTCCCCGTTTCGCTGTCGGTACGATACGGGGACTGTCCCCGAATCGGCAAGAGGTGGTCCGCGATGCCCGGTCCCCGGCCTCGCGCCGACGCTCAGCGCAACCGCCGGAATCTGCTGGCGGCCGCCGAAAGTGCGTTCAACGCCCAGGGTGCGGGAGCGTCGCTGGACGACATCGCTCGTGCCGCGGGCGTCGGGAACGCGACGTTGTACCGCCACTTCCCGACCCGGCAGCAGCTGATCGACGCCGTGTACGAGGAGCGCATCGGTGCTCTGTGCGTGCTGGCCGAGCAGGTCCGTGCGACCGAACCGGCCGGCGCTGCGCTGGTGGGGTGGTTGCGCGCGGTGGTCGACCACATCAGCGGCAGCCGGGGACTGCGGGACGCGTTCGCCGACGCCCATCACCTCGGCGAAACCCCTCAGTTGGCCGAGTGGCATCGGATGACCGACGAGGCGGCGGTCCCGTTGCTGCGTGACGCGCAGGCCGCCGGTGCCGCGCACCCGGATCTGCGCGCGGACGAGTTGATGGCGTTGGTGGCGGCGGTCGCGCACGCCGGCGGTGGTGACCCCGCCGGGGTCCGCCGCCTTCTCGGGTTCGTCCTCGACGGCGTCGCACCCCGCCCTTGACGACTCGGCTTGGCCTCACCGGTTTCCGGCCGCACGAAAGCTGGGGTTTCTCTGCATCGCCGCACGGGGCCTGCGCGGAGACGGCGTGGAACCAGGCGTCGCCGTCGACCAGTTCTCCGGTGGACTGCTCCGCCGCCGCGCCAACCGGGCCGGATGCAGCCGGCGGGCGCGGACGGCGCAAGAGCGCAGCACGTTCAGCGGCCGTCATTCCACCCCGGACGCCGTACGGTTCCCGGATGGTCAGGGCTTGACCGCGATGTCGAGAGTCAGAGGGTGCGGGCGGCGGCTTTGGCGGTGAAGCGGAACTCGACGGTCACCGGGAGGACCTCCAGGTCGAGGGCCTGGCGCAACCGGGGGAGGCCGTGGGTTTCCAGGCGGTCGCGGATGGCGGTCGGGTCGCCTTCCTGTTCGGTGCTGAGCACGAGGGCGAGGGCCGGGTCGTCATGGGTGCCGGCGAGGGTGCCGTGGGCGGCGTGGACTCCGGGGTAGGCCTCTACTTCGGCTAGGAACGGCGCGATTGCCGTGCCGGCCGCCAGTTCGGTGCGGCCGCGGTCGGGGTCGGTCTCGAAGCGCCAGGTGTGGGTCTTCGGCTTCCGCGCGAGTTGCGCCGCGAGCCAGCGCAGCAGGAGCAGGCCGAGGACGATCGCTCCCGCCGCGACGGCGTACCAGACCCAGGTCGGCGGCGCCGTGGTGCCGGGCGTCAGCGTCGCGTTCGCGTCGAGCAGCGTCAGCTTGCCGAAGTGCGTGGCGACGGCGAACCCGCCCGCGGCCAGCAGCACCAGGCCGATGAACCCGAGCAGCGTGCGGTTCAGCCGGACCGGGCGGTTGAGGCTCATGACGTGCTCCTGGTGGACGTGACCCGGACCTTGACGGCGGGCACGGTGGCGGGGGCGATCTGGGAGAGCCGGCGTTCGATCGCCGTGCGCACGGCGTCGGGCAGGCCTTCGGTGTTCGTCCGCGCGGTGCGGACGCGGGCGATGACCTTGCGGCGCTTGACTTTCAGCGCCGCGCCGGCCACACCGTCCACATCGGACACGGCTGCCCGGAGCGTGCCGCGGTAGCTGCGCCGGGAAGCGCCGGAGTCGGTTTCTCCTGCCAGCGGCAGCACGACGAGCTTGCCCGGCAGGACGGCCGCCGCGAGCAGCAGCAGGCCGAGCAGGATTGCCGCCGCTCCGGCGAGCACGGGGACGACGTCGCTCCAGCGGGTGGCGTGCAGCCATCCGGCGACGCTCGGGTAACCGACCCACGGCGTCTGCCCGAGGATCGTCTGGATCGCCACGACGGCGGCCAGTGCACAGATCGCGAGCAGGACCACCGCGACGAGCGTGGCGGGTGTGCTGCGGCGAGGCCGGCGTTTCACTGGACCCTCCGGGTTTCGGCCGTGTCGGTGTGCAGGGCGGTCACGGTGATGTCGACGCGCTCGACGGTCAGGCCGGTGAGCTCGCCGACCCGGCGCGTGAGGTGGTTCCGGGCCGCTTCGGTGGTCTCGCGGACCGGCTGGGGGTAGCCGATCGACAGCCGGACCGCCAGGGCGGCGGTCCCGGCGGTGACCGTCGCGGTGACCTTGGCGCCGCGGTCGGGGGTCTCGCCCCCGACCGCCACCCCCAGGACCCGGGTGGCGGCCCCGCCGATGCCGGCCACCTCGGTGACGGCGCGGGCGGTAATCCGCTCGACGGCGCTGTCGCTGATGGTCAGCGCGCCGCGCTCACCGGCGGCGGCGTACGTGGTTGTGGTCGTCATGCCGGTGCTCAGCCCCGATCCCGGCCGGAGAGCGCGGAGACGTCCAGCTTGCCGTCGAGGAACCGGCCGACCAGCAGGCCGAGGCCCCCGAGGACGAGGACCAGCAGGAAGGCCCAGAAGCCGCCGAACGCGGCGGCCAGGCCCAGGACGAGGCCGGTCAGCAGGCCGATGTGGGTGTGGTTCACGGGAGCTCCTCGATGACGACGGCGGCCACGAGGGTCGAGGTGGGGGCGGCGATGTCGCCGATGTGGACGTGCACCGGCCGGTCGGCCGGCCCGATCGCGAGGCGGACCGCGGTCGCGATCTCGGCCGCGCCGGCCGGATAGCGGCCGGTGACGCCGATGGTGATCTCCTCGGGCCGGATCCGGACGCCGGGGACCCGGCGTCCGGGCAGGAGCGTGGCGATCTCCCCGAAGTGACCGGTGTGCAGGGCCGCGACCTGCGGGAGAGCCGTCACGAGTGTGGCAACCACGGCGGCGTCGGGCTCGACGCCCGGGATCACTGGACGCGACCGGTCACGGTGGCGGTGTCGTCGCCTTCGTCGTCGCCGGGGAGGTGGATGTCGGAGACGGTGAGGTTCACCTCGACGACCTCGAGCCCGGTCATCGTCTCGACCGCGTTGATGACGTTGCGCCGCACGGCGCGGGACAGGTCCGCGATGGAGACGCCGTATTCGACGAGGATCTGCAGGTCGATCGCGGCCTGGCGCTCGCCGACCTCGACGGCCACACCCTGGCCGGCGGACGCGGTCGCGCCGGGGATCCGCTCGCGCAGGGCGTTGAACGCCCGGGTCGCGCCGCCGCCGAGGGCGTACACCCCGGCGACCTCGCGGGTGGCCAGGCCGGCGATCTTCTGGACCACGACGTCGGAGATGGCCGTCGTGCCGTGCGGGGACGCCGCCGCGCCGTTCTCGCGTTCCACCACGGTGGTGGCCGCGGGGGCGGGGTTGGTCGTGACCGGGTTCGTCATGGGGACTCCTTGGGGTCTGGCGTTCGCGGGAGGCTCCCGCTTGCCTGGACACCTGATGGACCCGGCCGGCGCTCGAACGTCACGAGGAGACCGGCGTGGGGTAACTCTCGCTCGTTTCGGGTTTGAACCGGCGGCCGGGCCGCCGGCGAGTTCGCCGAGGCCGGTCAGTCCGCTGAGCGGCCCACTTCACGGACGATCGAGCGGGCCATCACCGCGAAGACCAGGTCGTGCAGGGGTTTCTGCACGTGCCAGTAGACGTCCCCGAGCGGTCCGGACGGGGTGAACCGGACCTGTTGCCGCAGGCTCGTCCCGGTCGACGCGGGCTGGGCGCGCAAGCTCAGCTCCGCGTCGCCGGGCAGGCGCATGTCGGCCCCCAGGACCAGTTCCCGGGCGGCGTCGTCGCGGTGCCGGACGGTCCAGGAGTCGATGACGTCGCCGGGAACCGGGGAGCCGGGCCGGCCGCGGTAGAGCCCGACCCCGCCCAGCGCGTGGTCCAGCAAGCCGCGCAGCGCCCAGGCCGGGGCCGGTGCGAACCGGCCGTGCTCGCCGCCGAGGCGGGTGATGACCTGCCACACCCGGTCGGGGCCGGCGTCGGTCCGCACCGTGTGCTCGCCGAGGTACGACCGCCCTGCAGGCGCGGTCGCGGCCGGGGCGCCGAGCGCGGCGCGCAGCGCGTTGTCGAGACTCGCCGGGCCGCCGGGCGGCGCGGGCAGGACGGTCTCCACGGGGACGTCGACGGGGAGCAGGTCGTGGTCGAGGGACGCGAACAGGGGCGCCGCCACCGACGCGGGCACGGGTGAGGCGAGGCCGGCGACCAGCGCGGCGGCCGTGTGCGACCACAGCGGCGCCGGCAGCGCGAGACCACCCGGCCGGCGCAGGATACGGGCGCAGCGGCGCACGAGGTCGTCGTAGCTGATCGGTTCGGGACCGCTCACGTCGAACCGGCCGCGCAGCGGTGTGCCCTCGGCGGCGGCGCGCAGGTAGTGCCGGACGTCGGCGAGGGCGACCGGCCGGCTGCGGCGGGCGGTCCAGCCCGGCCGGGGCCGGATCGGCAGCCGTGCGGTCCGGGCGAGCAGTTCGAGCCCGGCCGACCCGCGGCCGAGGATCATCGACGCCTGCAGCGCCACGGCCGGGACCGGCCCGGCGAGCAGGATGTCGGCGACCTCGGAGCGGGAGGCCAGGTGCGGCGACGTCGCCGGGCCCGGGCGCGGGCCGCCGAGGTAGACGATCTGCCGGACCCCGGCGGCCGCGCTCAGCGCGACGAGGCGCTCGGCGATGGCGCGGTCCCGCTCGGCGAAGTCCGGTTCGCGCAGGGAATGGACCAGGTGGAAGACCACGTCCGAGCCGCGCACGGCGGCTTCGAGCGCGGCGCTGTCCGCCGCGTCCCCGCGCACCACCGAGACCCCCGCGGGGAAGGGGTGCTCCCGGCCGCGGCTGAGGACGCGGACGCGGTGTCCCGCGGCGGCGAGGTCGGTCACCAGGGCCGTCCCGACGAACCCGGTCCCGCCCAGGACGGTGCAGCTCAGCGCGACGGACGACATCTTCGGCACCCTAGGCCGAGCGAGGTTCTCGCCACGGGACGTGTTCACGGTTGCCTCGTCCAGGGCGTGGCGACGCTGTGCTGGTAGACGTCGGCGAAACGCCCGGCGACCCGGTCGATGCCGAACCGCCGGGCCACGGTCGCGCGGCCGGCGGCCGCGGCGGCCCGCGCCCGGACGGGATCGCCGGCCGCGGCGCGCACGAACGCGGTCAGCCCGTCGGCGAAGCGGCTCAGCGTCCCGGTGTCGGCCAGCATCCCGTTGTGGCCGTGCTCGACGTAGTGACCGAGTCCGCCGCGGCGCGGGCCGAGCACCAGCAGGCCCGCGTCCATCGCTTCGAGCACGGCGATGCCGAACTCCTCCTTGCGGCTCGGGCACACGTAGAGGTGGGGCGTCGGCGCCGGGAGCCAGCGGGTGACGCCGTGTTCGAGCAGGCGGACGTCGTCGTTGCCGAGCGCGGGCAGCACCGCCAGCCGGCCCGCCGCTTCGGGGTGCTCTTCGGCCAGGGCCAGGATCCGGCCGAGGACGTGGGTTTCCTCCGCGGTCGGGGCGGCCGGGTCACCGCCGACGAGCACGAGCGCGGCTTGCCGGTACAGGCCGCGCGTGAGCCAGGCCTCGACCAGCAGGTCCTGCTGCTTGACCGGGTGCAGCCGGCCCACGGACAGGACGACCGGCAGGCCGCGGGCGGCGTCGCCCAGCCGCGGCAGGCCGGGGGCCGGGGCGAACAGGGACTCGGCGAGCCGCTGCTGGCGGGCTTCGGCCGTGGGGACGCGGGGCAGCAGCGGGATCCCCTCGGCGACGGAGTCCGGTTCCCGCCCCCGCAGCCGCGGGAAGTACCCGGAGAGCTCGCCCTCGGGACGGCCGGGCAGCCCCACCAGGGTGTCCGCGGTCGCGACCAGCCGGTCGGCGGTGTACATCCGGTGCAGGTCGAACCGGGCGGCGGCCGGATCAGCGGGACTGGCCGCGGCGTGCCGCTCGGCCAGCGTGCGGTGCGGGTCGGCGGTGAGGGTGAACACGGTGCGGGCGCCGAGGGCGCGGGCGGCCTGGGCGATCGCGGCGGATCCGTCGTCGGAGTACCGCACGTGGACGACGTCCGGCGTGCAGCCCGAGAGCCACAGCAGCTGCCGGGCCAGGAACGTGATCGCCGGGCGGTGCCGGGACAGGTCGATCTGGGCCGGCGCGCCCGGCGCGTCCACGGGGAGCCGCAGCACCACGTGCCCGGTCCCGTCGGGCTCGGCCAGCGCGGGCCGTTCGGCCAGCCGGTCCCGGCCCAGCAGGGTGAGGGTCACCACCCGGGCGATCCCGGGACGGCGGGGGAGGGCGTGCCCGAGGTGGCGCAGCAGGACCGTCAGGCCGCCGCTGGCGCCGGCGCCCGGGTGGTCGAACGAGCCCAGCAGCATCGACTGGGCCACGGTCAGTCCCGGCCGGTCCGGCGGCGGGACCGTCCACAAGGGAGCGCCGTCGGGGACGCCGGCCAGCCGGGCCAGGCAGATCGAGGCCAGCACGCGCTCGTAGGGGTCGTCGGTGCTTTCGCGGACCGACGCGATGGCTTCGGCGGCCGCCGGATCTCCGCCGCACTGGGACAGGTAGCGCAACGCCGCGTGCCGGTGGCCGCGGTCGCCGTCGATGCCGGCGATCACGTCGGGCACCGGGAAACAGCGGAGTGCGTGGCGTTCGGCCAGGTCCAGCAACAGGGTCCGGCGGAGCGGTGACGCGCCGATCGCCGCCGCGGCGGCCGCCGGGCCGTGTGCGGCGACAGCGTCACCGAAGACGTCCATGGCCACCGCCGTCGCGAGGGAGTCGATCAGCTCGTCGCCGGTTTCCGGTGTGGCCGCGAGGACTTCGGCGGGTGATGGGGTGACCGGTGCGCGAGCGAGGGCGCGCAGCGCGGCCAGCGCGGAGTCCGGGTCGCGGCGCGCCGGGCGGACACCGGCGTACTCGATCAGCGCCGGGACGGCGAACGACGGCGAGAAGGCGCGGCGGACGCCGTCGATCCGGTCCGGGGCCGCCCCGGGGCCGAGCGCGCGCAGCCGGGCCACCGCGTCGGCGGGGTGCGTGGTGGTCGTGGTCGCCGAAATCGTCACAGCGGGGCTCCCGTGCTCAGGCCGTAGGGTCGGTGGGGACGGAGAAGGAGGTGCGGATGACCGCAGCCACGGGACCGCGGATAGCTGTGGTGAGCCCGCCGTTCGCTTCGCACGCGCGTCCACTCGCGACGGTCGGCGCCGCGCTCGCGGCCGAGGGTGCCGACGTGACCTTCGCGTGCGCGCCGGCTTTCGCGGGCCTCGCCGAGGAACACGGGCTGCCCTTCGGCGCGCTCGCGTTCGGGGACAACGCCAACACCGGCATCGCCGAGCGGACCCGGCAGGAAGCCGCCGGTGCGGCCCGCCTGGCCGAATTCCTCGACGCGACCCGGGCGGGCGCGATCCCGGCGCTGCTCGCCCAGGCCCGGCACCGGCGGGCCGACATGCTGCCCGATCCCGCCGCGGTGCTGGCTTCGGTGCGGGCGTTCGACGACCGGTTCCGGCCGGACTGGTACCTCGTCGACCAGCTGGCCTACGCCGTCACCCTGGCGCTCCACGCCCTCGGCCGGCGCTGGGCGGCCTACTGCCCCGGTCACCCGGGCTACGTCCTGGAAGGTCCCGGGCGCTTCTTCGGGCTGCCGCCGTACTGGCCGGACGCGATCCGTCCCGGCGTCGCGGAGCTGGCTCGCCTCCGGGCCGAAGCGGAGGCCAACGACCGGCTGTTCACCGAGCTGTTCGCGGAGTTCCTGGCCGAGCACGCCCCGGCCCGGCCGGCGCCGCCCAGCGCGTTCGGCCTGACGTCCGCGGAGGCGGTGCTGTTCAACTACCCCGAGCTGCCGTGGCTGCCGGACCTGCCGCGCGGCCCGGCGCTGCGGTTCGCCGGGCACTGCAGCGATGTCGGGGAGGCGAGCTTGACCGAAGACTGGGAGCGGCGGATCGACCGGCTGACCGGCGGCGGGCGCCGGCTCGTGCTGGTGTCCTTCGGCACGTTCCTGTCGGCTCGCGACGACGTGCTCCGCACCGTGGTGACCGGCCTGCTCCGGATCCCCGGCGTCGTGGTCCTGGTGGCGGCCGGAGACCGCGCCGCGGCGGTGCGGGCGGCCTTCACCGGGCACGACCGCGTGGAGGTCGAAGACCAGGTGCCCCAGCGGGCGCTGCTGGCCCGGGTGGCCGCCGTGGTGCACCACGGCGGCAACAACACCTTCACCGAGTGCCTCGCGGCGGGTGTGCCGGCGCTGGCGTTGCCGTTTTCCAGCGACCAGTTCGCCGTCGCCCACGACCTGGAGCGCATCCCGGCCGGTCGCGTGCTCGACCCGCACGGCCTGACGCCGCAGGCGGTCGCGGACGCCATGGCCGCCGTGCTCGCGACGGCTCATCGAACCCGGGCGGCGGCGCACCGGCTGCTCGCCGGGCGCGGCCCGCGCGAGGCGGCTCGTGGCTTGCTCTCGGCCATGGGTCACCTTCCGGCCGTCGATCCAAGGACGATGCAAACGTAGGCGGAGGATCCGGCGGTTGTCCGCGCTCGGCCGACGGTGATCCACTGCGGAGTCCTCACCAGATCGGCGTGATTGGCCGCGTTTCAGCAGGTAGGCTGGGTGGGGCCAGGTCGCTCAGGCGATGCGGGAACGTCGACAGTGAGCCGAATCTGCATCGCAGTTGCATCGAAGTCGCGGTTCGGCAGGACGGAGATCAGGCCCATGACAAGCGTCGCGCAGGTACGGGAACGGGCTCGGGACGCGCTCTTCGCGCGGGTGGCCGGTCCGGACGGGCCACGCAACCGGGACCGGATCCACCACGCGCCCGGCCCGCGCTGGTTCGCCCCCGGCAGCGCGATCCGCCGGGTGCACGGCGACACGGCGATGTTCGTCGGCGGGCTGCGCGCACTGCTGCTGCAGTCGCTGCACCCGTCGGCGATGGCCGCGGTGGCCGCCCATTCGGGGTACCGGGGCGACCCGTGGGGCCGGCTGCAGCGCACCAGCACGTTCCTCGCCGTGACGACGTTCGGTACCGCCGACGACGCCGAGCGGGCCGTCTCGGCCGTGCGGGGCGTGCACCGGCGCGTGCGCGGCACCACCGCCGACGGGCTGCCTTACCGGGCCGACGACCCGCACTTGCTGAAGTGGGTGCACGTCGCGGAAACGGACAGTTTCCTGCGGGCCCACCAGCGTTACGGTGCCCATCCGCTCGACGAGGCGGGCTGCGACCGCTACGTCGCGGAGACCGCGCTGGTCGCCGAGAAGCTCGGCGTCCTCGAGCCACCACGGACGCGGGCCGAGCTCGACCGGGCGCTGGAGGCGTACCGGCCGGAGCTGCGGGGTGGTCAGGACGCGCGCCAGGCGGCCCGGTTCCTGCTCGTCACCCCGCCGATTCCCTGGCCCGCAAGGATTCCCTACGCCGTGCTCGCGGCTTCGGCGGTCGCGCTGCTGCCGGTGTGGACCCGGGCCCGGCTGCGCCTGCCGTACCTGCCGGTGGCGGAGGCCACGGTCGTCCGGCTGGCGGCCGGCGCCCTGGTCAAGGCGGTGCGCTGGGCCATGACCGCGCCGGAGCCGGCGGCGGGCGAACACCGGGAGACGGCGTGACCGACACGTCCGAAGCGCGTTCACTCGGCTCGAGCGAGGTGGCGCGGGCGCTCGGGGTGTCGCAGGTGACCCTGCGGACGTGGGAGAAGCGGTACGGGATCGGCGCCGCCGAGCGGGAGGGCAACAACCGCCGCCGGTACACCCCGGAGGACGTCGAGCGGCTGCGCCGGATGCGGGCGCTGCAGGCGCAGGGGACCAGCGCGCGGGACGCGGCCCGGCTCGTGCTGTCGCGGTCGGCCGCCGGGACGACCGTCCGGCGGCGCCGGGAGCGGCTCGCCGAAGCCGCGGAGTCCTTCGACCTGCCCACGATCGGCTCGCTGGTCGACGACGCCTTCACCAGCCTGGGCGTGGCCAAGACGTGGACCGAGGTCGTCGCGCCGGTCCTGCGCCTCATCGGCGAACGCTGGGCCGAGCACGACGATCGCAACGCGATGGTCGCCGAATGGGCGCTGGCCACCACGGCCTCCGCGGCGATCGACCGCTACGCGGCCCCGGCGGTCGCCCGACCGGGCTCGGCGCCGGTGCTGTTCGTCTGCGGCCCGACCGAGCGGCACGAGCTGCCGGTCAAGATGCTCAGCGCGGCGTTGAGCGACGACGGCGCCGCGGCCGCGTTCCTGAGCGGGCCGGTTTCGGTCGACGTCCTGCGGGCGATGTCCGCCCGGTTCGCGCCGCGCGACGTCGTGGTGTGGTCGATGACCGCGCAGTCGGCCGACGTGCGGTTCCTGCGCGTCCTGAGCGCCGACGGGGTGCCGGTGCGCCCGGCGGGCCCGGGCTGGCGCGGGCTGCCGACGGTGGGCGAGCCGCTCCCGCCGTCGTTCACCGGGGCGCTGGGCGCCTTCGGCAGCTGATCAGCGGCGCTCTCGTTGCAGGGCACGGGTTTCGTCGTCGGGATCCGGGCGCAGCAGGGACCCCGGCACGGCGTGGCCGGCGGTGCCCAGCTTGTTCATCTTCTTCGGCACGGGCGCGCCCTGGTACTCGAGCGGGACCGCGCCGAGCGGCTGGTGGATCTCGATGAACTCACCGTGCGGCAGCCGCTTGATGATGCCCGTCTCGACGCCGTGCTCCAGCACCTCGCGGTCGGCCCGCTGCAGGCCCACGCACAACCGGTAGGCCACGAAGTAGGCCATGGGAGGTCCCAGGAGCAGGCCGATCCGCCCGGCCCACGTCAGGGCGTTCAGCGAAATATTGAATTCGAAGGCGAGGATGTCGTTGAAGCTCGACAGCGTGAGCACGAGGAAGAACGTGAGGGCCATCGCGCCGATGGAGGTGCGGACGGGGACGTCCCGCGGCCGCTGCAGCAGGTTGTGGTGCGCGTGGTCGCCGGTGAGCTTCCGTTCGATGAAGGGATAGCTCAGCAGGAGCGTCACGAGCACGCCGATGCCGATGGCGCCGGCGAAGAAGACCGGCGGCACGGTGTGGTCACCGAGGTAGAGCTCCCAGGCCGGCCAGATCCGCAGGAGTCCGTCGGCCCAGCCCATGTACCAGTCCGGCTGGGAGCCGGCGGAGACCTGGGAAGGGTTGTACGGCCCGAAGTTCCACACGGGGTTGATCTGCAGCAGGCCGGACATCAGGGCCAGCAGGCCCAGCACGATCACGAAGAACGCGCCGCCCTTGAGGGCGAAGTACGGCATGATCCGGACGCCGACGACGTTGGTCTCCTTGCGGCGCACCCCCGGGAACTGCGTGTGCTTCTGGTACCAGACCAGCGCCAGGTGCGCCCCGACCAGGGCGAGCATGATGCCCGGCAGCAGCAGGATGTGCAGCGTGTACAGCCGCGGGATGATCTGATCGCCCGGGAACTCCCCGCCGAACAGCGCCCAGTGGATCCAGGTGCCGATCACCGGCACCGAGAGCACGATGCCCGACAGCGTCGCGCGGATACCGGTACCGGACAGCAGGTCATCCGGCAGCGAGTAGCCGAAGAAACCCTCGAAGCAGCCCAGGACCAGCAGCAGCCCGCCGATCACCCAGTTGGCTTCACGCGGCTTGCGGAACGCGCCGGTGAAGAACACCCGCAGCATGTGCACGGCCATGGACGCGACGAAGATCAGCGCGGCCCAGTGGTGCAGCTGGCGCATGAACAGGCCGCCGCGGACGTCGAAGGAGATGTCCAGCGTCGTGCGGAAGGCCTGCGACATCTCCAGGCCCTGCATGTTCTTGAAGCTGCCGTGGTAGACGACCTCCTGCATGGAGGGGTCGAAGAACAGCGTCAGGTACACGCCGGTGAGCAGCAGGATGATGAAGCTGTAGAGCGCGATCTCGCCCAGCAGGAAGGACCAGTGGGTCGGGAACACCTTGTTCATCTGGTGCCGCAGGCCCTTGGCCAGGCGGTAGCGCTGATCGGCGTTGTCCGCGGCGCCGACTGCCGCCCGCTCGATCGCGCCCGGCCCCTTGGTCGGCGTGGTGAGTGAACTCATCGGCGATCCTCCTCGGCGGTGGCCCGCACTGGGATCGTCACACCGCTTCATCGCCACCGCAACGAAAACCCGGTCCACGGCCGATGGTGCATCGCAGTTGAATCGCGTGCGGCGCGCACTCGCCGGATCGTGCCGCGGGTCCGGCCGCCGTCGGTCACGATGGGGAAACGGGGCGCCGGACGGCCGGGAAGCGGCTGCGACAGGTGATGGTGTTCGTGCACGTCACGGTATCCGTCGGCTGGCTGGGGGCGGGCGCGGCCAACGTCGTGCTCGCGATGACCGCCGGGTACACCGCCGAGCCCGGCGTCCGCGAGGTCCCCTACCAGATGATCGAGCGCGTCGAGGACTTCGTGGTCATCCCGGCGGCGTTCGCCACGCTGGTGGGCGGGATCGTGCTCGGGCTGTCGACGAAGGGTCGAGCGGAGCATCGCCGCGGCCGCGGCGGGCGCCGAGAGCCCGGTGGCGGGGCCGCTCGCGGCCACGATTGTCCGGAGTCTGAACCGAGCTTGCATCGCATCTGCATCGCGTTTGGCGTGCGACGGCCGGGTGCGCGACCTACGCTGCGCAGGTCCGGATCGTAGTTGCGTCGCGGAGGTGATCGCGTGACCCTCGAGTTCTCCGCCGTGGTGGCCGCTCCGCTCGACGAAGTGTTCGCGTGGCACGGGCTGCCCGGGGCGATCGTGCGGCTGACGCCGCCGTGGCAACCCGTCAAGGTGGGCGCCGAAGCCAGTTCGCTGCGCGACGGCCGGGCGCGGCTGAACCTGCCCGGCGGCCTGCGCTGGGTCGCGGCCCACGACCCGGCCGGTTACCGGCCGCCGCACCAGTTCGTGGACCGGCTGGACACCCCGGTGCTGGCGAACCTGGTGTCCTGGCGGCACATCCACCGCTTCGCCGACGGCGGTCCTGATCGGACGGTCGTCACCGACCTCGTCGAAACCCGGGTGCCCGAAGCGCTGCTCCGGTCCATGTTCGCCTACCGCCACCGTCAGCTCGCCGCCGATCTCGCCGCCCAGCACCGGTACTGGCACGAACCGCTGACCGTGGCCGTCACCGGCGCGAGCGGGCTGGTCGGGACCGCGTTGACGGCGCTGCTGACCACCGGCGGCCACCGGGTGATCCGGCTGGTGCGCCGGCCCGCGCGCACCGGCGACGAGCGGACGTGGGACCCGGCCGCGCCGGCCGCCGGGCTGCTGGCCGGTGCCGACGCCGTCGTCCACCTGGCCGGCACCTCCGTCGCCGGGCGGTTCGACGACCGGCACCTGAAAGCCGTCCGGGACAGCCGGATCGGCCCGACCCGCGCGCTGGCGGAACTGGCGGCCCGCACCCCGGACGGACCCGGGGTGTTCGTGTCGGCCTCGGCCGTCGGTTACTACGGCCCCGAGCGCGGCGACGACGTCCTCACCGAAGACAGCAAACCGGGGGAGGGTGCCCTGGCCGACATCGTCAGCGAGTGGGAAGCGGCCACCCAGCCCGCCGAGGCGGCCGGGATCCGGGTAGTGCAGGTCCGCACGGGCCTCGCGCTGAGCCCGCGCGGCGGCCTGCTGCGGCTGCAGTACCCGCTGTTCGCGGCCGGGCTGGGCGGCCCGCTCGGCGCGGGCCGGCACTGGACGCCGTGGATCGGCCTCGACGACCTGACCGACATCTACCTGCGCGCGCTGACCGACCGCGGTCTCGACGGCCCGGTCAACGCCGTGAGTCCCGAACCGGTGCGCAACACCGAGTACACCCGGGTCCTGGCCCAGACCCTCGGGCGCCCGGCCCTGCTCAAGGTGCCGCGCTTCGGGCCGCGGCTGCTGCTCGGCCGGGACGGCGCCCGTGAACTGGCTTTCGCCGATCAGCGCGTGCAACCGGAACGGCTGCTCGCGGCCGGGCACGTCTTCCGGCACACCCGGCTCGGCGACGCGCTGGCGCACCTGCTCGGCACGGCCTCCGACACCGGGAACGGGGGAGAACCGGGATGACCACCGTGCACCGTTCCGCCCCGGCGCCGGTCTGGCCGCGTCGTCGTCACGCGCGGTGTACGCCGGGCTCGAGCAGCCGTCCTGGGCGCCGCCGTCCTGACTGTTCGGTCCGGTGTGGACGGTGCTGTAGATCCTGATCGCCGTGTCCGGCCGGCTGTACCGGCGCGCTGGCCGTGTTCTGGCGCGTTCGCGCGTTGTGAGCCGAGCAGGCCCGGGCTTCCCTACCGCGCGTCGAGGGTGATCTCGGCCCACACGGTCTTCCCCGTCGAGCGCTGCCACTGTCCCCACGCGACGCTCAGGCCCGCGACCAGCACCAGCCCGTGCGGCGCGGCACCCATGGACGGCTGGGAGCACGCCGGATCGAGACACGCGTCGTCGACCTCGACGCACAGCCAGTTCGGGCGCCGCAGCAACCGGACCTGGCGAGGGGGTTCGCCGTGGCGCAAGGCGTTGGAGGTGAGCTCGTCGACCACCGTCACGACGTCGTGGCGCAGGTCGTCGGGGAGGTCGAGCAGGAGCCGGTCGGCCCAGACGCGCACCGCCGCGAGCTCGCTGAGGTCGTCCGCCACCTCCAGGGCGACGACCCGCAGGTCGTCGGTGCCGGGCCGCGTCTGCTCGATCGTCATCGGGTGCTCGCCTTCCGCCGAGCCCCGCGACCACCTCACGGGGCATCCGGCAGGGGAGATACCCCGTGGGAGTCCCGGATGAACATGGGGGCGTCACCCACCAAGGTGACGGGGTTCCGTGATTAGGAGGAGATTCCCGGGGGTACCCGCGCGCGACGGAGTAGCGCAGCGAGAGGTTTGTTATGCGGATTCGCAAGAGGATGACCGTGCCCCTCAGTGACGTCGACCGCGCGGTCGCCATCCTCGCCGCCCAGGGCCTCGGCACGGTGAGGGCCGGTGCCGAGCTGAGGGAGATGGCACGCGAGCGGCACATCTCCCTGGCGCGCTGTGCCGCCCTGGTCGTGACGTCCGTGGACCGAGCGGGCCGGTAACCGCGCCGGACCGGCGCGCGTCCACTGTGTACCTTGCGCCGAACCGGTGACGGCCGAGCGCACCGGACGGTACTTGCCCGGGACCGGACGGCCGGTGATAGTGGAACGACGCCGTCCCGAGGAGGCCCGTGTCCGCCGATCGCCTTCCCGCCGTCCTTCCCCCGGATCGCGAGCTGCGCAGGTTGCTTCGCCACGGCACCTTCGCCCAGGTCCTCGACCACTGCCTGAACACGCACGGCCTGAGCCTGAAACGCCTGCAGCAGCAGCTCGCGGCCCGGGGCGCGCACATCAGCAGGGCGGCGTTGAGCTATTGGCGCACCGGGCGCAGCCGGCCGGAACGGGACGAGTCGCTGCGAGCGGTGCGGGCGCTGGAGGACGTGTTCGGGCTCCCGGAGTCCACGCTGGTGTCCCTGCTCGGTCCGCCGCGCCCGCGGGGCCAGGCCGCGGAACCGGGCTCGATCGCCCGTGAACGGATGTGGCCCACCCACGACCCGCTGCTGACCTCGCTGACCGCACCGGTCGACGACCAGCTGCGTTACCTCACCATCCACGAGCACGTCCTGGTGGACGCCGATCGGCGCCTGGCCGAGGTGCGGACCCGGATGGTGGTGGAAGCGCAGCGTGATCACGTGGACCGCTGCCTCATCTACCAGTGGGTCGAGGAGTCGGAACTGCCCCAGCTGGTGGATCCGCGGTTCTGCCGCCTCGGCCGGATCCGCCGTGACCAGGCAGCCGGGGCCACCGTGTGCGAACTGGTCCTGGACCAGCGGCTGGCCGCGTACGAACGCACGGTCCTGGACTTCACCTGGCGGTTTCCGCCGGGCCCGGAACTCACCCACTACCACCGCAGGTTCACCCGCCCGGCCCGGGAACTGGTGCTCCAGGTCGGGTTCGCCGGATCGGCGCCCGCGCACTGCGTGCCCTACCGGCAGCGCACCCCGGCCGCGGCACCCCGGCAGGGCCGTCCACTGTGGATCGGCGCGTCCAACACCGTGCACCTCGTGCTCGAGGACGTGCGGCCGGGGATCGTCGGCCTGAGCTGGGAATGGGACTGACCGGTGACCCCCACCGGGAGCCACCGGCCCGTCCCCTCTCCCCAGGATCAGTAGACGTACCAGGAGAACTGGTCACGCCCGCTGGTTCCCGCGGTGTCGGTCGCGGTCACCGTCACCGGGAACACCTGGTTGACGTTGCCCGCCGTACCACTGATCGACCCGGTACCGGCGTCGATGGACAGGCCGGGCGGCAGCCCGGTCGCCGACCACCGGTAGCTGCCGGTACCGCCGCTCGCCGACAGCGGCAGGTTCACCCGCTGGCCGTGCTGCGTGAACTGGAACCCCGGGTCCTTCACGGTCACCGGTCCGCCGCTGCCCTTGGTCAAGGTCAGCGTGAACGTGGTGTCGTGACCGGCGGTCGCGTTCTTGCCGGTGATGGTCACCGCGTAGGTACCGGCCGGGGTCGACGCGCTGGTCGCGATGGTCAGCTTCGACGAACCGCCCGCGTTGACCGAGGCCGGGGCGAACGTCGCCGTCGCGCCGGACGGCAGCCCGGCGGCCGACAGGGCGATGTCGCCGCCACCCGGCGGCGGGGTGCTGCCGATCTGCGCGTTGGCCCAGTCACCCATCGAGCCCCACAGCTTGCCGTGCGCGTTGTAGGACGCGCAGTCGGTCCGCAGCCAGGAGAACACGCCGTAGATCTTGCCGTTGTAGTAGTACGGCCCGCCCGAGTCGCCCTGGCACAGGCCCTTGCTGCCGTCGCCGTACCCGTCGCAGAACATGTAGTCCGGGTTGAAGATCGACGAGTCGATGGTCTTGCAGCTCTGGCCGTCGACGGTGGGCAGCACCACCTCGCGCAGCTTGGTGTTCTTGGTGGCGTCGTTGGCGTCGGTCTTGCCGTACCCGATCGCGGTGCCCTGGGTCCCCAGCGGCAGCGTGTCGGAGGACGACGCGATCGCCGGGTAGGTCATGCCGGCGGGCACCGGGATGTCGGTCTTGGTGAAGATGATCGCCACGTCGTTGCCGTTGCGGAAACCCTCGTCGCTCTGCGGGGTGTAGTCCGGGTGGATCCGGTACTCCGCGATCTCGATCCGGGTGCCCTTGCCGGTGTCGGCCAGGTCGTCGCGCCCGTAGATCAGGTACTTCGGGTCGCCCTGGGCGAACTTGCAGTGCGCCGCGATCAGCACGGCCCGCTTGGCGACGACGCTGCCGGTGCAGGACTGCTCCTGCGGGCGCACCCCGCCGGTGCGGTGCTGGGAGATGATGAACGGGTACTTGGCCACCGTCGTCGGCTGCCCGTTGATCACGCTCGGGCTCGCGCCCCGGCCGGTCACCGCCGCGGCCGTCGAAACGGTGGCCGACGTGGACTGCCCGGCCGCCACGGACCCGGAACCCGGGGTGACGCCGAGGGAGAAGTCACCCGGTCCGGAGCCGTTGACCGTCAACGACACCGTCGCGGTGTGGGTGGCGTCGGAGCCCTTGCCGGTCACCGTGACGGTGGTCTGTCCCGGCGATGCCGACGACGCGGTCACGGTGAGCGTCGAGGGCTTGCCCGCGGTCACCGAGGCCGGGTCGAACGTCGCGGTCACGCCGGCGGGAAGGCCACCGGCCGACAGCGCCACGGTCTGGGCGCTGCCCTTGGTGACCGTGGTGGAGATCGTCGTGGTCGCGGACTTGCCCGGGTCGACGCTGACCGACGCCGGGTTCGCCGCCATCGAGAAGTCGTCGGCGGCCGGCGGTGTCGTGCCGCCGATCAGCGAGTCGGCCAGGGTGTCGCCCTGCATGGAACCCCAGCCGGTGCACAGGTCGTAACCGGTGCCCGCCGGGTAGGTGCCGTTGCTGCCGGAGGTGACGTCGTGGAAGTTCGAGGAGTAGGCGCCGCCCTTGGCGATCGAGTACAGCGCCGGGTTGATACCGCCGAGGTTGGCCTTGCCGCCCGCCTTGGCCTTCTGGTTGACCATCGCGACGTAGCCGGCCCACAGGGGGGAGGACAGGCTGGTGCCGCCCACGTCCTGCCAGCCGCCGTTCATGTAGACCGACAGGGCGCCGGCGCCGTAGTCGGCGTCCATCGCGACGTCGGGCACCGAGCGGTGGGCGTT
Source organism: Amycolatopsis sp. NPDC088138 (assembly GCF_044741685.1). Lineage (NCBI taxonomy): Bacteria > Bacillati > Actinomycetota > Actinomycetes > Pseudonocardiales > Pseudonocardiaceae > Amycolatopsis > Amycolatopsis sp. NPDC088138. The sequence goes on from NZ_JBIUTB010000013.1 coordinate 87,128, forward strand.
GCTCCCGGTCTGCCACTCCGGGCGGTCGTAGATCGCCGAGTAGCCGCCGCCGGAGCGGGTGTTGCCGGTGCCGCCCTGGTTCCAGCAGGACTCGGAGGTGTAGGTGCCGGCGCTGTCGGCGGTGCGCAGCTGGGTGCCGCCGACACCGGTGAACAGCGGGTCCGACGGCGGGTAGTCGGCCTGGACGGTGGAGTTGTCGCCGTTGTAACCACAGCCGGTGGCGCCCCAGTCGCCGGAGGCGGACAGCATCGTCACACCCTGCGCGGCGAGCTGGGCGTAGGAGTCGTGGGAGGCGGCGATCGGGTCGGACTCGCACTTCTCGCCGAGCAGCCACGACCCCGACAGCACGGTGATCGCGTTGTCGGAGGCGATCTTGGCCATCTCGTCGACCCACGCGTTGTCGGTGTTGGGTGCCTCGTAGACCACCTGGGCGGCGCCCGGAGCGGTCGCCGCGACGGCCTCGACGTCCAGCGTCACCTCGAGCTGGTTGCCGCCGGGGCTGGACACCCCGCCGTCGACCGGGACCACCCGCGGGGTGACCGAGGGCTGGCTGAAGTAGCTGGTCCAGGCGTTGATGTCGGACTGCTTGAACGCGTCGAACTCGATGAGCCCGACCGTCTGCCCGGCCCCGGTGTAGGACGCGGACAGGTTCTTCATGGTGTAGGCGGTGCGGAACTGGGCGGGTGTGTAGCCGCCGGCGGGTCCGCTGGGGCCGCCGGGCGCCGACGCGCGGTGGGCGACCTCCCGGTTGGTGAGACCGGCCACGCCGCGCACGGCGGCGGCGAGGTCGGCGGGCACCTCCGGTGCGCTGTCGTTGGCGTAGAAGCGCTTCCCGTCGGGGCCGGTGTAGCTGCTCAGCGGGGTGTTGAAGGCCTGGCGCACGACGTCCGCCGAGCCGGACGCGTCGACGACCTGCCGGTTGCCGGACACGCCGTCCACGTGGAGACCCTTGCCGCGCAGGTAGTTCGTCACACCGTCCACATCGGACTGACGCGGTGCGAACAGCTCGTTGTACTCCGCCGAGCTCAGGAAGTGCCGGTAGGTGGCGGAGCGCGGGTCGTTGACCGCCGTCACGAACCGGTCGAGACCGGCTTGGTCGTGCGGCCGCAGCGACACCGCGACGTGCAGGGCCTGGGCGTCCGGCAGCGCACCGTCGCGGTGTGCGCCGGCCGGCAGGGAAGCGCCGTGCGGGGCGAGGGGGACCAGCGGTGACGGTGGAGCGCCGCTGGCGGTTCCGGTCACCACCGAGGTGACGGCCGTGGCGAGACACGCCGCGAGAGCGACGGCTCGGAAGGCAGGCAGGGTTTTGGGCACCGTTCCTCCACTTCGTGGGCGAAGAGATCGCCGGTACCCGAGGACGCTAATCGCGTGGTGGCCGGTTCTTATGCACGAAGTGAACGTTCGAACTTGTTCAGTCAGCCGTGTGCTCGACGTGGAGTAACCGCAGGTCAGCGACGTTCAGTGCGCCAATCGTTCACATCGGGCCGGCGAGCGTCACGGAACTCACGGCGCGGTGATCGGTCGCTGCCGGGTTTGGCGGGAATACTCGGTCCGGCGCTGCTTTGTCGCAGGTGTCATTTCTGCTGGGCGAGCGCTGCGGCCGCCGCGCGCAGGAGCAGGCTGAGTCTGGGTTCGAAGTCGAGTGCGATGCGTCCCCACGTGTGGGGTTCAAAGTCCTTTGAGCACGCAGACGTGGAAATACCCCGCGTCGCCGTCGTGATTTCGGCGAAGCGATCGGCGATGGTGCTGTCGCTGGAACCGCGTACCACCATGACGGCGGTCGGCGCCGGAGACCCGCGTCGGCCAATGCCTGAGCCAGGTCATCCGGCGCACGAACGCCGGAGTGCCGGCGAGGAACGCCGGACCCGCTCGGCGGCGCGGGTGCGGGCCGTCAGGAGAACGGCGAACGGCCGACGGAGTTCCCGATGACGCCGGGTGCCGGCGGGGGGTCGTCGACGACATTGACGTAGCGGTACGCCTGGTAGTTGCCGTTCGCGTGACTGTCGAGGGTGGGGTCGTTGATGTTGGCCGTGACGCGCTTCACCGGGGTCGCGCCGAACGAGTAGTACTCGAAGTTCCCCTTGTCGTCGAGCCACTTGTGGAAGAGCAGGACGTGTTCGGTGGTCGAGTTCAGGATGTCCCCGGCCTGGAGCTCGGAGCGGTCGATCTTCTCTCCGTAGTAGGGCAAGGTGTACGTGCTCGCGCTCCAGCTGAGGTGCCAGGCCATCGAGACGTACCCGGAGCAGTCGCGGCGGTAGACGCGCCCGTCACCCGGTCCGGGTGAGAAGCCGTTGTCACCGGGTGCGAAGTTGTCCGGGTCGTAGTACGGCCCGGGCTTGTGGTCGACCCAGTACTGCGCCCGGGCGATGATCTCCGACCGGGTGATCTTGGGTTCGTTCTCGGGGTCGCACTTGTTGCCGTCCGCCTTCTGGCAGGACAGACCGGTGCGGTCGACCTGGTTCACCGGGTCGTTCGCGGCGTAGGCGTACCGGTTGAGGCCGATGGTGTCTTCGCCGTCGATGGTGGGGTCGGGCGAGATGAACCGGCCCAGCTGCGGGTCGTAGTAGCGGGCGTTGAGGTAGACCAGCCCGGTCGAGTCCTGGCGCTCGGCGATGAAACCGCGCGACTCGAAGGGCAGCGTCCCGCCGGCCGAGAGGACCTCGCCGAACGGGCGGTACTTCTTGCGGTGGACCTCCACTCCCGCGGCGTCGGTCTCGGCCTGCACCGAGCCCTGGATGTCGGTGTGCACCCAGTACTTCGTCCCGCCGTCGACCCGGGCCACCGGCGTGCCCTCGATCGAGATGTACTTGGTGGTCGTGCCGGTGGTGACGTTCACCTCGTAGTCGACGCCGAGGTAGCGGCGGGTGACCCCGCCCTCGACCTGCTGGAGCCGGGTGTCGTCGGCGTCGTAGGTGAACGTCGAGGTGACACCGCCCTTGACGACCGAAGCGAGCAGCCCGTCGCCGTTCCAGGTGAGGGTGCGGCCGGCGCCGGAGGTCATGTTGCCCGCCGCGTCGTAGGTGTAGGTGTTCGCACCGGCGGTGGTCACCGCGTGCGGGTGCGCCGGGTCGTAGGCGTAGGCACCGGTCCGGGAGTTCGCGGCGATGTTGCCGGCCGCGTCGTAGGTGAGGGACTGGTTGTTCGCCGGGCCGGCGTCGTCGGTCGCGCTGGTGAGCCGGCCGCCGTCGTCGTAGGTGTAGGTCCAGCTCTCGTCGGGGAACGGGCTGGTGACCTTCGTGATGTTGCCGCTCGCGTCGCGGGTGAACTCGTTGTCCTGCACGACGTTCGCGCCCGACTTCGTCACGATGCCGGTGAGCCAGCCGCGTTCCGCGTCGTGCGGGCGGGTGGTCGTGGTGCCGTTGGCGTTGGCGATCGCGGTCACCTGGCCCTCGGCGTTGTAGGTCGCCGAGGTGACGTAGCCGGGGATCGCCGTGAGCCGGCCCGCGCTGTCGTAGCGCAACGGCGCCGCCGCGGTGCCCTGCGTGTCCCCGTCGGGGTAGGTGGTCCAGAGCTTGCGGTCGCCCGCGTCGAAGCCGTACCGGAACTCGTAGCTCGTGCCGCCCACGGTCCGCACGGTCTTGACGGTGTGGCCGAGGGCGTCGTAGTCGAACGTCCGGGTGCCGGCCGCGTCCGTGTTCGCGGTGACCTTGCCGACGTTGGCGTAGCCGGCGCGGACCTGGTCGTAGGTCCAGGACACCGTCGCGGCGGACGCGGTGCCCGCGTTGGCCGTCTTGCTCGTCTTGCGCCCCAGCTTGTCGTTGACGAACGTCGTGCGCTGGTTGTTCGCGTCGGTCTGCGCGACCGCGCGGCCGGCGTCGTCCCACTCGTAGGTGGTGACGCCCTTGTCCGGATCCGCCACCTTCGTCTGCCGCCCGAACGAGTCGGTGGTGTAGGTGATGACGGCCCCGGCCGGGTCGGTGGACTTCGCGAGGTTGCCCCGCAGGTCGTAGTCGTACCGGGCGGTCACGTGCTTGCCGCCGACCGTCTCCTGGCGCTCGGCGCGCTTGCCGTAGGCGTCCACGCGGTCGGTCGTGGTGTGGCCGTTCTCGTCGGTGCTGGTGGTCGACCACGGGCGGTAGCTCTTGGTCTGGACCGCCCCGCCCGGCAGCGTGGTCTTGACCACCCGGTCGAGCCCGTCGTAGGCGGTGAGCGTCGGGTACGTCACCGGCTGCGCGGTGCCCGCCGCCCAGTAGTAGGGCGCGGTCTTCGACGCGACCTGGCCGCGGGCGTTGTACACCGTGTCGACGTAGATGTCGCCGGTCGCCGCGTCCGGGCCCTTGTCCGCGGTGCGGTACGGGCGCTGCAGGCCGTCCACGTAGCGGCGGCTCCACTGCGGGGCGCTCGTCCCGTCCGCGGCCGGCTTCTCGACCTGCTCGTACTGCTTGGCCGGATCGCCGACGTCCACCCACCGGTGGCGTTCGAACTTGCCGCCGGGCTGGGTGGTTTCGGCCGCCCGGCACAGCGGGTCGTAGGTGACCGTGGTCGCCTGCCGGTTGAGGTCGTTCACCCGGGTCGGCGTGCCGCAGCCGGGATCCCACGTCGCGTCGACCGTCTGGGACAGCGCGTTGGTCTCCGAGACCTGGAAACTGTGGTACGCCGGGTCGTAGCCGAGTGTGGTGCGCCCGCCGGCCGCGTCGATCTCCGCGGTGAGGTTGCCCCACGCGTCGTACTCCTTGCCGGTCCCGACGAACGCGTCCCGGGTCGAAAGCCATTGGGCCGACGACGTGGCGTAACCGGCCGCTGGAGCCTGGTCCCACGCCGCGCCGTCGTACCCGGTGCGGGTCTCGCTGAGCTTCGTCCCACCGGCGCCGACACCGGCGACGACCTTCACCGCGGCCGGCTTGTTCACGATGTAGGCGGCCGTGTTGGGCACGAACGTGGTCACCGTCGTGCGCTCGTCGCCCGCCTGCTCGTTGTCGCCGTTCTCGATCTGGGTCACCACTTCGCCGTAGGCGTTGTACGTCCGGCTCGTGTAGGTGCGCTTGCAGTCCGCTCCGGGGCACACCGCGCTCTTGCCGGTGTACGCGGTCTCCATCGTGCCGGTCGGCAGCGCCGTCCTCGGCACGGTCGTGCCGTTGGTGACGTAGTCGGTGGCCGTCGAGCTCAGCAGCGCGCCGTCGCCGCCGTGGTTCTCGACGCGCTCCGGCTGGCCGATCGCGGCGAGGTCCTGGCGGAACGTCGTGTCGGCGTACGGGCACGGCGTCTCGCCCGCGTTGCACGGCTTGGTCTCCCGCTGCGTGCGGAACCCGAGGAACGTGCGTTCCGGGTGGTCGTACGCCCCGCCGGAATAGCTGTAGTTCGTGGTCGCGGCCCCACCCGGGCCGGCGTCGTCGGTCACGGCGGACACCGTCTGGGTCAGCGGCGGGTTGTTCGTGTTCGCCCACGCCGACGACGGTGTGTAGCTCACCGAAGCCTTGTCGCCCCACTCGTTGGTGCGGGAGGTCAGCACGTCGGTCGCCGCACCACCCATGTTCCAGATGTGGCGCCCCTTGTTGAGGCCGAAGTTGGTGTTGTAGAGCTCCACCATCTCCGTGCGCATGTCGCCGTTGACGTCCATTTCCAGGAAGTCGCTGGTGCAGATGCCCTTGCTGCAGGAGTAGGTGCCCATCGTCGGGTCGCTCGCGCCGAGCGCGAAGCCGGAACCGGTGGACAGCCAGATGTCGCGTTTCGTCGACGCCCCCAGGAATCCCGGGGAGAGGGCGACCATGTCCATCCGGTGGTCACCGTTGACGTCCATCACGAGCTGCTTGGACGTCTCGGCGTAGGCCATGCTCGTGTCGGTGGCGCCCAGCTTGTAGCTGTAACCGGTGGAGAGCCACGTCCGGCGGGTGTACGTGCCGAGCAGCGGGTAGAGCTCGACCATGTCGACTTTGTCGTCGTCGTTGACGTCCATCATCAGGAACCGGCTGCCGCCGCCTTCCGCGCTCGGCGCGCTCCAGGAGATACCGGAGTCGGTCGCCCCGGAGACGAAGCCGGTTCCGGTGGACAGCCAGATGTGCCGGTTGCCGGCACCGAAGAGCGCGGACGACAGCTCGACGAAGTCGGTCTTGCCGTCGCCGTTCACGTCGGCGGGCTCGAACTGCCGCTGCGCGTCGTAGCCGATGCCGGCGTCGTTGGAGGCGAGGGTGAAGGTGGTGCCGTCCGAAAGCCACGTCGCGCGGCAGTAGTTCACCGGGAAGATGCCGCAGGAGTACAGCTCCAGGACGTCGGTCTTGCCGTCGCCGTTGACGTCCATCGGCAGGAAGCGCGCGTTCGCGTCGTTGCGGCCCTGGGCCGCGCCGGTCGAACCCGCCGTGAAGCCGGTGCCGGTGGACACCCACAGCTGCCGCGCCAGGCCCAGGCCGGAGGGGGAGAACTCCAGCAGGTCGGACTTGCCGTCGCCGGTGAAGTCACCGGGCAGGTAACGCGCGTTCTCGTTGAGCGACGTCGCGCCCTCCGTCGACGCGAGCGTGAAGTCGGTGCCGTTGGAGAGCCAGGTCTTGCGCTGGTAGGAGCCGAAGTTCGGCCACAGCTCCAGCATGTCGGTCTTGCCGTCGCCGTTGATGTCCATCGGGATGTTCTTGGCGGCGTTGTTGTTGCCGGTGAACGCCTGGTTGTTGTTGCCGGACACGAACGCGGGCGCGCCGGCCTGGTAGGTCGCCGTCACGGGTGGCATCGCGGTGCCGCCGGTGACGGTGCCCGCGGCGTCCAGGACGGCGTCGGTGCCGAACTGCTGCACGGCCGACAGGAGTGAGCGTCCCGTCGCGTCACTGGTGGCGTAGGTCAGCTTGTACGCGCGGACCCGGTTGCCGCTCACGCCCACGTCGATGGTCTTGATACGGCCCTGGACGGTCCGGATGCCGCCGTTGCCCATCGCCCGCAGGTCGGTGTCGGTGCGCTGCTCGTAGGTGAACTTGACCGTGGTCCCGTTGTAGGTGACCGAATCGAGGTACTCCCAGCAGCACGCGAACTGGTTGGCCGCCCAGTTGTAGGTGACCGTGTTGCCCTTCGGGTCGACGACCTGGCTCAGGCCCCACCGGTAGACGAGATCGGTCCCGGCCGACAGCACCGGCGCGTAGACGCGCTTGACGCCGTCCTTCGCGGTCAGGGTCCACCGGCTGGCGGCCCCGGTTCCGGTCAGCGCGAACTTCCGGAAGGACTCGTTCTTGGTCGAGTGCGTGCCACCGGAGGTGCAGCTCGGGCTCACGCTGCCGGCGACGCAGGGCACGAGCTCCTCGCCGTCCGCGAGGTAGACGTCCGAGCCGTCGTACTTGGGGGCGCCCTTGCCGGTGCCGGCCCGTTCGATCTCGCTGAGGCCGCTCAGCGTCCAGCCGACCCCGGCCAGCCCGTTGAGGGCCGAGGAGTCGTAGGCCAGCGAGAACTCCGGGGTGATGTCGTGGAAGGCCGGGACCCGGATCGCGATCGAGTCGGTGAACGTCCCGTTCCCGTCGACCCGCCACGACTTGTCCGGGACCTGCGGCTCCGGCGTCTTGGCGGCGTCGGCGAGCGGGGTCCGCTCCGCCGCCTTCTGGCCGTCGGCGGGCGCGGTCACCGCCCCTGCCGTGCTCACACTGCCGGCGACCAGCACAACGGCGACGAAGAATCCGCGCAGCGCGCGGCCGACTACCGACCTCATGGGTCCGACACCTCGGCATGGGAGTGGACGGCACACCGTCCGGGAGATTGTGCCGTCCGGGCCCCGATTCCGTCGGCTTGATCAAATCCGATGGTACATCGCGGGGTGTGCACTGAAAAGGGTAAGTGTCACCTTGCGGTTACGGATCGCTACCTCGCCCGTGGTCTCTCGATTACTCAGAGGGCTCGCGAGCCCCGTCGCTCCGGAGCGGGCAGGATGTGGTGCGGGAGTCGTGCTCGCCGGACGCGCGATCCCTTTCCCGGCCCGAGGATTGGACGCGCATTGGGACGCTTGTCGGTGTTCACCTTCCAGTACATCGCCATCGACACGGAGGCCGGTGTCACGCCGGAAGAGTTCGAGACCTTCGTGCGTGGTGAAGGCGTTCACCTGCCCTTGTACCCGGGGTGGCGGTGGACCCTGCTGCGCGGGTTGCGCGGGGAGCGGACCGGGCAGTACCTGATGTTGTACGAGATCGAGAGCGCCGAGCAGCGCGACCGCTACGTCACCCCCCGGGGTGAGCAGACCGAGCAGGCCCGGCTGTTCTGGGCGCGGCACCCCGAGGCGGAGGCGGTGCTGACGCGGTGGCGGCGGCTGGGGACGTTCGGTGAGCTGCCGACGTTGTTCACCGACTACCGGCTGCTGGCCGACAATCCGCGGAGCACGGTCACGCCCGGCCCCCGCTACCGTGACCGCCCGGGGGAGGAGCCCGTCGCCCGGGTCGTCGGGATCCACAACCTGGCGTTGCGCGCCGGGGTGACCGAGGAGGTGTTCGACCGCTTCATCGCCGAGAACCACCACCGGATCGACGACTACCCGGACTGGCGGTTCCACGTGCTCAAGGGCGAGCGGGGCAACCGGCTCGACCAGTACGTGATGATGATGGAGATCGCGGGCCTGGACGCGCTGGACGTCTTCTACCCCGAGCCCGACATCGCCACCGGCGAGGCCGCGGAGTTCGCGTCCACCCACCGTGACACCAAGCAGATGTACGAGGAGTGGAAGCAGCTGGCCTCGTTCTCCGGCTCACCGCAGATCTACACGGACTACCTCGCCGTCGCGGAGAACCCGGCGTAGTCCCGCACGACCGGGACGGGCGGGCCGCTGCCCTCCCGCGTTCCCGACCTCACGGGGCGGACGTTCTAGCGGGCGCGCTCGAACGTCGTGACCATGATCCCCTCGCCCACCGTGAGCGCGCCGGCGAGCCGCCAGCGCGACATGTCGCTGGTCCGTTCGATCAGCCGCCGCCCGGTGCCGAGGACGACGGGGAACGTCATGAGGTGCAGCTCGTCGACGAGGTCGTGCTCCACCAGGTCCTGGACGAGCCGGATGCTGCCCGGCACCTGGATCTCGCCGTCCAACCGCTCCTTGAGCGCCGTGACTTCGGCGATCACGTCACCCGCCAGCACCGTGGTGTTGTTCCACGCCGGATCCGTGAGCGTGCTCGACACGACGTACTTGGGCATGCTGTTGTACTTGTCGCCCAGCTCGCCGTCGACGTGCGGCCAAGCCCCGGCGAACGACTCGTAGGTGCGGCGCCCGATCAGCAGCGCGTCGGCGCCCAGCGCCTCCTGGACCTTGAAGCGCTCACCGTCGTCCCCCCGGTCGAAGGCGAACGTCCAGTCCTGGTGCACGAAGCCCTCACCGGCCGGGGCCTCGACGACCCCGTCCAGCGAGACGAACTCCGTGACGACGATCTTCCCCATCCCGGCTCCCTCCCACGCCGCTCCTTGTTCAGTGGTCCTGGACGAACTGCCGGATCGCCGGGGCGAGCACGTCGGCGGCAGCGGTGTGGTTTTCCCCCGGCACTACCTGCAGCGTCGCCTTCGGCAGCACCTCCGCGGCCGCCCGTGCACCCGTGATCAGGAACGGGAACGTGTCCTTGCCGTGCACGACCACGGTGGGCACGGTGATCCCCGCCCACCGGCCGGCCGGCAGCGGCCGGCCCTGCATCACATCGCACACGACCCGCCCGTCGTAGGCGATGGTCGGCGCGACCGCCTCCAGGACGGGCCAGTACTCGCTCTGGCGCATGCCGGCGACGAACTCGGGAGGCATGCCGACCGCCGCGGTCATGAACAACTCGACCGCGTCGCCCGGCTGCCCGGCGGCGCAGGCCGCCTCCAGCCGCTCGACGTAGTCGGTCGGCAGGGGCGAACGGGCGTCGTCGACCACGAACGGCGGCTCGAACGCGACGAGGTGGGAGACCGGCAGCCCGGCCGCGACAGCGTCCATGCACAGGATCGAGCCGGAGGACCAGCCGAAGAGCACCGCGGTCCCGCCGGCCTCCGCGATGATCGCGGCGAGGTCGTCGATCTCGCGCTCGACGGCGTAGGGCAGCGTGTCGGTGCTGCGTCCCCGGCCGCGCCGATCGTAGGTGTACACGCGGAAGGTCTCGCTCAACGCCTCGGCGAGCGAGACGGTCTCCGGGCTGACCGCCGGGTAGGCCGTGGCGCCGTCCACGAGGATCACCGGCCGGCCACTGCCCCGGACCTCGAAGTGGATCGTCGTGCCGTCCTTGCTCTGCACTGTTCCCATGGCTCTTCTCCCTGTTCGCCGGTTCGACCAGAACGAGACCGTACAGTACCCACACAGGAACGAGACTGTCTAGTACGCTGTGGGCAGCCGGGAGGAGGACCATGGATCAACTGGCACCGGGCGCCGGGACCGACAGTGAACTCGAGACGAGCCTGGAGGAGGGCCGCACGGCCCGTAAGCGACGCGCGATCCTCGCCGAAGCGGCGGGGGTGTTCCTGCAGCACGGCTACCTGGGCGCGAGCATGGACGAGGTGGCCGCGCGGGCCCGGGTCTCCAAGCAGACGGTCTACCGGCAGTTCGCCGACAAGGAGCACCTGTTCGCCGAAGTCATCCTCGGCAGCAACGCGCAGCTCGGCGCCCGCCTCGCCACGCTCTACGGAGCGCTGGACGAGGCGGCGGACGCCGCGACGGCGCTGCGCGACCTCGCGCGCCGGTTCGCCGCCGACATCTGCGAACCCCAGGTGATCCAGCTCCGCCGGCTCGTCCTGGCCGAGGCCGACCGGTTCCCCGCCATCTCCGGCGAGTGGTTCGAGCGCGGCTTCCAGCATTCGCTGGTGCTGCTCGGCGAGGCACTGTCCCGGATGGCCGGCCGCGGTCTGCTGCGCGAGCTCGCCGACCCGACCCTCGCCGCGTACCACTTCGCCGGCCTCGTCATGTACAAGCCGATGAACCAGCTGATGTTCGCCGGCACCGAGGCCCGCCCGGACGACGATGAGCTGACGAAGATCGCGGACCGAGCGGCGGAGGTGTTCCTCACGGCCTACGGCCCTGCTTGAGCCGACCCACGCTCGTCCTCCCGCCGCTTCCACGGGAGCGACGGGACTGCCCGACGTCGAAGAACGCGGTGATCGATCAGCGAAGACCGGCGACGAGCGTTTTCAACTCCGTGCCCAGGGCGGGTGCGGCGCAGGTCCTCAGGACGTCGGCGCGCGCTGGGCAGACATCCAGGTCGGGACAGACCAGCGGGATCATGACCCGGAGCGTCTTGGCCAGCTGGGCTTGGGGCAGCGCGCCGAGGATCTGCTTGACCCCGAACGCCGTCGTGGCGCTCAGGGTTTCGGCGAGGAACGGCGGGAATCCCAGACGGAGGAGTCCGGCTCGAACCGGCAGCTGCGTGAGCTTGGCGTACGTGCCGGGGTCCAGGCTCTTCGCCAGGTCGTTGAGGCAGATGCAGAGACCGTGGTTGCGCCGGCGGATCGGCATGCGCCAGCGCGACTTCTCGAGCACGCGGTTGGCCAGCCGGACGTAGAAACCGTTCTCGTCGAAGACGACGGCGACCGCATCACCGGCGATCACCGACGGATCCCGGTTCAGTGACTCCCTGGCGCGTTGCCGGCGTTCGGTCCTGCGGTCCGGCTTGGGTGTGACGTCACGCTGCGGCCGGGGCGGTCGAGGTGTCGTGTTCCGTGCCGCCGACGAATGCGTGTTCCAGTCAGGGCGGTGAACCGGCGCGCGGCTGGCACTGGCCCGACGGGAGTAGGAGGGCCGGCTCGGCGTCTGCCCGCAGTCGCGGCCCCGCTGGGATCCGTGTCTATGGGCCCTTCCGCACGTCGAGCAGAGGTACTGGTCACGGGGAAGTCGTCGGTTTGCCGCCACGGTTCCACGCTAGGAAGCGTGTTCTTGCTGGTCACTCGGCTGATCAGGTTCAGGCCGCGTCCACGGGAACTACGCCCCGCGTTGTAATTCGTCCTTGTGAGTCAACGCAGAGCCCGGCCGCGGCGTAGCGGCGGTTGTCCGACGTCATCGCTCCGGCGCGCACGTTACGTGCAGCAGGTGGGGCCGGACCATTGAGCCGGTATCCCGGTCACGTCGTGCGCAGGAATTCGCCGATGGCCCGCGCGACTTCGTCAGGAGCCTGCTCGGCTTGGTGGTGTCCGGAATGGATGTCCGCGCCGCGCAGTTCCCCGGCGACCCAGGGGCGCCAGATGGCGAGCGGGTCGCCGTGAATGTCGATGTCGTCTTCGGTCGCGGCGAGCAGCAGCGTCGGGCACCGCACCTGGCGGCCGGCCGCGCGGTCGGCTTCCTCGTGGGCGCGGTCGATCCCCAGGCCGGCGCGGTAGTCCTCGCACATCCCGTGCACGACGGCGGGGTCGTGCAGCGACGCCCACACGTCTGCGTGGTTGGCGTCGCCCATCTCCTGCGGCTCGGGTGTGCGGTACCAGGCGCCGGGGTCGGCGTTGATGACGCGCTCGGCGGGCTTGTCGGTCTGGGCGAGGAACCACCAGTGCCACCAGCTGCGGACGAAGTTCTCGTTGAGCCGTTCGAGGTGCTCGGTGATGGGCAGCCCGTCCATCACCACGAGCCGGTCGACGACGCCGGGGTGGTCCATCGCGGCGCGGAAGGCGACGAGCGCGCCGCGGTCGTGGCCGACGATCGAGAACCGGTCGTGGCCGAGGTGCCGCATGAGGGCGACGATGTCGCCGGCCATCGCGCGCTTGGCCGACTGGGCGTGGTCGGGCTCGTCCGGCGGCAGCGTGGAGCAGCCGTAGCCGCGCAGGTCGGGGCAGACGACGAAGTGGTCGTCCGCCAATTGCGGCGCGACGCGGTGCCAGGTGGTGTGCGTCCGGGGATGGCCGTGGACCAGGACGACCGGGGTGCCCGACCCGCCGTGCCGTACCCGCAGCCGGACCGGTCCGACGTCGACGGTCTCCTGGGCGAAGCCTTCGAACACGCGCACCCCTCCCGGCGTCAGTCGACGACGATGTGGTCGCGTAGCCGCTCGAGGGTCTTGCTCAGCAGCCGGGAGACCTGCATCTGGGACACGCCGATCTTCGCGGCGATCTGGCTTTGGGTGAGCTCGTCGACGAACCGCATCTTGACGATGTCCCGCTCACGCGGGGGGAGTTTGGCCAGCGCGGCTTCGAGCAGGAGCCGGTTTTCGGTGTGCGTGTACTCGGAGCTGTCGTCGGCGAGCTGGTCGGCGATCGTCTGCGCGTCATCGCCGCCGCCGATCGGCGCGTCCAGCGAGGACGCGCGGTAGGCGTCGGCGGCGAGCAGGCCTTCCCGGACCGTTTCGACGTCCATCCCGAGGTGGGCGGCGATTTCGCTGGGGGTGGGGGACCGGCCCAGGTCGTGGGCCAGTGCGCTGGTCGCCTTGGCCAGTGTCTGCTGGAGGTCCTTGAGCCCGCGGGGGACGCGCATCGACCAGCCGGTGTCCCGGAAATGGCGCCGGACCTCGCCCATGACGGTCGGCACGGCGAAGGACAGGAAGTCGCTGCCCTTGCTCGCGTCGAAGCGGTCCACGGCGTGGATGAGGCCGGTCCGGGCGACCTGCAGCAGGTCCTCGAAGGGTTCGCCGCGGCCGCTGAAGCGCCGGGCGATGTGGTCGGCCAGGGGGAGGTGCTCGGTGATCAGCTCCTGGCGGAGGGCGCCGCGGCGCGGGTCTTCCGGCTCGAGCCGGCCGCGTTCCTCGAACAGGGGCGCGCAGTGCGAGTAGTCGTCGGGCCGCCGCGGTGCGGGGACGACGAGGTCTTCGGTGGGGAGAGCCCGGTCAGGTGCTCGGACAACCATGACGCCCTGATACCCACGATCGGGTCAAACCACACCGGCGCTCACCTGCCGGTGGCGATACGCGATCGGTGCGTATATCCGGTTGGTCCGGGTAACCCGGGGGCAAGGCTGCTTTCGGCACCGATATCGCTCGGCAGAGGACCACATGGACCGACCGGAACCCGCCGCCCACGAATACCGCTTCAGCGCTGGGGCGCCGATCGACCTGAGCGCCGTGCGGCGATGGATGAGCACCGTGCTGGAGAACGTCCCGGTCGAGCTGCTCGAGGACGCATTGCTGCTGGCCACCGAGCTGGTCACCAACGCGCTGGACCACGCCCAGGGTGCGCGGGCTCTGCGCATCCGCTTCCGCGACACCCGCGCGCTGCTCCGGCTGGAGGTCGACGACCCGCGTCCGGATCTCCGTCTTCGCACCGGCACCTCGTCGTTGGACGAGGATCGCGGCCGGGGACTTGTGCTGGTCGCCGCGATGAGCCGCCGCTGGGGCGTCGTCACCCACGGCGACCTTTACAAGACGGTGTGGGCCGACCTCGCCACCAGTTGAGCAGGGGGTATCAGGCGAGCGGGACCCGGACGACCGCCGGTGTCGTCGGCTGCGCTGAACCCGCCGCGGGTTCGGCGGTGACGCCGACACGGTCGACTTCGGCCGGAAGCGGCGTGGTGACGCTGCCCGAGCCGGTGTGCAGCACCCCGGCGGACCGTGCGCCGTGCGGCCCGATGATCCACACCTGGTAGGCGCGCCCGGCCTCGAGCGGTGGCAGCGACTGCGCGGTGACCAGAGCCTCTCCCTGTTGCCGGGAGAAGGTCACCACCGCGGAACCACCGTCGGCGCCGTCCGCACGGAGCACCTGCGCGTCGGGGGCGTTCGCCACCCCGGCGGGCTCGGCGACCTGAGCGGTCGGCGCGGGCTCCGACTGCTGCGCGCCGATGCTGATCCCGCCGGCGAGTACCGCCGCCGCGGCGGCGATGCCACCCACGACAACGACGATCCGCTTGCGCCACGACCGGCCCGTCCGCGTGGCCGTCCCGACCGTCGGCGGGACCTGCCTCGTCGTGGCGGCCGCGGTGAGCACTCTGCTACGCAGCCGGGTGGTGGACTCGGTGGTCATGGCCAACCCGAGCAGTGCGGCGGTCTCGCGGAACTCGGCGACTTCACGGGCGCAGGTCGGGCATTCGGCGAGGTGCCGGTCGAACGCGGCGCGTTCGAGATCGGTCACCGCGTCGAGCGCGTACGCACCGGTCAGGGTGTGGGCTTCGGCGGTGATCATCGGTTTGCTCCTAACGCGTCCCGCAGGCGGACGAGGCCGTCGCGCATCCGGGTCTTGACCGTGCCGACGGCGACGCCGAGCTTTTCGGCGACCTCGCGGCAGGTGAGTCCGTGGAAATAGGCGAGCAGGATGGATTCCCGCTGCAGTTCGGTCAGGGTGGCCAGCGCCTGGCGGACCAGGTGGTGTTCCTCTGTGGACAGTGCGGCCTCGGCGACGTCGTCGTAAGGCCGGTGGAAGTCCAGTACGTCGACGCGGTCCTCGCGGTCGCGGGCGGACTGCTCGGAGCGGACCCGGTCGATGGCGCGGCGGTGCGCGATGGTCAGCGCCCACGTGGTGAGCCTGGCGCGGGCCGGGTCGAACTGCGCGGCCTTGCGCCAGATCTCGAGCAGGACTTCCTGCGTGACCTCTTCCGATTGAGCACGGGAGCGCAGCACCTGCATCACGGTCCCGAGGATCGGGCCGGCGAGCTGGTCGTAGAGCGCGGCGAAGGCCTGTTCGTCTCCGAGCGCGACTCGCCGGATGAGCTCGTCGGACGTCGGCGGTGCGACGGCGGCCTGGTCGGGTGGTGGTCGAAGAGCGGTCAGTGTGGCGCGCGCGGCGGCCATGGTGATTCCTTCCCGGCCGGAGCCGAGCCGTGCCCGCAGTGAAAGGGATTGCGCTGCGGGCAAGCTGTCACCGATGTTTCGTGAGCCGAGCCCGTGCGTATTGGTCTTGGTGTTCAGGGGCTCGGCTTCACTCGTTCGAGTGGCCGCCGGAAAACTTGGCGATCGCACCCATCCGGTAGCCGGCAGGCGCCGAATGACCGTCGAGACCAAGCAGTTCCGCGGAGTCCCGCAGAGAACTGAAAGCCGCATTCCCTGGAGTGATTTTCGTGAACAAGATCCGTATCGCCGGTATCGGCCTGACCGCGGCCGCCGCGCTCACCCTGACCGCGTGTGGCAGCAGCGACACCGCGTCCTCGGGCAGTTCCAGCAGCTCGATGGCGCCGTCTTCGTCGATGGCCGCCCCGTCGTCCAGCATGGCCGCCGCCGCCGACGGCGTGACCACCAACGCCGACGTCTTCGGCCCGGCCTGTTCGCAGCTGCCGCAGGGTTCTTCGCCGGGTTCGCTGGACTCGATGGGCCCGCAGCCCGTCGCCTCCGCCGCCTCGACCAACCCGCTGCTGACCAAGCTGGTCGCCGCCGTCAAGGCCACGAACCTGGTCGACACCCTCAACAGCCAGCAGGCCATCACGGTGTTCGCCCCGGCCGACCCGGCCTTCGCGGCGCTGGGTGACGCGAAGTTCAACGAGCTGGCGGGCAAGCCGGCCGAGCTGGCGCCGATCCTGCAGTACCACGTCGTCGGCAAGCGTTACGACGCCAAGGGTCTCGCCGCCGCCGGCACGCTCGACAGCTTGAACACCGCCGGTGGCCCGCTGAAGATCGAGGGCACGGGCGACAACATGACCGTCAACGGCGCGAAGATCCTGTGCGGCAACATCCCCACCAAGAACGCCACCGTCTTCGTGATCGACAAGGTGCTGACCCCCGGCACCAATAAGTAATACCGGCTCCCGGGCCGTCCATCCCTCCCCTTGCGGGCGGCCCGGTGACAGCAGGCCGCCGTGGCTCCGCCAACTCGGAGCCGCGGCGGCCGCGTCGCATCCGCGGAAGTCCCCGGGCGGGACTTTCGCGGTTCTGGTCTGGTGGCCGGTTGCAGTGGACCGGCCACCGGGGGACGCCGTAGCGGCGGCGTTCCGCCGGCCGCCGTCACCGCTGGTTCACTCCAGGGCTGTGGCGGCGGCCGGCTCTCCCCGCGCACCGCCCGGAAACCTGGTTCAGGAGGCGGGGTACTGCGCCGACTCGAGCAGGCGGGCCAGGTGCACCGCGTTCCGCACCAGCGTGGCGTTCGCCGACGCGACAGCCTCCGGCGTCTCGTCGAGGTCGTTGTAGTCGCCGCCTCGCATGGCCTCGCCGTTCCAGTAGGTGCCGCCCTGGGCCGGGATGCTGAAGCCGATGTCGTTGAGGGCCTGGAAGAGGTCGGCGATGATCTTGTGGGCGCCGTCCTCGTTGCCGACGGCCGCGGCGACCGCGACCTTGCCGAACATCGCGGGCCGCCCCTCGCCGTCCATTTCGGACAGTTCGGCGTCGAGTCGTTCCAGTACGCGCTGGGCGACGCTGGACATGTGCCCCATCCAGGTCGGCGTGGCCACGAGCACGATGTCGGCTTCGTGGATCTTGCGCCGGATGCCCGGCCACGCGTCACCGTCGCCCATGTCGGCTTCCACGCCGGGGCGGACGTCGTGGTCGACCACGCGCACGGTCTCGCCGGTGACCCCCTGCCGGTCGAAGAGTTCGAGCAGCTGGCCGGCGATCAGGTCGCTGCTCGACTTCGCCGGTGACGGCTTGAGGGTGCAAACCAGGGCCAGCGCGCGCATCGCTTCCTCCGTTGTGGTGCTGCAGGTTTCCTGATCCGCCGATTTCCCCGCGATCCGGCGGTTGAAACCAGGTCCACTTTGGTGGGTCCTTCAAGAGGCTTGGGCTCGCTCAGGGGAACAGGGCGGAGTGGGGGGGGGCCCCCCCGGGCCCCCCCCCCCCCCCCCCGCCCGGGGGGGGGGGGGGGGGGGGGGGTTGGGGGGGGGGGGGGGGCCCCCCGGGGGGGGGGGGGCCCCGGGGGGGGGGGGGGGGGGCGGGGCCGCCCCCCCCCCCCCCCCCCCCCACTCCGCCCTGCGCCGGAGGTCAGTTGGCGGCGCTGGTGTTCACTTCGCCGTTGACGCCCTTGGGGAAGAACCCGCCGGAGGTGGCGGCCTTGTTCGTCAGGTACACGATGTTGAGGACTTGGCCGGGGGAGCGGCTGTAGGCGATGCCGTTGGCGTCGGTGGGGACGATGTTGGCGTTGCCGTGGCTGTCGATGACGCCCTGGTCGTCGTCGGCAGGTCCGTCGAGGCTGTCGCGGGCGGCGGACAGCTTGAGTGTGGCTTTGCCTTCGCCGCGCTGGTAGAGGGCGCTGCGGATGTTGGCCGCGTGGTAGGCCTCGACCGCGAGGATCCCCGCGGCGGCTTCGAGGTAGGTCTTGTTGGTGATCAGCGGGGCGGCGCCTTTGTAGGCGGTGACGCCGACGTCTTCGAAGAGGAATGCGGCGAGCAGGAAGTTCTCTTCGCAGGAGAAGGCGTCGAACGTCTGCCCGGGCTTCACCAGACCGGCGGCCTGAGCGGCCGCGGTGAAACTCGCCCGCAGGTCGATCGCAGGCCGGCTGACCGCGGCCGAGCCCAGCGCCGAGCGCAGGAACTGGACGTGTGCCTTCTCGTCGCCGGCGATCTCCTGGGCGTACTGCTTGGCGGCCTTGGTCTGGAAGCGGACGGCGCGTCCGCCGGTGACGCCGCCGCGGGTGCCGGTGCCGGTCGTCATCGCGTCGTCGAGGCCTTTGCCGGTGACGGCGTGCAGGTAGAACTCGGCTTCGAGGTATTCGAGGTTGAGGGCGAAGTTGAGGACGGCGCCGTCGCTGACGCCGCTCGGTGCGGCTGCTGCTGCGGTGGGTCGGGCGGTGGCCGCGGACGCGGTTCCGGCGGTCAGGCCACCCAGCGCCCCGGCGCCGACGACACCGAGTCCGGTCATGCCGGCTGCTTTGAGGAAGCGGCGGCGGTCCTGGTCGTTTTCGGCGCTGCGGTTGATCATCGCGGCGGCATAGCGTTTGCCAAACACGGACGAACTCCTCCCCGCCCGCGCGCGAACGGCGGGCGACACCCACCCGCCGGGGCTCCCCGCGGTGGGACGGATCCTTCGTGGACGTTTCCCTTTCGGGGCCGTCTCCGCCGCGGATGGGTCAATCCCTCGAACGGGTTTCACGACGTCGCGCGGGGCCGGGCTCGCGGCTGACCGGCACCGCGAGGCCCCCCGGCGAACCGGAGGGCCTCGCGGTGACCGGAGGTCAGTGGGGCAGGTGGACGTCGTTGCCCGAGCCGATGGACAGGTGGCTCAGGTCGGCGCCGATGTTGCCGCTGAGCGCGCCTTCACCGATGTTGCCGACGACGTCGTGGACGTCGGAAACGCCGGAGTGCGAGCCGATGTCGCCGACGTGGTTGGTGACGTCACCCAGGTGGCTGGTGACGTCGCCGAGGGTGCCGTTGTGCGAGACGTCGCCCAGGTGCGCGGTCGCCTGGTTCACGACGTCGCCGACGGTGTGCTCCAGGCCGGTGTTCGCGCCGAGCGAGCCGGTGAGGTCGCCGATCGTCGAGCCGACGCCCTGCGCGCCGTCGACGGCCGAGGTGAGGCCGGAGACGTTCTGCAGGCCCGAGGTGAGGTTGCCGCCGTCGAGGGCGCCGGTGACGTCGCCGCCCATGACGTGCCCGGTGACGTCGCCGACCGCGCCGGTCACGGTGGTGACCGGGTCGAGCTGACCGCCGCCGACGTGGTCGATGCTGCCGGCGAGGTCGCCCGCGGCGGAGAACGGGTCGGTGATGTTCTGGGTGAGGGCGGTCATCCCGCTCACCGCGCCGAGCACGTTGTTCTCGGAGGTGGCGTCGCCGAGGGCGAGGTTCTGGGTGAGGGCCTTGAGCTGGTCGATCGCGCTGGCCTGGCCGGTGATCGAGTCGAGGTTCAGGCCGTTGTCGCCGCCCAGGTTGCCGACGGGGGCGAAGTCGAGCACGAGCGGGAGGATGTCGTGCAGGTCGGCGCCGGAG
The DNA here is from genome assembly GCF_044741685.1 of Amycolatopsis sp. NPDC088138. NCBI lineage: Bacteria > Bacillati > Actinomycetota > Actinomycetes > Pseudonocardiales > Pseudonocardiaceae > Amycolatopsis > Amycolatopsis sp. NPDC088138. The sequence continues at coordinate 106,713 of NZ_JBIUTB010000013.1, forward strand.
ATGTCGCCGAGTCCCGCGTCGTTCAGCGTCTGCTGCGGGTCCTCGCCGAAGGAGCCGCGGGCGGACGGGTCGTTGAGCAGGTTGAGCGTGAATTCGTACAGCGACTGCGCGGGGTTCATCGACCAGGCTCTCTGTGGGGGACAGGTGACGTCGCCGATCACGGGGATCATCGACCGTGCCGACGCTATGGCCGCACCGGTGACGGGCACATCGGGTCTGACGCCTAGTCACGATCTTGGCCACCCCTGAGGGGGACGCCTCTGCCGTTAGGGGATCGGGCGCAAGTGTGGCGTGGGTCTCCTCGCAGAACCCGGGGTCGCTCCGCCCATCTGCGCGCCCACGCTGGCTCGAACCTCTCGCGGTGGCCAGAGCGGGTCGCCGTGTTCGGAGGTGCCGACCGTCATGAAGGAGCCGCTGCGTGACCTGCTGTCCGGGATCGCCACCCGTCCGGAGGACCCGGTCCGGGTGATCCTGTCGGGTCCGCCCGGCCACGGGAAGTCGACGGCGCTGGCCGCGATCGCCGGGCAGTACCGGGACGCCGGCGTCCCGGTGATCGGCCGTGACGCGCTTTCCGGCGTCACATCCGCGGCGGTTGCGGCGGTCCTGCTCGACGACGCCGACACCGTCACCGACCCGGCGCTGGTCGGCCTGGCCGGGGCGGCGACCCGGCTGGTGCTGACGCACACCCCCGGCGCCTCCGTCGCCGCCGAGCTGGTCACGCCCGGGACCCGGCACATCCGGCTGACTCCGTGGACCACCGCCGAGGTCGCCGGGTTCGCGCACGAGACGCTGGGCCGTTCCCTGACGCCCGAGCAGGCGGCCACCGTCCAGCGCGCCGCGGCGGGGGTGCCGCGGCTGGTGACGCACTGGCTGCGGGCGTCCGGCGCTGGGGGACTGATCGACGAGCTGCGCGTGGAACTGGACCTGCTCGGCGACCCCGGCCGGACCTACCTCGTCGCGGCCGGCACCGGAAGTGGCCGTGACGTCGAGCTGCTCGCGGCCGCCCTGGGACTGGCGCGCGACGACGTCTCCGCGGTCGTCGCCCGGGTCCGCGCCGCAGGATTGCTGGCCGCCGACGACCGGGTGCCGCCGGTGGTCGTGCGGGCGGTCCGTGACCACGTCGGCGTGGATCGGCAGCTCACGGTGCTGGTCCGGATGCTCGACGTCCTGCTGGGCGCCGGGCAGCCGGTGCTGCCGGTCGCCCGGGAGCTGCTGCGCCTGGGCGCCGCGGGCGAGGTCGTGCGGGCCGGGCTCGAGGCCGCCGCCGGGGAGGCGCTCTCGGACGACCCTGCGCTCGCCGCCGACCTCTACGCGGCCGCCGCCCAGGGCGGCAGCTCGCGCACCCGGCTGGCCGCCGGGTGGGCCAGCGCCGCCGTGCGGTCCGGGCAGTTCGACACGGCGCTGGCCCTCGGCGACGAGCTCCTGAACTCCGGCCGGCCCGCAGACCGGACCCACGGGGCCCTGGTCTCGGGGACGGTCATCGCCCGCCGCGGCGACCTGGCCAGGGGCGCCGAACTGCTGCGCTGGTCGGGGGATCCGGGGGCAGGACGGCTGGCCGACCTCGCCGGGATCGCCCTTGGTGAGGCCGGGCTTAGTGGTGTTGGGGTCGGCGAAGCGGCCTTGGGTGAGGCCGGGCTTGGCGGTGCCGGGGGCGGTGGGGCGGCTTTGGGTGAGGCCGGGCTCAGCGGGGTCGTGGTCGGCGAAGCGGCTTTCGGTGAGGCTGGATGCAGTGGTGCTGGGGGTGGAGGGGCGGCTTTCGGTGAGGCCGGGCTCAGTGGTGCTGGGGTTGGCGAAGCGGCCTTGGGTGAGGCCGGACTCAGCGGTGCCGGGGGCGGAGGGGCGGCTTTCGGTGAGGCCGGACTTAGCGTGGTCGGGGGCGGTGGAGCGGCTTTCGGTGAGGCCGGACTCAGCGGTGCCGGGATCGGCGAAGCTGCCTTGGGCGAGGCCGGGCTTAGTGGTGCTGGGGTTGGCGAAGCGGCCTTGGGTGAGGCCGGGCTCAGTGGTGCTGGGGTCGGCGGGGCGGCCTTGGGTGAGGCCGGGCTCAGTGGTGCTGGGGTCGGTGGGGCGGCTTTCGGTGAGGCCGGACTTAGCGGGGTTGGGGGCGGTGGAGCTGCCTTGGGCGAGGCCGGGCTTAGTGGTGCCGGGGGCGGTGGAGCGGCTTTCGGTGAGGCTGGGCTCAGCGGTGCCGGGGTCGGCGAAGCTGCTTTGGGTGCGGCCGGACTCAGCACGGCCGGGGTCGGCGAAGCGGCCTTCGGTGAGGCCGGACACCGTGGCGCCGGGGCTGGTGGAACAGCCGCTGGCGAGGCGAGACTCCGTGATGCCGGGAGTGGTGAGGCCGCCCTCGGCGAGGTGAGACCCGGCGAGCCGGATGGCGCCGGGCCGCTTCCGGCCTACGGCCACGTCGCCGGGCAGCTGCTGGACGGCATCCGGGAATCCGTGTCCGGCCGTCCCGAAGCCGCGTTGGCGACGCTGCTGGCCGCGGCCGACTCGGCGGCGGCCACCGGCACCGGTCACCTCCTGCCGGATTCACCGGCCGCGCTGGCTGCTCTGGTGGCGTTGCACGCCGCCGAGTTCGACCTCGCCCACGGCGTCCTCACCCGGGCGGGCGGCGGCGACCGGCACAGCCTCCTGCTCGGCTGGACCGCGATGCTCCGCGGCGACCTGGCCGCCGCCGAAACCCACCGCGCGGCCGTGCGCGGACCGCTGGCTCCGCGCGACGAACTCTTCCTCCACACCCTCGAACTCGGCCTGGCCCGGCGCAGCGACACCCCGGACGCGGTCCGCGCGCGCTGGCCCGCGGCCTACGAGGCGATGATGCGTCAGCCGGTCGACCTGTTCACGCTGCTGCCGCTGGGAGAGCTGCTCGTCGCGGCGGCCCGCGTCGAGGAGGGTTCCCGCGTCGCCGCGCACCGTGCTCGTGCCGTCGCCCTGCTCGAGCGGCTCGGTGCCCCGGCGCTGTGGTCCACCTGGCCGGCCTGGTCGATGTTCCACGCCGCGGTGATCACCGGCGACACCGAGACCGCACGCGACGCCCTGACCCCGCTGAAAACAGCGGCCGGACGTCTCGCGCCCGCGCTGGCCGCGGCCGGTGACGTGTGGCTGGCGGTGCTCGGCGGCACCGTGGACGCCGACGCCGTGCTCGCCGGGGCCGAACTGCTGCACCGCGCCGGACTTCGCTGGGACGCCGCGCGGCTTGCCGGGCAGGCGGCGATCCGCGTGACCGACCGCACCGCGATGGTGACGTTGTTGCGTGCGGCCAAGCGGTTCTCGTCCGGGATCACCGGTGAGGCGGCAACCGCGGCCTCCGCGCCCGCGCTGACCCCGCGTGAACAGGACATCGGGCACCTGGTCGTGGCGGGCCACACCTATCGTGAGATCGGGGAGAAGCTCCACATTTCGGGCAAGACCGTGGAGCACCACATGGCCCGGATCCGCGGCAAGCTGGGCGTCACCGACCGCCGGACGATCGCGACGCTGCTGCGCGGCATGCTGGGCGAACCCGGCTGAGCGTCCTCAATGGAGCCAAGATCGGCGTGCCACCAATCCGATGGCGGTCCTGGCTGCGAACCACCGGTGCACCTCAATCCTGTTGGGAGGATCCATGCCCCGCGTGACCGTCGGCCACGAGAACTCCGCGTCGATCGAGCTGTACTACGAGGACCACGGCGCCGGGAAACCGGTCGTGCTGATCCACGGCTGGCCCCTGAGCGGCCGCTCGTGGGAAGCGCAGGTGCCGGCGCTGGTCGAAGCGGGCTACCGCGTCATCACCTACGATCGGCGCGGTTTCGGCCGGTCGTCGCAGCCGTGGGGCGGTTACGACTACGACACCTTCGCCGCCGACCTCGAAACCCTGCTCACCCACCTGGACCTGCGTGAAGTCACGCTGGTCGGCTTCTCGATGGGTGGCGGTGAGGTCGTCCGCCACATCGCCGCGCACGGCACCGGCCGGGTCGCCAAGGCCGTGCTCGCGGCAGCCGTCCCGCCGTACCTGTACCAGAGCGACGACAACCCGGACGGCGGTCTCGACGACGCGACGATCGGCCAGTTCGAAGCCGGTGTCCGCGGTGACCGCCTGGCGTTCCTGAAGCAGTTCACGACGGACTTCTTCAGCGCCAACGGCAAGCTGCTGGTCAGTGAGGAGCAGCGGGCGTACGCCCAGGAGATCGCGGCGTTCGCGTCGCCGAAGGGAACCCTCGACTGCATCGCGGCGTTCGGCCGCACGGACTTCCGCGCCGACGTCGCCAAGATCAGCGTGCCTACGCTGGTGATCCACGGCGACGCGGACGCGATCGTGCCCTTCGAGGTCAGCGGCAAGCGCTCGGCGGAGTCCCTCGGGAACAGCGAACTGGTCGTGATCAAGGGTGGCCCGCACGCGATCAACGCCTCCCACGTCCGGGAGTTCAACGAGGCGCTGCTGGCGTTCCTGGCCCGATGACCGCCGTCGGCCCGGTCCACCACCTCCGGCTCACCGTCACCGACGTGGCCCGTGCGCGGGAGTTCTACACCCGCGTGCTGGGCTTCTCGGTGGCCGTGGACACGTTGCCGCCCAAGGATGATCCGGACTACTGGCTGATGGTCTACAACCTGCAGGGCGGGATCGTGCTGACCAACGGGCAGCTGCAACTCGGACTGCGGCCCTGCGACGACCCGCGCCGCCGTGCCGGTGACCGGTTCGACCCCCTGCGTGTCGGCCTCGACCACGTCAGCTTCTCGGTCGGCAGTCGCGCCGAACTCGCCGAGATCCGTGACCGGTGTGCCGCCGAAGGGTACGAGCACGGCGAACTCGCGGAACTGGAGCCGTTCGGGATCGCGGTGCTGTCCGTCACCGATCCCGATGGGATCCAGCTCGAGCTCACGGCACCGCTGGAGCGGGAAGACTGACGTTGGGTCCTGGTGACACCTTGCGCACTGGTCAGTGCGCCGCGACTTCGGCGAGGTCCGGGTAGCCGGCGTTGCGTGACCAGCATTCGGTGGTTCCGCCGTGAGGAAGCAGATCACGGTGAAGCGCCACGGGTGCAACGGGAAGATAGGTGTCGAGGATGCGTCGCCCGATCACGAAAGCGGCGGCCCGGCTCGGAACCTCGATTGTCGCCATCACCGTCCCTCCTGCTTTCTCGTGACTGCGTAAGCGGTTGTCGTTTGCGCAGTGTGTGATGCCGAGGTTGCGACGCACCGCCTTGCGTGGCGAGCCGCTTGCCGATGCCCATGAGCGCCGCCTCCTTCGAAATCCATCCGCGAACGGCCACCGGCATCCGCCAGTCAGGTGGCAGATCGTGCCTTCGCTCTCCGGGACCCTGCTGTAGCGGGTGCCGGTCGTGGGGTCGGGGGCGCTGAACCGCGACCCGCGTCCGCTCCATCGCCGCCTCCTCCTGCCGGACCCGGTGTTCCGCATCTGCGGGCTGATCGGATCTTTCGAACCGATAACGCGGTGACAGACACCCGTCTCGATCCGTAGCTGCCGCGAATGACCCGTGTGCGGCGCCGAACGACGGGCCGGAACTGCGGAGGGATACGGCGATGTGGACCTTGATCTTGATCGGATTGCTCGGTGGCCTGATCACGGGGGTGTCGCCGTGCATCCTGCCGGTGCTGCCGGTCGTGTTCTTCGCCGGCGGCGCCAAAAAGACGGCCGACGGTGAAGCACCACCCGGGACGGAACCCGAGGCGGACGGCGGAGTCGCCCTGGCCACCAAGAAGCAGCAGCGGGCCCGCAACCGCCGTCCGTACGCGGTGATCGGCGGGCTCGTCCTGAGCTTCACCGTGTTCACCCTGCTCGGTTCGCTGCTGATCAAGGCACTGAACCTGCCGGACGACATCCTGCGGATCGTCGGGCTGGTCGTGCTCTCGGTCGTGGGGTTAAGCCTGCTGATCCCGCCTCTGGAACGCCTGCTGGAGAAGCCGTTTTCGAAGCTGCCGCAGCGCAAGGTCAATCCCAACGGCGGTGGCTTCGGTCTCGGGCTGGGGCTCGGGTTGCTGTACGTCCCGTGCGCCGGGCCGGTGCTGACCGCGATCACGATCGCCGCGGCCAACGGGAAGATCGGTGTCGAGACCGTCGCCCTGACCGTGTCCTTCGCGATCGGCGCGACGGCGCCGCTGCTCGTGTTCGCCTTGGCGGGCGCCAAGATCTCCGAGCGGGTGAAGTTCTTCCGCAAGAACAACGGCAAGGTCCGCGCGATCGGTGGCGTCGTCATGCTGCTGCTCGCGGTTGCCCTGTACTTCGACCTGCCGTCGTTGCTGCAGACCAAGCTGCCGAACTACACGGGCGCCCTGCAGGAGAAGGTGGAGGGCAGCGACGCGATCAGCAAGCTGCGGCTGTCTAACCTCGGTGACGCGAGCAACCAGGCGCTGGACAAGTGCGCGAACAACGACCAGGGGCAGTTGCGTGACTGCGGTCCGACGCCGGAGTTCGAGAACATCGACGCCTGGATCAACAGCTCGCCGCAGACGATGGCCGGGCTCAAGGGCAAGGTCGTGCTGGTCGATTTCTGGACGTACTCCTGCATCAACTGCCAGCGCAGCATCCCGCACATCAAGGACCTCTACTCCCGTTACCAGGCCGACGGTCTCGAGGTCGTGGGTGTGCACACGCCGGAGTTCGCGTTCGAGCACGACAAGGGCAACGTCGAGGCCGCGACGAAGAGGTTCGGCATCACCTACCCCGTCGCGATCGACAACGAGACCAGCACGTTCAACAACTTCCGCAACCAGTACTGGCCGGCCCGCTACCTGATCGACGCGACCGGGCAGGTCCGCTACTTCAAGCTCGGTGAAGGCGACTACGACCAGACGGAGAACCTCGTCCGTCAGCTGCTGCAGCAGGCCAAGCCGGGCGTGGCGCTGCTGAAGGCGGGAGACCTGCCCGACACCAGGCCGACCGATCAGCGCACGACCCGCGAGACGTACCTGAGCCGCGGTGAGCTGCCGAAGAACTACGCCCCGGGCGGAACCCCGCTGGCGCTGGAGAAGGAAACGACGTACGCGTTCCCGCAGACGGTGCCGGACGGCAAGGTCGCCTTCGCCGGCAACTGGACGATCGACTACGAGAAGTCCACGGCGGGCGCGGGCGCGGAGGTCCGGCTCGGTTACACGGCCAAGAGCACGAACCTGGTGCTGGCAGGCGAAGGCACGGTGACCATCGCGAACGGCGACGGCCCGCCGCGCACGGTCACCGTGTCCGGGACCCCGAACCTCTACCGCCTGACCCAGACGCCGGACCTGCACACCGGTCAGCTGACGTTGACGCTCAGCCCGGGTCTGCAGGCCTACTCGTTCACCTTCGACTGAGCACGCGAGGTTCACGGAAATGCTTGAGGGACAAGAAGAGGTGCAGGACCTGATCGTCGTCGGGTCGGGTCCTGCCGGATACACCGCTGCCGTTTACGCGGCACGGGCCCAGCTGGAACCGCTGGTGTTCGAGGGCACGCAGTTCGGCGGCGCGCTGAT
>NZ_JBIUTB010000014.1:0-69001 GCF_044741685.1 Amycolatopsis sp. NPDC088138
CGGTCGTCGCCGTGGCCGGCCTCTACCGGGCCCGCCGCCAGGACGACGCCCGCGAACCGGCGCGCCAGTAGTTCAATGCCGTGAAGGCCACCTTGAGGGACTCAGAGTCCCTCAAGGTGGCCTTCACGGACGTTCGTGGTGGCACGGCCGGGCGCGGCGGTGGTTTGATCGGGTCAACGACACAAGCGGGGGTTGATCCGATGGCTCAGAAGGCGTTCCGGTTCGGTGTGGTCGCGGCGGCCCAGGAGGGCGGCGCGAAGTGGCGGGAAACCGCGCGCCGGGCCGAGGAGCTGGGCTATGCGACGCTGCTCTCGCCGGACAACCTGAACCTGCCGACCCCGACGGCGTCGCTCGCGACGGCCGCGGCGGTCACCACGACCCTGCGTGTCGGCTCGTTCGTGCTGGCCGGCCCGCTGCGCACGGCCCGCGCGGCGGCCTGGGAGGCGCACAGCCTGACGGTCATGACCGACGGCCGGTTCGAGCTCGGCCTCGGCACCGGCCTGCCGTCGATGCGGCAGCAGGCCGAGGAGCTGGGCCTGCCCTACGGCAACGGCCAGGAGCGGCTGGACTCGATCTCCGAGACCATCGACCACGTCCGCCGGCTCGACGGTGACACGCACACGCCGGTGATGCTCGCCGCGGGCGGGCCCAAGGCGCGCCGGCTCGCCGGGGCGAAGGCCGACATCGTCACCCTCGCCGGGGGTGTGCTGACCACCCGCGACGAGTTCAAGTCGCACGTCGAGGAGATCCGGACCGCCGCGGACGGCCGGGACCTCGAGCTGGCCCTCAACATCTTCGTCGTCGGCGAGGTCGTCCCGCCGTGGATCCGCGGGTTCATCGGCGTCGACGCGGAGACGCTCATCGAGCACGACTCGCTGACCATGCTCCGTGGCAGCGTCGACGACATGGCCGCGGAGCTGGAACGCCGTCGCGACGAACTCGGCGTCTCCTACGTCAGCGTCAACAGCGCCTTCATCGAGGAGTTCGCGCCGCTGGTGGAGCGCTTGACGGGGAAGTGAGCGTCGCGGGGTCGGTGTTGGCGCCGCAGAGCAGCACGGCGACGCGCTCGCCGGGCGCGGGCACGTAGGCGCCGCCGAGCAGCGCGGCGTAGGCCGTCGCCCCGCCCGCTTCGACGGCGAGGCGGTAGCGGTCCCACAGCGTCGCCCGGGCTTCGATGATCGCGGCGTCCTCGACCAGGACCGAGCCCGCGCCCGTCCGGGTGGCCACCGCGAAGGCGATGTCACCGAGCCGGGACGCACCGAGCGAGTCGGCGGCCGGCCCGGACACTTCCACCTGGACCGGCTCGCCCGCGTCCAGGGCCGAGTGGAGCGTCGGGATCGTGCGCGGCTCGACGCCGACCACCCGCGCCCGGCCCTCGACCGCCGCGGCGATGCCCGCCAGCAGCCCGCCGCCGCCGACCGCGACCAGGATCGTGTCGAGCCCGTCCACCTGCTCCAGCAGCTCCAGGCCGACCGTGCCCTGGCCGGCGCAGATCTCCGGCTGGTCGTAGGCGTGGCAGAACAGCGCGCCGCTGTCGGCCGCGTGCTTCACGGCCGCGTCGTAGGCGTCCGCGTACTTGTCGCCGACCAGCTCGACGGCCGCGCCGAGCGCGTGCAGCTTCGCCACCTTCACCGCGGGCGCGGTCGTCGGGACGAAAACCCTAACGGCCACGCCGAATTCGCGGGCGGCGTACGCGACGGCGAGACCCGCGTTGCCACCGGACGCGGCAACCACTCCGGCGGCGGACAGCTCACCCGCGGCGATGATCCGGTTGAACGCGCCGCGGGCCTTGAACGAGCCGGTGTGCTGCAGGTGCTCGAGCTTGAACCACACGCCGTCGTCGGAGAAGACGGGTGTCCGGCGGACCCGGCCGTGGATCCTCGCGGCGGCGCGTTCGACGTCCGAAGTGCTGATCATGGCCCCAGCATGCGCGCGGCCGGACGTAAGCACCAGCGACGTCTCCTATGCTGCCATCAGCAACGCTTACGGCTGGAGGCCCCCGTGCTCGACGCCCACCGCCTGGCCCTGCTCGCCGAGGTCGCGCACGCCGGTTCCATCGCCGGTGCGGCGCAACGGCTTTCGTTCACGCCGTCCGCCGTCTCGCAGCAGCTGGCCAAGCTCGAACGCGACGTCGGCGCCCCCCTGCTGCACCGCAACCCGCGCGGGGTGACGCTCACCGCCGTCGGCGAAGGCCTGCTCACGCACGCCGAAACCATCGTCGGGGAGCTGCGGACCGCCGAGCGGACCGTACGGGCGCTGCTCGGCGAGGAGCCGGCGCAGCTGACCGTCGGCACGTTCGCCAGCGCGGGCGCGACCCTCGTGCCACCCGCGCTCGCCGGGTTCCGCGACGCGCACCCCGCCGTCGCGCTGCGCCTGCTCGACCTGGAGCCGCCCGACGGGTACGGCCTGGTCAGCTCCCGCGAGCTGGACCTGCTCATCACCCACCGCTATCCCGGGGCGCCGCTGCCCGACCCGCGCGGCCTCGAGCGGACGCTGCTGCGTTCGGAGCGGTTCCGCCTGATCCTGCCGGAAGGGCACGCGAAGGCCCGGGTCCGCCGTCTCACCCTGCGCGGGCTCGCGGGGGAGGACTGGATCTCGGGCAGCCCCGGCGTGCCCAACCGGGTGTGCCTCGAGCAGCTCGCGGACGCCGCCGGGGTGACGCTGCGCGTCGCCCACGAATCCCGCGACTACCAGGTGATCCTGGCGCTGGTCGAGGCCGGGCTGGGGATCGCGTTCGTGCCCGAAAGCGTGCTGGAGCGCGCCGGCCGCGCGCGGATCGAGGTCCGCGACGCGGCGGACGCCCAGCCGGCCCGCGACGTCTTCCTGGTGCACCACAAGCGCCCAGGCCGGTTGGTGACGGAGATGGCGGACCGGTTGCGGGCCTGACTCACCGCCGTCGCAGGTGCGGGTTCTCGATCGCGGGCGCCGCCGCCTTGTAGTTGTCGTGCCGGTTGACCTCCGTACCGGCCGGCACGATCGCGTCGATCCGGTCCAGCACGTCGCCGGGCAGCGGCCCGGACGCGGCCAGCAGGTCGTCGAGCTGCTCCGGGGTGCGCGGGCCGATCAGCACCGACGTCACGGCCGGGTGGCTCAGCACGAACCGCAGCGCGAGGTGGGCCAGCGGCAGGCCCGCCTCGGCGGCGACCTTCCGCAGCCGCTCGACGGCCTCGGCCCGGGCGCGGTTCTCCGGGATCGCGAGGTCGAACACCTCGGGCATCATGCCCGCGCGGTGGCTGCGCGCCGGGTCGCGGTCGGTCAGCCAGCCGCTGGACAACGGCCCGTAGGTCAGCACGCCCATGCCGTGGCGCTGGGCCGTCGGCAGGACGTCGTTCTCGATGATCCGGGTCAGCATCGAGTACCGCGGCTGCTCGGTGCGGAACCGGTGGTGCCCGCCGCGCCGGGCGGCCCACTGCGCCTCGACCATCAGCTCGGCCGGGAACGTCGACGAGCCGATCGCGCGCACCTTGCCCGCCCGGACGAGCTCGGACAGCGCGCCGAGCGTCTCGTCGATGTCGGTGAGGTGGTCCGGCCGGTGCATCTGGTAAAGGTCGATGTGGTCGGTGCCGAGCCGCTTCAGGCTGGCCTCGACGGCCAGCTTGATCCACCGCGGCGAGCCGCCCGCCTGGTTGGCGTCCGGGCCCATCGGCATGGAGAACTTCGTGGCGAGCACGACGTCGTCGCGGCGGCCCTTGAGCGCTTCGCCGACGATCACCTCCGACTCGCCGTGGGAGTAGACGTCGGCGGTGTCGACGAAGTTGATCCCGGCGTCCAGCGCCGCGTGGATCATCCGCACCGACTCGGCGCGGTCGGTGTTGCCCATGGCGCCCAGCATCATGGCGCCGAAGGCGAAGCGGCTGACGGAGATGCCGGTGCCGCCCAGGATTTCGCGTTCCATCTCGTTCTTCCTTCTCGGTGACGTGCCTCCAGGTAACCCCCGCCGGGCGGCCGGGTGGGAGGACTGGTCCCACCGGGGGTCCAGCAGACCCCCGCACGCGCGCCGCGGCCGTCCTACGCTGGAGGGATGAGCGAAGGCAACCCGGAACTGCGGGACTTCCTGCGGGCCCGTCGCGCCCGGGTGACCCCCGAGGACGCCGGGCTCGCGCCGGAACCCGGGGTCCGGCGCGTCCCGGGGCTGCGGCGGGAAGAGGTCGCGCGGCTGGCCGGGGTGAGCGTCGACTACTACGTCCGGCTCGAACGCGGGCGGAACCTGAACGTCTCGGAGTCGGTGCTGGACGCGATCGCGCGGGCGCTGCAGCTGGACGAGACCGAGCGGCGGCACCTGTTCGCGCTGGCCAAGCCGAGCCGCCGCCGGCCGCGGACCCCGCCGCCCCAGCGGATCCGGCCCGGGCTGCTGCGGGTGCTCGAGACGCTGGACGACGTCCCGGCGATCGTCACCGGCCGGCGCTTGGACGTCCTCGGCGCCAACCGGCTGTCCAAGGCCCTCTACCGCGACTTCGACGCGCTGCCCCCGCGCGAGCGCAACATCGCCCGGTTCGTGTTCCTCGACCCGCAGGCCCGCGACCTGTACGCGGACTGGGAGTCGGCCGCCCGCAGCGTCGTGGCGACGCTGCACCTGTACGCGGGCCGCAACCCCCACGACCCGCAGCTGGCCGAGCTGATCGGCGAGCTGTCGGTGCGCGACCAGGACTTCCGCCGCTGGTGGGCCGACCACGACGTCTACCAGCGCACGAACGGCACGAAGCACTACCGGCACCCGGTGGTGGGGGAGCTGATCCTGGGCTACGAGGCGCTGGCCCCGACCGGGGACCCGGACCAGGTGCTGGGGGTGCACACGGTGGAGCCGGGGTCACCGTCGGAAGAACGGCTGCGGCTGCTGGCCAGCTGGGCCGCGGAACCGGCGACGCCCTGAGTCAGCCCGCCGGCCGCCAGGTCCCGCAGAACAAATCCATTTCGACGTGGTCCGGTTCGCCGCCGTACTCGGTTCGATCGGCCTGCTCGGCTGCCCAGAGGAGGTAGTCACGCCAGGTGCTGGTCCACCACCCGCTCGTGAACCGCGGGGCGGCGCCTGCCTCGGGAGGCAGCCGTGCCGCCACGACACTGTCGAGGATCAGCGGCTGAGGACCGCCGTGGCCGCGGCGATAGCCCGCGAAGTAGAGGATCTTGGTGAAGAACGCCGGGCCGAGGCCCTTGAGTTTCGCCGTGCTCCGCAACTGCTCGTAGCAGTCGAGCAAGGTCGCGAGGGGGACGAGTTCGGCGCGCAGACCGGCCAGGGCGGTGTCGAGGTGATCGGCGGCCAGGTCGTGGCGGAGGATCCGGTTCGTGCGATGCGGGCCGTAGCCGCGGACTCCGTAACCCCAGGCCAGCACGCCGGCCGCGAACTGCACGCTCGTCACCTCCCCTGATCGCCAGCGCTGGGCGAGGGCGAACACGTCGGCGCGCCACACCTGGCCGCTGAGGGCGAACGCGTCAGGCCAAGCGCCAGGCGGTAGGTGGGAGGCCCACCGTGACGAGGCGACCGTGATCGCTTGGGGTTCCCCAGGCAGCCCGAGATTCGACATGCCCATGAGTCGCTCGCACCGCAGTCACCGTTTCGGCGGGGCACGTCCCGAGCATCAGCCGGTCGGCCGCATCGCGCTTTCGAACCGGGCCGACGCCTCGCGCAGCGCGTCCAAGCACGCCCGGACCGCGCCGCGGTCCTCCTCGCCGGTTCGGCAGATCGCGTGGATCGTGCGGGTCAGCGCCGGGCGGGTGGTCAGGATGCGGACTCCGTCCGGGAGCCGCTCGCGGGCCAGGCGGGGGACCAGTGCCGCGCCCACGTTGCCCGCCACCAGGGCCAGCTGGGTCGGGTAGCCGCCCACCGTGCAGCTGATCCGGGGCTCCAGCCGCTGCTTGCGCAGCACCTGCACCAGCCAGTCGTAGCACCCGGAGCCGGCGGTCCAGCCGATCCACGGCAGGTCGTCCACTTCGGACAGATCGACGGTCTTGCGGTGGGCCAGGCGGTGCCCGGCCGGCAGGGCGAGGTCCGCGACGTCGGAGAACAGCTCGATGCGCGTCGTCGACGGCGGGATGACCGTCGGGCGGTCCGCCCAGCTCTCCAGCACCGCGACGTCGAGGTCGCCGGCCAGCACCCGGGGCATCGTCTGCTCGGCCTCGCCCTCGTGCAGCGTCACCGCCAGCCGCGGGTGCTGCGCGGCCAGGGTCGCCAGCGCCGGGGGCAGCAGGGCGTGCACGGTCGTCGGGATCGCGCCGATCCGCAGTGGCCCGATGACGTCCTCGCGCAGCAGCTCCAGGTCCGTCTTCGCCTCGGCGACCTGCGCGAGGATCCGCTCGGCGTGCCCGGCCAGCACCGCACCCGCCTTCGTCAGCCGGACGCCGCGGCCGCGCGGCTCCAGCAGCGGCTGCCCGGCCTCCTTCTCCAGCTTCGCCAGCTGCTGCGAGACGCCCGAAGGCGTCATGTGCAGGGACGCGGCCGCCGCGGCGACCGAGCCCTGGGTGGCGACGGCGTGCAGCGCGCGCATCCGCTCGAGTCCGAACACGGTAGTGATCCTACCGAGTTCCCCGCAGAAACATTCGCTTGTCCTTGACAGTCGGGGCGCTCACGCTGGAGACGTGACCCTGACTGCCACCCAACCGACGTTCACCCAGCGGGTCGACCCGCGCCTGCTCGCCGCACTCGGCAGCTTCTGCATCTCGCTGTCGTCGGTCTTCATCAAGGTCTCGCACACCAGCGGCGCCACCAGCGCGTTCTGGCGCTGCCTGCTGTCGTTGCCGGTCCTGTTCGCGCTGGCCTGGTGGGAGCGGCGCAAGGCCGCCCCGGGCACGCGACGCCGGGTGCTGTTCCCGCTGCTGGCCGGGGCCGGGCTCGGCCTGGACTTCGTGCTCTGGGGCGAGGCGATCCCGCGCGTCGGCGCCGGTATCGCGACGGTGCTGCTGGCGGTGCAGGTGGTCATCGTGCCCGTGCTGGCGTTCGCGTTCCTCGCGGAACGGCCGTCGAAGCGGTTCCTCGTGGCCGCGCCGGTGCTGCTCGGCGGGGTGGTGCTGGCCGGCGGCTTCGCCGGGACCGGCGCGTTCGGGCCCGACCCGGTCACCGGCGCCGTCGCCGCGCTCGTCGCCGGGGCCGGGTACGCCGCCTACCTGTTCCTGATCCGGCTCAGCGGCGGCGCCGGGACGCAGTCGCACTCCCTGCTCCTGGCGACGTTCTCCGCGGGCACGGTCGCCTTGGTGCTCGGCCTCCCGTCCGGCACGCTCGACCTGGCCCCCGGGTGGCCCGCGTTCGGCTGGCTCATCGCGCTCGCCCTGGTCGGCCAGCTGACCGGGTGGCTGCTGATCTCGGCCGCGCTGCCCCGGATGACGGCGACCGCCGGGGCGACGCTGATGCTGCTGCAGCCGGTCGGCGCGGTGCTGCTGGGTATCGGCCTGCTGGGCGAGACGCCCGCCGTCCTGCAGCTCGTGGGCTGCGCCGGTGTCCTCGCCGCCGTCTGCTTCGCCGGGACGCGGCGACCTGCGGACCGGCGCGGTCAGGGCTAGCGTCACGAGGATGCGAGTACTGGTAGCCGGAGCTTCGGGCTTCGTCGGCAGCAGGTTGTGCCCGGCCCTGGAAGAAGCGGGGCACGACGTGCTCGCGATGACCCGCCGTCCCGAAAGCTACGAGGGGGCCGGGGAACCCGTGCGCGCCGACGTCGCCGACGTCGGCTCCCTGCGTGACGCCCTGAAGGGCGCCGACGCCGCGTACTACCTGGTCCATTCGCTCGACAGCTCGGACTTCAAGCGCCGCGACTCCGAAGCGGCGCGTGCCTTCGCCCGCGCCGCGGCCGACGCCGAGGTCGGCCGGATCGTCTACCTCGGCGGGCTAGGCGACGACGACGATTCGCTGTCGGAGCACCTCGCCAGCCGCCGCGAGGTCGAAGAGCTGCTCGGCGAAACCGGCGTGCCGGTCACCGTGCTGCGTGCCGGGATCGTGATCGGCCACGGCGGCACGTCGTGGGAGCTGACCCGCCAGCTCGTCGAGCACCTGCCGGCGATGATCACCCCGCGCTGGGTCGGCACCCGCACCCAGCCGATCGCGATCGCCGACGTCGTCCGCTACCTGGTCGGCGTGCTCGACCACGCGGAGGCCAAGGGCCGGGCGTTCGACATCGGCGGCCCCGAGGTGCTGGCCTACCGGGAGATGCTGCAGCGCGTCGCGGCACTCGAAGGCCGTCCGCTGGTGATCGTGCCAGTCCCGCTGCTGTCGCCGCGCCTCTCGTCGTACTGGCTCTCCCTGGTCACCGACATCGACGTGCAGACCGGGCGCTCCCTGATCGACTCGATGACGAACGAGGTCGTCGTCCGCGACGACAGCATCCGCCGGATCGTCGAGTTCGAGCCGATGGACTACGACGAAGCCGTGCTGCAGGCCCTCAAGGAGCGCGCGCAGAGCAGGCGGGCCGGGTGAAGGGGCGGTTCCTGACGGCGGTGACGGCCGCCGGGACCGCGTTGCTCGGCGCGTCCCTGTCCAGCCCGCCCGCGTCCAAGCGGTTCTACGGCCTCACCGGCGGTGTCGCCGCGACCTGGCTGGCGGGGGCACGCGCGGCCGGCCCGGTGCACCGGGGCCGTCGTGACGTCGCAGGACCGGTGCTGGCCGGGGCGGGCGCGTTCGGCGTGTTCTACGGCTGTGCGCTGGTTTCGCGGCACATCCCGCCGCTGCGCCGCGCGATCGCCGGGGTGCTCGACTACGCCCACCGCGGTTCGACGACGTCGGTGGTCGTGACGACGCTCGTCACGGGCGCGGCCGAGGAGGTCTTCTTCCGCGGCCCGCTGTACGACGCGCTGGGCACCCGCCGCTCGACCGCGGTGTACGTGCTGTCGACGTGCGCGACCCGCAACCCCGCGCTGGTACTGGCGTCGGCGGTGATGGGGACGGTGTTCGCCTGGCAGCGCGGCCGCTCGGGCGGGGTCCAGGCGCCGGTGCTGACGCACGTGGTCTGGTCCTCTCTGATGCTGGCGGTCATGCCGCGGCTGTTCGACTCCCCGTCGGCCGATGTCCGGAACGAGCCAGAACCGCGCTGAATCCTTTTCTCCCGCCACCGGATTTCCTATCCTGAAAAGAAACCCGGTGCGTGGAGAGGGATGTCGATGCGGACATTGCTCGTGCTCCTGCTCGTCCTCGGTTCCCTGTCACCCCTCTCGCCTCTCTCGTCACGGCCCGCCGCGGCGGCCACCGCGGTGTGCGCGACCTCCTGCGACACGCTCGATCCGTCGCGAGCCGCGCGAGAGAGCTTTCCCTTGCCCGACAAGGTGATCAACGGCCGGGTCGTGCGCCTGCACGCCTCCGACCCCGACGGCATGGCCTGGGCGAGCATCGACAACGGCGTGGCCAACGACGCCGTCTGGCTCGACCGGTCCTGGGACGGCGGCGCGAGCTGGGAAGGCCTGCTGGGCAAGGCCACCATCCCCGGTTCGTGGACCGGCACCCGCACCCTGATGTACAACCTCACCGATCCGGCGCACCACCGCCGCGGCCTGGTCCGGGCCTGCGGGGACGCACAGGGGGTCGCCTGCACCGCGTGGATCTACCCGGACGTCTGCGACGCGGCGTGCGACCGCAGCGCCCCGGGCTCCGGGGACGCCCAGCCGGTCGCGCCGACGACGTTGTACGGCCGCACGATCCGGCTCCACTTCGACGGCCGCGGCATGGCGTGGGCCGGGATCGAAGCGGGCGGCGCCGGCGACGAGATCTGGCTCGACCGCTCCTGGGACGCCGGGGCGAGCTGGCCGGACGGCTCGTCGCTGGGCCGCACGAGCGTCGCGTCGGGCGCGACCGGGACGCACACCACGGCGTTCGCCACCCGCGACCCGCGCGGCCGGCTGTACGGCGGCGCCGTGCGCGCGTGCGGTCGCGAAGCCACGCACGCCTCGGGCAGCTGCACGGCCTGGGCGCGTCCGGCGACGACCCGGGCGGCCGGCGCGGTGGACGCGCTGATGTGGTCCTACGAGCCCTACACCGCGTGGTGGCCGTCGAGCTGGTGGAACTCGGCCGTCGCGGTGACCGCCGTCGCGGACGCGGGCGGCTTCGACACCGCCATGGCCCGCACGCTGGACGTCAACCGGGCCGTTTTCCCGGCCGGGGGACGGAGTTCCGACCCGATCGAGGGCGACTTCGTCAGCCGCGCCATCGACGACAGCGCGTGGTGGGGGCTGGCCTGGATCGCCGTCTACGACCGCACCCGCGACCCGCGGTACCTCACCGAGGCGACGACGATCGCCAACTACGTCAACGGGTTCTGGGACACGAGCAGCTGCGGCGGCGGGGTGTGGTGGAACCGTGAGCGGACGTACAAGAACGCCGTCACGAGCGGGTTGTACCTGCGCCTGACCGCGTCGCTGCACACGCGGATCGCCGGGGACACGGTGTGGGGCCAGCGGGCCCGGACCGCGGGCGACTGGTACCTGAACAGCGGGCTGATCAACGGTTCCGGCCTGGTCAACGACGGCCTGACGTCCTCGTGCGCGAACAACGGCCAGACCGTCTGGACGTACAACCAGGGCCTCGGCATCGGCGGGCTCGTGGAACTGTGGCGGGCCACCGGCGTCACGTCCTATCTGGACGCCGCGCGCCGGCTGGCCGACGCGGCGATGTCCCGGCTGACCTCGAACGGCGTGCTCGTCGAGTCCTGCGACGCCGCGAACTCCTGTGACGACAACCAAAAGCAGTTCAAGGGCGTCTTCATGCGCTACTTCGGCGACCTGGCGAACGCGACGGGGTCGGCGACTTACCGTGCCTTCGCGCAGAAGCAGGCCGACACGCTGTGGGCGGGCGATCGCGACTCGCTCAACCGGATCGGTGAGCGCTGGGCCGGGGGCACGCCGAACACGGCCGACTGGCGGACCCAGGCGTCCGGGCTGGAAGCGGTGCTTGCGGCGGGGTAGGCCGGGCCGTCCGGTCCCGGGGACGGCCCGGCCTGGCTCAGCAGTGGCCGAGGTCGGCCCACTGCGCGGTGAGGCCGGGCTCGGAGCCCTGCGTCCACCAGTTCGCCTGCCAGAGGTGGCTGTTGTGCTTGACCCGCTGGCCGCCGAGGTAGACGGTGCCCCAGTCCCACTCCGCCGCGCTCGAGCAGTTCGCCGGCTGGGTCGGCGTGGTCGGGGTCGTCGGCGTGGTGGGTGTGGTCGGCGTGGTCGGGGTGGTGGGCGTGGTCGGGCTGGTCGGCGTGGTGCAGTTGCCGGAGCCGACCGTGTCGACGTGCGCGGTGCCCGCGCCGCGGTAGGTCGCGGCCTGGGCGACCGCGGCCGACGGCGCGACGACCTGGTTGCCCGCGTAGTAGGTCCAGTCCACCTGCTCGGTGTAGGTGCTGGTGCCGCTCGTGTGGCCGGCCGTGTCGATGAACCACATGTTGTAGTTGATCGACATCGGCGTGCGCGGGTAGACCGGGTCGCCCTGGGCGTCGGTGGTGTGGTCCGCGGTGAGCACGCCGTCGAGGTAGTACTTCACGTGCCCGCCGGAGACCTGCGTGACGACGTCGTGCCAGCCGTCGAAGCTGCGGTTCTGCGCGGTCGAGGTGCGCAGGCCGTCCCAGGTCGGGTTGTTCCAGTAGGTGTACCAGGACGTCTGGTAGTTCGCGGTCGAGCCGCCCCAGCCGCCGTTGGGCAGGTACTCGGAGAAGTCGAGCTCGCTGTAGAGCGGGTCGCGGTCGTACCGCAGCGGCGAGATCGTGAAGTAGGTTTCGTTGACGTGGTCGCCGTCCGTGCCGCTGGTCGGCGTGTCGGTGAACTTGACCCGGCTGGCGTAGGTGCCTTCCTGGAACCGCAGCTGGTTCTGGTACATCTCGGCGTGGGTGGTGCCGTTCGCGCTGCCGTCGGTGGACGCGTTGAGCTGCGCCACCTTTTCCCCGTTCACCGTGGGGAAACTGATGTTGCTCGTCAGCCAGCGCGCACCGGGCACGCCGGGGCTGCCGACGTCGTTGCGGGTGGTCCAGCCGGCCGCGCCGAAGGCGGAGTCGGCAGGGGAGCCGTAGTGGAAGTCGTCGAACAGGACACCGCACGCGGCGGTGACGGTGGCGGGGGTGGCGGCGGCCGGGCTGGCGTCGGCGCCGTGGGCGAGCACGAGCGCGGCCGCCGTAGCCGTCACGGCGGCGAGCGCCGCGGCGGTCTTGGCCGGTTTGCGGGGGGACATGGTGGTGTCTCTCCTCTCGGGGGAGGTACCTCGAAGAGCGGACAGATTGGTCTAGACGAATTGGCCTCAGTAGCGTGAGGCTTACCATTGGTAATGTCAAGGATTTACCAGTGGTAAGTTCCCGATCCGGCGCCGGGACGACACAATGGCAGCCGTGCGGACCTTCGCGGCGCTGGCCGTCCTCGTGCTCGTCGCCGGCTGTGCGGTTCAGGTGCCCGGCACGGCTCAGCCGTCGGGAAACGGCTTCGTCGTCAAGGACGGGACGCAGCTGCGCTTCCGGCCGGTCCTGACGGAGCTGCCGCCCTCGCCGCCGACCGGCTCGGCGGCGGACCGGCAGAGTGCCGATCCGGCCGCGCAGCAGGCCGCCGCGGCGGCGCTCGACTGCGCCCAGGGCAGCCCGGACCCGCTGGCGGGCCGGGACGACCCGGCGCTGCCGCTGGTCAGCTGCGACCGCGCGCAGGGCACGAAGTACGTGCTGGGCCCGGCGTTCCTGAGCGGCACCGACGTCGGCTGGGTCGACGCCCGCCTCGATCCGCAGACCGGGAGGGCGGTCATCGGGATCCGGTTCACCACGGCGGGCACCCGGACGTGGGCCGACTGGACGGGCGGGAACGTCGGCAAGCAGGTGGCGATGGTGCTCCAGAGCCGCGTGCTCACGGCGCCGCAGATCCAATCCGCCATCACCGGCGGCGAAACGCAGATCTCGGGCCAGTTCACGCTGCCCGAAGCGCGGCAGCTGGCCCACGACATCGCGGGCGGCTAGGGCGGCCGGATCGCTTCGATCTCGAGGTCCTTCAGCAGCGCTTCGATCAGCAGCGGGGACCCGGCGACCTTGGTGGCCCACAGGTCGTAGTCGGTGCACAGGCACCATGAGCGGTCCTCGGCCCAGAGGTTGGACGGGCTGAAGCCGGTTCCGGGGTCGTCGTACAGGATCCCGGCGTCACCGAGGATTCCCTTGCGCACGTGGAGGTTCTCGAAGTCGGCGGCCCCGAGCGTCAGCGGGCTGTAGTAGGCCAGGCAGCGGGTGTCCGGGCCCGCGGGACTGTGCTCGGCGAGGATGCCGATCAGCCGCGTCCAGGTCTCGCGGTCCAGGCTTCCCTCGGCGGGCGGGATGATGCCGAGCGGCCAGCTGCCCTCCTTTGTGGCCGAGGGAAAGCAGCGGTACGAGGGCAGCAGCCCGTCCGGCACGACGGGATCGCCGGTGCGCCGGGCGAGCTCCGCCCAGCGCAGCCGCCGCCACCCGGGGCCGGGGTGCCCGGCGCGGCCCAGTCCGCCGCCGGTCACCGTGCTCCCGGCTTCGAGGTCCACGCCGTTGACGGCTTGGGGCCGGGCGCTTCCGTCCGCGAGCCGCGCCTGGTGGTACTCGTGGTGCGACGTCCCGGTCGGCCCGTCCTCGTGCTCGTACATCGTGTTGAGCACCCAGGCCGCGTCCGGCATCGCCGGCGGCATGAAGCCGGTCAGGCCGTCGCCGCACAGCTCTCGCAACCAGTCCGTCGTGCCGGACTCCGCGCGCGGCCACCGCATCGGCTGGGCCTCAGCAGCCCGGGCGGGCCACGGCTTCCGTGCAGGCTTCCGCGTTCGTCGTGTTCGTCACCTGCTGCAGCAGCGTGTAGAGCGTCTCGCGCTGGTCGGCGTCCAGGTCGCGGAACACCTCGTCCTCGACCGCGGCGAGCGCGAACTCCGCCCGTGCCAGCAGCTTCGCGCCGACGTCGGTCAGCTCGACGATGTGCCGGCGGCGGTCGACCGGCGAGCGCCGGCGTTCGATCAGGTTCTCCGCCTCGAGCTCGTTGAGCAGCCCGACGACGTTCGTGCCGTCGATCTCCAGGATCTTCGCCAGGTCCTGCTGCGAGCTGCCGCCCTGGTCGCGCAGCACGGTCAGGGCGATCAGGTGGCGCGGCCGCAGCCCCAGCGGGGTCAGCACCGACTCGCTGCGCAGCCGCAGCCGGCGCGCGAGGTGGTCGAGCAGCGCGCCGCAGCGGTGGGGCGGCTGGTTGACGACCGGCAGCGAGGTCATGCGCCCAGTATATGGGCGACCCGATGATCGGTGTGCTATTAATGGTTTGTCTAACACCAACGATCTATGGACGGCAAACAACATGGCGCATCTCCTGCACATCGACTCGAGCATCACCGGCGAGGCTTCGGTGAGCCGCAGGCTCAGCGCGCGGGCCGCGGCCGCGTGGCGGGCCGCCCACCCCGACGGCACGGTGACCTACCGCGACCTGGGGGAACACCCGCTGCCGCACCTCGACGCGGCGAGCGGGACGGCCCGCGCGGTGCCGCCGGAGCAGCACACGCCCGCGCAGGCGGCGTCCTGGGCGCTGACCCGGGAGCTCGTCGGCGAGATCCAGGCGGCCGACACCGTGCTGCTGGGCCTGCCGCTCTACAACTTCGGCCCGCCGAGCAGCGTCAAGACGTGGGTCGACCACCTCATCGCCCCCGGGCTCTCGGTCGACCACGCGACGATGTCCGGCCTGCTCGGCGGCCGCGACCTGATCGTGCTGGCCAGCCGCGGCGGCGGGTACGGCGAAGGCACGCCCCGCGCGGGCTGGGACCACGCCGAGGCGTGGCTGCCGCACGGCCTCTCGCTGACCGGCCTGGAGCCGCGGTTCATCACCGCCGAGCTGACGCTGGCGCACGTGAACCCGGCGATGGCGGAGCTCATCCCGCTGGCCGATGCCAGCCTCGCGACGGCCGAGCGCACCATCGACGAGCTGTGGGCGACCGCGCGGGTCTGACGCGGCGGGGTTCTCCTCACCGGCGTCGGGGGCTGGTGAGGAGAACCTTTACGACGCGGCCGGGCCCAGGTCGAGCAGCTGCTCGAGGAAGCCGCCGATCTCGCGTTCGCGGTCGACGAGGTGAACCTCCAGGATCCAGTGCGACGCCTGGCCGTTGCGGTCCGGCCGCCGCATCGGCTGGTCGCTGCCCGGCGCGATGTAGGACGCGATCTTGGCGCCGTCGATCGTCTCGTGCGGGAACTGGCCGACCAGGTGCCCGGCGATCTCGCCGCCGAACTCCCAGCCCGCCTCGTGCGCCAGCTGGACCATGTGCGCGTAGAGCTGCTCGCCGGTGATGTCGGGCAGCGCGTCGAAGTACGCGCGCCCGGCGTCGAACACCTTCGGCAGGGCGTCGCGCAGCGCGTGCTTCACCGGGTCGCCGCCCAGCACGAACGTGCGGCCGAAGTCGGCTTCCCAGTCCTCGAAGATCGGGCCGAAGTCGGCGAAGGCGATGTCGTCCTCGCCGAGCACGCGGTCCGGCGGGTTCTCGCGGTAGGGCCGCAGCGTGTTGACCCCGGCCCGGACGATCCGCTTGTGCCAGTAGCGGCGGATGCCCAGCAGGTCGCCGGCCAGGTCGCGGATCGCGTCACTGGCCTCGGTCTCGCGCACGCCCGGCGCGAGGATCCCGCGCTCCTCGACCGCCGCGAACAGCTCGACCGCCTTCGCCTGCGCGTCCAGCAGCCGCTCGGCCCGCAGCGCTTCGTCCTCGACCAGCTCGCCCATGGGCCGACGGTAGCAAGTCACACCGGGTTCGCGGGTGCTCCTCAGCGCGTCCCGCCGTGGCGCAGCTGCGGTGATCCGGCCTGCCCCGGTGCCGCACCACCCGATCGTGCCGGGCGGCTTCCGGCGGCGTGACCTGCGAAAAGGCCGTAGCCTGGCGCGGTTCGCACCCCAGCACCGCTAAGGAACACCATGCGTCTCTCCACCCGCAACCAGCTCACCGGCACCGTCGCGGCCATCAAGCCGGGCGCCGTGATGTCCGTCGTGACCGTCGAGCTCGACGGCGGCCAGCAGGTCGTCGCGTCCATCACGAAGGACGCCACGGAGGAGCTGGAGCTGGCTCCCGGCAAGCCGGTGACCGTGCTCGTGAAGTCCACGGAGGTCATGCTCGGCGTCGAGTGACGTCCTCCTTACGGGTGGTTCCCGGACGGGTGGCATGATGCGTGACTCGAACAGTGGCACCCGGGCCGAGGAAGGTCAGGTTTGAGCGCGCACACCTCCCAGATGGACGACCTCCGGCTGGTCGCGCAGCCCAGCGCGCTGCCGGTGACGGATCTGTTCGTCCGGCTGATTCTCACCGACTGGTCGTTGAAGCCGATGCTCGATCAGGTCACCGCGACCGCGAGACGCCTGGTCGAGGCGGTCATCAACGCCGGCGATCCGAAGGCACCCCCGTTCGTCACGCTGCGGCTGCGCCTCAGCGCCGAGTACCTGCTGGTGGAGGTCGACGACAACCTCCCCCAGCTGCCGGCGCCGCAGGCCCGGCCCGGCGAGCGCATCGGCGTCGACCCGGCCCCCGGCGGCGGCCGCACCACCTGGTGCGAGCTGGCGCTGCCGGGCGGGATGACGGCGAAGCAGGTGCGCCTGCCGCGGCGGGGCGATCGCCGGACGCTGGTCGACGAGCCCGTCTCCGGTGATCCGGTGGCGGCGGACCCGCAGGTCCTCGAACGGCTGCTCACCCGGCTGAGCGGCTGGTCCGGCGAGGGCTGAGCACTGGCTTTCCTGCCCTGGTCGTCGCACCATGGCGGGATGAGCGAGTGGTCGACGTCGGCGGTCGGGCGCGAGCACGCGTTCGAGTACTGGCGTGACCTCATCTGCGACACGTTCGTCCAGCTGAGCGCCACCCCGACCCGGCCGGGCGGGTTCGACGGCCGGCTCACGCACGCCGACCTGGGCGGCCTCGAGCTGTCCACGGTCCACGCCGGCGGCCAGCGGGTGCGGCGCACGCCGCGGCTGATCGCCCGGGCCGGCGAGCAGTACCTGCTGGCCAGCATCCAGACCGGCGGCCGCGGCCGCGTCGAGCAGGACGGCCGCGTCGCGGAGCTGGGCCCGGGCCGGATGGCGCTCTACGACAGCACCCGCCCGTACACCCTGCACTTCGACGACGCCTTCGAGCAGGTCGTCGTCCAGGTGCCGCTGACCGCGATCCTCGCCGAGACGGGCCTGCGCGACGCCGCTCGCGTCACGGCGGTTTCCCTGCCGGCCGACGGGCCCGCGGGTGTCGTCGCGCAGTTCTTCCACGGCCTGTCCCGGATGTACCCCGCCGACCCGGACGCCGCCCGCGCGCTGGCCCAGCACGGGCGCGGCCTGCTGGCCTCGGTCCTCAGCCTCTCGAGCGGCCGCGCACCTTCGGACCAGTCGCTCGCGCGGGAACGCGTGCGCGCCTTCCTCCGCGCCCACCACGCCGACCCGGCCCTGTCGGTCGACGACGTCGCCGCCGCGTGCGCGGTGTCGAGGAGGACGCTCTACCGCCTGTTCGACGGCGGGGTCGGCCCGGTGCTGCGCGAGATCCGCGTCGAGCACGCGCGAGTCCTGCTGCGCGCGGAGCCGGACCGTCCGCTGGGTTCGGTGGCCGCGGCGTGCGGGTTCGCCGGTGACCGGCAGCTGCACCGGGTGTTCCGGGAGGCGACCGGCCTGACGCCGGGGGAGTTCCGCGCGGGTGGCACGCCCCGTCGGTGATCCGGCACGGGACGTCGGTGCCGTGGCGCCGTCCCGGGTGGACAGTGGGGGAAATCCTTTCGCCCCAGGAGGTTCCCGTGACCCAGCAGGTCCGCGTCGCCGCCGTCCAGGCCGAACCCCGCTGGCTCGACCTCGCCGCCGGGGTCGACCAGGTCGTCGACCTCATCGCCCAGGCCGCCCGCGGCGGCGCCGAGCTCGTCGCCTTCCCCGAGACGTTCCTGCCCGGCTACCCGTGGTGGATCTGGCTCGACTCCCCGGCGTGGGGCATGCAGTTCGTGCCCCGGTTCGCGGCCAACTCGCTGACCCGCGACGGCGCCGAGATGGGCCGCATCGCCGCCGCGGCCGGCGAACACGGCGTGCACGTCGTGCTCGGGTTCAGCGAGTTCGACCAGGGCAGCCTGTACATGGCGCAGGCGTTCCTCGACGACACCGGCGAGGTGATTTCCGTGCGCCGCAAGCTGAAGCCGACGCACGTCGAGCGCAGTGTGTTCGGCGAAGGCGACGGCAGCGACATCCAGGTCCACGACACCCGGCTCGGCAAGCTGGGCGGGCTCAACTGCTGGGAGCACTTCCAGCCGCTGACCAAGTACGCGATGTACAGCCTCGGCGAGCAGATCCACGTCGGGTCGTGGCCGAGCTTTTCGGTCTACCGCGGCGCGGCCACCGCGCTCGGCCCCGAGGTCAACACCGCCGCGAGCCGCGTCTACGCCGTCGAGGGCCAGTCGTTCGTCGTCGCGCCGTGCTCGGTGGTCGGGCCCGCCGCCCACGAACTGTTCTGCGACACCGAAACCAAGCGGCAGCTGCTCGCCCTGGGCGGCGGCTTCGCGCGCATCTACGGCCCGGAGGGCAGCGAACTGGCCGAGCCGCTGCCGGAGACCGAAGAGGGCCTGCTGTTCGCCGACCTCGACTTCTCGCTGATCGCCATCGCCAAGTCGGCCGCCGACCCGGTCGGGCACTACTCGCGCCCGGACGTCTTCCGCCTGCACGTCAACCTCGCTCCGGCGCCGCGCGTCGTGCACGCGCCCGCCGAGGAGCCGGCGGACGGGGAGCTGGTGATACTGGAGCGGTGAAAGCCCGTCCCGTCCTCGTCGTCCTCTACGACGGCGTCCGCCTGCTCGACGTCTCCGGCCCGCTGGAGGTGTTCGCCGAGGCCAACGAGCACGGCGGCCGCTACGAGCTGCGGACGGCGTCGCCCGGTGGTGCGGACGTCCGCGCGAACACCGGGACGCGCCTCGGCGCCGACCTGGACCTGGCGGCGGCGGACCCGCGCGGGGCGACGGTGCTGGTGCCCGGCGGCCCGGTGTGGGCCCGCACGATCGCCGACACCGAGCTGATCGCGCAGATCCGCCGCCTCGCCGACGGCGCGAACCGGACGGCGTCGGTGTGCGCGGGCGCGTTCGCCCTGGCCGCGGCGGGCGTGCTCGACGGCCGCCGCGCGACGACGCACTGGGACCTGCTCGACCAGCTCGCCCGCCGCTTCCCGCTGGTCCGCGTCGACGTGGACGCGATCTTCGTCAAGGACGGCCCGGTGATCACCTCGGCCGGGGTCACCTCCGGCATCGACCTGGCGCTCGCGCTGGTCGAGGAGGACCTCGGCCCGGACATCGCGCGGCTGGTGGCCAAGCACCTGGTGGTGTTCCTGCAGCGGCCGGGCGGGCAGTCGCAGTTCAGCGTCCGGCTGGAGACGGGCCGCCCGCGTCACGAGGTCCTGCGGACGCTGCTGGACTCGGTCGCGGCGGACCCGTCGGCCCCGCACACCCTCGGTGACATGGCGGCCCGCGCGGGCGTGAGCGTCCGTCACCTGACCCGGCTGTTCCGCGAGGAGACCGGCCGCACGCCGGCCCGGTTCGTCGAGCAGATCCGCCTGGAGTTCGCCCAGCAGCAGCTGGAGGGCACCACCGACCCGCTGGACGTGATCGCCCGCCGGTCGGGCTTCGGTTCGGTGGAGACGCTGCGGCGGTCGTTCGCGCGTGGTCTGGGTGTCACGCCGAGTGACTACCGGGCGCGGTTCCGGACCACGGGCGTTTCCTGAACGTTTCCGCCTCACTGTCCGTGCTTCCCAACAGGGGCGTAATCGACGTGAGGAGGACCTTGTCGTGCGGATCGTGATCGCCGAAGACGACGCACTGCTGAGAGAAGGGCTGGTGCTGCTCCTGGGCAGCGCCGGCTTCGACGTCGCGGCCGCCGTCGACCACCCCGACGACCTGCTC
The DNA here is from genome assembly GCF_044741685.1 of Amycolatopsis sp. NPDC088138. Classification (NCBI taxonomy): domain Bacteria; kingdom Bacillati; phylum Actinomycetota; class Actinomycetes; order Pseudonocardiales; family Pseudonocardiaceae; genus Amycolatopsis; species Amycolatopsis sp. NPDC088138. Next base: position 19,776 of record NZ_JBIUTB010000014.1, read on the forward strand.
GCCGCGGTCGGGACCCAGGCACCCGATCTGGCCGTCGTCGACGTGCGGCTGCCGCCCACGTTCACCGACGAAGGCCTGCGTGCCGCTCTCGAAGCGCGCCGCCGGGCGCCCGGCCTGGCCATCCTCGCGCTGTCGGCCTTCGTCGAGGACGGCTACGCGGGCGACCTGCTGGCCGCGGGCGGCGGCGGGGCCGGCTACCTGCTCAAGGAGCGGGTCGGGAAGGCCGACGAGTTCCTCGACGCCCTCAAGCGCGTCGCCGCCGGCGGGACCGTGCTCGACCGGGACGTCGTGGCCCTGCAGCTGGCCCGGCGGCGGCCCGGTGACCCCGTCACCACGCTCACCGCCCGCGAACGCGAGGTCGTCGCGCTGCTCGCCGAGGGGCATTCGGTCCCGGCGATCGGGCGGCTGCTCGGCATCGGCACGGAAGCCGCGCGCCGGCACGCCGGGGACGTCAGCTCGAAGCTGCGCGTCCCCGACGAAGCCCAGGCGATGCTCAGTTACCTGCGTGCGTGAGGGCCAGCACTTCGGCCTGCTTCGCGCGGTACCGCTCGACGTTCGCCAGCTTGACGTCCTCGTAGCCGCGCACCAGGTCCGGCAGCTCGGCCAGCGCGAGGACCTGCGCGAGGTCGACGTCCTCGGCCCGGAACGCCTTGACCACCACACTCCGGTAGTCCTCGACCAGCTCGCGCTCGACGCGGCGCACCTCGGCGCGGCCGAACGGGTCGAACTTCGTGCCGCGCAGCCGCCGCAGCGCGTGCAGCAGCCGGAACGCCGGGCGGAACCACGGGCCGAGGCTGATCTTGCGCTTCATGCCGAGCGCGCGCAGCACCGGCGGGTGCAGGCGGAAGGCGTAGCGGGTGCCCGCGCCGAACTGGTCGGCCAGCCCGGCCGTGAACGCCGGGTCGAGCGAGAGCCGCGCGACCTCGTACTCGTCCTTGTAGGCCATCAGCTTGTAGAGGTGCTTCGCGACGGCTTCGGTGACCGCCGTCGGCCCGTCCTCCAGCACCCGCACCTGCTCGACGAACTCGGCGTACGCCCGCGCGTACGCCTCGTCCTGGTACGCGACCAGGTCGGGGATCCGGATGTCGAGCAGCCGCGCCAGCTCCGACTCGGCTTCCGCGTGCACCAGCGCGCGCACGGCCGGGGCCGCGGGCTTCGGCGCCGCGACCGGCGCCGGGGTGAGCGCGGCCTCCAGCGCGGCCGGGTCGGCCACGAGCTGGCGGCCGCGGCGGAAGGCCTGCAGGTTCGCGGCCACCGCGGTGCCGTTCAGCTCGATCGCCCGCTCGATCACCGCGACGGGCAGCCCGATCACGCCGGTCTGGAAGGCCGCGCCGAGCTGCAGGACGTTCGCGAACTGGTCGTCGTCGAAGAGCGACTCGGCCAGGCCACGCGCGTCCAGCGACACGGTGCGGGCGGCCGCCGCCTCCAGCGGCGCGAGCACGCTGCCGGGGCTGGGGAACGCCACCGTCGTGTCGACGACCATCCGGCCGGTCGGCACCTCGGTGGTGGACACGACCGCCGTCGTGCGCGCCGGGTCGGCGACCCCCAGGTTCACCGGGTCGGCGCCGACGAGCGCGTCGCAGGCCAGGTAGAGGTCGCACTCCGCGGTCGCGAGCTTCGGGGCCTGGGCGACCGGCTCCGCCGTCACCTTCAGGTCGGAGACGACCGCGCCGCCCTTCTGCGCCAGCCCGGTCTGGTCCAGCGTGCGGACGTGCCGGCCGTCGAGCACCGCGGCGGTCGCCAGGATCTGCGTCACCGTGACGACGCCGGTGCCGCCGATGCCGGTGATCCGCACGGTGAAGTCCTTCGCCGCGGCCGGGGGAGCGGCGTCGGCGTCGGCGGCCAGCTCGGCCAGCTTGCGGTGCTGCTTGCGGCCGGTCGGCACGACCGTCACGAACGACGGGCAGTCCCCGGCCAGGCAGGAGTAGTCGACGTTGCACGACGACTGGTGGATCGTGGTCTTGCGGCCGAACTCGGTGGCCACCGGCTGCACCGACAGGCAGTTCGACTTGGTACCGCAGTCGCCGCAGCCCTCGCAGACGCGCTCGTTGATCACCACGCGCGTCGCGGGCGTCTCCTGCTTGCCACGGCGGCGTTTCCGCCGCTTCTCGGCCGCGCACTCCTGCTCGTGGATCAGCACGGTGACGCCGCGGACGGCGGCCAGTTCCTCCTGCGTGCGCAGGAGTTCGGTGCGGTCGCGGACCTCGACGCCGGCGGGCAGCTTGCGGCGGCGCAGAGCCCCGGGCGCGTCACTGGTGATCACGACCTGCTTCGCGCCTTCGACGAGCAGCAGCTCGGCGACCTTCTCGACCGGCAGCGCGCCGACGGCGTCCTGCCCGCCGGTCATCGCGACGGCCGAGTTGTAGAGCAGCTTGTAGGTGATGTTGACGCCGGCCGCGACGGCCGCGCGCACGGCGAGGCTGCCGGAGTGGGTGAAGGTGCCGTCACCGATGTTCTGCACGAAGTGCTCGGCCTCGACGAACGGCGCCATCCCGATCCACTGGGTGCCCTCGCCGCCCATCTGCGTCACGCCGAGGACGGTGCCGACCTGGTCGGGCTCCATGAACAGGGCCATCGTGTGGCAGCCGATGCCGCCGCCGACCAGCGTCCCTTCCGGAACCTTCGTGGACGAGTTGTGCGGGCAGCCCGAGCAGAAGTACGGCGTCCGCGCGAGCAGCGGCACGGAGATGCGCTCGCGGCGGCGGCGTCCGCGCCAGGCCTCGACCGACGGGATCTCTTGGTGCGCGGCGAGCCGCCGGGCCAGTCCGGTGGCGACGACGTCCGGGTCCAGCTCGCCCAGCTCGGTGAACAGCGTCCGGCCGTCGGCGTCCTTCTTGCCGTGGACGGCAGGCGCGCCGGGGACGCCGTAGAGGACCTCCTTGAGCGCGGACTCGATGAACGAGCGCTTCTCCTCGACGACGACGATCTCGTCGAGCCCGTCGGCGAACTCGCGGACGATCGACGGCTCCAGCGGGTGGATCGCGCCGAGCTTGAGGATCCGGATCCCGTGCCGCTCCAGGGTTTCCTCGGTCAGCCCGAGGATGCGCAGGGCCTGCTGGACGTCCAGGTAGGACTTCCCGGCCGAGACGATGCCGATCCGGTCGGCCGGCCCGCGCGCGGTGATCCGGTTGACGCCGCTCAGCCGGAGGTACTCGAGCGCCAGCGGCAGCCGCACGGTGAAGAGGCTGCGCTCCAGCGCGGCGAGGCTCGCGCCGAGCAGCTTCGACGTCGGCGCGTGCCGGTACGCCTGGCCGCCGAGCTCGGGTGCTGTCCACTGTGGACTCACCTGGGCGGTGCCGGACGCGTCGGCGACGTTCGCCACGACCTTCAGCGACGACCACAGGCCGCTGGCGCGGGACAGCTCGACCGCGTGCATCCCGAAGTCCAGGACGTCCTGCGAGTCGGCCGGGTACAGGATCGGGATGGCCAGGTCGGCCAGCGCCAGCTCGGAGGCGCACGGGACCGTCGAGGACTTGGCGTTCGGGTCGTCGCCGACCAGCGCGACGGCGCCGCCGCGCGGGTCGGTGCCGGCCAGGTTGGCGTGGCGCAGGGCGTCGGAGGCGCGGTCGAGGCCGGGCGCCTTGCCGTACCAGAACCCGGTGACCCCGCGCTGCCCGCCGGCGCCCGCGACGAGCTGGCTGCCCATCACCGACGTCGCGGCCAGCTCCTCGTTGAGCCCGGGGCGGTGCACCACGGCGTGCTTGTCCAGCAGCGTCGCGCGGCGGCCCAGCTCGAGGTCGTACCCGGCCAGCGGCGAGCCCTCGTAGCCGGAGACGAACACGGCGGGGTCGCCGCCGCGGGCGCGGTCGTGGCGGACGCGGTCGAACAGCAGCCGCACCAGGGCCTGCACCCCGGTGAGGTGCACGGTCCCCGCCTCCCGCAGATAGCGGTCCTCCAGCGTGAACGTCTCCACGACGCGGCTCCCTTCGCCCTCGCGCGGCTGTGCTCCGGCGCACAGTGCGATGCGGGCCACGGCACACGCTATCGACGTCCCACGCAACAGCCGCGGCGGGTTCACCCTTCGGTACGCAAACTTCGGCGGTCATGATCGACGATTGGCCCGGTTTTTTGCGCGGAGTTACGCTCGCCCGCATGACCGAAGAGCTGCTCGACGCGACCGACCACGAGATCCTCGGGCTGCTGCGCGAGGACGCCCGGCGCACGCTGTCCGACATCGCCGGCCGGGTCACGCTCTCGACGGCGGCGGTCAAGCGCCGGATCGACCGCCTGCGCGAGACGGGCGTGATCACGGGCTTCACGGTCCAGGTCGACCACGCGAAGCTCGGCTGGGGCATCGAAGCGTTCACCGAGCTGCGGTTCGTCGGCAACACGAAGGTCGCCGAGATCCTCCGGACCACCACGCGGATGCCGGAGGCCCAGGCGGTGTTCACGATCGCGGGCGACCCGGACGCCCTGGTCTGGCTACGCGTTAGGGACATGGCCCACCTGCAGACGACGATCGACGAGATCCGCCGGCACCACCAGGTCACCGGCACCAAGACGCTGATCGCGCTGGAGTCGTGGTCCCGCGGCCACTGATCGCTGCCCACCCGACGCGTCGACGGTCCCCGGCGTGATCATCCGTTCGTGTGATGAACATGCGTTCGAGAGCCGGTAATCTTGGTGTGTGGACAGCGAAGCGGTGTGGAGAGCGGATGCGGTGGCCTTGGCCGACCGCATCTCCGTGCTGCTCGGTGTCGTGCGGTCCGCCGAAGCCGAGATCGGCGCTCTGCTGGTGGAAATCGAGTCGCGTGGTGTGATGGAACTGTTCGGATATCGCTCTGTCGCGCGGTTGTTCGAGCACCTGGCCGATGTTCCCAAGTCGGCTGCTGAACGCGTGGTGAAACGGGCCCAGGCGCTCAATCCCGGGCGTGCTCTCGATGGCAGCCCGGTGCCCGCCGTTGCTCCGGCTACCGGGGTTTTGGCTGCTGATGGTTCGTTGAGCACTCCGATGGTCGACACCATCGTCGAGGTGCTGGCGCAGCTTGCGCCCGAGCACCGTGATGACGCCGAGCGGAGCCTGCTGTCCTTCGCCTCCGAGGCTGGGCACAAGCAGGTCGCGGCGCTGGGTGCGCGGATCGTCGCGCACCTCGATCCCGACGGCGCCGAACCCGACCCCACCGAACCAGCCGCTCCCACCCGGGAGCTGTCGTTGCGCCGTAAGAGAACCGGCGTGTGGGAGCTGACCGGTCGTTTCGACGAGGAGACCGGCACCCGTGCGAGCGCCTTGCTCGACTCACTGGCCGAGCGTCGCGCCGCAGACGACGGCCCCGACTTCCGCTCTCCGCAGGAACGCTACGGCGACGCCTTCTCCGACGCCGTCAACCTCGCGCTGAACTCCCCGGACCTGCCGATGCAGGCCGGTGAACGAGCGCACGTGATGATCGCGGTGTCACTGGAGGACCTGAAGTCCGGTGTCGGCCAGGCCACCCTCGGCGACACCGGCACCATGACCGCAGCCGAAGCCCGAGTCCACGCCTGCGACAGCATGCTCATCCCGGCAGTCCTGGGCGAGAAGAGTGAACCCCTGAACCTGGGACGCTTGCGCCGCCTGATCTCCGCGGGTCTGCGCCGAGCGTTGTATCTCCGCGACCGCGGCTGCGCCTTCCCGGGCTGTCATCGCCCGCCGCGGCATTGTCAGGGTCACCACATCCGCCATTGGGCCGAGGGCGGCGCCACCGAGCTGGGCAACCTGGTGCTGTTGTGCGCTCACCATCACCGGCTGCTGCACCGTTCCGGCTGGGAAGTCCACATCGCCGCTGACGGCCTACCGGAGTTCCGGCCGCCGGTGTTCCTGGACAAGCGCCGAAAACCCAGGCGCAACAACCTCCATAAACCGTTGCCGTTCGCGGCCTGAACAATCGAGCAGGGGAGAGGCCCGCAGCCAAAGGCTGCGGGCCCACCCCCACGTCGCAAGCCGCCCCCGAATGGCAACGATCATCGGCCACCCTGCCGCATCGACGGCCGCCTCGGCTGGGGCAGCACCGGTTCCACCACCACCGAACTGAGCGCCGTTTCCGCTGCTGACTTGAGCGACGGTTCCTCCGGCCACCGCTCACCGTCGAGCTGAGCACCGGTCCACTGCCGAGCTGAGCGAAGGTTGCACCGGCCAGCGGCACCGGCCGCCGCCCACCGGCGAACTGAGCATCGGTTCCACCGCCGAACTGCGCGACGGGCTCGGCTGCCGAAGCTCCGGCGACGGTTCCGCCCCGGCCGCAGCGCCGGGCCGATGTCAACGAACCTCAGACTTGCGACACCAGGTCCCTCATCGTGGCACCGTCGGAGTCGCACCACGGTCGGGTTCTCGGCGCACGTCCATGGAGATTTCTGGACAACCGACCTCTCCCGGATCTTCCATTGGCACCTCGCGGCCACGTGCGTGAGAAGCAACTTGGGGCGCGGCGGACCCGTGCGACACCAGGTCCCGGCGCTCCTCGATGGAGCATTCCGGACATCCAGCGTCCCCAATCCTCCATCGACACCTGCGCGGAATGCCCCTGCCAACGAACCTCAGCCGCCCAGCAAGACACCGGACGAGCGCTCCCGGTCGAAGAAGAACTCCGGCCACGCAAGGGAACCCGGCGGTGCCTCGATCGCCGCGGCCCGCCGCCGTAGTTCGTTCAGATAGTCCGTGTCCAGCACTGCCCGCGCCGACAGTGGTTCGCGCAGCAGGGTGGCGGCCGGGCCCTCGTACAGGTAGGCGTCCACGCCCGGATAGCCCCGCGTGCCCGGCGGGTAGGGGCGGTTCACCGGGAAGTACGTCGTGTCGAGCTTGCCCAGCCAGGAGCCGCTCAACGGGACCAAAGCAGGCCATGAACCCAGCTGCTGTTCGAGCCGCGGGTTGTCCCGGGTGAAGCCGCGGTGGTCGGCCACGACGTACGCCGCGCCCGGGTACTCGCGCTCCAGGGTTGCTACCGCGCCGCTGCCGCCGTCGTGCGTCAGGTGACCCAGGCCGAACAGCATCAGGGCCTTGCGGTGCTTCTGCAGCACCTGCGTCTTCACGACCGTCACGATCACCGGGTCGCGGTCGGTGAACGGGTCCAAGTCCGCCGGGGTGTGCACCCGGCTCCAGTCGATCGGCGGGTCGCACGCCAGCACACGGATCTTCCGGTTCGCCGGCAGTGTCGTGTTGACCTGGCGGACCAAGGCGAAGAGCTGTTCGTAGAACGTCGAAAACCCGCAGCTCGGCTGGGTTGTGTCCCGCCAGACCCGGCTGATGTCCGGGACGTCGGCGCCCGCGATGTAGGCGTCCAGCAGCGGCTGGAGGCGCGAGTTCCCGCACTCCACGGCGATGTCGTTCACCGCCCCGGGGAAACGCGGGTCGCGGACCAGGTCGAACACGAACGTCCCGACGTCCGGGCTGGACTTCGCGACGATCGGATGGTCCTTGAACGCCGCGAGCAGGGCGCCGATGGCGTCACGGGACGGCTGGGCGTCGGCGGGTGCCGCTACCAGGGTGACGGCCGCGAGCACAGCCAAAAGGACACGGAAGACACGCATGAGCCAGCTCCCCAGGACTGAATACCTACTGTCTTACGACTGTAAGACAACTAGGCCAGCATCCAGCCGCACCCCAGCCGTGTCAAGAGGCCGTGTCAAGGGGCGCGGTCAGTGCCGGAACGCCTCCGCGAGCCACCAGGAACCGCCGTCGTCGGCGATCTTCGCGTCGATGACCAGGGGCGCGTCGCGCGGTCCGGCCAGCCAGTCCTTCACCGCGAAGAGGTCCTCTTCCGACCGGACGGTGACGCCGTCGCAGCCGAAGCCGCGCGCGATGGCGGCGATGTCCGAGTCGGGGAAGCGGACCGTGGTCATGTCGGCGTCGCCGAAGTGGTGGACCTCCGCGCCGTACGCGGCGTCGTTGTAGACGATCACGACCAGCGGCAGGTGGAGCCGGACCGCGGTGTCCAGTTCGGACAGTGCCATGTGGAACCCGCCGTCGCCGGTGCCCAGCACGGGCAGCCGGTCCGGGTGGGCGAGCGCGGCGCCGATCGCCGTGCCCAGCCCCAGCCCGATGCTCTGGAACGCCTGGGTGAAGCAGAAACCCAGCTCGTCGGGGACCGAGAGGTACGCGCTCGGGTAGCCCATGAAGTTGCCGGAGTCGATCGCGACGATCCGCTCCGCCGGCAGCAGGTCGTCGAGCAGCCTGCTGAGCGTGCGCGGGTCGATCCGGCCGCCGCGGGACAGGTCGTCGTGCTCGACGTCGTTCCAGCGCCCGGTCGCGGCGATCCGGCCGGCGACGTCCGCGGAGCGGTAGCCCGCCCGCTCCGGCACCAGGGCGAGCACGTCCGACGCGGTGCACCCGACGTCGCCGACGACGCCGAGGTCGATCGGGCGGTGCGCGCCCAGCGCGGCCTGCTCGACGTCGACCTGCACGAGCTTCGCGTGCGGGCTGAGCAGCGCGCCGTGGCGGGTCGTCCACATGTTCAGCGCGCAGCCCCAGCCGACCACCAGGTCGGCGCCGACGATCAGCTCGGCGGACGTGGGCGAGGCGAACCCGCCCGAGATGCCGAGCGCGAACTCGTCGCCGTGGAAGAGCCCGTTGGCCACGGCCGACGTCGCCAGCAGCGCGCCGCTGCGGGAAGCCAGCTCCCGCAACGGTTCCCGGCTCCCGCGGGCGCCGCGCCCGGCGATGAACACCGGCCGCTCGGCGGCGGCGAGCAGCTCGGCCAGCGCGGCGGCGGACGCCGCGTCCGGTCGTACGGGGGCCGGGCCGGGAACCACCGGCAGCGGTTCCGAAACCGCGGGCTGCGCCTGGACGTCCAGCGGCAGGTTCAGCACCACCGTCCGGCGTTGCTGCCGGGCGGTCCGGAACGCCCGCACGGTGTCGGCGACCGCGCTCGCGGCCGAGTGCACCCGCTCGGGCACCGCGCCGACGGCGGCGGCCAGCGCGTCCTGGTCGACGCGGAAGTTGGACAGCACCGACGCGCTCGCGGAGTCGGCGGTGAGCACGAGCATCGGGGTCCGGCTCTTGGCCGCCTCGGTGATCCCGGTGACGGCGTTGGTCAGCCCGCAGCCCTGGTGCAGCGACAGCACCGAGACCTTGCCGCTCATCCGCGCGTAGGCGTCGGCCATGCTCGCCGCGCCACCCTCGTGGCGGGCGGCGACGAACCGGACGCCGCCCGCGCGCAGCGCGTTGGTGACCTCGAAGTTACCGCTGCCCACCACCCCGAACGCCGTGCCGGCGCCGAGGCCGGCCAGCGTGCGGCCGACCAGTTCGGCGACGTTCACCGCTCCACCAGTGCCAGCACCCGGGCCGGGCTGCCGGACCCGCCGACGATCGGCAGCGGCGAGACGATCAGCAGCACGCCGGTCGGCGGCAGCGTCGCGAGGTTCTGCAGCTGCGTCAGGCCGTGCTTCCCGGCGCCCAGCAGCAGCTCGTGGCACGGGAACATCGGCTCCAGCCCGGGTGCCTGGCCGGCGTCGGTGCCGACGGTCTCGACGCCCAGCCCGGCGATCGGCGTTTCCTCGGCGAGCCAGCGGGCGCACTCGGGGGAGACGCCGGGGCTGTGCGAACCGGCCTCGTCGGCGTTGAGGAATTCGTCCTGGTTCTCGCTGCGGGTGTCCCAGCCGGTGCGGTAGAGCAGCCAGCCGCCGTCCGGCAGCGGGCCGTGCTCGGCCGTCCACGCGGTGACGTCGTCGATCGAGAGCAGGAAGTCCGGGTCGGCGGCCGCCCGCGCCGAGAAGTCGAGCACGACCGCGGGCGCGACGAGCGTCTTCAGCGGCACCTGGGAGACGTCGTGGCCGTCCTTTCCGGACACCCAGTGCACGGGGGCGTCGAGGTGGGTGCCGGTGTGCTCGCCGGTGTGGATGTCGTTCCAGTACCAGCGCGGGCCGCGCTCGTCGTAGCGGCTGATCTCCTCCAGCCGGAAGGGGATGGTGTTGGCGAACGGTTCGGGCAGCTGGAGGATCGGCGTGCTCGAGCTCAGCGGTGCGGTGAGGTCGACGATCTCGACCGCCCCCGAGGTGATCGCCTGGCCCAGTCCGTCCAACAACGACATGCCTGCCTCCCGGTGCGGTGTACGTCTCGATCGAGACCCTAAACCGGGAACCGGGTCCTTGACAGGGCCGCGTGCGCGGGTGTTGTCTTAATGTCGTAGGACAATGGGAGGGTGCGGGTGATCGAGTTCGTCCTGGACGGCCGTTCGCGGGTCGCGACGTACATGCAGCTCGTCCTGCAGGTGAAGCAGGCGCTGCGTGTCGGCCTGCTGCGGGACGGTGACCAGCTGCCGAAGGTGCGCGAAGTGGCCCAAGCGCTGGCGATCAACCCGAACACGGTGCTCAAGGCCTATCGCGAGCTGGTGCTGGAGGGGCTGGCGGAGGGCAAGCCGGGGGTCGGGACGTTCGTCACCGGCACCCTCGCCGGCCCGTCGCTGGGGCACCAGGCCCGGCTGCGTGACGAGCTGCTGGCCTGGCTGGAGCGCGCCGAAGCCGCGGGGATGTCGGGTGACGACATCAACGCCCTGATCGAGACCACGTTGCGCGGCGCCGCGGCGCCGCAGGACCAGAAGCAAAGCTGAGGGGAGCCCGAAGATGGAGCTGGCGGTGGAGACCAGAGCGCTGGGCAAGCGCTACGGGCGCACCTGGGCGCTGCGGGACTGCGCGCTGGAGGTGCCCGCGGGGCGGATCGCCGCGCTGGTCGGCCCGAACGGCGCGGGCAAGACGACGTTGCTGCACCTGGCCGTCGGGCTGCTGCGGCCCGACGCGGGGGAGGTGCGCGTCTTCGGCCGCGACCCGCGTGACGGGCCTTCGGTGCTGGCCGACATCGGGTTCGTCGCGCAGGACACCCCGGTGTACCGGGACTTCACCCCGGCCGAGCTGATCACCATGGGCGGCAAGCTGAACCGCCGCCGGTGGGACGCCGCGCTGGCCCGTGACCGGCTCGCCGCACTCGGCATCCCGCCGGACAAGCCGGCCGGCCAGCTCTCGGGCGGGCAGCGGGCCCAGGTCGCGCTGGCGCTCGCCCTGGCCAAGCGGCCGCGGCTGCTGCTGCTCGACGAACCCATCGCGAGCCTCGATCCGCTGGCCCGCCGCGAGTTCATGCAGGCGCTGATGGGCGCGGTGGCCGAGAGCGAGACGACGGTGCTGCTGTCCTCGCACCTGCTGGCCGACCTCGAACGCAGCTGCGACTACCTCATCGTCCTGCAGACCGCCCGCGTCCAGCTGACCGGCGCGGTCGACGAACTGGTCGACGCGCACCGCACGCTCGTCGGCCCGCGCGCCGGGAGCGAGTCCATCACCGGCGTCGCGGAGGTCGTCCGCGCGAGCCACACCGAACGGCAGTCGACGCTGCTGGTGCGCCGCGACCCCGCCGTCCCGATCGATCCACTGTGGACGGAGCACGAAGTGACCTTGGAGGACCTGGTGCTGGCGCACCTGGCCGCGGCCGAACCCCGCGTCACCGCGGCCGCATGGGGGGTGCCGGCATGATCTGGCTGACCTGGCGACAGCACCGCAGGCAGGCGCTGTTCACGCTCGTCACCCTCGGGGTGCTGGCGTTGATCGTGGTGCCCACCGGGCTCGCGATGCACACGAAGTACGACAGCTCCGGGCTGGCCGCCTGCCAGGCCGCGCTCGGCAAGGCGCCGATGATCACGCAGACGGAAGCGGTTTCGAACTGCGCGAGCCTGGCCCACCAGTTCGAGCAGAAGTTCGGCAACCTGGTGTACGTCGCCGTCCTGTTCGTGATCCTGCCGGTGCTGGTCGGCGTGTTCTTCGGCGCGCCGCTGGTCTCCCGCGAGGTCGAGCAGGGCACCCACCGGCTGGTGTGGACCCAGGGTGTCAGCCGGGCGCACTGGGCGCTGGTCAAGTTCGGGCTGATCGGCGCGATCACCGCGGTGCTGGCCGTCGGGTACGCGCTGGGGGTGTCGTGGTGGTTCGGGCCGCTGGTCAGCACGACCAGCCGGCTGGGCTACTTCGCCTTCGACGTCCAGGGGGTGGTCCCGGTCGTCTACACGCTCTTCGCGCTGGCGCTGGGCGTCTTCGCCGGGACCTACTGGCCGAAGGTGCTGCCCGCCATGGGGATCGCGCTCGTCGGGTACGCCGTGGTGCGCGTGGCGGTCGAGCTGTTCGCCCGGCCGCGGTACCTGCCTCCGCAGAGCTACACCTACGCCCCGGACAGCACGCTGACGCCGAACCCGGCGGCGGGCGACTGGGTGATGGACCAGGGCATCCGCAACGCGGCGGGGGAGATGGTCCTGCCCAACGCGCAGGTCGGCCCGTGCGGACCCGCGGGCTGTGGTGACACCGGGGCCGGCCCCGGCGCCTACAACTGGGTGGAATACCAGCCGGGGGCGCGGTTCTGGACGTTCCAGGGCATCGAAACCGGGCTCTTCGCGGTGCTGACGGCGGCATTGGTGTTCTTCGCGATCCGCCGGGTGCGCACGCTCGCCTGAGTTCCGGTGCCGGCGCCTGGTGGGCGCCGGCACCGGAGCCGGTCAGGCCGGGGTGAGGTGGCGGGCCAGGAACCCGTCGTCGACACCGGTCCAGCGGATGGTGCGGTGGTCACCCGGGTTGGCGTGCAATGTCTTCTCCGCCGAGGCGAAGGCGTCGAACAGCCCGAGGGCGGACTGGCGGCCGACGTGCTGGTCGTCCCACGGGAGCAGGAACTGCACCGGCACGGTGATCCGCTTCGCCGCCTCGAGCAGGCCGTCGTGCACGACGAACCCGCCGCCGAAGATGGCGGCGGCGATCCGGGGTTCGGCCGCCGTCAGCGGGATCCCGATCCCGGTGCCGAGGGTGATGCCGCCGCCGTAACCGATCGACACTTCGGGACCGATCTCCGGCAGCCGCTGCAGGGCGTCGAGGGTCGCCTGCCACTCCGGTACGGCCCGCTCGGCCAGCGAAATGCCGTACCGGACGCTGACCGACGCGACGGCTTCGGTGTCGCCGTCCATCATGGCCTGCCGGAGGTCGGCGCGCGCCTGGTCGTCTTCCGCGGTGCGCGGGCGATCGCCGTGGCCGGGTGCGTCGATGGCCGCCACGGTGAAGCCGTGGGTGGTCACGGCGTGGTGGGCGCGGGCCAGGAGCGCCGGTGTCTTCTTGTGCTGGCCGCCGCCGTGGCCCATCAGCACCAGGGGCGCGTGCGGGGAGCCGGCTTCCGGCGACCAGAGCACGCCGGTGATCTCACCGAGGGTGAAGTCGCGTTCGACGACGCCGTCCGACGTCGTCGCAGAGGTGAAACGCAAGGTTGGTGCCTTTCGGGAGGAGTACCCACGTCCGTACTGCGTTCACGGGTCTCACCTCCTCCGGCCGTCTCACGGTCGCCGCGACGCTATCAGCTCGCCCGCCGGCCGCCCAGCCATTTACCCGCGTCCGGCGAACGGCGGATTTACAACGTTGTATCGAACCGGTAAGACTGTTTTTACAACGTTGTAATGACGAGCGGAGGCTGGTCCCCGTGTCTTTGAGCCGCAGGCAGTTCGTCGCCGGAACCGTCGCCGCAGGACTGCTCGCGAGTACGCGGGAAGCCGGGGCCGCCGTCCTCCGCAGCCCGCAGGTCGGGCCCGCCGCCGGTGGGCTCTACACCCCGAACGCGGCCCCGCTCAAGCCCACCGCCTTCCTCAAGCTGCCGCCCGGGGCCGTCACCGCGCGCGGCTGGCTCGCCGGCCAGCTGCGCCTGCAGCTCGACGGCCTTTGCGGGCACTACCCCGAGACCTCGCACTTCCTCGACTTCGCGACCAGCGGCTGGGTCCACCCGGAGCGCACCGGTTGGGAGGAGGTGCCGTACTGGCTGCGCGGGTACGTCGACCTCGCCGCGGTCACCGGCGACACCACCGCGAAAGCCACCGCCGGGAAGTGGATCGACGCGATCCTCGCCACCCAGCAGTCCGACGGCTTCTTCGGCCCGACTGCCCTGCGCACGGCGCTCAACAACGGCCCCGACTTCTGGCCGTATCTGCCGCTGCTGCAGGCGTTGCGGTCGTGGCAGGAGTGGACCGGCGACACGCGCGTCGTCCCGTTCCTGACCCGCTTCCTGCGCTACATGAACGCGCAGGGCCCCAGCGCGTTCAACTCCAGCTGGGTGTCGGTGCGCTGGGGTGACGGCCTCGACAGCGTGTTCTGGCTGTTCAACCGGACCGGTGACACGTACCTGCTCGACCTCGCCGACAAGATCCACGCCAACGGTGCCAACTGGGTCGGGAACCTGCCGAGCCTGCACAACGTCAACGTCGCCCAGGGTTTCCGCGAGCCCGCGCAGTACGCGCTGCGCAGCGGCTCGGCGTCGCTGACCCAGGCCTCCTACCAGGACTACACGACGATCATGGCGACCTACGGCCAGTTCGCCGGCGGCGGGTTCGCCGGGGACGAGAACGCACGCCCCGGCTTCGGTGACCCGCGGCAGGGCTTCGAGACCTGCGGGATCGTCGAGTTCATGGCCAGCCACCAGCTGCTCACCCGGCTGACCGGCGACCCGGTGTGGGCCGACCGCTGCGAGGACCTCGCGTTCAACTCCCTGCCCGCCGCGCTCGACCCGGCCGGGCGCGCGGTGCACTACATCACCAGCGCGAACAGCGTCGACCTCGACAACGTGCCCAAGAGCGAAGGCCAGTTCCAGAACGGTTTCGCGATGCAGGCCTTCCTGCCCGGCGTCGACCAGTACCGCTGCTGCCCGCACAACTACGGCATGGGCTGGCCGTACTTCACCGAGGAACTCTGGCTGGCCACCCCGGACAACGGCCTCGCGGCCGCGATGTACTCGGCCAGCAGCGTCACGGCGAAGGTCGCCGACGGCACCGCGGTGACGATCACCGAGGACACCACCTACCCGTTTTCCGAGCAGGTCACCTTCACCGTCCGGACGCCGCGGAACCTGGCCTTCCCGTTGTACTTCCGGATTCCCGCGTGGTGCGCGGCGCCGCGGCTCACCGTCGCGGGCGCGTCAGTCGCGGTGACCGCCGGGCCGACGTTCGCGAAGGTCTCGCGGACGTGGGCGGACGGCGACGTCGTCACGCTGACCCTGCCGCAGCGCACGACCGTGCGGACCTGGGGCGCGAACCACAACTCGGTGTCGGTCGACCACGGCCCGCTGACGTACTCGCTGAAGATCGGCGAGAGTTACGAGTCGCTGGGCGGGACCGCGCAGTTCCCGCAGTACGCGGTGCACGCGACGACGCCGTGGAACTACGGCCTGACCCCCGGCGCGGCGCTGACCTTCTCGGCGGCCGGCGGGGCGCTGCCGGCCAACCCGTTCACCCCGGACGCCGTGCCGGTGAAGATCACCGCGCCAGCGCGGAAGATCGCCGAGTGGACCGCGGACGACCAGCACGTCGTCACGCCGCTGCAGGCGTCACCGGCGAAGAGCGCGGCGCCGGTCGAGACGGTCACGCTGATCCCGATGGGCGCGGCGCGGCTGCGCATCACGTCGTTCCCGACCGCCGCCCCGGACGGGAACCAGTGGGTGCCGGGCGGCGGGGGAACGGGCGTCCGGATCGTGAACCGCAACTCCGGCAAGGTACTCGGCGTCGACCAGATGTCCACAGCGGACAGTGCGCGGGTCGTGCAGTTCGCCGACAACGGCACCGACGACCACATCTGGCACCTGGTCGCGAACGGGGACGGCTGGTACCGGATCCGCAACCAGCACTCGGGCAAGGTGCTCGGCGTCGACCAGATGTCCACTGCGGACAGCGCGCGGGTGGTCCAGTTCGCCGACAACGGCACCGCGGACCACCTCTGGCAGCTGGTCGACAACGGCGACGGCTGGTCGCGGCTGAAGAACCGCAACTCTGGCAAGGTCCTGGGGGTGGACGGGATGTCCACGGCGGACAGTGCCCAGGTGGTGCAGTTCGCCGACAACGGGACGGCGGACCACCTCTGGCAGCTGCGCTAGCGCTTGACCCCGACGATCCCGGCCACGCACTGGGCGGAACCGCTGAGCGGCGTGAGCCGGGGGCCGTCGGGCCACCACTCGTCGCAGACCGCCAGGCCCGGCTCCGAGGTCGCGTTGGGCTGCAGGAACTCCAGGCCCGCCAGCATCGCCTCGATCTCGGTGCGGGTGCGGAACCGGCCGGCGCCGAGCGGGCCCTGGGTCAGGATGTTCTCGATGCGCTTGGCGATCGCGGTCAGGTCCGGCACCTCGGGGTCGAAGAAGTGCGACAGCACCACGTACGAGCCCGGCGCCAGCGCGTCGATGTAGGCGCGCATGACGTCGGCGGCGCCGTCACCTTCGAAGTGGTGCATCGTGCCGACGTGCAGCAGCGCGACCGGCTCGGCGAAGTCGATGTGGCGCAGCACCTCGTCGTTCTCCAGCACGGCCTCGGGCTTGAAGATGTCCGCCTCGACCATGTGCGTGAAGTCGTTCTCGGCCAGCAGCGCGCGGCCGTGCGCCAGGACCACCGGGTCGTTGTCGATGTAGACGACGGTGGTGTCCTTGTCGATGCGCTGCACGATCTGGTGCGTGTTCTCCGCGGTGGGCAGCCCGGACCCGCAGTCGACGAACTGCCGGATCTTGGTCTGGCTCGCCAGCATCCGCAGTGCGCGGTTGTGGAACCCGCGGTTGCCGCGGGCGATGTCCACGGCCTCCGGGACCGCCTGCCGGATCTTCTCCATCACGACGCGGTCGACTTCGTAGAAGTTGTGACCGCCGAGGAACCCGTCGTAGATCCGCGCGATGCTCGGCCGCTCGGGATCCAGCCCCACCGGCTTCTGGCTGGGGGAACCTGTGCCTGAAGGAACGGCGGACGGTGCGTCGGACATGGCGACCTCGCAGGACATCGGCGGGTGGCGTGGGCCACCCAGCGTAGTAGGTCGCGTCCGCGCGGTGAACCCGAGGTCAGCCGCTCGGGCGAAGCCGCTGGTCGGGGATGTCGTCCTGGGACGCGTCGCGGCGGGCGCGTTCCCGGCGCAGCCGCGCCAGGTGCTGCTCGATCCGCCGGTCGAGGTCCCGTGCGGCCTCGGACAGTTCCGTCAGGTCGCGACGGGACACCGGGTGCCCGATGGCCCCCGTGTCCACTTCGTCCCCTGGCCCGTCCACTCCCGGCACCTCCCGTTTTCGGTGTGGTCCCCTGCCCGTGCTGCGTTACTGCCCCAACCGGCGGCCGCCAAAACCCCCGGGGCCGGTGAGCCGGGGCACGCTCGAATACGTCAGGGAAAACCCCAGACTTGTCCGGCCGGGTCACCGGGAAGGACCTGGTGTGAATTTTGACCAGGTGGTAGAAATCTTGTGGAGCCGTGGCGGGCGTCCGCCACCGTGAACTCAGGAGCTGGGGATGAGCTTGCTTTCCGTGCAGCTGTACTCGGTCCGCGACGCCTTCGCGGCCGATCCCGCCGACACCCTGCGGCGCCTCGCCGCGATCGGCTTCACGCAGGTCGAGCCGTACGGCGTCGTCGAGAACGTCGACGCCCTGCGGGCCGGGCTGCCCGCCAACGGCCTGTCCGCGCCGACCGCGCACGCGCAGCTGATCGGGACCGATCAGCCTGCCGTCTTCGCCGCGGCCGCCGAGCTGGGCATCGGCCTCGTGATCGACCCGCTGGTCAAGCCGGAGCAGTGGCAGGACCCGGCCGACATCGCCGCGACGGCCGACGCGCTCAACGCCGCCGCGAAGGTCGCGGCCGAGCACGGTGTCACCGTCGGCTACCACAACCACTGGTGGGAGCTGGAGTCCCGGATCGACGGCCGCGCCGCGTTCGAGGTGTTCGCCGACCAGCTCGACCCCGCCGTCGCGCTGGAGGTCGACACCTACTGGGCCACCGCGGGCGGCGAGAACGCGGCCGCGCTGCTGGGCCGCCTCGGCGACCGCGTCAAGGCGATCCACGTCAAGGACGGCGGCCTCGCCACCGACGCCACCGGCCAGCTCCCCGCCGGCCAGGGCCAGGTCCCGGTCGCCGAAGTGCTCGCCGCCGCGCCGGACGCGCTGCGTGTCGTCGAGTTCGACGCCTTCGACGGCGACCTCTTCGAAGCCATCTCCGCCAGTTACACCTTCCTGACCGGCGACCGGCGGTGACCGGCGGGCCGGTCGGCGTCGGGTTCGTCGGCGCCGGCGTCATCAGCGGCACCTACCTCGAGAACCTGACGAGCTTCCCGGACGTCCGCGTCCTGCGGGTCGCCGACCTCGACACCGAGCGCGCGGCGGCGCAGGCGGCGAAGCACGGGGTGCCGCGTTCGGGCACGGTGGCC
This sequence comes from Amycolatopsis sp. NPDC088138, assembly GCF_044741685.1. Classification (NCBI taxonomy): domain Bacteria; kingdom Bacillati; phylum Actinomycetota; class Actinomycetes; order Pseudonocardiales; family Pseudonocardiaceae; genus Amycolatopsis; species Amycolatopsis sp. NPDC088138. Next base: position 37,891 of record NZ_JBIUTB010000014.1, read on the forward strand.
GAGCTGCTCGACGACCCCGACGTCGAGCTGGTGGTCAACCTGACCACCCCGGTTTCGCACGTCGACGTCGGGCTCGCCGCGCTCGAGGCGGGCAAGCACGTCTGGGCCGAGAAGCCCCTCGCGCTCGACCGCCAGACCGGCCGCAAGCTGCTGGACCGGGCGCGCGAGAAGGGGCTGCGCGTGGCCAGCGCACCCGACACCGTGCTCGGCGCCGGGCTGCAGACCGCGCGCCGTGCGATCGACGACGGCCGGATCGGGCAGCCGAACACCGCGCTCGCGCTGTTCCAGGTGCCGGGCCCGGAGAGCTGGCACCCGGCGCCGGAGTTCCTGTTCCAGGCCGGCGGCGGGCCGCTGCTGGACATGGGCCCGTACTACCTGACGACGCTGGTGCACCTGCTCGGCCCGATCCGCCGGGTCACCGGCGCCGGCGGCCGGGCGCGCGACACGCGGGTCATCGGGTCGGGGCCGCGTGCCGGGACGGAGTTCCCGGTGACGGTGCCGACCACGGTCACCGCGCTGGTCGAGTTCGCCTCCGGCGGGTCCGCCCAGGTCGTGCTGAGCTTCGACTCGGCGTTGACGCGCACCGGGTTCGTCGAGCTGACCGGCACGCTCGGCACCGCCGTGCTCCCGGACCCCAACCGGTTCGACGGCCCGACCGCGCTGCACCTGTTCGGCCAGGAGAAGCCCGAGGAGCTGGAGCCGCAGGGACACGCGGCGTCGCGCGGCACCGGCACGCTGGAGCTGGCGCGGGCGATCCGGGCCGGGGTGCCGGAACGCGCGTCCGGCGAGCTGGCCTACCACGTGCTCGACGCGATGCTGGCGATCGACGAGTCCTTGACCCGCGGGCAGTCGGTGGAGGTGTCGAGCGTCGTCGCCGTGCCGCCCGCGTTGCCGGCGGCGTGGGACCCGTACGAAAAGACGCTCTAAAGAGGGACGGCGAGGAGGTTCTGCAGGGCGAACCGCAGTGAGCCGACCAGGTCCACGTCGCCGGGCACGGTCAGCCACTGCACCTGCAGGCCGTCCATCAGGGCGATGAACGTCAGCGCCGCCATCGCGGGGTCGACGCCGTCGCGCAGCTGGCCGCGCGCGGCGAGGACCTCGAACGACTCGTGGATGCTCTCGCGCGCGGCCCGGTAGTGGCGCACGAAGTACTCGTGCGCCGGGTGGTCCGGGGCCACGGCCTCGGCGGCGAGGCGCGAGTAGAGGTCGACGATCCCGGGGTGGCGGACGTTGTGCCCGGCCAGCGCGACGAAGTGGCGCAGGACGTCGAGCCCGGGCGCGACGTCGAGCTTCTCCCGGTCGGAGTCCTCGGTGTCGCGCCGTTCGAGGACGGCGGCGAGCAGGGCTTCCTTGGTGGGGAAGTAGTAGAGGAGGCCGGCGTGGGTGATCCCGACGCGTTTGGCGATCTCCCGCAGCGACGAGCTGTGGTAGCCGAGCTCGCCGTACGCCGCGGCCGCCGCCGTGATGATGTCCTCGCGGCGGATCCGGCCCTTCAGGTAACCCCCGGTCACGGGTTCGCGGTGGTCTCGGCGTCGTACACGGTCCCATCATGCCGCAGCCGGATTTCGCACAAGTTGCGTGATCGGTCGAACAAATCGGTTGTGCGAATGCTCGGTTCTTGCGAGCATCGCGGGGTGAAGAGCGCAGAACGGCAGCAGGTCATCGTCGAGCGGCTGCGCGGCACCGACCAGGTCGGCGTCGCCGAGCTGGCCGAGGTGACCGGCGCGTCCGAGATGACCGTGCGCCGGGACCTGGACCACCTCGCCGCCCGCGGGGTGCTGCGGCGGGTGCACGGCGGGGCCGTCCCGGCGGCACCGTCCGGGGTGGAACCGCCGTTCGCGGTCCGCGCCGCGGCCTCGACCGCCGCGAAGCGGGCCATCGCCGTCGCGGCGGCCGAGCTGATCTCCGACGGCGAGACCGTCGTCCTCGACAGCGGCACCACGGCGCTGGAGCTGGCGCGGCTGCTGCGCGACCGGTCGGTCACCGTGATGCCGCTGTCCCTGCACGCCGCCGGTGAACTGGCCGACGCCCCGCACGTGCGGCTGCTGCTGCCCGGCGGCGAGCCCCGGCCGGGGGAGCAGGCGCTGGTCGGGCCGCTGACGCTCGCTTCGCTGCGGGCGCTGCGGTTCGACGTCGCCGTGCTGAGCCCGTGCGCGTTCGACCTCGAGGCCGGGCTGACCGCGTTCGACCTCGCCGACGCCGAGGTCAAGCAGCAGGCCCTGGCCGTGTCGGCGCGCTCGATCGTGCTCGCCGACAGCGCGAAGTGGGGCCACGCTTCGCTCGCCCACGTGTGCCCCGCCGACCGTGCGGATGTCCTGATCACCGACCCGGGCGCCCCCGAGGACCAGCGTGCGGCGCTGGCCGAGCGGGGTGTGCTCGTGCACGTCGCCGTACCACTGGAGACCTGATGACGACCGTTTCCGCCCGTCCGCGCGCCGCCCGCGTCGCGACGTGGATGTTCTTCGCCCTCAACGGGTTCGGCATGGGGATGTGGGTGGTGCACATCCCGAACGTCGAGCGCGCGACCGGCATTTCGCACAGCACGCTGGGCGCGCTGCTGCTGGTGCTCGGCGGCGCGGCGTTCGTCGGCATGCAGGTGTCCGGCCCGCTGGTCGACCGGCTCGGGCACCGCAAGCTGGTCCCGGCGGCCGGGGTGTTCGTCGGCCTCGCGGTGTGCGCGCCGGGGTTCGCGAACTCGTGGTGGACGCTGGGGCTTTCGCTGATCCTGTTCGGCTTCGGCAACGGCGCGATCGACGTCGGGATGAACTCGCACGCGGTGGTCGTGGAGCGGGCGTACCCGCGCCCGATCATGGCGTCGTTCCACGCGATGTGGTCGATCGGCGGCGCGCTGGCCGCGGTGATCGGCGCCGCGACGCTCGGTGCGGGCGTCCCGACCGGCGTCACCCTGTCGTTCACGGGACTGGTGTGCATCCTGCTTTCCCTGGGAGCGGCCCGGTTCGTGATGGAGCCGGCCGACGCGCCGGCCGAGGTCTCGAAGTCCGCACCGGCGCCGACGACCGGCCGCCGGACCCCGGGCCGCCTGATCTGGCTGCTGGGCGGGCTGGCCCTGGCGCTGATGCTGTCGGAGGGCGTCGCGAACGACTGGGCGGCGCTGCACCTGGAGAAGGACCTGGGCACCACGGCCTCGACGGCGGCCTTCGCGTACGGCGCGTTCGCGGTGGCGATGACCACGGGCCGCTTCCTGACCGACCGCGTCGCCGCCTGGGCCGGGCCGGCGGCGATCGTCCGCTACGGCGCGGCGATGGCCGCGGTGGGCCTGTCGATCGCGGCCGCGGCCCCGTGGGTCCCGCTGTCCCTGGTGGGCTGGGCGATCTTCGGCCTGGGCCTCTCAGGCGGCGTACCTCAGCTCTTCACGGCGGCGGGCAACCTGGACACCCGCAACTCGGGCGCGTTGATGGCCCGGGTGGTGGGCCTGGGTTACGTCGGCCTGCTGGCGGGCCCGGCGCTGATCGGCGGGCTGACGCGGTGGATGCCGCTGAACGTGACGTTCGCGGTGCCGGTGGTGCTGTGCGTCTTGGCGGCGGTGTTCGCGGGGGTGCTGACCCCGAAGCCGGAACCGGCGGAGCAGCCGGTGGTCGTGAGTGAGAAACAGGGTTAGAACACTGTTTCCCCCTCACGACCGCTTCCGGCGCCCTTGACCCGTCGCTGACGGCTGCCGACACTAAAAGTGTCTAGTGTCGACAGTTATTCTTACACCTCCCCGACCGGCTCCTTCTTTCCTTGACATGACCGCGCTCACAGTCGCAGACTCTCCCGAAGTGTCGACACCTTGCGATCCGCAGTGCAGCCATCGTCAAGGAGGAGTGGTAGTGAACAAGCCAGAAGACCACCGGGGGCCGGGCGGGGTGGCGGTGCGCTGATGACTGCCGTCTGCCTCGACGCGAGGGACCTGCTGCTGGGGCACAAGGCCCGCCGCGGCGGCGCGTTCTCCACCGCGTGCCTCGACCTGAACCTGCAGATCCACGACGAGGAGTTCGTGGTCATCGTCGGGCCCAGCGGCTGCGGCAAGACCACGTTCCTGGAAGCCGTCGCCGGGCTCGTCCCGGTCGCCGGCGGCGCGCTGGAGCTGGCCGGCCGCCCGATCACCGGGCCGGGGCCGGAGCGGTCGCTGGTGTTCCAGCACGCCTCGCTCTACCCGTGGCGGACCGTGCTCGACAACGTCCTCTTCGGACCGCAGGTGCAGGGCCGGCTCAGCGCCCAGGCCCGGAAACGGGCCGAAGAGCTGCTGGACGTCGTCGGCCTGGCCAAGGTCGCGAAGAAGTACCCGCACGAGCTGTCCGGCGGGATGAAGCAGCGCGTCAACCTGGCTCGCGCCCTGGCCACCGACCCGACGCTGCTGCTGCTCGACGAGCCGTTCGGCGCGCTCGACGCGCAGACCCGCGAAACCCTGCAGGACGAGCTGCTGCGGATCTGGCAGGCCGGCGCCGTCGGCGCCAAGAAGACCGCGATGTTCGTGACGCACGACGTCAACGAGGCCGTGCTGCTGGCCGACCGCGTGCTCGTGTTCTCCCCGTCGCCCGCGCACGTCGCGCTGGAAGTGGTCATCGACGTCCCCCGGCCCCGCGACGCCGCCTGGCGGCGGAGCGCGGAGTTCCTGGCCTACGGCGACAAGATCCTTTCGGCCCTCCACCACGAACCCGCCCCAGCTTCGGAGCCGAGCCATGACAACAGCGTCACTCCCGCGCACGACGACCCCACCGGCACCGGCGACTCTGTCGGCGAGCTCAGGCTGGGTGCAGCGACACCGTAGCGGCCTGCTCGGCACGGCCGGCATCCTCATCGTGCTGGTGCTGTGGCAGCTCGCCACGGCGACCGGCCTCGTCGACGTCTCGTTCAGCAGCAATCCGCTGCGCATCGCCGCGGCCGAGGGAAAGCTCTTCGGCAGCGGCGAAATCTACCCCGCACTCGGCGCGACCGGCCTGGAACTGCTGTGGGGCCTGGGCATCACGTTCGTGCTCGGCATCCCGATCGGGCTGGTGCTGGGCCGCAGCCGGGTGCTGCACGACATGACCGAGCCGATGGTCAACATCCTCTACTCGGTGCCGTACGTGATGTTCCTGCCGATCATCATCTTCTGGTTCGGCATCGACAACACCTCCCGCGTGATCGTCATCGTGTGGGCCGCGATCCTGCCGCTGATCATCAACATCACCGCGGGCGTCCGGAACCTCGACAGCGACTACACGCGCGTCGCGACGGTGTTCTGCACGCCGCGGCTGAAGTTCTTCTACACCATCGCGCTGCCCGCGACCCTGCCCTACATCCTGGCGGGGGTCCGGCTGGCCGTCGGCCGCGCGCTGGTCGGGGCGATCGTGGCCGAGCTGTTCCTGGCCAGCCAAGGCCTCGGCTACTTCGTGCAGACGCAGACGTCGAACTTCAACATGGACTCGGCGATGGCCGGGATCGTCATCCTCGCCGTGCTCGCCCTGGTGCTGAACTGGGCCGTCCGGCTGGTCGAACGCCGTTTCACCCACTGGGCAGGTGCAGAATGAGAATCCGGACCACGGTCGTCGCCGCCAGCCTGCTGCTCGGCCTCACCGCGTGCGGCGGTGGCGCGGGCGGCACGGTCACCGCCGACGCGAACGGCGCGCTGCCGGTCACCATCGGCTACACCGCGCTCGGCGCGGGCTACTCCGACCTCTACACCGCGCAGGACTACGGCATCTTCGCCAAGCACGGCCTGAACGTGAAGCTCACCCGGCTCAACGACAGCTCGCAGCTGGTCGCCGGGCTCGCCAGCAACAGCGTCCAGATCGGCGTCGGCGTCGCGGCCGACACCGCGGCGGCGATCATGAAGGGCGCGGACCTCAAGTACGTCGCGATGTCCGAACCCCACTACAACCTGGAGATGTGGGCGAGCCCCGACGTCACGTCGGTCGCCGGGCTCAAGGGCAAGAAGGTCGCGATCACCTCACCCGGTTCGGAAAGCGACTTCGGGCTGACGGCGTTGCTGGAGGCGAACGGCCTCAAGCGCGAAGACGTCACGGCGGTGTTCGTCAAGGGCGTCCCGGCCGAGGTCGCGGCGCTGGGCAGCGGCGCGGTGTCGGCGATCCTCACCCAGCCGCCCAACGGCACCGAGAGCCGCAACAAGGGCGCGCACCGGCTCGCCGCGCTGTCGAACATGCCCTTCCCGCTCGGCGCCTACACCGTGCAGTCGAAGTACCTGCAGAGCAACCGCGAGGTCGTGAAGCGGTTCGTCGCGGCGGAAGCCGAGGCGCTGCAGTACATCCGGGGCCACAAGACCGAGACGGTGAAGAGCATCCAGAAGTACAGCGGCGTGCAGAGCACCGACCTGGCCGCCTACGCCTACGACTTCTTCCTCGACGTGTGGGCGAAAACCCCGGCGGTGGACGAGAAGGTGATCAAGCAGGCCTTCGACGAAGCCGCGGCGAACGCGAAGACCAGCGCGCCGGCGGACATCACGAAGTACATCGACAACAGCCTCACGGCGTCATGACCTTCGAAGCCGAGTGGACGAAGTACCTGACCGAACGGGACCGCGCGGTGCTCGCGGCGACGTCGTGGGCGAAGCGGGCCCCGTTCGGTCTCGGTACCAACCCGGCCGTGGTTGTCGTCGACCTCTACTACGCGGCACTGGGCCTGCCTCGTCAGGACATCTTCGACGCCGTCGAGGACTGGCCGAGCGCGTGCGGCGAGGACGGCTGGGCGGCGGTCGACCGGACCGGGCCGGTGCTCGACGCGGCCCGCGACGCCGGTGCGCCGGTGATCTACTTCCACGCGACCCCGGCGCGGTACGGCCGGTGGAACCGGAAACCGGGCTCGGCACTCACGCCCAAGTCCACAGTGGACCCGAACGCCATCGTCGCTGAGGTGGCGCCGGAACCCGGCGACATCGTGCTGGAGAAGATCGGGCCCAGCTGCTTCCACGGCACCGCGCTCGACACGATCCTGCGGGCGGGTGGCCACGACACCCTGCTCGTCGTCGGCGAGGCCACCAGCGGGTGCGTGCGCTCGACCGTCGTCGACGCCTGCAGCCGCGGCTACCGGGTGGGTGTCGTCGGCGACTGCTGTTTCGACCGGTTCGAGGCGTCGCACTGGCTGAGCCTGTTCGACCTGGACCAGAAGTACGCGGACGTGCTCACCGCCGAGGCGGCGATCGGCCGGCTCCGCACGACCTCGCGAAAGGTTCCGCATGACCGACCTGCGTAAGTGGCTGGCCGAAGCCGAAGCGGCCGGGGAGGTGCAGACCGTCGAAGGCGCCCACTGGGAGCTGGAGATCGGCGCGCTGTCCCAGGTCAACTACCGGCGTTCGCACCCCAAGGCGCTGCTGTTCGACGCGATCAAGGACTACCCGGCCGGCCTGCGCGTGCTGTCCGGCTCGGTCAGCAACCCGCGGCTGCTCGGGTCCGTGCTCGGCCTGGGCTGGGACAACACCGACGAGGACCTCGTCGAGAAGCTGGCCGTCAAGCCGGGGGAGTGGATCGAGTCCTCCGGCGACTTCCGTGCCGTGACCGTGAAAGACGGCCCGCTGCTGTCCCATGTGGACGACGAAGTCGACCTGCTGAAGTTCCCGGTGCCGCGCTGGCACGAGGGTGACGGCGGGCGCTACATCGGCACCGGCTGCGCGGTCGTCACCCGCGACTACGACACCGGCCGGATCAACCTCGGCGCCTACCGGATGCAGGTGCAGGACGAGGGCCGCTCGGCCAGCGTCAACATCGAGGCGGGCAAGCACGGCGCGCAGCACCTGCGCCGCTGGTTCGAGGCCGAGGGCCGCGCGCCGATCGCCGCGTCGCTCGGGCACCACCCGGCCTACCTGGTCGCGGCCGGCGTCGAAGTGCCCGGCGACGTCTCGGAGTACGACTACGTCGGCGCGATGGCCGGGGCCCCGGTGCGCACGATCGCCGGGCTCGCCACCGGGCTGCCGCTGCCGTTCGACGCCGAGATCGCCATCGAAGGCTGGGTGCGGCCGGACGACAAGCGCCCGGAAGGCCCGTTCGGCGAGTGGACCGGGTACTACTCCGGCTCCCGCGACCCGATCCTCACCATCGACGTCGAGAAGGTCTACTACCGCGACGACCCCATCCTGCTCGGCGCACCGCCGGGCAAGCCGCCGCACGACTACTCGTACATGCGCACGGTGATGAAGTCCGCGATCATCACCGACTCGCTGCGCAAGACCGGCCTGCCCGGCGTCCGCGGGGTGTGGGCGCACGAGGCGGGCGGCGGGCGGTCGCTGCTGATCGTGGCGATCGAGCAGCGCTACCCCGGCCACGCGCGCCAGGCTGCCTACCTCACCTCGCAGCTGCCGAACGCGGCGTACATGAACCGGTTCACCGTCGTCGTCGACCACGACGTCAACCCGCGCGACCTCGGCGAGGTCGTCTGGGCGATGTGCGGGCGGACCGACCCGGCGCTGGACATCGAGGTGCTGAGGCGGACCTGGGGCAGCCGGGTCGACCCACTGACCCCGCCCGGCGCGATCGCCTTCAACAACCGCGCGATCATCGACGCCTGCCGCCCGTTCGAACGGCTGCAGGACTTCCCGGCGGTCGCGGAGTCGAGCCCGGAGCTGGTCGCCGAAGTGAGCAGGCGCTGGCCCGAGGTGCTCGGCTAGTGACCGCCGTCGAGGTCCCCGACCTGCGGCGGGAGCTGCTGTTCACGGCGTTGCGCGGGACGGACGGCGGGTCCTCGCTCGCCTTCACGATCTTCCAGGAGATCGCGATCGGCATCGTCGAAGGACGGCTGCCGCCGGGCCACGAGGTCAACTCGGCCGAGCTGGCCCGGCGGTTCACCACCTCGCGGACGCCCGTGCGGGAAGCGTTGCTGCTGCTGGAACGCGAGTCCCTGGTGATCATCCCGCCCCGGCGCCGGCCGTACGTGTCCCCGGTGGCCATGCCGCAGGTGCGGGAGATCTACGAAATCCGGGCGAGCCTGTACGCGCTGGTCAGTGAGCTGCTGGTGGCCCGCGCGTCGGACGAGGAGATCGAGGGCCTGCGCGCGTGGCAGGGCCTGCTGGAAGCCGACGCCGCGGCCGGGGACGTCGACGCGTACTTCTGGCACAACGTCGGCTTCCGCAACGCGGAGGCGAGCCTGTCGAAGAACGGCGAGCTGCAGCGGCGGCTGAGCTCGCTCGGGCTGCAGATGCACCGGTTCCGGCACCTGAGCCTGTCGCTCCCGGGGCGGCTCCTGCACTCGGTCGCCGACCACGAACGCCTGGTGAACGCGTATGCGGACCGCGACGCGGGCCTGGCGGCGGCGGTCAGCCGGTCGCTGGTGATGCGCGGCTACCGGGCCATCGAACGCTCGGGCCGGGTTTGACCTTTCGACTTTTACACAGTGCTTTTTACGACAGGTCGTCGTATAGTTTGCGACAAGTTGTCGTAAACGGAGGTCTCATGAACCCGCTAGCCGATCGCATCGAACTCATCGAACTGATGGGCCGGTACGCCGACATCGCCGACCTGAAGGAGTACGAGAAGCTGCCCGGCCTCGTCTTCACCGATCCGCTGACCCTCGACTTCGAGTCGGTCGTCGGCCTCCCGCCGATGACCGTGCCCCTGCCGGACTACCTCGAGAACCTGCGCATGTCCTTCGAGCCGTTCGTGGCCACCCACCACGTCATCACCGGTCACGTCGTCGACCTCGACGGCGACCGCGCGAAGATCCACGCGCACGTCCGCGCGGAGCACTGGGTCCCGGACGAGGTCGCCGCCGGCGGCCCGAACCGCTGGCTGGTCGTCGGTTTCTACGACGACGAGGCGGTCCGCACGGCCGACGGCTGGCGGCTCACCCGCGTCAAGCTGACCGCGAGCCACCAGGAGAACGCCCACCTGTCGGGCGCGGGCGCGGCGGTACGGTAGCGCATGCCGCGGATCCGGGGAGCCAGCATCGAGGAGCACCACGAGCTGGTGTGGAACGCCCTCGCCGACGCGCTGCGGCAGCTGGCCGGTGAACGGTCGTACGACTCGATCACCATGGGCCACATCGCCGACCGGGCCGGGCTCGCGCGCAACACGCTCTACAACTACGGCCGGGACAAGGGCGCGCTGGTCCTGGCGCTGACCCGGCGGGCGTGCGGGCCGCTGGTCGAGCGGGTGGCCGCGATCGCCGCGCGGCCGGGCGAGCCGGCCGCGGCCCGGATGCGGGAGATCGTCGGCGCGGTCCTGGAAGCGTCCACCGACCAGGCGATGCAGCTGATGTTCCTGCCGGGCTCCGGCCCGCTGGTCGACGACGTGCCGAAGGGGCCCGAGGGCCCGTTCCACGCGATCGTGGCCGAGGTGGAGAACGTCGTGCGGGACGGCATCACGAGCGGGGAGTTCCGCGACGTCGGCGACGTGCCGCTCGCGGTGGAGCTGCTGTCCGGGGCGATGCGCGCGGGCGCCGAGCGCATCGGCCGGGACCCGGCCGCCTTCCCGGCGACGGTCCGCGCGGCGGGTGACCTCGTGCTCGCGGCGCTGGCCTGTGACGCTCGCCTGTGACTCAGCCTTCGAGACCTGACCAGCCGGACGCCTCGATCGCGTGCAGCCCGGTCATGATGATCGACCGCGTCAGCGCCACGGCCAGGGTCGCGTCGCGGTCGGCGTAGGCCTGCAGCAGCCGTTCGTGGTCCTCGACCGAGCGGTCCAGCCGGCCCGGCAGCGACAGGCTCACGTGCCGCAGCTGCAGCGTCCGCAGGCCGAGTGACCCGAGCAGGCGGGTCAGCTCGCGGTTGCCCGCCGCCTCGGCCTCGGCCTGGCGGAACGTCACGTTGTGCCAGAAGTACGCGTCGACGTCCCCGGCCGCGGCCGCGTCGTTCAGGCGCGCCTGCCACCCGCGGAGCACGGACAGGTCGGGCGCCTGCGCCACGATCAGCTCGCTGACGAGCGCGTGCAGGCTGGCCCGGATCTCGTACAGCTCACGGGCCTGGGTGAGCGTCACCGGCGCGACCCGCGGCCGGCGGCGGGCCGGGATGTCGACCAGTCCTTCGCGCTGCAGTGTCAGCAGCGCTTCCCGCACCGGCGTGCGGCTGGAGTTGAACCGGCGGGCCAGTTCGACGGAGTTGACGTCGGCGCCCGGCGGCAGGCTCCCGTCGATGATCTGCCGCGCCAGGTCCTCCACCATCCGGTCGACCAGCGAGACGTCCGTGCGCCCGTCCCGCAGCATCTGGCGCAGGATGTCGCCGCCGGGCCGGTCGGTCAAGAGCGCTCCTCCGGGTCGGTCGTCGCCACCGACCGCAATACTTCCAGCATCTGCCGCGCGGCGGGGGGATGACTCGCTTCGAGCAGCCGCACCGCGGCGATCCGCCGCCGGGGCGCGGGCCCGGCGAGTGGCACCGCGACGACGTCGGGGCGCTGCGCGACCAGCGCCAGCCGCGGGGCCGCGCCGATGCCGATCCCGGCGGCGACCAGGCCCTGCACCGAAAGGTAGTCCTCGGCCGCGAACCCGATGCGCGGCTCGAACCCGGACAGCCGGCACAGCGTCGAGAACGCCTCGTCGTAGGGCGGCCGGTGGCTGCGCACCACCCACGTCTCGCCGGCCAGCTCCCGCAGCTCCACTTCGGACTCCCCGGCCACCGGGTGGTCCAGCGGTACCAGCACGCTCAGCGGGTCGTCGGCCAGGTGGATCCACTCGACGTCGGCGGGCACCGACCGCGGGTCGAAGTCGTAGTCCCAGACCAGGCCGAGGTGGATCGAGCCGTCGCGCAGGGCCGCGGTCATGTCGGACGCGTGCGCCGGGCGCAGCACGATCTTCGTCTCCGGGTCGCGGCTGCGGAACTCGCTCACGACCCGGGGGATGAGGTCGGCGCCCGCGGTCGGGAACGCGCCGAGCCGCACCGACGTGTGCTGCGCCTTGAGGTCCAGCATCTCCTGCTCGATGTGGGCGATCGTGCCGAGCAGCCCGGTGCTGCGCGCGGCCAGCAGCCGGCCGGCCTCGGTGAGCTCGATCCCGCGCGGGCCGCGCAGCATCAGCGGCACACCCAGCTGCCGCTCCAGCAGCGCCATCTGCTGGGAGACCGCGGAATGCGTCATGAACAGGGCTTCGGCCGCGGCGGTGAACGAGCCGTGCTCGGCCACCGCCGAGAAGATCTGCAGCCGCCGGGCCTCGAGCACTCCGGCCCCTTTCGTCACCGCCCCAGCAGGTCGGCGGGGTCGGCCCTGCTCAGCTCGCCGTCCCACGGTTCGGGCGCCAGCTCCCATAGTCCCACCCGCGCCAGCGCTCGGCGAGCGGTGTAGTCCACGAGGTCCCCGACCGACCGCGGCCGCGGGTAGAACGCCGGCACCGGCGGCGCGACGATCGCGCCCGCCTCGGTCACCGCGACCATCGACCGCAGGTGCCCGAGGTGCAACGGCGTCTCGCGCACCATCAGCAGCAGCGGCCGTCCCTCCTTGAGGCAGACGTCGGCGGCGCGGCTGACCAGGTCGTCGGTGTAGCCCGTGGCGATCGCCGAGAGCGTCTTGACCGAACACGGCGCGACCAGCATCGCGGCCACCGGGAACGAGCCGGACGCGATGGTCGCCCCGATCTCGCCCGGCCGGTGGGTGACGTCGGCGAGCGCGCGCACGTCGGCCACCGACAGGTCGCATTCGTGGCGCAGCGTCAGGATCCCGGCCTTGGACAGCACCAGGTGCGTCCGGAACCCCGGCTGCTCCCGCAGCAGTTGCAGGATGCGCACACCCAGGCACGCTCCGCTGGCGCCGGTGATCGCCACGACCACGTTCCGCGTCTGAGTCACGACCGCCGCCCTTCCTCTTCGGACTGTCCCGCCATCGCATCACGAAGTCCGGGCGGGCGCGAGGGTTGCGCTGTTAGAACTCCTTACCGGTCCTGCCAGGAAAGCGCGCTGGTCCTCCCGCCGCCGCGAACCTAGCTTCAGGGGACCAACCCGACCGCTGGAGGTGAGTCGGACGGAAGTCCTCGACACGCACGCGCACATCGTGCCGCCCTCGCTGCTGACCGCCCTGGAACAGGCCCCGGTCGCGGGGTTCTCGGCGCGGCGCACCGAGCAGGGCTGGGTGGTGGCCGTGCCCGGCGCCGGCGACACCCGGCCGATCGGCGCGCGGATGACCGCGACCGCGCCGCGGGCGGCCTGGCTGCGCCAGACCGGCGTCACCCGGCAGGTCCTCTCGCCGTGGCTGGACGTCCTGGCCGCGCAGCTGAACCCGGGGCGAGCCCGTGACTGGGCACGCACGGTCAACGACGCGATGGCCGAGTCGGCGGCGGAGCACACCACGGTGGCGCTGGCGTCCGTGGCGACCGACGACGGCGACCGCGCCGCCGACGACCTCCTGGAGGCGTGGAAGCGGCCGGAGTTCGCCGGCCTGCTGCTGAACACCGACCCGCCGACCGGGCCGGCGCCGCACGAACCGGCGTTCGATCCTCTGTGGACGGTCGCGGCCCGCGAGGGGATCCCGGTGGTGCTGCACCCGCCGACGTGCGGGCCGTCCGGCGACCTCGCCTCGCTCGGCACCATGGGCAACGTCCACGGCCGGCTGATCGACAACACCGTCGCGGTCACCCGGCTGATCCTGGCCGGCGTCCTGGATCGCCACCCGGACCTGAAGCTCGTCCTGGTGCACGGCGGTGGTTTCCTGCCGTACCAGGCCCATCGCCTCGACGGCGGTTACCGCACCAAGGAAGCGTTCGACGTCGAGCTGGCCCGCGAACGGCCTTCGGCGTACCTGACGGACTTCCACTACGACACGGTCGGGCTCTCCGGCCCGGCGGTCGGGTTCCTCGCCGGGCTCGTCGGCGCCGGGCGGGTGCTGCTCGGCAGCGACTACCCCTTCGCCCTCGGCGACCCGCAGCCGGTGGAAACCGTGCGCGGGAGCGGGCTCGGCGAGGACGCCGTCGACGCGGTCCTGCACGCCAACGCCGAGACCCTCTTCCGGAGGCCCGCATGAGCCCGTCCCTGGCCGTCCGCCGCCGCGGCGCGGGGGACCCGCTGGTGCTGCTGCACCCGCTGGCCCTCTCCGGCGAGCTGTGGACCCCGCTCGCCGAAGCGCTGTCCGACGAGTTCCAGGTGTTCGCGCTCGACCTGCGCGGGCACGGCGACAGCGCGTGGGACGGCAAGCCGTTCACCATCGAGGACCTCGCCGACGACGTCGCGCGGACGCTCGACGCGCTGGACCTGCCGTCCGCGAGCCTGCTCGGGCTGTCGCTGGGCGGCAGCGTCGCGGTGAACTTCGCCGGGCGCTACCCGGACCGCGCCCGTTCGCTGGTGCTGGCGGACACCACCGCCTGGTACGGCGAAGACGCGGCCGCCGCCTGGGCCGAGCGCGCGCAGAAGGCCGTCACCGTGCCGCGGGCCAAGCAGGTGCCCTTCCAGCTGGACCGCTGGTTCTCCCCGGAGTTCCTCGACACCCACCGCGCCGAAGCCGACCGGGTCGTCAAGATCTTCCTGCGCACCAACAGCGAAGCCCACGCGGCGGCGTCGATCGCCATGGGCGCCATGGACTCCCGGCCGCTGCTGCCCGCGGTCACCGCGCCGACGCTGGTCATGGCGGGGCGCCACGACTACGCGACCCCGCCGTCGATGGCCCGCGTCCTGGCCGACGGGATTCCCGGGGCCGAGCTGGAGATCCTGCCCGACCTGCGGCACCTCTCGCTCGTCGAACGGCCGTTGCTGGCCGGGCGCGTGCGCCAGCACCTGCGTCACGTCACGGAGACCCGATGAAACCCGCCCGCTTCACCTACCACGCGCCCCGCGAGCTCGGCGAAGCCCTGGAGCTGCTGCGTGAACACGGCGACGAGGCGAAGGTGCTGGCCGGCGGCCAGAGCCTGATGCCGATGCTCAACTTCCGGCTGGCCCACATCGACCACCTCGTCGACATCAACCGGCTGGGCGCGCAGTGGAGCGAGCCGACGTTCGGCGCCGAGACGATCACCATCCCGGCCCTGGTGCGGCAGCGGCAGGTCGAACGCTCGGCCGAGGCCGCGTCCCTGCTGCCGGTGCTCACCGAAGCCCTGCACCAAGTCGCGCACCCGCAGATCCGCAACCGCGGCACCGTCTGCGGCAGCCTCGCCCACGCCGACCCGGCCGCCGAGCTGCCGAGTGTGCTCACCGTGCTCGACGCCAAGTTCACGCTCGCCTCGGCCCGCGGGGTCCGCACCGTCGCCGCGGAGGACTTCTTCCTGTTCCACCTGACGACCGCGCTGGAGCCGGACGAGCTGCTGCTCGAAGTGAGCGTCGAGCGTCCCGGCGCTAACCAGTTCTCCGCGTTCCGCGAGTTCGCGACCCGGCGCGGCGACTTCGCTCTCGCAGCCGTGGCCGCGGTGTGCGAAGTGGACACCACGGGTGTCGTGACGGCGTGCCGCATCGCCGCGGCCGGCGTCGCCCCGACTCCCCAGCGGCTGACCGACACCGAGCAGCTCGTCGTCGGCCAGCGTCTCGGACCCGACCTGGGCGCGGCCGCCGAGGCCACCGCCCGCGCCCAGGTCGACCCCACCGGCGACATCCACGCGAGCGCCGCGTACCGCGCCCGGCTCACCGGCGTGCTGGTCAAGCGCGCGCTCGCCGACATCCAGGAGAAGGCCCATGCTTGAGGACGCGACCCACCGGGTCCGGGGCACGGTGAACGGCGAGGAGTTCGACGAGAGTGTCGACGCGCGCCTCACCCTGGCCGACTTCCTGCGCGAGAAGCTGCGGCTGACCGGCACCCACCTCGGCTGCGAGCACGGCGTCTGCGGCGCCTGCACGGTGATCGTCGACGGCGCGGCGACCCGGTCGTGCCTGATGCTGGCCGTGCAGGCCGACGGCGCGGCGGTCGAGACCGTCGAAGGCCTGGCCGACGGCGGTGAGCTGGCCCCGCTGCAGCAGGCGTTCAAGCGCAACCACGCACTGCAGTGCGGGTTCTGCACCCCGGGCTTCCTGATGAGCGTCACCGCGGCGCTGCGCGAGGACACCGTGCGCGACGAGACGCAGGCGCGTGAGGTGCTGAGCGGGAACATCTGCCGCTGCACCGGCTACACGGGCCTCGTCCAGTCCGTATTGGACGTCGCGAAAGGACGGTCCGATGCCTGAGAAGATGATCGGCGTCCGGCTGCCGCGCCGCGAGGACGAGCGGCTGCTCACCGGCCGCGGCCGCTACCTCGACGACCTCGACCTGCCCGACGCGCTCGCCGCCGCGTTCCTGCGCTCCCCGCACGCGCACGCCCGGATCACGGCGTTCGACGCCTCCGAGGCGCTCGCCCTGCCCGGCGTCATCGCGGTCTACTCGGGTGCGGACCTGCCGGAGATCCAGAAACCCCTGGCGCCCAAGGTGCTGCACCCGCAGCTGCGCGACTACCCGCGGCTGCCGATGCCTCCGGAGGAACTGCACTACGTCGGCGAGCCGCTGGCCGTCGTGATCGCCGAATCGCGGTACCTCGCCGAAGACGCGCTCGAACTGATCGACGTGGACTACGAGGTGCTGCCCGCGGTCGGCTCCACCGCCGCCGCGCTGCGCCCCGGCGGCCCGCTCGCCCACACCGGCGACGAGTCGAACGTCGCCGTCCTGCTCACCCAGAACGCCGGGAACGCGACGGAAGCCCTGCGCACCGCGCCGCACACGCTGAGCGAGGAGTTCTACCAGATGCGCGGCGGCGGGCACTCGATGGAACCGCGGGCGGTGGCCGCGCGGTTCGAGCCGGCCACCGGGCAGCTGACCATCTGGGACACCACGCAGTCGCCGCACTACGCGCGCCAGCAGCTGTCCGTGATCTACGAGATGGCCGAGGACGACCTGCGCGTGATCGCCCCGCCGGACGTCGGCGGCGGCTTCGGCCCGAAAGCCCAGTTCTACGGCGAGGAAGTCGTCATCCCGTGGGTCGCGAAGAAGCTGCGCCGCGCGGTGAAGTGGGTCGAGGACCGGCAGGAGAACTTCGTCTCGGCCATGATGGAACGCTCGCAGACGCACCGGATCGACGTCGGCTTCGACGACGACGGGCGGCTGCTGGCGGTCAAGGACGTGATCGAACACGACCAGGGCGCGTACTGTGCCGGTCTGCAGGTCCCGTCGATCACGACGTCCACGGTGCCCGGGCCGTACAAGGTGCCGAACATCGGGATCGAGCTGCGGGCCTGTTACACCAACATGGTCCCGACCTCGTCGGTGCGGGGTGCGGGCCGGCCGCAGGCGGTGTTCGTGATGGAACGGATGATGGACCGGATCGCCGCGCACCTCGGGCTCGACCCCGCGGAGGTGCGCCGCCGCAACCTGATCCAGGCCGACGAGTTCCCGTACCGCGTCGGCATCATGTTCCGCGACGGCAGTCCGCTGACCTACGACAGCGGCAACTTCCCGGCCCTGCTGGAAGGCGCGCTCGAGCGCATCGGCTACTCCGCCGCTCGTCAGGAGCAAGCCCGCCTGCGTAAGGAGGGCCGGTACGTCGGGATCGGGCTCGCCGTCTACGTCGAGGGCTGCGGCCTCGGCCCGTACGAAGGCGCGAAGATCCGCGTCACCAACCGCGGCCGGATCCTCGTCACGCTCGCCGCGGCCGGGCAGGGCCAGGGCTACGAGACGATCTACGCCCAGATCGCCGCCGACGGCCTCGGGCTCGGCATGGACTACATCGAGGTCACCACGGGCGACACCGCCCGGATCCCGTTCGGCCAGGGCACGTTCGCCTCCCGCATCACGGCGACCTGCGGGCCCGCGGTGTTCGACGCGGCCAAGCAGATGCGCGCCCGGCTGCTCGACACCGCGGCGGTGCTGCTGGGCTGCGATGCGTCCGAAGTGGACTTCGACGGCGACCTCGCCTGCCTGGGCGGCGACCGCGAGAAGTCCGTTTCCCTGCAACAACTCGCGCAGGTCGCCAACATCGGCAAGCACGGCATCACGCTCCCGCGTGGCATCACCGCCGGGCTCGAGACGTCCAGCTACTTCTCGCCGGAACGGGCCGCCTACGCCAGTGGCGCGCACGCCGCGCTGGTCGAGGTGGACCCGGAGACCGGCGAGATCAGCATCCTCAAGTACGTCATCGGGCACGACTGCGGCACCGTGATCAACCCGCTGCTCGTCGACGGCCAGGTGCTCGGCGGGTTCGCCCACGGCCTCGGCAACGCGATGTACGAGGAAGCCGTCTACGACGACGAGGCCACTCCGCAGGCCACGAGCTACCTCGACTACGCGCTGGTGTCCTCGGCCGAGGTGCCGCCGGTCGACCTGTTCCACATCGAATCACCCAGCCCGCTCAACCCGCTCGGCGCGAAGGGCGCGGGGGAGGGCGGGACCGTCCCGCCGCCCGCCGCGATCGCCAACGCCGTCGAGGACGCGCTGCGCCCGCTCGGGGCGCGCATCACCCGCGCGCCGATCACCCCCGCCCGCGTCGTCGACGCCCTGCTCGCCGCCGCCTCAGCCACCTCGGTCGCCGAAGAGAAGGTCGCCTGATGCTCATCGAGAACTCCTTCGAGGTCGCCGCCGACCCGGACGAGGTGTACCGCTTCCTGCAGGACGCCCACAACGTCGCCGCGTGCTTCCCGGGCGCCGAGCTCACCGAGGACCTGGGCGACGACTCCTACCAGGGCAGGGTGAAGATCAAGGTGGGTCCGGTGACCGCGGCCTACCAGGGGGTGGCGAAGGTCGTCGAACGCGACGCCGTCGCGCGCACCGCCGTGCTGCTGGCCGACGGCAAGGACACCCGCGGTTCGGGGACGGCCAAAGCGAAAGCCACCATGCGCGTCACCCCGGCCGGCGACGGCGCGAACGTCGTGCTGGCGACCGACCTCACGATCTCCGGCAAGCTCGCGCAGTTCGGCCGCGGCATCATGGCCGACGTCTCCGGCCGGATGGTCGGCGAGCTGGCGGCGCGGGTGCGGGAGCGGATCGAACAGGGCGCGCCCGCCGATGTCGAAACCGCCGAACCCGCGCCCGCCGCGCCGCCGCCCCCGGTGAGCAAGCCGCGGGCCGAGGCGCCGCCGATGAAGGCGTCCGAGCTGGTTCGTTTCGTCCTCGCCGGCATGCTCGAACGCTGGGCCGCCCGGCTGCGCGCTCCCCGTCCCGTCCGCTGATCCCGCTCCCCAGGAGTTCCGATGGCCACTCGCCTCACCGTCGACGCGCCGGCCGCGCCCGTTCCCGTCTTCGACGTCGGCATCGACGACAAGGTCCGCGTCGGCAGCGCGGTCGGGCTCGGGATCCAGAACATCCTGGGCATGGCGGGCCTGCTGATCTTCCCCGCGCTGATCGGCACGGCGTTCAAGCTGTCCGCCGGCGACACGGCCTACCTCTACGGCGTCACGTTCATGACGTCCGGGCTGGTCGTGATCCTGCAGTCGGTGCTGCTGCTGCGGTTGCCGATCATCCAGGGCCCGTACGCGGGTTCGCTGGCCGCGCTGCTGGCCGTCGGGCACGGCCGCGGCGGCCTCGGCGCGGCGTTCGGCTCGATGGTCGTCGCCGGGCTGATCTGGTGCGTGATCGCCGTGCCCCTCAAGCGGTTCGGGCCGATCACGTACCTGGCGAAGTTCGTGCGTGACCCGATCATCTCCGGTGTGCTGGTGCTGATCCTGGCCACCCAGCTGACGAGCACGGCCCTGCCGAACTGGCTGGGCACGCCCACCAGCCCCGGCTTCCCGTGGGTGAACCTGCTCGCGGGTGGCGTCGCGGCGGCGCTCGTCATCGCGCTCACGTTGCTGCGCCGCGGGAAACTGCTGCGCCGGGGTGCGGTCCTGGTCGCCGTGGTCGTCGGCACGCTCGTCTACGCGTTGCTGGCGCCGACGAACTTCGGCGCGGTGGGGGAGAACATCGGCGTCACCGTGCCGCGGATCTTCCCGTTCGGCTTCGAGGTGCACGCCGACCTGGTGCTGATCTTCTTCATCACGCTGCTGCCCGCGATCGCCGAGAGCATCGCGACCTACGACATCGTCGCCGGCTGGGGCGGCCAGGAGCTGTCCGGCCAGCGGGTGGCCCAGGGCGTGTTCGGCGAGGTGCTGGGCAGCACGGTCGGTGCGGTCTTCGGCGGCATGTCGACGCTGGCCTACCCGGACAACATCGGCCTGCTGCGCGTGACGAAGGTCGGCTCCCGCTACGTCACCCTCGCCACCGGCGTGATCCTGCTGGTGCTGGGCGGGCTGGGCCCGTTCGACCGGCTGCTGCAGGCCGTCCCGCTCCCGGTGCTGGCCGCGGCCGGCACGGTGCTGTTCGGTGTCCTGTTCGCCAGCGCCATCGACGTCCTCTCGCCGGTGCACTGGTCCCGCGACAACCTGATGCTGGCCGGCTTCCCGTTCATCACCGCGATCGGCGGCCTGTTCGTCCCGGCGCCGACCCTGAAGGTGATGCCGGCGGTGGTCCAGCTGATCCTGGGCCAGCCGCTGATCATCGGCACGGTCCTGCTGGTCGTCCTCAAGCTGGCGTTCGGCCTGCGCCGCACCGCTTAGTGGTGGTGGGCCAGCTCGTCGTGGGCCGCCTCGGCGCCGGTCGCGGGTTCGGTGTGGACGGCGACCGCCGTCAGCCTCGGCACCGCGTGCAGCAGCCGGTGCTCGACGTCGTGGGCGATGCGGTGGGCCTGTTCGACGGTCAACGTCGTTTCGACCGTGACCGCGAGTTCGGCGCGCAGGTGGTGCCCGATCCAGCGCATCCGCAGCGGCCCGGCGCCGAGCACCCCCGGGACGTCCCGCGCGGTGGCTTCGGCCAGCTCGACCGTCGCCGGGTCGACGGCGTCCAGCAGCCGCCGGAACACCTCCTTCGCCGCGTCGCGCAGGACGAACAGGATCGCGACGGTGATGCCGAGCCCGACGATCGGGTCCGCGGCGGGAAAGCCGAGCGCGACGCCGGCCGCGCCGAGCACGACGGCCAGGGACGTGAAGCCGTCGGTGCGCGCGTGCAGGCCGTCGGCGACCAGGGCGGCCGAGCCGATCTCGCGCCCGACGGTGATCCGGTAGCGCGCCACCAATTCGTTCCCGATGAACCCGACCACCCCGGCGGCCGCGACGACCCAGAGGTGGCCGACCGGCCGCGGATCGAGCAGCCGCAGTACGGACTCGTACCCGACGACCACGGCCGACGCCGCGACGACGAGCACCACGACCACACCGGCGAGGTCTTCCGCGCGCCCGAGGCCGTAGGTGTAGCGGCGCGTCGCCGCCCGCCGTCCCAGCAGGAACGCGATGCCGAGCGGGACGGCGGTCAGCGCGTCGGCGAAGTTGTGGATGGTGTCGCCCAGCAGCGCGACCGAGCCCGTGACGAGCACAAGCGCCAGCTGCGCGACGGCCGTGACGAACAGTGCGGCGAAGGACCGGACGAGCGCCCGCATCCCGCGCCTGCTCGTCTCGAGGGCGTGGTCGACACGGTCGGCGCTGTCGTGGCTGTGCGGCCGCCACCGCGAGTGGCGGTGCCCGTGTCCCTTGCTCATGGTGGCACCATACCTGCGTAAGCACGCATATACGCAAGTAGTAGGGTAGCCGCATGCACGCGGAGCTGCCCGAGTTCGACATGCCCACCGACGAGCAGGTCCACCTGGCCGCGGAGTCGTTCCGCCTGCTGGCCGACCCCACCCGCATCAAGGTCCTGTGGGCCCTGCTCCAGGGCGAGTCCTCGGTGGCGTGCCTGGCGGACCTGGCCGGCGCGGCCCCGACGGCGGTCAGCCAGCACCTGGCGAAACTGCGGCTGGCGGGCCTGGTGAAGGGCCGCCGCGAAGGCACGTTCGTCTACTACTCGGCGGCCGACAACCACGTCCGCGGCCTGCTGGCCCAGGCGTTGCACCACGCGGACCACCTGGACCGCGACCTGCCCCCGGGCGAGCACACCCAGCCGCACCACCCGCGCGCGGACTAACCCAGCGGCGCGGCGAGCCGGGCGAGGAGTCCTTCGGCGATCTCCCGCGACGTCCGGCGCAGCTCGTCCGGCGAGAACGCGTCTTCGGTCCCGATCCGGATCCGCCCGGGACTGCTCACGCTGCGGGCGGCGACCTTGATCGTCGAGGCGACCGGGTCCAGCCCGATCGCCGGCGCGAGGCTGTCCGGCACCGGAAGCCCGAGGTCCAGCAGCGCGTGCAGCCGGTCCGCGACCCGCTTGGCGAGATCGGCCTCTTCGAACGGGAACCAGCACGTCCGCTGGCCGGTGCTCAGCACCGCGAGCCCGCGGTCCTCGGCGTTCGAAAACGCCCAGGCGCCGCCCTCGGAGGAACCGGCGCGGGTGAACTCCGCCGCGAGTTTGTCGCGGACCCGTTCGAGTTCCGGCGTTCCGTAGCGTGCCGGCGCGGCCGGAACGAGGTGGACTTCGACGAGCGGACCGCGCGGCCGGTACTCCCGCGGGAGGATCGCCGAGCGCCAGACGACCGTGAGTTCTTCGAGGTGGTGCACGCCGCGGAACGATAGCAACGTTTTCAGCCGATCGGTTCCTGCAGTTCGGTCACCCAGCCCGCCGGATCCGCCGGGCAGTCCAGGTACAGCTCCCGCTGCGCCCCCGCCGAGCGGTGGCCGTGCTCCTCGATCCACCGGACCACCGCCTGCCAGCTCGGCAGCACACCGTCGATCGCGCCGCGGTGGACCAGCGTCGCCGCGCGGGTCGCCGGGAGGTCCGCGACGCTCAGGCCGTTCAGGTCACCCGGGCCGATCGACGCCGGGATCGCCGCGTGCACCACGACCTCGTCCTCCGCGCACTGCTCGTAGTAGCAGGTCAGCCGCCCGGCCGGCGTCACGTCCGCGGCCGGCAGCCGCCGCCCCAGCTCCGCGCACAGCGGGCGCACGACCGGGCCGATCGCCTCCGGCGCGAACCCCGCCGCGACGCCGGTCAGCTCGACCACCCGCATGGCCGGCAGCTCCTTGACCACGACGTCGTACGCGGGCGCGCGGCCCTCGTCCTCGATCGTCCGCAGCCGGGCCTCGACCTGCGCCAGCTTCGCCGCGGTCTCCGCGACCGCGGCCGCCAGCTCCGCGCGGCGCAGGTCCAGCATCCCGCGCACCCGCTCGACCGGCACCTCCTCGGCCAGCAGCGTCGCCACCTGCTCGAGGGTGAACCCGAGGTCCTTGAGCGCGACGATCCGGTTGAGCCGGGCCAGCTGTCCCGCGGTGTAGCTGCGGTAGCCGGTCGCGGGGTCGACCCGGGCCGGGCGCAGCAGCCCGAGCGCGTCGTAGTGGCGCAGCATCCGGACCGACACCCGGCCGTGGCGGGCGAAGTCCCCGATCGAGAACATCCGCCGATCATTCCCCAGGCGGGACGAACCCGCCCGTGACGTCCGCGGCGAGCCCGGCGAACGTGATCGCCGTGTCGTCCTCGTGCGCCGGGCCGACCACCTGGAGGCCCGTGGGCAGCGGGCCGCCGACCGGCGCCGTCACCGCGGGCAGGCCGGGCAGTGACGCCTGCGCGATCCAGAACACCTGGTCGTCGTAGCGGCTCTGCTCGCTGTCGCACGGGAACGCCATGGTGAACACCGTGGGGGAGAGGAAGACGTCGGTGTCCCGGAAGTACCGGCCCCACGCCGCCGCCGAAGCCAGCCGCCGCCGCTCCTGCTCGACGACGCCGTCGAGATCGCCTTCGTGCATCGCGAAGAACAGCTGCACCTGGAATCCGAACGACTCGGCCTGGGCCGCCGGATCGACGCCGTCCGGCCAGCCCTCGGTGACCTCGACCCCGGCGCGAGCGAGGGCGTCGACGGCGTCCGACAGCGCGTCACCCACCTCGCTGATCACCGGGCAGCGCGGGTCGTCGAGCACGGCGCCGACGCGGAACCCGTCCAGGCTGGTGTGCCGCGGAGGCGCGAGCCGCCACGAGTACGCGTGCGCCTCGGCGCCGTCCGGCCCGCCGGTGACACCGAGGGCGAGCCGCAGGTCGGCCGCCGAGCGGGCGAGCGGCCCGGCCGCCGACGGGAAGTCCCGCCCGGGGTCCGCGAGCGGCCCGGGCGGCTGGAACCCGCGCAGGGGAACGGTTCCCGCGGTCGGCTTGAGGCCGTAGACCCCGCAGTAGGCGGCCGGGATCCGGATCGAACCGGCCAGGTCCGAGCCGTACTCCAGGTAGCTCAGGCCCGCGGCGACCGCCGCCGCGGCGCCCCCGGACGAGCCGCCCGACGTGCGCGCCGGGTCCCGCGGGTTGAGCGTGCGGCCGTACACCGGGTTCGCCGTCTGCCCGAAGTCGGCGAGCATGTGGTGCACATTCGACTTGCCGACGACGATCGCGCCGGCGGCCCGCAGCCGTGCGACGACGGCGGCGTCCCGGTCCGCGACGCACTTCGCGAACGCCGGTTCACCCCAGGTCGTGCGCATGCCTTCGACGGCGAAGGCGTCCTTGATCGTCATCGGCACGCCGTGCAGCGGGCCGACGGCGTCGCCGCGCGCGACCGCCCGATCGGCGTCTTCGGCGGCCCGGAGCGCGACTTCACGGCGGGTCTCGACAACGGCGTTTAGCGTGGACTGGTCGATGCGGTCCAGGAGCTCTTCGGTCAGGTCACGGGCCGAAAGCGCGCCACGGCGGATCTCGGTGGCCACCTCGGTGGCGGTCCGGAAGGTCATGCCCCAGGGGTACGGCCTGACACGGTGTCAGGGTCAAGCGGGGTTTTCCCGGACGGGCGTATTGGGTAACCAAGAGTGACAGCCGCCCGAGCCACGGACGGCGGAGGGAGATCGATGCCGATCGCAGCGGACCGCATGACCGCACCCCCGGCCCCACCCGAGCCGATCCCGGCGGACCCGGTCGGGCCGGACCCGGACCCGGCGCCGCCCGGCCCGGATCCCGTACCTCCGGGCCCGGGTCCGGACCGGCCGGTACCCGAGCCCAGCGGGGTGCCCGTACCGGATCCCATCCCGCCGGAATCCGCGCCGGGTCCCGACCCGACCTGACGTACGAGTTTCCGATGATATGAGTTTCGTACGAGTTGGTGTATCGTCGAAGGCATGACGACAGCGCAGAACTACCGGCGGATGGTCAACGCCGGGAACAAACTGGTGGTCGGGCTCCAGCTGCTCGGCCTCGCCTTCGGCCCGATGCAGCTGCTCACGGTCGCGGGGCGCCGCACGGGCGTCCCGCGCACCTTTCCCATCGCCGTCATCCCGCAGGACGGCGAGCGCTACATCATCCAGGCCTACCCGAAGGCGGCCTGGGTGGCGAACGTGCGGGCGGCGGACACGGTCACCCTCACCCGAGGCCGCCGTGCGGCGACCGCCCGGCTGGTCGAGGTCCCGGTACCGGAACGCGGCCCGATCCTGCGCAAACTGGTGGCGACGAGCCCCGCGAGCGTCGGAAACCGCTACGTGACAACAGGTCTGGCGGAAGCGCCGACCCCGGACGCGGTAGCCGACGCGGCCGGCCGCATCGCGATCTTCCGCATCGAACCGGCCTGACCTCGGGTCAGGCGTGAACGCCGCAGCGAGCCGAAAGCTGGTCCACGCCGGGCCCGGCCAGCTCCTCGAGCACCGCGCCCCGGCCGGTCATCGCCAGCACCAGCGCGAGCAGCGGGCCGCGCACCTCGGGCCCGCTGCCGGTCGACCAGTCCGTGTCGCTCGCCCGCAGCGTCAGGCCGGCGATCCGCTTCTTCGCGCCGATCAGCAGGTTGGACCGGCGGTAGAACTCGGCGACCTCGACCAGCGTCGCGGTCGGGAACGCGCGCTCCAGCCCGAGCGGGCGGCGGATGTCGGTGCCGTGCACGACGATCTCGCCGAGCCACGAGTCCGCCGGGCCCGGCGGCCCGGTGGTGGCGCTCGCGTGCGCTCGCAGCTGCGCGAGCGTGGCCTCCGGGCCGTCCGCGGTTTCGCGCGCGACGTTCTTCGCGGCCATCGCCCCGAACCGGAACCCGGACCCGGCCAGCCGCCCGAAGAACGTGACCGGTGTCAGCTTCGCCGTCGCGACGACGTGGCCGAGTACCTCGTGGACCGTCCACCCGCGACACAGCGACGGCGTCGACCACGCGGCCTCGGGCACGCCCGCGAGGTCGTCGGCGAGCGCGGCGCGTTCCCGGTGGATCTCCGGCCAAGGGCTGGCGTCCGGCATCGGGCCTCCTTCGGGTGATCCTCGTGCAGGCAGGTCGTCCGGGTGCACGGAAGCGTTACAGGCCGTTCCCCGTGGGTACCTCGCCCTCATGGCACGTGAACAGGACGACGACGAGCGCACAGCCGGCCGGGCCGAGCTGCTGCCCGAGGAACAGGCCGTCGAGAGCGACGACCCCGAAGCCCAGGCCCGCGAGGTCCTGCGCGACTCCGACCGCCGGTCCGAAGACCCGGAACCGGCGATGCGGCGCCGTCCCGAAGAGACGACCTGAGGAGTCAGCCGGCGTCGCAGGCGGCGCCGTTGAGCGTGAACGCGCCGGGCGCGGGGTTGCCGCCGCGGATCGAGCCGTTGAACCCGGTGGTGACGGTCGCGCCGGGCGCGAGGGTCGTGTTCCACTCCGCGGCCGTCACCGTGACGCGGCCGCCGCTCTGGTCGTAGTCGCCGTCCCAGCCGTGGGTGACCCGCTGCCCGGCCGCGAACGTCCAGCTCAGCGTCCACGGCGAGAAGGCCTTGCCGCCCTTGTTGGTGACGGTGACGGCCGCGGTGAAGCCGTCGTCCCACTGGTCCTGCACGGTGAACCGCACCGAACAGGGCGCCGGGGGAGCGGCCGCACTGGACGGCGTCGGCGTCGTGGTCTTCGCCGGGGTGCTGGTCTGCCTGCCGGCCATGACGGTCGGGATCGGCGTCGGGCTCGGCGGGGCTTTCGCGCTGACGGACGGGCTCGGCGTGGTCGCGGGCAGCAGCGGCATCAGCGCGGGTGACGCCTCCCGCCCGGGTGAGCCGGTGGTGGTCACGAGGATGACGACGACGCTGCCGAGCACGACCACGGCCCCGCAGATCGCGCTGGCCCACCGGATCCGCGTCCCGGCCCGCTGCTGCGCGGCGGCGGCTTCCCGGGCCCGTTGCTCGATGCGCTCTTCGGGCGACATCGCCTCGGGAACCGGCGGCCGCGGTGGCAGGGAACCGCCGGTGAGCGGCCGTGCGGTGGCGCCGGTCTCTCTCAACAGCTCGTCGACGGTGATCTCGTCGTCGTCTCGCCGGGCGCGGCGCGCCATCCAGAACCTCCCGTTCGTGCCCGGCGAATCCTAGGAATCGGAGTGGGTCTTGTAAACCGCGTGCACGCGGCGTGCACAAGTCGCCAACACCGCGGCGGTTACCTGGGTCCTGACCGGATGTCCCGGTCACCGAACCAGGGGAGAACCCATGTCCGAGCAGAAGATCATCGCCGTCGTCGGCGCCACCGGCCAGCAGGGCGGCGGCCTCGCCCGCGCCATCCTCGACGACCCCGCCGGCCGTTTCGCGCTGCGGGCCATCACCCGCCGTGCCGACTCCGAAGCCGCGCGGGCCCTCGCCGCCCGCGGCGCCGAGGTCGTGACCGCGGACCTCGACGACGAAGAAAGCCTGGTGAAGGCGCTGCAGGGCGCGTACGGCGCCTACTTCGTCAGCGCGTTCTGGGAGTACAACGACGTCGAGCGCGAGCAGAAGCAGGCGCGGGCGATGGCCGCGGCTGCCAAGTCCGCGGGCCTGCAGCACGTCATCTGGTCGACGCTGCCCGACACCCGCCTGCACCTGCGGCTCGACGACGACCGCGTGCCGACCCTGAACGGGCGCTACAAGGTCCCGCACTTCGACGGCAAGGCCGAGGCCGACGCGTTCTTCGTCGACGCGGGCGTGCCGACCACGTTCCTGTCCACGACGTTCTACTTCGAGTCCTTCCTCGACTTCTTCCGCCCGGTCCGCGACGACGACGGCGTCCTCGCGCTGCACCTGCCGATGGGCGACCGCAAGCTGCCCGCGATCGCGGCCGAGGACATCGGCCGCACCGCGTTCGGCGTCTTCGAGCGCGGCCCCGAGCTCGTCGGCCGGACGATCAGCATCTCCGGCGAGAACCTGTCCGGGCAGGAGTACGCGGCGGCGTTCGCCAAGGAGCTCGGCCAGGACGTCGCCTACCGGCCGGTCACCGTCGAAGCCGTGCGCGCGCAGGGGTTCCCGGGCGCCGACGACCTGGCCAACATGTTCTTCTACTACGCCGAGTACGAGTCCGTCTTCGCCGGCGCGCGCGACCCGGAAGCCGTGCGCGAGCTGAACCCGCGGCTGCAGGACTTCGGCACCTGGCTGGCCGCGCACCACGACGCTTTCAAGGGCCTGTGATGAGTGCCGGGATGCAGTTCGGGATCTTCGGGGTCGGCGACATCGCCGCCGACCCCGCCACCGGCCGCGCGCCGACCGAGCACGAGCGGATCAAGCGGATGGTCGAGACGGCCGTCCGGGCCGAAGAAGCCGGCCTCGACGTCTACGCGACGGGGGAGCACCACAACCCGCCGTTCGTGCCGTCCTCGCCGACCACGCTGCTGGGGTTCGTCGCGGCGCGCACCAGCCGGATCGTGCTCTCGACGTCCACGACGCTGATCACCACGAACGACCCGGTGAAGATCGCCGAGGACTACGCGATGCTGCAGCACCTCGCGGACGGCCGGCTCGACCTCATGCTCGGGCGCGGCAACACCGGCCCGGTGTACCCGTGGTTCGGCAAGGACATCCGCGACGGCATCGCGCTGGCCGTCGAGAACTACGCGTTGCTGCGGCGGTTGTGGCGCGAAGACGTCGTGGATTGGTCGGGCAAGTTCCGGTCTCCGCTGCAGGGCTTCACCTCGACCCCACGTCCGCTGGACGGCGTGCCGCCGTTCGTCTGGCACGGGTCGATCCGCAGCCCGCAGATCGCCGAGCAGGCGGCCTTCTACGGCGACGGGTTCTTCCACAACAACATCTTCTGGCCGGTCGAGCACACCCGGCGGATGATCGGGCTCTACCGCGAGCGCTTCGAGCACCACGGCCACGGCCCGGCCGACACGGCGATCGTCGGCCTCGGCGGCCAGACGTTCCTGCGGCGCCGCTCCCAGGACGCGATCGCCGAGTTCCGCCCGTACTTCGACCACTCGCCGATCTACGGCGGCGGCCCGTCGCTGGAGGAGACGATGGACCAGACGCCACTGGCCGTGGGCAGCCCGGAGCAGGTGATCGACCGGACGATGCGCTTCCGCGAGGACTTCGGCGACTACCAGCGCCAGCTGTTCAACGTCGACGGCATGGGCCTGCCGCACGAGACGGCGCTGGAGCAGATCGACCTGCTCGGCGCCGACGTCGTCCCGGTGCTGCGCAAGGAGTTCGCACGCGGCCGCCCCGCGCACGTCCCGGACGCGCCGACGCACCGGTCGCTCACCGCGGCGGAATAGTCACCCGCCGCCCGCGGTTGCGCTGAGCGTGACCGAATCGGTGCGGTTCGAGGTGCTGGGCCCGGTAAGGGCGTGGCGTGGCGACGTCGAGCTCGAGCTGGGCCCGCCCCAGCAGCGCGCGGCGCTGGCGGTCCTGCTGCTGCAGGGCGGCACGTCGCTCTCGCCGGCCCAACTGGTCGAAGCCCTCTGGGCCGGCGCAGAACCGAGGGCGGCGACGGGCATGGTCCGCTCGTACATCTCCCGCCTGCGCCACGCCCTGGAGCCGGACACCCCGATCAAGTCCATCAGCGGCGGCTACGCCATGGTCACGCCGGCCCTGGACCTGACGGAGTTCCAGCACCTGCTGGCCGCCGGCGACGCTCGGTCGTTGCGTGCCGCCCTAGCCCTATGGCACGGCACCCCGTTGTCGGGCGTCAACGGCTTCGAAGCCGAGCGCGTCCGCCTGGAGCAACTGCGCCTGAAAGCGATCGAAGACCTCGCCGCGGCCGACATCGAAGCAGGCAGGCACGTCGAAGCCACAGCCGCGCTGTCCGACCTGATCGCCGAGCAGCCCCTGCGCGAACGCCCGCGCGAGCTGCAGATGCTGGCGCTGTACCGCTCCGGCCGGCAAGCCGAAGCCCTGGACGTCTTCACACACATCCAGCGCCTCCTGGAGGACGAACTGGGCCTATACCCAGGCCCCGAGCTACGCGAAATGCAACGCCGCATCCTGTCCTCGGACCCGACCTTGGCCGCGACGATCACCCGCCCCACGCAGCTTCCCCCAGAACTCCCGGAGTTCGCCGGCCGTTCCGAAGAACTGGCCGACCTGTCCGACGCCCTGACCCGCCCAGGCGTCCCGGTGATCGCCTTGGAAGGCCTGGCAGGAATCGGCAAGACGACCCTCGCGATCCAGCTGGGCCACCAAATCGCCCGGTCATTCCCGGACGGCCAGCTGTTCACCGACCTGGCCACTTCACCGGACCCCCTGGCCGAGCTGCTGCGAGGAATCGGCGTCACAGACCCACCGCCGTCCCCAAGCGAGCGCGCAGCCCTATGGCGAACCCGCACCACAGGCCGCCGCCTACTACTGGTCCTGGACGATGCCCAAGACGCCGACCAGATCCGCCCCCTGCTCCCCGGAGCCGGAGGATCGGCAGTGGTGATCACGGCCCGCCAGCGCCTGTACGGCCTCCCGTACGCCCACTGGCAGAAGCTGGTCGGCCTAACCCCTCCAGAGTCCCTGACGTTGCTGGAACGCCTGATCGGCCCCCGAACCGCTCTGGATCTGTCGGCAACCCAAGAACTGATCCGCCGCACAGCAGGCTTACCCCAGGTCCTGCAGGCAGTGGGAGCCCGAGTGGCCTCCCGCCCCGACTGGACGATGACGCAGGCCCTGCAGCGGCTGGGCCGCCCAGCCCCAGGCTCGCCGATCACGCCCCCGGAGTGCTGGGCAATAGAGAAGCCGTACGAGTCGGCGCTGGCCCAGCTGTCCCCGGCCCAGTCCCACGCGTTCAGCGCCCTCTCCCACCTGAACACACCGACCATCCAACTCTCCCAAGCCGCAGCGGCGTTGAACCTCCCGCTACCGGACACCGCGGCCCTACTGGAGTCCCTGGTAGACGCCCACCTACTGGAACCGGCAGGCCCGGACACCTACAGCTACCAGGAGCCCCTGCAAGCATTCGCCCGAAGCCGACCAGGCCAGAAGAACTGGATCGATACAGCAGAGCGCCAAAACGCATGATCATCCCAGCCACCCCAAGCCTCCCGATCCAGACCCCCCTGACGACCCCCGCAGGGCGGCCGTATACTCTTTCTTCAGCAGGTCCGAGTGGCGGAATGGCAGACGCGCTAGCTTGAGGTGCTAGTGCCCTTAACGGGCGTGGGGGTTCAAGTCCCCCCTCGGACACAAATACGTGGGAGATCTCCCAAACCGCAGAGTAACTGGCCCGCCACGGCGGGTCTTTCTCGCGTTCAGTCTCAGTACCTCTCGGCTACGCTGATCATGAACGCGCCCTCCCTTCGCGCAGCTCGAAGGGGAGG
>NZ_JBIUTB010000015.1:0-2584 GCF_044741685.1 Amycolatopsis sp. NPDC088138
AGTCGCGTGGTCTAGACCCGAAGCGGAGTGATCTACCCATGGCCAGGGTGAAGCGACGGTAAGACGTCGTGGAGGCCCGAACCCACTTAGGTTGAAAACTGAGGGGATGAGCTGTGGGTAGGGGTGAAAGGCCAATCAAACTCCGTGATAGCTGGTTCTCCCCGAAATGCATTTAGGTGCAGCGTCGTATGTTTCACCACGGGGGTAGAGCTACTGGATGGTCTAGGGGCCTTACCGGGTTACCGAAATCAACCAAACTCCGAATACCGTGGTGTGAGAGTGCGGCAGTGAGACGGCGGGGGATAAGCTTCGTCGTCGAGAGGGAAACAGCCCAGAACACCAGCTAAGGCCCCTAAGTGTGTGCTCAGTGGGAAAGGATGTGGGATTGCCCAGACAACCAGGAGGTTGGCTTAGAAGCAGCCACCCTTGAAAGAGTGCGTAATAGCTCACTGGTCAAGTGGTCCTGCGCCGACAATGTAGCGGGGCTTAAGCACACCGCCGAAGCTGTGTCATTGACACAATAGATCCACTTGGGCTCTTGAAGTCCTTGTGTAGTCGTGTTGATGGGTAGGGGAGCGTCCTGCATCCAGGGAAGCCGTGGCGGAAGCTAGCGGTGGAGGGTGTGGGAGTGAGAATGCAGGCATGAGTAGCGAATGCAGAGTGAGAAACTCTGCCGCCGGATGACCAAGGGTTCCTGGGCCAGGCTAATCCGCCCAGGGTAAGTCGGGACCTAAGGCGAGGCCGACAGGCGTAGTCGATGGACAACGGGTTGATATTCCCGTACCCGAGCATGTGCGCCCATGACGAGGCGTTTGATACTAACCACCCAAAGCGTGCCGGCGAAGCCTTCGGGCCTAGTTGGCATTGTGGAGCGTGGGACCTGATTTCGTAGTAGTCAAGCGATGGGGTGACGCAGGAAGGTAGCTCCGCCAGGCGATGGTTGTCCTGGTGTAAGCGTGTAGGAGAAAGCATAGGCAAATCCGTGCTTTATATACTCTGAGACGTGATGCGTAGCCGTTTGAGGCGAAGTAGAGTGATCCTATGCTGCCGAGAAAAGCCTCTAGTGAGTGCATGCACGGCCCGTACCCCAAACCAACACAGGTGGTCAGGTAGAGAATACCAAGGCGATCGGGTGAACTGTGGTTAAGGAACTCGGCAAAATGCCCCCGTAACTTCGGGAGAAGGGGGGCCAAACATCCTGAAGCTTTTTACAGGCTAGGGGTGGGTGGCCGCAGAGACCAGCGGAAAGCGACTGTTTACTAAAAACACAGGTCCATGCGAAGTCGCAAGACGATGTATATGGACTGACGCCTGCCCGGTGCTGGAACGTTAAGAGGACCGGTTAATCCCTTCGGGGGTGAAGCTGAGAATTTAAGCGCCAGTAAACGGCGGTGGTAACTATAACCATCCTAAGGTAGCGAAATTCCTTGTCGGGTAAGTTCCGACCTGCACGAATGGCGTAACGACTTTCCGGCTGTCTCAACCACAGGCCCGGCGAAATTGCACTACGAGTAAAGATGCTCGTTACGCGCGGCAGGACGGAAAGACCCCGGGACCTTTACTATAGTTTGGTATTGGTTTTCGGTTCGGCTTGTGTAGGATAGGTGGGAGACTGTGAAGCGGTGACGCTAGTTACTGTGGAGTCGTTGTTGAAATACCACTCTGGTCGAATTGGGAATCTGAACCTCGGACCATGATCTGGTTCAGGGACAGTGCCTGATGGGTAGTTTAACTGGGGCGGTTGCCTCCTAAAGAGTAACGGAGGCGCCCAAAGGTTCCCTCAGCCTGGTTGGCAATCAGGTGTTGAGTGCAAGTGCACAAGGGAGCTTGACTGTGAGACAGACATGTCGAGCAGGGACGAAAGTCGGGACTAGTGATCCGGCACCACCTGGTGGAAGGGGTGTCGCTCAACGGATAAAAGGTACCCCGGGGATAACAGGCTGATCTTGCCCAAGAGTCCATATCGACGGCATGGTTTGGCACCTCGATGTCGGCTCGTCGCATCCTGGGGCCGGAGTAGGTCCCAAGGGTTGGGCTGTTCGCCCATTAAAGCGGCACGCGAGCTGGGTTTAGAACGTCGTGAGACAGTTCGGTCCCTATCCGCCGCGCGCGTAGGATACTTGAGGAAGGCTGTCCCTAGTACGAGAGGACCGGGACGGACGAACCTCTGGTGTGCCAGTTGTTCTGCCAAGGGCATGGCTGGTTGGCCACGTTCGGAAGGGATAACCGCTGAAGGCATCTAAGCGGGAAGCCTGTTCCAAGATGAGGTATCCCACCCTTTGTGGGTTAAGGCCCCCAAGAGACCATTGGGTTGATAGGCCAGATATGGAAGCACAGTAATGTGTTGTCGAGTTGACTGGTACTAATAGGCCGAGGACTTGTCCACAAAGATGTTACGCATCCACTCTACGGTTCTGAAACACCACACGACCCTCGATTGTTGGGGGTGTGGTTGTTTGATAGTGTTTCGGTGGTTTTAGCGTCAGGGAAACGCCCGGTCCCATTCCGAACCCGGAAGCTAAGCTTGACAGCGCCGATGGTACTGCAACCGAAGGGTTGTGGGAGAGTAGGACACCGCCGAACT